>NZ_FNJJ01000026.1 GCF_900104265.1 Ectopseudomonas guguanensis
GTGGCGGTAAAGCGGTTGCGGTAGCCTTGGTGGAAGTCGGTGTTGTCA
This sequence comes from Ectopseudomonas guguanensis, assembly GCF_900104265.1. GTDB lineage: Bacteria > Pseudomonadota > Gammaproteobacteria > Pseudomonadales > Pseudomonadaceae > Aquipseudomonas > Aquipseudomonas guguanensis. The sequence continues at coordinate 49 of NZ_FNJJ01000026.1, forward strand.
GCTTTACCCTCTCCCCCGGCCCCTCTCCCGGGGGGAGAGGGGAGGTTCAACACCGACTCTTCCAGCACCTGCGGCTGCTTGCCTTCGTGCAGCACTTCGGTCAGCAGCCAGAGCTGGTTCCAGGCCTCGCGCGGGTGCTCGGTCAGGTCGAGGAAGTGGCCGCTGACCAGGGTCGGCGAATCGCTGTCGCCCTGGGCCAGTTCGAAGTCGTGGCGGTGGCGCTCCAGGGCGCGCTTGGCCAGGTGCTTGCCGCGTTCGCGGTCGGTGTAGCGGCCCGGATAGTCGTAGTCTTCCAGCTTGGGCTGGGCATCGCCGTCGGCCTTGGCTTCCAGCTGCAGGCGCGGTTTCTCGAAGTCGTAGTCGCGGCGGGTGACCTGGCTGGTACGGGTTTCCACGCGCACGCCGAAGTGCTTGATCACCGGGTCGTCGGCGACCAGGCCGGTGTCCTGCTGGTAGGCCAGCGGTGCCAGGCGCGGGAACACGGTCTGGTCGTCGCCGAAGGTCAGTACATGGCCGTCGCTGCTGTGCTGGAAGTGGTAGTGGATGCCTTCCTCCTCGCACAGGCGCTGGACGAAGTGCAGGTCACTCTCGTCGTACTGCACGCAGTATTCGCGCTCGGGGTAGAGCGAGCCGAGCTGGAACTGGTAGGCATCGGCCTGGATGCCGTGTTCCTCGAGCACCTGGGTGATGATCTTCTCCACCGTCAGGTGCTGGAAGATGCGCTGGTTGGTGCGGTGTGCCAGGTAGGCCAATTGCGGTACCAGGGTCAGGCGGTAGCGCGTCATGCGCTTGCCGGATTCGCCCTGGGCGATGCGGTGGATCAGGCCGTGGATGCCGGCGCCGTTCTGGTCGAAGGCGAGGAAGGCGCGCTGATGCAGCAGGCTCTCCAGATCGAGGTCGGGGCGTTCGCTGATCAGTTCCACGTCGAAGGCGTAAGGCTGGCTGATCGCCTCGCGCCCCTTGAATTCGAGCACCTGCAGGTCGTGTTCGACAGCGTCGATGCTGAGGCTGAAATGGGTCTGGTTGGCCTGGGCGAACATTCGTTGTTCCTCTCGTTTCGATCCATGAATACGCGGGCCATTCTAGGCAGGCGGCGCGACCAGGGCTGTGTTCGGGTTGGCGCTTGGGCGCGAAAGCGAAGGTGCGTCGCGGCTAAAGCCCCTCCCACACAGAGCGTCGTAAACGCAACGGCCAGGACGATGCCTGGCCGCTGCGGTGACGCGGACTCGACCCCGACTTACGCGGAGATCGGGGTACGCCAGTCGTCGGAGCCGGAAGTACCGGAGACTTCGTGGGTCCAGACGATCTTGCGGTAGGTGAAGTAGACGTCTTCCAGGTGGGTGAAGTGCGCCATGTTCGGGTCCTGGCAGTTCGGCATGCGCGACTGCACGTCGACGATCACGGCGTCTTCCAGTTCGATGGTGAAGTAGTGCTCCTGGGTACCGGTGGAGGAGGTGCGGTACCACTCCAGACGGCACTTGCTCAGGCGCTCGCCGGAGGTCAGGGCGTTGAAGATCAGCGGCGAGGACTTGTCGAAGACCTTGGTGATCATCAGCGGCTTGTGCACGCGCTGGCCGGTCGGTTGGCCGGACTGCGGGTCGCGCGGGATGATGACCTGGTGGTTGTAGGCTTGCACCA
>NZ_FNJJ01000024.1 GCF_900104265.1 Ectopseudomonas guguanensis
TCTTTAACAACTGAATCAAGCAATTCGTGTGGGTGCTTGTGAGGTAAGACTGATAGTCGACAGATTATCAGCATCACAAAGCAACACTCGTGAATTCGAGAGTTACTCTTTTAAGTAAGAGATTTGCGATTGCTGAGCCAAGTTTAGGGTTTTCTCAAAACCCAAGCAGTATTGAACTGAAGAGTTTGATCATGGCTCAGATTGAACGCTGGCGGCAGGCCTAACACATGCAAGTCGAGCGGATGAGGGGAGCTTGCTCCCTGATTTAGCGGCGGACGGGTGAGTAATGCCTAGGAATCTGCCTGGTAGTGGGGGATAACGTTCCGAAAGGAACGCTAATACCGCATACGTCCTACGGGAGAAAGCAGGGGACCTTCGGGCCTTGCGCTATCAGATGAGCCTAGGTCGGATTAGCTAGTTGGTGAGGTAATGGCTCACCAAGGCGACGATCCGTAACTGGTCTGAGAGGATGATCAGTCACACTGGAACTGAGACACGGTCCAGACTCCTACGGGAGGCAGCAGTGGGGAATATTGGACAATGGGCGAAAGCCTGATCCAGCCATGCCGCGTGTGTGAAGAAGGTCTTCGGATTGTAAAGCACTTTAAGTTGGGAGGAAGGGCTGCTGGTTAATACCCTGCAGTTTTGACGTTACCAACAGAATAAGCACCGGCTAACTTCGTGCCAGCAGCCGCGGTAATACGAAGGGTGCAAGCGTTAATCGGAATTACTGGGCGTAAAGCGCGCGTAGGTGGTTTTGTAAGTTGGAGGTGAAATCCCCGGGCTCAACCTGGGAACTGCCTCCAAAACTGCATGACTAGAGTACGGTAGAGGGTGGTGGAATTTCCTGTGTAGCGGTGAAATGCGTAGATATAGGAAGGAACACCAGTGGCGAAGGCGACCACCTGGACTGATACTGACACTGAGGTGCGAAAGCGTGGGGAGCAAACAGGATTAGATACCCTGGTAGTCCACGCCGTAAACGATGTCAACTAGCCGTTGGAATCCTTGAGATTTTAGTGGCGCAGCTAACGCATTAAGTTGACCGCCTGGGGAGTACGGCCGCAAGGTTAAAACTCAAATGAATTGACGGGGGCCCGCACAAGCGGTGGAGCATGTGGTTTAATTCGAAGCAACGCGAAGAACCTTACCTGGCCTTGACATGCTGAGAACTTTCCAGAGATGGATTGGTGCCTTCGGGAACTCAGACACAGGTGCTGCATGGCTGTCGTCAGCTCGTGTCGTGAGATGTTGGGTTAAGTCCCGTAACGAGCGCAACCCTTGTCCTTAGTTACCAGCACCTCGGGTGGGCACTCTAAGGAGACTGCCGGTGACAAACCGGAGGAAGGTGGGGATGACGTCAAGTCATCATGGCCCTTACGGCCAGGGCTACACACGTGCTACAATGGTCGGTACAAAGGGTTGCCAAGCCGCGAGGTGGAGCTAATCCCATAAAACCGATCGTAGTCCGGATCGCAGTCTGCAACTCGACTGCGTGAAGTCGGAATCGCTAGTAATCGTGAATCAGAATGTCACGGTGAATACGTTCCCGGGCCTTGTACACACCGCCCGTCACACCATGGGAGTGGGTTGCTCCAGAAGTAGCTAGTCTAACCTTCGGGGGGACGGTTACCACGGAGTGATTCATGACTGGGGTGAAGTCGTAACAAGGTAGCCGTAGGGGAACCTGCGGCTGGATCACCTCCTTAATCGAAGACATCAGCTTCTTCATAAGCTCCCACACGAATTGCTTGATTCACTGTAGAAGACGATGCTGTAACGCGGCGACCCTGTTATAGGTCTGTAGCTCAGTTGGTTAGAGCGCACCCCTGATAAGGGTGAGGTCGGCAGTTCAAATCTGCCCAGACCTACCAATTTTGGTGCAGATGCTTACGGGGCCATAGCTCAGCTGGGAGAGCGCCTGCTTTGCACGCAGGAGGTCAGCGGTTCGATCCCGCTTGGCTCCACCATTACAGCTTGATCGTAGAGAGTTCAGAAATGAGCGCTTCAGGGTGATCCTGTCGAGTGCTGATTTCTGGTCTTTTGACCGGTAAGAAAATCGTTCTTTAAAAATTTGGATATGTGATAGAAGTGACTAACGACGTGTTTCACTGCACGTTGTTAATCAAGGCAAAATTTGTAGTTCTCAAGACGCAAATTTTCGGCGAATGTCGTCTTCACGATTGAGACAGTAACCAGATTGCTTGGGGTTATATGGTCAAGTGAAGAAGCGCATACGGTGGATGCCTTGGCAGTCAGAGGCGATGAAAGACGTGGTAGCCTGCGAAAAGCTTTGGGGAGTCGGCAAACAGACTGTGATCCAGAGATCTCTGAATGGGGGAACCCACCTAGGATAACCTAGGTATCTTGTACTGAATCCATAGGTGCAAGAGGCGAACCAGGGGAACTGAAACATCTAAGTACCCTGAGGAAAAGAAATCAACCGAGATTCCCTAAGTAGTGGCGAGCGAACGGGGACTAGCCCTTAAGTTGATTTGAGTGTAGTGGAAGGCTCTGGAAAGTGCCGCCGTAGTGGGTGATAGCCCCGTACACGAAACGCTCTTATCAATGAAATCGAGTAGGACGGGGCACGAGAAACCTTGTCTGAACATGGGGGGACCATCCTCCAAGGCTAAATACTACTGACTGACCGATAGTGAACCAGTACCGTGAGGGAAAGGCGAAAAGAACCCCGGAGAGGGGAGTGAAATAGAACCTGAAACCGTATGCGTACAAGCAGTGGGAGCCTACTTTGTTGGGTGACTGCGTACCTTTTGTATAATGGGTCAGCGACTTATATTCAGTGGCGAGCTTAACCGAATAGGGGAGGCGTAGCGAAAGCGAGTCTTAATAGGGCGCTTTAGTCGCTGGGTATAGACCCGAAACCGGGCGATCTATCCATGGGCAGGTTGAAGGTTAGGTAACACTGACTGGAGGACCGAACCGACTACCGTTGAAAAGTTAGCGGATGACCTGTGGATCGGAGTGAAAGGCTAATCAAGCTCGGAGATAGCTGGTTCTCCTCGAAAGCTATTTAGGTAGCGCCTCGTGTATCACTGCTGGGGGTAGAGCACTGTTTCGGCTAGGGGGTCATCCCGACTTACCAAACCGATGCAAACTCCGAATACCAGCAAGTGTCAGCACGGGAGACACACGGCGGGTGCTAACGTCCGTCGTGAAAAGGGAAACAACCCAGACCGTCAGCTAAGGTCCCAAAGTTATGGTTAAGTGGGAAACGATGTGGGAAGGCTTAGACAGCTAGGAGGTTGGCTTAGAAGCAGCCATCCTTTAAAGAAAGCGTAATAGCTCACTAGTCGAGTCGGCCTGCGCGGAAGATGTAACGGGGCTCAAACCATACACCGAAGCTACGGGTTCATCCTTTGGATGAGCGGTAGAGGAGCGTTCTGTAAGCCTGTGAAGGTGAGTTGAGAAGCTTGCTGGAGGTATCAGAAGTGCGAATGCTGACATGAGTAACGACAATGCGAGTGAAAAACTCGCACGCCGAAAGACCAAGGTTTCCTGCGCAACGTTAATCGACGCAGGGTTAGTCGGCCCCTAAGGCGAGGCAGAAATGCGTAGTCGATGGGAAACGGGTTAATATTCCCGTACTTCTAGTTACTGCGATGGAGGGACGGAGAAGGCTAGGCCAGCACGGCGTTGGTTGTCCGTGTTTAAGGTGGTAGGCTGGTTTCTTAGGTAAATCCGGGAGATCAAGGCCGAGAGCTGATGACGAGCGTTCTTTTAGAATGCGAAGTGGTTGATGCCATGCTTCCAGGAAAAGCTTCTAAGCTTCAGGTAACTAGGAACCGTACCCCAAACCGACACAGGTGGTTAGGTAGAGAATACCAAGGCGCTTGAGAGAACTCGGGTGAAGGAACTAGGCAAAATGGCACCGTAACTTCGGGAGAAGGTGCGCCGGTGAGGGTGAAGTATTTACTACGTAAGCCCATGCCGGTCGAAGATACCAGGCCGCTGCGACTGTTTATTAAAAACACAGCACTCTGCAAACACGAAAGTGGACGTATAGGGTGTGACGCCTGCCCGGTGCCGGAAGGTTAATTGATGGGGTTAGCGCAAGCGAAGCTCTTGATCGAAGCCCCGGTAAACGGCGGCCGTAACTATAACGGTCCTAAGGTAGCGAAATTCCTTGTCGGGTAAGTTCCGACCTGCACGAATGGCGTAACGATGGCGGCGCTGTCTCCACCCGAGACTCAGTGAAATTGAAATCGCTGTGAAGATGCAGTGTATCCGCGGCTAGACGGAAAGACCCCGTGAACCTTTACTATAGCTTTGCACTGGACTTTGAGCTTGCTTGTGTAGGATAGGTGGGAGGCTTTGAAGTGGGGACGCCAGTTCTCATGGAGCCATCCTTGAAATACCACCCTGGCAACCTTGAGGTTCTAACTCTGGCCCGTCATCCGGGTCGAGGACAGTGTATGGTGGGTAGTTTGACTGGGGCGGTCTCCTCCCAAAGAGTAACGGAGGAGTACGAAGGTGCGCTCAGACCGGTCGGAAATCGGTCGTAGAGTATAAAGGCAAAAGCGCGCTTGACTGCGAGACAGACACGTCGAGCAGGTACGAAAGTAGGTCTTAGTGATCCGGTGGTTCTGTATGGAAGGGCCATCGCTCAACGGATAAAAGGTACTCCGGGGATAACAGGCTGATACCGCCCAAGAGTTCATATCGACGGCGGTGTTTGGCACCTCGATGTCGGCTCATCACATCCTGGGGCTGAAGCCGGTCCCAAGGGTATGGCTGTTCGCCATTTAAAGTGGTACGCGAGCTGGGTTTAGAACGTCGTGAGACAGTTCGGTCCCTATCTGCCGTGGACGTTTGAGATTTGAGAGGGGCTGACCTTAGTACGAGAGGACCGGGTTGGACGAACCTCTGGTGTTCCGGTTGTCACGCCAGTGGCA
>NZ_FNJJ01000005.1 GCF_900104265.1 Ectopseudomonas guguanensis
CTTCAGGAAAGTGGCTTGTTTAGCTACTCACTTAGTGAGCGGTTTAACGACGCGGTTTCCAGTCGTGGGGAGGGGCTTTATTACACCAGCGCTGCTGGCAGTGTCATTGGAGGCGCTGGCGGAGCTATCGTCTCGGGTGTCGGAGGAGCGGGAGCTTGTACTGTTTCCTTCGGGGTGGGGTGTGCACTCGGAGCGGCTGGTGTCGTGGGTGGCATCTCGGAATACAGCGACGGCTTGGATCGCATCAGCAACGGCTATACCTCCACGGAAGGCCAGAAAGTTATAGACTCGTTTAGGCCGGGAACGCATCAGGGCGATGTGAGCTTGGCTGGAAATATGGGTGACTTTGTCGTATCCGCTGCTGCTGATCTTGTGCTGCAGCGTGTTGGCGGTAAGGTTGTTGATCGTGTTGCCAAGGCCGTTGACGGGAAGCTGAATGTCCCCAAAACGGACTCTGGTGCTGTGGGGGGGAATGGTGCAAAAGGAACTGCCGCTGATGCTGGTTCGGTCTTTAGCCAGCAACGCAACTTCTGGTCTAAAGACCCAATCCAGTTCAACGGGAACAAGGTCTACCAGCGAGATGACTTGTTTGAACCGAACCTCATTAGTAGCTGGCGTGAAGGTGGGAAGGTTGTAACTGGAACCAATCTTGAGCGTATGGCGAGCGGTCGAGCCCCTATTGGCGTAGATGGAAAATCCGTCAACCTACATCACACGACACAAACTCAATCTTGGCCTATTGCTGAAATGACACAGACATTCCATCAGCAAAACAGTTCGGTTATTCATGTGAACCCAAATACTATTCCTTCCGGGATTGATCGTGCTGCCTTTGATAAATGGAAGACTCAGTATTGGCAGCAGAGGGCAGCTGGATATGGTGGTGCTCAATGAGTGCTTATAGTGCGGAAAAAGTTGAAGAGTTGGTGAAGGCGCACTGCGAGATAGTTGATTTTGGTGATGAATCTGGCGCAGTGGGTGATGAGTGGGTCAAGAGAGCCGAGCAAAGATTGGGGCTGGTCTTGCCGGCCTCATATAAATGGTTCTTGAGGAGATATGCCGGAGGGGAAATTGGTGGTGAGGAGATATACAGCCTCTACGGTATGGACTTTGATACCGTTAATGGCGGGGATATTGTCCATCAGCACTTGATTGGGCTGAGAAATGGTCTTGTGGATGATCAGAGCCTTGTGGTGAGTGAAACAGACTTCGGGGAAGTGTTCTTTTTTGATTTCTCTACGTACAAGGACGGGGAGTGTTCAATAAAAGTCAGAATTCCATCGGGGGAAAGTTTGCACTATGCGGGAAGCTTTTATGAGTTTCTGTGCAAGCGGATTTTGGCTCACGTTTAATTGCATGAGCGAAAAAGGGGACAGATTTATTTTCCGCCTGCTCGGCTAAGCTGAAGGTCTCAGTGGATGGAGGTCGTTATGCCAAGGATGGGGCGTATTGTGTTACCGAACTACCCACATCATGTGGTGCAGCGAGGGCATAACCGGCAGGTGGTGTTTGCCGCTGAACAGGATTATCAGCGTTACGTTTCTGATCTGCGTGAGCTGAAAGATGTCTTCGGGGTCAAGGTCTACGCCTATTGCCTGATGACCAATCATGTTCACCTGCTACTGGCACCCGGTGAAGCGATCTCCGGGCTGGGGCAGTTGATGAAAGCGCTGGCGGCGCGCGCCACCCGTTATCGGAATCGTTTAGAGGGACGAACTGGCACTCTCTGGGAGAGTCGCTACAAGTCCAGCGTGGTCGAGTCAGACGCATACTTGCTTACCTGCTGTCGCTATATTGAGCTGAACCCGGTTCGAGCCCGTATGGTTGCCGAGGCGGGTGATTATCCTTGGTCGAGCTATCGGACGCGGGTAACGGATCAGTCGGACAGCGATTGGCTGGACATGGACCCTTGCTTCTTCGCACTTGGCGACACGCCTGAAAGGCGTCGTATCCGTTACATGGAATTCATGCGACAAGCCGTTCCATCAAGTGAGCTTGATTTGATTCGTGCAGCACTGCAGAGGGGGCAGCTAACCGGCAGTGCTCGTTTCGTGGATGAGATAGAAAGAATCCAAGGGCTGCGGGTTGAGCTACGAGGTCAAGGCAGGCCGAGGCGTAATCCCGGAAAATAAATCTGTCCCCTTTTTCCCGTAGCCGCAGAGCGCGTGCAGCCCACTGCTTACTGGCTTGGCGGGTTTCACCCGCCCTACATGGTGCAGCGAAGCGTCATCACTTGCCCACCGTCTTGCTCTGACCGAGGGAAGCGATCGCTGCGCCGCCGCGTTTCAGGGAGGGTCGGGCTCCGTCCCGTCGCCTTGCCTCAGCCTATCCATGGGTTTTCGTCGCCACGTCCTGGCTCTGCGCCACCCATTTAAAGTTGGCACTTTCCGATTCGCTGCCGAGTCGTAACTGATGTAGGGGATGGCGAAGCATCAAGAGCATTGCCAGGTATTGGCTTCGCAGCCGTGTCATGCCCTGCGTACGAACGGCAGCCGGATAAGCGCTGCCGGTTCCAGGCGCGCCGCTCCTTCTTTGGCCGCCACAGACATGCGAGGAGATTGTCATGGGCTTGGGAACCATACTGCTGATCATTCTGCTTCTGATGCTGGTTGGTGCGCTACCGGCGTGGCCCCATAGCCGCGGCTGGGGCTATGGGCCTACAGGTGGCCTTGGGCTGGTGCTGGTCATCGTGCTGGTGCTGGTGCTGCTCGGTTACATATGAGCCTGCGCCTACATCGCTGACGGGCCGGCAACGCCAGTTGGATCTAGCAGTCCGTAGGGTGGGCTTCAGCCCACCAGCGGCGGTTGGTATGGGCTGAAGCGGATCGCCGCCCGGCCCACCCCACAAGGCTTGGCGCCCGGGGGCGGACCGTACCGTTCCCTAGGCGCCCTGGCGAACCTGCACCACCAGCTTGCCCACCGCCTTGCGCTGGCCGAGGGCATCGATGGCCTCGCCACCACGCTCCAGCGGGAAGGTCTGCGACACCAGCGGCTTGAGCTTGCCTTCGGCATGCCAGGCGAACAGTTGCTGGAAGTTCGCGGCGTTGTCCTGCGGCTGGCGCTGGGCGAAGGAGCCCCAGAACACGCCGACCAGGGAGGCACCCTTGAGCAGCGGCAGGTTGGCCGGCAGCGCCGGGATGCCACCGCCAGCGGCGAAGCCCACCACCAGGAAGCGGCCATTCCAGCCGATGCTGCGGAAGGCTTCCTCGAACAGCGCGCCGCCTACCGGATCGTAGATCACGTCAACGCCCTGGCCGCCGGTGAGCTTCTTCACTTCGTCCTTCAGGCTTTGTTCGCTGTAGTTGATCAGCTCGTCGGCGCCGGCGTTGCGCGCCACTTCCAGTTTCTCGGCACTGCTTGCTGCAGCAATCACTTTCGCGCCCATGGCCTTGCCGATTTCCACCGCCGCCAGGCCGACGCCGCCGGAGGCGCCGAGCACCAGCAGGGTTTCACCCGGTTGCAGGTTGGCGCGCTGCTTGAGCGCATGCATCGAGGTGCCGTAGGTCATGCCGAAGGCGGCTGCAGTAGTGAGGTCCATGCTCTTGGGCACCGGCAGTACGTTGTAGGCCGGCACGGCGACTTCTTCGGCGAAGCCGCCCCAGCCGGTCAGTGCCATGACCCGGTCACCGGCGCGCAGGTGGCTGACCTTCTCGCCCACGGCCTTGACCACGCCGGCTACCTCGCCACCCGGGGCGAAGGGGAAGGGCGGCTTGAACTGGTATTTGCCTTCGATGATCAGCGTATCGGGGAAGTTGACCCCGGCGGCCTGTACCTCGATCAGCACCTCGTTTTTCTTGGGTTCGGGGCTCGGCAGGTCTTCCAGTACCAGGGTATCGGCGGGGCCGAAGGCTTTGCACAGCAGGGCTTTCATCAAGGTCATTCCTCTTGCAGGGTGCCATGCAGTGTAGAAAGCACCCGCCGAGGGTCAACGAGCATGCCGGAGCCTGATAGGCCGGCATAAGCGTCGGGCTTGGGTGCTGGCCTGTGGATGGCTATGCTAGGCACATCCCCGATGGAGTACCGAATGTGAAACTGTTGACCGCCCTGTTGCTGAGCCTGTCGATCTGCCTGCCTGCCCTGGCGTCTTCGGAGAAGAAGGAAGAGGCGCCGACGACGCTCTATCACAACCTGTTTCCGGCGCTGATCGGCAATCTGGCGGATTCGGGCAACCGCCTGAAGTTCTTCAAGGCTGATGTGTCGTTGCGGGTGACCGGTACCGAGGCGGAGGAGAAGCTCAAGCAGCACGAGCCGTTGGTCCGTCACCAGTTGGTGATGCTGTTCTCGGCCCAGACCAGCGAGACCATCAACGCCCCGGATGGCCGCGAAAACCTGCGCCTGGAGGCCTTGAAGAGGGTGCAGGACGCGCTCAATGGCGAAGAGGGCAAGCCCATCGTCGAAGACCTGCTGTTCAACAATTTGATCATTCAGTAGTGGGCGCAGTCAGTTAAGCGTCGGCGCTGCGAATGCGTAGGAGCGGCGCCCCGCCGCGAACCAGGGTGAGGTGCAATTGAAAAGCTTCGCCTCGGGGGCGGGGCTCCTACGAAAAGCCGCTTTTTCGCGGCTGAAGCCGTTCCCACGGTTCTCTCAGGCCATCTGTGCCAGGGTCTTGCGAAAGCGGGCGAGCGCCGCGACGAAGAACAGCGTACCGATGCCGGCGATGGCCAGCATGTAGGGCCAGACGATGGCCAGGCCCGCGCCGCGATAGAGAATGGCCTGGGCCAGCGCGACGAAGTGGGTGGTCGGCGCCGCCAGCATGATCTGCTGCACCAGCTCCGGCATGCTCTCGCGCGGCGTGGTGCCGCCGGAGAGGATCTGCAGCGGCAGCAGCACCAGGATGATCAGCAGGCCCAGCTGCGGCATCGAGCGCGCCACGGTGCCGAAGAAGATGCCCATCGAGGTGGTGGCGAACAGGTGCAGCGCCGCGCCCGCCAGGAACAGCGCGATGGAGCCCTCGATCGGCACCTGCAGCCAGCCCTGCACCACCAGCAGCAGAGATAGCGCCGCCGCCGTCAGCACCACCAGGCCCATCGACCAGACCTTGGCCAGCATGATCTGCAGCGGCGTCACCGGCATAACCAGCAGGTGCTCCACGGTGCCGTGCTCGCGCTCGCGGATCAGCGCCGCGCCGGTGAGGATGATCGACAGCATGGTGATCTGGTTGATCACCTCCATCACCGAGCCGAACCAGCTGCGCGTCAGGTTGGGGTTGAACTGCACGCGCAGCACCAGCTCGGCCGGCTGCTGCAGCTCGCCGCGGTAACGGCGGACGAACTCGGTCACCTCGCTGATGCCGATGTTCTGGATATAGCCGGCGCCGGTGAAGGCCATGCTCACCTGGGTGGCGTCGACGTTGAGCTGGATCGCCGGGCTGCGCCCGGCCAGCACGTCGCGCTGGAAGTTCGGCGGGATGTTCAGGGTGAAGGTGTAGCGCCCGGAATCCATGCCGCGGTCCATCTGGCTCAGGTCGATGCGCTCCGGGGTGCGGAAATAGGGCGCCTGGAAGGCCTGGATCAGGCGTTCGGAGAGTTGCGACTGGTCCTCGTCGAGCACGGCGATGGCGGCATTGTGCAGGCTCTCCGGGATGCTGGTGGCGGCCGAGTAGATGCCCAGGCTGAAGGCCCAGAGAATCAGCAGCACCAGCGCCAGGTCGTGCTGCAGGCTGCGCAGTTCCTTGATGCCGAGATGCAGGATGTTGGCCAGGCGTTGCATCACACCTCCTGTTTGCGCAGCAGGCTGGCGCTGAGCAGGGTCAGCAGCGGCACGGTCAGCGCCAGGGCGGCGAAGTAGCCGGTAAGGTCACGCAGCTCCAGCGCCTTGGAGAACACCCCGCGGCTGATCACCAGGAACTGCGAGGTCGGGTAGAGCTGGCCGACCAGGGCGCCGATCCCTTCCAGCGAGGCCACCGGGTAGATCAGTCCGGAGAACTGGATGGCCGGCACCAGGGTGGCGATGGCGGTGCCGAACACGGCGGCGATCTGGCTGTTGGTGAAGGTCGACATCAGCAGCCCCAGGGCGGTGGCGCAGGCTACATAGAGCAGCGCGCCGAGGCCGAGGGTGAGCACGCTGCCCTTGAGCGGCACGTCGAACACCGTCACCGCCAGCAGCACCAGCAGGGCGCAGTTGAACAGGCCCAGGGCGACGTAGGGCAGCTGCTTGCCGATAAGAAATTCCAGGCGGGTGACCGGGGTGACGTAGAGGTTGATGATCGAACCCAGCTCCTTCTCGCGCACCACGCCGAGGGCCGTGAGCATGGCCGGGATCAGCATCAGCAGCAGCGGAATCACCGCCGGCACCATGGCCTTGAGGCTCTCCACGTCCGGGTTGTAGCGGTAGCGCACCTCCAATTCTGCGGCGCTGGCCGCCTGCGGTTGCGGCGAACGCCGGGCCAGTTCGGCCAGGTAGTGCTGGTGCAGGCCGGTGACATAGCCCTTGATGGTCTCGGCGCGGGTCGGCATGGCACCGTCGATCCACATGGCGATCTGCGGGCCGGCACCGCGCTTGAGGTCGCGGCCGAAGTGCGGCGGAATCTCTACCGCCAGGCTGATGTCGCCACTGCGCAGGCGTCGCTCCAGCTCGTCGTAATCACGTAGCGCCGGCTTCTCCAGAAAGTAGCGCGAGCCGGACAGGTTGCGGTGGTACTCCTGGCTGGTGGTGGTCTGGTCGCGGTCGAGCACGGCGAAGGCCAGGTCCTCCACGTCCAGGCTGATGCCGTAGCCGATGATGAACAGCAGCAACACCGTACCGAGCAGCGCCATGCCGCCGCGGATCGGGTCGCGGCGCAGCTCCAGCGCCTCGCGGCGGGCGTAGCTGAGCAGGCGGCGCAGGCTGAAGCGCTGGCGCTGTGGCGGCGGCGTCTGCTCCAGCGGCGGCGCCTCGCTGGCCGGCTGTTCGCCGAGTGCCTCCTGCAGGTAGGCGATAAAGGTGGCTTCCAGGCTGTCCAGTCCGCGTTTCTCCATCAGCCCCTGCGGCGTGTCGCTGTCCAGCACCTTGCCGGCGTGCATCAGCGAGATGCGGTCGCAGCGCTGCGCCTCGTTCATGAAGTGGGTGGAGATGAAGATGGTCACGCCGTCCCGGCGCGACAGGTCGAGCATCAGTTGCCAGAAGCCGTCGCGGGCCACCGGATCGACGCCCGAGGTGGGCTCGTCGAGGATCAGGATCTCCGGCTTGTGAATCACCGCCACGGCCAGCGACAGGCGCTGGCGGATGCCCAGCGGCAGGCGCTCCGGGAGCATGTCCATGACCGCGCCGAGGTCGAAGCGCGCGGCCATTTCGGCTACCCGTGGCTCGATCTCGGCGGCCGGGACATGGAACAGCCGGGCGTGCAGCACCAGGTTCTGCCGCACCGTCAGCTCGCCGTACAGGGAGAAGGCCTGGGACATGTAGCCGACCCGCTGGCGCGTGGCCATGTCGCGCGGGTCGATCGCCTGGCCGAACAGCAGCGCCTCACCCCCGGACGCCGGCAGCAGGCCGGTGAGCATCTTCATGGTGGTGCTCTTGCCGCAACCGTTGGAGCCGAGGAAGCCGAAGATTTCGCCGCGGCGGATGCGAAACGACACCGAATCGACCGCGACGAAGTCGCCGAAGCGCATGCTCAGGCCCCTGGCCTCGATGGCGATCTCGCTGCTGTCCCGCAGCGGGGGAATCACTACCTGCTGGTGCCCGCGGCGGCGCTCTTCCGGCAGCAGGGCGATAAAGGCCTGCTCCAGGCTGGCGCAACCGGTGCGCGTGCGCAGTTCGGCCGGGCTGCCTTCGGCCAGCACGCGGCCGGCGTCCATCGCCACCAGATGGTCGAAACGCTCGGCCTCCTCCATGTAGGCGGTGGCCACCAGCACGCTCATCTGCGGGCGCTGCGCGCGAATACGGGCGATCAGCTCCCAGAACTGGTTGCGCGACAGCGGGTCGACGCCGGTGGTGGGTTCGTCGAGGATCAGCAGGTCGGGGTCGTGGATCAGCGCGCAACACAGCCCGAGCTTCTGCTTCATGCCACCGGACAGCTTGCCCGCCGGGCGCTCGCGGAACGCGGCCATGCCGGTGCTGCGCAGCAGGTCGTCGATGCGCCGCTCGCGCTCGGCGGCGTCCTGGCCGAACAGGCGGCCGAAGAAGTCGAGGTTCTCGAACACCGACAGCGTGGGATAGAGGTTCTTGCCCAGGCCCTGCGGCATGTAGGCGATATGCGGGCAGACGCGGCGGCGGTGGCGCGCATCGGCCATATCGCCGCCCAGCACTTCGACCGTACCGTCCTGAACCCTGCGCGCCCCGGCGATCAGCGCCAGCAGGCTGGATTTGCCGACGCCATCGGGGCCGATCAGGCCGACCATGCGACGCGCCGGAAGCTGCAGATCGATCTGCTGCAGGGCGTGGGTCTGGCCGTAGCGCAGGCCGACGCCGGCCAGGCGTGCGACCGGCGTGTTCATTGCGGAACCTTGATCGCCAGATGCGCGGGCCACTCGGCGTCGGAGTCGAGGCGCAGGTAGGCCATGCCCGGTACGCCGGTCTTGACCTGCTGCAGGTGTTTTTGCAGCAGCTCGGGATCGATGCGCGCCTTGACCCGGAACATCAGCTTCTCGCGCTCGCTGGCGGTTTCCACGGTCTTCGGGGTGAACTGGGCGACGCTGGCGACATAGCTGACCCTGGCCGGGATCACGTATTGCGGCGCGGCGTCGATCACCAGGCGCACCTCGCTGCCGAGGGCGACGCGGCCGGCCTGGCGCTCGGGCAGGAAGAAGGTCATGTAGACGTCGGTGAGATCCACCAGGTTGAGCAGCTTGCCGCCGGCGCCGAGTACCTCGCCGGGTTGCGTGACGCGGTATTGCACGCGGCCGGCGCGCGGCGCCCTGAGCAGGCTGTCGTCGATGTCCACCTGCAGGCGTTCGACGCTGGCGCGGGCCGCCTCGCTGGCCGATTGCGCCTCGATGGCCTGTGATTGCGCCGCGGCGATGCCGGCCGTGGCCGCGCTGACCTGGGCGCGCGCTGCCGCCAGCGCGGCCTCGGCGCTCTGCAGGCGGGCCAGGTCATCATCCAGTTGCTGCTGGGCCATGGCGTTGCGCTGCACCAGGGTGGCGCTGCGCGCATGACGCTTGCGCGCCGCCTCCAGCTCCGCCTGGCGCTGGCGTACTACGGCCTCGGCGGCGAGCTTTTCGCTCTCGCGCAGGCGGATCTGGCTGGCTGCGGTGACTTCGCCGTTCTCGGCCTGACGCAGCTGGGCGCGGGCCTGGGCCAGCTGGGCTTCGAGCACCTGGGTATCCATGCGCGCAAGAATCTGGCCCGGCTCGACGAAGTCACCTTCGTCGACTTCGATGCTGGCGATGCGCCCGGCCAGCTTGGTCGCCACATCCACTTCAGTGGCCTCGATGCGCCCGTTGCCGCTGGCGAAACCCTCGCCCAGCCCGTCCGGACGCAGCTGCCACCAGGCGAACGCTGCCAGCAGGGCGAGCCCGGCGGCCAGCAGATAGGGCAGATGAGGTGGTTTTTTCATGGTCGCTGCTTCCCTTCGGTCACCCCCTTGGCGGGGCTTCATCGGCAGGCTTCCATTCTCGTCCGTCCGCTCCACGGCGGTCTTGATGCAGGTCAAGCGTCAGGCGGCTGCCACAGGTAGGTGCAATTGCGGCCGCGACGCTTGGCGCCATAGAGCGCCTGGTCGCTGCGCGATACCAGCTCGCCGGGCTGCTCGTCGTCGACCGGGTCGAGCACCGCCAGGCCGATGCTCAGGCTCAGGCGTCCCAGCGGGCTGGCAGGGTGGGCGATGGCCAGGCTGGCGATGCCGTCATGGATGCGCGCCGCCACGTGTTCGGCACCGTCCAGACCGGTGTCGGCCAGGATGATGACGAATTCCTCGCCGCCGTAGCGGCAGGCCACGTCGCCCTCGCGCTGCAGGCTCTCCTGCAGCACCGTGCTGACCTTGCGCAGCGCATCGTCACCGGCCAGGTGGCCGAGGGCGTCGTTGTAGGCCTTGAAGTGATCGATATCCAGCATCAGCAGGGCCAGTGGCGCGCCGCTGCGGCGCAGGCGACGCAGTTCGGAGGGCAGTTGCTGGTCGAAATAGCGGCGGTTGTACAGCCCGGTCAGGCCGTCGAGCTGCGACAGGCGCTGCAGCTGCGCCTCCAGTTGCAGGCGCTCGCTGTTGTCACGCGATACCGCGATGAGGAATTCGCGGCCGTGCAGCTGCACCAGCTGGGTGTTGATCTCCGCCGGCTGGCGGCTGCCATCGCGGCGGATCAGCTCGCGCTGGAAGATTCGCGAGAGGTTGTCGCGTTGCGCCTGGCGGGCCTGCTCCAGCCAGCGATGGAAGCCCGGCATGAGCTTTTCCGGAGTCTCGCGCAGCAGCTCGGCGAACTGCTCGGGGCGGTAGCCGAGCGTGGCGTAGGTGGCCTGGTTCATGTGCAGCAGCTCGCGGCTGTCGCTGTCGAAGATGAACAGGCCGTCGTGGCTGGAGTCGGTGAGGTCGAGCACCAGTTGCAGGCGTTCGCGGTTTTCGCGCAGGCGCTGTTCGGTTTCTTCGCGGCGCTCGGCCTCCACCTTGAAGCGCCGGTTGGCCGCCTGCAGGGCGTGGGCGCGACGGCTGTTCTCCAGGGCCAGGGCGAGGGCGGCGACCAGCAGCAGGCTGATCGCCAGGCTGGCGCCGAGCACCACGCCGGGCAACGGCGAACCCAACTGTTCGAGCAATTGCGCAGTGGGGCTCAGGCGCAGGGCGAAACCCTGGTTGTTGAGCAGGCTGATGCCCAGCTGCAGGCTGTGCCGTTCATCGGCCTGCGCCGCGCCATGACGAAACAGGCTGTGGCCGTTCTCCAGCAATTCGACGTTGAAGTCGTCGCGGTCGATCTGGGTGAGCAGTTGCAGCATCAGTGGCTCGACGCGAAACACGCCCTGGAGAAAACCGTCGAAGACCCGGGCGCCGTCCTGGGTACGATACAGCGGGGTATAGAGCACGAAGCCGCGGCCGCCCTGGACCAGTTCGAAGCTGTTGGAGAAGCGCTGCTCGCCGCTCTGGCGAGCCTCCATCGCCAGCGAGTAGTTGGGGTGTTGCGGGTGCAGACGAAAACTCAGCGCCGCCTCGTTGCCGGCCAACGGCAGCAGCCAGCGCATGCGCAAGTCGTCACCGACCCACTGAATCGACTGGTAGGCGGGGAAGCCTCGCAACGCGCGCTCCACCTCCTCGTCCCAGCTGGCGCGTGGCAGACGGCCGAGGCTGTTCCACAGGCGGGCGATGCGCTCGAGGCTGGCCACTTCCAGGTGCAGCGTGCTTTCCAGTTGGCGTACCAGGGCACGTGCCTGGTAACCGACGCGCTCGTCGACGCGTTGCAGCTGTACGGCCTCGATCTGCCGCCAGAGCAGCACGCTGGCGCTGCTCAGCACCACCAACAGGAAAGCCAGCGCAAGCCGCGCTGGCCAGACAGAAGATGCCGACATGGATAACTCCCAAGGCTCTGTGTGGTGATAGCACAGTGCTGTCAGCTACTCAACGCATGGCGAGAATCGCCTGCCATTGGCTTTCGCTCACCGGCATCACCGACAGGCGACTGCCGCGCTGCACCAGCGCCAGGTCGGCGAGCAGCGGGTTGTTCTTCAACTGCTGCAGGGCCAGTACCTCGTCGAAGGCCTCGACGAACTCCACGTCCAGGGCGCTCCAGGGATTCTTCTCGGCACTGGCCTTGGGGTCGTGGTAGTGGCTTTGCGGGTCCAGCGCGGTGGGGTCCGGGTAGACCTCGCCGGCAATGCGTGCGATGCCTGCGATACCCGGTTGCGGGCAGCTGGAGTGATAGAAGAAGAACAGCTCGCCCGCTTTCATCGTTCGCATGAAGTTGCGCGCTTGGTAATTGCGCACGCCATCCCAGCGCGTTTTGCCCACCCGCTTCAGATCGTGGATGGACAGTTCGTCGGGTTCCGATTTCATCAGCCAATAAGGCATGAACTTTGCTCCTGCAGGTCTGCCCGTAAGCGGACGCGTGTTTCAGTGAGATCTCCGACAGCCGGTTGGCGGCGGAAATTGCGTAGCGTCTTTTACTGGCGGAAAATGCCCGGCTAAACGCCTGGCGCCGTCATGTTGCATAGAACAATAACGCGCGACCAACGCGCGCATTGCCTGGAAGGGGGAGGCAATAGATGAAACGCAAGCCAGATCTTTTGTGGGTTCTCGTCGTACTGTTCAGTCTGGGCGTGGTTACCACGGGTTACACCCAGAGCCTTTGGGAGCGCCAGAGCGACGCTCCGATCAATGTAACGCAGCAGCCCTGACTCATCGGCTGCCGGCGTAGGCACCGCAGGGAGCGCGGTGCGCCGCTTCTGTTCTCAATACCAGGCCCTGTCCGTCACCGTCGCCTGCAAGGGCACGTCCCAGCTGGCCATCGCCAGTTCGTCCACGCGCTGACACTCATGCGCCAGGCCCAGTAGTGTCGGCATGTGCCAATTTTTGCGCCTGTGCAGATAAGCCAGGCTGCGGTCGTAGAAGCCGCCCCCCATGCCCAGGCGTCCGCCACGATCATCGAAGCCCACCAATGGCAGCAGCACCAGATCCAGCGCCCAGACCTTGCGTTGACGCTTGGGCTGCGGGCGCGGTTCGAGGATGCGAAAGCGATTGCCCGCCAGCTTCTCGTGCCGGGTGACGCGCTGAAACACCATCTTGGTGCGTGGCCAGGCGCTGAGCACCGGCAGGTAGGTGCGCTTGCCGCGTTTCTGCGCAGCAGCCAGCAACGGGCGCGGATCGATTTCGCCATCGTTGGGCAGGTACAGAGCGATATGCCTGGCGCGGCGAAATGCAGGACTCTGCACCAGTTGTCGATAAAGCTTGCGGGCGGCAGTGCGTTGCTGGCTGCGGCTGAGCGCTCGACGACGCTGGCGCAGCACGCGGCGCAGTTGCGGGCGACTGAGTGGTGCGGAGGCGGTCATGAGAACAGGAGGGGGCGAGGCAGGTAGCCGTGGCTACCGGGGGAAATGATGACTTCCCAGCGTGCCGCTGTCGGTTTAGCCCTTGAACCCGAAAGTTCAAGGTGGAGGTTGCAGGAGGCGTTAAGGCTTTCCGTCAGGCGGACATGCACACCGGCCCCAACATGCAACCCCCGTGGTTGTGCGTATCGGCTCAGGGACATCCCCGACTGGCGCACACCCCAGGAAGTTGCGCCCAGTATACCCGAACAGAGGGCTTGCGGGGCGGCCTGCGACGAACAGGCAGGCATTCCGGCGCTCAGGATGCCGAGTCGTCGGCCAGGGCCTGGTCAACGCGATCGAGCAGATCGCGCACCTGCTGGCGGGTGGAGCTGGCGTCCTGGTCCAGGCGTTGCTGCTTGTGCAGCAGGTCGTGGGTAATGTTCAGCGCGGCCATCACGGCGACGCGGTCGGCGCCGATCACCTTGCCGCTGGTGCGGATCTCGCGCATCTTGCCGTCCAGGTAACGGGCGGCGCTTTCCAGGTTGGCGCGTTCGTCCTGCGGGCAGGCGATGCAATATTCTTTGTCCAGGATGTGGACGGTCACGGTGTTCGACTGGGTCATGTGTCCTGCTCCAGGGCTTTGAGGCGCGAAATCATCGATTCGACCTTGTGCCGGGCCAATTCGTTCTTTTCGATCAGATGGGCGCGTTCCTCGCGCCAGGCCTGTTCATTCGCCAGCAGGAGTCGGTTGTGAGCCTTCAGCTGCTCGACACGCTGGATCA
The DNA here is from genome assembly GCF_900104265.1 of Ectopseudomonas guguanensis. Taxonomy (GTDB): domain Bacteria; phylum Pseudomonadota; class Gammaproteobacteria; order Pseudomonadales; family Pseudomonadaceae; genus Aquipseudomonas; species Aquipseudomonas guguanensis. The sequence continues at coordinate 13,644 of NZ_FNJJ01000005.1, forward strand.
GCAGCTCCAGCTTGGCGGTCAATGCGTGCAGTTCGGCGTCTTCCATGGGCTCTCGCTATGGGAGGGAATGGCTGGACTATATAGGCCTGTCCCGTTCAGGGCACCTCTAAAAACTACCTGCGTTGTCATCACTGCGTTAAAAACAAGCTCAAAATGCTCATTTACAACTCGTAAACTGCGCTTTCTCGCTTGTTTTTGCCTTGTGCTGACTGCCTCGCCTACGTTTTTAGATGCGCCCGTCATGGGTCAAACCTCGGTCGGCAGGGGTGTGATGCAGATGGCGGCATCACACCGGCGGCCTCGGATGGTCTTGGCGCGTCTGCCGGTGCTAGGATACGAGGCCTCCATTCTAGAGATTGCGCCGCCTGGCGCCTAGCTATCTATGTCGATTCCAAGCTCTCCCTACGCCGCCTTCGCCGCTCTGCTCAGCAGCGCCGGGCATTCCGTTTCCCCTGCCGAACTGCATGGCCTGCTGCTGGGGCGCAGCTGCGCCGGTGCCGGCTTCGATGCCGATGCCTGGCTGCTTGACGCGGCCGATCTGCTCGGCGGCGAGCCGCAGGACAACGTGCGCCAGGCGCTGATCGGCTTGCAGGAGATGGTCAAGGGCGAGCTGTGCAGCGAGGACATCACCGTAGTGCTGCTGTTGCCGGATGACGAAACCCCGCTGGCGCAGCGCGCAGCCGCTCTGGGTCAATGGTGCCAGGGCTTTCTTGCAGGCTTCGGTCTGACCGCCCGTGACGGCGCGCTGAGTGCCGAGGCCATGGAAGTGTTGCAGGATCTCTCCGCCATCGCCCAGGTGCAGAGCGCCCTGGAAGAATCCGAAGATGGCGAGAGCGACTATATGGAGGTCATGGAGTACCTGCGTGTGGCGCCGCTGCTGCTGTTCACCGAGTGCGCCAAGCCCGTCGCGCCTGCCGCCAAACCCTCCCTGCACTGATTGCCTGTCGGAGCCTGCCTTGATCAGCATCCCCAAGTCCGAATATGCCCGTCGGCGCAAGGCGCTGATGGCGCAGATGGAACCCAACAGCATCGCCATCCTGCCGGCCGCGCCGGTGTATATCCGCAACCGTGACGTCGAGCACGTCTACCGCCAGGACAGCGATTTCCAGTACCTCACCGGCTTCCCCGAGCCGGAGGCGGTGATGGCGCTGATCCCCGGGCGCGAGCATGGCGAGTACGTCCTGTTCTGCCGCGAGCGCGACCCGGAGCGCGAGCTGTGGGACGGTCTACGCGCCGGCCAGGACGGCGCGATCGCCAACTACGGCGCCGACGATGCCTTCCCCATCGGCGATATCGACGACATCCTGCCCGGCCTGATCGAAGGCCGCGAGCGCGTCTACTATGCCATCGGCTGCAACCAGGAGTTCGATCACCGGCTGATGGAATGGATCAACCATATCCGCGCCAAGGCGCGCCAGGGTGCCACGCCGCCGAACGAGTTCGTCGCCCTCGACCATCTGCTGCACGACATGCGTCTGTACAAGTCGGCCGCCGAGGTGAAAGTGATGAAGGAAGCCGCCGAGATCAGTGCGCGCGCTCATGTGCGCGCCATGCAGGCCAGCCGCGCCGGGCTGTTCGAATACCACCTGGAAGCCGAGCTGGATTACGAGTTCCGCAAGGGCGGGGCGAAGATGCCGGCCTACGGCAGCATCGTCGCCGCTGGTAAAAATGCCTGCATCCTGCACTATCGCGAGAACGATGCGCCGCTCAAGGACGGCGATCTGGTGCTGATCGACGCCGGCTGCGAAATCGACTGCTACGCCAGCGACATCACCCGCACCTTCCCGGTCAGCGGCCGATTCTCCGCCGAGCAGAAGGCCATCTACGAGCTGGTCCTGGCCGCCCAGGAAGCCGCATTCAAGGAGATCGCTCCGGGCAAGCACTGGAACGAGGCGCACGAGGCCACCGTGCGGGTGATCACCGCCGGCCTGGTGGAATTGGGCCTGCTCAGCGGCGATGTCGACGAGCTGATCGCCAGCGAGGCCTACAAGGCTTTCTACATGCACCGCGCCGGCCACTGGCTGGGCATGGACGTGCACGATGTCGGCGACTACAAGGTCGGCGGCGAGTGGCGCGTGCTGGAGCCGGGCATGGCGATGACCGTCGAGCCGGGTATCTATATCGCCGCCGATAACGACAAGGTCGCCAAGAAGTGGCGCGGTATTGGCGTGCGCATCGAGGACGACGTGGTGGTGACCAGGCAGGGCTGCGAGATTCTCACCGGCGGCGTGCCCAAGACCGTCGCCGAGATCGAGGTGCTGATGGCCGCCGCACGTACCGAGGCCGCCTGAGCCCATGTCCCGCGTGAACCTGGCGATCATCGGTGGTGGGCTGGTGGGCGCCAGCCTGGCGCTGGCCCTGCAGGACACTGCGCGTCAGCGCGGCTGGCGCATTGCTCTGATCGAACCCTTCGCCCCGGGCAGCGAATACCAGCCCAGCTATGATGCCCGCTCCACCGCGCTGTCCTACGGCAGCCGGCTGATCTACGAGCGCCTGGGCTTGTGGCAGCGCATTGCCCAGCGTGCCGAGCCAATCCAGCAGATTCACGTATCCGACCGCGGCCGCTTCGGCGCCACGCGTCTGCAGGCCATCGAGGAAGGCGTGCCGGCGCTCGGCTACGTGGTGGAGAACGCCTGGATCGGCCATTGCCTGTGGCAGGCGCTGGATCAGGAACTGATCGAGTGGCGCTGCCCCGCCGAGGTGGTGGGCATGCAGCGCCTGGGCGACGGCTATCGCCTGACCCTGAACGATGAGACCTGCCTCGATTGCGACCTGGCCGTGCTCGCCGACGGCGGGCGTTCCGCTCTGCGTGAACAGCTCGGCATCAACGTCAGCAGCAAGCCCTATGGACAGAGCGCACTGATCGCCAACGTCAGCCCGCTGGAGGCGCATCGTGGTCAGGCTTTCGAGCGCTTCACCGATGACGGCCCGATGGCCATGCTGCCGCTGGAAGGTAACCGCTGCGCGCTGGTCTGGACGCGCAGCAACGCCGATGCCGAGCGCCTGTTGCGCGTCAGCGAGGCACAGTTTCTCGGCGAGCTGCAGCAGGCCTTCGGCTATCGTCTGGGCGCCTTGCAGCAGGTCGGTGCACGGCACCTCTATCCGCTGAGCCTGGTCGAGGCGCAGGAGCAGGTGCGGGCGCATTTGGTGGTGCTGGGCAATGCCGCGCACAGCCTGCACCCCATCGCAGGTCAGGGCTACAACCTGTCGCTGCGCGATACCCTGGCGCTGGCTGAAGTGTTGATCGCCAGCGAGGCGCCACTGGGCGATTTCGCCACGCTGCAGCGCTACCGGCAGCGGCAGCAGCTCGATCAGCAAATGACCGTCGGCTTTTCCGACCAGGTCACGCGGCTGTTCAGCAATGCCCAGCCGCTGCTGGCGGCGGGGCGCAACCTCGGCCTGCTTGGTCTCGACCTATTGCCGCCGGCCAAGCGCTGGTTCGCCCGGCAGGCCATGGGCATGGGCACGCGAAGTCTGTGACAGCCAAGGAATGAATATGCGAGCGGATCTGATCATCGTCGGCGCCGGAATGGTCGGCAGCACCCTGGCCCTGGCGCTGGAGCACAGTGGCCTGGACATCCTGATCGTCGACGGTGGCCCGCTGAGCGTATCGCCGTTCGCTGCGCAGGCGCCGTTCGAGCCGCGCGTCAGTGCGCTGTCCATGGCCAGCCAGCGCATCCTCGACCGCCTCGGCGCCTGGCCAGGTATCGCCGCACGGCGCGCCTGTCCCTACGGCGAGATGCGCGTGTGGGACGGCTCCGGTACCGGCAGCATCCACTTCGCCGCCGCCAGCGTGCATGCCGAGACGCTGGGGCACATCGTCGAGAACCGCGTGGTGCAGGACGCCCTGCTCGAACGCCTGCATGACAGCCAGATCGGCCTGCTGCCGGGCGCACGCCTGGAGCAGCTGCGTCGCTCCGGCGACGACTGGCTGCTGACCCTGGAGGGTGGCCGTCAGCTGCGCGCACCACTGCTGGTGGCGGCTGACGGTGGCAACTCCGCGGTGCGCCGCCTGGCCGGCTGCGCCACCCGCGAATGGGATTATCTGCATCACGCCATCGTCACCAGCGTGCGCTGCGAGCGCCCGCACCAGGCCACGGCCTGGCAGCGTTTCACCGACGATGGGCCGCTGGCCTTCCTGCCGCTGGCGGGGCCGGCTGGCGAGCACTGGTGTTCGATCGTCTGGTCCACCGTGCCGGTCGAGGCCGAACGCCTGATGGCGCTTGGCGATGAGGCCTTCTGCGCCGAGCTTGGCAAGGCCTTCGAGCATCGCCTCGGCAAGGTGCTGCATGCCGACCGTCGCCTGTGCATCCCGCTGCGCCAGCGTCATGCCAAACGTTACGTCGAGCCGGGCCTGGCGCTGATCGGCGATGCCGCGCACACCATCCACCCGCTGGCGGGGCAGGGCGTCAATCTCGGTTTTCTCGATGCCGCGGTGCTCGCCGAGGTGCTGCTGCACGCCGTCGAACGCGGCGAGAATCTCGCCGAAGAGCGGGTGCTGAGCCGCTTCGAACGTCGGCGCATGCCGCACAACCTGGCGATGATGGCGGCGATGGAGGGCTTCCAGCGCCTGTTTCAGGCCGACCCGCTGCCACTGCGCCTGCTGCGCAACGTCGGTCTCGATCTGGTCGACGGCCAGGCCGAAGCCAAGGCGCTGTTCGTACGTCAGGCGCTGGGGCTGTCGGGCGACCTGCCGGAGCTGGCGCGGGCCTGACGAGCGGCCCAACTCCGGGTTTCCCGGTGAAAATGCTTTGTAACAACTGGCCATCGCTGCAACGAAGGTTTCGTTGAGAAGGCAAATAACATTCACTACTATTCAGCCACTTTGCTCACCCACAAGAGGCTGGTCCCATGAAGGCTCGCAACGCGCTTCTCGCTGCATTCACTCTCAGCACCCTGGCTACTGCCGTTCAGGCTGCTGACGAAGTGGTGGTCTATTCCGCCCGTATCGACGAGCTGATCAAGCCGGTATTCGATCTCTACACCGAGAAGACCGGGGTCAAGGTGAAGTTCATCACCGACAAGGAAGCCCCGCTGATTGCCCGCCTCAAGGCCGAAGGTGCCAACACCCCGGCTGACCTCCTGATCACCGTCGACGCCGGCAACCTCTGGCAGGCCGAGCAGGAAGGCGTGCTGCAGCCGACCAAATCCGATGTCATCAGCGCCAACATCCCCGCTCAGTATCGCTCCAGCACCGACAGCTGGACTGGCCTGTCGCTGCGCGCGCGGACCATCTTCTACTCCACCGAGCGGGTCAAGCCGGAAGAGCTGTCCACCTACGAAGCCCTGGCCGACAAGAACTGGGAAGGCCGTCTGTGCCTGCGTACCAGCAAGAAGGTCTACAACCAGTCGCTGACCGCCACCCTGATCGAGACCCACGGTGCCGAGAAGACCGAAGAGATCGTCAAGGGTTGGGTCAACAACCTGGCCACCGACGTGTTCCCGGATGACACCGCGCTGCTGCAGGCCATCGATGCCGGTCAGTGCGACGTGGGCATCACCAACACCTACTACTATGGCCGCCTGCACAAGCAGCAGCCGGACCTGAAGGTCAAGCCGTTCTGGCCGAACCAGAATGACCGTGGCGTGCACGTCAACCTGGCCGGTGCCGGCGTGACCAAGCATGCACCGCATGCCGAGCAGGCCAGGAAACTGCTGGAGTGGATGACCACCCCGGAAGCGCAGAGCATCTTCGCCGGCGTCAACCAGGAGTTCCCGGCCAACCCGGCGGTCGCGCCGTCCGAGGAAGTGGCTGCCTGGGGCAACTTCAAGGCTGACTCGGTTGCCACGGAAGTGGCCGGCAAGCGCCAGGCTGAGGCCACCATGCTGATGGATCGCGCCGGTTGGCAGTGAGGCGGCTACAGGCTATAGGCCGCAAGCTCCAAGCCTGAAGCCTGAAGCCTGAAGCCTGAAGCTTGCAGCTTGCAGCCTCTGGCTGTTTTACTTCGACGCCCCGCCTAGCCGGGGCGTCGTCATTTGCGTAGTCGAGGAATCCGCGTGCCGCATCCCGTCCAGCGTCGCTGGTACCCCATCGTCCTTGCCGTTGCCGCCCTGGTACTGATGCCGCTATCGGTTTTGCTGCTGAGCTGGCATGAGGTCGATCAGCAGATCTGGACGCATCTGTGGCAGACGCAGATGACTCGGCTGATCGGCAATACCCTGACCCTGGTGCTTGGCGTCGGCCTCGGCGTGACACTGCTGGGCGTCAGCCTGGCCTGGCTTACCAGTCTCTGCGAGTTCCCCGGTCGGCGCTGGCTGGACTGGGCGCTGATGTTGCCGTTCGCCATTCCCGCCTACGTGCTGGCGTTCGTCTTCGTCGGCCTGCTGGATTTCGCCGGGCCGGTGCAGACGCTGCTGCGCGAATGGTTCGGCAGCGGTTTTCGTTTGCCCCGCGTGCGCTCCACCGGCGGCGTCATCATCGTTCTGGTACTGGTGTTCTACCCCTATGTCTACCTGCTTGCGCGCGGCGCCTTCCTGGCCCAGGGCAAGGGACTGATGGAGGCGGCGCGGGCGCTCGGGCAAAGCCCGTGGCAGGCCTTCTGGCGCGTGGCACTGCCGATGGCGCGCCCGGCGATCGGGGCCGGCCTGGCGCTGGCGATCATGGAAACCCTGGCCGACTTCGGCGCGGTATCGGTGTTCAATTTCGATACCTTCACCACCGCGATCTACAAGACCTGGTACAGCTTCTACAGCCTGACCAGCGCGACCCAGCTGGCCAGCCTGTTGCTGCTGGCCGTGGCCCTGGTGCTCTACGGCGAACGTCGCGCCCGCGGCGCCGCACGCCCGGCCAACGAACGCCCGCGCGGCAAGGCGCTGTACCACCTGCACGGCTGGAAAGCCTTCGCTGCCAGCGCCTGGTGCGGCCTGGTGTTCGCCTGTGCCTTCGTCATCCCGCTGCTGCAACTGCTGGTGTGGTTCTGGCAGCGCGGCCGCTTCGACCTCGACGAGCGCTATGCCGGGCTGATCCTGCATACCCTGTACCTGGGCGGCATGGCGGCGCTGATCACCGTCAGCGTGGCCATGCTGCTGGCCTTCGCCAGGCGTCAGGCGCCGACTCGTGGCATGCGTATCGGCGTGGCGCTGGGCAACCTGGGTTATGCCCTGCCTGGCTCGGTGCTGGCGGTGGCGATCATGCTGGCGTTCAGCTTCCTCGATCGCGAGCTGGTGATTCCGCTGTCCTCGGCCCTGGGGGGCGCCGGCAAGCCCTTGTTGCTGGGCAGCCTGGCGGCGCTGCTGGTGGCCTACCTGATCCGCTTCATGGCGGTGGCGTTCGGGCCGCTGGAAACCAGCCTGGCGCGAATCCGCCCGTCGCTGCCGGAGGCTTCGCGCAGCCTGGGCGTTGGCGGCTTTGGCCTGTTCTTCAGGGTCTACCTGCCGCTGCTGCTGCCGGGCACCCTCTCTGCCGCGTTGCTGGTGTTCGTCGATGTGCTCAAGGAAATGCCGGCGACCCTGCTGATGCGCCCCTTCGGCTGGGACACGTTGTCGGTACGCGTATTCGAGATGACCAGCGAGGGCGAATGGGCGCGTGCTTCGCTGCCGGCGCTGACCCTGGTGCTGGTCGGCCTGCTGCCGGTGATCCTGCTGATCCGTCGCTCGGCGCGGCGGGTCGGCTGAGCGCACGGTGACCCAGCCAGGCTGTAGGGCGGGTGCAACCCGCCAGTGTTGGGGCATGGCGGGTTGCACCCGCCCTACGACCTGAAGCCAGGATGACCCTCCGGGCGCATGCGGCTACAATGCGCGCCATTCGCGAGCCGGGGCAGCCCGGCAAGATTCATCTAGAAGCTATCCGACGACTGCATGGATGCAGGCGGTAGGGCGAAGCACGGAGCTTGAGCCGATGCCGCGCTGCAAGACGCAGGCAATGGCAACGCAGGTAGCTTCTAAGGGTCTGAATCGCCAAGCCCGGAAGGAGATTTACCCATGGGACAGCGTACCCCCCTTTATGACCTGCACCTGGCGCTGGGGGCCAAGATGGTGGACTTCGGCGGCTGGGACATGCCGCTGCATTACGGTTCGCAAGTCGAGGAGCATCATCAGGTGCGCCGCGACTGTGGCGTGTTCGACGTCTCGCACATGTGCGTGGTGGACGTTGCCGGCAGCCAGGCCAAGGCCTTTCTGCAACGCCTGCTGGCCAACGATGTGGCGCGCCTGGAAGGTCCCGGCAAGGCGCTGTACAGCGCCATGCTCAACGAGCAGGGCGGGGTGATCGACGATCTGATCGTCTACCTAACCGGCTCTTCTTCCCAGGAGCAGGGTTACCGCCTGGTGGTCAATGCCGGCACCCGCGACAAGGACCTGGCCTGGATGCACGCCCAGGCCGGCGACTTCGACGTGCAACTGCGCGAGCGGCGCGACCTGGCCATGCTCGCCATCCAGGGGCCGAAGGCGCGTGCGCGCGTCGCCGAGCTGCTGACCCAGGCGCGTGCGGCGCTGATCCACGAACTCAAGCCGTTCCAGGGCCTGGCCGAGGGCGACTGGTTCATCGCGCGCACTGGTTATACCGGCGAAGATGGCCTGGAGATCGTGCTGCCGGTGACCGAGGTGGTGCCCTTTCTCAACGACCTGGTGGGCGCCGGTATCTCGCCCATCGGCCTTGGCGCCCGTGACACCTTGCGCCTGGAGGCCGGCATGAACCTCTATGGCCAGGACATGGACGAGCAGGTCAGTCCGCTGGCCGCCAACATGGCCTGGACCATCGCCTGGGAGCCCGCCGCCCGTGACTTCATCGGCCGCGCGGCGCTGGAGGCGCAGCGTGCAGCCGGTTGCCCGAGCAAGCTGGTTGGCCTGGTACTGGAAGAGCGCGGTGTGCTGCGCGCACACCAGGTCGTACGGGTCGAGGGCATCGGCGAGGGTGAGATCACCAGTGGCAGCTTCTCGCCGACGCTGAACAAATCCATCGCGCTGGCGCGGGTGCCGGCCGTGACCGGGGATCGTGCCGAAGTGGAGATCCGCGGCAAGTGGTACCCGGTGCGGGTGGTGAGGCCGGGTTTCGTGCGTAATGGCAAAACCCTTATCTGAATCATCAGGTCGCGGCGCTGGCTTTCCCTCCTGCCGCGGCCTGCTAAATTGTCCTGACGGCCCGCTTGCCGTCATCGCTTACGAGGAAAGACACATGAGCAATATCCCCGCCGATCTGCGTTATGCCGCCAGCCACGAGTGGGCGCGCCTGGAGGCCGACGGCAGTGTGACCGTGGGCATTTCCGACCACGCCCAGGAAGCCCTCGGCGACGTGGTGTTCATCGAGCTGCCGGAAGTCGGCAAGCAGCTGGGCGCCGGCCAGGAAGCTGGTGTGGTGGAGTCGGTCAAGGCTGCCTCCGACATCTACGCCCCGGTGGGCGGCGAAGTGATCGCGATCAACGAGGCGCTGGTCGACAGCCCCGAGAGCGTCAACAGCGATCCGTATGGCAGTTGGTTCTTCAAGCTCAAGCCGAGCGATGCCAGCGAGCTGGACAAGCTGCTGGACGCGGCTGCCTATGCGGCTGCCGCTGACGCCGACGCCTGATTCATCTGGCTTCGACCCGGAAACCCGCCAAGGCGGGTTTCTGCATTTCTGGGCTCCGCTAATGAATTCGCATGTAGGGCGTCAGTGGTAGCCCGTATGTAACCCTGGGAGTGACGATACCCCATGTGGGAGGCGCTTCAGCGGCGAGCTCTCGTCGCGGCTAAAGCCCCTCCCACGATTTGTACCGTGCATGCATCGGTTGATGCAGGTAGGCGCGCTCTTGTAGGCCCGTTCAATCCCTAATGCTGTTCACTTAAGAAATGGTCGAGCTTGATCAGTCCCCTCGCCCTCCGGGGAGAGGGTTAGGGCGGGCCGCGTTCGGAGAGGGGGGAAACTGGCAGTTTTGCGGTGTCTTCTGCCCTCTCCCCCAGCCCCTCTCCCATAAGTGGGAGAGGGGAGCCACACGCGTGCAGCCTTAAGTGAACAGCATTATGTTCAATCCCCTCTTTAACCGCTGGTCAGCATGGGTAGCACCTTCACTCAATACAATATATAAAAATACATATTGTATTGAGTGAAGGTGTGCCGTGGCTGAGTCCATCGATATCCAGCAATTGCGTGCCAATGCCGATGCTGCCGGGCAGTTGCTCAAGGCGTTGGCCAATCCGGATCGCCTGCTGCTGCTGTGTCAGCTGTCGCAGGGCGAGCGCAATGTCAGCGAGCTGGAGGCATTGCTCGGCATTCAGCAGCCGACGCTGTCGCAACAACTGGCCGTGCTGCGCCGTGAAGGGCTGGTGGAGACCCGCCGCGACGGCAAGCAGATCTTCTATCGCATCAGCAGCCCGGCGGCGCTGGCGGTGATCGAGACGCTCTACCGCCTGTTCTGCGAGGGCCGGCAATGAGTATCGACTGGGCCGGCTTCACGCCCTGGAGCGCCCTGGCCGGCGGTGCCCTGATTGGCCTGGCGGCCGCCCTGTTTGCCCTGGTCAATGGTCGCGTGGCCGGCATCAGTGGGCTGCTCGGCAGTCTGCTGCAGCATCAGGGCGAAGGGCGAGGTGAAAAGCTGGCCTTTCTGCTTGGCCTGTTGCTGGCGCCGGGGCTCTGGGCGATGTTCGCCGCGTTGCCGCCGGTTCACTTCGACACCGGCAGCCTCGGCCTGATCTTGGCCGGCCTGCTGGTGGGCATCGGCACGCGCTACGGCTCCGGCTGCACCAGCGGTCATGGCGTATGCGGCATCTCGCGCCTGTCGCCGCGCTCGCTGGTGGCCACCCTGTGCTTCATGGTCATGGGTTTCGCCACGGTGTTTGTCCTGCGTCATCTGCTCGGGGGCTGAACATGCCCAGACTCAGCGCATTCATCGCCGGGCTGCTGTTCGGCCTCGGTCTGCTGCTGGCAGGCATGGCCGATCCGGCCAAGGTGCTGGCCTTTCTCGATCTGGCGGGTGACTGGGACCCATCGCTGGCACTGGTGATGGCCGGCGCCATTGGCGCGGCTGCGTTACCGCTGAATCTGGCGCAGCGGCGTACCAAGGCGTTGCTCGGCGGCGCCATGCAGTTGCCGAACCGGCGCGATCTGGATGCCCGACTGGTCGGCGGTAGCCTGCTGTTCGGGGTTGGCTGGGGCATCGCCGGCATCTGCCCGGGGCCGGCGCTGGCCATTCTGTTGACCGGGCACTGGCAGGCGGCGTTGTTCGTTGCCGCGATGCTCGCCGGCATGCTGATCTTTACCGCGCTGGAGGGCCGGCGCGGGCGTTGACCTGGAGAACCTCGATGAAAGCCAATGTTGGAACGCTCGACCGTAGCCTGCGCATTGCCGCGGGTCTGATTCTCATCGCCCTCAGCCTCGCCGGCGTGATCGGTCTGTGGGGCTGGATTGGCGTGGTGCCGCTGGCGACCGGTGTCTTCCGTTTCTGCCCGGCCTATCCCTTGCTGGGTATCAATACCTGCAAAGTGAAATGAAGCCTGTGCCTCGATGCAGCTGAACGAAAAACGCCCGGCATCTGCCGGGCGTTTTCATGCTGCTGCGGTGAGAAGCCGTCAGGCACCGTGCGGCGCCGGTTGCTGCTGGGTGATGCAGTGGATATTGCCACCGCCGAGCAGAATCTCGCGGCCGGGCACCATCACCACGCGATGCTCGGGGAAAATACGCTCAAGGATGGCGCGGGCCTCCGCGTCCTTCGGGTCATCGAAGCTCGGCGCGACGATGCCGCCGTTGACGATCAGGAAGTTGACGTAGGAGCCGGCCAGGCGCACTGCAGGGCTGCGCTCCTGGCTGCCTTCGGCGGCGTCGACACCGGCGCATTCCTCTTCGCTGGCGTGGATCGGGCCGGGGATCGGCATCTTGTGCACGATCAACTGGCGGCCCTTGGCGTCACGTACGCTCTCCAGCACGCGCATGGCGGCCTGGCAGCGCGGGTAGTTGGGATCGTTCTGATCATCGGTCCAGGCCAGCAGCACCTCGCCCGGGCGCACGTAGCAGCAGAAGTTGTCGACGTGGCCGTCGGTCTCGTCGTTGTACAGGCCGTCGGGCAGCCAGATCACCCTGTCGATGGCCAGGTGCTCGCGCAGCACGGCCTCGATCTCTTCACGCGACAGGTGCGGGTTGCGGTTCCTGTTCAACAGGCATTCTTCGGTGGTGATCAGGGTGCCTTCGCCGTCGACGTGGATAGAGCCGCCTTCGAGGACGAAGCCCTCGGTGCGATAGCGCTTGCAGCCTTCGATCTCGAGGATCTTGCGCGCCACCTGATCGTCGCGCTGCCACGGCCAGTACAGGCCGCCGTCGAAGCCGCCCCAGGCGTTGAAGGTCCAGTCCACGCCGCGCACCTCACCGCTGTCGTTGATCACGAAGGTCGGCCCGGTGTCACGCACCCAGGCATCGTCGGTGGTGATTTCCACCAGGCGGATGTTGTCGTCGTCCAGGCGGGCGCGGGCATTTTCGTACTGCGCGGCGGAGACGCAGACGGTCACCGGCTCGAACTGGGCGATGGCCTTGGCCACGGCGGTGAAGGCCGCCTGCGCCGGCTTGCCGCCGTTGCGCCAGTTGTCCGGACGCTCGGGCCAGACCATCCAGGTCTGGCTGTGCGGCGCCCATTCGGCGGGCATATGGAAACCGTCGGCGCGTGGTGTGGTAGTCAGGGTGGTCATGTCTCGGTTCCGTAGGGTGCGCCATGCGCACCGGCAAAGTGTCTGGAGGGCTAGGTGCGCACAGCGCACCCTAGGGGATCGACGGCGTTTCACCATCGAGCGTGGAAAGTGGCCAGTATAGGTTCGGCCGGCGGTCGCGGAACACACCCCAGGCGGTGCGCACCTTCTCCAGCTCGGTCAGATCGAAGCGGTGCACCAGCACGCCTTCCTCGCTCTGGCCCAGCTCCTCGACCTTCTCGCCGAACTGGTTGGCGATGAACGAGCTGCCGTAGAAGGTGATGTCGTAGCCGTCCTGTTCTTCGCGGCCGATACGGTTGCTGGCCACCAGCGGCATCAGGTTGGCGCCCGCGTGGCCCTGCTGTACGCGCTGCCAGTGCTCACGCGAGCTGATGGTCGGGTCATGCGGTTCGCTGCCGATGGCGGTGGGGTAGAAGAGGATTTCCGCGCCCATCAGCGCCATGCTGCGCGCGCATTCGGGGAACCACTGATCCCAGCAGATGCCGACACCGATCCTGGCGTAGGCGGTATCCCAGACCTTGAAGCCGGTATCGCCGGGGTTGAAGTAATACTTCTCGTGGTAGCCGGGGCCATCGGGGATATGGCTTTTCCGATAAATCCCGAGGTTGCTGCCGTCGGCATCGATGATGGCGATGCTGTTGAAACGGGCGCGGCCGGCACGCTCGAAGAAGCTGATCGGCAGTACCACCTTGAGCTCGGCGGCGACTTTGCGAAAGTGCAGGATCGCCGGGTTCTCCTCTGCCGTGGTGGCCAGCTGGGTGTAGTCGGCATTGGGCTTCTGGCAGAAGTAGGGCGTCTCGAACAACTCCTGAATCAGGATGATCTGCGCGCCCTGGGCGGCTGCCTGGCGTACCAGCCTTTCGGCGTTGGCGATATTCGCGGCGGTATCCCAGGAGCAGGCCATCTGGGTCGCAGCGACGGTAACGATACGGGACATAAAGCACCTCGTAGACTGGAAAGCGGTCGTCCGAGGCAGTCGGCGACCTGTGACGGGGCCGTGGCGGGTGGATCGACCATGGCGGATAGTCGATTTATATCCGATAAAAATCGGATTTAAAAGACTGAAAAGGCGTAGGGAGGGAAAAATCTCAGATTTTTATCGGATAAAAATCCGGGCGTGAGTCGTAAGGAGGCACGCGCCTAGGCCGTGCGTAATCGCAGACGCTCTGACAATGGGGAGGTTGGTGCGCACGGCGCACCCTACGTAAGCGGCGTGGCTCGTTTCGGCAGGGCGGCCGGCAGGTAGAGGCCCAGGTAGGCATCGAACACGCGCATGCCTTCCTCGGCCAGGCGCGGGGTGATTTCGCCGTGCAATTGCACCGAGCGCGCGTAGACGCGATCGCCCAGCGACATGGCCAGGCTGAATACGTCGATATCCGTCGGCAATTGCGGCAGGGGGAAATGGCGGTCGAACAGTGCGCGCATCAGGCGTCCCAGCTCCAGGTCGTGCTGGTGATCGGCCTGGGTGACTTCCGCCAGGCCGTGCTGGGCCAGGATCAGCTGGCGCGCGGCGGCGTCGGCGGCGTAGATCGCCAGCATGCGCTGCTCGATCAGGCGCGACAGGTCGTGCCAGCTGCGCAGGGCCGCATGGTCGACCGCTTCCAGCAGGCTGGCGCGGAAGGCCGCGTGCACGTCGGCGGTCAGCCCCTCGAGCAGGGCGGGCACGCTGGCGAAGAAGTGATACACCGAAGAGGGGGGAATGCCCGCACGCTCGGCCACCGTGTAGATCGACAGGTTGGCCATGCCCTGCTCGGCCAGCAGTTCGCGCGCGGCCGCCAGGATCACGGCGATACGGGCCTGGCTGCTGGCGCGCGGCTTGCGGGTGCTGGCGGGGCGCGACATGGTGAGCTCCTCGGTGGACGAGGCGCTATTGGACGTCAGGCGGTGTCGGCGAGGCAAGCCTCGCCGCGGTCATCAGCCGCCGTCGCGAAAGCGCTGCCAGACCTGGCTGCGCACCTGGGCGTGCTTTTCCGACAGCACCTCCAGCGGATACAGACGGCGCTTGGTGTCCTGATCCGGATAAAGGCCCGGTTGCTGCAGCAGGGCGTCGTCGATGAACGGCATGGAGTCGGCGTTGCCGTTGGGGTAGAGGGTTTCGGCGGTGATCCGGGCGATTACCTGCGGCTGCATCAGGTAATCGATGAAGCGGTGGGCGAGGTCCGGGCGGGCGGCGCTGGTCGGGATCACCAGGTTGTCGATGAACAGCACCGAGCCTTCGCCGGGCACCACGAAGCGCACCGGCTGGCCGGCCTGCGCCGCGGCCAGGGCGTCGCCGACCCAGGCCATGGCCAGGCACAGGCGGCCGTTGCTGAGGTCGTCGATGTAGCGCTCGCTGTCGACGTAGCGCAGGTGCGGACGCAGGGCTTCGAGCACGCTGCCGGCACGCTCGACGCGGCTCGGTGCGCTGCGCGCCAGGCTGCGGCCCTGGTAGTTCAGCAGCAGCGACAGGGTTTCATCCGGTGCATCCAGCACGCTGATGCCGCAACTGGCCAGACGTGCGCTCTGCCCGGCATCGAACAGCAGGCTCCAGCTTTCGGGCAGCGGCCCGCCGTAGGCGGCTTCGGCCCGAGGGATGTTGATCGCCAGGCCGACTGCGCCCCACAGGTAGGGGATGGCGTAGCTGTTCTGCGGATCGACGGCGGCCAGTTTGCTCAGCAGCTGTTTGTCCAGATGCTGGCGGTTGGGCAGCCTGGCCATGTCCAGGGGCTGGATGCGTGCGGCGCCGATCAGCGCCGGTAGTTCATTGTTCGACGGCACCGCGACGTCGATGGCCTCGCCGCTGTTCAACGCGGCGTTGAGCTCTTCGGCGCTGGCGAAGGTGTGGTACTCCACCGCGATGCCGGTGTCGCGGGTGAAGTCGTCCAGCACCTGCGGCGCGATGTAGTCGTTCCAGTTGTAGACCCGGATGCTGTCGGCAGCCTGAGCCAGGCCGCAGGCCAGGCCGAGCAGGACGGCGGCAAGTGCGCGTTGCATGAGTAGCTCCCCGTTGATGAAGGCAACAGTATCCGGCGGCCCTGGTCGCCGGAGGTTGATTCACGTCAGCGGAGTCGCCGTGCGGCGAACCGCTGTTCCCGACGCGAGGCGCCGGAGCTTTCGGTTGGCAGTTGGCAGGCAAAAAGAAGCCGGCTCTGCGGCCGGCTTTCTCGGTGTCACACGGTATGCAGGTACCAGTTGTATTCGAGGTCGGAGATGGTGGTCTCGAACTCCTGCAGTTCGGCTTCCTTGCAGGCGACGAAGATGTCGATGTATTTCGGATCGATGTACTTGTTCAGCACTTCGCTGTCGTCCAGCTCGCGCAGAGCGTCGCGCAGGTTGTTCGGCAGGCTGGGTTCGAGCTGCTCGTAGGCGTTGCCCTCGATCGGCTCGCCCGGCTCGATCTGGTTGGTCAGGCCGTGGTGAATACCGGCGAGGATCGACGCCAGCATCAGGTAAGGGTTGGCATCGGCACCGGCCACGCGGTGTTCGATGCGCACGGCGTCCGGGCTGCCGGTCGGCACGCGCACGGCCACGGTGCGGTTGTCCAGTGCCCAGCTCGGCGCGTTGGGTACGTAGAACTGCGCACCGAAGCGGCGGTAGGAGTTGACGTTGGGGCAGAGGAAGGCCATCGAAGCTGCCATGGTGTCGAGGATCCCGCCGACGGCGTGGCGCAACGAGGTGTTCTGCAGCGGGTCTTCGGCAGCGAAGATGTTCTTGCCGGTCTTCTTGTCCAGCAGCGAGATGTGCACGTGCAGGCCGTTGCCCGCCTGGCCCGGGTAGGGCTTGGCCATGAAGGTGGAATCCATCTCATGGTCGTAGGCGATGTTCTTGATCAGGCGCTTGAGCAGCAGGGCATAGTCGCAGGCCTTGATGGCGTCTTCGACGTGATGCAGGTTGACCTCGAACTGCGCCGGAGCACTTTCCTTGACGATGGCGTCGGCCGGGATGTCCTGCTCCTTGGCGGCTTCGAGCATGTCCTGCAGGCAGTCGACGTACTCGTCGAGGTCGTCGATCAGATAGACCTGGGTGGAGTGCGGCCGCTTGCCGGAGATCGGCGAGCGCGGCGGCTGCGGCCGGCCGTTCACGTTCTCCTGATCGATCAGGTAGAACTCCAGTTCGAAGGCTGCGCAGATACGCAGGCCCAGTTCGTCGAACTTCTGCACCACCTGGCGCAACACCTCGCGCGGGTCGGCGAAGAAAGGCGTGCCGTCCAGCTCGTGCATGGTCATCAGCAGTTGTGCGGTCGGGCGCTTCTGCCAGGGTTCGTTGCACAGGGTATTGGGGATGGGGAAGCAGATACGGTCGGCGTCGCCGATGTCCAGGCCAAGGCCGGTGCTCTCGACGGTGGAGCCGTTGATGTCGAGGGCGAAAAGCGAGGCAGGCAGGTTGATGCCTTTCTCGTACACCTTGTGCAGGGCGTTCCGGTCGATGCGCTTGCCGCGCACCACACCATTCATATCTGCAATAAGAAGGTCGACGAACTGGACCTCGGGATGTTCCTTGAGGAACGCGTTCGCTTCGTTAAGCTGAACGGCACGCGGGGGTACCGACATGATGCAACACCTTTTTGTTAAATATATCAATCATGCGACTGCATGGGTGTGAGTCAATCCGAAACGCACTTTACTGTCAAGCAGGCCACATGGTGCCCTGTAGTGGGGCATGATGGCCATTTTTGGGGCGTTCCAAGGCCTTTCAAAGGGGGCCAAACGCCGATCCTTCAGGGTGCTCAGTGGGGTGTGTTCAATTTTTTACAGGGCTATTGTGTAAAAAAATGAACAAGGCTAAGCTCCGTTCAAACCCATAACAGCAATAATACGGGTGTCTCATGTTTTGCCTGCCGGCCATCGGCGTCAGCGCCTGTGCCAGGATCCTCGGTCACGCTACCCCTTCGCTCGTCAACGCGGCGCGTGCGCGCTTCAGGCGGGAGCGAGTGGCCATCAACATGACCGTCGCAATGCGGCACTCTCCTTTCTCTGCGGCTGCCACGCCGCGCGACCTGCCCGTCGGGCAGGCGTTTCGCCCTTTATCTACCCTGCACGATAGCGTACGCAGCCGTACGGCGCTGCCTGGCACGCGTCCTGCCAGGTACGAGATGCGCGCTGACTTCGCCAGGCTCGTGCCATGCCGCGAGATAGACAGCTTGGTGTGCGAAGGTCAGGGCAAGCGATTTAATTTCGGTGGAGTGAAATGCGAGGTACCGGAGGTGCCGCACCCCTAGTAGCATCCACACGAATATCTCGCCTTCTTCCAGGCCTTTGGTGAGGCTTGCAGGGAGAGGGCGGGGCAACGCTGAGCCCACTGCAATCCAGGCGGGTTCTACAACCCTGAGGTCTCTATGAGTACCAAGCTAGACCAGCTCACGAGCTGGCTGAAAGAACGCAAAATCACCGAAGTCGAATGCCTGATCAGCGACCTGACCGGCATTGCCCGCGGCAAGATCTCGCCGACCAACAAGTTCCTCGACGAGAAGGGCATGCGCCTCCCCGAGAGCGTGCTGCTGCAGACCGTGACCGGCGACTACGTCGAGGACGACATCTATTACGACCTGCTGGACGAGGCGGACATCGACATGTTCTGCCGTCCGGACGCCAACGCTGTATTCGTCGTGCCCTGGGCCATCGAGCCCACCGCCATGGTGATCCACGACACCTTCGACAAACAGGGCAACCCCATCGAGCTGTCGCCGCGCAACATCCTCAAGAAGGTGCTGCAGATGTATGCCGACAAGGGCTGGAAGCCCATCGTCGCGCCGGAGATGGAGTTCTACCTGACCAAGCGCAACAGCGACCCGGACTTCCCGCTGGTCGCCCCGGTGGGCCGCTCCGGTCGCCCGGAAACCGGTCGCCAGAGCTTCTCCATCGACGCGGCGAACGAGTTCGACCCGCTGTTCGAGGACATGTACGACTGGTGCGAACTGCAAGGCCTGGATCTGGACACCCTGATCCACGAGGAAGGCCCGGCGCAGATGGAAATCAACTTCCGCCATGGCGATGCGCTGCACCTGGCCGACCAGATTCTGGTGTTCAAGCGCACCATGCGCGAGGCGGCGCTCAAGCACGATGTGGCCGCCACCTTCATGGCCAAGCCGATCACCGACGAGCCGGGCAGCGCCATGCACATCCACCAGAGCGTGGTGGACATCAAGACCGGCAAGAACATCTTCTCCAACGACGACGGGACGATGAGCGAGCTGTTCCTCAATCACATCGGCGGCCTGCAGAAGTACATCCCCGAGCTGCTGCCGCTGTTCGCGCCCAACGTCAACTCGTTCCGCCGCTTCCTGCCCGATACCTCGGCGCCGGTGAACGTGGAGTGGGGCGAGGAGAACCGCACCGTCGGCCTGCGTGTGCCCGAGGCGACCCCGCAGAACCGCCGTGTGGAAAACCGTCTGGCGGGCGCCGACGCCAACCCCTACCTGGTGCTGGCGGCGACCCTGCTGTGCGGCTACATGGGCATGGTTGGCGGGGTCAAACCCAGTGCGCCGGTCAAGGGGCGTGGCTACGAGCGACGCAACCTGCGCCTGCCGGTGACCATCGAGAGCGCCCTGGAGCGCATGGAAGCCTGCAAGGACGCCGAGAAATTCCTCGGCGAGAAGTTCATCCGTGGCTATGTCGCGGTCAAGCGTGCCGAGCATGAGAACTTCAAGCGGGTGATCAGCTCCTGGGAGCGCGAGTTCCTGTTGTTGTCGGTGTAGTTCCGGCGCAGCTGTAGGGTGGGCTTCAGCCCACCATTGCAGGCCGACTCGGTGGGCTGAAGCGGATCGCCGCCCGGCCCACCCTACAGTGCCGCGAGCCGGCAGGGCCAACAAATAAGGTGTGGTAATGAGTAAGCAAGCGAACAACCCCAAGACCTCGCAGTGGCAGGCCCTGAGCCAGGCCCACCACCTGGCGCCGTTCAGTGACTACAGGCAGCTGGCCGAGAAGGGCCCGCGCATCATCACTGAAGCCAAGGGCGTGCACCTGTGGGACAGCGAGGGCAACAAGATCCTCGATGGCATGGCCGGCCTGTGGTGCGTGGCGGTCGGCTACGGCCGCGAGGAACTGGTCGAAGCGGCAGCCCAGCAGATGCGTCAGCTGCCGTTCTACAACACCTTCTTCCAGACCGCCCACCCGCCGGTGCTGGAGCTGGCCCACGCCATCTCCCAGCTGGCGCCGGCCGGCATGAACCATGTGTTCTTCACCGGTTCGGGCTCCGAGGGTAACGACACCATGCTGCGCCTGGTACGCCACTACTGGGCGTGCAAGGGGATGCCTGCCAAGAAGATCATCATCGGCCGCGACAACGGCTACCACGGCTCCACCGTGGCCGGCGCCAGTCTCGGCGGCATGAAGTTCATGCACGAGCAGGGCGATCTGCCGATCCCCGGTATCGCTCATATCCCGCAGCCCTACTGGTTCGGTGAGGGCGGCGAGCAGTCGCCGGAGGAATTCGGCATCTGGGCTGCCGACCAGCTGGAGCAGAAGATTCTCGAGCTGGGCGAAGAGAACGTGGCCGCCTTTATCGCCGAGCCGATCCAGGGCGCCGGTGGCGTGATCATCCCACCGGAGACCTACTGGCCGCGGATCAAGGAGATCCTGGCCAAGTACGACATCCTGTTCGTCGCCGACGAGGTGATCTGCGGTTTTGGCCGTACCGGCGAGTGGTTCGGCAGCCAGTACTACGACCTCAAGCCGGACCTGATGACCATCGCCAAGGGCCTCACCAGCGGCTACGTGCCCATGGGCGGGCTGATTGTCAGCGACAAGGTTTTTGACGTTATCGAGGCGCACGGCGACTTCAACCACGGCTTCACCTACTCCGGCCACCCGGTGGCGGCGGCGGTGGGCCTGGAGAACCTGCGCATTCTCAAGGATGAGGGCATCGTCGAGCGGGTGAAAGCAGAAACGGCACCGTATTTGCAGCAACGCCTGCGCGAACTGGCGGATCATCCGCTGGTGGGCGAGGTGCGTGGCCTGGGCATGCTCGGCGCCATCGAGCTGGTGCAGGACAAGGCCACGCGCAAGCGTTACCCGAGTGACCGGGCGGTGGGCATGATCTGCCGCGGCCATTGCTTCAACAACGGCCTGATCATGCGCGCCGTGGGCGACACCATGATCATTGCTCCGCCACTGGTGATCAGCCGGGCGGAAATCGACGAACTGGTGGAAAAAGCACGCAAGTGCCTGGATCTGACCCTGCGTGACCTGTAGGTCTGAAAGCCCCGCAGTCACGGAAAGTTGTCAGCGGTGCCATGACCTTGCCAGACTGCGCCAGAGTGTGCGAGCCGGGCTGATTCGAACGGCTTGCGCGTCCTCTGGATTACCGACACAACAACAGGAGCTGTACGCATGAAAACATTCGGCAAGACCCTTCTCGCGTTGTCCCTGACCGCGGCCGTGGCAGGCGCTGCTCAGGCTGACAGCAAGGTGCTGCATGTCTACAACTGGAGCGACTACATCGCCGAAGACACCCTGGCCAACTTCGAGAAGGAAACCGGCATCAAGGTCGTCTACGACGTCTTCGACAGCAACGAAGTGCTGGAAGCCAAGTTGCTCGCCGGCAGCTCCGGTTACGACGTGGTGGTACCGTCCAACCCCTTCCTGGCCAAGCAGATCAAGGCGGGCGTGTTCCAGAAGCTGGACAAGTCCAAGCTGCCGAACTGGTCGAACCTGGACAAGGACCTGCTGCATGCGCTGGAGCCGAGCGACCCGGGCAACCAGTACTCGATTCCCTACATGTGGGGCACCATCGGCATCGGCTACAACGTCGAGAAGGTCAAGGCCGTACTCGGCGAAGACGCGCCGGTCGATTCCTGGGATCTGGTGTTCAAGCCGGAAAACATGGAGAAGCTGAAGTCCTGCGGCGTTTCCTTCCTCGACTCGCCGACCGAGATCCTCCCGGCCGCCCTGCACTACCTGGGCTACGCCCCGGACAGCAGCAAGGCTGACGAGCTGAAGAAGGCCGAGGAGCTGTTCCTCTCCATCCGTCCTTCGGTGGCCTACTTCCACAGCTCCAAGTACATCTCCGACCTGGCCAACGGCAACATCTGCGTCGCCATCGGCTACTCGGGCGACATCTACCAGAGCAAGGCGCGCGCCGAGGAAGCCAAGAACGGCGTGGAAGTCGGCTACAACATTCCTAAAGAGGGCGCAGGCTCCTTCTTCGACATGCTGGCCGTGCCGGCCGACGCCAAGAACGTCGAGGCTGCCCACGTGTTCCTCAACTATCTGATGGAGCCGGCGGTAATGGCCAACATCACCAACTACGTGCAGTTCCCCAACGGCAACGCCGCCGCCACGCCGCTGGTGGATGAGGCCCTGCGCACCGACCCGGGCGTGTACCCGACGCCGGAAGTGCTGAAGAAGATCTACACCTTCCCGGACCTGGCTCCGGCGGTGCAGCGCAACATGACCCGCAGCTGGACCAAGATCAAGTCCGGTCGCTGATCGCAGCAGCGCTACTACCCTGGCGGGCATGCCCGCCAGGTTTCTCAGTGACACTTTACAGGGCCACGACGGCCATCGATGTGCGCGTGTTCAGGCCGAGAGCCTTGGGGTGGTAACGGTGCGGCTTGATCTGGCAGTCGCTGATTCCCAACGCGTTTTCCTATAAAGTGCCGCGCTTTTTTCAGGCGGCGCACCAAAGCGAGGATGAAACTGTGCGAGTAACCCTGCCCAAGACTCTGATCGCCCTGGCAGCCGCTACCCTGAGTGGAGCCGCCCTGGCTCAGCAGACGGTGCACATCTACAACTGGAGCGACTACATCGGCGAACAGACGCTCGCCAGGTTCGAGGCGAAAACCGGCATCAAGCCGATCTACGACGTCTTCGACTCCAACGAAACCCTCGAAGGCAAGCTGCTCGCCGGCCGCAGCGGCTACGACGTGGTAGTGCCTTCCAACCATTTTCTCGGCAAGCAGATTCGCGCCGGCGCCTTCCAGCCGCTCGACCGTAGCAAGCTGCCGAACTGGAGCAATCTGGACCCGGCGCTGCTCAAGCAGTTGGAAACCAACGACCCCGGCAACCAGTACGCCGTGCCCTACCTGTGGGGCACCAACGGCATCGGCTACAACGTCGAGAAGGTCAAGGCCGTGCTCGGCGTCGAGGAGATCGACTCCTGGGCCGTGCTGTTCGAGGCGGAGAACATCAAGAAGCTCAGCCAGTGCGGCGTCGCCTTCCTCGATTCGGGCGACGAGATGATCCCGGCCATGCTCAACTACCTCGGTCTCGACCCCAACAGCACCAACCCCGACGACTACGCCAAGGCCGAAGCCAAGCTGCTGGAAGTGCGTCCCTACGTCACCTACTTCCACAGCTCCAAGTACATCGGCGATCTGGCCAACGGCAACATCTGCGTGGCGGCCGGTTTCTCCGGCGACATCCTGCAGGCCGCCGACCGCGCCGAAGAGGCCGGCAAAGGCATCGAAATCGCCTACGCCATTCCCAAGGAAGGCGCCAACCTCTGGTTCGACATGATGGCCATTCCCGCCGATGCCGCCAATGCCGAGCAGGCGCATGCCTTCATCAACTTCCTCCTCGATCCCGAAGTGATCGCCGAAGTCAGTGACTACGTCGGCTATGCCAACCCCAATACCAGGGCGGACGAGTTCATGGACGAGGAAGTACGCAACGACCCGTCCGTCTACCCGCCACAAGCGGTGCTGGACAAGCTGTACGTCTCTGCCGAGCTGCCAGTTCGCGTGCAGCGCCTGATGACTCGCACCTGGACCAAGGTCAAGTCGGGTCAGTAATCGTTCCTGCCCGGCCACCGGGGTCGGGCACAATCTTCCGGGAGTTTTCCGATAATGGCTGTTGCCTCCAGCGCCTACAAAAAAGCCCTCGAGGGAGATCAGACACCGAAAGAGGTGCTGGTCAAGATCGATCGGGTGACCAAGAAGTTCGACGAGACCGTGGCGGTCGACGACGTCTCGCTGACCATCAACAAGGGCGAAATCTTCGCCCTG
Organism: Ectopseudomonas guguanensis; assembly: GCF_900104265.1. Lineage (GTDB taxonomy): Bacteria > Pseudomonadota > Gammaproteobacteria > Pseudomonadales > Pseudomonadaceae > Aquipseudomonas > Aquipseudomonas guguanensis. Next base: position 37,168 of record NZ_FNJJ01000005.1, read on the forward strand.
CTCGGTGGCTCCGGCTCCGGCAAGTCCACGTTGCTGCGCATGCTCGCCGGCTTCGAGCGGCCCACCTCCGGGCGCATCATCCTCGATGGCGTGGACATCACCGACATGCCGCCCTACCAGCGGCCGATCAACATGATGTTCCAGTCCTATGCGCTGTTCCCGCACATGACCGTGGCGCAGAACATCGCCTTCGGCCTGCAGCAGGACAAGCTGCCCAAGGCCGAGATCGAAGAGCGCGTGGCCGAGATGCTCAAGCTGGTGCACATGACCCAGTACGCCAAGCGCAAGCCGCACCAGCTTTCCGGCGGTCAGCGCCAGCGCGTGGCCCTGGCCCGCTCCCTGGCCAAGCGGCCCAAGCTGCTGCTGCTCGACGAGCCGATGGGCGCGCTGGACAAGAAGCTGCGTTCGCAAATGCAACTGGAGCTGGTGGAGATTATCGAGCGCGTCGGCGTGACCTGCGTGATGGTCACCCACGATCAGGAAGAGGCCATGACCATGGCCCAGCGCATCGCCATCATGCACCTGGGCTGGATCGCCCAGACCGGCAGCCCGGTGGACATCTACGAAACCCCGACCAGCCGCCTGGTGTGCGAATTCATCGGCAGCGTCAACCTGTTCGACGGCCAGATCGTCAGCGACGAGGCCGATCACGCGATCATCGATTGCCCGCACCTGGACAAGCCGATCTACATCGGCCACGGCGTCAGTACCCGCGCCGAGAACAAGTCCGTCAGCTACGCGCTACGCCCCGAGAAGCTGCTGATGGCCACCGCGCTGCCGGATGACCACGAGCACCCCGAGTACAACTGGAGCCATGGTCATGTGCATGATATCGCCTACCTCGGCGGCCACTCGGTGTACCACGTCAAGCTGACCTCCGGGCAGATCGTGCAGTGCTTCATCGCCAACGCCGAGCGCCGCGGCAAGCGCCCGACCTGGGACGATCCGGTGGTGGTGTACTGGGAAGACGACAGCGGCGTGGTACTGCAATCATGAAATTGAGCAAACTGACGCGTCATCTGCCCGGAGGACGGCATGTCGTGATCGGCATTCCGTTCCTCTGGCTGTTCATGTTCTTCCTGCTGCCCTTCGTCATCGTGCTGAAGATCAGCTTCGCCGAAGCCGACGTGGCCATTCCGCCGTACACGGAAATCTACCAGTGGGCGGACAACAAGCTGACCCTGCTGCTGAACTTCGGCAACTACATCTTCCTCACCGAGGATGCCCTGTACCTGTCTGCCTACCTGGGCTCGCTGCAGGTCGCCTTCTTCAGCACACTGCTGTGTCTGGTGATCGGCTACCCGATGGCCTATGCCATCGCCCGGGCGCCGAAATCGCAGCAGACCGTGCTGCTGCTGCTGATCATGATGCCGACCTGGACCGCGATCCTGATCCGCGTCTATGCCTGGATGGGCATCCTCGGCAACAACGGCCTGCTCAACAGCCTGCTGCTGGGCATCGGCCTGATCGACTCGCCGCTGCAGATCCTCAACACCAACACCGCGGTCTACATCGGCGTGGTCTATTCGTACCTGCCGTTCATGATCCTGCCGCTCTACGCCAACCTGGTGAAGCACGACCCGAGCCTGCTGGAGGCCGCCTCCGACCTGGGCTCGAGCAACTTCAACAACTTCTGGCGGATCACCGTGCCGCTGTCGAAGAACGGCATCATCGCCGGCTCCATGCTGGTGTTCATCCCGGTGGTGGGTGAGTTCGTCATCCCCGAACTGCTCGGTGGTCCGGAGACCCTGATGATCGGCAAGGTGCTGTGGCAGGAATTCTTCAACAACCGCGACTGGCCGGTGGCGTCCGCTCTGGCCGTGGTGATGCTGGCGATCCTGATCGTGCCCATCATCCTGTTCAACCGTAACCAAGCGAAAGAGCTGGAGGGCCGCCCATGAAGCGTTTCAGTTTCTCCAGCATCATGCTCTGGGCGGGGCTGGTGTTCATCTACCTGCCCATGGTCATTCTGGTCATCTACTCGTTCAACGCCTCGCGGCTGGTGACGGTCTGGGGTGGCTGGTCGGTGAAGTGGTACGTCGGCCTGCTGGACAACACCCAGCTGATGAATTCGGTGATGCGCTCGCTGGAAATCGCCTGCTACACCGCCATCGCGGCGGTGGCGCTGGGCACCCTGGCGGCCTTCGTGCTGACCCGCATCACCCGCTTCAAGGGCCGTACCCTGTTCGGTGGCCTGGTCACCGCCCCGCTGGTGATGCCGGAAGTGATCACCGGCCTGTCGCTGCTGCTGCTGTTCGTGCTGATGGCGCAGCTGATCGGCTGGCCGATGCAGCGTGGCATGACCACCATCTGGATCGCCCACACCACCTTCTGCTCGGCCTACGTGGCAGTGGTGGTGTCGTCGCGCCTGCGTGAGCTGGACATGTCCATCGAGGAAGCCGCCATGGATCTGGGGGCGCGGCCGTGGAAGGTGTTCTTCCTGATCACCGTGCCGATGATCGCGCCATCGCTGGCAGCGGGCGCCATGATGTCCTTCGCCCTGTCGCTGGACGACCTGGTGCTGGCCAGCTTCGTCTCCGGTCCGGGCTCGACCACCCTGCCGATGGAGATCTTCTCCGCCGTGCGCCTGGGGGTTAAGCCGGAGATCAACGCGGTGGCCAGCCTGATCCTGCTGGCGGTGTCGTTCGCCACCTTCCTGGCCTGGTTCTTCGCCCATCGCGCCGAGGAAAAACGCAAGAAGGCCATGCAGCAGGCCATGGACGAGACCGCCAATCCGTCCTGGCAGCAGGTCATCGACAGCCGCCGCGGTGCCAGCGGCAACTGAGCATCAAGCTGAAAGCAGAACGGGCCCCGCGGGGCCCGTTTTTCATGGTGTCACTGATCGGGGCGGTACCGCGATCTGTAGGAGCGGCTTCAGCCGCGAAGGTTGTGAGGCCCAGCCGCTATTTCACCAGCGCCTTCCACGCCTTGAGGCTGCTCACGATCTGCGTCTGAGTTGCGCGCAATTGGCGCTGCTCGTCGTCCAGTTCCTGCTGCGCCAGCTCATACAGCTTGTTCAGCTCGCCATACAGGCGGTCGACCTCGGGGACTTCCAGCAGGCCACGGGCCAGACGCAGCCAGACCAGCAGGCGCTCCAGGCGCGGCATCTGCTCGGCCAGGTCTTCCGGCTGCTGCTGGTAGCGGCGCAGTTGCACAGCAGCCCCTTCTTCGCCCAGCAGGGTCGGCAGCCAGTTACCCAGTGCGGCGTTGCCCTGACGATTGCCGCGATTGTTGCGCTCTGTCGTCCAGCTACGTAGCAGCAGCCAGTGCGACAGCTTCAGCGACAGCAGGCCCCAGCGGCAGCCATCCAGTTCCGCGGCGAATAGCGCAGGAGCGTTGCGGCGCATGCTGTCGTCGTGCTGGCCAGCCGCCAGGCGCGGGCGCCAATCGTCGAGCAGGGCATCGAGCGCTTCGCGCAGCTCACGCGAGCTGGCGCGCGGTGCGGCCTGGCCGAGGCTGGCGAGCAGGGCACGCAGGTCGATCAGTTGCTCCAGCCATTGCTGCAGCAGGCTCCAGTGGCCGTTGAAACGGTACTGCTCGGCCAGGCGCTGGCTGGCGCCGAGCAGATGCCAGGCCAGCGCCGCGAAAGCGTCGTCCAGGCTCATTTCGGCCCTCAGCTCGGGAGCCGGCAGGCTCAGGCTGTAGCTGCCGGCATCGAACAGACGATAGCCACGCTCGGCCTTGCTGATGTCGCAGGGCATCAGCGGCAGCTCGGCGGCCAGCTCGCAGGCCAGCTCCAGCAGGGCTGCGGGCTCGCCCTGGCGCAGTTCCAGCTCCAGCTCGCAGATTTCTTCCTCGCCTTCGCCAGCGATCACCTTGCCCAGGTCCAGCGCGGCCTCGATGACCACCTTGGCCTTGCCACGGCCCCAGGCGATCTCGGCCTTTTCGCGGACGAAATCGGTGGTGAACAGCGGCTGCAGGGTGTTTTTGTCCAGCTCGGCCAGGCTGGCCGGCCAGCAACTGTCGTCGAGCTTTTTCAGGTCGAGCTTGGCCTTGCTCAGGTACCAGTCCCACTCGTTGCGCTCGGACAGGCCGGCCACGCTCTGGCCGCGACTTTTCAGGGTCTGGATGAACTGTTCGCCATCGCGGCGCAGGCGCAGGGCGACCTTGGCACTGGCCAGGTCGCGGTCCGGGGTGTCGTAGTACTGGTTGAACAGCGGGGTGCGTTGCCAGCCGCTCTTGTTGCGCTTCTTCAGCAGCGGATGCTCGCGCAAAGCGGCCAGGGTGGCACGACTGGCGCGCAGTTTGATTTCGGTTTCTTTGACCATGGTGGAGAGCTAGATAGCCTTTTATGAAAATGTGACAGACCGATGACACGCGCTGGCGGATGGCGAAGCCGGTCCCTATACTTGCGGCCTTCTCAAAACGGGGGCTTACCCTATGCCTATCAATCCCTTTGTCAGCCTGTTCGGCCGTTCACCCATCGGCCCCATGCAACAGCATATCGCCAAGGCCCACGAGTGCGCGGCGAACCTGGTGCCCTTCTTCGAGGCCGTGATGGCCGAGGATTGGGCCAAGGTGGAACAGGTACAACAGGAGATGTCCCGCCTGGAGCACGAGGCCGACAAGCTGAAGAAAAGCGTGCGCCTGCACCTGCCCAAGAGCCTGTTCCTGCCGGTGCCGCGTTCGGACCTGCTGGAGCTGCTCAGTGTACAGGACAAAGTCGCCAACCGTGCCAAGGACATCGCCGGCCTGATGCTCGGCCGTCAGATGGCCATTCCGCAGGCGTTGCAGCCGCTGATGCGTACCTACGTGCAGCGCAGCGTGGACGCCAGCGCCCAGGCGCTAAAGGCGATGAACGAACTGGATGAGCTGCTCGAAACCGGTTTCGCCGGTCGCGAGGCCGTGCTGGTGGAAACCCTGATCGAGGAACTCGGTGTCATCGAGCACGACACCGACCGCCTGCAGATCGAGGTACGCCGCAACCTGTTCGCGCTGGAGAAGGACCTTCCCCCGGTCGATGTGATGTTCCTCTATCAGATCATCGACTGGATCGGCGACGTCGCCGACCGCGCCCAACGAGTGGGCAACCGACTGGAACAACTGCTGGCGCGCTAAGCGCCAGTGTCCTTTCTGGGATCTACGGAAAACTAATTTATGTCTCTGATTGCGGACTACGGGCTGGTTCTGCTCGTGCTTGCCTGCCTTTTCGGTTTTTTCATGGCCTGGGGTGTTGGTGCCAACGATGTGGCCAATGCCATGGGTACATCCGTTGGCTCGCGTGCGCTGACCATCAAGCAGGCGATCATCATCGCCATGGTCTTCGAATTCGCCGGCGCCTACCTGGCCGGCGGCGAAGTGACCGAAACCATCAAGAACGGCATCGTCGATGCCGATCTGATCAGCCCTAACCTCATGGTGCTGGGCATGATGTCGGCATTGCTGGCTGCCGGCACCTGGCTGCTGGTCGCCTCGACCCGCGGCTGGCCGGTCTCGACCACGCACACCATCGTCGGTGCGGTGATCGGTTTTGCCGCCGTCGGCGTGTCGATGGATGCGGTGCACTGGAGCGGCGTCGGTCCCATCGTAGCCAGCTGGGTGGTCACGCCAATGCTGGCCGGGATCATCTCCTTCTGCCTGTTCGTCAGCGTGCAGAAGCTGATCATCGACACCGACAATCCCTTCCTCAATGCCAAGCGCTACGTGCCGCTGTACATGTTCATCACCGGTTTCGTGATCTCGCTGATGACCATGACCAAGGGCCTCAAGCATGTCGGCCTGAACCTCTCCAGCACCGAAGGGTTCCTGCTTTCGATCGGCATCGGTGTGCTGGTGATGTTGCTCGGTATTGCCCTGCTCAGCCGCATTCACGTCGATGTCGAGGCCGACAAGGCCTTCCATTTCTCCAGCGTGGAGAAAGTGTTCGCCATCCTGATGATCTTCACTGCCTGCTCCATGGCCTTCGCCCACGGCTCCAACGACGTGGCCAACGCAGTCGGTCCGCTGGCCGCCATCGTCGGCGTGATCCAGAGCGGTGGTGAGCAGGCCGCTGGCGCCAAGTCGCTGGTGCCGGGCTGGATCCTGCTGCTCGGTGCGCTGGGTATCGTGGTCGGTCTGGCCACCTACGGCTACAAGGTGATCGCCACCATCGGCAAGGAAATCACCGAGCTGACTCCCAGCCGTGGTTTCGCTGCCGAGCTGGCCGCCGCCACCACCGTGGTCAGCGCCTCGGGCCTGGGCCTGCCGGTTTCCACCACCCATACTCTGGTCGGCGCCATTCTCGGCGTTGGCCTGGCACGTGGCATTGGTGCGCTGAACCTGGGCATGATCGGCAAGATCTTCCTGTCCTGGATCATTACCCTGCCGGCCGGCGCGATCCTGTCGATCATCTTCTTCTTCATCCTGCGCTCGCTGTTCGGCGGAGTCTGATTCGACTTCGGCGGTTTCACCGACAGGACGATGCCCCTATGATGGGGCATCGTTTTCTGGAGATCGCCGATGCCCCTGCCGTCCTTCCGAGAGCAGTTCGCCGCGCTGATCGCAGCGCCATCGGTGAGCTGCACCCAGCCCAATTGGGACCAGAGCAACGCGCCCGTCATCGAGCTGCTTGCCGCCTGGCTCGGTGATCTGGGCTTCACCTGCGAAACCCAGCAGATCACCCCGGGCAAGTTCAATCTTCTCGCCAGTTATGGCTCCGGCCCCGGCGGCCTGGTGCTGGCCGGGCACAGCGATACCGTGCCCTTCGATGCGGCCCTGTGGCAGACCGACCCGCTCAAGCTGAGCGAGGTGGGCGACCGCTGGGTGGGCCTGGGCAGCTGCGACATGAAAGGCTTCTTCGCCCTGGCCATCGAGGCCGTGCGGCCCTTGCTCGACCAGCCTTTCCAGCAACCCTTGCTGATTCTCGCCACCTGCGACGAGGAAAGCTCCATGGCCGGTGCCCGCGCCCTGGCCGAGGCCGGCAGGCCACTGGGCCGTGCGGCGGTGATCGGCGAACCGACCGGCCTCAAGCCCATCCGCCTGCACAAGGGCGTGATGATGGAGCGCATCGACATCCTCGGGCGCAGCGGCCACAGCTCCGACCCGGCGCTCGGGCATAGCGCGCTGGAGGCCATGCAGGACGTGATGGGCGAGCTGCGCGGCCTGCGTGCGCAGTGGCAGCGCGAATTCAACAACCCGCAATTCGGCGTGCCGCAACCGACGCTGAACCTCGGCTGCATCCATGGCGGCGACAACCCCAACCGCATCTGCGGGCAGTGCGCGCTGGAGTTCGACCTGCGCCCGCTGCCGGGCATGGACCCGGAACAGCTGCGCGCGGCGATTCGCGGCAAGCTGCAGCCGCTGGCGCTCAAGCATCAGGTGCGCATCGACTATGGCCCGCTGTTCCCCGAAGTGCCGCCGTTCGAGCAGCGCGCCGACGCCGAACTGGTGCGCCTGGCCGAGCGGCTGACCGGGCATGCGGCGCAGGCGGTGGCATTCGGCACCGAAGCGCCTTATCTTCAGCGCCTTGGCTGCGAGACCCTGGTGCTCGGCCCGGGTGACATCGACTGCGCGCATCAGCCGGGGGAACACCTGGAGCTGGCACGCATCGAACCTACCGTGGCGCTGCTGCGCCAACTGATCCAGCACTATTGCCTGACCCGGAGCGAAGACGTGCAGCGACGATGAGACCGACCTTCTGACCGAACACGACGGCCATGCCGTCCTACGTCTCTACGCTAATGGATTGCTCATGCAAGACTACGTTACCTGGCTACGCCACGCTTCGCCCTATATCAACGCCCACCGCGACTGCACCTTTGTGGTCATGTTGCCCGGTGAGGGCGTTGCCCATCCGAATTTCGCCAATATCGTCCACGATCTGGTGCTGCTGCACAGCCTCGGCGTGCGCCTGGTGCTGGTGCACGGCTCGCGCCCGCAGATCGAGGCGCGCCTGGCCGCCCGCGGTCTGACCCCGCACTTTCATCGCGACCTGCGCATCACCGACGCGCCGACCCTGGAGTGCGTGATCGATGCCGTCGGCCAGCTGCGCATTGCCATCGAGGCGCGCCTGTCGATGGACATGGCGGCGTCGCCGATGCAGGGCTCGCGCCTGCGCCTGACCAGCGGCAACTTCGTCACCGCACGGCCGATCGGTGTGCTCGATGGCGTCGACTACCACCACACCGGCGAGGTGCGGCGCATCGACCGCAAGGGCATCAATCGTCAGCTCGACGAGCGCAGCATCGTGCTCTTGTCGCCGCTGGGCTATTCGCCCACCGGGGAGATCTTCAACCTGGCCTGCGAGGACGTCGCCACCCGCGCCGCCATCGACCTGGGCGCGGACAAGTTGCTGCTGTTCGGCGCCGAGGACGGCCTGCTCGACGAGCACGGCCAACTGGTGCGCGAGCTGCGCCCGCAGCAGGTGCCGGCGCACCTGGCGCGCCTGGGCAGCAACTACCAGGGCGAGCTGCTCGATGCCGCGGCGCAGGCCTGCCGCGGTGGCGTCAAGCGCAGCCATATCGTTAGCTATGCCACCGATGGCGCGCTGCTCAGCGAGCTGTTCACCCGCACCGGCAACGGTACCCTGGTGGCCCAGGAGCAGTTCGAGTCCCTGCGCGAGGCCAGCATCGAGGACGTCGGCGGCCTGATCGAGCTGATCAGCCCGCTGGAAGAGCAGGGCATTCTGGTGCGTCGTTCGCGCGAGGTGCTGGAGCGTGAGATCGAGCAGTTCAGCATCGTCGAGCGCGAGGGGCTGATCATCGCCTGCGCGGCGCTCTATCCCATCGCCGACTCGGACTGCGGCGAGCTGGCCTGCCTGGCGGTCAACCCCGACTACCGCCACGGCGGTCGCGGTGACGAACTGCTCGCGCGTATCGAGGCCAGGGCGCGGGCGCAGGGCATCAAGACCCTGTTCGTGCTCACCACCCGTACCGCCCACTGGTTCCGCGAGCGCGGCTTCGAGCCGAGCAGCGTCGAGCGCATGCCGGCGGCGCGCGCCTCGCTGTACAACTACCAGCGCAACTCCAAGGTGTTCGAAAAGGCTCTGTAGGCTGCGCCGTGCGCACCGAGCCAGGACGAAAAGCCCGGATGGCATCCGGGCTATGGGCTGAGGAGGCGGATTATCCGCGAGCTTCGTGGCTGAAGCCGCTCCTACGCTGGAGCGATGCAGGAGGTCAAGGCCGAGCATGTAGCCCGGATGCAATCCGGAGAGCGAGCCAGAATACCCCCGGATTTCATCCGGGCTACATCTGTCGCGGCTGAAGCCCCTTCCACCATGCGTTCAGAATTCAGGCGCTGTGCTGCTGCAGGCGCAGCTGCTCGAAGCCGTCGTCCCAGCCGGCCTCCCAGGCGGCGGCGGGGATTTCCTCGGGGTAGGGCTGGCGATTCTTGGCCTGGCCGGTGAGGCCGGCCATATAGCCTTGCTGGTAGGCCTTGGTCAGGCTCTCCAGGCTCCATTGCGGCGTGGCGTCTTCGGCCATGGGCGCTGCTCGTCTATCGTCCTTTACCCGGCAATGCTAGCTTGCCGGGCGGCCCGGCATATGGCCGCCCATCCCGGGTTTTGCCCCGCTGGTTGGCTTTGTGATGAAGTCGACCTTTTTGGCCTGCCATCCCTGGCCGCTAGCCGTCGGGCCGACTACACCGCCAGCGCCAGGATGCTCGCCTGGTAGGCGGCGACGAAGGCATCGAAATCACCCCTGGGCTGGGCCTCCAGTTCTGCCTGCTCGGCCAGGGAGTCGTGAGCGGCCTGCTCGAAGGCCTGCTGCCGCTCGGCGTCGAGTGGCCGGGCGCGGAAGTATTCGGCGTGACGCAGGCTCTGCTGCAGGGCGAAGTCGGTGAAGCTCTGGCCCTGCCGGAGAATCGCCAGCACCTGCGCCGAGGGCGTCATTTCCACGTCGGCGACCTTGGCCTGTTGTTGCGCCAGGGCCTCGACATGCGCGCCGCTGCCCTGGCTGCGGTCGAGCAGCTCGGCCAGCGGCAGGATGCGTTCGAGCAGCTCGCCGGCCCAGACCTTGAGTTCCACCTGTTGGCTGCCCTTGCGCAGATGCAGGCCGGGACGACGGCCTTCCTTGACCACCTTGAGGAAGTTGCTGGTGCAAGCGCTGCACTCGCCGTTTTCCAGCAGCGGGCTATCTGCCAGGGCACAGAACAGCAGGAAGGCGTCGATGAAGCGCGCCTGCGCCTCGTCGATGCCCAGCGGCAGGAAGGGGTTGATGTCCAGGCAGCGCACTTCCACGTACTGCACGCCACGGCTCATCAGCGCCTGGATCGGCCGTTCGCCGCTGTAGGTGACGCGTTTCGGGCGGATGCTCGAGTAGTACTCGTTCTCGATCTGCAGGATGTTGGTATTGAGCTGCAGCCACTCGTCGCCGCGCTTGGTACCGGCCTCGACATAGGCCGGGTAGGGCGTGCCGACCGCCAGGCGCAGGCTATCGGTGTAGCTGGCCAGGTCGTTGTAGCAGGGGGTCAGGCCGGATTGCGCGCTGCTCTGGTAGCCCAGGTCGCTCATGCGCAGGCTGGTGGCGTACGGCAGGTACAGGGTGCTGGCGTCCAGCTCCTGCAACTGGTGCGGGCGGCCGCGCATGAAGCCCTTGTCCAGGGCCGGCGAGGCGCCGAACAGGTACATCAGCAGCCAGCTGTAGCGACGGAAATTGCGGATCAGCGCGATATAGCGCGCCGACTGATAGTCACGCGCACTCTGCTCGCTGCCTTCGCTGTGCTGTTGCAGCTGCCACAGCCTCTCGGGCAGGGAGAAGTTGTAATGGATGCCGGCGATGCACTGCATGGTCTTGCCGTAACGCAGCGCCAGGCCCTTGCGATACACGTACTTGAGGCGGCCAATATTGGAGTTGCCGTAGCGGGCGATGGGAATGGTCTCCTCGTCCGGCAGGGCGCAGGGCATCGACGGGCTCCACAGCAGTTCGCCATCGAGCTTGTCGTAGGCGAAGCGGTGGATGCTGTCCAGTTCGGCGAGGGTGGCGGCTGGATCATTGGCGGTGCCGGTGATGAACTCCAGCAGCGACTCGGAATAGTCGGTGGTGATCTGCGCATGGGTCAGCGCCGAGCCCAGGGCCTGCGGGTGCGGGGTCAGGGCCAGTTGGCCATCGCGGTCGACGCGCAGGCATTCGCGCTCGATGCCGTGCAGACACTCACCCAGCAGGGACAGGTTGGCCGGCTCGCCGAGCTGAGCCAGGCGGCGGGAGAGAAGATCGCTCAAGATGCAATTCCTAACTGGGCAGTCGCCACAATATGGGGATCGCCCCTGCACTCTGCAAGGGGCGAACGGTTTGCCAGATTAGACCAGACCGAGCGCGGGCGATTACACGCAGGCGAAGGTGCCTTGCGCCTTGGCGACCAGCTTGTCGCCCTGCAGCACTTCGGCTTCCACCACCTGTGTGCGGCGACCGGCGTGCAGCACCTTGGCGTGGCACAGCACGTTGCCCTCGGATACCGGGCGGATGTAGTTGATCTTGCACTCCAGGGTCACGCTGCTCGGGCCGCCATCGCCCAGGCTATGGCTGGCCTGACCCATGGCGGTGTCGATCAGCGAGAACAGCGCGCCGCCGTGCAGCTTGCCGTGCAGGTTGCGCAGCTCGTCGGTGAGAGTCAGGCGCACGCGCGCCTCGCCGCCGCCGACCTGGAGAATCTCCAGCCCGAGCAGGCGGGAGAAGGCGCTGCTCGCGCCCACCTCCTGTGCGCTGCTCATCGCTTGAGCTGTTTGGCGTTGGCGAATAGCGCGGCCATGCCGCCCGTGGCGGGAGCCGGCTTGTCCTGGCTGGAGTGGCGCTCGTTGCGTGGGGTATTGCCGCCACGGTTGCCGCCGCGCGCACCACCGCGTGCGCCCTCTACCTTCTCGCCCGGGGTATCGCCCATGCGCATGGACAGGGCGATGCGGTTACGCGGGATGTCCACTTCCATCACCTTGACCTTGACCACGTCGCCGGCCTTGACCGCCTCGTGCGGGTCCTTGATGAACTTCTCCGACAGCGCGCTGATGTGCACCAGGCCGTCCTGGTGCACGCCGATGTCGACGAAGGCGCCGAAGTTGGTGACGTTGGTCACCACGCCTTCGAGCACCATGCCCAGCTTGAGATCGTTCAGCGTTTCCACGCCTTCCTGGAACTCGGCGGTCTTGAACTCCGGGCGCGGGTCGCGGCCGGGCTTGTCCAGTTCCTTGAGGATGTCGCCGACGGTGACGAGGCCGAAGCGCTCGTCGGTGAACTTGGCTGGATCCAGTCGCTTGAGGAAGGCCGAGTCGCCGATCAGCGAGCGGATGTCGCGGCCGGTGTCCTGGGCGATGCGCTCGACCAGCGGGTAGGTTTCCGGGTGCACCGCCGAGGCGTCCAGCGGGTTGTCGCCGTTCATCACACGGAGGAAGCCGGCGGCCTGCTCGAAGGTCTTCTCGCCCAGGCGCGGCACCTTCTTCAGCTCGGCGCGCGAAGCGAAGGCGCCGTTGGCGTCGCGGTACTGCACGATGTTCTGCGCCAGGGTCGCGTTGAGGCCGGAAATGCGTGCCAGCAGGGCGGCGGAGGCGGTGTTCACATCGACGCCGACGGCGTTCACGCAATCCTCGACCACGGCGTCCAGGCTGCGCGCCAGCTTGAGCTGGGAGACGTCGTGCTGGTACTGGCCGACACCGATGGATTTCGGGTCGATCTTCACCAGCTCGGCCAGCGGGTCCTGCAGGCGGCGGGCGATGCTCACTGCGCCGCGCAGCGACACGTCTAGGTCGGGGAATTCGCGGGCGGCCAGTTCCGAGGCCGAGTACACCGAGGCGCCGGCTTCGGAGACCATCACCTTGGTCAGCTTGAGGCCCGGCACCTTCTTGATCAGCTCGGCGGCCAGCTTGTCGGTTTCGCGGCTGGCGGTGCCGTTGCCGATGGAGATCAGGTCGACGCCGTGCTTGGCGCACAGTTTGGCGAGGATCGCCAGGGTGCCGTCCCAGTCGTTGCGCGGGGCGTGCGGGTAGACGGTGGCGGTTTCCAGCACCTTGCCGGTGGCATCGACCACCGCCACCTTGCAGCCGGTGCGCAGGCCCGGGTCGAGCGCCAGGGTGGCGCGCGGGCCGGCCGGGGCGGCCAGCAGCAGGTCGTGCAGGTTGCGGGCGAACACCGCAATCGCCTCGTCCTCGGCCTTCTCGCGCAGCTCGCCGAGCAGGTCGGTTTCCAGGTGGTTGTACAGCTTGACCTTCCAGGTCCAGCGCACCACCTCGGCCAGCCACTTGTCGGCGGCGCGGCCCTGGTTCTGCAGGCCGAAGCGCTCGCCGATCATCATCTCGCAGGGGTGCAGGGTGCCCGGCAGTTCTTCGCCGACCTTGAGGCTGGCGCTGAGAATGCCTTCGTTGCGGCCGCGGAAGATCGCCAGCGCGCGGTGCGACGGCACGCCCTTGAGCGGCTCGTCGTGCTCGAAGTAGTCGCTGAACTTGGCGCCCTCGTTCTCCTTGCCCGGCACCAGGCGGGCGCTGAGGGTGGCGTTGTCCTTGAGGAAGCTGCGCAGCTTGTCCAGCAGGCTCGCATCCTCTGCAAAACGCTCCATGAGGATGTACTTGGCGCCTTCGAGCACGGCCTTGACATCGGCGAAGCCTTTCTCGGCGTCGATGAAGCGCTCGGCTTCCTGCTCCGGGGTCAGGCTCGGATCGTTGAACAGCGCATCGGCCAGCTCGCCGAGGCCTGCTTCCAGGGCGATCTGGCCCTTGGTGCGGCGCTTCTGCTTGTACGGCAGGTACAGGTCTTCGAGGCGCGTCTTGGTGTCGGCCAGGTCGATCTCGCGCTTGAGCTCGGGGGTCAGCTTGCCCTGCTCCTCGATGCTGGCGAGGATCGCCACGCGGCGCTCGTCCAGCTCGCGCAGGTAGCGCAGGCGCTCTTCCAGATGGCGCAGCTGGGTGTCGTCGAGGCTGCCGGTCACTTCCTTACGGTAACGGGCGATGAAGGGCACGGTGGAGCCTTCGTCGAGCAGGGCCACGGCGGCGGCGACCTGTTGCGGGCGCACGCCCAGCTCTTCGGCGATGCGGTTGTTGATGCTGTCCATAGATAAAGCTACCCACACTGGAACGACTAGGGTGGCCGCAGGGATGCAGGCCAGATACAAAAGCGGCGCATTATAAACACCGCGTTCAGGGGTGCTGGGAACCGTTCGGGGAAAAATCTGCTAACAATGGCTAAAGCGCCCACTCAAGCGCCTGAGCGATAATGCCGCCACTTGCCGTCCTTAGTACGGCTGTCCAAGGAGACGCCATGACCCAGACCGCTGCTACTGTCGCCGAAGGCGAGAAGATTCTCATCGTCGATGACGACGCCCGTCTGCGCCGCCTGCTCGAGCGCTTCTTCGACGAGCAGGGCTACCGGGTACGCGCGGTGGAGAACGTCGAGCAGATGGACCGTCTGCTGGCGCGCGAACTGTTCAATCTGGTGGTGCTGGACCTGATGCTGCCCGGCGAGGATGGCCTGTCCGCGTGCCGCCGCCTGCGCGAATCGAACAACCAGATCCCGATCATCATGCTCACCGCCAAGGGCGACGAGTCCAGCCGTATCCAGGGCCTGGAACTTGGCGCCGACGATTACCTGGCCAAGCCCTTCAACCCGCGCGAACTGCTGGCGCGGATCAAGGCCGTGCTGCGTCGCCAGGTGCCGGTGGTGCCGGGCGCACCCGGTACCGAGGACGAGAGCGTGAGCTTCGGCGAGTACGAGCTGTCGCTGGCCACCCGCGAGCTGAAGAAGGGTGATCAGGTGCACATGCTCACCACCGGCGAATTCGCCGTGCTCAAGGCCCTGGTGCAGCACGCTCGCGAGCCGCTGACCCGCGACAAGCTGATGAACCTGGCCCGCGGCCGCGAATGGGACGCCCTGGAGCGCTCCATCGACGTGCAGATCAGCCGCCTGCGCCGCCTGATCGAGCCGGACCCGTCCAAGCCGCGCTATATCCAGACCGTCTGGGGTGTGGGTTACGTGTTCGTTCCTGACGGCAACAAGTGACGCGTAGGAGCGAGCGCGGCTCGCGAATTGAAGTAACGTTTCCGCGAGCCGCGCTCGCTCCTACGGTTCTGTGCTGATGAAAGCCCCCTACTGGTTCCCGCAAAGCTTCTTCGCCCGCACCCTGTGGCTGGTGCTCATCGTCGTGCTGTTTTCCAAGGCACTGACGCTGGTGTACCTGATGATGAACGAGGACGTGCTGGTCGATCGCCAGTACAGCCATGGCGCGGCGCTGACCCTGCGTGCCTACTGGGCAGCGAACCCCGAGGACCGCGACCATATCGCCCAGGCCGCCGGGCTCAAGCGCATCCCGCGCGACAAGGTGCCGGCCAGCGAGCAGCACTGGCCCTACAGCGAAATCTTCCAGCGGCAGATGCAGACCGAACTTGGCCCCGACACCGAAACCCGGGTGCGCGCCACCACGCCGCCGGCGCTCTGGGTGCATGCGCCGAGCCTCGGCGATGGCTGGGTGCGGGTGCCGATGTACCCGCATCCGCTGCGTGGCCAGCGGATCTGGAGCGTGCTCGGCTGGTTCCTCGGCATCGGCCTGCTTTCCACCGCAGCGGCCTGGATCTTCGTGCGTCAGCTCAACGCACCGCTCAAGCGCCTGGTCTACGCCGCGCGCCAGCTTGGCCAGGGCCGTAGCGTGCGCCTGCCGGTGGGCGATACACCGAGCGAGATGACCGAGGTGTACCGCGCCTTCAACCAGATGGCCGAGGATGTCGAGCAGGCCGGCCGCGAGCGCGAGCTGATGCTGGCGGGGGTTTCCCACGACCTGCGCACGCCGCTGACGCGCCTGCGTCTGGCCCTGGAGTTCATGGACAACGATTCCGAGCTGACCGAGGACATGGTGCGCGACATCGAGGACATGGACGCCATCCTCGATCAGTTCCTCGCCTTCATCCGCGACGGCCGCGACGAGCCGGTGGAGGAGGCCGACTTCCCCGAACTGGTGCGCGAAACCCTGGCGCCCTACAACCAGGGCGGCGAGCGGGTGCGCCTGTGCCTGGAAGCGATTCCGCCATTCCCGCTGCGCCGCGTGTCGACCAAGCGCCTGCTCACCAACCTGGTGGAGAATGCGCTCAACCATGGCGGCGGCGACGCCGTCGAGGTGGTCGCCAGCCTGGCCGGTGATCACAGTGCGCCCTATGTGGTGCTGAGCGTGCTGGACCGCGGCAACGGCATCGATCCGGCCGAGCTGGACAGCATCTTCAACCCCTTCATCCGTGGCGACCGGGCCCGTGGCGGACGCGGTACCGGCCTCGGCCTTGCCATCGTCAAGCGCATCGCCGCGCTGCATGGTGGCAGCGTCGAATTGCGCAACCGCAGCGGCGGCGGTCTCGAGGCGCGGGTGCGTCTGCCGCTGGGGCTGCTGTTGCCGCGCGACGCGGTCTAGGCGGAGCGTCCCAAGACCGCGCCCTGGTGCTGGCAATCTGCTGCCAAGCACTTCGGCGCTGGGCTATGCTGTGCCAGCGCATCAACTCGAGGCCCGCATGCCCGCCGCCTTCCCCGACCGCTTGCCCAACTGGACCTGGTGGCTGCCGCTGCCGATATTCCACCTGGCAACCTGGATTTCCCTGGCGACCCGTCTGAACGACGGCGTGGCGCTGTGCTACCTGCCCCTGGTGCTCGGCCTGGCGCTGTGCCTGTGGTGGGGGCCTCGGGTGCTGCCGGCGCTCTACCTCAATGCCCTGTTCAGCGTGCCGTTATGGGGCCTGCCCTGGCAGTGGGCGCCGCTCTATGCCGTGCCGGAAACCGCCGCCGTGGCCCTGGGCTGGTGGTTGTTGCAGCGCCAGTCGTTCGATCCGGCACTGGGGCGCTTGCGCGATGTGCTGAGGTTTCTCGCCTTCGCCGTGCTGATGCCGGCCACCCTGGTAGCCCTCGGCCTGCAGAGCAATCTCTGGCTTACCGGCTTCCAGGGCGATGAGCAGTGGGCGCAGGCGAGCCTGGCGGTCTGGTTGAGCGACACCATCAACCTGCTGGCGCTGACGGCGCCCTTGCTGGCCCTCTGCACGCCGCTGCTGCATGCCCGCGGCTGGCTGCGCGAGCGGGGTCGGGTCAAGGCCTCGCCGCTGGCCATCAGCCGCTCGCCAGGTGACTGGCTGCTGGCCGCCGGCGTGCTGCTGGTGCTGATGACGCTCAGCGCCAGCCTGCCGGCCCAATTCGCCCTGCCGCTGCTGGGGCTGAGCATGCTGGTGCTGGCGTTGCGTCATGCCTTCGTGGGCGCCCTGTATGGCGTGCTGCTGGTGTACGCCGCCACCCTGCCATTGCCGCTCTGGCGTGACCGCTTGAGTTTTGCCGAAGTCGACCTGCAGCTTAATCAGCTGCATTTCGTCGTGCTGTTGCTGATGGGCGCGACACTGGTGGTGGGGCGTGCGCTCAGTGACCTGCGCCAGGCGCTGGCGCGTAGCGCGCAGATGCAGCAGCAACTGGCGCGCGCCAACCTGGCCATGGAGGCCACCCCGCTGGGCGTGACCATCGCCGACGCGCGCCAGGCCGACCTGCCGCTGGTCTACTGCAATGCGGCGTTCAGCCAGATAACCGGCTACCGCGCCGAGGAGGTGCTGGGGCGCAACTGCCGCTTCCTGCTCGGCGAGGATCGCGCCCAGCTCGAGCTGCAACCCCTGCGTGCGGCCCTGCGCGATGGCCGCAGTGGTCATGCCGTGGTGCGCAACTACCGCAAGGACGGCCAGCCGTTCTGGAACGAGGTGGTGCTGGCACCGATGCGCGACGATCAGGGCATCAGTCATTTCGTCGGCCTGCAGCAGGATGTCACGGCGCGCGTGGAGCTGGCGGCGCAGGTCGAGCAGCAGCGCTCGCAACTGCTGCGGCAGAACCACCTGTTCAGCCAGACCGAGGACATCGCCAACCTGGGCGGCTGGGTGTTCGAACTCGGCGATTCCAGCCTGTTCTGGAGCGACGGCTGCTACCGCATCGTCGAGCGTGACATCCATCTGGGGCCGCCCAGTTTCGAACAGGCGCTGCATTACTACGACGCGCCGAGTCAGGCGCTGATCATCGAGACCCTGCAGGCGGCGCTGGGCGAGCTCGACGAGTTCGACATCGAACTGCGGCTGGCGGCGCGCCTCGGCGGGCGTCTGGTGCGGGTGCGGGGCATGGCCGAGCGCGATGACGACGGCAGCCTGGTGCGCATCTATGGCGTGGTGCAGGACATCAGCGAGCGCCGGCGTACCGAGTCGCAGCTGCGCGAGCGTGACGAGCGCCTGCGCCTGTTTTTCGAGGCGCCGCTGATCGGCATGGCGCTGACCACCCAGAGCTTCGGCTGGGAAGAGGTCAACCAGAAACTGTGCAGCATCCTCGGGCGCAGCCGCGACGAGCTGTTGGCCAGCAGTTGGCAGCAGCTGTCGCACCCGGAGGACCTGGCGGCCGAGCAGGCCAGCGTGGAGCAGGTGCTGCTGGGCGACAGCGACGGTTTCGAGATGGACAAGCGCTTCCTGCGCGCCGACGGTCAGGTGGTGTTCACCCGCGTCAGCCTGCGTGCCGTGCGCGCTACTGCCGGGCGGCAGACCCTGTTCCTGCTGCTGGTCGAGGACATCAGCGCGCGGCACCAGGCCGAAGCGCGTTATCGGACCCTGGTCGAGCATGCGCCCGAGGCGATCCTGCTGTTCAACCCGGATGGCGGCATCGTCGAGTGCAACGAGAACGCCCTGCGCCTGTTCCGCTATCGCCGCGAAGAGCTGCTCGGCAAGACGATCCAGAGCATCAGCCCGTTGCGCCAGGGCGATGGTCGTCTGTCCTCGCGCGCCGGCAGGGAGCATTTGCAGCGGGCCATCGCCGGTGACACGCCGGTGTTCGAGTGGACCCACCGTGACAGCGCCGGGCGCCAGCTGCCCTGCGAGGTGCGCCTGGTACGCATGCCCGGCGAGGAGCTGCTGGTTCGCGCCAGCGTCACCGACATCTCCGAGCGCCAGCGTTACCAGCGCGAGATCGAGCGCCTGGCCTACAGCGACGAGCTGACCGGCCTGCCCAACCGGCGCCTGCTGCTCGACCGCCTGCAGCATGCCATGGACCGGGAGAATCGCGAGGGCAGCCTGGGCGCCCTGCTGTTCATCGATCTGGATCACTTCAAGACGGTCAACGACAGCCTCGGCCACCTGGTCGGCGATGCCCTGCTGGTCGAGGTGACCACCCGCCTGGCTGGCGAACTGCGCACCGAGGACACCCTGGCGCGCCTGGGGGGCGACGAGTTCGTGGTGCTGCTCGAGGCGCTCGGCAACGAGCCGCAGGCCGTTGCCGAACAAGCCGCCGCGGTGGGCGAGAAGTTGCTGCGCGGCCTGCAGGGCAGTTGCCTGATCGACGGTCACGAGCTGGCGATCAGCGCCAGTATCGGCATCGCCCTGCATCCGCTGGGCCTGCAGCACGCGGCGGACATTCTCAAGCAGGCCGACACGGCCATGTACCGGGCCAAGCATGCCGGGCGCAATGCCCTGCACTTCTTCGCCCCGGAGATGCAGGCGGCCATCGACCAGCGCCTGCAGCTGCAAAGCGAGCTGCGCCAGGCCATTGCCCGTCAGCAGCTGCAGCTGGTGTTCCAGCCGCAGCTGATGCTGGCCGAAGACTCGGTCGCCGGTGCCGAGGTGCTGCTGCGCTGGATACACCCCGAGCGTGGCGAGATCGCGCCGGATCAGTTCATCCCGCTGGCCGAGGAAACCGGGCTGATCCAGGATATCGGCCAGTGGGTGCTGGAGCAGGCCTGTGCGGCCCTGGCGCGCTGGCAGGCGCAATGGCCGCGCCTGGTGCTGGCGGTCAACCTCAGCCCGCGCGAACTGCGCCAGGCCGGCTGCGTGGAGCGCGTCGAGCGCTGCCTGCGCGATCACGGTGTGCCGGCGCAGGCGCTGGAGCTGGAGATCACCGAAGGCGTGCTGCTCGAGGACGTCGAGCGCTGCATCGGCCACATGCAACGGCTCAAGGTGCAGGGGGTGCGCTTCGCCATCGACGATTTCGGCACCGGCTACTCGTCGCTGACCTACCTCAAGCGCCTGCCGCTGGACCGCCTGAAGATCGACCGCAGTTTCGTCGCCGACCTGGACGGCGCGGCCAGTGGGCGCATGCTGGTGCAGACCATTCTGATGATTGCGCGCAATCTGGATCTGGAGTGCGTGGCCGAAGGCATCGAGCACGACAGCCAGCTGGCGCTGCTGCGCGAGCAGGGCTGCGCGCTGGGGCAGGGCTATCTGTTCGGCCGGCCGATGACCGAGACGGAGTTTCTCGCCTGGCTGCAGGCGCGCTCGCGCTGAGGCGAATCACCAGCTCAGGCGGTTGGCGCTGAGCCGCGCCTTTTGCCCGTAGGGCCAGGGATGGTTGAGGTCACCATGGCCGCTGGGCAGGTCGCCGTACAGCGGTACGCCCAGCGGTGCCAGGTATTCGCCGATGATCTGCTCCAGGCTGTGGTGCACGCCGCGCCGCGGGCAGTCGGTGAAGCTGCCCAGGCACACCGCCCGCGGCTTTCTCCCGGCGAAGCTGTGCAGCAGTTGCCAGAGACTGCGCTCCAGACGGTAGTAGGGCTCGCCAACGTCTTCCAGAATCAGGATCGAATCCTCGGCCAGACGCATTCCCGCGTCCGTGCCGCAGACGCTGGCCAGCGCCGTCAGGTTGCCGCCCTGCAGGGTGCCCTCGATGGCATGTTGCGGGCCGCTGATATGGCGCAGCGGCAGCTGCCGGTGCTGGCCCTCGAGCAGGCTCCACAGTGCCTGCATCGAAGCCAGGCGTTCGCGCTGGCCTCCTGGCGCTGACAGCACCTGATGGCCGAGCGCGGTGGCCACCGGGCCATGAATGGCGGGCAGACCGCGCCGGGCAAAGGCCTCCAGCAGAATCGACAGGTCGGAGAAGCCGATCAGCGGGCGCGGGCTGGCCTGGCTCAGCAAGGTCCAGTCGATATCCGCCACCAGTTGCGCGCAACCGTAGCCGCCGCGCAGGCACCAGACGGCGGCGATATCGGGCAGGGCGAAGGCCTGGTGCAGATCCTCCAGGCGCTGCTCCGGCGTGCCGGCCAGGTAACGATGGCGGGCGCGCACGTGGCGCCCCAGGTGGTAGCGCAGACCCAGTACATCGAGCTGCGCCAGGGTCGCTTCCAGTACGTCTTCGGCAATGGCGGCGGCGGGGGCGATCAGCGCCAGGCGGCCGGCGAAGGCTCGGCTCATCCGCGGCCCTTGGTGCGGGTCTGGCCGGGCTCGGCGTTCTTTTCCAGATGCTCGATGATCATCCCGGCGACGTCCTTGGCGGTGGTGGTCTCGATGCCTTCCAGGCCCGGCGAGGAGTTCACCTCCATCACCAGCGGGCCGTGGTTGGAGCGCAGGATGTCCACCCCGGCGACGTTCAGGCCCATGACCTTGGCCGCGCGCACCGCGGTCATGCGCTCTTCCGGGGTGATCTTGATCAGGCTGGCACTGCCGCCGCGGTGCAGGTTGGAGCGGAACTCGCCGGCCTTGGCCTGGCGCTTCATCGCCGCGATCACCTTGTCGCCGACCACGAAGCAGCGGATGTCGGCACCGCCGGCCTCCTGGATGTACTCCTGAACCATGATGTCCTGCTTGAGGCCGAGGAAGGCCTCGATCACCGACTCGGCGGCCTTGCTCGTTTCGGCCAGCACCACGCCCATGCCCTGGGTGCCTTCCAGCACCTTGATCACCAGCGGCGCGCCACCGACCATCTGGATCAGGTCGGGAATGTCGTCGGGGGAGTGGGCGAAACCGGTCACGGGCAGGCCGATGCCCTTGCGCGACAGCAGCTGCAGGGCGCGCAGCTTGTCGCGCGAGCGGCTGATGGCCACCGACTCGTTGAGCGGGTAGACGCCCATCATCTCGAACTGGCGCAACACCGCGCAGCCATAGAAGGTCACCGAGGCGCCGATGCGCGGGATCACCGCATCGAAGCCTTCCAGCGCCTGGCCGCGGTAATGAATCTGTGGCTTGTGGCTGGCGATGTTCATATAGGCGCGCAGGGTGTCGATCACCACCATTTCATGGCCGCGCTGCTGACCGGCCTCCACCAGACGGCGGGTGGAATACAGACGCGGGTTGCGCGACAGCACGGCGATCTTCATTGGGCACCTGGAACGGACGAGGAAAGTGAGGGTTTGTCCTGCACGTAGCTGAGTGCAGGATTGACCACCAGTTGGCCGGTGATCAGCGCCTTGGAGCCGAGTAGTACGCGATAACGCATGGTCTTGCGACAGGCCAGGGTGAATTCCACTGGCCACAGGCGATTGCCGAGGGCCAGATCGGTACGGATCACGTAGCGGCTCTGTGCCTGGCCGTTGGAACTCTTGATGCGTTTGACCGACACCAGCGGCGCCTCGCAACGATGGCGGCGCTGCACCTGGGTGCCGAGGTAGGCGGTGAAGCGCACCCAGTCCTCACCATCGCGCTGGAACGGCTGGATGTCGCTGGCGTGCAGGCTCGACGTGCTGGCGCCGGTGTCGATTTTGGCGCGCAGGCCGATGATGCCGAGCTCGGGCAGGTTGATCCACTCGCGCAGGCCGATCACGCTGAGCTGGTCGAAAGTCTTCAAGGTGAGAGTGTCCCCTGCGGCCTACACGGCCTATGATTCCGCGCATTCTAGTTGTGCCTTATGACAACTGCATCAGGCGCCCGTGCCGGATGCGAAATCCATCAGAGAGCCAGATGAGCGAAAAAGACGACGACAAGGTGCGCCTGGACAAATGGCTGTGGGCGGCGCGTTTCTACAAGACCCGCGCGCTGGCCAAGGCGGCCATCGAAGGGGGCAAGGTGCATCACCGCGGCGAGCGCTGCAAGCCGGGCAAGGAGCCCAAGGTCGGCGATGAGTACGTGCTGCGCACCGGCTTCGACGAGCGCACGGTGGTGGTGCTGGCGCTATCGGCGGTACGCCGCGGCGCCCCCGAGGCGCAGCTGCTGTATCGCGAAACCGACGAGAGCATCGCTCGCCGCCAGCAGGCCGCGGCCATGCGCAAGGCCGGCGCCCTGGGCGTGCAGACCGATGGCCGGCCAAGCAAGAAGCAGCGCCGGCAGATCCATCAGTTCAACGAACAGCAGGAGGGTGGCCTGCGCCACCCCTGGGCGGACGAGGACGAATAGCCTCGTATGTACGTAGGGTGCGCTATGCGCACCGAATCCTCACCGATTGATGTTGGTGCGCACGGCGCACCCTACGCTTCAGCGCCCGCTGACAATGCTCAGGCGGCCCAGCAGCGGCAGTCTGGCCAGGCGCGAGGTGATCGGCAGGGTGACTTTTTCCAGCCATTCGCTGGCGCGGTAACCGAGTGGGGTGTAGCAGCTCCACGCCAGGGCCAGCAGGCTGAGGAACACGCCGCCGACGAAGGCGTCCGCGCCCCAGTGGGCGCCGGCCACCAGGCGCGGCAGGATGCCGATCGCGGTAATCGCCCAGACCAGCAGCAGGCGCCAACCGCGGGCGAAGAAGCTCATGAAATAGGCCCAGATCAGCAGCACGGAGGCGTGATCACCGGGGAAACTGCGGCTGGCGCTGTCCTTCAGGTCCCAGCGTTCTTCCCAGGCCGGGAACATCTCGGTCAGGCGCGCGCTGCCTTCCACCACCAGCGACGGGCTGGCGTGTTGCCAGCCCATGTATTCGACCAGGTCGGCGAACAGCACACGCATCAGCAGCATCACCGTCAGGGCGACGAGAAAGGCGAACAGCGCGCGACGTACCTGGGCACCGGTGAAGATCAGATCGGCCTTGAGCATCACCGCCAGCATCACCACGCCGACCCCGGCATCGACCGGGCGCATGCTGCCGATGGCCCAGACATGTGCCCACAGGCCGCCGGCGTGTACCGGGTCGTTGAGCAGCTTGAACAGCCACAGATCGAAGACGTTCCACAGCTCGCGGGTAGGCTGCCACAGCCAGCTGGCGAGCAGTGCGAAGGCCACGACATGGCAGACCAGCAGGGCGCGTGGCTGCCAGTGACGATTGATGAACGTGCTCGACATGAAAGATCCCTTTGCAGATAGATGACAGGCCCTGTCCCGGGCGCGCGGATGATAGGTCGTGCTGACCGTCGTACAAGGGCGGCAGCGTGCTTGTTCAGCCAGGGTTCAGGGTGCAGTCGTGCCTGTGAACAGCCGCACATGACGTTCGGCCCTTGGTTGTGCTGGCGTTTGTGCATAAAATCGCCAGCCCTTTTGCAGACCCGGGCCAGCCGCCATGAATGACTTCAGTCAACGCTTTCTCTTCGACGACACCGACGTGCGCGGCGAGATGGTCGCGCTGCGCGAGAGCTACGCCCATGTGCTGGCCAAGCACGCCTACCCGCAGCCGGTGGCGCAGCTGCTCGGCGAGCTGATGGCCGCTGCCGCCCTGCTGGTCGGCACGCTGAAGTTCGACGGCCTGCTGGTGCTGCAGGCGCGCGCCGAAGGCCCGCTGTCGCTGCTGATGGTCGAATGCTCCAGTGCCCGCGAGCTGCGCGGCATCGCCCGCTACGACGCCGAGCAGATCGGCGCCGACGCCGACCTGCAGAGCCTGATGCCCAATGGCGTGCTGGCCATCACCATCGACCCCACCCGCGGCCAGCGTTATCAGGGCATCGTCGACCTTGACGGCGTCGACCTGGCCGCATGCCTGACCAACTACTTCGCCAGCTCCGAGCAGTTGCCGACCCGCTTCTGGCTCAAGGCCGATGGCCAGCGCGCCCGCGGCCTGCTGCTGCAGCAGCTGCCGCCGCACCACCAGAGCGAGCCGCAGGAACGCGCCGAGAGCTGGAACCACGTGCTGACCCTGGCCGATACCCTGACCGCCGAAGAGCTGCTGGGCCTGGACAACCCGACCCTGTTGCATCGCCTCTATCACCAGGAAAACGTGCGCCTGTTCGACGGGCAGCCGCTGCAGTTCCGCTGCAGCTGCTCGCGCGAGCGCTCGGCCAGCGCCCTGGCCAGCCTCGGCCAGGCCGACGCCGAGCTGCTGCTGGCCGAGCAGGGCGGCAGCGTGGTGATCGATTGCCAGTTCTGCAACGAGCGCTACGCCTTCGATGCCGCCGATATCGCCCAGCTGTTCGCCGGTGCCGGCAGCGAAGCGCCGTCGCAGACACGCCATTGATGAACTTTTCTTCCTTATAGAAGTTCTCTATCGGATCGGAGGCTGCCAAGCGATTCGCTTTTCTGGCATACTCCCGCGACTTTTTTACCGTGTAGTGCAGTTGCCCCTGCACTACACAACGTTCGGAAGACTCGGCCAGCGGCCGACGGGGACCCTCATGACGCAAGCCAACAACGCCGTGTATACCGACATCAGCGCCGCGCAACTGGTCGAAGAAGCCATTCGCCGTGGTGAAGGGGAACTGGCCGCCAACGGCGCGCTGGTCGTTCGTACCGGTCATCGCACTGGCCGCTCGCCGGCAGACCGCTTCATCGTTCAGGAGCCGAGCACCGAGGCGCAGATCGCCTGGGGCAACATCAACCGTCCGTTCCCGGCCGACAAGTTCGATGCCCTGTGGGATCGCGTGGAAGCCTTCAACAACGCCCAGGAACACTTCGTTTCCCACGTTCACGTAGGCTCTGCCGAAGCGCACTACCTGCCGGTGAAAATGACCACCGCCACCGCCTGGCAGAACCTGTTCGGCCGTCAGCTGTTCATCAACCCGAGCGCCTACAACCCGGCCGGCAAGGCCGAGTGGCAGATCCTCAACGTGGCCAACTTCGAGTGCGTGCCGGAGCGTGACGGCACCAACTCCGACGGCTGCGTGATCATCAACTTCGCCGCCCGCAAGGTGCTGATCGCCGGTATGCGTTACGCCGGCGAGATGAAGAAGGCCATGTTCTCCGTGCAGAACTTCCTGCTGCCGGAAAAGGACGTGCTGCCGATGCACTGCGCCGCCAACATCGGCGAAGATGGCGACGTGACCCTGTTCTTCGGTCTGTCCGGCACCGGCAAGACCACCCTGTCCGCCGACGAATCGCGTTACCTGATCGGTGACGACGAGCACGGCTGGGGCGAGGACGTGGTGTTCAACATCGAAGGCGGCTGCTACGCCAAGTGCATCGACCTGTCCGAGAAAAACGAGCCGGTGATCTGGAAAGCCATCCAGTTCGGCACCGTGCTGGAGAACGTGGTGCTCGATGAGCAGCGCACCCCCGACTACAGCGACGACAGCCTGACCCAGAACAGCCGCGCGGCCTACCCGCTGGAGTACGTCGAGAAGCGCAGCGAGAAGAACCTGGGCGGCGAACCGAATGCCGTGATCTTCCTGACCTGCGACCTGACCGGCGTACTGCCGCCGGTGTCGATCCTCAACAACGAGCAGGCGGCCTATCACTTCCTGTCCGGCTACACCGCGCTGGTCGGTTCCACCGAAATGGGTTCGGGCGGCGGCATCAAGTCGACCTTCTCCACCTGCTTCGGCGCGCCGTTCTTCCCGCGTCCGGCCGGCGTCTACGCCGAGCTGCTGATCAAGCGCATCAACGCCTTCGGCTCCAAGGTCTATCTGGTCAACACCGGCTGGACCGGCGGTGGCTATGGCGTCGGCAAGCGTTTCAACATCCCCACCACCCGTGGTGTGATCGCGGCGATCCAGAGCGGGGCGCTGATCGGTGCCGAGACCGAGCACCTGCCGATCATCAACCTGGACGTGCCCAAGGCCGTGCCGGGCGTCGAGACCAACCTGCTCAACCCGCGCAACACCTGGGCAGACAAGAACGCCTACGACGAAGCCGCCAAGGGCCTGGCCAAGCTGTTCATCGACAACTTCGCCAAGTTCGATGTCAGCGAAGCGATCAAGAACGCCGGCCCGCAGCTCTAAGCTGGGCAGGGCAAAAGAAACCGCCTTCGGGCGGTTTCTTTTTTTTAGGCTGCAGGCTGCAGGCGGCAGGCAAGAGCAAAAGCAGCAGGCGTAGGGCGGGTGAAACCCGCCATGGCCGCAGCGCGGGTTGCACCCGCCCTACGAGACTCGGGCCGTAGGCTGCGCCGTGCGCACCTTGTTTGTTGGCGGCGCACATGGCGCACCCTACGCAACCGCGTTATGGTCAGGGGCCAATCCGCAGTCAATGGAGTGACGGCCCATGTCCACCCTCAAACGTGTCTTCGGTTTCGATCAATTGCGCCCCGGCCAGGAGGCGGTGATCAGCGCCGTACTCGCCGGACGTTCGGCGGCGGCGATCTTCCCCACGGGCTCGGGCAAGTCCCTGTGCTACCAGCTGCCGGCGCTGCACCTGCCGCACCTGACCCTGGTCATCTCGCCGCTGCTGGCGCTGATGCAGGATCAGCTGGCCTTCCTGCACGCCCATGGCATCGCGGCAGCGAGCATCGACTCGGCGCAGAGCCGTGAGCAGAGCATGGAGGTGATGAACCGCGCACGCAGCGGCGAGCTGAAGATTCTGATGATCTCGGTGGAGCGCCTGAAGAACGAGCGCTTCCGAAACTTCATCGCCCAGGTACCGATCTCCCTGCTGGTGGTCGACGAAGCGCACTGCATTTCCGAGTGGGGCCACAACTTCCGCCCGGATTACCTCAAGCTGCCCGACTATCAGCGCCAGTTCGGCATCAAGCAGGTGCTGCTGCTCACCGCCACGGCCACGCCCAGGGTGATCGCCGACATGCGCGAGAAATTCGCCATTGCCGAGGCGGATGTGGTCACCACCGGCTTCTATCGGCCCAATCTCAACCTGCTGGTCGAGCCGGTGCCTGGTGGTGCCAAGGCGCAGCGCCTGCAGCAATGGCTGGCGCCGCGGCGCGGTCAGGCGAGCATCGTCTACGTCACCCAGCAGAAAACTGCCGAGCAGGTCGCCGAGTGCCTGGCGCGTGACGGTCTGGCGGTCAGCGCCTACCACGCCGGCATGGGCCATGAGGTACGCGAGTCGATCCAGCGGCGCTTCATGGCGGGCGAGCTGGAGTGCATCGTCGCCACCATCGCCTTCGGCATGGGCATCGACAAGCGCGACATCCGCAACGTGGTGCACTTCGACCTGCCCAAGTCGGTGGAGAACTACAGCCAGGAAATCGGCCGCGCCGGGCGCGATGGCCAGGCCTCGGACTGCCTGGTGCTGGCCAGCCGCGACGGCCTCAGCGTGCTGGAGAACTTCGTCTACGGCGATACCCCGGAGCTTGCCGGCATTCGCGCGGTGCTCGACGACCTGCGCGCAGCCGGCACGGGCGGGCAGTGGGAGCTGATGCTCGGCCAGCTCTCCGAGCACAGCAATATCCGCGCGCTGCCGCTCAAGACCCTGCTGGTGCAGCTGGAACTACGCGGCATCATCGCGCCGCGTTATGCCTACTTCGCCGAGTATCGCTTCAAGCTGCTGCTGGAGGACGAGGCCTTGCTGGCGCAGTTCGAGGGCGAGCGGCGCCAGTTCGTCGAGGCGATCCTTGCCTGCTCGAAGCGCGCGCGTACCTGGTCGACGCTGGACTTCGACGCGCTGTATCGACAGTACGGTGCCGAACGCGCGCGGGTGGTCAAGGCGCTGGATTACTTTCAGGAAAAGGGCTGGCTGGAGCTGGAAAGCAAGCAGATGACCGAGGTCTACGTCGTGCTCGACGGCGGCTTCGAGAGCGAGACCCTGGCGGCCGATCTGCATGCGCATTTCTGCGCCCACGAGGCCAGCGAGATCGGCCGTATCCAGGCCATGCTCGGCTTGTTCGAGAGCCGCGAATGCCTGAGCCGACGTCTGGCGCTGTATTTCGGCGACGAGCAGGCGCCCGAGCGTTGCGGGCATTGCTCCGTGTGTCAGGGGCACGTCGCGACCTTGCCGCAACCACCGGAATTACCGCCCTTGAGCGGTCGCGACGCCCGGGCGTTAGGCGCCGCCTTCGTCGAGAAGCACCGGCAATACGCCGGGCACGAACCGAGCCATGAGTGCCTGACGCGTTTTCTCTGCGGGGTGACCACGCCGTTGTTCACCAAGCTCAAGGCACGCCAGCTGGCCGGCTTCGCCGCGCTGGAGGAATACCCCTACGCCGAAGTGCGCGGTTGGTTGACGGCGTCGTTCGTGTAGGGACTCTTGGCCGTGTGCACCGGATTACGCGCAGGCATTGGTGCGCACGGCGCACCCTACGGGGTAGCGCGCTGCCCCTGGTTCAGCGTCCAGTCCACCAGTTCGCGGGACAATTGATCGGCAGCCTTGCCGAAAGCCGCCACCACCGCGGCAATCGAGGTATCGCCAGCCGCCTGGCTGGCGCTGAAGCGGCGGCTGGCGATGATCTGCTGGCTGCGCGTATCGACCAGGTTGACCTCGAGACGGATCAGCGCGTGCGGGGTGCCGTCGCGGTATTCGCTGTGGAAGCTGCGCAGATCGCTGACCAGTTCCAGATCGGCCTGCAGGCGCTGCTCCTCGTTGCTCAGCGCCTTGATCCGCCCGTCATCCTGGAAGGCGTCGAGCAGGCGGCCGCGCAACAGCTGCGGCGTGCGCTCGCTCCAGCGTACGCCCTGGTAGGTGTTGACCCGCCCTGGCTCGGGCAGCACGACGATGCGCGTGCCGTCGAGCAGCTGGTTGCTGACCGGGCTGTTCACCCGCAGCGACCAGTCGACCCGTTGCGTCTGCGGCGGCAGCGCAGTGGCCGGCAGCAGATAGATATCCAGCGGTTCGCTCTGCGGCAGGATCGAGCAGGCGCCGAGCAGGGCGGCGGCCAGCAACAGGGTGAGACGCTTCATGGTTGGAACTCCTTGATGCTGTCGCTGCGCAGCAGGTAACCGCTGGGGTCCTGCTCCAGGCGGCGGGAAAAGCCGCGCAGGGCGCCGAGGGTTTCGCGCAGCTCGCTGATCGTCGGGCCGAGATCGCCGAGGCCCTGCAGACCGCTGTCCAGTGCGCCGCGGTTGTTCTGCAGCAGCTCCTCGATATTGCGGCTGCTGCGCTCGAGCGAGGCCATCAGGCGCTCGGCGCTTTCCAGCACCTGGCTGCCCTGGCTGTCGAGCAGATGATTGGCGTTCTTCATCAGCGCGGCGGCTTCGCGGGTGGCGGCGCTGGTCTGGCGCAGGGCCTCGCTCAGCTCGCCACGCTGGTCGGCGAGGCCGGCGGTGGCCTGTTCGAGGTTCTCCAGGGTGCGCGCCACCCGCTCGACGTTGTCCCGCGAGAGCAGGTTGTTGGCGCGGTTGAGCAGGCGCGTGACGCTGCTCACCAGGTCCTCGCCATTGGCCATCAGCCGCGACAGCGGCGAGCGGTCGGCGACTATGATCCCCGGCTGACCGTCCTTGCCCTTGAGCGGCGGACTTTCCGGGCTGCCGCTGTACAGCTGGATCACCGCCAGGCCGGTGATGCCGGTGATCGCCAGGCGAGCGCGGGTATCCTGCTTGATCGGCGTGTTGCCGACGATGCGAATGCGTGCGCGCACCGTGCGCGGGTCATCGGGGTCGAGGCCGAGGCTGATCACGTCGCCGACCTTGATCCCGCTGTACTGCACCGCGCTGCCCTGCGACAGACCGGTGACCGCCTCGTTGAAGATCACCTCGTAATCGGTGAAGGCGCGATCCGCTCCGGCCTTGTTCAGCCACAGGCCGAACAGCAGCGCGGCGCCAACCGTGAGCACGGTGAACAGGCCGATCAGTACATGATGGGCTCTGGGTTCCATTCATCGACTCCCTGCCGCCGCAGCGGCCTGTGCAGCCGCGCGTCCACGCGGGCCGTGAAAATAATCCTGAATCCAGGCGTCGTCGGTAGCGGCCACCACATCCAGGCGGTCGGCCACCAGCACCCTCTTCTGCGCCAGCACCGCGACCCGGTCGCAGATGC
The DNA here is from genome assembly GCF_900104265.1 of Ectopseudomonas guguanensis. Taxonomy (GTDB): domain Bacteria; phylum Pseudomonadota; class Gammaproteobacteria; order Pseudomonadales; family Pseudomonadaceae; genus Aquipseudomonas; species Aquipseudomonas guguanensis. The sequence goes on from NZ_FNJJ01000005.1 coordinate 67,721, forward strand.
TGTAGAGCGTGTCCAGATCGTGGGTGACCAGAAATACACTCAGACCCAGGCTGTCACTGAGGGTGCGGATCAATTGGTCGAAGGCCGCCGCTCCTATGGGGTCGAGGCCGGCGGTGGGCTCGTCGAGGAACAGGATGTCCGGGTCCAGTGCCAGGGCACGGGCCAGGGCGGCGCGCTTGACCATGCCGCCGGACAGCGAGGCGGGATACTTGTCGGCAGCATTGCTCGGCAGTCCGGCCAGGGCGATCTTGACCCGCGCCAGGCGCTCGGCCGCGGCGCGCGACAGGCCGGCATGCTCGATCAGCGGCAGGGCGATGTTCTCGCTGACGGTCAGCGAGGAGAACAGCGCGCCGCGCTGGTAGAGCACGCCGAAACGCCGTTCCAGCTGCGAGCGGCGCTCGGCCGGCAGGCTCAGCAGCTCTTCGCCGAACACCCGCACGGTGCCGGCGTTGGGCTGGCGCAGACCGACGATGCTGCGTAGCAGCACCGACTTGCCGGTGCCCGAGCCGCCGACCACACCGAGTATCTCGCCGCGATAGAGGTCGAAATCCAGATGCTCGTGCACCACCTGGCTGCCGAAGCGGTTGTTCAGGCCGCGCACCTCGATGACCTTGTCCCGACTCACCAGCCCATCTCCATCAGAAACAGCGCGGCCAGGGCGTCGAGCAGGATGACCACGAAGATCGACTGCACCACTGCCGAGGTGGTGTGCTCGCCCACCGATTGCGCGCTGCCGCTGACCTTGAAGCCTTCGCGGCAGCCGATCAGGGCGATCAGGAAGGCGAAGATCGGCGCCTTGAGCAGGCCGACCAGAAAGTGCTGCAGCAGGTCGCTGTCCTGCAGGATCGACAGATACATGGTCACCGGAATGTCCAGCGCCACGGCGCACACCACGCCGCCGCCGAGCATGCCGCTGAGCATGGCGATGAAGGTCAGGATCGGCAGGGCGATGAGCATGGCGAACACCCGCGGCAGCACCAGCAACTCGATCGGGCTCAGGCCCAGGGTGCGGATGGCGTCGATTTCCTCGTTGGCCTTCATCGAGCCGATCTGCGCGGTGAAGGCGCTGGCGGTACGTCCGGCCATGAGAATGGCGGTGAGCAGCACGCCGAACTCGCGCAGGAAGGAGAAGGCCACCAGGTTCACCGTGTAGATGCTGGCGCCGAAGTCGGCGAGGATGGTGGCGCCGAGAAAGGCCACCACGGCGCCGACCAGGAAGGTCAGCAGGGCGACGATGGGCACGGCGTTGAGCCCGCACTGTTCAAGGTGCGCGGCCAGCGAGGTAAGGCGCCAGCGCATCGGGCGCACCAGGATCACCAGCATGCTGACCAGGGTCAGGCCCATGAAACCGAGCAGTTCCCGGGCATGGCACCAGGTGGTTTCCACTGCCTCGCCGATATGCCCGAGCACCTCGCGCAGTGCCGACGGCGTGGCGTGTTCCTGCGCCTGCTGGCTGCCGGCCATGGCATCGGCCACCGCCAGCAGCAGGGCGCGACGCTCGGTGCTGAGGTTGTCCTGTTGCGCCAGTTGGCGCAGGCGCTCGCTGCCCAGCAGCTCCACCAGCAGTGCCGCACCGGCGGTATCCAGCGCGGCCAGGCCGCCGAGATCGACGCTTTCCTGGCCGTGCAGGCGTTCGCGCAGAGCCAGTACCTGAGGTTCGAGTCGGCTGTAATGGGCCAGCGTCCAGTCGCCACCGATGTGCAGGCCGCTGGCGGCGTCCGTGCTGCTGGTCGGTTGCGAGGTCAGGTAGGGAATGGTCATCGCTACAGCTTAGCGCCGCATAGCGGCCGCAGGCCAGTCGCGACGTCGAGCGGCCGGCCATGGCGCCGCGCATCAACCGCCTGGCCACACCAAAGATCGGATGACAGACGCATGGACTAAGGTGATCCTCAATGTCCCGAGCCGAGCGAGGCTGAGTCATGTCCACCGAGCATCTGGATGTCCTGATCATCGGCGCCGGCCTGTCCGGAGTCGGCGCCGCCTGCCACCTCCAGCGCCTTTGCCCGGGCAAGCGGTTCGCCGTTCTCGAAGGACGCGAGGCCTTGGGCGGCACCTGGGACCTGTTTCGTTATCCGGGCATCCGCTCCGATTCGGACATGTACACACTCGGCTACAACTTCAAGCCCTGGCGCGAGCCGCAGGCCATCGCCGACGGCCCGTCGATTCGTCGTTACATCGAGGAAACGGCGGCCGAGCATGGCGTCGACCGCCTGATTCGCTATCGGCACAGGGTGCTCGAGGCCAATTGGTGCAGCGCCAGCGCCACCTGGCAGTTGCGGGTGCAGCGCGGCGAGGAGAGCGAGCCGCTGCGCATGAGTTGCCAGTTCCTGATGATGTGCACCGGCTACTACCGCTACGAGGCCGGCTACACCCCCGAGTTCGCCGGGCGCGAGGACTACCGGGGCACCTTCATCCATCCGCAGCGGTGGCCCGAGGGCTTCGACTACAGCAACAAGCGCGTGCTGGTGATCGGCAGCGGCGCCACCGCCGTGACCCTGGTGCCGGCCCTGGCCGAGCGCGCGGCGCAGGTCACCATGCTGCAGCGTTCACCCAGCTACGTGATCAACCTGCCGCAGCGCGATGCGCTGTCCAACGCGCTGCGCCGTGTGTTGCCGGAGAAGTGGGTGTATCGCCTGGCGCGGGGGCGCAACGTGACCCTGCAGCTGGTCTTCTACAAGCTGGCCAAGCGCTTTCCCAATCTGGTACGACGGATACTGCTGGGGCTGGTGCGGCGCCAGCTGGGCGAGCGGGTCGATATGCGCCATTTCAGCCCGTCCTACAAACCCTGGGACCAGCGCGTCTGTGCGGTGCCCGATGGCGACCTGTTCCGCGTGCTGCGCCAGGGCAGGGCGCAGGTGGTCACGGCCGAGATCGAGCGTTTCACCGCGCAGGGGATTCGCCTGAAGAATGGCGAAGAGCTGGCTGCCGACGTGATCGTCAGTGCCACCGGTCTGCAGCTGCAGCTGTTCGGCGGCATCGAGGTAAGCGTCGACGGGGTGCCCTTCGAGGCGCCCAAAAGCATGGGCTACCGCGGCATCATGCTGCGCGATCTGCCCAACCTGGCGGTGGTGATGGGTTACACCAACGCCAGCTGGACGCTCAAGGCCGATCTTTCCAGCGAGTACTTCTGCCGCTTGATCAGGCACATGGACGCCATCGGCATGCGCCAGGTGACGCCACACGACAATGGCGGCGGCGTCCGCCCGCAGCCCTTTCTCGATCTGCAGTCGGGCTATATCGAGCGCGCCGCGCACCTGTTGCCGGCGCAGGGCGACCGGGTGCCGTGGAAGCTGCACCAGAACTACCTGCTCGATCTGGCGCTGCTGCGCTACGGCCAGCTGGAAGACGACTATCTGGTGTTCTCTGCGCCCCAGGCAGAACCGCAAACGGCAGTTTTGCAGCCCTGAGTGGAAGGTGCCAATGGCGAATGTCCTACAAAAAAATGCACAATCGCGCCGCTTACTTTTCTGGCACAGCGCCACTACACTTTTGCGAGCTGTGTCACGGAAGCACAACGAAGCGCCAAGCGCCCATTCAATGAGAGGTCGGCCATGAAGGAACAGCGCCATCTACCCGCACTGCGTGCTCATATCGAGCAACTGCTGAGCAAAGGCTGGATCATCGCCAGTCGCAGCCCTCTGATGCTGCAGAACGGCCATCGTTGCTACCTCGTTTCCCACGGCATGCTGATCAGCGAATCCACACGCGCTGCCTGACCGCTTTCCCGACCGCTGCGCCCTCAACCCCATCTGGCGCAGCGGCGTTTTTGGTTACCGGATATTGCTCCGCTGCCCCTCCTCGATTCCCCTCTTCGCCCCGTGACAAGCGGGCTGCAGCCGTTCCAGCGGCCTCTCATCGCCTCTCTCCGCATGCTCCTTTGCTGGTGTAACGCCTTGGTCGGCGCGTGGTCAGTGCCTATAACCAACCGGTCACCGAGAGAGGAGCCACGTCATGCCCAGTCGTCGTCGAGTCCTGCAAGCGGGCGCCAGCCTGACCGCGCTGGCCGCCCTGCTGCCCTGGTTGCCAGCGTCCGCCTTCACCGCCGGCACCCTGTTGAGTCGGGCGATCCCCAGCAGCGGCGAGCAACTGCCGGTAATCGGCCTGGGCACTTCGCGCACCCACGACGTGGCGCTGACCGACGAAGCCTTGCAACCTCTGCGCGAGGTACTGCAGGCCCTGGTCAATGGCGGCGCCAGCCTGGTGGATACCGCGCCCAGCTACGGGCGCGCCGAGGCGGTATGTGGCGCGTTGGCCGCCGAGGACGACATGCGCAAGAAGCTGTTTCTCGCCAGCAAGGTGTCCTCTACCGGGCGCGCGGCCGGCGAGCGTCAGGTCGAGGCCAGTTTCGCCGCCCTGCGCACCGACACCATCGACCTGATGCAGGTGCACAACCTGCAGGACACCGGCACCCAGCTCGGCCTGCTGCGCGAGCTCAAGGAGCAGGGCCGGGTGCGCTATGTCGGCGTCACCCATTATCTGGATTCCGCTCACGAGCGCCTGCTCGAGGTGCTGCGCCAGGAGCCGGTGGATTTCGTCCAGTTCAACTATTCCATCGGCGAGCGCAACGCCGAGCGCGAGCTGCTGCCCTACTGCGCCGACAAGGGCATCGCGGTGCTGGTCAACCGGCCCTTCCAGCGCTCGGTGCTGTTCGACCGGGTAAAGGGCAAGAACCTGCCCGACTGGGCTGCCGTGGAGCTGGACGTCACCTCTTGGGCGCAGCTGATGCTCAAGTTCATCCTCGCCAACCCGGCGGTGACCGCGGTGATTCCGGCCACCTCCAACCCGCGTTACATGGCCGACAACATTCTCGCCGGGCAGGGACGCCTGCCCGACGCGGGGCAGCGCAAGCGCATCATCGAGCTGTTCGCCTGAGATGCAGGCGCTCACCCGGCGCCTGGCGCGGGCCATCAATGCCGAGGGGCAGGAGCTGACGGCGGTGCTCGCCGGCTTCGCCCTGTTCTTCTGCCTGTTCGCCGGCTACTTCATGCTGCGCCCGATCCGCGAGGCGATGGGCATCACCGGCGGGGTGAACAACCTGCAATGGCTGTTCACCGCCACCTTCGTCGCCATGCTGCTGGCGGTGCCGCTGCTGGCCTGGCTCAACTCGAAGGTGCCGCGCATCCATTTCATCGACTGGGTGTACGGCTTCTTCTGCCTCAATCTGCTGGTCTTCGTCCTGCTGTTTCGCCTCGATCACGACAGCGTCTGGCTGGCGCGGGTGTTCTACGTGTGGATCTCGGTCTACAACCTGTTCGTCGTCTCGGTGGCCTGGAGCCTGATGGCCGATGTGTTCGACGGCGCCCAGGCCCGCCGACTGTTCGCCTTCATCGCCGCGGGCGCCAGCGTCGGCGGGTTGTGCGGGCCGCTGCTGAGCGCTCTGTTGATCGGCGCCATCGGCGAATCCGGGCTGATGCTGATGGCCGCCGTGCTGCTCGCTGCGGCCATGGCGCTCAAGCGCTACCTGATGGCCTGGCGTGAACGCCAGGGCGCCGGGCGGCCGGGAGCGGCGCCCAGCGAGAGCCCGCGCAGGCCGGTGCCGGGCAATCCGTTCAGCGGGCTGACGCGCATGCTCGGCTCGCGTTACCTGCTGGGCATCGGCGCATTCATCCTGCTGCTGACCTCGGTCAGCACCTTCCTCTACTTCGAGCAGGCGCGTCTGGTGGCCGAACTGTTCCCGGATCGCGCCGCGCAGGTGCGGGTGTTCGGCGTGATCGATTTCGTCGTGCAGGCCGGCGCCCTGGCCTCGCAGCTGTTCATCACCGGCCGCGTGGCGCAGAAGCTCGGCGTACGCGTGTTGCTGTCCGTCGTGCCGGCACTGGTCTGCCTGGGCTTTATCGGCCTGGCGCTGGCGCCGACCTTCGCCATGCTGGCGGGGTTGATGATCGTGCGGCGTATCGGCGAGTACGCCTTCGTCCGGCCGGGGCGGGAGATGCTCTTCGCGCCGCTGGATGCCGAGAGCAAGTACAAGGCGAAGAACTTCATCGACACCGTGGTCTACCGCGGCGGCGATGCCCTCAGCGGCTGGGCCAAGGCCGGCCTGGACATGCTCGGCCACGGTGCCTGGCTGGTGGCCATGGTCGGTGCGCTGTGCGCCGCGCTCTGGGGCATGCTCGGCTGGAATCTGGGCGGCCGCGCAGACAGGCAGGCGCAAGGGTGATCGTTGGGCTGGCGGGTTGCACCGGCCCTACGCAGCCCGTAGTCCCAATGCGATTTGGGCGGCCAGGCAAGGATTTCCCGGATTGCATCCGGGCTACGCGGACGGTCAGCGCAGGTAGGGCGGGTGAAACCCGCCATTGCAGGCTGGCGGGTTGGTGAATCACACCTGCCCTACGCCACTGCGACGATCTCCTCGATCAGCCACTGCAGCGCGGCGTCGCGCTGACGTTGCGCCAGGCTGACGATCTCCAGGTGGAAGGGGCCCAAGGCGAAGGGCAGGTCGAACAGTTCAAGCGGCAGCAGGGTGGCGAAATGCCGGGCCAGGGCAGTGGGCAGTACCGCCGCCAGCTCGCTGCCGGCGACGATGTGCGCCGCCTGCAGGTAGTTCGGCGTGGTGTAGAAGATCTGCCGCGACAGGCCCTGTTCGCCCAGCCACTGATCGACCATGCCGCGGGTCTGCCCGCCGTGCACCCAGAGGTGGCGCAGGCGCAGGAAGGTCTCCAGATCCAGGCTGCCCCGACGCAGCAGCGGATGCTCGCGGCGTACCGCCAGCTTGAGCGTCTCGCTCATCCAGTCACGGCGGGCAAAACGCGCCGGCATCTCGTCGAAGCGGCCCAGCACCAGGTCCAGCTCGCCCTTGTCCAGCGCCTCCATCGGCAGGCTGGGGCTGAGGTGGCGAATATCGATGCCGATGCCCGGTGCCTTGTGGCTGAGGCGGTCGAGCAGGCGCGGCATGCACACCAGCTCGACGTAATCGGTGACGGCGATGCGAAAGCGCTGGCGGCTTTCGCCCGGCTCGAAGGCCTCGCCGGCGCTCAGGCTCTGCTCCAGCTGGCGCAGCGCGCTGCGAATCGGCGCCTCCAGCGCCAGCGCCCGCGGGGTGGGCTGCATGCGCCGGCCCACGCGCACCAGCAGCGGGTCGCCGAGCAGTTCGCGCAGACGGCCCAGGGCATTGCTGACCGCCGGCTGGCTCAGCGCCAGGTGCTCGGCGGCGCGCGAGACGTTCTGCTCGCGCAGCAGGGCGTCTAGCACGCGCAGCAGGTTGAGGTCGAAGTTGGTGAAATTCATCTACTGAATACGTCGTATCACAAGACTAAATTTCAAAAATAGTAGCGGCTTGCTTATCGTGACCCAAGCTTCTGGGCGCCTTTAAAAACGTAGGCGAGGCAGTCAGCGCAATACCGATGGCGGCCCCGCAAAAACAGGCGAAGAAGCGCAGTTTACGTGCTGTAAATGAGCATTCTGAGCCTGTTTTTAACGCAGCGATGACAACGCAGGTAGTTTTTAGAGGTGCCCTGTCCGTGCGTAATCGAGAGGAAAAACAATGACTAAAGTCGTCTCGCCGCTTCGCTGTGCCGCCGTGATTGGCGCCGGCACCATGGGCCGCGGCATCGTCATCAGCCTGGCCAATGCCGGCCTGCAGGTGCTGTGGCTGGACAACAATCCGCAGATGGTCGAGCAGGGCCTGGCAATGGCCGAGGAAACCTGGGAGCACAACGTCGCCAAGGGTCGCATCGATGAGGCCGAAGCCGCGGCGCGACGCGCCAGAATCCATGCGGTGCAAAGCTATGCGGCCCTGGCCGACGCGGATTTGGTGATCGAGGCGGTGTACGAGAATCTCGAGCTCAAACAAAACATCTTCCGTGAGCTGGACGCGGTGCTGAAGCCCGGCGCCATCCTCGCCAGCAACACATCGGCGCTGGATGTCGACGCTATCGCTGCAGTCACCACGCGGCCAGAATCGGTGCTGGGCCTGCACTTCTTCAGCCCGGCGCACATCATGAAACTGCTGGAGATCGTCCGCGGCGGCAAGACCGCGCCGGCCGTGTTGCAGGCCGCACAGGAGCTGGGCGAGCGCATGGGCAAGGTGGCGGTGGTGGCCGGCAACTGCCACGGCTTTATCGGCAACCGCATGCTGCACACCTACGTGCGCGAGGCACGCATGCTGTTGCTCGAAGGCGCCTGGCCGCACCAGGTGGACGCGGCGCTGCAGGGCTTCGGCTTCGCCATGGGGCCGTTTCGCATGTACGACGTGGTCGGCATCGACCTGGAATGGCGCGCCCGCGAGCTGGCCGGCCAGGGGCAGGATGATCCGGCGGTACAGGTGGACAACCGCCTGTGCGAGCTGGGCCGCTTCGGCCAGAAGAGCGGTAAGGGCTACTACCTCTATGCGCCCGGCAGTCGCCAGGCCGAGCATGACCCGGTCGTCGACGGCTTGGTGCAGATGCAGTCGGAGCGCCTCGGCTTCACCCGCCGCGATATCGGCACCGAGGAGATTCTCGAGCGTTGCCTGCTGGCGCTGGTCAACGAGGGGGCGAAGATTCTCGAGGAAAACATCGCCGCCAACAGCCGCGACATCGATCTGGTCTATCTCAACGGCTACGGCTTTCCCGCCGAGCGCGGCGGCCCAATGGCCTGGGCCGATGGCGAGGGCGTCGCGGCGATTCATCGGCGCCTGCTGCAACTGACCGAGCGTTTCGGCGCGCACTGGCAGCCGGCGGCGCTGATCGAGCGCCTGGCTGCCGAGAACAAACATTTCAGCGACGTACAGGAGGGTCGGGTATGAGCTATCAGGCGCCATTGCGCGATATGCGCTTCGTGCTGCATGAGTTGTTCGACGCTGCCGGCCACTGCGAGCGCCTGGGTAACGGCCTGGACCGTGAGCTCATCGACGGCGTTTTGGAAGAGGCGGCGGCTTTCGCCGCGGGCGAGGTCGCCCCGCTCAATCGCAACAGCGACGAAGAGGGCTGCCGCCTGGAGAATGGTCAGGTCAGCACGCCCAAGGGCTTTGCCGAGGCCTACCGGCAATACGTGGACAACGGCTGGGCGAGCATGACCGGGCCGGTGGAGTACGGCGGCCAGGGCTTCCCGCAGCTGGTGGCCTTCGCCTTCCACGAAATGCTGATGGGCGCCTCGCTGTCCTTCCGCGTCTACTCCGGGCTGACCGAAGGCGCCGTACTGGCGCTCCACAAGCACGGCAGCGAAACGCTCAAGCAGCAGTATCTGAGCAAGCTGGTCAGCGGCCAGTGGACTGGCACCATGTGCCTGACCGAGCCGCAGGCCGGCACCGACCTGGCCCTGCTGCGCACCCGCGCCGAACCGCAGGCCGATGGCAGCTACAAGGTCAGCGGCAGCAAGATCTTTATCAGCGGCGGCGAGCAGGATCTGTCGGAAAACATCGTCCATCTGGTGCTGGCGCGCCTGCCGGATGCGCCGGCTGGCGTGAAGGGCATTTCGCTGCTGCTGGTGCCGAAGTTCATCGCCGCTGCCGATGGCACGCCGGGTGAGCGCAACAGCCTGTCGTGCGGGGCCATCGAGCACAAGATGGGCATCAAGGGGGCCTCCACCTGCGTGATGAACTTCGACGGCGCCACCGGTTGGCTGGTGGGCGAGGCCAACCAGGGCCTGGCCTGCATGTTCACCATGATGAACGACGCGCGCTTTCAGGTCGGCCTGCAGGGCCTCGGCATTGGCGAGGCGGCCTTCCAGGGTGCGCTGCGTTATGCCCGCGAGCGCCTGCAGTCGCGTGGCCTGGCGGGTGTGCAGGCGCCTGACAAGGCGGCCGATCCGATCATCGTTCACCCCGATGTGCGGCGCATGCTGCTGACGCAGAAGACCCTGGTCGAGGGCAGCCGCATGCTCGCCGCCTACACTGCGCGCCAGCTGGATCTGGAGCACGGCGCCGAGTCGGCCGAGGCGCGCAAGGCGGCCGGCAAGCGCGCGGCGCTGCTGATTCCCATCGTCAAGGCGTTCTTCACCGACATGGGCCAGGAAGTGGCCAGTCATGGCGTGCAGGTCTATGGTGGGCACGGTTTCATCCGCGAATGGAGCATGGAGCAACTGATGCGCGACAGCCGCATCACCCAGCTGTACGAGGGCACCAACGGTATCCAGGCGCTGGACTACATTCGTCGCAAGCTGCTGGGTGACGGCGGCGCCGAATTGAGCGCGCTGCAGGCAGAGTTCAGCGCGCTGTGCGATGCCCAGACCACGCGCCCGGCGCTGAAGGAAATGGCGACCGTCGTGCAGGCGCGTCTTGGCGAATGGCGTGAGCTGAGCACGCAAGTGATCGCCGCCTGCCAGCGCGACCCGCAGGAGATCGGTGCCACTTCGGTGGACTTCCTCCAGTACTCGGCCTACGTGCTGCTCGCCGGTTTCTGGCTGCAGGCCGCGGCGCGGGCGCAGGATGCGCTGGAGGCAGGGAGCGGCGAGGCCGCGTTCTACCAGGCCAAGCTGCACAGCGCCGAGTTCTATCTGCGCCGCGTGCTGCCGCGCGCCAGCGCGCACCGCGAAGTCCTGCTGGGCGGCGCGGATTGTTTGATGGCCATGGATGAGGGCAGTTTCGCCTTTTAGAACCCTCTCCCCCAGCCCCTCTCCCGCAAGCGGGATAGGGGAGTAATAACGCCTTATTCAGGCCTACCACGGACAGCTCCCTCTCCCATTTATGGGAGAGGGCTGGGGAGAGGGATCGTAGCCCGGATGTAATCCGGGGAAATTTGCATGACCGGTCCCGGATTGCATCCGGGCTACAACAAGAGGAGCACCCCATGCATCCCTTCAGCTTCGCCACCACCGCGCAGATGCTCTGCGAATCCGGCGCCAGCCTGCGTCTGGCCGAACTGTGCCGCGAGCGCGGCGCACAGCGCGTGCTGATCGTCACCGATCCCGGCATCACCCGCCTGGGCCTGCTGGAACCCCTGCTGCCGGGCTTCGCCCGCGCCGGTATGGGCGTGCAGGTGTTCGACCAGGTGCTGGCCGATCCGCCCGAGGCCGTGGTGCTGGCCGCCGTGGCTCAGGCCCGCCAGCTGCAGGCGGAGCTGGTGGTCGGTTTCGGCGGCGGCAGCTCGATGGATGTGGCCAAGCTGGTGGCCTTGCTGGCACATCCCGACTGCGGCCAGGCGCTGAGCGAGATCTACGGCGTGGGCAATGCCCGCGGCCGGCGCCTGCCGCTGATCCAGGTGCCGACCACCGCCGGCACTGGCTCCGAGGTGACGCCAATTGCCATCGTTACCACCGGCGAGACCACCAAGATGGGCGTGGTTTCGCCGCTGCTGCTGCCGGATCTGGCCCTGCTCGATGCTGACCTGACCCTCGGCCTACCGCCTGCGGTCACCGCCGCCACCGGCATCGACGCCATGGTGCATGCCATCGAGGCCTATACCAGCGCGCTGAAGAAGAACCCGCTTTCCGATCTGCTGGCGCGCGAAGCGCTGCGCCTGCTGGCGGCCAACCTCGACGAGGTGGTGCGCAACGGCGGCAACCGCGAGGCGCGCCAGGCCATGCTGCTCGGCGCCTGCCTGGCCGGGCAGGCCTTCGCCAACGCGCCGGTGGCAGCGGTACATGCGCTGGCCTACCCCCTGGGCGGGCATTTCCATATTCCCCACGGGCTGTCCAATGCTCTGGTGCTGCCGCAGGTGCTGGCATTCAATGCGCCGGTGGCTGCGCCGTTGTATGCCGAGCTGGCGCCGCTGGTATTGGGCGAGCAGTTGCGGGCCGGCAATGCCGCAGCGCAGACCGAGCAACTGATCGAGGCGCTGGCAGCGTTCAGTCAGCGCAGCGGCCTGCCGACGCGCCTACGCGATGCCGGAGTGAGCGAGGCCATGTTGCCCACGCTGGCGGCGGACGCCATGCTGCAGCAGCGCCTGCTGGTGAACAATCCGCGCGAGATGAACGAGCAGCAGGCGCTGGCCATCTATCAGGCTGCCTATTGATTCAGGTCGCGGCTAAAGCCCCTCCCACAAGAGCGCCGCAGTCTGTGGGAGGGGCTTTAGCCGCGATACCAACCCAAGGATCATCATGAGCCAACCCCAACACCTGCGTGGCGACTATCGCCACTTCCAGCCGATCACCACGCGCTGGCACGACAACGACATCTACGGTCACGTCAACAACGTGACCTACTACAGCTACTTCGACAGTGCGGTGAATGCCTACCTGATCGCCGAGGGCGGGCTGGATATTCATGGCGGCGAAGTGGTCGGCTTCGTGGTCAGCTCCAGCTGCGACTACTTCGCCTCCATCGCTTTCCCTGACGCCATCGAGGTCGGTCTGCGCGTCGGCAAGCTGGGTAACAGTTCGGTGCAGTACGAGCTGGCGATCTTCAGGGCCGGTGAGGAGCAGGCCTGCGCCGCCGGGCGTTTCGTCCATGTGTTCGTCGATCGGGCGAGTAATCGTCCGGTGAGCATCCCCGAGCCGCTGCGCTCGGCGCTGGAGCGTCTGCTGGCCGCCTGAGGCGTGCTAGGCTGTGGCGATTCATGCCGCCAGGGAGTGCCCATGTCCGATCTGCAACGCGAGCAGGCGCAACGCCGTGCCGAGCGCATCGCTGCGTTCCGCGCCGAGCTGGCCGAGCTGCACCGCGAGCAGGTGTTGCAGCTGAGCACCGAGCAGGAGCAGGGCCTGACTGCCTATCACGAGCAGTTGCTGGCGCATTACCGACAGACTCTGGATATCGACGCCGATGCCCGCGCGCGCCAGCTGTCGCTGGGCATGCGCCTGGCCTCACTGGTCGGTGCGCTGGCCCTGGCAGCCGGGTTGTTCTTCCTCTTCTACCAGTTCTGGGGCCTGTTCGATGCCGGCGTGCAGGTCGCTGTGCTGCTCGGCAGCTCACTGGGCAGCCTGCTGCTGTGCTTCTGGCTGCAGGCGCGCGACGCTTCCGGTTACTACGCCAAGCTGGCGGCGGTGCTGGCATTCGTCTGCTTCGTGCTCAATCTGTCGATGCTCGGGCAGATCTTCAATATCACGCCCTCGGACAAGGCGCTGTTGCCCTGGGGTGCGCTGGCGCTACTGCTGGCCTATCAATGCCGCCAGCGCCTGCTGCTGGTCATCGCGTTGCTGTGCTTCGGCCTGTTCCTCGCTGCGCGGTTGAACGACTGGACGGGCCTGTACTGGTGGTCGCTGGATGACCGCCCGGAGAACTTCCTGCCGGCCGCGCTGCTGTTCGTGCTGCCACAGTTCATCGATCAGACGCGACGGATCGGGTTCGCCGCCTGCTATCGGGTGGTCGGCTTGCTGTACCTGTTCGGGCCGGTGCTGATCCTCAGCTACTGGGGCCAGGGCAGCTACCTCGATTGGCCGCCGCGCTGGGTGGAGGCCTTCTACCAGACGCTGGGCTTCGTCCTGGCGGGGCTGGTGATCTGGCTGGGCGTACGCCGCGGCTGGGCCGAGGTGGTCAATACCGGGTTGGGCTTCGCCCTGGTGCTGCTGTTCAGCAAGCTGTTCGACTGGTGGTGGGAGCTGCTGCCACGCTACCTGTTCTTCCTCCTGCTCGGGCTGATCGCGCTGTTGTTGCTGGTCATGCTGCAGCGCTGGCGTCGTGGAGGTGCAGCATGAACCGCCCACTTTGGCTCGGTGTCGGGCTGATCCTGGCGAGCAATGCCGTGGCCCTGGCGGGCGTCTGGTACAACCGCAGCGGTGAGCCGCAGGCACAGCTGCAATTGAGCGAGCGGGAGATCCAGCTGCCCTACGACAGCTGGCTGCGCGGCGAAGAGAACAGCGGCCTGCGTCTGCAACTGGCCTGGCGACAGGCGGATGCCGACTGGTCCTGGCTGGACGAGGCCAAGCTACGGGAACTGGGTTTTGCGCCGAACGACCTGGGCCGCAGCGCGGAGCGGCCGCTGTGGCTGGTGCTGGAACTGGATGGGCCGAGCTATCGAAAGCAGGTCGAGCGGGCCAAGGCCGCACTGGCCAGTGCGCAGGCGGTGCTGGCCTTACGACCGCAAGACGAGAGCTTGCGCCAACAGCGCGATCAGCGCCGGCTCGAGCTGCGGCACGAGCAGCAGCAAGCCACGCGTCTGTTGCTGGTGGATGCCGGCCTCGATGCCGAGGCTCTGCGCCAGGCCTGGCCGGATCGTCAGCGCCAGGTCATCCTGGCGGGTCGCCTGACCCCCTATCGCTATGGCGACATGCCCAACTACAGTGCCAGCGTAGTGCTAGAGAGTGATCGCATCAGCGTGCCCAGGCGCTACCGCGAGGCCTTCGCTCAATGGCGGCTGCGCGCCTATGACGAAAAAAGGCCCAAGGTGCAGGTCGAAGTTGCCTTCGGCCGGCGCCATGAGCCCTGGTTGATCGGCGTCGGTCAGTGACGGCGCCAGTGTTTCTTGTGCTTCTTGCCGTGGTAGTGACGATGCTTGTCGCGGCGGGCATCGTCGTAGCTGGCATTGCCCATGTGGTTGCCCAGCGCGCCACCGGCGCCGCCACCGACTGCGGCGCCAACCACGCCACCGGTATTGCCGCCCACCTGCTGACCGATCACGTTGCCGCCTGCCGCGCCCAGCGCGCCGCCGATGGCCGCCTCGGTACGGCTGCGACGATCCGCGCCGACCATACTGCCGGCCGCGCCGCCGAGGCCGGCACCCACTGCCGCGCCGGTATTGCCGCCGACCTGTTGGCCGACCATGGCGCCCACTGCGCCGCCCAGAGCACCGCCAAGGCCGGCTTCGGTATTGCCCGCCAGGGCGACGCCGCCACTGGTCAGACCCAGAGAGAGGAGGAGCAACTGCAGAGATTTCATGGACACCTCGATCACGGGAGCCGCTTTGCGGCGGATTTGCTCCATTGACCCAAACGGCTCGCCCGTGGTTCCCGACCTCCCGTCGGCAGCCTGCCGACAAGCGGAACGGGTTCACAGTGTCGCTCAACTGCTTACAGCGGGCTCTCGCGGCCCCACTGTTCCAGCGCCTGGGTCAGCGGCAGCACCTCGCCGGGGCGGCTCAGGGCGTAGCCGGGCAACTGGCCGATACGCGCCTGGAACTCCGGGTTCTGCAGTACCCGCAGCAGCGCGGCCATGGCCGGCAGCTCGAGGCTGTCCTCGCGGCACAGCAGGCAATAGTGCTCGCGCGCCATGGGAATGAAGTCTAGGCCGAACTGGCGCGCCGCCGCTTCGACACCGAAGCCGACATCGGCCATGCCGCTGGCCACAAAGGCCGCCACTGCCGCATGGGTGAATTCCTCGTTGTGGAAACCCTTGATGGTCGCGCTGTCCAGGCCACCTTGCTGCAGCAGGTCCTGCAGCAGCAGGCGCGTGCCCGAACCCGGCTCGCGATTGACGAAGCGCAGCTCGCCGCGTGCCAGGTCTGCCAGGCCGCGCACGCCATGCGGGTTGCCGGGAGCGAGCATCAGCCCCTGGGTGCGCACGACGAAGGTGATCACCCGCTGGTCGGGGCGCAGCCAGGGCTGGATGCGGCTCATGCTCAGCGTACCGAGCGGCCCGGCCGGCACGTGCAGGCCGGCCACCTCGCAGTCGTGGCGGTGCAGGGCGATGATCGCCTCGCTGCCGCTGCGAAACTGCACCTCCCACTGCCAGCTGGCGTCGCGTTCCAGCCATTCGCGCAGTGCCGCCACGGCGAAACCGTGGCTGGCGTGGATGCGCAAGCCGGGATTGCTAGCCTGCAGCACGCGGTTGAGCTCCAGCTCCAGCTCGCCGGCCAGGTTGTCCAGCTGCGGCGACAGCCTGGCGCGAATGCGCTGGTCGGCCCACAGCAGCCTTTCCCCCAGTGGCGCCAGGCGTGCGCCCTTGCCGCGCTCCAGCTCGATCAGTGGGCTGCCGAAGAACGCCTGCCACTTGCCCAGGAGGTTCCAGGCATGGCGGTAGGAGTAGCCGACGCGGGCGGCGGCCTCGGTCAGCTTGCCGGTGTCATGCACGGCCTGCAGCAGCTCCAGACCCTGCGGATCGAGGCTGTTGCCATCGCGCTGGTGAAAGCGCAAACGCGGTTGAATATCGATACGGATCATATGCTCAAGGATTCATATTTGTTCGGCCGATTACCCATGATAATTTGCGTCGCATGGGCGCTTTATGACCCAGTATAAGAACTTTACTTCATATGTGGCGAGCCCAATGGCTGCGCCTGGGATAAGCCGACCAGCAGCCGTGACTGGCCGGATTATCTCCTGACAGTACCGGTATAGCCGCCGGCTGGAGCATCGAACATGGCCCTTCTTCCCCAGCGCTTCGCCCCCGAGCAGTGCGAGGCCGTCGCCCGTGAGGTGCTGGCCGCCCACCGCGGTCAGCCCGGCGCCCTGCTGCCCATCCTCCACGACATCCAGGACCGCCTCGGCGCTGTACCGCCCGAGCTGTTGCCGCTGATCGCCGAGGACCTCTGCCTGTCGCGCGCCGAGGTGCACGGGGTGGTCAGCTTCTACCACGACTTCCGCGCCACGCCGCCCGGCCGCCAGGTGCTCAAGCTGTGTCAGGCCGAGGCCTGCCAGTCGATGGGGGTCAAGGCGCTGACCGCCGAACTCGAGGAGAAGCTCGGTCTGCCCCTGGGCGAGACCCGCGAGGACGGCAGCCTGAGCTTCGAGCCGGTGTACTGCCTGGGCAACTGTGCCTGTGCGCCGAGCGTGATGCTCAATGGCGAACTGCACGGTCGTGTCGACGCCGAGGAAGTGCTGGCGCTGCTGGCCGAACAGGAGGCCCAGGCATGAGCGAACCGATCAAGATCTTCGTCCCGCGCGATGCCACCGCGCTCAGCCTGGGCGCCGACAAGGTAGCCCAGGCCATCGCCGCCGAGGCCGCGGCACGCAATATCGAGGTGCAACTGGTGCGCAACGGCTCGCGCGGGCTGTTCTGGCTCGAACCGCTGGTCGAGGTCGCCACCGAAGCCGGTCGCGTCGCCTATGGCCCGGTCAAGGCACGCGACGTTGCCGGCCTGTTCGACGCCGGTTTCCTCGAGGGCAAGCAGCACGCGCTGGGTCATGGCCTGACCGATGAAATCGACTACCTCAAGCGCCAGGAGCGCCTGACCTTCGCCCGCGTCGGCATCACCGACCCGCTGTCGCTGGAGGACTACATCGCCCACGACGGCTACCGCGGCCTCAAGCGCGCCCTCGGCATGACGCCCGAAGCGATAGTCGCCGAGGTCACCGAGTCCGGCCTGCGCGGCCGTGGTGGTGCGGCATTCCCCACCGGCATCAAGTGGCGCACCGTGCTCGGCTGCCAGGCCGAACAGAAGTACATCGTCTGCAACGCCGACGAAGGCGACTCGGGCACCTTCTCCGACCGCATGGTGATGGAAGACGACCCCTATGTGCTGATCGAGGGCATGACCATCGCCGGCCTCGCGGTGGGAGCTACGCGCGGCTACATCTACCTGCGTTCTGAATACCCGCACGCCGAGGCGGTGCTGCTCGAAACCATCGCCCGCGCCACGGCCGCCGGCTACCTGGGCGATGATGTGCTCGGCAGCGGCAAGGCCTTCCATCTGGAGCTGCGCCGCGGCGCTGGCGCCTATATCTGCGGCGAGGAAACCGCGCTGCTGGAAAGCATCGAGGGCAAGCGCGGCACCGTGCGGCCGAAGCCGCCGCTGCCGGCCATCGAGGGCCTGTTCGGCAAACCGACGGTGATCAACAACGTGATCTCGCTGGCTTCGGTGCCGATCATCCTCGACAAGGGCGGCGCCTACTACAAGGACTACGGCATGGGCCGCTCGCTCGGCACCCTGCCGATCCAGCTGACCGGCAACATCGCCTGCGGCGGCCTGATCGAGAAAGCGTTCGGCATCACCCTGCGCGAGCTGCTGTATGAATACGGCGGCGGTTCGGCCAGTGGCCGGCCGATCCGCGCGGTGCAGGTCGGCGGCCCGCTCGGCGCCTACCTGCCCGAGTCGCAGTTCGACACCCCGCTGGACTACGAGGCCTTCGCCGCTCTCGGCGCGGTGCTCGGCCACGGCGGCATCGTGGTGTTCGACGACACCGTCGACATGGCCGACATGGCGCGCTACGCCATGGAGTTCTGCGCGGTGGAATCCTGCGGCAAGTGCACGCCCTGCCGGATCGGCTCGACCCGCGGCGAGGAGCTGCTGTCGCAGATCATCGTGGCCCGTTCCGAAGGTCCGCAGCCGGGTCGCATCGAGCTGCTCAAGAGCCTCTGCGACACCATGCTCGGCGCCTCGCTCTGCGCCCTCGGCGGCATGACACCCTATCCGGTGCTGAGCGCCATCAACCACTTTCCCGAGGACTTCGGCGTGTCGCAAGACAGCGCCGAAGCCCGCTGATCCGGAGGCGTCCCCATGGCCCTGTATCGTGAACTCGACTATGGCACCCCTGCTCGCAGCGGTGCCCCGGTAACCCTGGAAATCGACGGCAACGCCATCACCGTGCCGGCCGGCACCTCGCTGATGCGCGCCGCCCAGGAGGCCGGCATCGCCGTGCCCAAGCTGTGCGCCAGCGACAGCCTGGAGCCGTTCGGCTCGTGCCGCCTGTGCATGGTGGAAATCGAAGGCCGCCGCGGCTTCCCCGCCTCCTGCACCACCCCGGTGGAGCCGGGCATGGTGGTGCGCACGCAGAGCCCGAAACTGGCCGAACTGCGTCGCGGCACCATGGAGCTGTACATCTCCGACCACCCGCTGGACTGCCTGACCTGCTCGGCCAACGGCAACTGCGAGCTGCAGGACATGGCCGGTGTGGTCGGCCTGCGCGAAGTGCGCTACGACCCGGTGAAGACCCACCTGGCCGAGGCCAAGGACGAGTCCAACCCCTATTTCAGCTACGACCCGTCCAAGTGCATCGTCTGCAACCGCTGCGTGCGCGCCTGCGAGGAAGTGCAGGGCACCTTCGCCCTGACCATCGACGGCCGCGGCTTCGATTCGCGCGTGGCCGCCGGCCAGGCCGAGGATTTCCTCGACTCCGAGTGCGTGTCCTGCGGTGCCTGCGTCAACGCCTGCCCGACTGCCACACTGATGGAAAAGTCGGTGATCGAGCTGGGCCAGGCCGAGCGCAGCGTCACCACCACCTGCGCCTACTGCGGCGTCGGCTGCTCGTTCAACGCCGAGGTCAAGGGCAACACCGTGGTGCGCATGGTGCCGAACAAGAACGGCCACGCCAACCACGGCCACGCCTGCGTCAAGGGCCGCTTCGCCTGGGGCTACGCGACCCACCCGGACCGCATCAAGACCCCGATGATCCGCGACAGCATCCACGAGCCGTGGCGCTCGGTGAGCTGGGACGAGGCCATCGGCTACGCCGCCCGGCGCTTCAAGGAAATCCAGGCGCAATACGGTCGCAATGCGGTAGGCGGGCTGACCTCCTCGCGCTGCACCAACGAGGAAACCTACCTGGTGCAGAAGCTGGTGCGCGCCGCCTTCGGCAACAACAACGTCGATACCTGCGCCCGCGTCTGCCACTCGCCGACCGGCTACGGCCTGAAGGTGACCCTCGGCGAGTCCGCCGGTACCCAGGATTTCGACTCGGTGCTGTCCGCCGACGTGGTACTGGTGATCGGTGCCAACCCCACCGACGGCCACCCGGTGTTCGGCTCGCAGCTCAAGCGCCGCCTGCGCGAGGGCGCCAAGCTGATCGTCGCCGACCCGCGCGGCATCGACCTGGTGCGCAGCCCGCACATCCGCGCCGAGCATCACCTGCAGCTGCGTCCGGGCAGTAACGTCGCCCTGCTCAACAGCCTGGGCCATGTGATCGCCACCGAGGGCCTGATCAACGAGGCCTTCGTTGCCGAGCGCTGCGAGGCCGAAGCCTTCGAGCAATGGCGCACCTTCGTCAGCGAACAGCGTAACAGCCCCGAAGCCATGGAGGCCTTGACCGGCGTGCCGGCCGCTTCGGTGCGCGCTGCCGCGCGCCTGTACGCTACCGGAGGCAACGCGGCGATCTACTACGGTCTGGGCGTCACCGAGCACAGCCAGGGCTCGTCCACCGTGATGGCGATCGCCAACCTGGCCATGGCCACCGGCAATATCGGCCGTCCGGGTGTCGGCGTGAACCCGCTGCGCGGACAGAACAACGTGCAGGGCTCCTGCGACATGGGCTCCTTCCCCCACGAGCTGCCGGGCTACCGCCACGTTTCCGATCCGGTGGCACGGCCGCAGTTCGAGGCCGCCTGGGGCGTGAAGCTGCTCGACGAGCCGGGCCTGCGCATCCCCAACATGCTGGCCGCGGCGCATGCCGGCACCTTCAAGGGCATGTACATCCAGGGCGAGGACCCGGCGCAGTCCGACCCCGACACCCGGCACGTCACCGATGCGCTCAAGGCCATGGAGTGCGTGGTGATCCAGGACCTGTTCCTCAACGAAACCGCCAAGTACGCCCACGTGTTCCTGCCCGGCGCCTCCTTCCTGGAGAAGAACGGCACCTTCACCAATGCCGAGCGGCGCATCTCGCCGGTGCGCAAGGTGATGCCGGCGCTGGCCGGCAAGGAAGACTGGGAAGTGACCGTGGCGTTGTCCAACGCCCTCGGCTACCCGATGAACTACAAGCATCCGTCCGAGATCATGGACGAGATCGCCGCGCTGACGCCGACCTTCAGCGGTGTCAGCTACGCCAAGCTCGACCGCCTGGGCAGCATCCAGTGGCCGTGCAACGACGAGGCGCCGGAAGGCACGCCGATCATGCACGAGGACGCCTTCGTGCGTGGCAAGGGGCGCTTCGTGGTCACCGAGTTCATCCCGACCGAGGAGCGCACCTCGCGCAAGCGGCCGCTGGTGCTGACCACCGGGCGTATCCTTTCGCAGTACAATGTCGGCGCGCAGACCCGGCGTACCGCCAACAAGGCCTGGCACGCCGAGGACATCCTCGAGCTGCACCCGGTGGACGCTGAGGATCGCGGTATCAAGGATGGCGACTGGGTCGGCATCAACAGCCGTGCCGGCGAGACGGTGATGCGCGCCAAGGTCACCGAGCGCATGCAGCCGGGTGTGGTGTACACCACCTTCCACCACCCGGAATCCGGCGCCAACGTGATCACCACCGACAACTCCGACTGGGCCACCAACTGCCCGGAGTACAAGGTCACCGCGGTGCAGGTGCGCAAGGTCGAAGTCCCGTCGCAGTGGCAGCAGGAGTTCGACACCTTCACCCGCGAGCAGGTCAGTCTGCTGCCGGTGGTGCAGCTATGATGCCGCTGGCACCGGTAACGGCAGCGGCCCGTAGGGTGCGCCGTGCGCACCACTGCCACGCCGGCCTATTCTTTGCGGCTTCCCGGTTATTCAGCGGAGCACGTCCATGGGTATGAACGCCACCCAACTGATCAAGATGGCCAACCAGATCGGCGCCTTCTTCGCTTCCCAGCCTGACCCCGCCCAGGCGCGCACTGAATACGCCCAGCATCTCAAGCGCCAATGGGACCCGCAGATGCGCACGGCGCTTTACGCCCACCTGGACGCCAGCGACGGCGAGGGTCTGAGCGAGTTCGCGCTGCAGGTGCTGCGCGATTTGCGCGGGCAGATCGAGCCACGGGCTGCTAGTGTCTGAACGCTCCATGAACTGCACGTGGCCTTTGGGTGTCTCGTGAGGTGCTAGGGGCTGGTGCGCACGGCGCACCCTACGACCGCGAGGAATCCGCATCCATGTCACGCCGTACCGCCGACCCGCTTACCGATGATCGCGCCGCCGCTCCGGCGCCGGACGGTTACGCCTATGTCGAGCTGGACGAGACGGCGCTCCATGGTCACGCCGTGCTGGCCGAGGAATGCGCCCTGGCCATCGCCTACAACGGCATCAGCCATGCGGTGATGATGGTTTCGCCCAGCGCGCTGGAGGATTTCGTCGTCGGCTTCAGCCTGACGTCTGTAGTCGTGGCGGCGGCCGAGGACATCTACGACATCCAGCTCAAGCGCGCCGGCGAGGCGTTCAGCGCCGAGGTGCAGATCGCCAGCCGCGCTTTCTGGGCGCTCAAGCAGCAGCGGCGCAATCTGGCCGGCACCAGTGGCTGCGGCCTGTGCGGCGTCGAGGCGCTGGAGCAGGCGCTGCCGCAACTCGATACCCTGAGCCTCAACCCGCTGCCGCCGGCCGCGCACCTGGCCGACCTGCGTACGCGCATCAGCCAGGTGCAGAAGCTGGCGCGTCAGAGCGGCGCGCTGCATGCGGCATTGTTCGTCGATGAGTCTGGCGAGATCGTCCTGTGCCGCGAAGACATTGGCCGGCACAACGCGCTGGACAAGCTGATCGGCGCGCTAAACCGTGAAAGCCGCGACGCCCGCCGCGGCTTTGCCGTGGTCACCAGTCGCTGCAGCCTGGAGCTGATCCACAAGGCGGTACGCGCCGGCTTCGCCAGCCTGGTCAGCCTGTCGGCGCCGACCGATCTGTGCGTGCGCTGGGCACGCCGGCACCGTCTCAACCTCATCCACCTGCCGCACCACAGTCCACCGCGGGTCTATAGCCCGGCCCCGGATTACGCCTAGGCTAATCCAGGCTACGAGTTTCTCCACCCCGGCAGGTAAAGCAGACGAACGGCCATGGCCGCGCAACGTTGTCTGCCAAGCTCGTAGGGTGCGCCGCGCGCACCAGGCACCTAGAGCCGCCAGTGGTGCGCACGGCGCACCCTACAGGGTTGTCGCATCACAGTGCGCCACGGATCTACAACCCCTCGATCAGCGCCCGGTAATCCTCCACCGCGTCGAATTCCTCGGTGTCCTTGGGCTCGGCCTGGCTGTCCGGCTGGTGCACGGCGAGCAGATGGGCGATGCCGAAGCGACCGGCGCTACGAAGAATCGGCAGGCTGTCGTCAATGAACAGACTGCGCGCCGGATCGAAGTCCACGTCCTGACGCAGGGCAAACCAGAACTGCTGGTTCTCCTTGGGAAAGCCGTAGTCGTGGGAGCTGATCAGGCGTTCGAACCAGGGCGCCAGCTCGACGCGCTCCAGCTTCAGCGACAGCGAATCGCGGTGCGCATTGGTGATCAGCACCACGCGTTTGCCGGCCTCGCGCAGGGCGCGCAGGAACAGCTCGGCATCCGCACGCAGGGCGATCAGATGGGCCACCTCGCGCTTGAGATCGCGGATCGAGAGCTTGAGCTCGCGGCTCCAGAAGTCCGTGCAGTACCAGTTCAGCGTACCGGCATGTTGGCGAAACAGCGGCAACAGCTCGGCCTCGGCCAGCGCCAGGCTGGTGCCATGGTGCTCGGCATAGCGCTGCGGCAGGTGCTTGAGCCAGAAGTGGTTGTCGAAATGCAGGTCGAGCAGGGTGCCGTCCATGTCCAGCAGGACGGTGTCGATCTGGTGCCAGGGGAGTGAAGGCATGGGCGCGCCCAGTGATGAGAGTCGTGAATCTGCCGGCCCGCGTCGCGATCATGCAATCTGCGCCGGGGATAATCGCAAAAGCCGGGGTATGATAACCCGCCAGGTCACGCCAAGGAGTTGTCCCATGCGTCAGAAGCCCACGGTGCTCGCCCGTGAAATAGTCGCCAGCAGTCGCCTGTTCCGCGTCGAGGAACTGCAGCTGCGCTTCTCCAATGGGGTCGAGCGTACCTACGAACGCCTGGTGGGCAAGGGCGCCGGCTACGGCGCGGTGATGGTGGTGGCCATGCTCGATGCCGAGCACGCGGTGCTGGTGGAGGAATACTGCGGCGGCACCGACGACTACCAGCTGTCGCTGCCCAAGGGGCTGATCGAACCGGGCGAGGACGTGCTGGTGGCGGCCAATCGCGAGCTCAAGGAGGAGGCGGGGTTCGGCGCACATGAGCTGGAGTACATCACCGAGCTGAGCCTTTCGCCCGGTTACATGAGCCAGAAGATCCAGGTGGTGCTGGCGCGCGATCTGTACGAGGAGCGCCTGCCCGGCGACGAGCCGGAGCCGATGCGGGTCGACCGCATCAACCTGCGCGAGTTGTCCAGCCTGGCCCAGCACGCCCAGTTCAGCGAGGGCCGCGCCCTGGCCGCGCTGTACCTGGTGCGTGACCTGCTGAGTCAGCGCGGGGAGTTCGTGCAGTGAGTCATCCCCATATTCCCCGGGTGATCGAGCTGGTACGTGCCGCAGGTGCGGCGACCCTGCCGTACTGGCGCAGCGACCTGGCCGTGACGGAGAAGGCCGATGCCTCGCCGGTCACCGCTGCCGACCTGGCCGCCCACCATATCCTGCTCGATGGCCTGCGCGCGCTGGCGCCGGATGTGCCGGTGCTGTCGGAAGAGGCCGCCGACATTCCGCTGGCCGAACGCGCGGCCTGGACGCGCTGGTGGCTGGTCGATCCGCTCGATGGCACCAAGGAATTTATCGCCGGTTCCGAGGAGTTCACCGTCAATGTCGCGCTGATCGAGCGTGGCCGCGTGGTCTTCGGCGTGGTCGGCATTCCGGCCAATGGCCGTTGCTATTACGGCGGTGCCGGCCTGGGCGCCTGGCGCAGCGAAGCGCCGGGCGATGAGCGGCCGATCAACGTGCGTCTGGCGCCGGCGCAGGGCTTTACCCTGGTGGCCAGCAAGCGCCATTCGAGTCCGGCGCAGGAGCGCTTGCTCGGTGAGCTGGTCGCGCGCTTCGGCGAGCCGGCGCTGGCCAATATCGGCAGTTCGCTGAAGTTCTGTCTGCTGGCCGAGGGCAATGCCGACTGCTACCCGCGCCTTGCGCCCACCTCGCAGTGGGACACCGCCGCGGCGCAGGGCGTGCTGGAAGGGGCGGGCGGCGCAGTGCTGAATCTGGCTGGCGAAGTGCTGACCTACGAGGCGCGCGAATCCTTTCTAAACCCTTCGTTCCTGGCCTTGCCGGCGGCCGCCGAGTGGCGTGGCGAGCTGATCGAATTGGCGAGGACGTTGTAGGGTGCGCTGTGCGCACCGATGACGAGGCGGATTTGCTGGTGCGCACGGCGCACCCTACGGATTGTGTAGGGCGGTTGCCGTGCTGAGCCTCAATCGAGCATATCGCTGTAGCGCTCGTCCTTCCTGAACACCAGCGGTTGGTCGAAACCCGGCACCTTGATCTCTTCAGTGGTGATGGAGATCGCCTGGTCGTCGATCATGTCGTTGCCGAAGTTGTAGATGATGTCCAGCTTGCCCTGCAGCGCCTGCTGGTCGTAGGCAGCTGCGGCGGCGCGGGTGGCTTCGCGGCGGGCCAGGTAGGCGTCGAAGGCGGCCTGGCCGTGGCGCTTGCGCAGCATGCGCTCGACCACGTGCGGGGCCAGCACCAGGGCGCTGGCGTTGTTGCCGCCAAAACCCTTGGAGTTGATGAAGGCCACGTCCAGTGCCTGCTCACCCACCTTGCGATCGACGGTGGACAGGCTCAGGTGCTCCTGATGCACGTCGCCGGCGACCGCGTCGATGGTCTTCAGGCCCGGCACGATGCCGTACTTGAAGGCGCCGAGGGCGGCGATCACCTGGTCGCCGCTGGCGGTGGCCAGGGAGTGGCCGACGAAGGCCTTCACCGCCGTGACCGGCCACTGCTCGATGCCGAAGGCCGCCGCGACGCGGTCGAGAATCTCCGACTCGGTGACGCGGTTGGCCGGGGTGCTGGAGCCATGGGCATGGACGAAGCTGCGGCTGCGTACGGCATCCAGGCCGAGCAGTTGCACGGCGCTGGCCACGGCCTTGGCCACGGTCAGGTAGTTGCCCGGGCCGGGAGCGGAGATGGACTTCTTGAAACCGTCGGCATTGATGAACACGTCCGGCACCGCGCCGTGAATGTCGGCACCCAACTCCAGCGCAAGCTCGTCGTCCATCAGCACCACGAACTGGCAGGCTTCGGCCAGGGTGAAGCCGCAGTTGTCGCCGAACGGGCGGCTGGCGCGGCGGAAGTCCACCTCGTCCTTGCCCTCGATCTGGCGCAGGCCTTCCTCGGTGGCCAGCGCGCCCATGGCGCCGTAACCCTCGATGCACTCCTGGTTGATCGGCGCCTCGCTGCTGCCGACGATGACCACGCGCGCCTTGCCCGAGGCGATCTGCTCGATGCCCTTCTGCAGGTTGTAGAGGAAGGTGGCGCAGGCACCGGTGATGCTGCCGGTGGTGCCGACGCTGCCGAGCACGTAGGCGTTGATGAAGTCGGCCGGCATGGTGTTCAGGCCCAGGGCCAGTTGCTTGGCGGTTACGCGGCCGCCCTTGAGGCGCGACTGCATCATGCCGCCGAAGCCGTTCTCGTCGAGCTGGCTCATGATGCAGCTGGCGAACACGGCGATCTCGTCCGGGGCGACATGTTGAACGATGCGCTGCCAGTCGATGCCCACCGAACGCAGCGCGTCGGTGACGCCGACCACGGTCATGGCCAGGCCGCGCGGATGGAAACGCGAGTTGTACAGCTCGCTCGGCTCGAAACCGGTGGGCAACTGGCCGGCGGACTTCACCGCCAGCGGGCGGTAGCTGTCGACCTTGAATTCGCAGCTGTCGTGCAAGGTGACGCGCACTTCATTGCTGTCGAGCTCTTCTACCGACCAGTTGGCCGGCAGTGGCTCGGGCAGTTGTTTGCGCTGGGTGATGAAGCTCAGGTTGGCGCCATTGGCGGGGGCGACGCCGATGCTCTTCTGCCAGTGGGCGGCGTCCGGGTCCAGATGCTGCTTCTCGATGCGGCGCACCAGGGTGCCTGCGAGAATGTCCTTGGCGTAGCGGCTTTCGATGTCGGCCAGGCTCAGCGGCTGGCCATCCTGATCGCGGTACTGGCCATCGACCACGCGTACCAGCTTCATCATCTGCGCCAGCCCGGCCAGGGTTTCCTGGCGTGCCTGAGGCTCCAGCGACTCCTGCACGGTACGACGGAAACCGTGGTGGAAGGAGCTGCGCCCGGCTGCGTTGTAACCCCCAAAACCCACGATCACAGGTAAGCGCGACATAACTCAAAAGCTCCTGAACAAGGCCAGCGCGACGCCAGGCCGGCGCCATTGGGCGCGAGCGGAGTCATAGGGCGGTGGCGTTTGGAAATATTCGGCTGCCTAACCTGACGTGGATCATGACTGTCGAGTCACTCATTCGTCCAATGTCGTGGCGAGTGCAAGGCGTGTCGCGGGTGGGAAGGTCGTTAGCGGGTAGGGTGCGCCGTGCGCACCGCTGCCCTCAGAGGTTGGTGCGCACGGCGCACCCTACGGGACAGCGTATTTCGCTGGCGAGCCCGCCGGCTGGCGGGCTCGAAGGGCTCAGCCCTGGTAGCTGATATGCCCGTCGACCAGGGTGTAGCGCACCGCGCCGGGCAGGCAATGGCCGATGAACGGGCAGTTGCTGCCCTTGGAGTACCACTGCTCGCCGGCGACGGTGGAAGCCTCTGCATCGAACAGCACGATATCGGCGGCGCTGCCGACGCCCAGGCCGCCGGCCGGCAGGCGCAGGGCCGCGGCCGGGCCGCTGGACAGGCGCGCGAGCAGTGTCGACAGATTGAGCAGGCCGTCCTGTACCAGGCTCATGGCCAGCGGCAGCAGCAACTGCACGCTGCTGATGCCTGGCTCGGTGGCGGCGAAGGGCGCCAGCTTGGCGTCGCGCTCGTGCGGCTGGTGGTGGCTGGCGATGGCCGTGATCACCCCGGCCTTCACCGCCTCGCGCAGGCCGTCGCGATCAAAGCGCGAACGCAGCGGCGGCTGCACGTGGTAGAGGCTGGAGAAATCGATCAGCGCCTCATCGGTGAGGATCAGCTGGTACAGCGCCACATCGGCGGTTACCGGCAGGCCGCGGGCCTGAGCATTGGCGATCAGTTCGGCGCCGCGGGCGCTGGTGATCTGGCTGAAGTGCGCGCGCACGCCGCTCTGTTCCACCAGCAGCAGGTCGCGGGCCAGGGCCACGGTCTCGGCGGTTTCCGGAATGCCGGCCAGGCCGAGGAAGCTGGCGGTCGGGCCTTCATGCGCCAGGCCGCCTTCGGCCAGGTCGGCATCCTGCGAGTGGAAGATCACCTGCAGGTCGAAGGTGGCCGCGTATTCCAGCGCGCGGCGCAGGGTGCGGGCGCTGCGGAAGTTGTCCAGGCCGTTGCCGAAGGCGACGCAGCCGGCATCGCGCAGGGCGACCAGCTCGGCCAGCTGCTCGCCGGCGAGATTCTTGCTCAGTGCTCCGATGGGGAAGACCTTGGTGTGCCCGGCTTCGCGGGCGCGATCGAGGATCAGCTCGGCCACCGCCGGAGTGTCCAGCACCGGCTTGGTCAGCGGCGGGCAGCACAGGCTGGTGACGCCGCCGGCCGCGGCGGCCAGGGTTTCCGTGGCGATGCTGCCCTTGCGGCTGTAGCCGGGCTCGCGCAGGGCCACGGACAGGTCGACCAGGCCGGGGGCGGCGATCAGGCCCTGGGCGTCGAGCGTCTTGTCGGCAGTGAAACCGGCCGGGGCCTGGCCGATGGCGGTCAGCTTGCCGCCGTCGATATAGAGGTCGGCGACCCGGTCCAGGCCGCTGGCCGGGTCGATCACGCGGGCGCCGAGGATTGCGGTACGCATCAGTTGGCCTCCTCGGCGTTGAGTTGACGTTGGGCGTTCTGCCCGCTCATGGCCATGGACAGCACGGCCATGCGGATGGCGATGCCGTAGGTGACCTGGTTGAGGATCACCGACTGCGGGCCGTCAGCCACCGCCGATTCGATCTCCACGCCGCGGTTGATCGGGCCCGGATGCATCACCAGGGCATCGGGCTTGGCCAGTTTCAGGCGCTGCTCGGTGAGGCCGAACAGGCGGTAGAACTCGCCCTCGCTGGGCAGCAGGCCGCCCTGCATGCGCTCACGCTGCAGGCGCAGCATGATCACCACGTCGACATCCTTGAGGCCTTCGTTGGCATCGGTGAACACGCGCACGCCGTAGCTTTCCTCCAGGCCGATGGGCAGCAGGGTCTTCGGCGCGATCACGCGGATATCCGGGCAACCCAGGGTCTTCAAGGCCAGCATGTTCGAGCGCGCCACCCGCGAGTGCAGGATGTCGCCGACGATGGCCACCGAGAGCTTGTCGAAGTCGCCCTTGTGGCGGCGGATGGTGAGCATGTCGAGCATGCCCTGGGTCGGGTGCGCGTGACGGCCGTCGCCGCCGTTGATGATCGCCAGGTTCGGGCACACGTGCTCGGCGATGAAGTGCGCGGCGCCGGAGTCGGCATGGCGCACGACGAAGATGTCGGCGGCCATGGCCTCGAGGTTGCGCAGGGTGTCGAACAGCGTCTCGCCCTTGCTGGTCGAGCTGGTCGACACGTTGAGGCTGATGACGTCGGCCGACAGGCGCTGGGCGGCCAGTTCGAAGGTGGTACGGGTGCGCGTGGAGTTCTCGAAGAACACGTTGCACACGGTCTTGCCGCGCAGCAGCGGGACTTTCTTTACCGCGCGCGCGCCGACTTCGAGGAAGGAGTCGGCGGTGTCGAGGATTTCGGTCAACAGCTCGCGGGGCAGGCCGTCGAGTGAGAGGAAGTGACGCAGCTGACCTTGGTCGTTCAGCTGCAGCGGGCGCTTGGCGGCGAGTGGCGTCATCGCGGGGAGTCTCAGTTGGCGAGCGTCTGGAGTTCGAGGGTCAGCGGCGTGGGGCCGGACAATTTTACCCGCTCGTTGGCCGCCAGCGACAGGGTAGCGCCGACCACGTCGGGGCGGATCGGCAACTCGCGGGCATTCAGGTCGAGCAGGCTGACCAGGGTCACGCTGGCCGGGCGGCCGTAGTCGAACAGCTCGTTCAGCGCAGCGCGGATGGTGCGCCCGCTCATCAGTACATCGTCGATCAGCACCAGGTGCTGGCCTTCGATCTCGAACGGCAGTTCGGACGGTTGTACCTGCGGGTGCAGGCCGTTCTGGGTGAAATCGTCGCGGTAGAAGGAGACATCGAGGATGCCCAGGGCGTCATCGCGTCCCAGCACCTGCAGCAGGGCCTGGGCGACCCAGACGCCGCCGGTGCGGATGCCGATGAAGCGCGGCTCGCTGATCTGGCGTTGGTTCAGATGCTGGGTCAGGGCGCTGGCCATGGCCGGCAGCAGGTCGTTGGGGTTCGGTAGCATGGCGAAACTCCTTGGTGCGGGCCGACTCGCTCAGCCCGGACAGTTTTCCTCTAGCCAGCCTTGTAGCAAAAGGGCGGCAGCAATGGCATCGACGGGGCGCTCGCGGTAGCCGCCGCTCTGGCCTTCGCGCAGGCGCTGGCCCTTGGCCTCGAAGGTGGTCAGGCGTTCGTCGTGGGTATAGGCCGGCAGGTTGAAGCGGCCATTGAGGCGGCGGGCGAACTTCTCGGCGCGGGCGCTCATCTCGCTGGGCGTGCCGTCCATGTTCAGCGGCAGACCGACCACCACGGCGTCCGGCTGCCATTCCTTGATCAGTGCCTCGACGCGGCTCCAGTCCGGCACGCCGTTCTGCGCCTTGAGCACGCACAGCTCGCGGGCCTGGCCGGTGATTACCTGGCCGACGGCGACGCCGATCTGCTTGGTGCCATAGTCGAAGCCCAGTAGCAGGCGCAGTGGCTTGTCGCTCATCAGGCGTGCCCGACCTGCGAGGTGAGCAGGCTGAGGTTGACCCCCAGGCGTGCTGCCGCGGCATTAAGGCGCTGATCGAAGGGCAAGTCGAAGAGAATGGCGCTGTCGGCCGGGCAGGTCAGCCAGGCGTTGTCGGCCAGCTCCGCCTCCAGCTGCCCGGCCTCCCAGCCGGCGTAGCCAAGGGCGATCAGGTACTTGTCCGGGCCAATGCTGTCGGCGATGGCGAACAGCACGTCCTGCGAGGTGGACAGGCCCAGCTCGCCCAGCTCCAGGGTCGCCTGGAACTGCATGCCAGCCGGATGCAGGACAAAGCCGCGGTCGGTCTGTACCGGGCCGCCGGCGAAGATCGGCAGGCTGTGGCACAGCGCTGCCGGCTCTTCCTCGGGGCGCAGCTGCTCCATCACGTCGGCCAGGCTGAGGCCATTGGGCTTGTTGATCACCAGGCCCATCGCACCCTGCTCATTGTGTTCGACCAGGTAGGTGACGGTCTGCGCGAAGTTCGGATCGGCCATGTGCGGCATGGCGATCAGGAAGTGATGCTTGAGCGAGATGGGGGCTGAATTCTTCATGGCGCCTAGTTTGGAGCGACAAGCCTCGGGCTACAAGCCATCCCGTAGGATGCGCCGTGCGCACCGGCCAATGCTGTCGCTTGAAAAATGGTGCGCACGGCGCACCCTACGTCGGGCCAGTGCCGTTGTCGCTAGTTGCTCGAAAGCCGATCGCCGCGTTCGAAGCGCCAGGTGCGGATGATTTCCAGGCGGTCGATATCGGCCAGGTCGCCGGTGAAGGGGGCGTAGGGCGCGGCCAGGCGCACGATGCGTTGCGCGGCCTGGTCGAGCACCGGCTGGCCGGAGGACTCGAGCACCTGGACTTCATAAAGGCTGCCATCACGGTTGATCGACACCAGCAGGCGCAGGCTGCCGTAGATGCGCTGGCGGCGGGCATCGTCGGGGTAGTTGAGGTTGCCGATGCGCTCGACCTTCTTGCGCCACTCGTCCTTGTACCAGGCACCCTTGTCGCGCATGGTCGAGGCGGCGTTGAGGCGGTGGATCTTCGGGCGCTTGGCGTAGGCCTGGACCTCCTGCGCCAGTTCGGCCTCCAGGCTGGCGATCTCCGCCGACAGCTGAGTGGCGTCGAACACCGGGGCCGGGCGCGTTTCCGCAACCGGTTTGCTTTCCTCGCGTTTGACCGGTGTTTTCTGCTGCTGCGGCGCGCGGGTGGCGACCGCGGCCTTGGGCGCTTCCTGCCGGGTGGCAGGCTGCTGCGGAGTGGCGGGCGGCGTGACCTTGCGCACCTCGCTGTCCTGGAAGGGCGCCTGTTCGGTGGTCTTCGGCGCGGCGGCATGTTCCAGCGTACCGCTGCCCTGCTGGTTGTCCTGCGCCAGGAAGTCCGCCTCCTTGGGCTTTTCCTCGCTCTTGAAGGTAGACAGGGTGATTTCCAGCGTCTTGCTGATTTCCGGCGGCGACTCCAGGGTGAAGCCGACGCCGAGGATCAGCGCCACGTGCAATGCGGCAGCGAGAAACAGGGTGAACCCCAGGCGATCCGCCGGTCGGACGGTGGCGGAGGACATGGTCGGTGGGGTGGCTGCTGCGTTCATCGTGTTTCGGGTCTGCGTTCGAATGGGGCGCAGTCTGCCGGGTAGCGGTGGGCGCCTGCAAGTTGCAGGCGCCAGGCTGCCACCTGCGTCAAGCTTTTGCTCCGCGCTTGCTGGCGATGCAGTCCATCAGGCGTTCGCCGATGCGGGTATCGAAGGCCGCATCGATCTCGCGGATGCAGGTTGGGCTGGTGACGTTGATTTCGGTCAGGTGATCACCGATCACGTCCAGTCCGACGAAGATCAATCCCTTTTCGCGTAGGGTCGGGCCGACGGCCGCGGCAATCTCGCGATCGCGCTCGGTCAGCGGCCTGGCCTCGCCGCGCCCGCCGGCCGCCAGGTTGCCGCGGGTTTCTCCGGCGGCGGGAATGCGTGCCAGGCAGTAGGGTATCGGCTCTCCGTCTATCATCAGGATGCGCTTGTCGCCGTCCTTGATGGCGGGCAGGTAGGCCTGCACCATGATCTGCTGCTGGCCGTGCAGGGTCAGGGTTTCCAGAATCACCGAGAGATTGGGGTCGCCTGCGCGGTGGCGAAAGATCTGCGAGCCGCCCATGCCATCAAGGGGTTTGAGAATGATGTCACGGTGCTCATCGGCAAACTGGCGCACAATGTCGGGGCGCCGACTGACCAGGGTCGGTGGTGTGTATTGGGGAAACTGGGTGGCGAAGAACTTTTCATTGCAGTCGCGCAGGCTCTGCGGCCGATTGACCACCAGTACGCCATCGCGCTCCGCCTGCTCGAGCAGGTAGGTGGAGTAGACGAACTCGTTATCGAAGGGCGGATCCTTGCGCATCAGGATCACGTCCAGTTCGGCGAGCGGCGTGTCCTGTTCCATGCCAAGGGTGAACCAGCGCTGCGGATCGTTGAACACTTCCAGCGGGCGCATGCGGGCGCGAGCCTGGCCGCGAACCTGATACAGATCCTGCTGCTCCATGTAGAGCAGCGACCAGCCGCGTGCTTGAGCGGCCAGCAACATGGCCAGCGAGCTGTCCTTCTTGAAGGAAATGCTGGCAATCGGATCCATGACGATCCCGAGACGAAGGCTCATGGGGGTAACTCTCCGCGAGATAAGAGGGTAGAGGCCGGGTTGGCCATGCCGTAAGAAGCTGTCAGGGTGGCGTTGGCCGGGGCCTTGGTCAAGGGTTGGCGCTGCCCCGGCGGGCTTATAGATTGCATCTGGAGAGTGTGCTAAAAAGGCCCGACGATTGGGTCAAGCCCCATCGGCGACTGGGCCTCAGGCATACTGATAACGCGAATATAACGACTCACCGAGGCGATGGTAGGGCGAACATGGAACAGCATTCCGAGGGTTTGAAAGTGATGGTGATCGACGACTCGAAAACGATTCGTCGCACCGCCGAAACTCTGCTGAAAAAAGTGGGTTGTGACGTCATCACCGCGGTCGATGGCTTCGATGCCCTGGCCAAGATTGCCGACACTCACCCCAGCATCATCTTTGTCGACATCATGATGCCGCGTCTCGACGGGTATCAGACCTGTGCCCTGATCAAGAACAACAGTGCCTTCAAATCCACCCCGGTGATCATGCTGTCCTCCAAGGACGGCCTGTTCGACAAGGCCAAGGGTCGTATCGTCGGCTCCGATCAATACCTGACCAAGCCCTTCAGCAAGGAAGAGCTGCTCGGTGCGATCAAAGCCCACGTGCCGGACTTCACCCCGGTGGAACAAGCCTCCTGACGTAGCGGCCTTGCGGCCCCCGCGTCTCTTCTGCATTGGGAAACACCATGGCTCGAATTCTGATTGTTGATGACTCCCCGACCGAGATGTACAAGCTGACCGCCATGCTGGAAAAGCACGGTCACCAGGTACTGAAAGCGGAAAACGGCGCCGACGGCGTGGCCCTGGCCCGTCAGGAGAAGCCGGACGCGGTCCTGATGGATATCGTCATGCCCGGCCTCAATGGCTTCCAGGCGACTCGTCAACTGACCAAGGACGCCGAAACCAGCCACATCCCGGTGATCATCGTCACCACCAAGGATCAGGAAACCGACAAGGTCTGGGGCAAGCGCCAGGGCGCCAAGGATTACCTGACCAAGCCGGTCGACGAAGAAACCTTGCTGAAAACCCTCAATGCGGTGCTGGCCGGCTGATGCCGTGCCGTCCGCGTATTAGATAAGAAGAAGGCCACGGCTGGTATGTCGGACGCGCAGACTCCCTTCCAGATTCTCCTCGAGATCGACCAGCGTTGCCGAGCCCTGGCGGCCGGCCTGCCGTCGCAGCAGGCGGCGGTGCAGACCTGGAGCGGTATCGGCTTTCGCATGGGCGAGCGCTTCTTCGTCGCGCCGATGGGGGAGGTGGGGGAGGTGCTGCACGAGCCGCGCTATACCCTGCTGCCGGGTGTGAAGGGCTGGGTCAAGGGGGTGGCCAACGTGCGTGGCCGCCTGTTGCCGATCATGGACCTGTGCGGGTTCTTCGGTAATGAACTTTCGCCGTTGCGCAAGCTGCGGCGTGTCCTGGTGGTCGACCATCAGGAAATCTTCGCCGGCCTGACGGTCGACGAAGTCTTCGGTATGCAGCATTTCCCCGTGGATGCCTTCTCAGAACAATTGCCGCCCCTCGAGGCGAGCATTGCGCCGTTCATCCACGGTGTCTTTCAACGGGAACAGCCCTGGTTGGTGTTCAGCCCGCATGCGCTGGCGGCCGATCCGGGCTTTCTCGATGTTGCCTATTAGCAGGCTGTTTGAAGGCGTAGGCGAGGCAGGCAAGACAAGGCGAAAGTCGGCGGACAGTGCAGCTCATGGCAGTAGATGAGCGAACTCAAGGCACTTTCGAGGCAGGATTGCCAGAGCAGGCGGTCGTTGCAGAGCCTGCGGATTTTTCGGTTGGGTCGGTTCTTCCGACCTTTTGGCGTTACATGGGAACCCTAGTGCGGTCGGTCCAGGCGGGGGCCAGATGATGAAAAAACTCAATGCAGGCAATTTGTTGGCGGGGGCACGCAGCAGTACGCTGATCGCAGCGCTGTTCGTCGTGCTTATCGTTTCCATCGTGCTGTTGTTCGCGAACTTCGCCTACATCAACACCCAGTCCAGCTACGATACCGAGTACATCGGCCACTCCGGTGAGCTGCGCGTACTGTCCCAGCGTATCGCCAAGGATGCCACCGAAGCGGCAGCGGGTACCGCCGCGGCCTTCGGCCTGTTGCGCGAAGCCCGCAACGACTTCCAGCAGCGCTGGGGTTATCTGACCGATGGCGATGCCAGCACCGGCCTGCCGCCGGCGCCGGCAGCCGTGCAGGCGCAGATGGCCGCGGTGCAGCAGGACTGGGATGCGCTGCGGCAGAACACCGACGCCATTCTCGCCAGCGAGCAGACCGTACTGTCGCTGCACCAGGTAGCCGCCACCCTGGCGGAAACCATTCCGCAGCTGCAGGTCGAGTACGAAGAGGTGGTCGACATCCTGCTGGAGAGCGGTGCGCCGGCAGCCCAGGTTTCCGTGGCCCAGCGTCAGTCGCTGCTGGCCGAACGTATCCTCGGCTCGGTGAACAAGGTACTGGCCGGTGACGAGGATTCGGTGCAGGCCGCCGACATGTTCGGCCGCGACGCCAGCCTGTTCGGCCGTGTACTGGCCGCCATGCTCGAAGGCAACGCGGCGATGGAGATCAGCCAGGTGACCGACGAGGAAGCCCTCGAGCGTCTGGCGGAGATTTCCGAGCTGTTCGAATTCGTATCCGGTTCGGTGGACGAGATTCTCGAAACCTCGCCGGAACTGTTCCAGGTGCGTGAATCGGCGAACGCCATCTTCACCGTGTCGCAGACCCTGCTGGACAAGGCCTCGCAACTGGCTAACGGCTTCGACGATCTGGCCTCGGGGCGTGCGCTGAACACCCTGTTCGGTTACGTGCTGGGCGCCCTGGCGCTGGGCTCGATCATCCTCATCGGCCTGGTGATGGTGCGTGAGACCAACCGCCGACTGGCCGAAACCGCCGAGAAGAACGAACGTAACCAGGCGGCGATTCTGCGTCTGCTCGATGAAATCGCCGACCTCGCCGACGGTGACCTGACCGTGGCCGCGACGGTAACCGAAGATTTCACCGGTGCCATCGCCGACTCCATCAACTACTCCATCGACCAGCTGCGCGACCTGGTAGCCACCATCAACCTGACCGCCGTTCAGGTAGCCGGTGCGGCCCAGGAAACCCAGGCCACGGCGATGCACCTGGCGGAAGCGTCCGAGCACCAGGCGCAGGAAATTGCCGGCGCCTCCGCGGCGATCAACGAAATGGCCGTGTCGATTGACCAGGTATCGGCGAACGCCTCGGAATCCTCTGCGGTAGCGGAACGCTCCGTAGCCATCGCCAACAAGGGCAACGAAGTCGTACACAACACCATCACCGGCATGGATAACATCCGTGAGCAGATCCAGGACACCTCGAAGCGGATCAAGCGCCTCGGTGAATCGTCCCAGGAGATCGGTGACATCGTTAGCCTGATCAACGACATTGCCGACCAGACCAACATCCTCGCACTGAACGCCGCGATCCAGGCGTCCATGGCCGGTGATGCGGGCCGCGGCTTCGCCGTGGTAGCGGACGAGGTACAACGCCTCGCAGAACGTTCCTCGGCGGCGACCAAGCAGATCGAGGCGCTGGTGAAGACCATTCAGACCGACACCAACGAAGCCGTTATCTCCATGGAGCAGACGACCTCCGAAGTGGTGCGCGGTGCCCGCCTGGCGCAGGACGCGGGTGTGGCACTGGAAGAGATCGAGAAGGTATCGAAGACCCTCGCGGCCCTCATCCAGAACATTTCCAACGCGGCCCGTCAGCAGGCCTCTTCGGCCGGCCACATTTCCAACACCATGAACGTGATCCAGGAGATCACCTCGCAGACGTCCTCGGGTACCACCGCCACCGCCAAGAGCATTGGTAACCTGGCCAAGATGGCCAGCGAGATGCGCAAGTCGGTGTCCGGCTTCACCCTGCCAGACGCCTGATAAAGGAGCGCGGTGGCTGGCTGCAGCCACTGCAACACAGCCATGACCCAGGGCGAAGGTATGCAGTCAGCGGGCGTGTGGGCATTGCGCCCGGTGACCGATATGTCGCAAGCCGATTTCCACGACTGGCAGACGCTGCTCGAGGCGCGTACCGGCGTGGTGATCAGCGAGCAGCGGCGCGCCTTTCTGCAAACCAACCTGAGCGCGCGCATGCGCGAACTGGGCGTGGCGGATTACGCCAGCTACTACCGCCAGGTTACCGATGGCCCGCGTGGCGCGGTGGAGTGGTCGACCCTGCTGGATCGACTGACCGTGCAGGAAACCCGTTTCTTCCGTCATCCGCCTTCCTTCGAGGTGCTCTCGCAGTACCTGCAGGAGCGGCTGGCAGCGGGTCTGGGCAAACCCTGGGAACTGTGGAGCGTGGGTTGCTCCAGTGGTGAAGAACCCTACTCGCTGGCGATTCTGGCCGCCGAGACCCTGCAGGGCAGCGAATTGCCCGAGCACTTCGCGGTGACCGGTACGGACATCAGCCAGGGTGCGCTGAGCAAGGCACGCGAGGCCTGCTACTCGGCGCGGCGCCTGGAGCAGGTGAGCGATGAGCTGCGCGAGCGCTACTTCATCGCGCAGGCCGATGGACGTTTCAAGGTGGTACCGAGCCTGGCGGCGCGCGTGTGCTGCGCCAAGCTCAATGTGCTGGAACTGGCCAAGGCGCCGATGTCCGGCATGGATGTGATTTTCTGTCAGAACTTGCTGATCTATTTCCGCCGCTGGCGTCGCCGCGACATCCTCAACCGCCTGGCCGAGAGCCTGGCGCCGGGTGGCCTGCTGGTCGTGGGCGTGGGCGAAGTAGCCGGTTGGCAGCACCCGCAACTGGTGCCGGTGGCCGACGAGCGAGTTCTGGCGTTTACCCGCAAGGGATAAGGCCAAGTTTATGAGTGGAGTGGCTATGGGTGATCGGCATGATTATGTCGCCCTGGAGTGGGTCAAAGGCGAGATAGGGGAAACCCTGAAGCAGGCGCGGCAGGCCCTGGAGGCGTTCGTCGAGAACCCGCAGGACCCCACGCGCATGCGCTTCTGCCTGACCTACGTGCACCAGGTTCACGGCACCTTGCAGATGGTCGAGTTCTACGGCGCCGCATTGCTCGCCGAGGAAATGGAGCAGCTGGCCAAGGCGCTGATGGAGGGCCGCGTGGCCAACCAGGGCGAGGCGCTGGAAGTGCTGATGCAGGCCATCCTGCAGCTGCCGGTGTACCTGGACCGCATCCAGACCGCGCGCCGCGATCTGCCGATGGTCGTGCTGCCGCTGCTCAATGACCTGCGCGCCGCCCGCGGCGAGAAGCTGCTGTCGGAAACCAGCCTGTTCTCCCCGGACATGTCCACTCGCCTGCCGGCGCTGCCGGAAGGCAGCATGGCGCGCCTGCGCACCGCCGAACTACCGGTGCTGCTGCGCAAACTGCGGCAGATGCTGCAGATGGCGCTGGTCGGCGTGATCCGCAATCAGGACCTGGCCACCAACCTTGGTTACATGGCCCGCGTCTTCGCGCGTCTGGAAAGCCTGTGCAAGGACGCCCCGCTGGGCGGCCTGTGGCAGATCGCCTCCGGCCTGGTCGAAGGCCTGGCCAACGGCAGCGTGGTCAATGGCACCTCGGTGCGTACCTTGCTGCGCCAGGTCGACAAGGAGCTCAAGCGCCTGGTCGAGCAGGGCGCCGACGGCATCAACCAGTCCGCGCCGGACGAACTGACCAAGAACCTGCTGTTCTACGTGGCCAAGGCGCCGGCGCAGTCGCCGCGCATCCGCGCCCTCAAGGAACAGTACCGTCTCGACGAAGCACTGCCCGACAACGAGGTGGTGGACGAGGAGCGCGCCCGTCTGGCCGGCCCCGACCGCGATGCCATGCGCTCGGTGGTCGCCGCGCTGTGCGAGGAGCTGGTGCGGGTCAAGGACAGCCTGGACCTGTTCGTGCGCAGCGATCGCACTCAGCCCGGCGAACTGGATGCCCTGCTGGCACCGCTCAAGCAGATCGCCGATACCCTGGCCGTGCTCGGCTTCGGTCAGCCACGCAAGGTCATCCTCGATCAGATCGACGTGGTCCACAGCCTGTCTCTCGGTCAGCGCGAGCCCAACGACGCGGTGCTGATGGACGTCGCCGGTGCGCTGCTCTACGTCGAGGCCACCCTGGCCGGCATGGTCGGTCCGAGCGACGACAGCCAGAACGAGCAGAGCCACCTGCCGACCACCGATGTGGCGCAGATCCACCAGCTGGTGATCAAGGAAGCGCGCAACGGCCTGGAACAGGCCAAGGACGCGATCATCGAGTTCATCGCCTCGCAGTGGAACCACGAGCACCTGGCCCGCGTGCCCGAACTGCTGACTCAGGTCCGTGGCGGCCTGGCGATGATCCCGCTGCAGCGCGCCGCCGACCTGCTCAACGCCTGCAACCGCTACATCCAGGAGCAACTGCTGGCGCGCAAGGCCGTGCCCAACTGGCAGAGCCTGGACACCCTGGCCGACGCCATCACCAGCGTCGAGTACTACCTCGAGCGTCTGGCCGAAGACCATGGCGCCCAGGGCGACCTGATTCTCGATGTCGCCGAGGAAAGCCTGGAAGCTCTGGGCTATCCGCTCAAGGAGAAGCCGTCGATCCTCGATCGCGTCGAGCCGCAGGAAGAACCGCTGGCACCGCTGGCCGACCCGCTGCAGGAGATCGAGCTGCTGGGCGCCGAGGACGAACACCTCGAAGAGCCCCTGGCCGAGCCAGCGCCGCTGACGTTCGAGCTGGCCGAGCCCGGCGAAGACGCCGTCGCGCTCGAATCGCTCGACGCCGAGCCCGAGCTGCCTACCGCGAGCGAGGCTGGCGACACCTTCACCTTCGAAGTGGACGCGCTCGAGGAACTGCCCGCGCTGCAGAGCGAAGAAATCATCGCCGCGCCGTTGCTCGATGCCGAGTCCGAGCCTGTGCTGGAACTCGAAGAGCTGAGCCTGGACCCGCTGGCCGAGACGCCGCAGTGGGACGAGCTTGAGCTGGCCGAGCTGGAGTTGCCGGAAGTCGAATTGCCCAGCGCCCCCGAGCCCGAACCCGAGGTGCCAGCGGCGGAGAAACCGCTGTCGATGGCTGACGTGATGGCCGCACCGGTACAGGCCATCAACCCGCCTGCCGCCGACGTGCCGCCGAGCCTGCTGCCGCCACCGGCGGACGAGGAGCCGGTGGATGAAGAGCTGCTGGAAGTCTTCATCGAGGAAGTCGGCGAGGTGCTGGAAACCATCGCCGAATACCTGCCACAGTGGCAGGCCGATACCGCCAACAAGGACGCGCTGATCGAAGTCCGTCGCGCCTTCCATACCCTCAAGGGCAGCGGCCGCATGGTGCGTGCGCTGATCATCGGCGAGCTGGCCTGGTCCATCGAAAACCTGCTCAATCGCGTGCTGGACCGCAGCATCGAGCCGAACGAGCCGGTACAGCAGGTGGTGCTCGACGTGGTGGCGCTGATGCCGGCGCTGGTCGAGGAGTTCGCCGCCAAGGCGCAACGTCAGCGTGATGACGTCGACCTGCTGGCCGCTACCGCGCATGCCCTGGCCAAGGGTCTGACGCCCCCAAAATCTGACGCCCCGGCCGCCCAGCAGGTAGCCGAGCCCGCGGGCGTTGACGAAGCTACCGCGCTTGTCGAGCAGACCGAGTCGGTTGCCGACTCGTCGCTCG
Source organism: Ectopseudomonas guguanensis (assembly GCF_900104265.1). Taxonomy (GTDB): domain Bacteria; phylum Pseudomonadota; class Gammaproteobacteria; order Pseudomonadales; family Pseudomonadaceae; genus Aquipseudomonas; species Aquipseudomonas guguanensis. The sequence continues at coordinate 108,146 of NZ_FNJJ01000005.1, forward strand.
ACGACGATCCCCTCGACCCGCAGTTGCTGGAAATCTTCCGCAACGAGGCGGAAACCCACCTCGATACCCTGGTGGGTTTCCTCGCCGATTGCGCGCAGGAATTGCCGCAGCCGGTGACCGATGACCTGCAGCGCGCGCTGCATACCCTCAAGGGCAGCGCCTACATGGCCGGTATCCTGCCGGTGGCGGAAATCGCCGCGCCGCTGGAAAAGCTGGTCAAGGAGTTCAAGACCAACCTGATTCAGGTGGACCTGGCTGCCGCCGAGCTGCTCAGCAGCGCCGAGGGCCTGTTCCGCATCGGCCTCGATAATCTGGAGAGCCAGCCGCTGGCGGCCATCCCCGGTGCCGAGGCGTTCCTCGCACGGGTGCAGAGCCTGCATCAGGAGCGCCTCGCCAACGTCGAAGACGAGCGCATGGCGCAGCATGGCGAAAGCCGTGACCCGCAGCTGATCAGCATCTTCCTCGCCGAAGGCATGGACATCCTGCTCGATGTCGAGGACCTGTTGCGCAAATGGCGCGAGCATCCGTCCGAGCGTCAGGAGCTGTCTGCGCTGCTGGAAGAGCTGACCACCCTCGGTCGGGGTGCCGAGATGGCCGAGCTGCCGCAGATCGACGAGCTGTGCGAAGCCCTGCTGGACCTCTATGGCGCGGTGGAAGAAGGCAGCCTGGCCGTCAGCGAACGCTTCTTCGACGAAGCGGAAAAGGCTCACGAAGCGCTGATCGGCATGATGGATCAGGTTGCGGCCGCCTTGCAGGTCAGCCCGCAGCCCGAGCGGGTGCAGGCCCTGCGCGACCTGCTCAGCGAAGCCATCGACCCGAACACCCTGGCCCTGCTGGCGCCTGGCGCCGAGGGGCTGGAAATCATCGAACTGGACCAGGCCACTGCCGAACTGCAGCAGGCCGATGCCGAGCCGGACGCCCCGGACGAGCTGACGATCGAGGCACCGAGCATCGACGAGCAGGGCGAAGAGCCGCAGGTCGAGGCGCCGGTCGCAGAACAATCGTTCTCTGCCGACGCCGATCTCGATGAAGAAATGGTGGAGATCTTCCTCGAAGAGGCCGTGGATATTCTGGAAAGCGCCGGCCAGGCGCTCGAGCGCTGGCTCGGCGAGCCGGACAACACCCTGCCGCTGTCCTCCCTGCAGCGTGACCTGCACACCCTCAAGGGTGGCGCGCGCATGGCTGCGATTAGCCCGATCGGTGATCTTGGCCATGAGCTGGAGTCGCTCTACGAGGGGCTGGTCGACCGCCGCTACAGCTACTCGCCGGAGCTGGGCAGCCTGCTGCAGCAAAGCCACGATCGCCTGGCGCAGATGCTCGATCAGCTGCAGGCTCGCCGTCCCTTGGTCTGCGGTGATGACCTGATCGAGGCGATCCGTCAGTTCCGTCAGGGCGGAGCTCCGCAGAGCCTGTCGGCCGCCGTCGCTCAGGTCGAGCCTGAGCCGGACGACATGCCCATCGAGGTCGCCGAAGAGCAGGCCGAAAGTTTCGAGCTGCCGCCCCTGGCACTGGTCGAGGACGATCTGCTGCTCGATGCAGAGCCACAGGCCGAGCCCGAGACCGAGTTGCCGCTGGTCGATGAAATCGAGCTGCAGTCCGACGCCGAGCCGCTTGCGAGCGAAGCTGTTGCCGAGCCCGAGCCCGAGCCCGAGCCCGAGCCCGAGCCACAGAGCGCAACCCTGGCCAACTGGCACGATGAGCGCGATCCCGAGCTGGTGGAAATCTTCCTCGAGGAAGGTTTCGACATCATCGACAGCGCCGGCGCCGCGTTGCAGCGCTGGATGGCCGACGTCGACAACAGCCTGGAGCTGGAAGCCCTGCAGCGCGACCTGCACACCCTCAAGGGTGGTGCGCGCATGGCCGAGATCCGCGAGATCGGTGATCTGGCCCACGAACTGGAGTTTCTCTACGAAGGCCTCGGCGCCGGTCGTCTGCGCGCCAGCCCGGAGCTGTTCGGCCTGCTGCAGGCTTGCCACGACCGTCTTGCCGAGATGCTCGAAGCCGTGCGCGGCCAGCGTGCGGTTCCGCAGGGCGATGCCCTGATCGAAACCATCAAGCGCTTCCGGGCCAACCCAGACGAGCAGCTGAGCATGCCGTCGGCGGTGCAGCTCAAGGCCGTGGTCGAACACGACGACGCCGAGGAAGCGGACAGCGACATCCTGGATATCTTCCTCGAGGAAGGCGACGACCTGCTCGAGGCGATGGAAAGCGCCATCGGCCGCTGGGAAGAACAGCGCGACGACGGCAATGCCATCGACGAGATGCTGCGCATCCTGCACACCCTCAAGGGTGGCGCGCGCCTGGCCGGGCAGAAGCGTCTCGGCGATCTGAGCCACGACCTGGAACAGCATCTCAGCGAGGCGCTGCAACAGGGCGCGCCCTGGCCGGAAAGCCTGTTGCTCGACGTGCAGTCCGGCTTCGAAGGGCTGCAGCAGGAACTCGACCTGCTGCGCCAGCGCCTGAGCGCCAGTCTCGCCGATGAACCGGCAGTGGCTCCCGTGATCGAGGCCGAGCCGGAAGCGGCCACGGTCGCCAGCCTGCGCAACCCCATCGTCGCCGCCAGTGAAGCGCCGACGCAGATACAGGCGCCCAAGGTCCTGCCGTTCGTGCAGCGTGCGCAGGAGGCCGCTCAGGAGGCTGCCGCCCGCCGTGCGCCGCAGGAGCTGGTCAAGGTACCGGCGGAGCTGCTCGAAGGTCTGGTCAACCTGGCGGGTGAAACCTCGATCTTCCGCGGCCGCGTCGAACAGCAGGTCAGTGATGTCAGTTTCACCCTGAGCGAGATGGAAGCCACCATCGACCGGGTACGCGATCAGCTGCGTCGTCTCGACACCGAAACGCAGGCGCAGATTCTCAGCCGCTACCAGGCCGAGGCCGAGCGTGCCGGCTACGAGGACTTCGACCCGCTGGAGATGGACCGTCACTCGCAGCTGCAGCAGCTGTCGCGGGCGCTGTTCGAGTCCGCTTCCGACTTGCTCGATCTGAAGGAAACCCTGGCGGCGAAGAACCGTGACGCCGAGACCCTGCTGCTGCAACAGGCGCGGGTCAACACCGAGCTGCAGGAAGGCCTGATGCGTACGCGCATGGTGCCGTTCGATCGCCTGGTGCCGCGTCTGCGCCGTATCGTGCGGCAGGTGGCCGGCGAGCTGGGCAAGCAGGTCGAATTCATCGTCGGCAACGCCGAAGGCGAGATGGACCGCACCGTGCTCGAACGTATCGTCGCGCCGCTGGAGCACATGCTGCGCAACGCCGTCGACCACGGCATCGAGATGGCCGATGTGCGCCGCGCCGCCGGCAAGCCGGACACCGGCACCATCCGCCTCAATCTCGGCCGTGAGGGTGGCGACATCGTCCTCACCCTGGATGACGACGGCGGTGGCATTCGCCTGGAGGCCGTGCGGCGCAAGGCCATCGAGCGTGGCCTGATGGATGCCGACAGCGACCTGAGCGATCACGAGGTGCTGCAGTTCATCCTCGAAGCCGGCTTCTCCACCGCGGAGAAGGTCACGCAGATTTCCGGGCGCGGCGTCGGCATGGACGTGGTGCATTCGGAGGTCAAGCAGCTCGGCGGCTCGATGAGCATCGACTCGACGGTCGGCCAGGGCACCCGCTTCACCATTCGCCTGCCGTTCACCGTGTCGGTCAACCGTGCGCTGATGGTGTACTCCGGCGAAGACCTCTACGCCATCCCGCTGAACACCATCGAGGGTATCGTGCGCGTCTCGCCCTACGAGCTGGAGGCCTACTACGCCCCCGATGCGCCGCGCTTCGAATACGCCGGGCAGGCTTACGAGCTGAAGTACCTGGGTGACCTGCTGAACAACGGCCAGCAGCCCAAGCTGGTGGGCCAGAGCCTGCCGCTGCCGGTGATCCTGGTGCGCTCCAGCGAGCACGCCGTGGCGGTGCAGGTGGACAGCCTGGCCGGTTCGCGCGAGATCGTGGTGAAGAGCCTCGGGCCGCAATTCGCCGGAGTGCATGGCATCTCCGGTGCGACCATCCTCGGTGACGGCCGCGTGGTGGTGATTCTCGACCTGCTGGCGACCATCCGCGTGCTGCACGCGCATCTGCAGAGCCAGCTGATGCCACGCCTGGCCTCGCGCCAGGCTGCCGCCAACGAGGACGTTGACCTCGACCGCCCGACGCTGGTCATGGTGGTGGATGATTCGGTCACCGTGCGCAAGGTCACCAGCCGCCTGCTCGAGCGTAACGGCATGAACGTGGTCACCGCCAAGGACGGGGTGGACGCCATCGCCCAGCTGCAGGAGCACAAGCCCGACATCATGCTGCTGGACATCGAGATGCCGCGCATGGACGGCTTCGAGGTGGCCACGCTGGTGCGCCACGACGAGCGCCTCAAGGACCTGCCGATCATCATGATTACCTCGCGTACCGGCGAGAAGCACCGTGAGCGGGCCATGGCCATCGGCGTCAACCAGTACCTCGGCAAGCCCTATCAGGAGTCCTTGCTGCTCGACACCATTGCACAGTTGGTGGATAGCCACCGGGTCAAACGGACATGACAGACAAATCCTCAGCGCGTATTGCAGTAATTGCCGACACCTCGCTGCAGCGTCATGTGCTGCAGCAGGCCCTGGCCGGCGGCGGCTACCAGGTGGTGCTCAACAGTGACCCGGCGCGCCTCGACGAGGACGCGCTGGCCGCCTGCGACACCGACCTGTGGCTGGTGGACCTGGCGCAGTCGGAAGATTCGCCACTGGTCGACAGCCTGCTGGAGCGCGCCAGCGCCCCGGTGCTGTTCGGCGAGGGCCACGCGCCGGAGCGCCATTCGGAGAATTACCCGCGCTGGGAGCGCAGCCTGTTCGGCAAGCTCAAGCGCCTGGTGGGCGATCCGACCCAGGCGGTCGGGCCGAGCCTGCAGGCGCTGCTCGACGAGGCGCAGCGCCCGACGCGTCTGGAGTTGCCGCAGGCACTGGCCAACACGCCGCTGAAGGCCGGCGAGCCGGCGCGGCAAGTGTGGTTGCTGGCCGCCTCGCTGGGCGGTCCGGCGGCGGTCAAGGCCTTCCTCGATGCGCTGCCCGGTGGGCTGCCCATCGGCTTCATCTATGCCCAGCACATCGACGCCAGTTTCGAGGCGGCGTTGCCGCAGGCGGTCGGCCGTCACAGCCAGTGGCATGTCAACTCGGCGCGGCATGGCGACCCGGTGCGCTGTGGCGAGGTGGTGGTGGCGCCCATCGCACGGGAGCTGGGCTTTGCCGAGGACGGCGCGATGCAGATCGCCGAACGCGGCTGGCCGGAACCCTACAGCCCTTCCATCGACCAGATGATGCTCAACCTGGCGCAACAGTTCGGTGCCCAGTGCGGCGTGATCGCATTCAGCGGCATGGGCAGCGACGGCAGCGCCGCCGCTGCTTACGTCAAACGCCAGGGCGGGGTGATCTGGACCCAGCGCGCCGACAGCTGCGCCAGCCCGAGCATGCCCGACAGCCTGCGCGAAGGCGGTTACAGCAGCTTCAGCGCCGATCCGCGCGAGCTGGCCGTGGCGCTGGTCAATCACCTCGCCGAACATTGCAGTTGAGGACCTTTCAATGAGCCAAGCCGTCGCCACCCAGAACAGCGCCGCCGGTCTTACCGGTCTGCTGGTACCCCTGGCCGACCGCACCCTGCTGCTGCCCAACGTGGCGGTGGCCGAGCTGATTCCCTATCGCGCGCCGCAGGTCAGCGAAGGTACCCCCGACTGGTTTCTCGGTCAGATCGCCTGGCGTGATCTGCGCTTGCCGCTGCTGTCCTTCGAGGCCGCCAGCGGTGGCCAGGCGCAGGTCGCCGGTGGTGCGCGCGTCGCGGTGCTCAACGCCCTGGGTGGTCGGCCCAAGGTCAAGTTCATCGCCCTGCTGGTGCAGGGGATTCCGCGCTCGCTCAAGGTCGGCAGCGACCTGCCGGCGGCGGATGTCGAACTGGCGCCGCTGGAGCTGGGCGCCGCACGTGTCGGCGACGAGGTGGTGCGTATCCCGGATCTGGCGGCGCTGGAGCAACAGCTCGCCGATGCCGGCCTGATCTGAAGTGACCAGACGCTCAGGCGAGCGCCCATGAAAAAGCCCCGGCACTGGCCGGGGCTTTTTCGTTACTACCGTGGAGCTGTCAGCGCTGCGGTTGTTGCTGCGCTTCGGCCTTCTCTGCAGTCAGATTGTCTTCCGAGGTGCTGCCGCCCCAGTAGTCGGCATTGGTGATGCCGAGCTTCTCCGGGTGGAATACCGGGTCCTTGCCCTCGTCCAGCTGCTGCTCGTAGTCCTTCAGGCACTTGTAGGCGACCTTGTGCATGAGCAGGATGGCGATGATGTTCAGCCAGGCCATTAGGCCCACGCCGAGGTCACCCAGATCCCAGGCGAAGGTGGCGGTGTGCACGGTGCCGTAGACGGTAGCCGCGATGATGCCGAACTTCAGCAGCAGGGTGAGAATGGGGCGCTTCACCTTGCGGTTGATGTAGGCGATGTTGGTTTCGGCGATGTAGTAGTACGCCAGGATGGTGGTGAAGGCGAAGAAGAACAGGGCGATGGCGACGAAGGCGTTGCCGAAGCCGGGCATCATGTTTTCCATCGCGGTCTGCACGTAACCCGGGCCTGCAGCGACGCCGGCGATACCGGTGAACATCGCGCTGCCATCAGGCGCCTGGACGTTGTACTGACCGGTGATCAGCAGCATGAAGGCGGTGGCGGAGCAGACGAACAGGGTATCGACGTACACCGAGAAGCCCTGCACCAGACCCTGCTTGGCCGGGTGGCTGACGGCGGCGGCGGACGACGCGTGCGGACCAGTGCCCTGGCCGGCTTCGTTGGAGTACACGCCACGCTTGACGCCCCACTGGATGGCCATGCCGACGATGGCGCCGAAGCCGGCCTCGAGGCCGAAGGCGCTCTTGACGATCAGCATCACCACTTCCGGCAGCTTCTCGATGTTCAGCAGGATGATCACCAGCGCCACCAGGATGTAGCCCAGTGCCATGAACGGCACGACCACCTGGGTGAAGTGGGCGATGCGCTTGACGCCACCGAAGATGATCAGACCGATCAGCACGGCCAGCACGGCGGCGGTGACGTTCGGGTCGATACCAAAGGCGGTGTTGACGCTGGAGGCGATGGAGTTGGCCTGTACGCCCGGCAGCAGCAGGCCGCAGGCGAACACGGTGACAATGGCGAACAGCCAGGCGTACCACTTCAGACCCAGGCCGCGCTCGATGTAGAAGGCCGGGCCGCCGCGGTATTCACCGTTGAGCTTTTCCTTGTACACCTGACCGAGGGTGGACTCGACGAACGCCGAGCTGGCGCCGAGGAAGGCCACCATCCACATCCAGAACACGGCACCCGGACCACCGAAGGTGATCGCGGTGGCCACACCGGCGATGTTGCCGGTACCGACGCGACCGGCGAGGGTCATGGTCAGAGCCTGGAAGGAGGTGATGCCATGTTCATCGGTCTTGCCGGTGAACATCAGGCGAATCATTTCTTTGAAGTGGCGAACCTGGAGGAAGCGGCCGCGCAGGGAGAAGTAGAGACCAACGCCGAGACAGAGGTAGATCAGCGCCGGGCTCCAGACCAGACCGTTTAGGGTCGAGACCAGTTCGTTCATGCAATGCTCCTGGGCATGCGGCCGCCTTTTGGGCGGTGCCGAGGCCCGTTGTTTGTTATTGGAAGAGAAACGACGCTGCGGGGCGCCGGCCTCGGCCGAGCGCGGGTTGCTGGTGAGCGGGTCGCGCGTGCGGCGCGCAGAGCATGACAAAGACTGCGGGTCTTGCAATCTCTTGAGGTCACAATTTGTTACGTCAAGGCGACATTTTACCCCTGAAGGTCGCCCCACAGCTGCTGAGCCACGCTCAGGGCCACCACGGGAGCCGTTTCCGTGCGTAAAACGCGCGGCCCCAGGCGGGCGGCGTGGAAGCCGGCGCCCTTGGCCTGGTCGACTTCGGCGTCGCTCAAACCACCTTCCGGGCCGATCAGAAAGGCCAGGCTATCCGGTTTGGCGTGGCTCTGCAGGGCAGCAGCGATCGGGTGCAGCACCAGCTTCAGGTCGGCTTCGGTCTGCTGCAGCCAGGCGGACAGTTCCAGCGGCGGATGAATGACAGGCAGCACCGAGCGACCGCATTGCTCGCAGGCGCTGATCGCCACCTGGCGCCAGTGGGCCAGGCGCTTGTCGGCGCGCTCGTCCTTCAGGCGCACCTCGCAGCGCTCGCTGACGATCGGGGTGATCTCGCTGGCGCCCAGCTCGGTGGCCTTCTGGATCGCCCAGTCCATGCGCTCGCCGCGTGACAGGCCCTGGCCCAGGTGAATGCGTAGCGGCGATTCGGCCAGGCCGTCGAGCGCTTCACGCAGCTCCACGCGCACCGTCTTCTTGCCCACTTCGATCAGCTCGCCGAGGTATTCCCGGCCGCTGCCGTCGAACAGCTGCACCGCGTCGCCCGCGGCGTGTCGCAGCACGCGGCCGATGTAGTGGGCCTGGGCTTCGGGCAGCTCATGCTGGCCGAGAGAGAGCGGGGCGTCGATGAAGAAACGGGAAAGGCGCATAGGGAGGGCTGCACGCGGCAAGTTCGAAGCGGCAAGTGTAAAGGGGTGGTGCGCGCGGCGCACCCTACTGCGATGGCGCCGCTTCTTCGTAGGGTGCGCCGTGCGCACCGGGCTTCGCTTATGGCTCGCTCAACCCGGATCGCGATGATCGGGATAGCGATTGTCCACGGCCACGCTGACGGTTTCGCGGGTGGCGATATCGATGCCTTCGCTGGCCACCTCGGCGAGAAAATCGATCTCCTCGGGGGTGATCACGTAGGGCGGCAGGAAGTACACCACGCTGCCCAGCGGGCGCAGCAGCGCACCGCGCTTCAGTGCGTGCTGATACACCGCCAGGCCGCGCCGCTCCTGCCAGGGGTAGGCGGCTTTGCTGGCCTTGTCCTGCACCATCTCGACCGCCAGGGCCATGCCGGTCTGGCGCACTTCGGCGACGTGCGGATGATCCTTGAGATGCTCGGTGGCGCTGGCCATGCGTGCCGCCAGGGCCTTGTTGCGTTCGATCACGTCGTCATCGCGGAAGATATCCAGGGTCGCCAGGGCGGCGGCGCAGGCCAGCGGGTTGCCGGTATAGGTGTGCGAGTGGAGGAAGGCGCGCAGGGTGGCGTAGTCGTCGTAGAAGGCGCCGTATACCTCGTCGGTGGTCAGCACTGCGGCCATCGGCAGGTAGCCGCCGGTCAGTGCCTTGGACAGCACCAGGAAATCGGGAGTGATGCCGGCCTGCTCGCAGGCGAACAGGGTGCCGGTTCGGCCGAAGCCCACGGCGATCTCGTCATGGATCAGGTGCACGCCATAACGGTCGCAGGCTTCGCGCAGCAGCTTGAGGTAGATCGGGTGGTACATGCGCATGCCGCCCGCGCCCTGGATCAGCGGCTCGACGATCACCGCGGCGACCTCGTGGTGATGCTCGGCCAGGGTGCGCTCCATATGAGCGAACATGACGCGCGAGTGTTCCTCCCAGCTCACGCCCTCGGGACGCAGGTAGCAGTCCGGGCTGGGTACCTTGAGGGTGTCGAGTAGCAGCGCCTTGTAGGTATCGGTGAACAGCGACACATCGCCCACCGACATCGCCGCCACGGTTTCGCCGTGATAACTGTTGGTGAGAGTGACGAAGCGCTTCTTGCCGGTCTGGCCGTTGTTGAGCCAGTAGTGGAAGCTCATCTTCAGCGCCACCTCGATGCCCGAGGAGCCGTTGTCGGCGTAGAACACCTTGGCAAGGCCGGGCGGAGTGATCTGCACCAGGCGCTCGGACAGTTCGATGACCGGCTGATGGGTGAAGCCGGCGAGCATGACGTGCTCGAGGCTCTCCAGCTGTTCGCGGATGCGCGCGTTGATGCGGGGGTTGGCGTGGCCGAAGACATTCACCCACCAGGAGCTGACCGCATCCAGATAGCGCTTGCCGTCGAAGTCCTCCAGCCATACGCCGGAGGCCTTGCGAATCGCCACCAGGGGCAGGCGCTCGTGATCCTTCATCTGGGTGCAGGGGTGCCACAACACGTCGAGATCGCGTTGCATCCAGTGGTCGTTCAAGCTCATGGTGCGTCTCCCAATCATCAGCGCAACAGCCTACCAGAAGGCGCGCCCGCCGATCCGCCGGATACGGCCGCCCGGCCCCGTATGACGAACTTCCCCGGCGCTGCGCTGGACTAAGCTGGCGGGTTGGAATCACGCCTTTTTAATATCGTATTTCTCGATATTTCATAGCGAAATTTTCCGCTTTAAATCGATAGATTTGCCGTTAGTCTTGCTCGGAAACTGGATTGGGGAAGCCTCCCATGCAATGGCGTAACACCTCTGCTCGTTATGGTCTGGTCAGCGTGCTGTTGCACTGGCTGGTGGCGCTGGTCGTGTTCGGCCTGTTCGCCCTGGGGTATTGGATGGTGGGCCTGAGTTATTACGACCCCTGGCGGCAGAGCGCGCCCGATCTGCACAAGAGCATCGGCATCCTGCTGTTCGCCGTCATGCTGCTGCGCGTGCTGTGGCGCTTGCTCAATCCGGCGCCTGCTGCGTTGGCCAGCCACGGCCAGCTCACTCGCCTGGCCTCGAAGCTGGGGCATGGCGTGCTCTATCTCGGCCTGTTCGGCGTGATGATCTCCGGCTATCTGATCTCCACCGCCGATGGCCGTGGCATCGAGGTGTTCGGCCTGTTCAGCGTGCCGGCGACCCTGACCGGCATCCCGCAGCAGGAGGACATCGCCGGCGCCATTCACGAATACCTGGCCTGGGGCCTGGTGATCTTCGCCGGCCTGCATGGCCTGGCGGCACTCAAGCACCATTTCATCGACCGCGATAGCACCCTGCTGCGGATGTTCGGGCGCTGACGCATTCATAACCGGGCCAAGGCCCACCTAGATCGACAACCTCGCAAGGAGAACACCCATGTTGAAGAACGCCCTCGCTGCACTGGTTCTGGGTTCCGCGCTGATCGGCGGCCAGGCCATGGCGGCCGACTACGCCATCGACAAGCAAGGCCAGCACGCCTTCGTCAACTTCAAGATCAGCCACCTGGGTTACAGCTGGCTGTACGGCACCTTCAAGGACTTCGACGGTACGTTCAGCTTCGATGCCGCCAACCCGGAAGCCAGCAAGGTCAACGTGACCCTCAACACTGCCAGCGTCGACACCAACCACGCCGAGCGTGACAAACACATCCGCAGTGCCGACTTCCTCAACGTGTCCAAGCACGGCACCGCTACCTTCGAGTCGACTTCGGTCAAGTCCACCGGCGAAGGCACCGCTGACGTCACCGGCAACCTGACTCTCAATGGCGTGACCAAACCGGTGGTGATCGCCGCCAAGTTCATCGGCGAAGGCAAGGACCCGTGGGGCGGCTACCGTGCCGGCTTCGAGGGCACCACCACCTTGAAGCTGAAGGACTTCGACATCACCAAGGACCTCGGCCCGGCTTCGGAAACCGTCGAGCTGATCATCTCGGTAGAAGGTATTCGTCAGTAAGGTCCGGAGAGCTTTAGCGCTATCGGTGCGCACGGCGCACCCTACGCTCAACGCCCTCGCACCAACGAAAACGCCGCCCATCGGGCGGCGTTTTCGTTTGCACGTCAGCTTACTCGTCGCGGTTGCGCGTCAGCAGCGCCGGCTTCTCGCCGCGCGGCCGCGAGCTGTTGCTCAGCTCGTCGAGTTGCTCTGCGGTGGGGAAGCGATCCAGGCGCGAGCCCTTGTGCATGATGATCGGCTGCTTCTCGCGCGGGTTGCGCACGGCCGCCTCGGCGCGCGGCAGTTCGTCACGGTCAAGCGAGGTGATGCGACCATCATGGGCAGGACGGCCGCGGCCACGGTTGCCACCGTTGCGGCCCTGGCCACCTTGACCGCCCTGACCACCGCCCTGGCGGCGCTTCTTGCCCGCGCCATTGCCCGCGCCGTTGCTGCCGCCGTTGTTGCTGCGCGGTCCCTTGCCGTTCTGCCGCGGCTGGCCCTGCGCCGCGCCATTGGCGGGTGCGGCGCCGGAGCGACGGCCACGGCCCTGCTGCTTGTTCTGGTTGGGGCTGACGTAGTCGACACGGTTGCCGAAGTTGTCGATCTCGTCGTCGAGGAATTCCTCCGGATCACGATCCGGCGGCAGCGCGGGGATCGCCGCGGCGGCCTGGCCCTGGCCATCGTTGCGCGGTCCCTGGCCGCGGCGTTTCTGGCCCTGCGGCTTGGCCTTCTGTTCCTTGCCGCTGTCCTTGCCCTTGTCCTTGCGACCGCTGCCGTGGCGCTCGCCCTTGGGCTTGTCGCCGCCTTCGGCCTTCTGTTTCTTCTGCCCGGCATTGCGCGGTTGGCGCGGTTCGCGCACTTCCGGGCGCTCCGCTTCCACGGCGCTGGCATCGAAGCCCATCAGGTCACCGTCGGGGATCTTCTGCTTGGTCATGCGTTCGATGCTTTTCAGCAGTTTCTCTTCGTCCGGGGCGACCAGCGAGATGGCCTCGCCGCTACGGCCGGCGCGGCCGGTACGGCCGATACGATGCACGTAGTCTTCCTCGACGTTGGGCAGCTCGAAGTTGACCACGTGCGGCAACTGGTCGATGTCCAGGCCGCGAGCGGCGATATCGGTGGCGACCAGGATGCGCACCTGGTTCGCCTTGAAGTCGGCCAGGGCCTTGGTGCGCGCGTTCTGGCTCTTGTTGCCGTGGATCGCAGCCGCCGGCAGGCCGTGCTTGTCGAGGTACTCGGCCAGACGGTTGGCGCCGTGCTTGGTGCGGGTGAACACCAGCACCTGTTCCCAGGCGCCCTGGGTGATCAGGTGGGCCAGCAGGGCGCGCTTGTGGCTGGCAGCCAGGCGGAACACGCGCTGCTCGATACGCTCGACCGTGGTGTTCGGCGGGGTGACCTCGATGCGCTCCGGGTTGTGCAGCAGCTTGCCGGCCAGGTCAGTGATGTCCTTGGAGAAGGTCGCCGAGAACAGCAGGTTCTGGCGCTGCGCCGGCAGGCGGGCGAGGACCTTCTTCACGTCATGGATGAATCCCATGTCGAGCATGCGGTCGGCTTCGTCCAGCACCAGGATTTCCACGTGGGACAGATCTACGCTGCCCTGGCCGGCCAGGTCGAGCAGACGGCCCGGGCAGGCGACGAGCACGTCGACGCCCTTGGCCAGTGCCTGGACCTGCGGATTCATGCCGACACCGCCGAAGATGCAGGCGCTGACGAATTTCAGGTCACGCGCATAGATCTTGAAGCTGTCGTGCACCTGGGCGGCCAGTTCGCGGGTGGGGGTCAGTACCAGCACGCGCGGTTGTTTCGGGCCATGGCGCTGTTCGCGGTCCGGGTGGCCGGCGGGGAACAGACGCTCGAGAATCGGCAGGGCGAAGCCTGCGGTCTTACCCGTGCCCGTCTGGGCCGCCACCATGAGATCGCGACCTTGCAACACGGCGGGAATGGCCCGCTGTTGCACCGGAGTGGGCTGGGTGTAGCCGGCGGATTCGATCGCACGGACTAGAGCCTCGGAGAGACCGAGGGAAGCAAAGGACATGGGCAATCCTGTACGTAGTGAGGGCGTGGCCCTATGGGGTGATATTGCCTGGCTTGAATCATGCGTGGGGCGCGTGATCCCGTCCGGTACTGCTGGCTTCTGGGAGCTAGCATCCGGGCGCAAGCCTGGCGGGAAGGCCCGAGTATAACAGAGCCGAGAGGTTGCGCAGCTATCAGCCTGTCGGCTGGTTCACGGCCCGGGCTGCTCGGGGTTGGCATAGCGTTGCTGCAGGCGCGCATAGGCGGGCTCGCGCTTGAAGCGGCGCAGCTCGCCAGCGAAGTCGGCCGCCAGTCGCTGCAGCGCCGGGTCGCGACGCAACGCCAGGTACAGGCGGTCATGGCCGACGGCCTTGCGGTTGTAGTCGACCTGATCGAGCAGGCCCAGCTGCGCGCTCAGGTAGAGGCCCGCGCGGCGATCGTTGACCACCAGATCGACACGGTGGCGCACCAGCTTGCCCAGGTTGGCTTCGTGAGTCGGCGCCTCCTCGCGACTGAATAGCGTCGAGGTGCGCAAGGCTTCGTCGTTGTACCAGTAGCCGGGCGAGATGCCGATCACCAGATCGCGCAGGTCTTCCAGGCGCTCATAAGGGTAGGGACGGTTGCGCGCGTGGAACAGCACGAGCTCGACTTCGCTCAGCGGCTCATCGACGAAGAGCATGCTCGCCTCGCGCTCGGGCAGATGGAAGATATCCAGAATGCCGTCGGCATGGCCGTGTTCCAGCGCCAGCAGGCAGCGTTTCCAGGGCAGGAACTGCAGCTCCAGCTGCATGCCCAGGCGGCTCAGCACCTCGCGGGTTATCTCGTAATCGAGGCCGGCCGCCTGGCCGTTTTCCTCATGCACATAAGGCGGCCAGGCCTCCGTGACCAGGCGCAGCGTTTCGCCGCGAGCGGCGAACGCGATGCAACCTAGCAGCAGGATGGCGATAATCTGGCGCTGGATTAATGGCATTGCGCCAGGTTAGCCATTTTGCTCGTGCCCCGAAAGCCCGGCATCGCTCAGCCCACCACCCGATAGCAGGGCTCGTAGGCGCTGCCGCCGGGCAGCTTCATGCGGTGCTGCTCGACGAAGGCCTGCAACAGGCGATCCAGCGGACGCATGATGCTGGCCTCGCCACGGATTTCGTACGGGCCGTGTTCCTCGATCAGGCGGATGCCGTTCTCCTTGACGTTGCCGGCGACGATGCCGGAGAAGGCGCGGCGCAGGTTGGCGGCCAGGTGGTGCAGCGGCTGCTCGCGGGTCAGGTTGAGGCTGGCCATGGCTTCATGGGTCGGCTCGAACGGGTGCTGGAAGCTCTCGTCGATCTTCAGCAGCCAGTTGAAGTGGAAGGCGTCGTTGCGCTCGCGGCGGAACTGACGCACGGCCTTGATGCCGGCGGCCATTTCGCGGGCTACTTCGGCCGGGTCGTTGAGGATCATGCGGTAGCGCTGCTGCGCCGCCTCGCCCAGGGTGGCGCCGATGAAATCGTGCACCTGTTGCAGGTAAGGGCCGGCGCTCTTTGGCCCGGTGAGAATGACCGGGAAGGGCAGATCGCGGTTGTCCGGGTGGGTGAGGATGCCCAGCAGGTAGAGGAACTCCTCGGCCGTGCCGGCACCGCCCGGGAAGATGATGATGCCGTGGCCGACGCGAACGAAAGCCTCAAGGCGCTTCTCGATGTCCGGCAGGATCACCAGTTCGTTGACGATCGGGTTGGGCGCCTCGGCGGCGATGATGCCCGGCTCGGTCAGGCCCAGGTAGCGGCCGGTGAGGTTGCGCTGCTTGGCATGGCTGATGGTGGCGCCCTTCATCGGGCCTTTCATCACGCCCGGGCCGCAGCCGGTGCAGATGTCCAGGCCGCGCAGGCCCAGCTCATGGCCGACCTTCTTGGTGTACTTGTACTCCTCGGTGCTGATCGAGTGGCCGCCCCAGCACACCACCATCTTTGGTTCGACGCCGCTGCGCAGGGTCTTGGCATTGCGCAGCAGGTGAAAGACGTAATCGGTGATGCCTTCGGAGCTGTCCAGGTCGATGCGCTTGTGCTCCAGTTCGCTCTGGGTGAAGACGATGTCGCGCAGGGCGCTGAACAGCATCTCGCGGGTGCTGGCGATCATCTCGCCGTCGACGAAGGCATCGGCTGGTGCGTTCAGCAGCTCCAGGCGGATGCCGCGATCCTGCTGGTGGATCTTCACTTCGAAGTCCGGGTAGGCCTCGAGGATGGTCTTGGCGTTGTCGCTGTGCGAGCCGGTGTTGAGGATCGCCAGGGCGCACTGGCGGAACAGGCGGTAGACGCTGCCCGAGCCGGTTTCGCGCAGTTGCTGCACTTCGCGCTGGGAGAGGGTTTCCAGGCTGCCCTTGGGGCTGACGGAGGCGTTGATCGTGGAGCGTTTGAGCATGAAAAGTGGTCCTGGTGGCAAGCTCGCGCCAAAGAACGGCGCTGAGGAAGTTCGAATTCGTTGTCGCAGCGGATGTTGCGGTGTTCGGTTGATGAGGGTCAGCGTCTGGCCGCTGGTGTGTCGGTTGCGGGTTCGCTCGGGTTCAGCAGAAATACCACATAGCCGCGGAACCAGGGACTGCTTTGCAGGTAATCCGGCGCCTGCCATTCGCCGTTTTGTATCAGGCCGATGCGAAACGGCAACTGCAGTCGCGCAATGCTCGGCAGGTAGCGCTGGTAGCCGGCGATGCTGTGGCGGCCCTGGTAGGTCTGCATCACCACCTCATCGACCACCCCGGCCAGGCGGTTCAGCGCCGCCGGGTCGGCATTGCCGGCCCAGTCCAGCAGGCCGGTGATGCTCAGGCGGTATTGCCGCGGCAGGCGCTGGCGCAGGTCTTCGAGGAAGGCCGCGTAACGATCCAGGCGCAGCGTTTGCGCATCGAAATCGATCTGCACCCCGCTGACCCGGTTGCCGGAACGCTGCCAGCGCTGCAATTGGCTCAGCAGCAGGGCGAATACCTCGTCGTTCCAGTCCAGGGTATGCGCGCGATACACCACCCAGAGCTCGACCTCCTTCGACAGCCTGGGCGTGGCCGGGTTCTGTGCCTGCATGCGTGCCGATGGATTGCCGGCGCGGCGCGGACCATCGATCTGCCCCTGCAGCACGTACAGCGTACGGGCCTGGGCCAGCACCGGCTGTGGCGTCACGCCGGCCCACAGCCAGAATGCCTGATGCTCGCTGGCATCGACGCGCGCTGCCTGCGCCGGCAGGCCGGCTGCCAGCAGGAGCAGGCCTACCAGTAATACTTGAGTCGCTGCGCCCACTGGGTGTCCGCGTAGCTGCGCTTGAGGGTCTGGAACCACTGCTTGCGTTGGTCCTTGCTGATGTCCTGGCCATCGCAGCTGTTGTAGCCGCTGGGCGCATAGCAGTTGATCGCGCGGAACAGGGCGTAGGCCTTGTCCTCACGGCTGACCTGCGGCGCAGTCAGCAGCAGCTGGTAGGCGGCCAGGCGGGAAAAGGACGCGCCCTGGAACTGGCTCGGCGCGCTGCCCAGTTCGCCAGTCGCCGGCGGACGGTTCAGCCAGTGATCGTCGAGGCCGTGGATGCGGATGAAGTCGCCCAGGCACAGCATGCCCTGGGCGTCCTCGGCATTGGCCGCGAGGCGCTCGGCGATCCTGACCAGGCTCGGGCAGACATAGCCGGCATCGCTGCCGCCGCTCCAGGCGAACAGGCCAGGATCGAGGTGCTGCGCTGGCTGTGTCGCCTTGTACGGGAACTGCGCGAAATCGCGGAGAAAATCGGCGTAGCGACCGTAATCCAGATCGCGATAGAGCAGGGTGTACAGCGCGGTTGCACGCTCATCTGCCGGTGCCTGCTCGTTGCCGGCCTGCTGGCGCAGCAGCTCGGGGCCGGCGCCATAGGTCAGCAGGCGCTCACGGATCGGCGCGGTGGTGATAGGCGAATCGGCGGCGAACACCTTGCCCAGTTCGCCACTGCGCTCATGGTTCAAGGCCAGGGCCAGTTGCAGCTGGGCGCGTTGCAGCGGGTCTTGGCTGCTTGCCAATAGCGTCTGCCAGTGCTGCAAGGCTGCGGCCTGCTCACCCTTGGCTTCCAGCGCCAGGCCGCGCAGGGTTTCCTGGCTGAAGGCGAGGGCACTCATAGGCCCGGAACCGGTATCCGGCAGGGCGGCGAGAGCCTTCTGGGCATCGCCGCCGCGGTAGAAATGCCAGGCAGCGACCAGGTAGGCATGCAGGCCGGGCTGGCTGGCGAAGCGCGGTTGCTGCGCCTGCAACTGCTCGAGGGACAGGCGCGGCTCGCGGTTGCTGCCGGGATCGCGCAGCTGGATCAGGTCGACCATGGCCAGCAGCAGCGGGTCTTCGATGGCATCCGGGGCGAGGCTGGGCAGCAGCTTGGCGTCCAGCTCCTCGATCAGTGCGGGCATGTCGACCTGCTGCGCGCCACGCTCGAATTGCCGGGCAAAGGCCTCGGCAAAACGCCGGGTGTCACCGGCAAGCCAGTACACGCGACGTTGCAGACCGCGCGCCGAGTCGCTGTAGAGGCCCTGCGGATAGTTGGTCAGATACTGCTCGAAGGCCTTCGTGCTGGAATCGAGGCTGGTGTTATCCACCTGCTCCGGACTGAAGAATCCGTACTCGTCGAAGGCGTTCAGTTGCGCCTGATTCAGGGCGACGCGACCGAGCAGGTATTGGGCGGTTTCACGTAGCCAGGGCTGCTCGCTGTCCGCGAGTTCGGCGAAACGTTCACGGGCCTGCTCGAAGTCGCCGCGATAGAAGGCGTCGGCGCCGCGCAGGTAATTGCCGAAGGCCTGGGCAGCGGGCGACTGCAGCTGCGTCGCTTGCGGCAGTATTTCCTCCGTTTGCGGATCACCCTCGCCGCACAGGCTCAGCAGGCTGCGCCGCGAGCGGGCCAGCGCCTGCGCTTCGCTCGCGGCCAGATCCGGCGTGGCGCTGAGGGCATCGACGAAGCCGCGCATGGCCTGCAGATCGTTGCTGCGGCAGCGATTACCCTCGCCTTCGGCGAAGCGGTGTATGGCGAAAGCATCCACTTCGCTGTCGATGCCCAGGCGCTGCAAAGCCTGGGTCAGGTACGCCACGTTCGGGTCGACGCCTTGCTCGTCGGCCTCGGTCGCCTCGCCAAGGGCGCGGTTCGCATCGAGCATGCCGAGGCTGAAGGGCACCAGGCCGTAGCCGTACTCATAACCGTCGAGCGCCTGCGGTGTGCGGGTCAGCTTCAGGTAGCCGGCATCGTCGAGCAGCAGCTGCAGGTTGACCCGGCTGTCGTTGCCGGGGCTGAGAAAGGCCAGGTTGTTGCACCCCGAGAGCTGGTCCGAGATCAGCTTCCAGCTCGGTGTGCAGGTCATGTCGGAGCTGGCCAGAGCAGCTGGCGCATGCAGGCCGCAGAGCAGGGCGAGGGGAAGGAGGCGCTTGAGTGTCATTGGCTCATCCTTGAGCGTGGGAGCCGCTGCGCGGCTCCCTGCCCGTCAGCGTTTGAGGTCGAGGTTGTTCCAGATGGCCAGGCTGGGACCGGCCAGGTTCATGCTGTAGAAGTGCAGGCCCGGCGCGCCACCTTGCAGCAAACGTTCGCACATCTCGGTGATCACCTGCTCGCCGAAGGCGCGAATGCTGTCGGCGTCGTCGCCATAGGCTTCCAGCTGCTTGCGCACCCAGCGCGGGATCTCGGCACCGCAGGCATCGGAGAAGCGCGCCAGCTTGCTGTAGTTGGTGATCGGCATGATGCCCGGCACCACCGGTATGTCCACGCCCAGCTTGCGCACGCGCTCGACGAAGTAGAAGTAGCTGTCGGCGTTGAAGAAGTACTGGGTGATGGCGCTGTCGGCACCGGCCTTGGCCTTGCGCACGAAGTTGGCGATGTCGCTCTCGAAGTTGCGCGCCTGCGGGTGCATCTCCGGGTAGGCGGCCACTTCGATATGGAAGTGATCACCGGTTTCAGTGCGAATGAACTCGACCAGCTCGTTGGCGTAGCGCAGCTCGCCGCTGGCCATGCCCATACCCGACGGCAGGTCGCCGCGCAGGGCGACGATGCGCTTGATGCCGGCATTCTTGTACAGGTTGAGCAGTTCGAGCAGCTCGGCCTTGCTGTCGCCGACGCAGGACAGGTGCGGCGCGGTCGGCACCTTCACCTCGCCATCGAGCTGCAGCACGGTGTTGAGCGTGCGGTCGCGGGTCGAACCGCCGGCGCCATAGGTGCAGGAGAAGAAATCGGGTTTGTAGGCCGCCAGTTGGCGCGCCACGTCCATCAGTTTTTCATGCCCGGCTTCGGTCTTGGTGGGGAAGAACTCGAAGCTGTAGCGGCGTTCTTGGCTCATAGGTTTCTAGCCTTGGAGACGTAGGGTGGATGGCGTTTTTCCATCCACCTGCGGGAAGTCGGCGGTGGATAAGTCAGAGGCTTATCCACCCTACGCATCAGTAGCGGTAAGCGTCCGGCTTGAACGGGCCTTCCACGGACACGCCGATGTACTCGGCCTGCTGCTTGGTCAGCCGAGTGACCACGCCGCCAAAGCCCTTGACCATTTCCAGCGCCACTTCTTCGTCCAGCTTCTTCGGCAGCACTTCGACGGTCAGACGCTCGGCTTTCTTCTCGGCGGAGAGGTCGGCGAACTTCTGCTCGAACAGGAAGATCTGCGCCAGCACCTGGTTGGCGAAGGAGCCGTCCATGATGCGGCTCGGGTGGCCGGTGGCGTTACCCAGGTTCACCAGACGGCCTTCGGCCAGCAGGATCAGGTAGTCGTCGTTGGCCGGATCGAAGCTGCCGGCACCGGTGCGGTGGATCTTGTGCACCTGCGGCTTGACCTCTTCCCATGCCCAGTTCTTGCGCATGAAGGCGGTGTCGATCTCGTTGTCGAAGTGGCCGATGTTGCACACCACGGCGCGCTTCTTCAGGGCCTTGAGCATGTTGGCATCGCAGACGTTGACGTTACCGGTGGTGGTGACGATCAGGTCGATCTTGCCCAGCAGCGCCTTGTCGATGCTGGCCTCGGTGCCATCGTTGATGCCGTCGATGTACGGCGATACCAGCTCGAAGCCGTCCATGCAGGCCTGCATGGCGCAGATCGGGTCGATTTCGCTGACCTTGACGATCATGCCTTCCTGACGCAGCGACTGCGCCGAGCCCTTGCCCACGTCACCGTAGCCGATGACCAGCGCCTGCTTGCCCGACAGCAGGTGGTCGGTGCCGCGCTTGATGGCGTCGTTGAGGCTGTGGCGGCAGCCGTACTTGTTGTCGTTCTTGCTCTTGGTCACGGCGTCGTTGACGTTGATCGCCGGGACTTTCAGGGTGCCGGCCTTGAGCATGTCGAGCAGGCGGTGCACACCGGTGGTGGTCTCTTCGGTGATGCCGTGAATGCGCTCGAGCATCTGCGGGTATTTCTTGTGCAGGATCTCGGTGAGGTCACCGCCGTCGTCCAGCACCATGTTGGCGTCCCACGGCTTGCCGTCCTTGAGGATGGTCTGCTCGATGCACCACTCATACTCTTGCTCGGTCTCGCCCTTCCAGGCGAATACCGGGATGCCGGCGGCAGCGATGGCGGCAGCGGCCTGATCCTGAGTGGAGAAGATGTTGCAGCTTGACCAGCGCACTTCGGCGCCCAGGGCGGTCAGCGTCTCGATCAGCACGCCGGTCTGGATGGTCATGTGGATGCAGCCGAGGATCTTCGCGCCCTTCAGCGGTTGGCTGGCGGCGTACTTGCGGCGCAGACCCATCAGGGCCGGCATCTCGGATTCGGCGATGGTCAGTTCCTTGCGGCCCCAGTCGGCCAGGGAAATATCGGCGACCTTGTAGTCGTTGAAGCCGGCAGGCGTCAGTACAGCGCTCATAATGAGTTCTCCATTCGTTGTCTGCGAATGGGCGCCGTTGATGCGTTTGGATAACGCCCCGGGCGAGCCTGACAACCTGGACGGTTGCTGCAGCGCCCCTCGACCGGGTGGCGGGAGCGACCGGAGCGGTGCCGGTCGCGTGAAACTCGCAGATTATAGCGAGCCAAACGCCCGCGCCCAAGGTTTTCCGTCGGCCTGCGCGCCACGTTTGTGGCTGCTGTCGCCGGAGCATTGGCCGGATCGCCGCCCAGTTATCCTCGCGCGGGTCATGGACCTTGCGCTGGCGAGCGAACAAGCTGCGCTCTTTCCCCGACACATTGCGGAGCCTCCATGACCCTCGCCTACTGGTGCGTATTGATCGCCATCCTTCTGCCTTACCTGAGTACGGCCACTGCCAAGTTTCTCGGCCCGGGCTACGGGCCGCGTGCCAATCAGGATCCACGCGCCTTCCTGAGTACCCTGGAAGGCTGGCGCAAGCGGGCCAACAACGCCCAGCTCAACGGTTTCGAGGTGACCCCGGCGTTCGCCGCCGCGGTGATCATCGCCCACCAGGCCGGTGGCGCCGAGCAGACCCTGCTCGACCAGTTGGCCGTGGCGTTCATCTTCAGTCGCCTGCTGTACTTCGTCTGCTACCTGGCCGACTGGGGGCCGGTGCGGTCGCTGGTGTGGTTCGCCGGCATGGGGCTGATCGTGGCGCTGTTCGTGGTGTCCGCCAGCTGAACGCCGGCTGACTGCCGGGCAGGCATGACAGCTGTTGTGACAAGAGGTCGCTTGGCCCGGCTGGTGTGAGCCGCGATACTGGCGACCCCCTGTCACCCGGAAGTCGTGTCGATGGCCCTGAAGAAATGCCTGCTGTTCACCTGCGTCTGCCTGACTTTGGCCGCCTGTGGTGGCGTCGATCCCGATTCGCCGCTGGGCAAGCGCCAGGCGTTGTTCAAGGAGATGCTGAAGGTCAGCGAGGACCTCGGCGGCATGCTGCGCAATCGAATTCCCTACGACGAAGCCGGGTTCATCGCCGGTGCTGCGGAACTCGATCGCCTGTCGCGCGAACCGTGGCAGCACTTCCCGGCGGTGGCCGATGACGCGCGCAGCAAGGCCAATCCCGAGCTCTGGCAGCGCCAGGAGCAGTTTCAGAAAATGGCGCGCGATCTGGAGCAGGCCACTGCAGCGCTGGTGCAGGTGACCACGGCGCCGCCGCTACGCCGCTCCGCACTGGAGCCTGCGATGCAGGCCGTCGAGGACAGCTGCGAAGCCTGCCACAAGGCGTTTCGCGCCTACTGATCGGCGCGCGCTTCGGCTTCGGCCTGTTCCAGTTCGGCACGCGCCTCGGCCAGCCTGGCCTGCTGCTTGGCGATCTGCTCCTGGTCGCCGGTGCCCATGGCCTGGCGCAGGTCCTTCTCGCGTTCCTGCACCTGCTCGCGCGCTTCCTTGACGCTGGCCAGGCGTTCCTCGTGCAGCGAGGCGTCTTCGCAATGGGCATCGACATTGCCCAGCGCGCGCCGCAGCCCATCCAGCTCGTCGGTATTGTCGCCCTGCTGCGCGGCCGCGATCTTGTCCTGAAGTACCTGACGCCTGACGGCGCAGCCATCCTCACCGTCGGCGGCCAGCAGGGGCGTGATGTTCAGGTTGGCGGCCAGCAGCAGGCCGAGCACAGCGGTTTGGCGAATCATGGTCTGTCCTCTTCGGGTCTCCTTCGAAGTGACCCTGGTGGTTGCGCGAGGTTCGACCCGATTGCGCCATCGACTGATCCGCATCGGCTGCGTGAGCGCATTGCGCCGGCTGGAAGGCGCCGATACCGGCCTGCTGCAGCCGCTCGCCCAGGCGCCGCACTTCCGGGTGGCTGAAGAATGCCTGCAGCCGTTCGGCGTTCTTCGGGCCCACGCCGGGCTGGCGCATCCACTGGTTTCGATCGCGGGCCTGCAGGCTGGCCCAGTCATCTGTGGCGCCGATTTTCAGGCCGGGCGGCGCGCCAAGGGCCTGCAACCACTGTTGCAGCGAGCGTTGCCGGGCCTGGGCAAAGGCCTGTTGCAACTGCCCGGCGCGCTTCGGACCGATACCGGGCAGCTGTTGCAGGTGCTCGCTGTCGAGCGCCAGCCAGCCAAGCAGGTCCTCGAGCTGCTCGCCCGCCAGCAGCGTGCTCCAGGTGCCCGGACCGACGCCGGGCAGGTTCAGTCCCTGTTTGCCGGCGAGCCAGTTCAGGCGTGCGAGAAACTGTTGCCGGCAGTCTGCGCTCGGCTGCCAGCAGCTGAGTGTGTGGTATCG
The DNA here is from genome assembly GCF_900104265.1 of Ectopseudomonas guguanensis. Classification (GTDB taxonomy): domain Bacteria; phylum Pseudomonadota; class Gammaproteobacteria; order Pseudomonadales; family Pseudomonadaceae; genus Aquipseudomonas; species Aquipseudomonas guguanensis. Next base: position 131,643 of record NZ_FNJJ01000005.1, read on the forward strand.
CTCGGGGTCGGGCACATGCACCGCCGCGCGTTCCGGGCTGCGCCAGATCACCTGATCGAGGCGCGGAATGGTCAGGCCGGCCAGGCGTATCGATACCTGATCGCCGGGGCGCACATCCAGCGTCTGCCAGGCGTGCAGCGAGCCGAGGGCGACGCGGCCGATACGGCGCTCGTCGAGGTCGACCGGCTGCAGGCGCAGCACCGGCGTGATGCGTCCCGTGCGGCCGATGTTGAACTCCACCGCCTGAACCACGGCCAGGGCCTGGCTGGCCGGGTATTTCCAGGCAATCGCCCAGTGCGGCGCCTCGGCCTGCCAGCGTGCGCCATGCGGCCGTGTGCCCTGGCGCAGCACCACGCCATCGCTGGCGAACGGCTGCGGTTCGTCGAACCAGCGCTGGCGCCAGTGGCGGGCCTGCTGCGGGTTTTCCAGCGCCTGGGTGTAGTGCAGGCTGTCGGTGAAGCCGAGCCTGTGCAGGGCCTGCAGGCGTTCAGGCATGCCCGCCGGGCCGTCCGGCCAATCCCAGACGAACAGGCCGACGGCGGCGGCCTCCAGGTCATCCAGGCGCTGGCGCGCCATCAGGCCGGCTACCTTGCCCCGCGCGCCCGCACCCGCATCGCGGCTTTGCACATGCTCATCCAGGCGCCAGTAGAGTTCGCCCTGGAGGATGGCGTCGAGTGGTTCAGGCAGTTGCGTCGGCACGGCCGGCAGCTGCCTGGCATGGGCCGTCCAGTCCTGGCCATGGCGCCCGTCACCGCGGCTGATGGCCTGCTGCAGAACGCCGTCGCGGTAGACCAGGGTGACCGCGACACCATCGACCTTGGGTTGAATCCACAGGTCGTCACGGCTGGCGATCCACTCGGCGACCGCTGCATCGCCGAGCTTGCGCAGGCCGGTTTGCGCTATCGGGTGGGCGAGTCTGCCCGTGCTGCCGGCCAGTGGCTGCGGCAGGCTGTGAAGTGCGCTGGGAAAACACTGGTGCCAGGACTGCAGGCGCTGGCGCGCCTGATCGTAGAGCTCATCGGCCACCAGCGAGAGGCCGTGGTTGTGGTAGGCATCGTCCCATTGCGCGATCTGCCGGGACAGCGCGCCCAGTTCCGTGGCTGCGCGTGTCTGCGTCCAGTTCGGGCAGGGCTCGGCGAGGGCGGCCAGCGGCAGCAGTAGCAGCAACAGAATGGATTTCATCGCGGAGCTTCCATGCTCGAGGTTCAGGGTCAGCCTAGCAGGCGTGGGCCGAGTGTTCGAGTTGCGAGCGTGAATGACTGCACAGCGCTGCGCGGTTTTCCTTGTTGCCCGTCCGGGCCGGTGATAGATTGCCGCCCCTTTTTTCCACCCCCAACAAATGGATTTGCCCGGCGGGGGCGCATGGACAGCCGGGCCTCAACCCCAAGAGGTCTTCACTAATGCGTATTGCTTCTGTTGCCTGTTTTGCCACTCTGGCCTTCGCTTGCCTGTCGTCCCACGCTACCGAGGTTGCCTCGCTCCAGGCCAAGTGCCAGGAGCAGATGGCTGCCAATCAGGACGGCCTGGCTCAGCTCAAGCAGCTGGCAGCGCTGTCTGGCAACGACAAGGCCAAGGACAACCTGGCAGCGCTCGATGGCGGCTGTGAGCGTCTGAACGCCGAGGCCGGCGCCTCCCAGGCTGCTGCGCCCGATCAGCTGAACGGCGCGGTGGAAAGCGTCAACGCCACCAAGGACGCGCTCAAGGGCCTGAGCTCGATGTTCGGCAAATAAGCCACCGGGCACGAAAAAGCCCCGCCAGATCGCTCTGGCGGGGCTTTTTCATTTTCAGGGTTACAGGCCGGCAGCGGCGCGCAGGTCGGCAGCCTTGTCGGTGCGCTCCCAGGTGAAGGTGGTGAAGCTGTCGTCGCCGACGGTCTTGGACTGCGGCGCGCGACCGAAGTGGCCGTAGGCAGCGGTGTCCTGGTACATCGGGTGCAGCAGGTCGAGCATCTTGGTGATGGCGTAGGGACGCAGGTCGAACACGTCGCGTACCAGTTTGATGATCTTGTCTTCGGCGATCTTGTGGGTGCCGAAGGTGTTGATCGAGATGGAAGTCGGCTGGGCCACGCCAATGGCATAGGACACCTGGATCTCGCAGCGCTCGGCCAGGCCGGCAGCGACGATGTTCTTGGCCACGTAGCGGCCGGCGTAGGCGGCGCTGCGGTCGACCTTGGACGGGTCCTTGCCGGAGAAGGCGCCGCCGCCGTGACGGGCCATGCCGCCGTAGCTGTCGACGATGATCTTGCGCCCGGTCAGGCCGCAGTCGCCCACCGGGCCGCCGATGATGAACTGGCCGGTCGGGTTGATGTGGAACTGGGTGTCCTTGTGCAGCAGCTCGGCCGGCAGCACGTGCTTGACGATCAGCTCCATCACGCCGTCGCGCAGGTCGTCGTATTTCACTTCCGGGTTGTGCTGGGTGGACAGCACGACCGCGTCGATGGCCGCCACCTTGCCATTCTCGTAGCGGCAGGTGACCTGGCTCTTGGCGTCCGGGCGCAGCCACGGCAGCAGGCCGGACTTGCGCGCCTCGGCCTGACGCTCGACCAGGCGGTGCGAGAAGCAGATCGGCGCCGGCATCAGCACGTCGGTTTCGTTGCTGGCGTAACCGAACATCAGGCCCTGGTCGCCTGCGCCCTGGTCTTCCGGCTTGGCGCGGTCGACGCCCTGGTTGATGTCCGGGGACTGCTTGCCGATGATGTTCAGCACGCCGCAGGTGGCGCCGTCGAAGCCGACGTCGCTGCTGGTGTAGCCGATATCGCAGATCACGTCGCGGACGATCTGCTCCAGGTCGACCCAGGCGCTGGTGGTGACTTCACCGGCCACGATGGCCACGCCGGTCTTGACCAGGGTTTCCACGGCCACGCGGGCGTGCTTGTCCTGGGCGATGATGGCGTCGAGCACCGCATCGGAGATCTGGTCGGCGATCTTGTCCGGATGCCCCTCGGACACGGACTCGGACGTAAACAGGGAATATTCGCTCATCTATCGGTTCCTTTCTTGCCGGAGGCTGAAGGCGCTGTGCGCATCGGGTTTGGCAAAGTGCCGTAATTGAATCTGAAAGCCGTTTTTCAGGCCTATGTACAGGCTTTCGCCGGGCGTCAGGCCGGCGGCCGTCGCCCAGCGCGCCAGGTCTTCCTGTTCGAAGCCGAGCCACAGGTCGCCGCAGGCTTCGCGCGCCCAGCTCTGGTCATGGCTGCACAGTTCGCTGAGCAACAGACTGCCACCAGGGGCGACCAGCCCGGCCAGCTTGCGAAAGGCCTCGGCCGGCGTGGCGAAGTGGTGCAGCACCATGTTCAGCACCACACAATCTGCGGGCTGCTGTTCGTCCTGCAGGGCATCGGCCAGTTTCAGCTCGACGTTGTGCAGACCCTCGGCAGCGCAACGCTGGCTGGCCAGTTCGAGCATAGCCGGGCTGTTGTCCAGTGCCGTGACCTGGGCGAAACGCTGCGCCAGCTCGGGCAGGAAGGCACCGTCGCCCGGGCCGATTTCCAGCGCCGTGGCGCCTGGCGCGAAATGCAGCGCATCGAGCAGGGCCAGCAGGCTGTCGCGGTACTGCGGCAGGCCGGCGATCAGGTCCTGCTGGGCCTGGAAACTGCTGGCCATGCGTGCGAAGAAGTCGCGGCTGACGGTGGCGCGCTGCTGATGCACGGTGGCGATGCGCGCCTGCACGTCGCCGGGTAGCGGCAGTTCGTCGATGTCTTCCAGCAGCGCGGCATGCAGGCGGCCATTGGGCAGGGCGCGGCGGTAGAAGATCGCATTGCCCTCGCGGCGCGTCGCCACCAGCCCGGCCTGGGCCAGCACCTTGAGGTGATGGCTCATGCCCGACTGGCCGATGGCGAAGATCTGCGCCAGCTCCAGCACGCCGAACGAGTCGTTGCTCAGTGCGCGCAGCACGTTCAGGCGCAACGGATCGCCGCCGGCCTTGCACAGGGCGGCGAGCGTGTCGCAGGGGTCGAAATCCAACTCGGGTGCGCGCAGGGTCATGGTGGCGCAGTCTAGTCGGTCATTTTTCATACAGCAACACCAATATCAAAAAGTTTTGATATTGGATTCGGAGTCAGCCTGGCATCTGGCTCAGCTGCAGAAAGGCTGCGGGCGCCGGGCTCAGGCTGGCGCCGAGGCGCCACAGCACGTGAAGCTCGCGTTCTATGTGCAGGTCCTGCACCGGCAGGCGGCGTAGTTCGCCGCTGGCCAGTTCACGCTCCACCACCCGTTGCGACAGCCAGGCGATGCCCTGGCCGTCGGCGAGCAGGCGCTTGAGCGCCTCGGTGCTGCCGATGGCCATGCCGGCCCTGGGCTCCAGGCCATGCGCCTGGTAGGCCTGCTCGATGCTGACGCGCGCGCCGGAGCCCGGCTCGCGCATGTACAGCGGATAGTCCTGCAATCTTTCGGCCTTGAGCGCGGTGCTGCCGGCCAGCGGGTGATGGGGCGATGCCACGGGCAGCAGGGCGTCGCGCGCCAGCAGGTGATGGGCGTAGTCGCTCTTTGCGAACGGCCCTTCGACGAAACCCAGGCTGATGCGGCCCTCGTCCAGCTGGCGGGTCACGACATCGGTATTGCTCACTTCCAGGCTGACGAAGATTTGCGGATGCACGGCGCGAAAGCGGGTCAGCAGGGGCGGCAGCAGGTAGGCGCCGAGCGTGGCACTGGCGCCCAGGTGCAGCTCGCCCTGCTCGAGCTGGGCGAAATCACGCAGATCGCGTTCAGCCGCGCGCTCCAGGCTGAAGATGCGCTGGGCATAGTCGAACAGGCGCAGGCCGCCTTCGGTCAGCTGCACGCCGCGCGGCAGGCGGTCGAACAGACGCAGGTCGAGGCTGGCTTCGAGGTCGCGAATCTCGCGCGTCACCGCTGGCTGGCTGATATGCAGGCGTTCGGCGCCAGCGCTGATGCTGCCGGCTTCGGCGACCGCGAGAAAGACCTTGAGGTGATGCAGATTCATGGCTTAGGCATAAATGAAAGGCATTTAGAAGATGCTGAATATGTATTTTTCATATGGCAAGTCGCTTCTTAACCTTGCGTCGTCATTCCTGTCACGGGACCACCCGACTCATGCCGCGCCCTTTCAGCCGTTTACCCGAGCCCCTGGCCTTCATTCGTCATTTCACCCCCAGCTGGTTCGCCATGACCATGGGCACCGGCGTGCTGGCGCTGGTGATCGCCCACCTGCCCTGGCGCATGCCGGGACTGTGGCTGCTTGCCGAAGGGCTCTGGTTCGTCGCGGTGGGGCTGTTCGCGCTGTTCAGCCTGCTGTTTCTGCTGCGCCTGGCGCTGTTTCGCGACACCGTCTGGCCGATGCTGCTGCATCCGGTACAGTCGATGTTCCTCGGCGCCATACCCATGGGCCTGGCCGTGCTGATCAAGGGGCTGCTGTTGTTCGGCGTGCCGCGCTGGGGTGAGGTCGTCTACGCCCTGGCTAACCTGCTGTGGTGGCTGGACGCGGCGCTGGCGCTGCTGGGCGCCTTGCTGGTGCCCTACCTGATGTTCACCCGCCAGCATCACGCGCTGGAGAAACTCACCGCCGTCTGGCTGCTACCTATAGTCGCACCCGAGGTCGCGGCCAGTACGGCGGGATCGCTGGCGCCGCATCTGGCAGCCGAGGCGGCGCAGCAATTATTGGTGGCCGGTTTCGTGCTGTGGGGGCTATCGCTGTCGCTGGCGTTCTCGCTGATCACCCTGGTGCTGCTGCGCCTGGCTTTGCACAAGCTGCCGGATACCGACTTCGCCGCCACCAGCTGGTTGCCGCTGGGGCCGCTGGCAACCGGCTGTCTGGGGCTGCTCAGCATGGGGCAGGCCGCGCCCCTGGCCTTCGCCGGCACGCCGCTGGTCAGCGCCGCCGAGCTGGCGCGGGACCTCGGCCTGATCGGCGGTCTGGCGCTGTGGGGCGCCGGGCTCTGGTGGCTGGTGATCGCCACCCTGTTCACCCGTCACTACATCCGCGACAACATGGCGTTCAACCTTGGCTGGTGGGGCTTCACCTTTCCCCTGGGGGTGTTTGCCCTGGCCACCTTCGAGCTGCAGGCGCTGACCGGCCTGAGCTTCTTCGCCTTCGTCGGCCTGCTGCTGGCGGTGCAACTGGCGGCGGTATGGTCGCTGGTGTTCAGTCGCACCCTCGCCGGTATCTGGCATGGCGAGCTATTTCAGGCGCCCTGTCTGGGCGGGCCGGGCAGCCCTGCGGTGAGCGTTCTGAGCGAGCAAGCGGGCTGATTTGGTCGCTACGACCATCTGTCATTGCCCCGCAGGGGGCGGCTGGGCGAAAATAGGCGTCTTTTTTCGCCCCCTTCATTAGAAGCAGCCCCCGTAGGAGATTCAGCGATGCCCAGCCGTCGTGAGCGAGCCAATGCCATTCGTGCCCTCAGCATGGATGCCGTGCAGAAAGCCAACAGCGGCCACCCCGGTGCCCCCATGGGCATGGCGGACATCGCCGAAGTGCTGTGGCGCGACTACCTCAAGCACAACCCGCAGAACCCGAGCTTCGCCGATCGGGACCGCTTCGTGCTGTCCAACGGCCATGGTTCGATGCTGATCTATTCGCTGCTGCACCTGACCGGCTATGACCTGTCGATCGACGATCTGAAGAACTTCCGCCAGCTGCACAGCAAGACCCCGGGGCACCCGGAGTACGGCTATACCCCGGGCGTGGAAACCACCACCGGCCCGCTCGGCCAGGGCATCGCCAACGCCGTCGGTTTCGCCATCGCCGAGAAGGTGCTGGGTGCGCAGTTCAACCGTGAAGGCCACACCATCGTCGACCACAACACCTACGTGTTCCTCGGTGACGGCTGCATGATGGAAGGCATTTCCCACGAAGTCTGCTCGCTGGCCGGCACCCTCGGCCTGGGCAAGCTGATCGCCTTCTACGACGACAACGGCATTTCCATCGATGGCGAGGTCGAGGGCTGGTTCACCGACGACACGCCCAAGCGCTTCGAGTCCTATGGCTGGCAGGTGATCCGCAACGTCGACGGCCATGACGCCGACGAGATCAAGATGGCCATCGACACCGCGCGCAAGAGCCTCGATCAGCCCACCCTGATCTGCTGCAAGACCACCATCGGCTTCGGCTCGCCGAACAAGCAGGGCAAGGAAGAGTGCCACGGCGCGCCGCTGGGCAACGACGAGATCGCCCTGACCCGCGCCGCGCTGAGCTGGAGCCACGGCCCGTTCGAAATCCCCGCCGAAATCTACGCCGAGTGGGACGCCAAGGAAGCCGGCGCTGCCGCCGAAGCTGCCTGGAACGAAAAATTCGCCGCTTACGCCGCAGCGTTCCCCGAACTGGCTGCCGAGTTCAAGCGCCGCATCAAAGGTGAGCTGCCGGCCGATTTCGCCGAGAAGGCCGCCGCCTACATCAAGGACGTCGCCGAGAAGGGCGAGACCATCGCCAGCCGCAAGGCCAGCCAGAACGCGCTGAACGCCTTCGGCCCGCTGCTGCCGGAATTCCTCGGCGGTTCGGCCGACCTGGCCGGCTCCAACCTGACCCTGTGGAAGGGCTGCAAGGGCGTGTCTGCCGAAGACGCCTCCGGCAACTACATGTTCTACGGTGTGCGCGAGTTCGGCATGAGCGCGATCATGAACGGCATCGCCCTGCACGGCGGCTTCGTGCCGTACGGCGCGACCTTCCTGATCTTCATGGAATACGCGCGCAACGCCGTGCGCATGTCCGCGCTGATGAAACAGCGCGTGCTCTACGTGTTTACCCACGACTCCATCGGCCTGGGCGAAGACGGCCCGACCCACCAGCCGATCGAGCAGCTGGCCAGCCTGCGTGGCACGCCGAACCTCGACACCTGGCGCCCGGCCGATGCCGTGGAATCCGCCGTGGCCTGGAAATACGCCATCGAGCGCGCCGACGGCCCGAGCGCCCTGGTGTTCAGCCGCCAGAACCTGCCGCACCAGCAGCGCGATGCCCAGCAGCTCAGTGATATTGAGCGGGGTGGCTACGTGCTCAAGGATAGCGCCGGCGAGCCGGAGCTGATCCTCATCGCCACCGGTTCGGAAGTCGCCCTGGCCATGCAGGCAGCCGCCAAGCTGGAAGAGCAGGGCCGCCAGGTGCGCGTGGTGTCCATGCCGTCGACCAGCGTGTTCGACCAGCAGGACGCTGCCTACAAGCAGGCCGTGCTGCCGCTGCAGATCGGTGCGCGCATCGCCATCGAAGCCTCGCATGCCGACTACTGGTACAAGTACGTGGGCCTGGAAGGTCGCATCATCGGCATGACCAGCTTCGGTGAGTCGGCCCCGGCGCCGGCGCTGTTCGAGCACTTCGGTTTCACCGTCGACAACATCCTCGCCACCGCCGAAGAACTGCTGGAGGGCTAACGCCAGCCACGAGCTGCACGCCCAAGCCGCAAGCAAGAGGGTCATCTGCCTGCGGCTTTTACGTGCAGCTTGAAGCTTGCGGCTTGCAGCTATGCCACTACGCCCCTATCGCGTCGCCCTCAACGGTTACGGCCGCATCGGCCGCTGCGTGCTGCGCGCGTTGCACGAGCGTGGCAGCTCGTCGAGCCTGGAAATCGTCGCGCTCAACGACCTGGCCGACCAGGCCAGCATCGAGTACCTGACCCGCTTCGACTCCACCCACGGGCGCTTCCCCGGCGAGGTGAAGGTCGATGGCGACTGCCTGCACATCAATGGCGATTGCGTGAAGGTGCTGCGTCAGAGCGAGCCGGAGGCCGTCGACTGGGCGGCGCTGGACATCGATCTGTTGCTCGAATGCTCCGGCCAGTACACCACGCGTGCCGATGCTGAACGCTTCCTCGCTGCCGGTGCGCCGCGCGTGCTGCTGTCGCAGCCGATGGCCAGCGAGGCGGATATCGACGCCACCGTGGTTTACGGGGTCAATCAGGATTGCCTGGTGGGCAGCGAGCGCCTGGTGTCGAATGCGTCATGTACCACCAACTGCGGCGTACCGCTGTTGAAACTTCTCGACGAGCTGGTGGGTCTGGAATACGTCTCCATAACCACCATCCACTCGGCGATGAACGACCAGCCCGTGATCGATGCCTATCACCACGAAGACCTGCGCCGTACGCGCTCGGCCTTCCAGTCGGTGATTCCGGTGTCCACCGGCCTGGCCCGCGGTATCGAGCGCCTGCTGCCGGAGTTGACCGGGCGCATTCAGGCCAAGGCCATTCGCGTGCCGACGGTCAACGTCTCCTGCCTGGACATCACCCTGCAGACCGCGCGCGACACCAGTGCCGCCGAGATCAATCAGGTGCTGCGCCAGGCCGCCGAGCACGGCCCGCTGAAGAACCTGCTGGCCTACACCGAACTGCCGCACGCCAGCTGCGATTTCAACCACGACCCGCACTCGGCCATCGTCGACGGCAGCCAGACCCGCGTGTCCGGCCCGCGCCTGGTCAACCTGCTGGCCTGGTTCGACAACGAGTGGGGCTTCGCCAACCGCATGCTCGACGTCGCTGAACATTTCCTATCAATAGCCAATCCTGCTCCGAAGGACTGAATCATGACCGTTCTGAAGATGACCGATCTCGACCTCGCCGGTAAACGCGTGCTGATTCGCGAAGACCTCAACGTTCCGGTGAAGGACGGCGTGGTCAAGAGCGATGCGCGCATCCTCGCATCCTTGCCGACCATCAAGCTGGCCCTGGAGAAGGGCGCGGCCGTGCTGGTCTGCTCGCACCTGGGCCGCCCGGAAGAGGGCATCTACAGCGAGGAAGACAGCCTGGCGCCGGTCGCCGCCTACCTGAGCAAGGCGCTCGGCCATGACGTGCCGCTGGTCAAGGACTACCTCGGCGGTGTCGAGGTCAAGGCCGGTGAGCTGGTGCTGCTGGAGAACGTGCGTTTCAACAAGGGCGAGAAGAAGAACACCGACGAACTGGCCCAGCAGTACGCGGCCCTGTGCGACGTGTTCGTGATGGACGCCTTCGGTACCGCCCACCGTGCCCAGGGCTCGACCCATGGCGTGGCCAAGTTCGCCAAGGTCGCCTGCGCCGGCCCGCTGCTGGCTGCCGAGCTGGAAGCCCTGGGCAAGGCCCTGGACAAACCGGCCCGGCCGATGCTGGCCATCGTCGCCGGCTCCAAGGTGTCGACCAAGCTCGATGTGCTCAATTCGCTGGCTGACATCTGCGACTCGCTGATCGTCGGTGGCGGCATCGCCAACACCTTCCTCGCCGCTGCCGGCCTGCCGGTGGGCAAGTCGCTGTACGAAGCCGACCTGGTCGAGACTGCCAAGGCCATCGCGGCCAAGGTCAGCGTGCCGCTGCCGGTCGATGTGGTGGTGGCCAAGGCCTTCGCCGAGGATGCCGAAGCCACCGTCAAGGCGGTCAAGGACGTGGCCGAGGACGACATGATTCTCGACATCGGCCCGCAGACGGCCAAGCAGTTCGCCGAGATGCTCAAGGCCTCGCAGACCATCCTGTGGAACGGTCCGGTCGGCGTGTTCGAGTTCGATCAGTTCGGCAATGGCACCAAGGCCCTGGCCCTGGCCATCGCCGAAAGCCCGGCGTTCTCCATTGCCGGCGGCGGCGACACCCTGGCGGCCATCGACAAGTACGGCGTGGCCGAGCAGATTTCCTATATTTCCACCGGTGGCGGCGCTTTCCTCGAGTTCGTCGAAGGCAAGGTGCTGCCGGCCGTGGAAGTGCTGGAGCAGCGCGCCAAGTAAGGGCGCGCCAGGGGCTCGGATTACCTCGCCCGTCGCGGATTAAACCCTGACGCGAAGCGATGGTCTGTAGAACACCGGATCATCGAACAAGGAGTCGCGTCATGGACAAGTTGGCCGCGTTGGGCATCATTGGTGTGTTACTGGCCGGTTGTGCCGGCGGTGGTCGGGAAACGGCCTGCGAGGTATTCAGCCCTGCGCAGATCGAAACCCCGACCACTCAGGATGATCAGCGTGTCGAGCAGAACAGCGGCCAACCCGCTGGCTCGCCACCGGAGCAGCGTTGCTGACGAAGGAGAAGCAATGATCGGGACCAGACTGGCGGGGCTCGCTGCCATCGCCCTGCTGTTGGCAGCGTGCAGCAGCCAGCCGGCCGCGCCGGATCAGTGGAATCGCTGGGTGTGCGACAGCCAGGCGGAAGTCCAGTGGCGTTTCGCCAACGGCAGCTTCGACCAGGTGGACGTGCGCCTGGGTAGCGACGATATCGTCTATCGTCTGACCCAGGAACCGGCCGCATCCGGCGCGCTGTACAGCGACGGGCGCCTGTCGTTTCACACCAAGGGCGAGGAAGGTCTGGTCTACTGGACCGCCACCGATGACCTGATCGGTCGCGGCTGCAAGGCGCCCTGAGGGCGGCCCCAGGCGGCAGACCCCAGGCTACAGGTCGGCTTTTACCTGTAGCCTGAAGCCTGTAGCCTGTGGCCCTTAATTTTTAACAAACCCATATCGGGAGCTTCAAAAAATGGCACTTATCAGCATGCGCCAGATGCTCGACCACGCCGCCGAATTCGGCTACGGCGTGCCGGCCTTCAACGTCAACAACCTCGAGCAGATGCGCGCCATCATGGAAGCCGCCGACAAGACCGATTCGCCGGTCATCGTCCAGGCCTCCGCTGGTGCCCGCAAATACGCCGGTGCGCCCTTCCTGCGCCACCTGATCCTGGCTGCCATCGAAGAATTCCCGCATATCCCGGTGTGCATGCACCAGGACCACGGCACCAGCCCGGACGTGTGCCAGCGCTCCATCCAGCTGGGCTTTTCCTCGGTGATGATGGACGGCTCGCTGAAGGAAGACGGCAAGACCCCGGCCGATTACGACTACAACGTTCGCGTCACTCAGCAGACCGTAGCTTTCGCCCATGCCTGCGGCGTGTCGGTGGAAGGTGAGCTGGGCTGCCTGGGCAGCCTGGAAACCGGCATGGCCGGTGAAGAGGATGGCGTCGGCGCCGAGGGCGTGCTGGACCACAGCCAGCTGCTGACCGACCCGGAAGAAGCGGCGGCCTTCGTCAAGGCCACCCAGGTCGATGCCCTGGCGATTGCCATCGGCACCAGCCATGGCGCCTACAAGTTCACCAAGCCGCCAACCGGCGACGTGCTCTCCATCGAGCGCATCAAGGAAATCCACAAGCGCATCCCCAACACCCACCTGGTGATGCACGGCTCCAGTTCGGTACCGCAGGACTGGCTGGCGATCATCAATGAGTACGGTGGCGACATCAAGGAAACCTACGGCGTGCCGGTCGAAGAGATCGTCGAAGGCATCAAGCACGGCGTGCGCAAGGTGAATATCGACACCGACCTGCGCCTGGCTTCCACCGGTGCCATCCGTCGCTTCCTCGAGCAGAACAAGGCCGAGTTCGATCCGCGCAAATACTTCGCCAAGACCATCGAAGCCATGCGTGACATCTGCATCGCCCGTTACGAAGCCTTCGGCACTGCCGGCAACGCCTCGAAGATCAAGCCGATCTCCCTGGAAGGCATGTACAAGCGCTACGCCAGTGGCGAGCTGGCCGCCAAGGTCAACTAAGCCAGGCGCGCTGCACGAACAACGCCGCGGCTCCGTGAGGAGCCGCGGCGTTTTTTATGGCCTGCGCTCTTGCCGTCTTACTTCGCCGAGCCGACCAGCGCGCGGTGCTCGATGCTGAGCTGATCGAAGCGCGCGGCGCCGGCTTCGGTTTCGTAGCCGGTGTTGTCCTGGGTGTAGACCCCGGCCTTGAAGTATAGGGGCCTCACCGCCCAGGTTGGATCCATCCGTGCACTCCAGTTGATGCTGTTGAGGCTGATGGCCAGGGTGCCGTCGGGTTTCAGGTTGATCACGTAGCGAAACGGCTGGTTCAGACGGATGCCGCTGGCGATGTTCACCACCTGGATCTCCGACGTCGGCGTCAGACGGACCTTGGCGACGATGTTGCCGTCGGCGGTCTTGGTCTTGTACTGGTACTCCAGCTTGAGCAGCGGCTCGGAGCTCTTCAGCGCGTGGATCTGGCCGATGACGATCTTGCCGGTGGACGGCACCTGGCTGACGCTCAGCGATGCGCGCAGGAAGTTATCGGCCTCCGGGTAGGTCCAGTTGCGCAGACGACCGTCGGCGAAGGTCTCGCGCAGTTCGGTGCGGGGGTACTTCGCGCTCTCGGTGGTGGTGCCGTTGACCGGTGCCCAGAAGAAGATGGCACCTTCCTTGGACTGGAAATAGTGATCCTGATAACCGCCGGCCAGAACGCGGGTTTCGATGGTGGTCGCGGGGACGCCCACTGGAACGCTGAGATTCCACATGGCGAGTTCGATCATGGTTAAAGCTCCTGTAAGACGGAAACTTCAGTCGGGGGCACATCTCATCCAGGAGTCAGTAACGGCTTACTTGGCGTTCCAGCCGGTGACGCGCGAGCTAGAAGGGTGGCAGGGCTGCCTGTCACGAGCAGCGAATGCGCTCGTGGCGCGCTTTATAGCGGCAGTTGCGGAGAAAGCGTGATAGCCGTCCGTCGTATTATTGGCGTCAATATATGGTCGATTATCTTGGCGTGTTCGTTCCGTTCGCGAATTCCAGCAGCGAATGCGCCGCACGGTATGGCTCGGGTGCAGGTAAAACCCTGTAAAACACCCGGGCCATAACGCTTGGTGGGCTGCGCCATAATTCGTGCACTGTCGTTCCGGGAACCGTCTTCCATGTCCAGCAAGCCGCGCCTGTTGCTCGCTTTCGTCCTTGCCGTGTTGCTGGCCTCGCTGCTTGCCTCGATCTTCCAGACCCAGACCAACCTCGCCGCGCTGCAGGCGTTGGGCGTGCCGGTGCCGCTGGATGTGCGCCTCGGCACCACCGGCATCGATCTGCTCGGTTTCGCCCCGACCTTCATCCTGCTCAGTGCACTGGGCTTTCTCGTCGCCCTGCCATTGGCCGTCTGGTTCGTCCGGCGCATGCCGAAGCTGCGCTGGCCGATCTTCGTGCTGGCGGGGGCGATGGCCATCTGGTCGGCACTGGCCCTGGCCAACGCCGTGGCACCGATGCCGACGCTGATCGCCGCCGATCGCAGCCCGTTCGGTACGCTCGGGCTGATGGCTTGCGGCAGCGTCGGTGCGCTGCTGTTCGGCCTGCTCGGCCGTCAGGTGCGCTACCGCACGCAGCCGACTTCCTCCGACTCCCTGTGACAAGGCGTTGCCCATGTTGAGAAGCCCCCGCGCGCTGTTGCTCGGCGCCCTGTTGGTCAGTACGCCGCTGCTGGCACTGGATTACCGCATCGAAACCTTCAGCGAAGGCCTGGAGAACCCCTGGGCAATGGCCTTCCTGCCGGACGGGCGGATGCTGGTCACCGAGCGTGTCGGGCGCCTGCGCATCATCGAAACCGATGGCAGTGTCGATCCCGAGCCGGTGGCCGGCCTGCCGGAGATCTTCATCGCCGCTCAGGCCGGGCTGATGGAGGTGGCGCTGGATCCGGACTATCGCGACAACCGCTGGCTGTACCTGAGCTATGCACACGGCTCGCCGGAGGCCAACAACACGCGTCTGGCCCGCGCCCGCCTGGTGGATGACGAATTGCGCGACTTCGAGGTGCTGTTCACCGCCCAGCCGCTCAAGGCCGGCGCGTCGCATTACGGCGGGCGCATCGCTTTCCTGGCCGACAAGACCCTGGTGCTGACCCTGGGCGACGGCTTCGACTGGCGCGAGCAGGCGCAGAACCCGGCCAACCACCTGGGCAAGATCGTGCGCCTGAACCGCGACGGCAGCGTGCCGCCGGACAACCCGTTGGTGGCGCAGGACGGCGCCGCGGCGGAGATCTACAGCCTCGGTCATCGCAACGTGCAGGGCATCTTCTTCGATGCGGAGAGCGATCGTCTGTACAGCCATGAGCATGGCCCCCGCGGCGGCGACGAACTCAACCTGATCGAGCCCGGTAACAACTACGGCTGGCCGCTGGCGACCTTCGGCATCGATTACACCGGCGCGCGGGTCAGCCCCTATACCGAGCTGCCCGGCCTGACCCAGCCCCTGCTGCACTGGACGCCCTCGGTCGCGCCGTCGAGCCTGACGCTGTATCGCGGCGAGCTGTTCCCCGACTGGCAGGGCGATCTGTTCGTCGCCACCCTGGCCGAGCGCAGCGTACGCCGCATTCGCGTGCGCGACGGCATGCTGGCCGGCGAGGAGATTCTCTTCGAGGAGCTGGAGGAACGCATTCGCGACGTACGCAGTGGTCCGGATGGCGCCCTCTACCTGCTCACCGACAATCCGCAGGGCCGCCTGCTGCGCGTGGTGCCCAGCGAGTAGGGCGCGATCCGTTACACTGGCGGTCCTGATCAACAAGGGACCTGAGCGGTGAAATATCTACAGGGGTATCCGGTGGCCGTGCAGCAGCAGGTGCGCCAGCTGATCGCCGATGATCGGCTGGGCCACTACCTGGCGCAGCGCTACCCGGGGCGCCACGAGGTGCAGAGCGACAAGGCGCTGTACGGCTACGTGATGGCGCTCAAGCAGGAACACCTGAAGAACGCGCCGGCCATCGACAAGGTGCTCTACGACAATCGCCTCGATCTCACTCATCGCGCCCTCGGCCTGCACACGGCGATCTCGCGGGTGCAGGGCGGCAAGCTCAAGGCGAAGAAGGAGATTCGCGTCGCCTCGCTGTTTCGCGACGCGGCGCCGGCCTTTTTGCAGATGATCGTGGTGCACGAACTGGCGCACCTGAAAGAGGCCGAGCACAACAAGGCCTTCTACAAGCTCTGCGATCACATGCTGCCGGGTTACGCGCAGATCGAGTTCGATCTGCGCATGTACCTGACCTGGCGCGAGATGACGGGTTCGGCCTGATAGCGCGCTAGATTGCCGCTATGACTCTATCCGTAGGGTGCACTATGCGCACCACGGACATCGTCCTTTCCCGCGAGGTGCGCATGACGCACCCTGCAGGCTCAGCCGTGCAGGCGTACGTTGAGCTGGTCGACCACCGGTGCCCAGTCGGCGTCTTCGAGAATTTCCTCGCGCAGCAGCGCGGCCTGCGCCGGCGTCCAGAACGGTGCGTCGGACAGTTTGCAGGCGTCCGGCAGTGGCGAATGGGTACTGATGAAGGCGTTGATGCTGGCGGCATCGTCGGGCAAGCCGAGCTGCTTGAACAGGGCCGGCAAGCTGTGCACGGGCGTTTCCATGTCGGGTTCTCCAAACCTGGGGTTCATGGTTAATTACCCAACCCTAGCTCAAATAGTTCCCTTCATTCGGCCGCCAGCACTTCGAATAGCTGCGGCCGCTGGCCCATCGGCAGCCGGATTTCGTCGCCGGGGCGTTTGCCCAGCAACAGGCGCCCCAACGGCGCGGCATTGCCCAGCACCTGGATGCTCTGCCCGGCGTGCTGCAGCTTCATGCTGGCGCCCTGCGGGCCGAGAAACAGCCACTGTTCGTGGCCATCCTCGCCGGCCAGCAGAATCAGCGCGCCCAGTTCGATACCCTGCGCTTCGACGAACGGCCGCGGGCGCAGCTGGCGCCAGGTGATCAGGGTCTGACGCAGTTCTTCGACCCGTCGCGCCTGGCCGCTGGCCAGGTAGGCGGCCTCCAGGCCGAGGGTGTCGTACTTGTTCTCGGCGACGTTCTCTTCATGGGTGGCCGCTTCGTGCGCGGTAAGGGCGGCGCGGCTGGCCTGTTCGAGGTCGGCCTGCAGATGGTTGAGTACGTCTTGCAGCAGCAGATTCTTGTCCATGGTGCGCTATCGGCGGCGGTGATGAGATGGGCGCAGGCCCCTATTCAGGGATGCGCGGCGTCCAGCTGCACGCGGTTGCGCCCGGCGGCCTTGGCCCGGTACATGGCGGCGTCGGCGAGACGAATCAGGGTGGTGGCGTCGTCGCTACCGCGACTCAGGGCTATGCCGATGCTGGCACCGACGCGCACGGCACGATCCTCCAGATACATCGGCGTGTCCAGCCCTTCGAGCAGGCGCTTGGCCAGGTCCTGGGCATCCTCGGCCGACTGCACATTCTCGCAGACCACCACGAATTCGTCGCCGCCCAGGCGTGCCGGCAGATCGATGTCGCGGACGTACTGGCGCAGGCGCTCGGCGATTTCGGCCAGTACCAGATCACCAAAGCCATGGCCATGCCGATCGTTGACCGGCTTGAATCCATCCAGATCGATCAGCATCACGGCGAGCAGTTCGTTGCGGCGCAGGCTGCGCGCCAGGGCCTGCTCCAGGTGCTGTTGCAGTGCGGTGCGATTGGCCAGGCCGGTCAGCGGGTCCTGCAGCGCCAGTTCGCGCAGGCGCTGGTTGGCCTGCTCCAGCGCCAGGGTGCGTTCGGTGACGCGTTTGGCCAGGATCTGTTCGTTGAGCTGCAGCGCTGCCTCGCGCTGGCGCTTGAGTTCGTTGAAGCGCGCGGCCAGGGCGAAGGACAGCAGGATCATCTCCAGCCCGGAGCCGATCTGCATGGCATACAGGGTGAGGAAGTTCGACGGAATCAGGGCGAAGTTGCGCAGCGCCAGCAGCACCGCGCCGGTCAGCAGCATCAGCCAGGCCAGAGCGAACAGGCGTGCGCCGGGGACCCGGTAGCCGACGCAGACGAAGCTGGTCAGCAGTAGCGTCAGGGTAACGATCAGACCGGTCAGCGACATGGTCTGCAAGGCCGTCTGCACCGGCAGGAGCAGGGTGGCGAGAACGGCCAGCAGCGTGGCGCCGCACAGTACCTGCAACACCCGATCCCAGCGCGGCAGCCACTGCCGGGTATCGAGGAAGCTGCGGGCGAAGATCACCGACAGCAGCGCCGCCGAGGTCAGGCTGACCGGCAACATGCGATTGCTCCAGGGCGCGGCGTCGGACCACAGATACTGCGCGCCAAGGCCGTTGAGCGACAGCACGCTGAGGGCGAAGGCGCACATGAACAGCACGTAATTGAGGAAGGGCCGTTCGCGCAGGGCGAGAAACAGCAGCAGGTTGTACAGGCCCAGCGCCACCAGCACGCCGAAGTAGATGGCGTGCACCAGATAGCCGTTCTGGCTGTGCTGCTCGAAATCGCGCAGCGACATCAGCGCTCCGCTGAGGGTCATGCTGCCGCGCGAGTCGACGCGCAGGTACAGCGTGCGTTGCTCGCCGGGCTGCAGGCTGATCTCGAAGACCGGGTTGCGATGACCGACGGCGCGTTCGGCATAGGGCACGGTGTCGCCGCTGCGCGACTGGCGTACGTCGTCGGCGCCGATGTCGTACAGGCGTACTTCATCCAGTGAGGCGTAGTTCAGCTCCAGGCGCCAGACACGCGTTTGCTGAGCGTCCGATTGCAGTTCCAGGCGCAACCAGATCACCCCCGGCACATAGCCGAAGCTCAGATCACGGCGGCTCCGCGAGGATTGAAAAGGCGCGTCGGCGGCGCGCACATCGTCCAGGCTCAGCGTGCCCTGCGGGTCGGCAAGAAAATCCACCAGGCCGTAAAGATCCTGCGGCGCGCTGGCGTCATCCAGGCGGGTGGCGGCGAGGCACAGCTGGCTGGCCAGAAGCAGGCAGCACACCAGCAGCAAGCGCGGTAAGGAGGCGGCACGGGCAGGGTGGGCGTAGCGCTTGGCTGGCATGGGCAGGGCCTGGGAAATAGGCATTGCCAGATAGTGGCAGAAAGCCCGGCGGGCCTGCTAGTGGCGATCCTTCTGCAGGTGCACGGCCAGGGTGCGCAGCGGTGCGAGCTGGCGACAGATCAGTGCCAGCTGCGTCTGTACCAGACGCTGGCGTTCGTCGACATCATCGGCGATCTGCTCCAGGCTCTGCGCCAGAGCCTGTTCCTCGTCGCTGTGAATGGCCAGGGGTTGCTCGCCGCGCAGGCCGGTGGCGATTTCATCGAGACTGCGCGCCAGCGTTTCGGCCTGTTCCAGCAGTTGCGCCTGCGCTTCCTGTGGCAACTGCTCGCCGCGGTGCGCGCCGAGTGCCGAGAGATAGCCGAGCAGGGTGTGCGACAGCACCAGGAAACGGAAGCCGAGGTCGGCATCCTTACGGAAGTGCCCGGGCTCCATGAGCATGTTGCCGAGGGTGGTGGACAGCGCCGCATCGGCGTTGTGCGCGTTGCGCCGGGCCAGGCGGTAACCGAGGTCGTCACGCTTGCCGCGGGCGTACTGGGCGATGATCTGCCGCAGGTAGGCGCTGTTGCAGCTCAGCGTGCCGGCGAGCATGCGGCCCAGGCGCCGGCCCTGCCAGTCCGGCAGGATCAGGAACACCGCCAGCCCGGCGATCATGCCGCCCAGCAGGGTATCGACCAGGCGTGGCAGGAACAGGCCGTAGCCATCGCCGATCTGGTTGAAGCAGAACAGCACCAGCAGGGTGATCGCCGCCGTGGCCAGGGTGTAGCGCGTGCTGCGCGTGGCGAAGAAGGCGACCCCGGCGACCACGGCGAACAGCGCCTGGATGCGCGGATCGGGGAACAGATCGAACAGCGCCCAGCCGATTCCCAGGCCGAGCAGGGTGCCGGCGATACGCTGCACCAGCTTCAGGCGTGTGGCGCCGTAGTTCGGCTGGCAGACGAACAGGGTAGTCAGCAGGATCCAGTAGCCCTGGGCCGGGTGAATCAGGTGCAGCAGGCCGTAGCCGGCGGCCAGGGCGATGGACAGGCGCAGGGCGTGGCGAAACAGCAGCGAGGTGGGCGTCAGTTGCTGGCCGATGCGCTCGGCCACTTCACGCAGCGAATGCGGTTCGCGATCGAGCAGGCTGCTGTCCTGTTCGTCGGCCAGGGCATCGGGGTTGCTGGCGTTGCCCAGCAGCAGGTCGAGGCTGGCGAGGTTGCCGGCCAGTGCGCCGAGCGAGCGCAGCAGGCGGCGCCAGGCCGGGTTGCTCTGCAGATGCAGGTGGTCGAGCGAGGCATGCAGGTCCTCCAGCGCCTGGCTGCACAGCTCGCGGTATTCGAAGGGCTGGCGCAATTCGATGGCGCTGCCCAGGCGTTCGCAGGCTTCGCCGTGCAGGCGCAGCAGGCGCTGGCAGCGAAACAGCACGTCGCTGTGGAAGAAGGCCTCGGCCAGCTCGTTGTAGGGGTAGTGCGAGGAGCTGGCGCGTTCGTGAATGTCCTGGGCGAGGAAGTACAGCTTCAGGTAGCGATTGACCTTGGGTCCGGGACGGCCATTGCCGACCCGGTGCAGGATGATCTCCTTGGCCGCATTGAGCGCCGACACCACGCGCCCGTTCTGCTGCGCCAGTTCCAGGCGGCGCTGCTCGACGTCCAGCTGGCGCACCGGCTCGAACAGTGCCGCCTTGAGCTTGAGGTACTTGCCAAGTTCGCGAAACAGCCGTGCCAGGCTTTGCTGCACCGGCTGATGAGCGAACAGGCCATGCCAGATCACCGACAGCAGGCCGTACCATGCGGCGCCGGCCACCAGCAGCAGGGGCTCCAGCCACAGGCCGGCGACGCCGCCGCGCTGCTCGACGCCGATCATGCTGTACACGGCGAGGATCAGCGTGCCGGAGCCGAGCGTGGCGAAACGCTCGCCCAGGGCGCCGAGCAGGGTCAGGCAAAAGGTCGACAGCGCCAGGGCGATGACGAACAGCCAGGGGTAGGGAAACAGAAACTCCACCGCGTAGGCCGCCGCGCTGAAGCAGGCCAGGGTCACCAGCACCGCACCGAGACGGCCTTGCCAACTGTCGTCTGTCTCGGTCAGGGCGCTGGCGATGATGCCGAGAAACAGGGGGATCAGTCCGTGCATCCAGCCCTGCCACCAACACAGCGCGAGGGCTCCGGTCAGGGCGATGAGCACCCGCAGGCTGGCGCTGAATTTGTCCAGCGCCCAGAGGCGGCGCAGCGATTGGCGAAGGCGGGGACGGGGCATAAACGACCTGGTTGAAGTAGAGATGAGCAGCCTACCGGAACTGAATGACCGCTGGGTATCCATCTGCACCCAATAGCCATGCCTGGCGCCTCGCTTCACCCGCTCGTACATGCCCTGTAGCACATCCGGTTGCCCGGTCGAGGGAGTCGCAGAAGGCCTGGACTATGCTCAGTAAGGTCCCGCTGCCACATCTTCGGTACCACCGCGGGCCTGGGAGTCAAACGTGTCACCTGGCTGGTTGCGTCTGTGTCTGTGCGCTCTGATCCTCTGCGGATCGGTGGGGGTGAGTGCGGCGCCGGGCGCAGTGGTGCGCTTGCAGGTGGATGGCGTGATCGGCCCGGCCAGTGCCGATTATCTGGTGCGCGGCCTGGCCAGGGCGGTGGACGAAGGCGCCCAGCTGGTGGTGATCGAGATCGACACCCCCGGCGGCCTGGACAGCGCCATGCGCGCCATCATCAAGGCAATTCTCGCCAGCCCCGTTCCGGTCGCGACGCACGTCGCACCCGGAGGTGCGCGGGCGGCCAGCGCCGGCACCTACATCCTCTACGCCAGCCATGTGGCCGCGATGGCTTCGGGAACCAATCTCGGCGCCGCCACGCCAGTGGCCATCGGCATGCCGGGCTCGCCAGGCAAGCCCGAGGGCGACGGCAAGGGCGAGACGAACAAACCGACACAAGGCGAAAAGGGCTCGGATGACGCCATGACCGCCAAGCAGGTCAACGACGCCGCGGCCTACATCCGCGGCCTGGCCAATATGCGCGGACGCAACGCCGAATGGGCCGAACAGGCGGTGCGCGAAGCCGTCAGTCTGTCAGCCGAGGAGGCGCTGGAACGCCAGGTGATCGACTACCTGGCCGCTGATACCACCGACTTGTTGCGCCAGCTGGATGGCAAGACCCTGCAGGCGGCAGGCGTCGAGCAGACCCTGGCTACGGCTGGCGCGCCGCTGATCAGCCATGCTCCGGACTGGCGCACCCGCCTGCTGGCGGTGATCACCAATCCCAGCGTGGCGCTGATCCTGATGATGATCGGCATCTACGGGCTGTTCTTCGAATTCGCCAACCCCGGCAGTGGCGTTGGCGGCGTGCTCGGCGGCATCAGCCTGGTGCTCGCGCTCTACGCCCTGCAATTGCTGCCGGTGAACTACGCCGGCGTGGCGCTGATCCTGCTCGGTATCGCCTTCATCACCGCCGAGGCCTTCCTGCCCAGCTTCGGCGTGCTCGGCATCGGCGGGGTGGTGGCGTTCGTGTTCGGCGGGCTGATCCTGATCGATACCGATGTGCCGGGCTTCGGTATTCCGCTGGCGCTGATCGTCACCCTGGCGCTGATCAGCGCTGCGCTGGTCCTGGCCATCGTCGGCATGGCGCTCAGGGCCAGGCGGCGCCAGCAGGTGGCCGGTGCCAGCGCACTGGTGGGCAGCCTCGCGGCGGTCGCCGCGGTGCGCGACGACGATCCGCGCGCCGGTTGGGTAGCGCTGCAGGGCGAACGCTGGCAGGTGCGGGGCACCGCGCCATTGCGGCTTGGGCAGCGGGTACGAGTCACGGCGCGCGACGGCGTGCATCTGCAGGTCAGCGCGGTGGATGAACCACCGCCCCAAGGAGGTCACTGATGGGTTTCGAATTGAGCTTCATTTCACTGGCGATCATCGTTCTCGCGCTGCTCGTCTCATCCTTTCGCATCCTGCGGGAATACGAGCGTGGCGTGGTGTTCCAGCTCGGCCGCTTCTGGCGGGTCAAGGGCCCGGGGCTGATCCTGATCATCCCCGGCCTGCAACAGATGGTGCGGGTGGACCTGCGCACCATCGTCCTCGACGTGCCGCCGCAGGACGTGATCTCCCGCGACAACGTCTCGGTCAAGGTCAACGCGGTGATCTACTTCCGCGTGCTCGATCCGCAGAATGCGATCATCCAGGTCGAGGATTACATGGTCGCCACCAGCCAGCTGGCGCAGACCACGCTGCGCGCGGTGCTCGGCAAGCACGACCTGGACCAGATGCTCGCCGAGCGCGAGCAGCTCAACTCCGACATCCAGCAGGTGCTGGATGCGCAGACCGACGCCTGGGGCATCAAGGTGGCCAACGTCGAGATCAAGCACGTCGACATCAATGAATCCATGGTGCGCGCCATCGCCCGCCAGGCCGAAGCCGAACGCGAGCGGCGGGCCAAGGTGATTCACGCCGAAGGCGAGCTGCAGGCCTCGGAGAAGCTGATGCAGGCTGCCGAGATCCTCGGCCGGCAGAGCGGCGCCATGCAGCTGCGCTACATGCAGACGTTGAGCAATATCGCCAGCGACAAGAACTCGACCATCGTCTTCCCGCTGCCGGTGGAACTGCTGCGCGGCATCGTCGACCTCAAGGAGCCCAAGGCTTGAGTTTGGAACCGATCGGTTCTAAATTGCGTCCATGACGACACGTGGACGCCCCAAGGGCTTCTGCCCGGACCGGGCCCTGGAAAACGCCATGCAGCTGTTCTGGCATCGCGGTTATGAGACCGCATCGCTGCAGGACCTGCAGGCGGCCACCGGGCTGTCCAGGAGCAGCCTGTATCAGACCTACCCGAGCAAGCAGGCCTGGTTCGTCGCGGCGTTCAGCCGCTACGTAGCGCAGCGTCGTGCCTTGCTGCTGGAACAGCTCGATGCCAGCGCCTCACCGCTGGCCTTCATCCGCGAGCGCCTGCTCAGCGTGCTCGAAGACGATGGCCCAGGTGGCGTGCCGCGTGGCTGCATGCTGGTCAACGTCGCCAATGAATTCTCCTTGTCGCAGCCCGCGCTGGTGCCGGTTCTGCAGCAGGCCACTGCAGGCATCTGCCAGGTTTTCGAAGAGGCGCTGGCGCGCGCCGTGGCCTGCGGGGAACTGCGCAACGGGCAGGACCTCGCGGCCCGCGCCGGCTACCTGCAGTGCGTGATGAGCGGGCTGCGCACGCAGGTGAAATCCGCAGTGCCGGCGGACTCGATCCGTGCCACCGTGGCCGTGGTGATGACGAGCCTGGACTGTCAGTGAGCCAGCCAGGGCAGGGCCATCGTTGGTTTAATTCTGGACGGATTGGTTTTGAATGGAGGTGATATGCGCGAATTGTTCGAACTGTGCGGCGCCGATCGCGAGCTGCTGTTCTCGCCCTACTGCTGGCGCGTACGCCTGGCCATGGCGCACAAGGGGCTGGACTGGCAGAGCCGGCCGATACGTTTCACCGACAAGGAACTGATCGCCTTCTCCGGGCAGAAGCTGGTGCCGGTGCTGAGCGACGGCGGCGAAACGGTGCACGATAGCCTGGCAATCTTCACCTACCTGGATCGGCGTTATCCACAGCGCCCTTTGCTCGGCGAGGGCCTGGCGGCCGAGCGCGCCCGTCTGGTCGAGCGCCTGAGCTTTCACATGGTGCGCATACCGCTGTTGAAGATACTGATCCCGCGCGTCTGGCAGGTGATCGACCCGGCCGACCGCGAGTATTTCCGCAGCAGCCGCGAGCAGGCGTTGGGCATGAGCCTGGAGGCCTTCGCCGATCCGCAGGGCGGCGAGCGGCTGTTTCGTGAAGGTGTAGCGCCGTTGGAAATGTGGCTGCGCGATCAGCCCTTCCTCGAAGGTCAGGCCCCAGGCGGCTGCGACTACCTGCTGGCCGGCATGCTGCTCTGGGCCTGGTGCCTGGGGGCGCAGCCCTGGACCGACGATTCGGCCTTGGGCGCCTGGTTCGCGCGCATCCTGCAGGCGTACGAAGCCACCCACGGCCCGGTCAAACGGGCCATGATCGAGATGGAGCAGAGCCGATGATCGACCTGTACTACTGGACCACGCCGAACGGCCACAAGGTCAGCATCTTCCTCGAAGAGGCCGGGCTCGAGTACCGCATCGTCCCGGTGCATATCGGCAAGGGCGAACAGTTCGCTCCCGAGTTTCTCAAGATCGCGCCGAACAACCGTATTCCCGCCATCGTCGATCATGCGCCAGCCGATGGCGGCGAGCCCATCGCCCTGTTCGAATCCGGGGCGATTCTCGAATACCTGGCCGACAAGACCGGGCAATTCCTGCCGCGCGAGACACGCGCGCGTTTCAGCGTGCTGCAGTGGCTGTACTGGCAGATGGGCGGCGTCGGGCCGATGGCGGGGCAGAATCATCATTTCGTGCGTTACGCGCCGGAGCCCATCCCCTATGCCATCGACCGCTACGTGAAGGAAACCGCCCGCCTCTACGGCGTGCTGGATCGCCAACTGGCCGGGCGTGAATACGTGGCGGGCGAGTACTCCATCGCCGACATGGCCATCTATCCCTGGGCCAAGTTGTGGAAGATGCAGCAGCAGAAGCTGGAGGACTTTCCCAACATGGCCGCCTGGCTCGGGCGCCTCGACGCCCGCCCGGCCGTGCAGCGTGCCTACGCGCTGGTGGAACAGGTGAATACCGATCCACAGGCGCTGCTCACTGCCGAAGCGCGGCGACTGCTGTTCGGGCAGTGACGGGCGGACAGCTTTTCTGACGTTTTTTCCGGTGCGGCGCGTGACGCTTTTCTAGACTTGAGGGTGTTGACCCTGAACGCTGGGAGAGAGTCATGCGCATCGGCGTACCCAAGGAAATCAAGAACCACGAGTACCGTGTCGGCCTCACCCCGCAGTCCGTGGCCGAACTGACCGCGCTGGGGCATGAGGTGTGGATCGAAACCCGGGCCGGCGCCGCCATCGGTTTTGCCGACGAGGACTACCGCCAGGCCGGGGCGCAGATTGCCCAGGGTGCCGGCGAGGTATTCCAGCAGGCGCAGTTGATCGTCAAGGTCAAGGAGCCGCTGGCGGTGGAACGGGCCAAATTGCGCGAGCAGCACACGCTGTTCACCTACCTGCACCTGGCGCCGGATCGGCCGCAGACCGACGAGCTGATGGCCAGCGGCGCCACCTGTATCGCCTACGAGACGGTGACCGATGCGCAGGGCCGCCTGCCGCTGCTGGCGCCGATGTCGGAAGTGGCCGGGCGCATGTCGATCCAGGCTGGTGCCGGCTGCCTGGAGAAGGCGCGTGGCGGTCGCGGTGTGCTGCTTGGCGGCGTGCCCGGGGTGGCGCCGGGCAAGGTGGTGATTCTCGGCGGCGGCGTGGTGGGCAGCCATGCCCTGGCCATGGCCGTTGGCCTCGGCGCCGATGTCACTGTGCTGGACAAGAATGTCGATGCCCTGCGCCGGCTCGATGCGCAGTACGGCAACCGCATCACCACGCTCTATTCCACGCGCGCTGCGGTGCGGGAACAGGTACTGGCGGCCGATCTGGTCATCGGCGGCGTGCTGATCCCCGGGGCGGCTGCGCCCAAACTCATCACTGCCGACATGGTGCGGCAGATGCAGGCCGGCGCGGTGCTGGTGGATGTCGCCATCGACCAGGGCGGCTGCGCCGAAACCTCGCATGCCACCACACATGCCGAACCCACTTATGTGGTCGATGACGTGGTGCACTACTGCGTGGCCAACATGCCCGGCGCGGTGGCGCGTACCTCGACCCTGGCGCTGAACAACGCCACCCTGCCATTCGTCGTGGCGCTGGCGCAGAAGGGCACGCGCCGGGCCCTGGAAGAGGACGTGCACCTGCTCGCGGGGCTCAACGTGGCCAGGGGCGTGATCACCTGCGGCAGCGTCGCCGAGGCTCATGGCCTGCCATTCCAGTCGGCGGCCGCGGTGCTGGAGCATTTGTAGCGGCCGGGTGGCGGTTTGTCGCTGCGCACCGATAAGGGCGATGCTGGTGGGCAGGATGCGTCCCCAGCATTGGTGCGCACGGCGCACCCTACGTGCGCGCCGATCCGTAGGGTGCGCTGCGCGCACCACCTGCGCGAACAGTGGTCAATGGGACGGCTGCAGCCGCTCGGACAGCGGATGATTGCGAGACAGCGCCGCGGGCATGGTGCCCGCGGCCGCTGCGAAGACGAACCCGCGCCGCGGAGGAAAGCACCATGTCCAGCCGTCGCCATCTTTTGCTCGCCGCTGGCGCTGCCTTGCTGGCCAGCCCTTCGCTGGTGCTGGCCGAGCGCCTGCTGACGCCGCGGCAAACGCTCGGCCCCTTCTACCCCGACCAGCTGCCGCTCGATCGCGACAACGATCTGGTGCAGGTCGAAGGTCGGGCCGAGGAAGCGCGAGGCATTCATGTG
Organism: Ectopseudomonas guguanensis; assembly: GCF_900104265.1. Classification (GTDB taxonomy): domain Bacteria; phylum Pseudomonadota; class Gammaproteobacteria; order Pseudomonadales; family Pseudomonadaceae; genus Aquipseudomonas; species Aquipseudomonas guguanensis. The sequence continues at coordinate 158,399 of NZ_FNJJ01000005.1, forward strand.
CAGTTGCACGGCTCGATCCTCGACGCCGGCGGTCGGCCGCTGGCCGGGGCGCTGGTGGAAATCTGGCAGGTCGATGCCAACGGCATCTACCTGCACAGCCGTGGCGGCGATCGCCAGCGGCTCGACCCCGGGTTTCAGGGCTACGGCCGCTTCGTCACGGCGGCGGACGGTCGCTATGGCTTTCGCACCATCCGCCCGGTGTCCTATCCCGGGCGCACGCCGCATATCCATCTGGCGGTGACTCTGCCGGGCATGCCGCGCTTCGCCACCCAGTGCTATGTCCGCGGCGAGCCGGGCAACCAGCGCGACGGCCTGCTCAACGCCATTCGCGACCCACGCCTGCGCGAACTGCTGGTCGTGCCTTTCGTGCCGGTCAGCGGGCAGATCAACCAGCAGATTGCCCGCTTCGATGTGGTCCTCGGCGTCACCCCGACCTCATGAGAACGGATTGCAGCGCCAGCCCAGAGCAGCAGCGGTGCGCACGGCGCACCCTACGGCCACAGGCCGTGTTGGCGGATGCCTCAGACGTATTGCGCGGCGGCGTAACCCGAGGCCCAGGCCCACTGGAAGTTGAAGCCGCCGAGGTGGCCGGTGACGTCCAGCACCTCGCCGATGAAGTACAGCCCCGGCACCTTGAGCGATTCGAGGGTCTTCGACGACACCTCGTCGGTATTCACCCCACCCAGGGTCACTTCCGCGGTGCGATAGCCTTCGGTGCCGGCCGGCACCAGTTGCCAGTCCGACAGGCGCTCGGCGATCGCCTTGAGCTCGCCCGGGGTGTACTGCTTCAGCGGCTTGTTGACGAACCAGCTGTCGACCAGCAGGGTGGCCATCTTCTTGGTGAACAGCTCGGCCAGCAGGGTTTTCAGCTCGCTGTTGCCGCGCTCGCGCTGTTGGCTGGCCAGCCACTCGGGCAGGTCGATATGCGGCAGCAGGTCGATATGCAGGGTGTCGCCCGGCTGCCAGTAGGAGGAAATCTGCAGGATCGCCGGGCCGGACAGGCCGCGGTGGGTGAACAGGATGTTCTCGACGAAACTCTGGCCGTTGCAGCTCACCCGGCAGTCCTCCACCGAAGTGCCGGACAGCTCGGTGCACAGGGCCTTGAGCTGCGGCTCGGTGATGGTGAAGGGCACCAGGCCGGCGCGGGTCGGCAGCAGCTCGTGGCCGAACTGCCTGGCCACCTGGTAGCCGAAGCCGGTGGCGCCGAGGGTCGGAATCGACAGCCCGCCGGTGGCGATCACCAGCGACTGGCAGGCGACCTCGCCCAGGTCGCTGTGCAGCAGGAAGCCGCCGTCGCGCTTCTCGATGCGCTGCACCGCCGTGTTCAGGCGGATCTCGGCGCCCGCTTCGGCGCACTCGGCCAGCAGCAGTTCGAGGATGTCGCTGGACTTGTTGTCGCAGAACAGCTGGCCGAGTTTCTTCTCGTGGTAGGGCACGCCATGCTTGGCCACCAGGCCGATGAAATCCCACTGGGTGAAGCGCGCCAGGGCGGACTTGCAGAAATGCGGGTTGCCGGAGAGGAAATTGCCCGGCTCGCAGTACAGGTTGGTGAAGTTGCAGCGCCCGCCACCGGACATGAGGATCTTCTTGCCGGCCTTGTTGGCGTGGTCCAGCACCAGCACCCGGCGGCCGCGGGCGGCGGCCGTGGCCGCACACATGAGGCCGGCGGCGCCAGCGCCGATGATCAGTACGTCGGTTTGCAACACGAGATGTCCCCAGGTGGATCGCGGACGCAGAAGCAGGCTGCGCGAAAACCCCGCCAGTTTACCCGAAGCCGCTCTGTGCCGCCGGTTCGGCCAGCGCGCCGCATGCGCGAGGCGAGTGCGCGGATGACTGTTTCAATATCGAGACAGTGACGAGGGGCGCCGCGCCTGCTATCACTACAGCGACCCCCTCCGTGGATCGCCACCCATGCCCGCCCTACGCGTCTGGCTATTGCTTCTGTTGCTGTCACCGGCATTGGCTGCGGCCGAGGCGCTGCGCCTGGTGGCCGATCCCTGGCCGCCCTTCAATGACCAGACGCTGCCTGGCAAGGGCCTGGCCAGTGATCTGGTGGAGCAGGCGCTCAAGCGCGCCGGCTACACCACCAGCTATGCGGAGGTGCCCTGGGAACGTGCCGTGAGGGGCCTCAAGCGCGGCGATTACGACGTGCTGATCAACGCCTGGTACAGCCTCGAGCGCACCGAGTACGGCTATTACTCCCAGCCCTATCTGGTCAATCGCATCCGCTTTCTGCAGCGCAAGGGCAGCAGGATTCGCTTCGAAACCCTGGCCGATCTCTACCCCTACACCATCGCGGTGATCAGGGGGTATGCCTATTCCAAGGAGTTCGACAGCGACCCGTACCTGCTCAAGGTCGGCGTCGGCAGCTTCGAGATCGCCGCACGCATGTTGCACGCCGGGCGGGTGCAGCTCACGCTGGAGGACGAGCTGGTGGCGCGCCATGTCCTCGCTGGCACGCTGAGCCCCCTGCGTGACGAGCTGGAGTTCCTGCCACAACCGCTGAGCGAGAATGGCCTGCACATTCTGGTGCGCCGCAGCCATCCCCGTTATCGCGAAATCGCCAGGCGTTTCGACGCTGCGATTCAGGCCATGAGCGACGACGGCAGCTATGCCGCGACGCTGCAGCGGCATACCCCCTGATCAGATCAGGACGGTACGCGCGCGGCCCTGCTGCTTGGCCCGGTACAGGCGAATATCGGCTTCGTGCAGCAGGCTTTCCAGGTCTTCCGGCTCACCCTGATAGAGGCCGGCGCTGAACGACAGTGGCGGAGCGCCGACGGCGTAATGCAGCCCGGCGCATTGCTGGCGCAGTTTGTCCAGTGCCTGCGCCACGTGATCGGCACCGTGCAGGGTGAGCAGGGCGAATTCCTCACCGCCCAGACGGCCCAGCAGCATGTCGGGGAAGGCATTGCCCATCGCCCGGGCGAAGACCACCAGGGCGCTGTCGCCGCTGGCATGGCCGAAGCCATCGTTGATCTGCTTGAAGTGGTCGAGGTCGAGCATCGCCACGCTGACCTGGCGCTTGTCCCGTTGCGCCTGCTGCAGCATCTGCAGGCCCTGCTCGTAGAAGGCGCGGCGGTTGTTCAGGCCGGTCAGGGCATCGAACTGCGCGGCCTTTTTCAGCGCCCGCAGCAGGTCGCGGCGCTCCAGGGTGGACATTACCCGGCAGTTCAGCTCTTCCGGGCAGAACGGCTTGCGCAGGAAGTCGTCGGCGCCATGCTTGATGAACTGGGCACTGAGCGAGCCCTTGGGGTCGGCGGAAACGCCGACGATGATCAGGTCGTTGAGGCGCAGCTTCTGGCGCAGCAGCTTGACCAGCTCGAAGCCGCTGACGCCGGGCATGGCGTGGTCCAATACCAGCAGGTCGAGGTCGGGGTGTTCGTTCAGCTGGCGCAGGGTTTCCTTGCCGTCGCTGGCCTCGATGATCTGGTAATGGTGCGGTTCGAGGATATGGCGGATGTAGTGGCGCTGCGCCGCGGAGTCGTCGGCGATGAGAATCTTGATCTGGCTGTTGTGATCGAGGCGGTGCAGCAGGCGAAAGGCGTACTCGTAGGAGTGCTGGCTTTCCTTGAGCACGTAGTCGACCACCCCCTTCATCAGCAGCTCGTCACGGCGCTGCTCGTTGTAGCTGCCACTGAGCACGATGCAGGGCAGGTGATAGCGCATCACCAGGTCGACGCTCTCGCCGTCCGGCGCATCCGGCAGGTGCAGGTCGACGATGGCGGCGAAGAACAGCGAGGCGGAGGTTTCCAGCATCACCTCGGCCTCGGCCAGCGAGGCGCAGAAGATCGGCTCCAGATCGGTTTCCTGGCGGAACAGATGCTCGAGGATCTTCAGTACCAGGGGACTGTCTTCGATGACCAGAATATTGCGCATGGATCACTCCGGCCGGGCCGTTTGATGCTTTATATCAGCCTTACAGGAGACGCACACGCAGCGTGCGTCCCTTGATCTTGCCTTCGCTCAGGCGCTTGAGGGCCTGGCGTGCCACGTCACGCTGCACGGCGACCAGCGCCTGGTAATCGAACAGGGCGATCTTGCCGACCTGGTCGCCGGGGATGCCGGCATCGCCGGTCAGCGCCCCGAGGATGTCGCCGGGGCGCAGTTTCTCCTTGCGCCCGGCGCCGATGCACAGGGTGTGCATCGGCGGCAGCAGCGGCTCGCCGCCAGCCTTGGCCGCGGGCAGCGGATACCAGGCCAGCGCCTTGCCCTGCAGGGCCTCGATGGCCTGGGCACGGCCGGCTTCGGCAGGCGCCACCAGGCTCAGTGCCAGGCCCTTGTCGCCGGCGCGGCCGCTGCGGCCGATGCGGTGGATATGCACCTCGGCATCGCGTGACAGCTCGACGTTGATCACCATCTCCAGGCCGGCGATATCCAGACCGCGGGCGGCCACGTCGGTGGCCACCAGCACGCTCAGGCTGCGGTTGGCGAACAGGGCGAGAATCTGGTCGCGTTCGCGTTGCTCCAGGTCGCCATGCAGGGCCGCGGCGGAAATCTTCTCGGCTTCCAGCTGCGCGGCCAGTTCGTCGCATTGCTGACGGGTGGCGCAGAAGGCCACCACCGGCTGCTTGCGAAAATGCCGCAGCAGGGTGCTGACCGCCTGCATGCGCTGACCGGGAGCGATTTCGTAGAAGCGTTGCTCGATCTGATCGTCGTCGTGCAGCGCCTCGACTTCGACCCGCTCCGGGGTACGCAGGAAGCGCGCGGCGAGTTGCTCGATGCCGGCCGGATAGGTGGCGGAGAACAGCAGGGTCTGGCGTCGCGCCGGGGTCTGTTCGATGATCTCGGCGATGCTGTCGACGAAGCCCATGTCGAGCATGCGGTCGGCCTCGTCGAGCACCAGGGTGTTGAGACCGTCCACCTTCAGCGTGCCCTTGCGCAGGTGTTCCTGCACCCGGCCCGGGGTGCCGACGATGACGTGGGCGCCATGCTCCAGCGAGCCGATCTGCGGGCCGAAGGGCACGCCGCCACACAGGGTCAGCACCTTGATGTTGTCGGCGGCGCGGGCCAGGCGGCGGATTTCCTTGGCCACCTGATCGGCCAGCTCGCGGGTCGGGCACAGCACCAGTGCCTGGCAGCCGAAGTAGCGCGGGTTGAGCGGGTGCAGCAGGCCGATGCCGAAGGCCGCGGTCTTGCCGCTGCCGGTCTTGGCCTGGGCGATCAGGTCGCGACCCTTGAGGATCAGCGGCAGGCTGGCAGCCTGGATCGGCGTCATCTCGGCGTAGCCGATGGCGGCAAGGTTGGCCTGCATGGCGGCAGAAAGGGGCAGGCTGGCGAAGGCGTTGGCGGTCACGGCGAGAGCTCGGGCAGGGATAAACAGGCCGGCAGTGTAGCAGGCCCGCTCATTCTTCCGCTGAAACCTCGATATTGCGCCCGCCGCGGCCGTCTTTCGCATCCAGTTGCAGGAATATCGCCGCCGCCAGCATCGACAGCAGGCCGACGCACAGGTAGGTGGCCTGGAAGGCCTGCAGCACCTGCCCGCTGTCGCCCAGCTCACGGCTGAAGCCGCTGAGCAGCGCCGCGGCCGAGGCGACGCCCAGGCCCATCGCCAGCTGCACCACCACCGACAGCAGGCTGTTGCCGCTGCTGGCATCGCGGTTGTTCAGGTCGATCAGGGTCAGGGTGTTCATCGCGGTGAACTGCAGCGAGTTGCAGGCGCCGATCAGGCTCAGCTGCACGATCAGCTGCAGCGTCGAGGTCTGCCCGTCGATCAGCGCCAGGCTGGCGATCAGCGCGCCGAGCAGCAGGGTGTTGCCGGTGAGGATGTTGCGGTAGCCGAGGCGTTCGATCAGCGGCCTGGCCAGCGGCTTGACCGCCATGGCCGCTAGCGCCAGGGGGATCAGGCTCATGCCGGCCTGCGCCGGCGAGTAGCCCAGTGCCAGTTGCAGCAGCAGGGGGGTGAGAAAGGGCAGGGCGCCGCTGCCGAGGCGGGCGAACAGGTTGCCGATGATGCCCACGGCAAAGCTGCGGGTGTGGAACAGCCTGGGGGCGAACAGCGGCTGCTCGATGCGTCCGGCACGCAGCCAGTAGGCGGCCAGGCAGGCCATGCCGCCGAGCGACAACAGCACCACGCGCATGGTCGGCAGGTGCAGTTCGCCGAGCCCCTCCAGGGCCACGGTGATCAGCAGCATGGCGGCGCCGAACAGCAGGAAACCCGGCGTATCGAAACGGCTGCGCTGTGGCCCGCGCAAGTCCGGCATGTGCCGCAGCGCCGCCCAGCAGCCGAGCAGGCCCACCGGCAGGTTGATCAGGAAGATCCAGTGCCAGCTGGCGACCACCACCAGCCAGCCGCCGAGACTGGGGCCGATCAGCGGGCCGAGCAGGCCGGGCAGGGTGATGAAGCTCATGATCCGCACCAGCTCCGAGCGCGGATAGGCGCGCAGTACCACCAGCCGCCCGACCGGCATCATCAGCGCGCCGCCAAGGCCCTGGATGACCCGCGCGCCAATCAGCATGTTCAGCGATTCCGCCAGCGCGCAGAGCAGCGAGCCGAGGCTGAACAGGGCGATGGCACCGAAGAAGATACGCCGCGTGCCGAAACGGTCGGCGATCCAGCCCGAGGCGGGGATCAGCAGGGCCACGGTGAGCATGTAGGCGATCACCACCGACTGCATGCGCAGCGGGTCCTCGGCCAGATCGGCGGCCATGGCCGGGAGCGCGGTGTTGAGGATGGTGCCGTCCAGCGTCTGCATGAAGAAGGCGATGGCGACAATCCAGGGCAGCAGGCGGGCCGTGCGTGGGTCGAGCGGGTTGGGGGCGGTCATGCTGTCCTCATGGTCTGTGCGCTTCACTCTAGGTGGCCGGTCGGGCGGCGGCAACGGCATGCGCCGGTGGAAGCGCGCGCCAGAGCGAGTGCTACGCTGGGTTTACTGGCACATCGCCCCGCAAGGGCTAAGGACAGCTTCATGCGCTGGTTGTCTCTGTGGCTTACGCTGGCCTGTCAGGCTCTGCTGGCAGCCGACTGGTTTCCCTATCCGGTACACGTCGATGGTCGTCTGCTGGATTACCGGCCTTTGCCGGTGGCCAGCCAGCCCTGGCGTGTCTGTGCGCTGCTCCCGCATGGCAAGGACCGCTATTGGTGGGGCGTGGCCTGGGGGCTGGACCAGGAGGCCGACCGCCTGGGGGTGCGGCTGGGTATCTACGAGGCCGGTGGCTACGAGCATGCCGACGTGCAGGTGGCGCAGTTCGAGCATTGCGTGGCCGAGGGCGCCGACGCCTTTGTCGTCGCCAGCATCAACACCTATGACCTGTGCAGCCTGGCAGAAGTGCAAAGCAATGCCGGCCGGCCCGTGGTCGATCTGGTCAACCGCCTGGATTGCCGTGGCCTGAGCACACGTTCGCGGGTCGACTTTGCCGATATGGCGCGTGCCTCGCTCGGCTATCTGGTGCGCCTCAGCGGCGGTCGACAGATTCAGGTCGGCTGGCTGCCGGGGCCTGCCGACGCCGGCTGGGTGCAGGATGCCGAGCGCGGCCTGCACCAGGCCCTGGCCGGAACCAGGGTGACCCTGGTGCATGGCGGTTATGCCCCGGTGGATCGCAGCCGGCAGGCGCAACTGGTGCGAGAGCTGTTCAAGCGGCACCCGCATCTCGACTACCTGATCGCCAATGCCGAAGCGGCAGCCTTTGCCGCGCAACTGGCGCGTAACATCGGCTCCGAGGCGCGTGTGCTGTCGCTGTACGCCACCGAACGGGTGCTGGAGCAGATTCGTGAGGGGCAGGTGCTGGCAGCGCCTACCGATTCGCCAGTGATACAGGCGCGCATCGCCCTGGACCTCGCCGTTCGTGGCCTGCAGGGCGAGACGCTGCCGCAGCTGGTGAGCCCGCGCATCGAGATGCTCGATGCCGGCTCGCTGGAACGCTTCGACCTCGGCCGGCTGATGCCGCCCGAGGGCCACTGGATGATCCGCCAGGAGCTACCCGACTAACCTTTCCTCCAGGCTGCGTAGCGGTGCGCCACGCACCGGTCGCTCGCCGGCGACGAAGTAGGGGGCGTTGCTGCGCGGCAGCGGCTGGCGCCCGCGAATCCGGTCGGCGATCTTCTCGGCCATCATGATGGTGGTGGCGTTGAGGTTGCCGGTGATGATCTCCGGCATGATCGAGGCGTCCACCACACGAAGGCCCTGCAGGCCATGCACGCGACCCTGGCCGTCGACCACCGCCATGTCGTCCTCGCCCATCTTGCACGAGCAGGATGGGTGGAAGGCGGTTTCCGCGTGCTCGCGGATGAAGGCATCCAGTTCGGCGTCGCTCTGGCAGTCGATACCAGGGCTGATCTCGCGGCCGCGGTACGGGTCGAGCGCCGGCTGCGCCATGATCTCGCGGGTGATGCGGATGGCATCGCGAAACTCCTGCCAGTCCTGCTCATGACTCATGTAGTTGAACAGGATGCTCGGGTGCTGGCGCGGGTCCTTCGACTTGAGCTGGATGCGCCCGCGGCTGGGCGAGCGCATGGAGCCGACATGGGCCTGGAAGCCGTGCTCGTTCACCGCGTTGCTGCCGTTGTAGTTGATCGCCACCGGCAGGAAGTGGAACTGGATGTTGGGCCAGGCGAACTCCGGGCGGGTGCGGATGAAGCCGCCGGCCTCGAACTGGTTGCTGGCGCCGATGCCGTTGCCGGTGAACAGCCACTGCGCGCCGATGCCCGGCTGGTTGAGCAGCTTGAGCGCCGGGTACAGCGACACCGGTTGGGTGCAGGCGTACTGCAGGTACATCTCCAGGTGATCCTGCAGGTTCTGGCCGACGCCGGGCAGCTCGTGTACCAGGGCGATGTCCAGCTCGCGCAGCAGCGCGGCGGGGCCGACCCCGGAGCGCTGCAGGATCTGCGGCGAGGCGATGGCGCCGGCGCACAGCAGCACTTCGCGGCGAGCACGGGCTTCGGTGGCATCGTTGGCGTTGCCGATCAGGTAGCTGACGCCGCTGGCGCGCTTGCCGTCGAACAGGATGCGGTCGGTGGTGGCGTGGGTGACGATGCTCAGGTTGGGGCGCGCCCGTGCCTGGTCCAGATAGCCACGCGCGGTGCTGGCGCGGCGGCCCTGCGGGGTGACGGTGCGGTCCATCGGGCCGAAGCCTTCCTGCTGGTAGCCGTTGAGGTCATCGGTGCGCGGATAGCCGGCCTGCACGCCGGCCTCGACCATGGCGTGGAACAACGGGTTGTTGCCGGCCTTGGGCGTGGTCACGCTGACCGGGCCGTCGCCGCCGTGGTAATCGTTGGGGCCGATGTCGCGGCTTTCCGCCTTGCGGAAGTAGGGCAGGCAGTCGTGGTAGGTCCAGTCTTCCAGGCCCTTGGCCTTGGCCCAGTTGTCGAAGTCCAGGGCGTTGCCGCGGATGTAGCACATGCCGTTGATCAGCGAGGAGCCGCCCAGGCCCTTGCCGCGTCCGCACTCCATACGGCGGTTGTTCATGTGCGGCTCGGGGTCGGTCTCGTAGGCCCAGTTGTAGCGCCGGCCCTGCAGCGGAAAGGCCAGGGCGGCGGGCATCTGGGTACGGAAATCCAGGCGATAGTCGGGGCCGCCGGCTTCGAGCAGCAGCACGCTGACGTCTGCGTCTTCGGTCAGGCGGGTGGCCAGCACGTTACCGGCCGAACCGGCGCCGATGATGATGTAGTCGAATTCTTGCGACATGTCTCCTCCTGCTGCCCGGTTGCGATCCGGGAAAACGCGGTGCCGGTTCCCGGATTGCATCCGGGCTACGGTGCGACGATCTTTTTGTAGGAGCGGTTTCAGCCGCGATGCTTTCGCGGATAAATCCGCTCCTACATGGCGTGGCGTTGGCGCTCAGAACACCGAGGCGTAATCGCCCATTTCCAGCTGCACCGACTTGATGCGGGTGTAGTGGCCGAGGGTGACCAGGCCGTTCTCGCGGCCGACGCCGGATTGCTTGTAGCCGCCCACCGGCATCTCGGCCGGCGACTCGCCCCAGGTGTTGATCCAGCAGATGCCGGCTTCCAGCTTGTGGATCACCCGGTGCGCGCGGTTCAGGTCGCGGGTCACCACGCCGGCGGCGAGGCCGTAGTCGGTGTCGTTGGCGCGGCGGATCACTTCCTCTTCGCTGTCGTAGATGAGGATGCTCATCACCGGGCCGAAGATTTCCTCGCGCACGATGGTCATGTCGTCCCGGCAGTCGGTGAACACGGTCGGCGCCACGTAGGCACCCTTGGCGTAGTCGCCGTCGGTCACGCGCGCGCCGCCGATCAGCAGGCGCGCACCCTCGCTGCGACCCTTGTCGATGTAGCCGAGCACGCTTTCCATGTGCGCGTAGCTGACCAGCGGGCCGAAGTTGGTGGCGTCATCCAGCGGATCGCCGAGGCGGATGCGTTTGACTCGCTCCAGCACCTTGGCTTCGAAGCGCGCCTGCAGCATGCGCGGCACGAACACGCGGGTGCCGTTGGTGCACACCTGGCCGGAGCTGTAGAAGTTGGCCATCACCGCGATGTCGGCGGCGCGATCCAGGTCGGCGTCTTCGAACACGATCAGCGGCGACTTGCCGCCCAGCTCCATGGTCACTTCCTTGAGGCTGGAGCTGGAGGCGCTGGCCATGACCTTCTTGCCGGTGACGGTGCCGCCGGTGAAGGACACCTTCTCGATGCCCGGATGCTCGGTCAGCCACTGGCCGACTTCGCGACCGCTGCCGGTGAGCACGTTGAACACCCCGGCGGGCAGACCGGCCTCGGTGTAGATTTCGGCCAGCTTCAGCGCGGTCAGCGAGGTCACTTCGCTGGGCTTGAAGATCATCGCGTTGCCGGCGGCCAGGGCCGGGGCGGATTTCCACAGGGCGATCTGGATCGGGTAGTTCCACGCGCCGATGCCGGCGACCACGCCCAGCGGTTCGCGGCGGGTGTAGACGAAAGAGGTTTCGCGCAGCGGGATCTGCTCGCCCTCGATGGCCGGGATCAGGCCGGCGTAGTACTCCAGCACGTCGGCGCCGGTGACGATGTCGACGTAGCGGGTTTCGGACAATGGCTTGCCGGTGTCGAGGGTTTCCAGCTCGGCCAGCTCGTCGTTGCGCTCGCGCAGGATGTCCACGGCGCGACGCAGGATGCGCGAACGCTGCATGGCGGTCATCGCCGCCCACACCTTCTGCCCCTCGGCAGCGCTGGCCACTGCGCGGTCGACATCGGCCTGGCTGGCGCGCTGCACCTTGGCCAGCACTTCACCGGTGGCCGGGTTGACGCTGTCGAAAGTCTGGCCGCTGCTGGCGGCGACGTACTGGCCACCGATGTAGAGCTGCTGTTCGGCGAAACGGGGCATGGGCTGTCCTCTGGCACGAATGATTGGCTAGAAAACAGCCTATTTTATTTAGATTGAACGATCAATCAATAAAAACGACCCGGCGTGACCAAAAGCGACATGGCGGGCGCCAATCATTAGTAGGATGTCGAGGTGTCGATCAGGCTGGGTGCAGCTTCTGTGCGGGAGCGTGCTGGGGATTCGGGAAAGGCTGGTGCGCACGGCGCACCCTACGAGGCTCGCCCGCGCCCACAGGCCGGGTGGGCGTAGGGTGGGCGTAGGGTGGGCTTCAGCCCACCAAGCTCACTACCAAACTCACCACCAAACCCAAAATGGACCACCACCCCCAATGCCCCTTCGCAACAGCCTAGCGAGCCTTGCCCAGCTGCAGGTCGAGGTAGTCGTAGGCGATCCGGCGCGCCTGTTCGGTGTCGAAGGCTTCGCCGGAAAGCGCACCGCGCAGCCACAGGCCGTCGATCAGCGAGGCCAGGCCGCGGGCGGCGAAGCGGGCCTGGTCCTGCGGCAAAACCCGGCGAAACTGGCCGCACAGGTTGGAATAGAGGCGGTGGTCGTTGACCCGCTGCAGGCGGCGCAGGGCCGGCTGGTGCATGCTGCTGGCCCAGAACGCCAGCCAGGTCTTCATCGCCGGACCGCTGACCTGGCTGTCGTCGAAGTTGCCGTCGATCATCGCGCGCAGGTGGGCGCGCGGGCTGTCGTCGCTCAGGGCCTGGCGCCGCTCGGCCACGGCATCGCGCAGCGCCTGCATCAGGTGGCGCATGGTGGCTTCGAGCAGCCCGTTCTTGTCGTTGAAATAGTGGCTGATGATGCCGTTCGACACCCCGGCCAGGCGGGCGATATAGGCGATGCTGGCGTCCGCCATGCCGACCTGGTCGACGGCTTCCAGGGTGGCGGCGATCAGTTGCGAACGGCGAATGGGCTGCATGCCGACCTTGGGCATGGGGGATCTCCAGCGGGCGAAGTTGCGCCGGAGTCTAGGCGGATTCTGATCATGCGATCAATCAAGGGAAGCGGGGAGGACGCTCCCGCAGGGGGGCGCGTGGCCACCTGGGCCGTTCGTCCGGGCTTATCGTGGGTACCCGTGGTGCGCATGGCACACCCCGCGGAAACGACGAAGCAGGCCGCAGCAGCCCGCTTCGTCGCGTTAGCGGGCCTGCGTTACTTCAGCCAGCTGTCGACGCGATCCGGGTTGGCGGCGATCCAGTCCTTGGCGGCCTGATCCGGCTTGGCGCCTTCGCGAATGGCCAGCATCACCGCACCGACTTCCTCGCCACTCCAGGACAGCTTGGCGAGGAAGGCCGCAGCGTCGGCCGCCTTGCCCTTCAGCTCGGGGTTGGCCACGGTATCGACGCGCTCGTCGTCACCGAAGACCTTCTTCGGATCTTCGAGGAAGCGCAGTTTCCACTTGGCGAACATCCAGTGCGGGATCCAGCCGGTGACCACGATCGGCTTCTGCGCCTTCTCGGCGCGGGTCAGGGCAGTGGCCATGGCCGGGCCGGAGCTCGGCATCAGCTTGATGCTGGAGAGGTTGTATTCCTTGATGGCGTCCTCGGTGCGGCGCATCACGCCGGCGCCGGCGTCGATGCCGGTGATCTTGCCGTCGAAGTCCTTGGCGTACTTCTCCAGGTCTTCGATGGTCTTGGCTTCGACGTAATCCGGCACGATCAGGCCGATCTTGGCGCCGGAGTAGTTGGTGCCAAGCACTTCCACCTTGTCCTTGAGCTTCTCGTAGTACTCGCCGTGGGTGGCCGGCAGCCAGGCGGACAGGGTCACGTCGAGGTCGCCGCGGGCCACGCCCTGCCACATGATGGCGGGTTCGACCGGCTTGAGTTCGACGCTGTAGCCCAGTTTGCTTTGCAGGATTTCACCGGCGACATGGGTGACGGCGACGCTGTCGTCCCAGCCGTTGACGTAGCCGATCTTCAGGGTGGGTTTGTCGGCGGCCAGGGCGCTGCCCATGCCGATGGCCAGGGCGGCAGCGCCGAGGCAGAGATGCTTGATTACGCGCATGTTTGTTGTGCTCCATCAGTGAGTGGCAGTTGCAAGATCGTTGACTGGCTCGTTCTCATTGCGGGCCTTGCGAAACCGTATTGCGCAGCAGATTGCCGGTTCGCGGGCAAAGCCTCCCCGTCACGGCCAAATCGGCCGCTAGTGTTCAGCGAGGAGGATTCCGGGTCCTTGCGGGCCCGAATGGGGTCGTGGCCGCTTACAGCCCGACGTGTTTCTTCACGGCGGCGACGCCGTCCTGACCGTCGAAGGTGGTCACGCCGCTCAGCCACTGGTCGAGGATCGCCGGGTTGGCCTTGATCCACTCCTTGGCGACGTTCTGCGGGTTTTCCTTCTCCAGCACCTTTTCCATCAGCTGGCTTTCGATCTCGACGGTGAACTGCAGGTTGTTCAGCAGCTTGCCGACGTTGGCGCAGCGCGCTTCGTAATCCGGCGGCACCACGGTGTAGACCTTGGCGGCGCCATAGTCGGGGCCGAACACGTCGTCGCCACCGGACAGGTAGGTGATGTCGTGCTGGGTGTTCATCGGGTGCGGCGCCCAGCCGAGGAACACCACCGGCTCCTTCTTCTTGATGGCGCGCGACACCTGCACCAGCATGCCGGCCTCGCTGGACTCGACCATGCGGAAGCCGCCGAGGCCGAACTGATCGTTCTTGATCATGCCGTCGATCAGCAGGTTGCCGTCGTTACCCGGCTCGATGCCGTAGATCTTGCCGCCCAGCTGATCCTTGAACTTGGCGATGTCCTGAAAACTCTTCAGGCCGGCTTCGGCGGCGTAGGTCGGTACCGCCAGGGTGTACTTGGCGCCTTCGAGATTGGCCTTGGGCAATACCTTGACGCCGTTGTCCTTGAGGAAGGGCTCGATCACCGAGTCCATCGAGGGTGCCCAGTAGCCGAGGAAGACATCCACCTGGCCGCTTTTCACACCGGTGAAGGCGATGGGCACCGAAGCCATGATCTTGCGCGGCTGGTAGCCCAGGCCCTCGACCAGGGTCATGGCCACGCCGGTGGTGGCGGCGATGTCGGCCCAGCCGATTTCGGCGAAACGTACCTGTTTGCAGCTCGCCGGCTCTGCGGCCATGGCACCCTGCATCAGGGCGCAGGACAGCAGGCCGATTGCGGCGGTGATCTTGATCGTTTTCATCTGCGGTTCCCTGTGAAGTGAAACGGATTAGGTGGACTGGCGCTGCAGCTTGCCGCTGAACCAGGCGAACACGCCACGCCTGGCGGTCTGCTTGGTGCCGAAGCTTTCGGTGATGCGGTCGAGAATGATCGCCAGCAACACCACGGCCATGCCGCTCTCGAAGCCTAGCCCGATGTCCAGACGCTGGATGCTCGCCAGCACATCGTTGCCCAGGCCGCCGGCGCCGACCATCGAGGCGATGATCACCATCGACAGGGCCATCATGATGGTCTGGTTGACCCCGGCCATGATCGACGGCATGGCGTTGGGCAACTGCACCTTGAACAGCAACTGGCGACTGGTGCAGCCGAACGACTGGCCGGCCTCGACGATTTCCTTGTTCACCTGGCGAATGCCCAGGCTGGTCAGACGTACCGCCGGCGGCATGGCGAAGATCACCGTGGCGATGATGCCGGGCACGCGGCCAAGGCCGAACAGCATGGCCGCCGGGATCAGGTAGACGAACGCCGGCATGGTCTGCATGAAGTCGAGAATCGGCCGGATGATGGTGGCCACGCGCTCGCTGCGCGCCGCCCAGATGCCCAGCGGAATACCCAGCAGCAGGCTGATCAGGGTCGAGGAGAAGGTCAGTCCGAGGGTGACCACGGTCTGCTCCCAGAAGCCGGTCATGACGATGAGGATGAATGCCACCGCGGTGAAGATGGCGAAGCGTACGCCGATGCGCCACAGGCCAAGGCCGACGAAGATGGCGATCAGCAGCCAGGCCGGCGGCAGCATCAGCAGGTTCTCGATGCCCTCGGAGAAGCCGCTGACCAGTTGCCCGATGCTGTCGAACAGGCCGCTGTAGTTGTCCAGCAGGTGCTGGACCACGTCGTTGACCCAGCTGCCCAGGTCGAGTTTCTTGTCACTCATGGGATTCCCCCTGCAGGCGGGTCAGCAGACGGCCCTTGCTGATGGCGCCGCAGTAATGACCTTCGGCGTCCACCACCGGGATCGGCCCTTCGTTGTCCACCAGGCGGCTGATGACGTCTTCCAGCGGCATGTCCTCGGGCACCGGCACCACCTGCTTGAGGGCGTTGGCCTCGAGCGGACGGGGCTCGTCGCCGTCGACCATCAGGGCGATCTTTTCCAGGCTGATCGAGCCCTGGAAATGGTTGTCCTCGTCGACGATGAAGGCATAGTGCTTGTCCAGCGCCTGCAGCTCCTTGCAGATCTTCGCCGCGTCCGGCGCCTTGCCGTTGTACACGTAGGTCGGCACGCTGTCGGCCTTGAGCTGGCCGGCGGTGAGGTAGCGGCTGGTGTCGACGGTGTCGAAGAAGTTGCGCACGTACTCGTTGGCCGGCTTCTCGATCAGCTCCTGCGGGGTGCCGACCTGGATCAGCTTGCCGCCTTCCATGATGCCGATGCGGGTACCGATGCGCATGGCTTCCTCGATGTCGTGGGAGACGAAGATGATGGTGCGGCGGTGGGTCTTCTGCAGCTCCAGCAGCACGTCCTGCATCTCGCGGCGCTTGAGCGGGTCGAGGGCGGAAAAGGCCTCGTCCATGATGATCATCGAGGGGTTGACCGCCAGCGCGCGGGCCAGGCCGACGCGCTGCTGCATGCCGCCGGACAGCTCGTTCGGGTACTTGCTGGCGAAGGGTGCCAGGCCGACCTGCTCGAGCACCTCCATGGCGCGCTTCTCGCGCTCCTTGCGGCCGACGCCGGCCACTTCCAGGCCGAAGGCGGCGTTGTCCAGCACGCTGCGCGAGGGCATCAGGGCGAACGACTGGAAGACCATGCTCATGTCGCGACGGCGCAGGTCGATCAGTTGCGACTGCGGCAGCTTGGCCACGTTCTGGCCATCGATGTAGACATCGCCGGCGCTGGGTTCGACCAGGCGGTTGATCAGGCGGATCAGGGTGGATTTGCCGGAGCCGGACAGGCCCATGAGCACGAAGATTTCGCCTTCCTCGACGCTGAACGACACGTCGCTGACGCCGATCACGGCGCCCTTCTCGGCGAGGATCCGCTCCTTGCTCCAGCCTTCCTTGAGCAGGCCGATGGCTTCTTGTGGGTTGGAGCCAAACACCTTGTACAGGTGTTCGACCACGATCTTTCCAGACTGCATGGGACGTTTCCCCTTCAATCGGCATCCAGTTGGCGCTGGCACGACTGGGCACGCATCATCGAAGCGTAGAACAGCGGTGACCGGCCTCAGATATCTGTGGGTGTTTTCTGAAAGTCGAGGTTGGCGAACGTTTCGCTGCGCTGGCTGACGCAGTCACCCGGACACATCCACGCGGCGCACCGGCAGCCCGTCGCGTCGTTGTATCGTGTCGATGAGTGAACCTTGCCTTGCCGTACTGCAAACCGCTTTCCAAACCCTCTGGCAGTGTTTCGAAACCCAATCCCTTGGGGGTTCACGTTCCATCCTGGAACATGCGTACATCCGAAATTTCTTGTTGGGCTGGCGCCCGCAAAGGTGGTGGGCCAGCGCTTATCTGTTCTTCGGTCCGGGGTTGTGGGGCCCCGGTCTGCCGCCCTCTGAAGGAGCCGGCAGCGACGTTATCGGCTGACTCAACGATATAGCCTTGGAGCCTGCGCAATTATCGGTTTGCGACTCTGACATGTTGGGCGGCGACATGCCGCTGTTTGCTGCGTGTCCACCGATTTTCTTACCCGTCATCGCGGTGCCGACAGGGGGCGATCCGGCGATTCGCGCTGGCCTCCGCAGGCAGGTTTCGACTGCGCTGGTACGCTGTACGCGTTAAAAACCTTAACAGACTCTTTTACCCTCAGGTCAACCCTGAAGGCCGCGCACGGCGCGCTTTGCAGCGTGCCGATCAGGCTGCAGGCAGCATGTCACGGGCGCTGCGCTGGTGTTGAAAAAAATTGACAGCGATGCGTCGGAAAAGATCATTCTTCACCGAAAAACATTCCTGCAGCATTGCGCTTCAGCGTTGAACAGGCAGCCGTTGCTGTGCTGCCAAAAGCTTCTTCCGGAAGGTGCCAGGGATTCGAGTGGTACGGCGGATTTTTCCGCTGTTTAGCTGCAATTTACTGGTTTTTCGCGATCTTTTCATTGCCGACGGCTGACGCCCTCGCGCCAGCCTGCAACCAGTTCCGGGTTGTCGTCCATCCAGCGTTTGGCCACGCGCCGCCGGTTGGTATTGCCTTCGAGCACGCCGCTCATCAACTGGTTTTCCGCGGCGATGGTGAAAACCATGTTGCGAAACAGCCGAGCCACGTTCGGGCACTCCCTGGCGAAGCCGCCGCGGGCGACGGTATTGACCTTGGCCGCGCCATAGTCGGGGCCGAAATACTGGTCGCCGCCGGAGAGATAGAACATGCGCAGCCGATCGTTCATCGGGTGCGGCTCCCAGCCGAGGAATACGGCGGAGCGCCCCATCTGCTGGGCACGTTCGACGTGGTTGAGCATGCCCTTCTCGCTGCTTTCCACCAGGGTGAAGTCACTCAGGCCGAAGACGTTCTCGCGGATCATGCTCTTGACCATCTCGTTGCCTTCGTTGCCCGGTTCGATGCCGAAGATCTGCCCACGCAACTGGTCCCTGAAACGATGGATATCGGCGAAGTCCTGCAGGCCGGCTTTGTGCGCAGGCTCCAGCACGGCGAGGGTGTAGCGCACGGTGGGCAGGTTGGTCTGCAGGGTTTCGATGCGGCCGTTTTGCAGGTGGGGGTCGATCAACTGGGTCTGCGCCGGCATCCAGTTGCCGAGAAAGACATCGACTTTGCCTTCGGCGAGCGCCTGATAGGTGTCAGGCAGCGACAGGCGCCTGACCTGGGTGCGATAGCCCAGATCGGTCAGTACCAGGCGGGCGACGGCAGTGGTCATGGTGATGTCGGTCCAGCCGACATCGGCGAAGGTGATCATCTCGCATCGTTCGGCTTCCGCCGCAGGCAGGGTGGCACCGTACAGCAGGCCGGCTACAAGCAGCCAATGAGCGAGTCTGTTCATGGATCACACCTGCCTGTTCGAGAGCGATGGATGGAGTCGCTGACTAGAAAGCAAATCACGGACCGCCTGCATCGTGAAAAACGACCTCCACATGCCCAGGAGGGACGTCATTCGGCGTCGGGCGCAGGTCTTGACCGACGCCGGCGAGTGCGGAGGCACTCCGCGCTGCGCAGTGTGCGCTCGGCTCGGACGGCGACCTGCCATGCGCTTCTTTTCCCGCCGCTACCCGAATCAGGGCAGCGCAGGGGCAGGCGAGGGCATTTCGCCAGTTTTTGGTGCGCTGCACCCTTCAGCAAGCCGTGCGATGAGCTGTTACCGCCCATCCGTTACTGCCTTGAAGGGGCTGTGTAGGGGCTATCCTCGACAGTGCTACCGAAATGCACAGAGCCCTTGGAAACCGGGCCTCACGGGCTGTTCGCAGGCTGCTGCAACAGCTTGCGAAGCCCGGTTGGCGCGCCGGTCGTTTTTTATTGAAGGCCTGATCAATTTCGGCATGGGCTTTGCGTGATTTCCATGACCAGCTGGTCTCGAATCAGCGCATAACAAAACCAAGGTCCGCCCGTCGGGCCGATACCGTGCTTAGCGTGAGGGTTTCCATCGATGTCGCAGTCCAGCCAAGGGGCGCAACCCCAGAATCGTGCCGCCCAGTCCATCGGCTTCCTGCTCCTGGACAATTTCACCCTGATTTCCCTGGCCTCGGCCGTGGAGCCCCTGCGCATGGCCAACCAGCTCTCCGGCAAGGAGCTGTATCGCTGGCACACGCTGACCCTCGATGGCCAGCCCGTCAGCGCCAGCGACGGCTTGCAGATCACCCCGGACGCTTCCATGCACAACGCACCGGCACTGGACGCGGTGATCGTCTGCGGCGGCGTGGACATCCAGCACAGCGTCAAGCGTGAGCACGTCAGCTGGCTGCAGCTGCAGGCACGCCAGGGTCGCCAGCTCGGCGCCGTGTGCACCGGCAGCTGGGCACTGGCCAAGGCCGGTCTGCTCGACGGCTACGATTGCAGCGTGCACTGGGAGTGTCTGGCCTCGATGCAGGAAGCCTTCCCGCGTGCGGCCATCACCACCCGTCTGTTCTCCATCGACCGCAACCGCAATACCTCGTCCGGCGGCACCGCGCCGATGGACATGATGCTGCACCTGATCGGCCAGCAGCATGGTCGCGAACTGGCCGCCGGCATCTCCGAGATGTTCATCTACGAGCGCATTCGCAACGAGCAGGACCACCAGCGCGTGCCGCTCAAGCACATGCTCGGCAGCAACCAGCCGAAGCTGCAGGAGATCGTCGCGCTGATGGAGGCCAACCTCGAGGAGCCGATCGACCTCGACGAGCTGGCCTGCTTCGTCGACATCTCGCGGCGCCAGCTCGAGCGCCTGTTCCAGAAATACCTGCACTGCTCGCCATCGCGCTACTACCTCAAGCTGCGCCTGATCCGTGCACGCCAGCTGCTGAAGCAGACCAGCATGTCGATCATCGAAGTGGCCTCGGTGTGCGGCTTCGTTTCCACCCCGCACTTCTCCAAGTGCTATCGCGAATATTTCGGCATTCCGCCGCGCGACGAGCGTGCCGGCCAGCAAGGCCACAACCTGGTGGTGCTGCTGCCGATTCCCGAACAGCAGCAGGTCAATTCCAGTGCGGTGCTGGCGCTTAGCCGGGCGCAGGGTGAATCGACCTTTGCCAGTGTGCGGATCTGAGTCGAGCCGCAATGAAAACGGGGCGCCACTGGCGCCCCGTTTCGTTTTGAGTGGTGGTCGTTTCTGGTGGGCTTAAGCCCACCCTACGGTCTGAAACGGATCGCCGCCCGGCCCACCCTGCGCGGTGCATTGTAGTCGTTGTAGGGTGGGCTTCAGCCCACCAATCTATGCGTGAACCCCTCCGGCATGGCGGTGAGGTCCACGTTGGTGAGCTCGGCCTTTACAGGGCTGCGACACCCTTCGGGTAGGCCGAAGAGGAGTAAGTCAGGCCGGCTTTGGCACCAGAGCCGGCAGCAGATGCCGGCTGATGGCTTCGCGTACATTCGGCAGCAGGGTGGCGCTGCCGCCGAGCAGTTCCTCTACCAGATGACGCAGGGCCACGGCGCGCTCCGGGCTGAGGCCACTGACGGCCAGTTCGCAGGCCTGCTCCGGCGTGGCGCCCGCGGGAATGCTCATGCCCAGCGCGATCAGGCGTTCGCGAAAATCCTCCTGGTCGATCAGGTCGGCGTGCATCATGGTTGTGACTCCTTGTGGCAAGGCTGGCGTTTGACAACGTAGACGAAGCGGCAAGGGTGATGCAGGCAGTCTTCCAATCGCCTGCTAACGCAGGACGCCTTCTTCGATCAGCAGGTTGAAGATAGCCTCCGCACCCTCCTGTGGCGAGACATCCTTGAGTATCTTGCCACCGCCACCACTGGCTTTGGCCGTTGCGGCCTTCATCCGTTCCGCACCGGTCTTGGCCTTGATCACCTTCAGGCGCTTCGGCCTTGGCTTGGCCGGCTGCAGGCTGGACTCGGCCAGCAGCGGATCGTCTATCACGGTGACTTCGTGGGCTTCGATCTGGCCACGGCGGGCCGGGCCGAAGGCGCTCTGGCGTGCCACTGGAGCGGCATTGTCGACGCTGGCCACACAGGGCAGGCGTACCTTGAGGCGACGGCGCTGGCCCCGTGGCAGTGCCTGCAGCACCTGGGCCACGCCGTTCTCGACCTTCTCCACTTCGGCCAGGCCGACCACCATCGGCCAGCCCAGGCGTTCGGCCAGCAGGAACGGCAGCATGCCGGAGCCTTCGCCGGTTTCAGCCTGGCTACCGGTGAGTACCAACTGCGTGCGGCTGCCTTGCAGGTAGTCCACCAGCAGCGGCAGGGCGTCGGCGCCTTCCGGCTGCTCAAGTACATCGAGCTGCTCCAGGCCCATCCCCAGGTAGCCGCGCAGCGCTTCAGCCTGCGGATCGCCGGCATGCAGCAGTTGCAGATTCTGCCCGGCCAGGCGCAGGCCGAGCTCCACCGCGCGGGCGTCCTGTTCGGCGCGGCGCGAGCGGCCGGAGGTCGGGTGGGCGCCGACCGAGACCAGGGCGACGATATTCAGATCAGTCATGGTGTCCCCGTAGCCCGGATGCAATCCGGGAAAGCTGGTGGTGAACCCGGATTTCATCCGGGCTACGCCGCATCACGTTTTCCTTCCTCACGCCAGGCGGCGACGCGTTCCATCAGCGCGCAAAGGATCTCCGCCGAGTCGCCGATCACTGAGAGATCGGCACGCTTGATCATGTCGCAGCCAGGATCCATGTTCACCGCCACCACCTTGTCGCAGGCGCCAATGCCCTGCAGGTGCTGGATGGCGCCGGAAATACCGACGGCCAGGTAGACGCGGGCGGTTACCCAGGTACCAGTGGCGCCAACCTGGCGGTTACGCGGCATGAAGCCGTCGTCCACCGCCACGCGCGAGGCGCCTTCGGTGGCGCCGAGGGCGACGGCGGCCTGGTGGAACAGCTCCCAGTCCTTGACGCCGTTGCCGCCGGAAAGAATGAACTCGGCCTCGGCCATGGGAATCTGTGCCGGGTCCACGGCCACCGGGCCGAGATCCTCGATGCGCGGCAGGCTGTGGGCGACCTTCTCGGCCAACTCCAGCGGGCGCGCTTCATGACGGGTTTCGCTGACCGGTTCGGCGCATTCGGCTGCCGCCAGGATCAGGCGGGGCAGGGCGCGCTGGATGTCCTGCTGGCCACTGCCGGCACGGCCAATAGCCTGTTCGCCGGTGACCTGCCAGACGCGCGTGGCAGGGCGTTCGCCCAGCTTGGCGGCCAGGCGCCGGCCCAGTTCGCCGCCACCGGTGCGGCTGTCGGGCAGCAGCCAGTGACGCGGCGCCAGCTGGCTTTCCACTGCGCTCAGGGCCAGTACGCGAGCTTCCGGGGCGTAGCCGTCGAAGGCATCGCCCTCGATGCGCAGCAGGCGGTCGACGCCGGCCGTGTCGAAGGCGCTTTCCTTGTCCTCGCCGAACACCACGGCGACCACGGCGCCACTCTCGCCGGACAGCTTGCGGGCCAGGCCGAGCAGATCCTTGTCATGGCTGGACAGGCGACCGCCGACCATGTCCGGCACCACGCAGACGTGGAAGGCCGGTTGCTCGACCACATGCAGCGGCAGCTGGACTTCGACGCTGGCGCTGCTGCGCTTGCCGGCGGTGCCCTGCTGGGCACCGCTGCGATCGATACGCTTGAGCCCGGCCGGGCCGATGAAACCGGCGGCGATGGCGTGCGGGTTCTTGCGGATGATGCCGTTGGGGCCCATCCAGCTGGTCTGGTTCTGGCTCTGCATGGCCGCATGCAGCGGATGCAGGCGGTTACGGGCGATCCACTCGGCGCGTGGGTCGCGGCGGATGATGTCGCTCATTGCATAGCCTCCAGGCTGTGCGTAGGGCGGGTGCAACCCGCCGGAGAGATGCTGGCGGGTTGCACCCGCCCTACGTCGATCGTGTTCATCACTGCACCTCCGCCAGTTCACGCCTGGCTGCCGGCTTTTTTGCCGCCACCTCGACGGGCTCGATCAGCACTTCGGCCACCAGCTCGGCGATGTCCTTGATCTCCGGACGCGGTGCGACCACGCCTTCGAGCATTGCCGTGCACTGCGGGCAGCCCACGGCCACCAGTTCGGCGCCGGTCTCCTTGATGTCGACCATGCGCATGTCGGGAATCCGCTGCTTGCCGGGGATGTCGGTGATCGGTGCGCCGCCGCCACCGCCGCAGCAGCGCGAACGGAAACCGGAGCGTTCCATTTCCTTCACTTCGATGCCGATGGCCTTGAGCACGGTGCGCGGCGCCTCGTACTCGCCGTTGTAGCGGCCGAGGTAGCAGGGGTCGTGATAGGTCACACTGGTCGCCTTGCTCTGGCCCAGGTTGAGCGAACCCTTGCGCACCAGCTCGTCGATGAAGGTGCTGTGGTGCAGTACTTCGTAGTGGCCGCCGAGGGCGCCGTATTCGTTTTTCAGCACGTGGAAGCTGTGCGGGTCGCAGCTGACGATGCGCTTGAAGCGGTACTTGGCCATGGTGGCGATATTGCGCTTGGCCAGCTGCTGGAAGGTCGCCTCGTCGCCCAGGCGGCGGGCCACGTCGCCGCTGTCGCGCTCTTCCAGGCCGAGCACGGCAAAATCGACGTCAGCAGCCTTGAGGACCTTGACGAAGGCGCGCAGGGTGCGCTGGTTGCGCATATCGAAGGCACCATCACCGACCCAGAACAGCACATCGGCCTCCTGCTTGTCGGCAAGCAGCGGCAGGTTCAGGTCTGCGGCCCAGTTCAGGCGACCGCCCGGGTTGAAGCCGCCGGGGTTGTCGGTGGCGATCAGATTGTCCAGCACCTCGGCACCCTTGTTCGGGGTGGCGCCCTTTTCCAGGGTCAGATGACGGCGCATATCGACGATGGCATCGACGTGCTCGATCATCATCGGGCATTCCTCGACGCAGGCGCGGCAGGTGGTGCAGGACCACAGGGTCTCGGCATCCACCAGGGCCTTGCCGTTCAGATCGACGATCGGCTGGTGTGGGCCGCCGCTGTGTTCGCCCAGCGGCTTGCCGGGGTAGGGCGAACCGGCGAACTTGGCGTCATTGCCACCAGCCAGGCCGATGACCATGTCCTGAATCAGCTTCTTCGGGTTCAGCGGCTGACCAGCGGCGAAGGCCGGGCACATGGCCTCGCACTTGCCGCACTGCACGCAGGCGTCGAAGCCAAGCAGTTGGTTCCAGGTGAAGTCGGTGGGCTTTTCCACGCCCAGCGGGGCTTTCGGGTTGTCCAGATCGAGGGCTTTCAGACCAGTCGAGCGACCGCCGCCGAAACGCTCGGCGCGGCGGTGCCAGGCCAGGTGCAGGGCGCCGGCGAAGGCATGCTTCATCGGCCCGCCCCAGGTCATGCCGAAGAACAGCTCGGACACGCCCCAGGCCACGCCGACGGCGAGGATGACGGCCAGAATCCAGCCGCCGAAGCCGGCTGGCAGAATTCCGGCGACCGGCAGGGTGGCGATAAAGAAGCTCGCCGCGAACATCAGCAGACTCTTGGGCAGACGCATCCACGAGCCTTTCGACAGGCGCGAAGGCGGATTGCGCCGGCGCTTGGCGACGAACAGGGCGCCGACGAACATCAGCACCGTGGCCGCCAGCAGGGCGAAGCCGAGGATGCGGTTATGCAGGCCGAAACCGTGCACGACGATCGCCAGTACGGCGGCGAGGACGAAACCACCGGCGGTGGCCACGTGAGTCTTGGACATGTACTTGTCGCGTTCGACCACATGGTGCAGGTCCACCAGGTAGCGACGCGGCATCTTCAGCAGGCCGCCGATCCAGTCGACCTTGGCCGGTCGGCCGCGACGCCACATGAAGAAGCGCTTGGCCGCGCCAATGACCGCAAGGGCCAGGGCGGCGAAGAGCAGGATGGGGAGGAGGGTGTTCAACATCTCGTGGTCTCCTTCGCGGGACCGGAAAACAACACGTTTCAGTCCCCTCGCCCCTGCGGGGAGAGGGTTAGGGAGAGGGGGAGCAGGGACCGAAAGTCACCGCCTAACGGCCCCTCTCCCCCGCCCCCTCTCCCGCAAGCGGGAGAGGGGAGACCAGCATCAGAAATCCTTGCACAACCGCAGGGCGTCGTAGATCGCCGCATGGGTGTTGCGCTGGGCCACGCAGTCGCCGATGCGGAACAGCAGGTAACCCCCTGTCTCGCTCAGGCAAGGTTGCGGCTTGATCGCGAACAGCGCCTCGACGTCGATCTGCCCCTTGTTGCGCGAACCGTCCTTGAGCGCGTAGTAGAGGCCCTCGTCCGGACGGACGCCGTTCTCCACCACCACCTGATCGACCACCCGCTCTTCCTTCTGGCCGGTGTATTCGTTCTCCAGCACGGCAACCAGCTTGTCGCCCTCGCGGTAGACCTTCTCCAGCATCATGTCGCCGGTCATGATCACTTCTTTCGGGTACAGGCTGCGGTAGTAGGTAGGGAAGGTGGTACCGCCCATGGCTACGCCCGGCTTGATGTCGTCGGTGACGATCTCGACCTGCGCGCCCTTGTCGGCGAGAAAATCCGCCACCGACATGCCGGTGAATTCGCAGATGGTGTCGTACACCAGCACGTTCTTGCCCGGTGCAACCTTGCCCGAGAGCACATCCCAGCTGCTCACCACCAGACCTTCGGCAGCGCCCCAGTGCTCGTTCTGCTCGAGGAACGGATGACCACCGTTGGCCAGCACCACGATGTCGGGCTTGAGATCGAGGATGGTGGCTTCGTCGGCACCGGTGCCCAGGCGCAGGTCGATGCCCAGACGTGCCAGCTCCAGCTGGTACCAGCGGGTGATACCGGCGATCTGGTCACGCTGCGGTGCGCGGGCAGCGATGGTGATCTGCCCGCCGAGCTGGTCCTGCTTCTCGAACAGGGTCACGTCGTGGCCGCGCTCGGCAGCGACGCGCGCGGCCTCCATACCGGCCGGGCCACCACCGACGATCACCACCTTGCGCTTCGGCCCGGTGGATTTCTCGATGATGTGCGGCACGCCCATGTATTCACGGCTGGTGGCGGCGTTCTGGATGCACAGCACGTCCAGGCCCTGGTACTGGCGGTCGATGCAGTAGTTGGCGCCGACGCACTGCTTGATCTGGTCGATCTTGCCCATCTTGATCTTGGCGATCAGGTGCGGGTCGGCGATATGCGCGCGGGTCATGCCGACCATGTCCACGTAGCCGCCTTCGAGGATGCGCGTGGCCTGGTTCGGGTCCTTGATGTTCTGCGCGTGCAGCACCGGCACCTTGACCACTTCCTTGATGCCGGCCGCCAGGTGCAGGAAGGGCTCCGGCGGGTAGCTCATGTTGGGGATGACGTTGGCCAGGGTGTTGTGGGTGTCGCACCCTGAGCCAACGACCCCAATGAAATCGATCATGCCGGTGGCGTCGTAGTAGGCGGCGATCTGCTTCATGTCCTCATGGGACAGGCCATCCGGGTGGAATTCGTCGCCGCAGATACGCATGCCCACGCAGAAATCGTCACCGACTTCCTTGCGCACGGCCTTGAGCACTTCCAGGCCGAACTTCATGCGGCCCTCGAAGGTACCGCCCCATTCGTCGGTACGCTTGTTGACGCGTGGCGACCAGAACTGGTCGATCATGTGCTGGTGCACGGCGGACAGCTCGACGCCGTCCAGGCCGCCCTCCTTGGCCCGACGCGCAGCCTGCGCGTAGTTGCCGATCACCCGCCAGATTTCCTCGACCTCGATGGTCTTGCAGGTGGCGCGGTGCACCGGTTCACGGATGCCGGACGGCGACATCAGGGTCGGCCAGTGGTAGCCATCCCAACGCGAGCGACGGCCCATGTGGGTAATCTGGATCATGATCTTGGCGCCGTGCTTGTGCATGGCATCGGCAAGATTCTGGAAGTGCGGAATGATGCGGTCGGTGGACAGGTTCACCGAGCTCCACCATTGCTGCGGGCTGTCGATGGCGACTACCGACGAGCCGCCGCAGATGGCCAGGCCGATGCCGCCCTTGGCTTTCTCTTCGTAGTACTTGACGTAGCGCTCGGTGGTCATGCCGCCGTCGGTGGCATAGACCTCGGCATGCGC
The DNA here is from genome assembly GCF_900104265.1 of Ectopseudomonas guguanensis. Taxonomy (GTDB): domain Bacteria; phylum Pseudomonadota; class Gammaproteobacteria; order Pseudomonadales; family Pseudomonadaceae; genus Aquipseudomonas; species Aquipseudomonas guguanensis. The sequence goes on from NZ_FNJJ01000005.1 coordinate 185,316, forward strand.
GGTGGAGAGCACGCGGTTGCGGATGGTCAGTTTGCCGATCTGGATCGGCTGGAACATTGCTTCGAAAGCCATTGCGGCACCCTCACGGAAAAGCGGCCTGGGGTTACTTCGTGGGAGGCGCTTTAGCGGCGATAGCGGTTGGCCAGTCGCGGCTGAAGCCCCTCCCACAGACCTTTGTTGTTAGAGCGGTTTGACGCGGAACAGGCCGTGGTCGTGGCCTTCCTGCGAAGCACCGTAGACCTGTTCGGCGACGGTGCGAATGCTGCTGCCCTGGGCCTGCAGAATCTGGTCCATGGCCCCGGCGAACCAGCCGGTGAACATGTAGTCGACCGGGCGCCCGCACTTGCCGTAGACGTAGACGAAGGCCGAGTGATCCAGGCGCACCTCGCAGGTACCGGCCTCAAGGTCGATCGACTGGATCTTGAACAGACCCCAGCCGCGCTGCGACAGGCGCTTCATGTAGTGCTCGAACACCGCCACGCCGGACAGGCCATGGCACTCGGCTTCCTTCTCGCACCAGTGCCAGGCGGACTTGTAGCCGGCCTTGTAGAGAATCTCGGCGTACTTCTCGGCGCCGAGCACTTCCTCGATGCCGATATGGTTGTTGACGAAGAAATGCCGCGGTACGTAGAGCATCGGCAGGGCGTCGGTGGTCCAGACGCCGGTTTCGTCGTCGACCAGGATGGGCATTTCGGGGGCGTGGGTGGCCATGTGTTCAAACTCCAGAATTCGTTGGTTTTTTTTGCCCTCTCCCCAGCCCTCTCCCGCAAGCGGGAGAGGGGGCTGTCCGTGCATGCATGACTTCAAGTGCATGCCGGCCGCTTTGCTCCCCTCTCCCATTTATGGGAGAGGGGCCGGGGGAGAGGGGCTGTTAAAAAGGCTTACTCGCCCCAGACGTCGGCCAGTACGCGCACCCAGTTCTCGCCCATGATCTTGCGTACAACGCGCTCGGAATGGCCGCGCCCCAGCAGGGTTTCGGTGAGGTTGGGGAACTCGCCGACGGTACGGATACCCAGCGGGTTGATGATCTTGCCGAAGTTGGTCAGGCGGCGGGCGTAGCCCTTGTCGTGGGTCAGGTATTCGAAGAATTCCTTGCCGTGACCCTGGGTAAAGTCGGTACCGATGCCGATGGCGTCTTCACCGACGATGTTCATCACGTACTCGATGGCTTCGGCGTAGTCGTCGATGGTCGAGTCGATGCCCTTGGCCAGGAACGGCGCGAACATGGTCACGCCGACGAAACCGCCGTGGTCGGCAATGAACTTCAGTTCTTCATCGGACTTGTTGCGCGGGTGCTCTTTCAAGCCGGAAGGCAGGCAGTGGGAGTAGGTCACCGGCTTCTTCGACTCGAGGATGACTTCCTCGGAAGTCTTGCTGCCGACGTGGGACAGGTCGCACATGATGCCCACGCGGTTCATCTCGGCGACGATCTCGCGACCGAAGCCGGACAGGCCACCGTCACGCTCGTAGCAGCCGGTGCCGATCAGGTTCTGGGTGTTGTAGCACATCTGCACGATGCCCACGCCGAGCTGCTTGAACACCTCGACGTAGCCGATCTGGTCCTCGAACGCATGGGCGTTCTGGAAACCGTAGATGATGCCCGTCTTGCCCTGTTCCTTGGCCTTGCGGATGTCGGCGGTGGTGCGTACCGGCATCACCAGGTCGCTGTTCTCGCGGATCAGCTTGCTGCTGGCAGCGATGCTGTTGACGGTGGCCTGGAAACCTTCCCACACCGACACGGTGCAGTTGGCGGCGGTCAGGCCGCCTTTGCGCATGTCTTCGAACAGTTCGCGGTTCCACTTGGCAATGATCAGACCGTCGATGACGATGCTGTCGGCGTGCAATTCGGCTGGGCTCATCAGGCTTGTCCCCTAATACTGGCGCGCCGAGTCGGTTGTCGGCGCTTTGGGGAGAGCTTATCCCCGGGGGGCTGGGCGACCCGGTACAAAAACGACTGGGGGTTTGCCGAAAGCGTCAAGCCGAGGTCGCGAACGGATATGTTCGCCCCGCGCACTTCATCACCTGTAGGAGCGGCTTTAGCCGCGATCGTTGACGGCAGGCTTCGCGGCTGAAGCCGCTCCTACGGGTAGCTTTGCATTCAGGCTGGTCGTTCGTGGCGGTCCTGGCTGGGGCTGGCGGCGAAGCGCCGGCGATAGCAGCGCGAGAAGTAGGAGGCCGACTCGAAGCCACACGCCAGGCTCACCTCCATGACGCTGAGGTCGCTCTGGCGCAGCAACTGGCGCGCCTTGTCCAGGCGCAGCTCGAGGTAGAAGGCCGATGGCGTGGTGTGCAGATGATGGCGAAACAGGCGTTCCAGCTGACGCACGCTGATGCCCACCTGAGCGGCCAGCGTCTCGCTGGATAGCGGCTGCTCGCACTGGCGCTCCATTTCGCCGATCACCCGCACCAGTTTCTTGTTGTGCAGGTCGTAGCGGCTGGCCACCTGCATGCGCTGGTGATCCAGGCGGGTGCGGATACGGCTGACCACGAACTGTTCCGACACCTGCACCGCCAGCGCCTCGCCGTACTCCTGGCCGATCAGCCCCAGCATCAGATCCAGGCTGCTGGTGCCGCCTGCGCTGGTGATGCGCTTGCCGTCGATCTCGAACAGTTCCTGGGTTACCAGTAGTGCCGGGTAGCGCTCGCGAAAGGCATCGATGGCTTCCCAGTGCAGCGTCAGGCGCTGGTGCTGGAACAGCCCGGCCTCGGCCAGTACGAAGCTGCCGGTATCGATGCCGCCGAGCACCGCCAGTTCCGGCTCGCGCCGTTGCAGCCAGTGCGCCAGGTGATGGTCGTAGTGTGCCAGTGGCTCGAAACCGGCCACCACGAACAGGGCGCGGGTTGCGTGTGGCAGTTCCAGCGCGCCATCGACGTTCAGCGACATGCCGTTGCTCGCCTGCACGGCGTCACCGTTCTGGCTTAGCAGGCGCCAGCGGTATAGCTCGCCACGAAAGCGGTTGGCCACGCGCAGCGGCTCGATGGCCGACATCAGGCCCATCATGGAAAAACCGGGCAGTAGCAGGAAGCAGAAGATCTGGGGCATTCGGTTCACGGCATCGGTGCAGGGTGCTCGTGGCCCGGATGAAATCCGGGGGAATTGCGTATCGGCATGCTGGGAGATTAATACGCCATCATCGCTCTTGTACTGGAAAGTGGTCGGATAAAGTCAACAAACAGTCGTTCAAGTGCGAATTTCGCAGTCTTGTCGAGCGTAAGGTGCTTTCATCGGGAGACGAAGATTCCCGAGCACGGTGGGGGCTTAAAGCCTCTAGAAGAACGAAATAGAACCGCTGTGACACGATGAGGAGCACCCAGATGAAAGGTCTTACCGCGCTGGCCGCGTGCTGCACCCTGAGCCTGTTCAGTACCTCCCTGCTGGCCGACGAAGCCAGTTGCAAGAACGTCCGCATCGGCGCCGTCGGCTGGACCGACGTGGTCGCCACCACCGCCGTCGCCAGCGAGCTGCTGAGCGGTCTCGGCTACGAAACCAGGCAGACCCAGGCGTCGCAACAGATCATCTTCGCCGGTATCCAGAAGGGGCAGATCGATGCCTTCCTCGGCTACTGGAAGCCGATCATGGACGACAACATCAAACCCTTCCTCGATGCCGGTGCGGTCAAGGTCGCGGCCGAGCCGTCGCTGGATGACGCCGTGGCCGTGCTCGCCGTGCCCAGCTACACCGCCGACAAGGGCCTGAAAACCCTGGCCGACATCGCCAGGTTCAAGGATGAACTGGACGGCAAGATCTACGGTATCGAGGCCGGCTCCGGGGCCAATACGGCGATCCAGAAGATGATCGATTCCAACCAGTTCAGTCTCGGCGGCTTCAAATTGGTGGAATCCAGCGAGGCCGGCATGCTGGCCGCCGTTGGCCGTGCCGTGCGCAATGAGAAACCCGTGGTGTTCTTCGGCTGGAAACCACATCCGATGAACCTGTCGATGCAGATCACCTACCTCACCGGCACCGAGGATGTGTTCGGCCCCAACGACGGTGCCGCCACGGTTTCCACCGTGACCGCACCGGATTACGCCGAACGCTGCCCCAATGCCAACCGCCTGCTGACCAACCTGCGTTTCACCAGTCAGCAGGAGGCCGAGCTGATGCAGCCGATCATGGATCGCAAGCCGGCCGCACAGGTGGCGCGTGACTGGATCAAGGCCAACCCGCAGGTGGTCGAGACATGGCTCGAGGGCGTCACCACCCTGGATGGCAAGCCCGCCAACGTCGCATTGCTCGCCGGTAACTGAAACCCCGGCGCCGGGCTAGCTGGCGCCGATCTCCCTCTTTGTTTAGCGCCTGCGGCCTGGCCGTCGGCACTTGTTCGCCCCTGGAAAGGACAATCGAAATGAATTACGAGGTTATCGTCACCTGCGCGGTGACCGGCGCCGGCGACACCGTCGGCAAGCACCCGGCGATCCCGGTCACGCCCAGGGAAATCGCCGCCGCCGCCATCGAGGCAGCCAAAGCCGGCGCCACCGTTGCCCACTGCCATGTGCGCGACCCGCAAACCGGCAAGCCGAGCCGCAACGTGGCGCTGTACCGCGAGGTGGTCGAGCGCATCCGCGAGAGCGACACCGACGTGATCATCAACCTCACCGCCGGCATGGGCGGCGATCTGGAAATCGGTCGCGGCGAGCAGCCGCTGGAATTCGGCGCCGGCACCGACCTGGTCGGCCCGCTGGAGCGCCTGGCGCATGTCGAGCAGCTGCTGCCGGAAATCTGCACCCTGGACTGCGGCACCCTGAATTTCGGCGACGGCGATTTCATCTATGTCTCCACCCCGGCGCAGCTGCGTGCCGGCGCCAAACGCATCACCGAGCTGGGGGTGAAGGCCGAGCTGGAAATCTTCGACACCGGCCACCTGTGGTTCGCCAAGCAGCTGCTCAAGGAGGGCCTGCTGGAAGACCCGCTGATCCAGCTGTGCCTGGGCATCCCCTGGGGCGCGCCGGCCGACACCACGACCATGAAGGCCATGGCCGACAACCTGCCGCCCGGCATCACCTGGGCCGGCTTCGGCATCGGCCGCATGCAGATGCCCATGGTCGCCCAGGCCATGCTGCTCGGCGGCAACGTGCGGGTCGGCCTGGAGGACAACATCTGGCTGGATCGCGGCGTGCACGCCAGCAACGGCCAGTTGGTCGAGCGCGCCATCGAGATCATCGAACGCCTCGGCGGCCGCGCCCTGACCCCGGCCGAGGGGCGGGAAAAGATGAAGCTCAAACCCAGACGCTAACGCTGCTTCCTCCCCTCTCCCATTTATGGGAGAGGGGCCGGGGGAGAGGGCCTGTGTGCATTCCCCGTAGCCCGGATGAAATCCGGGAAAACTTCACCTGCCATGCCCCGGATTGCATCCGGGCTACCGGAGTTCAACCATGACCTTCGTTACCGATATCAAGACCTTCGCCGCCCTCGGCACCGGGGTGATCGGCGCCGGCTGGATCGCCCGCACCCTGGCCCACGGCCTCGACGTGATCGCCTGGGACCCGGCGCCCGGCGCCGAGGCCGCGCTGCGCGCGCGCCTGGCCAATGCCTGGCCGGCGCTGCAGAAGCAGGGCCTGGCCCCCGGCGCCTCGCTGGAGCGCCTGCGCTTCGTGAACACCATCGAAGACTGCGTACGCGATGCCGATTTCATCCAGGAGAGCGCCCCCGAGCGCCTCGAACTCAAGTGCGAACTGCACGCCAAGATCAGCGCCGCCGCGCGCCCCGATGTGTTGATCGGCTCCAGCACCTCGGGCCTGCTGCCCAGCGAATTCTATGCAGACGCCAGGCATCCCGAGCGCTGCGTGGTCGGCCACCCGTTCAACCCGGTCTACCTGCTGCCGCTGGTGGAGGTGGTGGGCGGTGTGAAGACCGCGCCCGAGGCGGTGCGGGCCGCCATCGAGGTCTACCAGTCGCTGGGCATGCGCCCGCTGCATGTGCGCAAGGAGGTGCCTGGCTTTATCGCCGACCGCCTGCTCGAGGCGCTGTGGCGCGAGGCGCTGCACCTGGTCAACGACGGCGTGGCGACTACCGGCGAGATCGACGATGCGATCCGCTTCGGCGCCGGCCTGCGTTGGTCGTTCATGGGCAGCTTCCTGACCTACACCCTGGCCGGTGGCCCGGCTGGCATGCGCCACTTCATGGCGCAGTTCGGCCCGGCGCTGAAGCTGCCCTGGACGTACCTCGAGGCACCGGAGCTGACCGAGGGGCTGATCGATGCGGTGGTCGAGGGCACTGCCGAGCAGCAGGGCGAACGCAGCCTGGATGCCCTGGAGCGCTATCGCGACGATTGCCTGCTGGCGGTGCTGGAGGCGATCCGTCAGACCAAGGCCAGGCATGGCTTTGCGTTCGCCGAGTAATCGAACCCTTCCCGGTGCGCGCGGCGCACCCTACGCGGAGATAGCCAACGACTCCGAACCGCCCCCCTCTCCCGCTTGCGGGAGAGGGGCTGGGGGAGAGGGGCATTTCAGGAGTCACCTGTATGCCAGCCAAGCCGCTGACCAGCTACCAAACCACCATCTCCCCTGACTGGGTCGACTACAACGGCCACCTGCGCGATGCCTTCTATCTGCTGATCTTCAGCCACGCCACCGATGCGCTGATGGATATGCTGGGCCTGGACGAAGCTGGCCGTGCCCGCACCGGGCATACCCTGTACACCCTGGAATGCCACCTCAACTTCCTGGCGGAGGTGAAGGAGGGCGAAGCGGTGGAAGTGCGCACGCAATTGTTGGCACACGACACCAAGCGCCTGCATATCCACCACGCGCTGTACCGACCTGGCGAGGACGCCAGCCTCGCGGAGAGCGAGCAGATGCTGATGAACATCGACAGCGCCGCCGGCCGCGCGGCGCCGTTCGACGCTAAGGTGACCGACAAAGTCGCGCAGCTGGCCATCGAGCATCAGGGCTTGCCACCGCCGGCGTGCGTTGGCCGGGTCATTGGCCTGCGCCGGGCTTCGTAGGGTGCGCTGTGCGCACCAGATCCGGTGCCCACGTGACCGGCCCTACTTGGGCTTGTACGCGCAATACCCCGGCCGCGGGCCGACCTTGGGATGATGGCGGCAGGTATCCGGGCGCTTGTCGTAGACCGTGCACAGGCGCGTCTTGCGATCGAGGAACAGGCAGTCGTTGTTGGACATGCGCGTCAGGGTGAAGATGCCCGACTTCTGGTTGAAGCGCTCGACGATGCCATCCTTCTGCAGGCGCTTGGCGATGTTCTTCGGTGGCTCGCTGCGCTCGAACTCATCCACCAGCTCCAGGCGGATCAGATCGTTCAGGCGTACTTCCACCGGCAGGGTGCAGCAGCTGGAGATGCAGCTGTGGCACATGTCGGCCGTGTATTTGGCCCAGGTTTCCAGGCGGTCGATCTCGGCGGCGGCTATCAGGCGGGGCTTCATCATGGCTTTATCGTGCGGTCTGCGCCGCTGCTGTCACGGGGCGGCGATGATAGCGGGCGCGCGGCATTTGTGAAGCACCGGCTGGCAGTTGGCTACTTTGCGTTGTGCCTGTGACCTGGGTGGCAGTCGTCTCTCTGTGGCTGGACGCTCGCTGCTCCTATACTGGCACCCACCTCGGGCTGCCGGCAGGGACGCGAGGACACTTCCACAGCGGTAGGACACAACGCATGCAATGGATCTTCATGCTGGTCGGACTGGTGCTCGGCGCTGGTGCCAACGAATCCGTCACGGGCGCCATTCTTGGCGGCCTGCTCGGCCTCAGTCTGGGGCAGGCGCTGCGCCTGCAAGGGCTGGAGACGCGCAACGCGCAACTGACCGCACAGCTCAAGGAATTCGCCGAGCGCTTCGAGCGCGGCACGCGCGCCATGCACGAGCGCCTGGTCAAGGTGGAGCAGGGTCAGCGCGATGAACCCGCGCCCGAGCCGACTCCAGCCCAGGCCAGCGTCAATAGCGAGCCGCAAGCCGAACCACCAGTGGAGTTGGTGGTGGCGCAGGCCGCCGAGCCGACGCCGGAACCGGAGCTGGACTGGACGCTGGCGCCGGAGATCGGGGCGCCAGCCCCGCAGCCGGCCGCAGAACCTGCACCCGCCGCCGCACCAGCTGCTCATCGACCGCCACTCGCGCCGCAGCAAAGCCCCTGGCGCGCGCAGACGCCGCGTGAACCGAATCTGCTCGAACGCGGCTTCGCCGCCGCCAAGGCCTGGCTGCTTGGTGGCAACACCGTATTGCGGGTCGGTGTGGTGCTGCTGTTCCTCGGCCTGGCCTTCCTGCTGCGCTACGCCACCGAAGGTGTCGAGGTGCCGATCGAGCTGCGCTACATGGGCGTGGCGGCCAGTGCCCTGGCTCTGCTCGGCCTGGGCTGGTGGCTACGCCGACGCAATCCCGGTTACGCCCTGGTGCTGCAGGGTACCGGCATCGCCGTGCTGTACCTGACGGTGTTCGCCGCCATGCGCCTGCACCCATTGCTCGACTCCGGCATGGCGCTGGGGCTGCTGGTGGCGGTGACGCTGTTCTCGGCGATTCTCGCCGTGCAGCAGAATGCCCTGGGCCTGGCCGCCGCGGCAGCGTTGGGCGGGTTCGCCGCACCGATCCTGACCTCCACCGGCAGCGGCAACCATGTCGCGCTGTTCTCCTATTTCGCCCTGCTCAATGCCGGCATCTTCGCCATCGCCTGGTTCAAGGCCTGGCGTCTGCTCAACCTGATCGGCTTCGTCGGCACCTTCGGCATCGGCTTCGCCTGGGGCCTGCGTTCCTACACGCCGGAGCTGCTGGGCAGCACCCAGCCGTTCCTGATCCTGTTCTTTTTGATGTACGTGGCCATCGGCCTATTGTTCGCCCGCCGCACCCTGCGTGACGCGGCGGATTCGCCCGAGGCGCGTGACGAGCTGCTGCGCTGGTCGCTACGGCGTGGCGACTACGTCGATGCCACCACGTTGTTCGGCCCGCCGTTGATCGGCTTCGGTCTGCAAGTCGCATTGGTTCGACATATCGAGTTCGCCGCAGCGTTCAGCGCCCTCGGTCTCGGTCTGTTCTATTTGCTGCTGGCGCGGGTGCTCAAGGCGCGCGCTGGCGACCGCGCACTGCTGCTGGTGGAAACCTGCCTGGCACTTGGTGTGATATTCGCCAGCTTGGCCATCCCCCTGGGGCTCGATGCGCGCTGGACAGCGGCGGCCTGGGCGGTGGAAGGCGCCGGTATCTACTGGCTCGGCCTGCGCCAGGGGCGGCCGCTGGCGCGTGCCTTCGCCCTGCTGCTGCAAGTCGGCGCAGCGCTGGCTTTCCTCGGTGGACTGGAGCTCGGCTACGCCAGCCTGCTGGACGGTTCGCCGCTCGGCGCGCTGATGCTCGGTGTGGCGCTGCTGTTCAGCTACTGGCAACTGCGACGCGAACCTGAGGCGGGCAGCGCCTGGGAGAGGCGCCTGCTGCCCTGGCTCGGCATTGCCGGCCTGGCGTTTCTCTATCTGATCGCACCGCTGCTGTTCGAGGCCCCCGGCACGGCCATCGCCTGGGCGCTGGCGGGGCTGGCGACGCTGCTCGTTGGTCTGCGCCTGGCAGCGCCGAGCTTCGTCTACAGCGCCTTTGCCGTGCAGCTGCTCGGCGGGCTGCTGTTCCTCGGGCAGATGGCGCTGGATTCGCTGTTTGGCGGTAACAGCTTCAAGGCGGGCTGGTTCGGCCTGCTGGCCGCGTCGATGGTCGGTTTCGGCCTGATTGCCGGCATGCTGCTGGCGGCGCGCGACCCGCAGATTCGCGAGAACCGCCGGCTGCTCGGCGCATTGTCGATGGTCATGCTCGTGGGCCTGGTGTTCATCAATCTGGCCGTGCTCTTCGTTCTGCCCTGGGTGGCTGCTGCGGCGGTATGGGGCGGCACGGGGCTGCTGATTCTCTGGCTGGCGCTGTATCTGCAGCAGCGCGCCGCCTTCCTGTTCAGCCTGGCGCTGCAGCTATTCGCCGGCCTGGCCTTCCTCGCCGCCGGGCCGCTGCTGCTGGCAGGAATCAGCGGCGAGGGCCTATCGCCGCTGGCGCATACCGGCTTCTGGACGCCCGCTGTGCTCGGCCTGGCCGCGCAGATCGGCGCCTGGCGTCTGCACAGCCTGGCGCACGGCGGTCGCGAGACGGGCATCGACGGCGTCAGCCTGCAGCGCCTGGGCCAGCTGTTATTGGCCTGGGGCGCGGCCTGGTGGGCACTGGCCCTGGCCAGCGAGGTGCTGCGCTTCGTGGCGCCGCAGCTGCAGGCAGCTGTTCTGTTGCTGGCGGCGGCGCTGACGACCCTGCTCTGGATGCTGCTGGCGCTGCGCACTCGCTGGCGCGAGCTGGCGCTGCTGTGCAGCCTGCTGGCGCCGGTGGCCGGTCTGATCCTGGCCTATGCCTGGCATCCCTTGCATCACCCGGCGGCGAATTTCGGCTGGCTCGGCTGGGCTGCGGTGCTGGTGGTGCATCTGCTCGCCCTGCGCCGTCTGGCTGAACTGCTGCCGAGCCGCGCGGCCAGCATTGCCCATGTGCTTGGCTGCTGGTTGCTGATCGGCGTGCTGGCGCTGGAACTGCGCTACCTGATGCTGAGTCTGGCCGATCACTACAACGCCTGGCGCTGGCTGGGCTGGGCGCTGCTGCCGACGGCCTATCTCTGGCTTATGGCGCAGGCGCGTCGCCTACCCTGGCCGGTGGCCGGCTTCGAGCGCGAATACCGCCTGTGGGCAGCGGCGCCGCTGGCGGCGCTGATGCTTGGCTGGTTCTGGCTGGCCAACGCCAACAGCGCCGGCGACAGCGATCCACTGCCTTACCTGCCGCTGTTCAACCCGCTGGAGCTGGGGCTGCTGCTGTGCCTGGGTGCGCTGTTTGTCTGGGCACGCGATGCGCTGCCGCGCTTGGGCCTGGAACCTGTGCGTGCGCAGCAGCTGGTGCAGGGCATGGCGGGGCTGTCACTGTTCGCCCTGCTGACGGTGATGGTGATGCGTAGCGCCCACCACTGGGGCGGCGTGCCCTGGCATACGTCGGCTTTGTTCGACTCGATGCTGGTGCAGGCTGGCCTGTCCATCGTCTGGACCCTGATCGCCCTGGCGCTGATGCTCTTCGGCCACCTGCGCGTACGCCGCGAGCTGTGGCTGGTGGGAGCGGCGCTGATCGCCCTGGTGGTGGCCAAGCTGTTCTTCGTCGAACTGGGCAACCGCGGCGGCCTGGAGCGCATCGTGTCGTTCATCGGGGTGGGCGTACTGCTGCTGGTGGTGGGTTACTTCGCCCCCTTGCCGCCACGCAAGACCGAACCTTCAACCCGCAACGAGCAGGAGCCTGCCGCGTGAATATCCTTCGTCTTGGCCTACTGCTGTCCCTGTCGCTGAGCGCCGCGCTGCAGGCCGCCGAGCGTGCGCAGGACTTTCGTCATGGCGCGCCGTTGCAACTGTCCGGCGAGGGCCCCTGGTACCGCCTGGAGCTGCCGATCGCTGCGCACTTTGCCGCGCAGCATGGCGACCTGCGCGACCTGCGCGTGTTCGATGCCCAGGGCCAGGCGCAGGCCTATGCGCTGATTCCGGGGCGCAGCGAGACCGTGGCGCATGAACAGGAGCACGGCGTGCGCTGGTTTCCCCTGCATGGCCGCGCCGATGCACAGGCGGCGCCGGCCTTGCGGGTCGAGCGCAGCACCACGGGCACACTGATCGAGCTGCGTGGCGAGTCCGCTGCCGAAGCGGACCAGCAACTGCGTGGCTGGCTGCTCGACGCCAGCGCCATCGACGCCCCATTGGTGCGCCTGAGCCTGGATTGGAGCGGTGGCGAGGACGGCTTCCAGCGCTTCAGCATCGAAGCCAGTGACGACCTGCAGCGCTGGCAGAGCTGGGGCGAGGGGCAGGTGGCGCGGCTGAGCTTCGCCGACGAACGCATCGATCAGCGCCAGATCGAGCTGCCCGGCCAGCGCGCCCGCTATCTGCGTCTGCTGTGGCGTGCGCCGACGCAGGCGCCGCAGCTGGAAGTGGCGACCCTGCGCAGTCGCCGCCAGGATCAGCAGGCGGCGCCGTTGGTCTGGTCCGAGCCGCTGCCGGCCGAGCACGGCGCCGACGGGCTGTATCGCTGGCAGCTGCCGCTGGCGTTACCTCTGGAGCGGCTGCGCCTGCCGCTGGCGCAGGCCAATACCCTGGCACCGCTGCGTATCGAGGCGCGCAGCAGCGATCAGGGCGCGTGGCGGCCGCTGGCCAGCGGTCTGCTCTATCGCCTGCCGGAGAACGGTCGGGAGATGGTGCACGACGAACTGGCCTTGCCGGGCTGGCCGGTGCGTCAGTTGCGTCTGCAGCTCGACCCGCGAGGGGGCGGTCTGGGGCCGGAGGTGCCGAACCTGCAGGTCGCCGTGCGCGCCACCCAGCTGGTCTTTCTCGCCCGCGGCGAGGCGCCCTATCGCCTGGCCCTGGGCAATGCCGGTGCGCAATCGACGGCGCTGCCGCTGCCCAGCCTGATTCCCGGTTACCAGGCCGAGCGCCTGGCCAGTCTCGGCCGCGCCGAGCTGGACGACGCGAGCCTGCTGGCCGGTACGGCGGAGCAACCCTCCGCCCTGGCGCAAGCGGACTGGCAACGTTGGGGGCTCTGGGCTGTACTGCTGGCAGGAGTCGGGTTGCTGGCCGCCATGGCGACCAGCCTGCTGCGACGTCCATCCAGCGCCGGAGGCGAGGGTGGATGAATAAACCCCTGTATTGGTGGGGGTTTTGCAGTACATTAGGCGCCCTGCGCCAATCCAGCATTCGAGGTCAGGAAGGCCCTTGCGTATCTTGGTCTGCGTCACCCTCCGAGCGTCTCGCTACACCACTCCCGGCCGTGGCGTGCGCGCCGCTTGCCATTCGCAGCCGTTATGGCGGGTGTGCTGATGCAGGCCTGCCTGGCTTCCGGCTGGAGCCTGTCACCGCCGGTACTGATGACCCTGCTGGTGAGTCTCGGGGTCATCCTGCTGGCGCACTGGGTCACCCGCCAGCGCGATTTTCCGGGGCGTGACAGCTTCATCCTGCTGCACCTGGCCAGCTTGTGGTGGATGGGCGCTGCGGCCCTGGAAATGAGCTTCTTCGCCGCCGACTGCAAGATGTTCTGGGCCAGCATGGCCTGGCCCGGCATCGTCTCCACGCCCACGTTCTGGGCGGTGTTCCTCTGGCAGTACGTCAACAGCATGCGCACGCCGCTGCCGCGCAGCCTGCTCTGCGGGCTGGGCCTGGCGCCGCTGCTGGTCTGGGGCCTGGCCCTGAGCAACCCCTGGCACGGCCTGTTCTACGGCGCCGGCAGCGCGCCCGTCGACGACAGCCTGGGAGCGCCGGTGCGCTATCAGCACGGCCCGCTGTTCTATGCCACGGCGGTCTACGTCTACCTGTTCATGGCGTTCTGCATGGGTGTGGTCAGTCGCGCTGCGGCGCTCAGCCAGGGGCTGCACCGCCGTCACTACCTGGCGTTCGTGCTGGTCACCGCGGTGCCCTGGGTGGCCAACGTCGGTTATGTGGTGTTCGGCTGGACCCTGTTCGGCTTCGACCCGACGCCCTTCAGCTTCGCCTTCACCCTGGTGGCCTTCTCCTGGCTGATCGTCGGCGTACGTCTGTTCGACCTGCTGCCGGTGGCGCGTCATCTGTTGCTGGAGGCACTGCTCGACCCGGTGCTGGTGATCGACCCGAGCGGGCGGGTGATCGAAGCCAACCCGGCGGCGCTGAAGCTGGCAGGCCTGCAGCAGGGCTGGCAGGGCACCGAGCTGGCGCAGTGGCCGGTGTTCGGCGCCGACCTGCAGCGCCTGCTGCATGAAGCGGCCGACCAGGATCAGGATCGGCCGCTGACCCTGACCAGTACCGCGCGCTACTACGAAGTTCGCGTGCGCGCCATCGAACGCAGCACGCGCCATGGCCCGGCCCTGCTGGGCCATATGCTCTACGTGCGCGACGTGACCCAGCGCCACCTCAGCGAGCTCAAGCTGGCCGAGGCCCTGGCACTGAGCGAGGAACGCCTGCGCACCATCTCCAGCCTGCACGAGCAACTACGCGAACAGGCCCTGTGCGACCCGCTGACCGGGCTCTACAACCGCCGCTACCTGGATGAGTTCTTCGAACGTGAGCTGGCCAGAGCGCAGCGTGAAAATCTGCCCTTGGCTCTGGCGCTGATCGACCTCGATCACTTCAAGAAACTCAACGACGAATGCGGGCACCTGGTCGGCGACGACGTGCTCAAGGCCGTCGCGCAGCACCTGCTGGGCAACCTGCGCAGCACCGATGCGGTGTTCCGCATCGGTGGCGAAGAGTTTTTGCTGATCCTGCCGGGCGCCGATTCGTGTGAGGCGGTCGAACGTCTGCAGGGTATCTGCGCGCAACTGGCGGTAAGCGATATCGCCACCCGCGGTGGTGATCAGCGCGTAACCCTGTCTGCCGGCCTGGCCCATTGGCCAGAGCAGGGGCAGGCGCTCGACGAGCTTTTGCAGGTCGCCGACGCCGCGCTGTACCAGGCCAAGCGCGACGGCCGTAACCGCGTCTGCGGCTTGCCGGACGATGGCGATGCCAGCCATCCATCCCGGCAGGCAGCATTGCGCGGCGACTCGGGTTAAACTGCCCGCGATTTTTTTCTTTCCGGAGTCTTCCATGTCCCGCGTCACCCTGAGCCGCTACCTGATCGAGCAGACTCGCAGCCATAACACCCCGGCCGATCTGCGTTTCCTTATCGAAGTCGTGGCACGGGCCTGCAAGGCGATCAGCCACCAGGTTTCCAAGGGCGCCCTCGGCGGCGTACTGGGCAGCCTGGACAGCGAGAACGTGCAGGGCGAAGTGCAGAAGAAGCTTGACGTGATCTCCAACGAGATCCTGCTCGAGGCCAACGAATGGGGCGGTCACCTGGCCGGCATGGCGTCCGAGGAGATGGACAACGCCTACCAGATCCCCGGCAAATATCCGAAAGGCGCCTACCTGCTGGTCTTCGACCCGCTGGACGGCTCCAGCAACATCGACGTCAACGTCTCGGTCGGCACCATCTTCTCCGTGCTGCGTTGCCCCGAGCGCAACGGTGAGACTGGTGATCTGGGCGAGGAAGCCTTCCTCCAGCCGGGCACCCAGCAGGTCGCCGCCGGCTACGCCATCTACGGTCCGCAGACCATGCTGATGCTGACCCTCGGCGATGGCGTCAAGGGCTTCACCCTGGATCGTGAACTGGGCAGCTTCGTGCTCACCCACGACAACATCAAGGTGCCGGAGTCGACCAAGGAATTCGCCATCAACATGTCCAACCAGCGTCACTGGGAGGCGCCGGTACAGCGTTACGTCTCCGAGCTGCTGGCCGGCGAGACCGGGCCGCTGGGGCGCAACTACAACATGCGCTGGATCGCCTCGATGGTGGCCGACGTGCATCGCATCCTCACCCGTGGCGGCGTGTTCATGTACCCGCGCGATGCCCGCGAGCCGGACAAGCCGGGCAAGCTGCGCCTGATGTACGAAGCCAACCCGATGTCGATGATCATCGAGCAGGCTGGCGGCGCCGCCACCGACGGTAACCAGCGCATTCTCGATATCCAGCCCACTTCCCTGCACCAGCGCGTACCGGTGTTCCTCGGTTCCAAGGAAGAAGTGCTGCGCATCACCGCGTACCACCGCAACTGATGCCCGCCTGGCAGCCGCTGCTCGACTGGTGGTTCGGTGCCGATCACGGCACGGCTGCCGAGGTGGCGGCGGCTCGCCAGAGCTTGTGGTTCGGCAAGCGCGACAGCCAGGACCGTGAGGCCGAGGCGCGTTTCGGCGCGCTGGTCGAGCAGGCACTGGCTGGCCAGCTCAAGGGTTGGCAGGACGACCCGCAGGGCTGGCTGGCGCAACTGATCCTGCTCGATCAGCTGCCGCGCATGATCTTCCGCGATACGCCGCGCGCCTTCGCCGGTGACAGCCTGGCCCGGCCGTTGTTGCAGGATGGCCTGGAACGCGGCTGGGATCGCCGGCTGGCACCGATCCAGCGGGTGTTCGCCTATCTGGTGTTCGAGCACGCCGAGGATCTGCCCTTGCAGAATCGCGCCGTCGAACTGTTTGCCAGTCTGCTTGACGAAGCTGCTGACAACGAGCGCACGTTGTTCGCCGACTATCTCGATTTTGCCGAACGTCACCAGCGGGTGATTGCGCGCTTCGGCCGCTTCCCTCACCGCAACGCCATTCTCGGTCGTCTCAGCACCGACGAAGAGCAGGCCTTCCTGCGGGAACCCGGCTCGCGTTTCTGAACTCCAAGCGGGCAAGTCGTCGCCGGCTATGCCAAGCTTGCTGGCATCTTCCCATCAGGAGCTCCATCCATGTCGATGCGTATCGTCGCGTTGCTCGCCTGCTGCCTGCTTGCCGCCTGCAGCAAGGTCAATCAGGAAAACTACTCCAAGCTCAAGGCCGGCATGAGCAAGGCAGAGGTCGAGAGTCTGCTTGGCGCACCGGGCGAGTGCGCCGGCGCGCTGGGTATGACCAGCTGCACCTGGGGCGACGACAAGGCCTATATCAGCGTCCAGTACGCCGGGGACAAGGTGATGATGTTCTCCGGCAAGGGACTCAAATGACAGGAGCTTTCATGCGTTCGATCCTAATCGCCAGCGCCGTTCTCGCTCTCGCCGGCTGCGCCAACTCCGGCACCGGCAGCATCCCCAAACCGCCACCGCAGACGATGCAGGTCGACCTGCAGCGCTATCAGGGCACCTGGTACGAGCTGGCGCGTTTGCCGATGTTCTTTCAGCGCAATTGCGTGCAGTCAGAAGCGCACTACGGTTTGCGTGACGACGGCCGCATCGACGTGACCAACCGCTGCCGTGACAAGGACGGTGAGTGGATCGAGGCCAAGGGCGTCGCCGAGCCTCAGGTCGAAGGCAAGACCGACAAGCTGTGGGTGCGCTTCGACAACTGGGCCAGCAAGCTGCTGCCGATCAAGGGCGACTACTGGGTGATCTACCACGACGAGGATTACCGCGTGGCGCTGGTTGGCCACCCGGAGCACAAGTACCTGTGGCTGCTGTCGCGCACCCCTGAGGTGGACCAGGAAACCCGCGACAAGCTGCTGAGTATTGCGCGCGAGCAGGGTTACGTGACCTCGGACCTGATCTGGCGCCAGGCCGACTAGCCTGTAGCCCGGATGTAATCCGGGGATGCCTACAGGGTATTTCCAGGATTGCATCCGGGCTACGAATCACTCCCAGTCCAGGCGCGCGAGCTTCCATTCGCCGCCGTCGAGCCACCACTCCAGTTTCACCGAATAGTGCCGCGCACTGTCGGGGATCAACCCTTCGGCTCCGCTCAGGCCCACCTGCGCCTCGGTGTAGCCCTTGCTGCTGATTGCCGAGTCGATCCAGCTGTTCTTGCCCAGGGCGAGCACCTTGACGTTCTTGTGGCGCAGGAACAGCAGGGTCATGGTGCGCTTGGCCCATTCGCGGTCAAGCTCCTGGCGGGCCAGGAAATCGCCATGCAACTGCTCCATCACCGCGCCGGTGCTCTTGGCTTCGATATTGTCCTGCAACTGCTGCACGGCCGCTTCCAGCTTGGCCTGCGGGTCGTCACGGCCGCCGCAGCCGGCGAGCAGGAGCGGCAGGGCGATGAGCAGCGACCAGGTTAGATGACGCATCGACATGCTGAACTTCCTTTTCATGGTTATGATGCCGGGCAGAGCGGACACGGCAGTTGTAGCCCAGCCAACAGGAGCCAACCATGCAGACTTTGTATCCGGAGATCAAACCCTACGCCCGCCATGAGCTGGCGGTCGAGCCGCCGCACGTGCTGTACGTCGACGAGAGTGGTTCGGCGGACGGGCTGCCGGTGTTGTTCATCCATGGTGGCCCGGGTGCCGGCTGCGACTCTGCCAGCCGCCGCTACTTCGACCCAGCCCTGTATCGCATCGTCACCTTCGACCAGCGCGGCTGCGGCCGCTCCACGCCTCATGCGAGCCTGGAGAACAACACCACCCAGGCGCTGATCAGCGATATCGAGCGTATTCGCGAGCACCTGGGGATAGACAGGTTCGTGCTGTTCGGCGGCTCCTGGGGCTCGACCCTGGCGCTGGCCTATGCACAGGCCCATCCACAGCGCGTGCACGGGCTGATTTTGCGCGGCATCTTCCTCTGTCGGCCGCAGGAATTCAGCTGGTTCTACCAGGAAGGCGCCAGCCGCCTGTTCCCCGATTACTGGGAAGACTACGTCGCACCGATTCCGCCTGAGGAGCGTGGCGATCTGATGCAGGCCTTCTACAAACGCCTGACCGGCGCCGACCAGATCGCTCAGATGCACGCGGCCAAGGCCTGGTCGACCTGGGAAGGGCGCACCGCCACCCTGCGTCCGAATACCCAGGTGGTCGAGCGCTTCAGCGAGGCGCACCGGGCGCTGTCCATCGCCCGTATCGAATGCCACTACTTCGTCAACGACGCCTTTCTCGAGCCGAACCAACTGCTGCGTGACATGCCGAAGATCGCGCATTTGCCGGGCATCATCGTGCATGGCCGCTACGACGCCATCTGTCCGCTGGATAACGCCTGGGCGCTGCATCAGGCCTGGCCCAACAGTGAACTGCAGATCATCCGTGACGCCGGCCACTCGGCGGCGGAGCCTGGCATCACCGATGCACTGATCCGTGCCGCTGAGCAGATGGCCCGCCGTCTGCTCGACCTGCCGCCGGAGGATGCATGAAGCTGCTGATCCAGCGCGTCAGCGCAGCCAGGGTCGAGGTCGAAGGTGAAGTGGTGGGGAGCATCGATCAGGGCCTGCTGGCGCTGGTCGGCATCGAGCCGCAGGACGATCAGACCAGCCTGACTCGCGCCCTGCACAAATTGCTCAACTACCGCGTATTCAGCGACGAGGCGGGCAAGATGAACCGCTCGCTGGCGGATGTGCAGGGCGGGCTGCTGCTGGTCTCGCAATTCACCCTGGCAGCCGATACCAGGAGTGGCATGCGCCCCAGCTTCTCCAGCGCGGCGCCGCCTGCGCAGGGCGCGGCACTGTTCGATGCCCTGGTCGAGCTGGCTCGGGCTCAGCACCCGCAGGTCGCCACCGGACGCTTCGGCGCCCATATGCAGGTGCACCTGGTCAACTACGGGCCGGTGACCTTTCTGCTGGAGGTGTAAGCCTGGCATTGAGGGACCCTCACAGCTTTCGCGGCTAAAGCCGCTCCCACATTAGTGTGGGACGCGCTGGAAAAGCAGGTCTGCCACCTCCCCGTGGGAGGGGCTTCAGCCGCGACTAGCAATCAGCACTGTGCAGCGGGTAGACAACACGCAGCTCGTCCACCGCCCGTAGGGTGCGCCGCGCGCACCAGCGCTTCAGGGGAGCGCGATCAGAACAACCTGGCCAGCAACGCCGGCACCGCCGTCTCCACGCGCAGAATGCGCTCCCCCAACTGTACCGGCTGCAGGCCTGCGGCCTCACGCAGCAGCTCGACTTCGTAGGGAATCCAGCCACCTTCCGGGCCGATGGCCAGGGTCACCGGCTCCTGCACGGCGCGCGGGCAGGCCGGGTAGTCGCCCGGGTGGCCGATCAGACCCAGCGTGCCGCTTGCCAACGCCGGCAGGCGATCCTCGACGAAGGGCTTGAAGCGTTTCTCGATGCTCACCTCGGGCAGCACCGTATCGCGCGCCTGCTCCAGGCCGAGAATCAGCTGTTCACGAAGCGCTTCGGGGGCGAGAAAGGGCGTCTGCCAGAAGCTCTTCTCCACCCGGTAGCTGTTGACCAGCACCAGACGCGGTACGCCCATGGCGCTGACGGTTTGCAGCACACGTTTGAGCATCTTCGGGCGGGGTAGGGCGAGGATCAGGGTCAGCGGCAGTTTGGCCGGTGGCGGCTGGTCGAGGCTGACCTGCAGCTCTGCATGCTCGGCATCCAGCGCGAGCAGTTGGCCCTCGCCCATCAGCCCGCCAAGGCGACCGACGCGCAGGCGATCCCCCGCTTCGGCGCGATGCACCTCATGCAGATGCTTCAGGCGTCGGCCAGTGAGGCGGACCCGATCGACGCCGGTGAAATCGGCGTCTTCCAGCAGCAGCAGGTTCACGACAGGGGCGCGGGCGGCTGGTCTTCGGGCTTGGCCTCTTCCTCGGCCGGCTCCTCGTCGCGCTTGCGCTTGACCAGCGCGCCGGCCAGCAGGCCGCTTTCGAACAGCAGCCACATCGGCACGGCCAGAAGCGTTTGCGAGAACACGTCCGGCGGCGTCAGCACCATGCCGACCACGAAACAGCCGACGATCACGTAGGGACGGCTCTTGCGCAGGGTGGCGACGTCGACCAGGCCGACCCAGATCACCAGAAAGGTGGCGATGGGAATCTCGAAGGCCACGCCGAAGGCGAAGAAAAGGGTCAGGACGAAGTCCAGGTACTGGCCGATGTCGGTCATCATCGCCACGCCCTGCGGGGTCACGCTGGCGAAAAAGCCGAACATGATGGGGAACACCACGAAATAGGCGAAGGCCATGCCCGCATAGAACAGGAAGATGCTGGAGATCAGCAACGGCACGGCGATGCGCCGTTCATGGGTGTACAGCCCCGGCGCGATGAAGCCCCAGGCCTGGTGCAGGATCACCGGCATGCCAAGAAACAGCGCGCACATCAGCGTCAGCTTGAACGGCGTGAGGAAGGGCGAGGCGACGCCAGTGGCGATCATCGTCGCGCCTTCCGGCAGGTAGGCGCGCAGCGGCGCCGCCACTAGGGCGTAGATGTCCTGGGCGAAATAGAACAGGCCGGCGAAGATCACGAAGATAATCACCACACAACGCAGCAGGCGCGTGCGCAGCTCGGTCAGGTGCGAGACCAGGGGCATTTCCTGGTCGGCGTCCGGCAGTTTGCTCATGGCTGGGGATTCTTGTCCTGGGCGGCGGGCTGGGGCGTTTCGGCGGGCTTGCCGGGTTCGCTACCCGGCTTGAGGCTGGTGGTGTCGAGGATGTCCTGCTTCATCGCCTTCATTTCCCGCTCCAGTTCGAGAATCCGCTCGTTGTGCAACTGGCGGCGGATCTCGTCGGCGCCGATTTCGCGTTCCACCTCGGCCTTGATCGAGTTGAAGCTGCGCTTGATCCGACCGATCCACAGGCCGGCCGTGCGCACCGCGCCCGGTAGACGCTCAGGGCCGAGCACCACCAGAGCGACCAGGCCGACCAGCAGCAGTTCGGTAAAACCGATGTCGAACATGGCTCAGTCTTTCTTCGCCGGCTCTTCGACCTTGCGTGCCTGGGCGTCGATGGTCTGCCCCTTGGGCTCTTCGACTGCCGGCTTGTCGGCTTCGCCGTTGTCCATCGACTTGCGGAAGCCCTTGATCGCGTCGCCCAGGTCCGAGCCCAGATTCTTCAGGCGCTTGGTGCCGAACAGCATGACCACGATGAGCAGGATGATCAGGAGTTGCCAGATGCTGATACCGCCGAAACCCATGATGAGTTCTCCGTTGTGAAAGTTATTCGGATTGCGGTCGCGCGGCTTTTTCCGCGTGGCCGGAGAGGCCGAAACGGCGATCCAGTTCATCCAGCACGGCCTGCGGATGCTGGCCGAGGGCGGCGAGCATGACCAGGCTGTGGAACCACAGATCGGCGGTTTCGTAGATCAGGTCCTTGCAGTCGCCGCTGGCGGCGGCGTCCTTGGCGGCGAGAATGGTTTCCACCGATTCCTCGCCGACCTTTTCCAGAATCTTGTTCAGGCCCTTGTGATACAGGCTGGCGACATACGAACTGTCCGGCGCTGCACCCTTGCGCGCTTCCAGTACCTCGGCCAGGCGGCTCAGGGTGTCACTCATGGCTGTGTCCTGCATAGATGGCGTGCGGATCTTTCAGCACGGCGTCGACGGTTTTCCAGCCGCCATTCTCGTACACGCGATAGAAGCAGCTCTCGCGCCCGGTGTGGCAGGCGATGCCGCCCAGCTGCTCGACCATCAGCACGATCACGTCGGCGTCGCAGTCCAGGCGCAGCTCGTGCAGCTTCTGCACATGGCCGGACTCCTCGCCCTTGCGCCACAGCTTGCCACGCGAGCGTGACCAGTAGATGGCGCGCTGTTCGCTGGCGGTGAGGGCGAGGGATTCACGGTTCATCCAGGCCATCATCAGGATGCGGCCGGTCTGGTGGTCCTGGGCGATGGCCGGCACCAGGCCGTCTTCGTTCCAGTGGATTTCGTCGAGCCAATCGTTCATCGGTGTTCCAAATCTGCCGGGCCTGCCGGATGGTCAATTCGCCAAGTGTGCCAGTGCTGTGGCTAGCTGGCTATCGGCGCAGCACCAGATAGAGACCGCCGCCGACCATCAGCCAGGCCGGCCAGGCGGCCAGCAACGGCGCCAGGCCTTGAAGCGTGCCGGCGCCTATCAGTGCTGCACCGAGCAGGCGTAGCGGCCATTGATCGCGGTCGGGGCGCTGCTCTTCGCGCTGCTGCGACCTCTGCAGGCGTTCCAGGGTGTCGCGGGCGATCTGCGACAGGTGTGGCACCTGCTCGGCCTGTTGCTGCAGGTTGCGCAGCAGGTGCAGCGGGCTGATGCGCTCGCGCATCCAGCGCTCGAGGTAGGGCTGGGCGGTGCTCCACAGGTCCAGATCCGGGTACAGCTGGCGGCCCAGGCCTTCGATGTTGAGCAGGGTCTTCTGCAGCAGTACCAGCTGCGGCTGCACTTCCATGTTGAAACGACGTGCGGTCTGGAACAGGCGCAGCAGCAGCTGACCGAAGGAGATGTCCTTCAGCGGCTTTTCGAAAATAGGCTCGCACACGGTGCGGATGGCGGCCTCGAACTCGTTGACCTTGGTTTCGGCCGGTACCCAGCCCGAGTCGATGTGCAGTTGTGCCACCTTGCGGTAGTCACGCTTGAAGAAGGCCAGCAGGTTGCGCGCCAGGTAGTCCTGGTCCTCGTCGGTGAGGCTGCCGACGATGCCGCAGTCGATGGCGATGTACTGCGGGCTCCAGGGCGTGCGGGTGCTGACGAAGATGTTGCCAGGGTGCATGTCGGCGTGGAAGAAACGGTCGCGGAACACCTGGGTGAAGAAGATCTCCACGCCGCGTTCGGCCAGCAGCTTCATATCGGTGCGCTGGTCGGCCAGGGTGGCCAGGTCGGTCACCGGAATGCCGTAGATGCGCTCCATCACCAGCACCTGGTGGCGGCACAGGTCCCAGTAAACCTGCGGCACGTAGAGCAGTGGCGAGCCTTCGAAGTTGCGCCGCAGCTGGCTGGCGTTGGCCGCCTCGCGCAGCAGGTCGAGCTCGTCGTAGATGGTCTTCTCGTAGTCGCTGACCACATCCACCGGATGCAGGCGGCGAGCATCGGCAGAGGCCCTCTCGGCGATGCGGGCGAGCAGGAACAGCCAGGCCAGGTCCTGGCGGATCACCGGCTTGAGGCCGGGGCGTACTACCTTGACCACCACTTCCTCGCCACTTTTCAACTGCGCGGCGTGCACCTGGGCCACCGAGGCCGAGGCCAGCGGCTGGCTGTCGAAGCGGGCGAACAGCTCGCTCACCGGCGCGCCGAGCTGCCGCTCGATCAGGGCGATGGCCTGATCCTCCGGGAAGGGTGGCACCTGATCCTGCAGGCGTGCCAGCTCGTCGGCGATGTCCGGCGGCAGCAGGTCGCGACGGGTGGACAGCAGCTGGCCGAACTTGATGAAGATCGGCCCCAGGTCCTCCAGAGCCAGACGCAGGCGCGCCCCGCGTGACAGCGCCAGCGGCCTGCGCGGCAGCCAGCGCCATGGCAGCAGCCAGGACAGCGCACGCAGCCAGAAGGGCAGCGGCAGCTCGAAGAGCATTTCGTCCAGTTGATAGCGGATCACTACGCGCTGGATGCGCAGCAGACGGCGAACGGCAAGCAGCTTCATGCGTCGGGCTTATTGGCAGAAGTGAGGCGCTCGATGCGTGCTTCCAGGCGGTCGAGGGCGAGTTTGAGTTGGTCCAGTTCGGCGAAGCGCACATCGGCTTCGCGCTGGCCCACCAGGGTTCGTGATTCTTCGGCCAGGTAGTCGGCCAGGTCCTGCCTGAGGCTGGCGGCGCCGTTGCTGGCCAGGTTCACTCGGCTGCGCAGATGACCGGCGAGCAGGGTGGTGGCCACCGGGCCGAGCCAGCGCGAGACTTCGTATTCCCAGTCCAGCTCCAGATCCTGCAGGACGCCGGCCAGTTGCAGCAGCACCGCGCTGTCGCCATCGAGCGATACTTCGGGACGATGCAGCACGGCGGTCTTCTCGCGGCTCAGGGCCAGGCGCGCCAGGCTGGCAGCTGGAGCTGTCAGCGTGCAGTCGGCGGGCGCATGCCATTGCGCAGCCAGCTGCAGGCCATCGCCGCTGGGCAGGATATACAGCTCAAGCGCAGGGCTCTGGCACTGCACGGCGATGACCTTGCCGCTCAGCGATTGCAGACGCGGCAAGGCCGTACCATCGAGGCGCAGGACGCGGTTGAGGCCCGTCTCGACGCCTGCCAATAGTCCCGTAATGAGCATTAAGGCTTGATGCCGCGGTGCAGGGCGACGATGCCGCCGGTCATGTTGTGGTAGGTGACGCGCTCGAAGCCGGCGTCGACCATCATCGCCTTGAGGGTTTCCTGATCCGGGTGCATGCGGATCGACTCGGCGAGGTAGCGGTAGCTGTCGGCATCGTTGGTGATCAGCTTGCCGGCCAGCGGCATGAAGCTGAACGAGTAGGTGTCGTAGACCTTGGCCAGCAGCGGGTTGCCGGGCTTGGAGAATTCCAGCACCAGCAGGCGGCCGCCGGGCTTGAGCACGCGCAGCATGGAGCGCAGGGCATCTTCCTTGTGGGTGACGTTGCGCAGGCCGAAGGCGATGGTGACCACGTCGAAGTGGTTGTCGGGGAAGGGCAGCTTTTCGGCATCGGCCTGGACGAACTGCACGTTGCCCGCCACGCCCTTGTCCAGCAGGCGATCACGACCGACCTTGAGCATGGAGTCGTTGATGTCGGCCAGCACCACCTCGCCGGTGGGGCCGACGATGCTGGCGAACTTGCGGGTCAGGTCACCGGTGCCGCCGGCGATATCCAGCACACGGTTGCCCGGGCGCACGCCTGACAGCTCGATGGTGAAGCGCTTCCACAGGCGATGCAGGCCGCCGGACAGCACATCGTTCATCAGGTCGTACTTGGCCGCCACCGAGTGGAAGACTTCGGCCACTTTCTCCGCCTTCTGGCTTTCCGGCACGTCCTGGAAACCGAAGTGAGTGGTGGGTTCCTGCTCCTGGGCCTTGCGTGGATCGCTCATGTCGCTCTCACCGGATAGAAAACCGCCCCATTCTAAAGCTGCCTGCCGCCTTTGTCTTGCCTGGGTGCCAGGTGGGCTGGCGGGCTGTTAGCAGGCCGTTGAAAAACGTAGGCGAGGCAGCCAGTGCAAGGCAAAAACAGGCGAAAAACGGTCGGAGTCGCGCTCGACTTTACGAGCTGTAAATGAGCACTTGATTCGCTTCGCTCACCCCTTCGGGGCCGCGCTAAAGCGCGTTCAGCCTTCGGCTGTGAGCCTGTTTTTAACGCAGCAATGGCAACGTAGGTAGTTTTTCAACAGCCTGTTAGAGTGCTGTGACTTCATGCCGCAGTGCTGCGGCGCCTGCCAGTTCAAGGAGTTGCCATGTCCCGCATTCGAGTCGAACGATCCCATACCCTCGGTCGCGAGGGCGCCCGCGAAAAGGCCGAGCGCCTGGCCGAACGCTTGGCCAGCGAGTACGACGTACGTTATCGCTGGAATGGCGACGTCCTGGAGTTCAAGCGCAGTGGTGCCGATGGCAGCATCGCGGTCGGTGAAGACACCGTGCGCGTCGAGCTCAAGCTCGGGCTGCTGCTGTCGCCCATGGGCGGCATGATCCAGCGCGAGATCGAGCAGGTGCTGGACAAATCTTTGGGTTGAAGAGGCTGCAGGCCGCAGGTAAGAGCAAAAGCAATTCGGCACACTGCCTGGCCTGAAGCCTGAAGCCTGAAGCCTGAAGCCTGAAGCCTGAAGCCTGAAGCCTGAAGCCGCTCCTAGTATGCGATTTCTAATTTTTCTCCCTAGGGTGTACCCAAGCCTGCATTCCGTGGGCGTTTCCGCTAACTGTAAAAGCGCGTGAGGTGCACCATGTCGAAAGTCGCCGTGAAGAAGAAAGTCGAAGCCGTGGCCGAAGAAAAAGCCGGTCTGTTCGACGATGTGAAGGGCTATGCCCGCAAGATCTACCTCGCCGGTCTGGGTGCCTACGCCAAGGCCGGCGCCGAAGGCGCCGAGTACTTCAAGGAGCTGGTCAAGGCTGGCGAAGGCGTCGAGAGCAAGGGCAAGAAGCTGGTCGACGAGCAGGTCGAGGCCGCCAACAGCCAGATCGAGTCGGTGAAGAAGTCGGTCAACTCCAACGTCACCAGCGTCAAGGGCAAGGTCGAAGTTCAACTCGACAAGATCGAGAAGGCTTTCGATACTCGTGTGGCTTCCGCTCTGAACCGCATCGGCATTCCGTCCAAGCAGGATGTTGAAGCACTCTCTGCTAAGCTGGATGAGCTGAGCGCGTTGCTCGAGCATGTCGCGCGTACCAAATAAGGAGATCAGGATGGCTGTTAAGAAGAAAACCGAGAAACAGACCAGCTCCTGGATCGGCGAGGTCGAGAAATACTCGCGTCAGATCTGGTTGGCAGGCTTGGGCGCTTACTCCAAGGTCAGCAAGGACGGCACCAAGCTGTTCGATACGCTGGTCAAGGACGGCGAGAAGGCCGAGAAGCTGGCCAAGAGCGAAGTCGACAAGCAGGTTGATGCGGTGAAAGCCGGTGTCGGCTCCAGAGTCGGCTCTGCCAAGTCCAAGGTCGACGAGGTCAAGGGCAAGGCGATCGGCAAGTGGAGCGAACTGGAAGAGGCGTTCGACAAGCGTCTGAACAACGCCATTTCGCGCCTGGGTGTGCCCAGCCGCAACGAAGTGAAGGCGTTGAACGACAAGGTCGACAGCCTGACCAAGCAGCTGGAAAAAATCGCCGGCGTGTCGGCCAAGTCGGTGGCCAAGCCCGCTGCCAAAGCCGCACCCAAGCCTGCCGCGAAGGCCGCTGCCAAGCCCGCCGCGAAGCCGGCAGCCAAACCGGCCGCCAAGGCCGCAGCTAAACCGGCAGCAGCCAAACCGGCCGCGAAAGCCGCTGCCAAACCCGCTGCGAAGCCGGCTGCCAAGGCTGCAGCTAAACCCGCTGCCGCCAAGCCTGCTGCAGCAGCCAAGCCTGCTGCAGCAGCCAAGCCGGCTGCCGCCAAGCCTGCAGCCAAACCGGCTGCGGCTAAGAAGCCGGCCGCGAAAAAACCTGCTGCGCCCAAGGCGGCTGCACCGAAACCGGCAGCGCCTGCTGCAGCTCCGGCGGCCACGGCGACTCCGGCTGCTGCTCCGGCTCCGGCTGCTGCCCCGGCCACTCCAGCCACCCCGTCCTGAGTTTCACGGGACTGAAAACGCCCGGCCTGGTGCCGGGCGTTTTCGTTTCTCGCTCTGGGAGGCGCCTCAGGCTTCCAGGTAACGCTGCGCCAGATGCTCGACCGTGCCGCGCGATGGCTGGTTCAGGTGTGGCGCGACCAGCATCATGATCTGGTACACCACCAGGCGTACTTCGCCTTCCTGATCGAGGATGCGCTGATAGTCCAGGGAGAACAGCAGGGTCAGGGTGATCTGCTCCACCAGCTGACCGAGCGCCTGGGTGCCGCTGTTCAGTTGCCCGTTGGCCATCAGCCGAGCGAGCAACGACGCCAGGGTACGCTTGAGTGCGTTCAGCCAGTGGCGAATGCCGCGCGCCAGTTTCGGCAGGCGTCCCGCCAGGTTGGACAGATCCTGGAACAGGAAGCGGTACTGCGCCAGGCGTTCGACGATCAGGTGCAGGAACAGCCAGTAGTCCTCGACGTCCAGCTCGGCATCCGCAGGCGGATCGAGCAGCGGCGCCATCTCGGCCTGGAAGCGTTCGAACAGCTCCAGCACCAGCGGCTCCTTGCCGTGGAAGTGGTAGTAGAGATTGCCCGGGCTGATGTCCAGCTCGTTGGCGATCTCCAGGGTGGAGACATTGGGTTCGCCCTGTTCGTTGAACAGTTGCAGGGCAGTCTGCAGGATGCGCTCGCGGGTCTTCATCCGTGGTTTCTTGTTGGTCGTGGCGCGGAAGTATGACGATAACCGGCCGGCAGGTTGCCGGCCAGGCTTTCAGCGGATATGCACGTAAGTGCCCGGTGCCGCCTCCATCGCTGGATAGTGCTGGTTGCCCAGCGCCATCAGGGTTTCCCGTTGCTCGCCGGAGCGCGCCTGAATCCATTCCAGCCACTGCGGCCACCAGCTGCCCTGCTGGTGCTGGGCATCGTGGAACCAGGCGCGCGGGTCGAAGGAGAGCCTGGTGTTCTCGTAGTAGTTGGCCTTGGGGTTGCCGGGCGGGTTGAGAATGCTCTGGATATGGCCGCTGTTGGACAGGATGAAGCGGCGGTTGCCGCCCAGCAGCAGGGTCGAACGATAGACCGCGTCCCAGGGCGTGATGTGGTCGTTGATGCCGGCCACGCTGAAGCTGTCGACGTTGACCTTGGCCAGGTCCACCGGCGTGCCGCAGACCTCCAGCCCGCCTGCGCGGCTGAGCGGGTTGTGCTTGAAGAAGTCGATCAGGTCGCCGTGGAAGGCCGCGGGCAGGCGGGTGTTGTCGTTGTTCCAGTAGAGGATGTCGAAGGCCGGTGGCTGCTTGCCGAGCAGGTAGTTGTTGATCCAGTAGTTCCAGATCAGGTCATTGGGACGCATCCAGGCGAATACCTTGGCCATGTGGCGACCGTCCAGCACGCCTTGCTGGTAGGAGCGGCGCTTGGCCGATTCCAGGGTTTGCTCGTCGGCGAAGAGCATGGCCGGGCTGTCGATCTGGCTGTCCAGCAGACTGACCATGTAGGTGGCGCTGGAGATGCGGCGTAGCTGGCGGCGCGCCTGCAGGTGGCCTTGCAGGGCGGCGATGGTGAGGCCGCCGGCGCAGGCGCCGAGCAGGTTGACGTCCTTGCTGCCGGTGATGGCGCGGCAGGCTTCGACGGCGTCCTCGACTGCCTGCACGTAGCTCGACAGACCCCACTCGCGGTGTCGCGGATCGGGGTTGCGCCAACTGATCATGAAGGTCTGCAGCCCGTTCTTCAGCGCGTACTGGACGAAGCTCTTATCGTTGGACAGGTCGAATATGTAGTACTTGTTGATCTGTGGCGGCACGATCAGTAGCGGGCGCAGGTACTGCTTCTCGCTCATCGGCCTGTACTGGATCAGTTCCAGCAGCTCGTTGCGAAACACCACGGCGCCGGGGGTGCAGGCCAGGTTGCGACCGACCTCGAAGGCGTGCTTGGTGACCTGGCTGGGCAGGCCGTCGTTGTGCAGCAGGTCCTCGAACAGGTGACGCAGGCCCTTGAAGACGCTGCTGCCGCCGGTGTTGAACAGCTCCTTTACCGCCTGCGGATTGAGCGGGCTGTTGGACGGCGACAGGGCATCGCTGAGCAGCGAGGCGAGGAAGCGCGCACGGGCGCGATCGTCGGCCGACAGGTCGCTGTCATCGATCCAGGCCGCCAGCTGTTGCTGCCACGCCAGGTAGGCCTGCAGGCTGCGTCGATAGAAGGGGTTGAGGTGCCAGGTCGGGTCGGCGAAGCGGGCGTCCTGCGGGTTGACCTTGTGCAGCGTGTCGCCGAGCAGCACGCGGCCGAGCTGGCCGCCGAAGGCCAGCAGATGCCGGCCGCTGCGCACCGGGTTCTTCAGACCCTGGGTCGCCAGCAGGCGCAGGGTGGACAACAGGTCGCGGCCGCGTACGCCCACCACCGCGCTCTGGGCATTCATGAAACTGGCAGGTGCCGGCAGTGATGCCGGGTTCGACTTGTCTCGCATGGGGCAACACTCCGTCGTCAAACCGTTTAGAGACTTCATGGCGCGGACTGCCTGATGCGCGCCTTGTGCTTGTGCATCATATGCAGCAAGCCCTGTACCAGGCGCACTGGAAGGGGTTCCGGTGCGCCGGCTCGAAAATGAAAGGCTTCATGCGGCCGATACCGAACGGCCCGGTGTCGATCAAGCGCCGTCGCACCCTTCCCGTCTGGTGTGGGGAGTGAACTGCGTACAGCCTTGACTCATTGGCACCGGCCTCGAGCGGCCCCATTGTCGAGCATGCAGAACATTGCGCACTAAGTTGGTGCCGTCAATGCTGGCGTAGCGGGGTGGGCTGCGGGTGCATCACTGCGCGGTGCCGCTCCTCTTCGAGAAACTTCATGATGATCGGCGCCACCGCTTCGGCGCGGGTCACCAGGAACAGGTGGCCGTCGTCGATGATGTGCAGCTCCGAGTTGGGAATGCGCCAGGCCAGCAGACGCATGTTGATCAGCGGGATCAGTGGGTCGTCGTCGCCGGCCATGATCAGCGTGGGCTGGCGAATCTTGTGCAGCCAGTGGATGCTGGTCCAGCCCAGACCTGCGAACAGTTGCCAGTAGTAGCCCATCTTGCCGCCCGAGCGCACCTTGCTGGCATGCGCCATGGCCAGCTTGGGATCGCGACGGAAGGCACCGCCGTAGATGTCCGGGGCGATGCGCACGCCGTAGGACGGCTGCACGTAACGCCGCGGGCTGGCCATGCGCCAGAGCACCTTGGGCTTGCCCGGCACCATCACCGCACCGGCCGAGGTGGCGGCGAGGATCAGCTTCTTGCAGCGCTCGGGATAGTCGTGGGCGAACTGCTGGGCCAGGGCGCCACCCCAGGACACGCCGATGGCGTTGACCTGACCGTAGTCGAGGTAGTCGAGCATGCGCGCCGCCAGCTTGGCCAGACCGGGGAAGCGATAGGGCGTGGTCGGTGTCGAGGAGCCGCCGACGCCGGGCACGTCGAAGGCAATGATTTCCAGCTCCGGGTCCAGGGCGGCGACGAAGGGCATCACCAGCTCCAGGTTGGCGCCGATGCCGTTGAAGATCAGCAGTGGCACCAGTTGGCCGTTACCCGGCCGCACCGCGGTGCGGATGGTCTGCCCATCGAGATCGATGGTGCGGAATACGAATGGTTGCGGCATGGGCGCAGCCCCTGTGGAGTTGAGCGCTGGAGAGGGCCGTCCGGGCCGCCTCCAGGATTACCAGGGATTACCTGGTTCGCCACGCCGGTTCACCCGTCGTGGCGTGCGGCACTTCCCGGTGCCGCTGCGGTTGAGGTTGATCAACGTTCATGTACATAGGTGCCCGGGGCGGCTTCACCGGCCGGGTATTTCTTGTTGCCCAGGGCCCGTGGAGCATTCTTGGTTTCGCCCGAACGCTCGGCCAGCCAGCTCTGCCAGTGCAGCCACCAGGAGTCGGCGTGCTTGGTCGAGCTTTCCTGCCAGGCTTTCGGGTCCAGCGGCATCTCGCTGTTGGTCATGTAGCGCGCCTTGGGGTTGCCCGGCGGGTTGAGAATGCTCTGGATATGGCCGCTGTTGGACAGCACGAACTCGCATTTGCCGCCGAACAGATGGGCCGACTTGTAGCAGGAGTCCCATGGCGTGATGTGGTCGGTGGTGCCGGCGACGACGAAGAAGTCGCAGGTGACCTGCTTGAGGTCGATCGGCGTGCCGCAGACTTCCAGCGCGCCCGGGCGGGTCAGCGGGTTGGTCTGGAACATCTCGATGAATTCGCCATGCAGCGCCGCCGGCAGGCGTGTGGTGTCGTTGTTCCAGTAGAGGATGTCGAACACCGGCGGCTCATTGCCCAGCAGGTAGTTGTTGACCCAGTAGTTCCAGATCAGGTCGTTGGGGCGCATCCAGGCGAACACCTTGGCCATGTCGCTGCCTTCCAGCACGCCGGCCTGGTAGGAGCGGCGCTTGGCGGCCTCCAGGGTCTTCTCGTCGGCGAACAGGGCGACCTGGGTGTCGAGCTGGGTGTCGAGCACGCTGACCAGCAGGGTCAGGGCATTGACCTTGGGCTGGCCGAGGGCGGCGTAGTGGCCGAGCAGCGAGGCGGTGGTCAGCCCGCCGGAGCAGGCGCCGAGCATGTTGATGTCCTTGCTGCCGGTGATGGCGCAGATGACGTCGATGGCGTCCTTGAGCGCCTCGATGTAGGTGGACAGGCCCCACTCGCGCTGCGCCTTGGTCGGGTTGCGCCAGCTGACCACGAAGGTCTGCACCTGGCTGCGCAGGAGGAAGCGCGCCAGGCTCTTGTCCGGCGACAGGTCGAAGACGTAGAACTTGTTGATCTGCGGCGGCACCACCAGCAGCGGGCGCTCATGCACGCTTTCGGTGATCGGCTTGTACTGGATCAGCTCGAGCACGTCGTTGCGAAACACCACGGCGCCCTCGGTGGTGGCCAGGTTCTTGCCGACCTCGAAGGCCTCCATGTTCACCTGGCTGGGCATGCCGCCGTTGTGCACCAGGTCCTTGGCCAGGTGCGAGAGACCGTCGAGCAGGCTCTTGCCGCCGGTTTCGAAGAAGCGCTTGACCGCTGCCGGGTTGGCCATGCTGTTGGAGGGTGCCATGGCTTCGGTCATCAGGTTGATGACGAAGTGGCCGCGGCTGGCGTCCTGCTCGGACAGCGAGCTGTGCTCGATCCAGTCGTGCAGTTCCTTGCGCCAGGCCAGGTAGGTCTGCAGGTAGCGGCGATACAGCGGATTCTGGCTCCAGGCCGGGTCGGCGAAGCGACGGTCGCCGTCCTCGGGTTTGAGCTGGGACTGGCCGAGCATGACGTTCTTCAGTTCGAGTCCGAAATGAGCGACATGCTTGGCGCTGTGGAAGGGTTGCTTGAGTGCCTGGGCGAGCACCATGCGGGCAGAGGTCAAGAGATCCTTGCCGCGGATACCGATCACCGGGTTGAGTCCCAGGGTGTTTTCCGAGGCCTGGCGTTTCAGGTCTTCGTTGTTCTTATCACTCATCTACGACGCTCCATTGTCCTGAGACGAATACCGGCGTGTTGGCGCGCACGGCGACACAGGGCCTGGTACTGCTCGGGTTACCGGGGGCGGATCGAGTCCGCATCTTTCTTTGCATCTGGCGCAGCCAAATGCAGGGAACCTGCCAGTTCCTTGGTTACCCGAGTTTGTGAAGTTAAGCAAGCTGATCGATGGGGCAGGAGTATGCAGCGATAGATTAGAAAACGCGCCCTAACTGCAGGGATCGCCGCAGGTGCACAAGGCGGACGCTCTAGGGCGAGGCTTTGTCGCGCAACCGCCCTGGGCGGGCCGTTGCGCATGCGATGACCAGGGGCGTGGGCCCGGCGAGCCAGCCCGAGGGCGACGTTTCAGAGCATCAGGCGCACGACCGACTCGTTGGGGTCGCGGGACTTGCCGGCCGCGCTGAGCTGCGCCAGGTAGTCGGCCCACAGCTGGTCCTGTCGGGTGGCCAGCTCATGCAGGTAATCCCAGGTGAACAGGCCGCTGTCATGGCCGTCGTCGAAGCACAGTTTCAGTGCATAGTTGCCGGCCGGTTCGATGCGTTCGAGGCCGACGCCGAGCTTGCCGGTCTGCAGGATCGGCTTGCCATGGCCCTGCACCTCGGCAGACGGCGAGTGCACGCGCAGGAACTCGGCGCTGAGCGAGTAGCTCTGTTCGCCGTAACGCAGCTCCAGCGTCTTCGACGCCTTGTGCAGTTTGATCGCGCTGGGGATGGGCATGGGAGAATTTCCGGCTACAGGCTACAGGCTACAGGCTACAGGCTACAGGCTACAGGCTACAGACCTTGCTTTGGCTTGCAGCCTGCCGCCTGAAGCCTGCAGCCGCTTTTAAAGAATATACCGCGACAGGTCTTCGTCCTGCGCCAGTTCGCCCAGGTGGCCGTTGACGTAGGCAGCGTCGATGCGGATCGGCTCGCCGTTCTGCTGGCCGGCTAGGTCGGAGGCCTTGAAGGAGACTTCTTCGAGCAGGCGTTCGAGCAGGGTGTGCAGGCGTCGGGCGCCGATGTTCTCGGTCTTCTCGTTGACCTGCCAGGCGATCTCGGCAATACGCTTGATACCGTCCTCGGCGAATTCGATGTCCAGCCCTTCGGTCTTCAGCAGCGCGCTGTACTGCTCGGTGAGCGAGGCGTGCGGCTCGCTGAGGATGCGTTCGAAGTCCTGCGGGCTGAGGGCCTTGAGCTCGACGCGGATCGGCAGGCGGCCCTGCAGCTCGGGCACCAGATCGCTGGGCTTGCTCAGGTGGAAGGCGCCCGAGGCGATGAACAGGATATGGTCGGTCTTGACCATGCCCAGCTTGGTGTTCACCGTGCAGCCTTCGATCAAGGGCAGCAGGTCACGCTGCACGCCCTCACGCGATACATCGGCGCCGCCGGTATTGGCGCGCTTGGCCACCTTGTCGATCTCGTCGATGAAGACGATGCCGTGCTGCTCGACGGCTTCCAGCGCGCGGGCCTTGAGCTCTTCCTCGTTGACCAGGCGTGCGGCTTCCTCGTCGCGCACCAGCTTCAGCGCATCGGCAACCTTGAGCTTGCGGCTCTTCTTCTTGCCCTTGCCGAGGCCGGCAAACAGGCTTTGCAACTGATTGGTCATCTCCTCCATGCCCGGCGGGGTCATGATCTCCACGCCCATGGGGGCCTCGGCGACTTCGATGTCGATTTCCTTGTCGTTCAGCTGCCCCTCGCGCAGGCGCTTGCGGAACAGTTGGCGGGTGTTGGAATCCTCGCTGCGCACCGGCTCGTCGCCAAAGCCCTGGCGTGCGGGCGGCAGCAGGGCGTCGAGGATGCGCTCCTCGGCGGCATCTTCGGCGCGGTGGCGCACCTTGGTCATTTCCTGTTCGCGCAGCATCTTCACCGCCGCATCGGCCAGGTCGCGGATGATCGACTCGACATCGCGACCGACATAGCCGACCTCGGTGAACTTGGTGGCTTCGACTTTCAGGAACGGTGCGTTGGCCAACTTGGCCAGGCGCCTGGCGATCTCGGTCTTGCCGACGCCGGTCGGGCCGATCATCAGGATGTTCTTCGGCGTCACTTCCTGGCGCAGCTCTGCCGGCAGCTGCATGCGCCGCCAGCGGTTGCGCAGGGCGATGGCGACGGCGCGCTTGGCGTCGTCCTGGCCGATGATATGGCGGTTGAGTTCGTGGACGATCTCGCGGGGCGTCATGGACATGGAATCGGGCTCGCTATCGAATCGGTATGAAGAAACGGACGTCACTCGGGGGCGTCCAGTTCCTCGATGGTCTGGTGATGATTGGTGAAGACGCAGATATCGCCGGCAATACCGAGCGCGGTCTCTGCCACTTCACGAGCGGACAGGTCGGTCTTCATCAGCAGGGCGCGTGCGGCCGCCTGGGCGAAGTTGCCGCCGGAGCCCATGGCGATCAAGCCCTCCTCGGGTTCGACGACGTCGCCGTTGCCGGTGATGATCAGGGATGCGTCCTTGTTGGCCACCGCCAGCATGGCTTCCAGGCGGCTCAGGCTGCGGTCGGTGCGCCAGTCCTTGGCCAGCTCGACGGCGGCGCGTACCAGATGGCCCTGATGTTTTTCCAGTTGCCCTTCGAAGCGCTCGAACAGGGTGAATGCATCGGCGGTGGCACCGGCGAAGCCGGCCAGCACCTGGCCGTGGTAGAGGCGCCGGACCTTCTTGGCGTTGCCTTTCATCACGGTGTTGCCGAGGGATACCTGGCCGTCGCCAGCCATCACGACCTTGCCGTGGCGGCGTACTGAAACGATGGTGGTCAAGGGAAGAGTCTCCGCGCTGCGGGGCGAATTGCCCGAATGGAAACTCAGATGGGGTGCCCGCCCCAGCTTTTCAACCGGCGGCGGGCTCAACAGGCTGTTGAAAAAACTACCTGCGTTGTCTGGCCGTCGTTAAAAACAGCCTCAAAATGCTCATTTACAACGCGTAAACTGCGCTTTTTCGGCTGTATTTCCTCGGCCAGCCTGCCTCGCCTACGTTTTTCAACGGCCTGTTGGGCGATCAGCGGACCTGGCGCTGCTGTAACAACAGGTTGCTGAAACCGTTGCCGGCCAGGGTCTTCTGCGCGACCGCCAGTTGTTCGCGGCTGGCGAAGGGGCCGACCAGCACGCGGTGCCAGGTTTCCTCGCGCACCTTGCCGGTTTCCACCCGCACGTTCTGGCCGAGCAGGATGATCTGCGCACGCAGAGTGTCGGCATCGTCGCGCTTGCGGAACGAGCCGGCCTGCAGGAAGAACTGCGTGGTGACCGGCGCGCTGGCCAGCACGGGCGGCGGAGGCGGCGGTACCTGGCCGTTGAGCGCGGCTTCGGCACGGGCCGTATCGATCTTCGCGGCTTCTTCCGGGGTGACCGGTTTCTGCTCCGGTGCAGGTGGCGGCGTTTCCTCCAGCGCCTGTGGCAGGATCACTTCGGATTCCGGCAGCAGGGTGTAGAAGTCGTATTTGGGCCTGGCCGGCTCGGGCTGCGTTGGCTTGGGTTCCGGCTTGGTGCTGCGCACCTGCTCGCCCTTGTCGCGCTTGATCTCGTCACGGCCCGGTTCGAGACTGAACAGGAACATGAAGAAACCACCGACCACCAGGCCGCAGGCCAGCCAGATCCAGCCCGGTACGGGCTTGTTCGCCGGGGCCTGATAGCGACTGGCGCCGCGTTTCGGCGCCGGCTTCTTGCGCGCTGCCATTTACATCCGCTCCAGAGTTTCCAGGCCGAGCAGCTCCAGGCCCTGCTTGAGGGTGCGGCCAGTCAGGGCTGCCAGGCGCAGACGGCTGTCGCGTGTGGCTTCGCTCTCGGCGCTGAGGATCGGGCAGTTCTCGTAGAAGCTGGAGAACAGGCCGGCGATGTCATACAGGTAAGCGCACAACATATGCGGC
Organism: Ectopseudomonas guguanensis; assembly: GCF_900104265.1. GTDB lineage: Bacteria > Pseudomonadota > Gammaproteobacteria > Pseudomonadales > Pseudomonadaceae > Aquipseudomonas > Aquipseudomonas guguanensis. The sequence goes on from NZ_FNJJ01000005.1 coordinate 221,804, forward strand.
GTGCCTTTCTCGGCGACATTGCCGAGCAGCTCGCCAAACTGCGCCAGTTTGGCAGCCAGGGCCTGTTCCTGATCGGCGACCAGGGTGATCTGCCCGCCGATTTCATCCACGCCCTTGCCCAGCTTGCGGAAGATGCTGGCGACGCGGGTGTAGGCATACAGCAGGTACGGCGCTGTATTGCCTTCGAAGCTCAGCATCAGGTCGAAGTTGAAGCTGTAGTCGCTGGTGCGGTGCTTGGACAGGTCGGCGTATTTCACCGAGGCGATGCCGACCACGCGGGCGATTCTACGCAGCTCGTCCTCGTCCAGTTCCGGGTTCTTGTCCTTGACCAGGCTGTAGGCGCGCTGCTCGGCTTCATCGAGCAGTTGCACCAGTTTCACGGTGCCGCCGTCGCGGGTCTTGAACGGGCGGCCGTCCGGGCCGTTCATGGTGCCGAAGCCCATGTGTTCCATTTCCATGCTGGACGGGACGAAGCCGGCCAGGCGCGCGCAGGCGAAGACCATCTGGAAGTGCAGGGCCTGGCGCTGGTCGACGAAGTACAGCACGCGGTCGGCCTTGAGCACGCCTGCGCGGTAGCGGGTGGCAGCCAGGTCGGTAGTGGCGTACAGGTAGCCGCCGCCAGCCTTCTGCACGATCAGCGGCAGCGGGTTGCCTTCGGCATTCTTGAACTCGTCCATGAACACGCACTTGGCGCCATTATCCTCGGTCAGCAGGCCCTTGGCGGCGAGGTCGGCGACCACCTGTGGCAGGTCGTCGTTATAGGCGCTCTCGCCCTTGACATCGGCCATGGAGAGCTTGACGCCGAGGCGGTCGTACAGCGCCTGGCAGTGCGACAGGGAAATGTCGTTGAAGCGATGCCACAGACGCAGACACTCGGCGTCGCCGGCCTGCAGCTGGACCACCAGTTCGCGGGCGCGGTCGGCGAACTCGGGCGACTCGTCGAAGCGTTTCTTCGCTGCACGATAGAAGCCTTCCAGGTCGGCCAGCTCGCTCTCGGCGGCCGCCGGGTTTTCCTGCATGTAGGCCAGCAGCATGCCGAACTGGGTGCCCCAGTCGCCGACATGGTTCTGGCGAATCACGGTGTCGCCGAGAAACTCCAGCACCCGCGCCACGCCGTCGCCGATGATGGTCGAGCGCAGGTGGCCGACGTGCATTTCCTTGGCCAGGTTGGGCGCGGACAGATCGACCACCACGCGCTGCGCCGGGCCGTTCTTGCGCACGCCAAGTTTGGCATCGGCCAGTGCCGCTTCCAGACGCTGTGCCAGGGCATCACTGTTCTGGAAGAAGTTGAGGAAGCCGGGGCCGGCGATTTCCACCTTGGTGATCTGCTCATCGGCCGGCAATGCTGCGATCAGCTTTTCGGCCAGGTCGCGCGGCTTCATGCCGGCCGGCTTGGCCAGCATCATGGCAATGTTGCTGGCGAAGTCGCCGTGGCTCTTGTCCTTGGTGTTCTCCACCTGGATGACCGGCGTCAGGCCTGCAGGCAGCACGCCTTCGGCGGTCAGGCGGTCGAGGGCTTGCTGGATCAGGTGGCGAATGCTGTCTTTCATGTTCGGCTCGGGTTGCCTTGGGGCTTTGGTCGAAAACTGCGCATTATAGAAGTAGCTGCAGGTTGCAGGCCACAGGCTTCAGGCAAAGCGATCGGCCTGCAGTGGGTAGGGTGGGCTTCAGCCCACCAAGGCTGGCCGCTGTTGGTGGGCTGAAGCCCACCCTACGGACTGAAGCGGGACGCCGCCCGGACCTCTCTATGGACTGTTGCAGCGCGTCGGTTTAGAACAGATCGATCGGGTCGACATCCAGCGACCAGCGCACCGCGCGGCCACTGGGCATTTGCTCCAGCGCATGCAGCCAATGGTTGAGCAGGCGGTGTAGCGGGGCGCGGGCATTGCCCTGCAGCAGCAGTTGGGCGCGAAAGCGTCCGGCGCGGCGTTCCATCGGCGCCGGTACCGGGCCGAGCAGTTCGATGCCGGTCAGCCCCAGTTCACCCAGCAGGTGCTCGGCTTCGCTGCAGGCCTCATCGAGAAAACCTTCTGCCTGGCCGGGCTTGTGCGCTTCGGCGCGCAGCAGGGCCAGGTGGCAGAACGGCGGCAGGCCGGCACTGCGGCGCTCGCTCAACGCCTGCTCGGCGAAGGCGAAGTAGCCCTGCTCGGTCAGTTGCACCAGCAGCGGATGGTCGGCCAGGTGGCTCTGAATGATCACCTTGCCCGGTTCCTCGGCACGCCCGGCGCGGCCGGCGACCTGTACGATCAGCTGCGCCATGCGCTCGCTGGCGCGAAAATCCGCCGAGAACAGGCCCCCGTCGGCGTCGAGGATCGACACCAGCGTCACCCGTGGGAAGTGGTGGCCCTTGGCGAGCATCTGGGTGCCGACCAGGATGCACGGCTCGCCCTTGTTGATGGTAGTGAACAGGCGATCCATCGCGCCCTTGCGCGAGGTGCTGTCGCGGTCGATGCGCAGCACCGGGTAGTCGGGGAACAGCAGCGCCAGGCGTTCTTCGGCGCGCTCGGTGCCGGCGCCGACCGGGCGCAGGTCGACGTGCTGGCATTTCGGGCAGTTGCTCGGTTGCTTCTCGACGTGGCCGCAGTGGTGGCAGCGCAGCTCCTGATAACGCTGGTGCACGGTCATGCGTGCATCGCAACGCGGGCATTCGGATAGCCAGCCGCAGTCGTGGCAGAGCAGGGTCGGGGCGAAGCCGCGGCGGTTGAGAAACACCAGCACCTGCTGGCCGGCCGCCAGGGTCTGGGCGATGGCCTGCTGCATCGGTCCGGAGATACCCGAGTCCAGTGGCCGGCTCTTCACGTCCAGGCGCAGAAAGCGCGGCTGGCTGGCGCCGCCGGCGCGCTGGGTCAGCTTGAGCAGGGCGTAGCGGCCGCTGTGGGCATTGTGCAGGCTTTCCAGCGAGGGTGTGGCCGAGCCGAGGACGATGGGGACGTCTTCCTGGTGCGCGCGAACCAGTGCGAGGTCACGGGCGTGATAGCGCAGACCTTCCTGCTGTTTATAGGAGGCGTCGTGTTCTTCGTCGACGATGATCAACCCAGGGTTCTTCATCGGCGTGAACAGTGCCGAGCGGGTGCCGATGATGATGTCGGCCTCGCCATCGCGCGCCGCCAACCAGGCATCGAGGCGATCGCGATCATTGACTGCTGAATGCAGCAGGGCGATACGTGCGTTGAAGCGGCGGGCGAAACGGTCGAAGGTCTGCGGGCCGAGGTTGATCTCGGGGATCAGCACCAGCGCCTGCTTGCCGGCTTGCAGGCATTGGTGGATCAGTTGCAGGTAAACCTCGGTCTTGCCGCTGCCGGTGACGCCAGCGAGCAGGAAGGCATTGAACTGACCCCAGCCCGACGCCACGGCATTCACCGCCGCGCGCTGCTCGGCATTCAGCGGCAGTTCCGGTTGCGCCAGCCAGTGTGCAGGCTTGGCATGCGGCTGGGTGCGGCGCACCTCGACCCGTACCAGCCCCTTCTCATGCAGTAATTGCAGGCTGTCGCGGTTGAGTTGCAGCTGGCCGAGCAGACTGTGGGCCACGCCGTGCGGGTGTTGTGCCAGTGCCTTGAGTGCGTCGCGCTGGCGTGGGGCGCGGGCCAGGCGTGGGTCGTCGACACTGGCGCCTTTGCTGGCCAGCCAGTAACGCTCCTGGCGAGTTTCGGCCGGTTCGCCCTGGCGCAGCAGTACCGGCAAGGCCCAGCTCAGGGTGTCGCCCAGGCTGTGCTGGTAGTACTGCGCTGTCCACAGGCACAGTTTGAACAGCGGCGCTGGCAGCGGTGGGTGAGCATCGAGCAGTTCCAGAGCGGGCTTGAGCTTGTCGAGTGGGACTTCGCTCTGGCTGTCGACTTCCACCAGCACGCCGATCATCTCGCGGCGGCCGAAGGGCACGCGCAAGCGTACGCCTGGCTGCAAGGCACTGCGCGACACGCCAGCGGGGGCGAGGTAGTCGAACAGGCGGCGCAGCGGCGAGGGCAGGGCAAGGCGCAGGATCAGGTTGGGCAAGCCAGGAGCTCCTTTGACAGGCCGGCGATCTTAGCACGCGACGGCCGGCACCTTGCGCAGCTTGCATCGTGTCGGGTGTCTGGTAAGATGCGCGGCCTATTTCTGTGCGGTGCCTGACATTGGTCGGGTGGCGGCACGACTACCCCGAGGAAAGCACCATGAAAGCCGATATCCATCCGAACTACGTCGAGATCGACGCCACCTGCTCCTGCGGCAACGTGATCAAGACCCGCTCCACCATTGGCAAGAACCTGAGCCTGGACGTTTGCTCCGAGTGCCACCCGTTCTATACCGGTAAGCAGAAAGTGCTGGACACCGGCGGCCGTATCGATCGCTTCAAGCAGCGCTTCGGCGTATTCGGCGCCAAGTAAGCGACCGAACGAAAAAACGGAAACTGGCATGCGCCACTCCGTGATACTGAAAAAGGCGTCCCTGGTGGGCGCCTTTTTCGTTTCTCTGCTTTGTGCCGGCCTGGCCCAGGCCTTCTGTCCGCAGCGTGCCGATCTTGCTCAGGTCGCCGTGCGCCAGGTGGTCGATGGCGACACGGTGCGCCTGGTCGACGGGCGCAGCATTCGCCTGATCGGTATCAACGCCCCTGAACTGGGGCGCAAGGGGAAAAGTGACGAGCCTTTCGCCGTGCAGTCCAAGCGGCGTCTGCAGGCGCTGGTCGATGCCAGCGATGGGCGTGTCGGCCTGCTTTACGGCAAGCAGCGCAAGGACCGCTACGGGCGCACCTTGGCGCACCTCTATGACCGCCAGGGGCGTAATCTCGAAGAGCAATTGCTGAGCGAAGGTCTCGGTTTCATGGTCGCGGTGGCGCCCAATGCTGCGCTGGCCAGCTGTCAGGCGCAGGCCGAGCGCCAGGCGCGGCGTCAGCGCCTCGGCTTGTGGCGTAGCAATCAGGTGAAGGCGGCTGGCCAGCTGAAAGGTGGCGGTTTCGCCCTGCTCGGCGGTCGGGTTGTCGAGGTGCAGCGCAATCGCGGCGGCCTGTGGATCGATCTCGAAGGCGGTCGGGTGCTGCGCGTCGCGCCCGAACTGCTCGGCGAGTTCGATCTGCCCGCTTTGCAGAAACTCAAGGGGCGGCGGGTGGAGGCGCGTGGCTGGGTCATCGATCGCCAGAGTCGCGGCGGCTTGAAATCCGGGCAGGCGCGCTGGATGCTGCCGCTTACCCATTCGGCGATGCTGGAGGTGTTGCCATGATTCGTGCATTGATGCTGTGTCTGTTCTGCAGCGGGTTGGCCGGTTGCGCGGTCAATCCCGCGACCGGTCGTACCGATTTCGTGATGATGAGCGAGCGCCAGGAGCTGGATCTCGGCGCGCGCTACAACCAGGAAATCCTCAAGCAATACCCGCGCTACGAGGATGCCAAGCTGCAGGCCTACATCCAGCGCGTCGGCGAGCGGGTGGCGCGCAGCAGCCATCGCAATCAGCTCAACTACGTCTTCACCCTGGTGGACAGTCCGGACGTCAATGCCTTCGCCTTGCCGGGTGGCTACATCTATATCCATCGCGGCCTGCTCGCCTACCTCAACTCCGAGGCGGAGCTGGCTGCTGTGCTGGGCCATGAGGTGGGGCACGTGACGGCACGCCATAGCGTGCGCCAACAGAGCCAGTCCACGGCCTGGGGGCTGCTCGGCCAGGCTGCGGCCATCGGTACCGGTGTCGGTGCGGTGGGCGATCTGACCAATGTGATGGGCAATGCCTTCGTACGCGGCTACGGGCGCGACATGGAGCTGGAGGCCGATGGTCTGGGCGCGCAGTATCTGGCGCGCAGCGGCTACGACCCGCAGGCGATGATCGAGGTAGTCAAGGTGCTCAAGAGCCAGGAGGACTTCGCCCGCGAGCAGGCCGCCAGGCGTGGCGAAGCACCGACAGCGGGCGGCTATCACGGCTTGTTCGACACCCACCCGGACAACGATAGGCGCCTGCAGGAAGTGATTGGCCCTGCGCGTGCGCTGGCCGGCGGCAACCAGGAAGTGGGGCGCGACAATTTCCTGCAGATGCTCGACGGCCTGGTGTTCGGCGATTCGGCCGCCAGCGGGATTCGCCGCGGTCGCAACTTCTACCATGGCGAGCTGGATTTCACCCTGAGCTATCCGCAGGGCTGGCAACTGGTCAACCGCCCGGATGTGCTGATCGGCCATACCCCGGATGAGCAGGCATTCATCGCCATGACGCTGGAAGCGGCGGACAAGCAGCTTTCGCCCGCCGAATTCCTGCGCAGGCGCGTCGGCAATCAGCGGCTGGTTGCCGGCGAGGAGCTGCGTCTGGGTGCGCTGCAGGGCTATACGGCGGTGCTGCAGGGACAGTCGGCGCGGCGTGTCGCGGTAATCTATCGGGGCGACAGCGCTTACCTGTTCGTGGCGGCGGTGAAGGGGCGCGCTTCGCTGGAAACCGAGGATCAGCGGTTCCTCGAGGTGATTCGCAGTTATCGGCCGCTGAAACCGGCCGAACGCAAGCTGGCCGAGCCGGTGCGTCTGCATCTGGTGCGCGCCAAGGCGGGGCAGAGCCTCGCCGCTCTGGCCAAGGATTCGCCTTTGCCGGCTGATGGCGAAGCGCAGTTGCGCCTGCTCAACGGGCTCTACCCAAGCGGCGAACCACGCCCCGGCGAGTGGCTGAAAACGCTGCGCTAGCGCGGCGCTTCAATCGCGACCGAACGGTCTTGTGCAGGTGTATACAACTTGCGTATCCTCGGCCGCCTGCCCGTTCAACAGCCAACAAAAGCGGAAATGCCACTATGTCAGATCTAAAAACTGCCGCTCTCGAATATCACGCCCAGCCCCGCCCCGGTAAGCTGAGTGTCGAGTTGACCAAAGCCACTGCTACTGCCCGCGACCTGTCGCTGGCCTACAGCCCGGGTGTTGCCGAGCCGGTACGCGAAATCGCGCGTGACGCCGAGCTGGCCTACCGCTACACCGGTAAGGGCAACCTGGTCGCCGTTATTTCCGACGGTACCGCCATCCTCGGTCTGGGTAACCTCGGCCCGCTGGCTTCCAAGCCGGTGATGGAAGGTAAGGGCGTGCTGTTCAAGCGTTTCGCCGGTATCGACGTATTCGATATCGAAGTCGATTCGGAAAGCCCGCAGGCATTCATCGACACCGTAAAGCGCATTTCCATCACCTTCGGCGGCATCAACTTGGAAGATATCAAGGCCCCCGAGTGCTTCGAGATCGAGCGCGCACTGATCGAGCAGTGCGACATTCCGGTATTCCACGATGACCAGCACGGCACCGCGATCGTGACCGCCGCAGGCATGCTCAACGCCCTGGAAATCGCCGGAAAGACCCTGGAGGAGGCGAAGATCGTCTGCCTGGGCGCCGGTGCTGCTGCCATCTCCTGCATGAAGCTGCTGGTGAGCATGGGCGCCAAGGTCGAGAACATCTTCATGATCGACCGCAAGGGCGTGATTCACGCTGGCCGTGACGACCTGAATCAGTACAAGGCCGTGTTCGCCACCGAGACCGACAAGCGCACGCTGTCCGACGCGCTCGACGGCGCTGATGTGTTCGTCGGCCTGTCCGGTGCCAACCTGCTGAGCCCGGAAGACCTCAAGCGCATGGCGGCCAACCCGATCGTCTTCGCCTGCTCCAACCCGGATCCGGAAATCAAGCCGGAGCTGGCGCACGAGACCCGCAACGACGTGATCATGGCCACCGGTCGTTCCGACTACCCGAACCAGGTCAACAACGTGCTTGGCTTCCCCTTCATCTTCCGCGGTGCGCTGGACGTTCGCGCCACCCGCATCAATGAAGAAATGAAGATCGCCGCGGCCCTGGCGCTGCGCGACCTGGCCAAGCTGCCGGTCCCGCAGGATGTGTGCGATGCCTATGGCGGTATCGAACTGTCGTTCGGCCGCGAGTACATCATTCCGAAGCCGATGGATCAGCGTCTGATCACCGTGGTCTGCGATGCCGTGGCCAAGGCTGCCATCGAGTCCGGCGTGGCGACCCTGCCGTATCCGAAGCACTATCCGCTGAAGTCGGTGGATGACGTGTTCAACGGCTGATCGGCCGAACAATAAAAAACCCGCTTCGGCGGGTTTTTTATTTTCATCTTGGCTACAGGCTACAGGCTACAGGCTACAGGCCACAGGCTACAGGCCACAGGCCACAGGCCACAGGCTACAGGCTCTTGCCTGCCGCTTGCAGCCTGAGGCCTGCAGCCGTTTTCCTAGAACAGATCGATCGGCGCCATTTCGTCAGCCGGCAGCGGGCTGCCCGGGATGCCCATGCCGGGTTCGAACTCGCTCATCGGCGGCGGCGAGTCCTCGCTCTTGAACAGCTCGAAGTAAGCGTCGGGTGTGCCGGGCGCCGCGGCGCGGCCGCTGACCGGGTCTACGCGCAGGGTCAGCAGGCCCTTGGGTTCCTTGGGTAGATGGTTGGGACGGTCCTTGAGCACTGCGCCCATGTAGTTCATCCAGATCGGCAGGGCCACGGTGCCGCCATACTCGTGCCGGCCCAGGCTTTCCGGCTGATCGAAGCCAGCCCAGACAGTGGTCACGTAGTCGGCGTTGTAACCGGAGAACCAGCTGTCCTTGGACTCGTTGGTGGTGCCGGTCTTGCCTGCCAGGTCGTTACGCCCCAATGCCAGGGCGCGGCGACCGGTGCCGCGCTTGATCACGTCCTGCAGCATGCTGGTCATGATGTAGGCCGTGCGCTCGTCGATGATCTGCTCGGCCACCTTGGGTTCTTCCAGAGGCAGATCATCGGTCGCGTTCACCGCCAGGTTGGCGTTTTCCTCGACTGGCTCGCTGCCGGGTACACGTGCCGGGTTGGCGCGGAACAGCAGCTTGCCGTTGCGATCTTCGATGCGTTCGATCAGGTAGGGCTCGATCTTGTAGCCGCCGTTGGCGAAGGTGGCCCAGCCTTCGGCGATTTCCATCGGCGTCAGGCTGGCGGTGCCGAGTGCCAGCGACAGGTTGCGTGGCAGGTCCTGCGGGGCGAAGCCGAAACGTTCGATGTAGCGCAGGCTGCGATCGATGCCCATGTCCTGCAGCAGACGGATCGAGACCAGGTTGCGCGACTTGTACAGGGCCTCGCGCATGCGGATCGGACCGAGGAAGGTGTTGTTGTCGTTCTTCGGCCGCCACTTCTGTGACAGATAGTCGTCGGAGAGGATGATCGGCGCATCGTTGACCAGTGTCGCCGCGGTGTAGCCGCTATCCAGTGCCGCGCTATAAATGAAGGGTTTGAAGCTGGAGCCCGGTTGACGCTTGGCCTGTACGGCGCGGTTGTAGTTGCTCTGGTCGAAGGAGAAGCCGCCGACCAGTGCCTGAATGGCGCCGCTATAAGGATCGAGGGAAACCAGCGCGCTCTGCGCCGCTGGCACCTGGGTAAAGCGCAGGCTGCCATCCTCCTGGCGCTGCACGCGCACGATATCGCCGACCTGAGCGACGTCACCGGGTTGTTGCGGGCGCGGACCAAGACTGTTGGTGTTGAGGAAGGGGCGTGCCCATTTCATGCTGTCCCAGGCCACGGCCTGCTCTTCGCCGTTGCGGGTCATTACCAGGACGCCGCTCTTCTCCACCTGGGTCACCACCGCAGGTTCGAGGCCGCCGATGCTGCGGAACTTGCCCAGCTCGGCGAGCCAGGCTTCGCGGGTCATGCCCGGCAGGCGGCTTTCGGGACCGCGGTAGCCATGGCGCTGATCATAGGCGATCAGCCCGTCACGCAGCGCGGTGTTGGCCACTTCCTGCAGATGGCTGGGCACGGTGGTGGTGACGTTGAAGCCTTCGGTATAGGCCTCGCTGCCATAGCGACCGACCATTTCCGCGCGTGCCATCTCGGCTATATAAGGTGCGCTCAGCTCGGGGGCGGGCACGTGATAGCGTGCGTCGACTTCTTCGGCCAGGGCTTGCTCGTAGCTGGTCTGGTCGATACGGCCGAGACGATACAGGCGGCCGAGAATCCAGTCGCGACGCTCCTTGGCGCGTGTCGGGTTGACCAGCGGGTTGTAGCGCGACGGGGCCTTCGGCAGTCCGGCGATCATCGCCATCTGGGCCAGATTCAGGTCGCGGATCGACTTGCCGTAGTACACCTGAGCGGCGGCTTCGATGCCGTAGGCGCGGTGGCCGAGATAGATCTTGTTGACGTACAGCTCGAGAATTTCGTCCTTGCTCAGTTCGCGTTCGATCTGCAGGGCCAGGAGAATTTCGGTGGCCTTGCGCGAGAAGCTGCGCTCGCTGGTGAGGAAGAAATTCTTCGCCACCTGCATGGTGATGGTGCTGCCGCCGCTCTGGATCTGACCGCTTTTCAATAATTGCGTGGCAGCGCGCATCAGGCTGGTCACATCGACGCCATAATGATTGGCGAAATTGTCGTCCTCGGCAGCCAGCAGGGCGCTGATGAACTCCTTGGGGATCTCGTCGAAGCGAATGGGCGAGCGGCGCATCTCGCCGAACTCGGCGATCAGCTTGGCATCGCTGCTGTAGACGCGCAGGGGGATCTGTAGCTGGACCTGGCGCAGCGACTCGACGGACGGAAGGGTCGGGCTAAGATAAAGAAACGCACCGCTGAAACTGAGCAACAGCCCACAAAAAACGGCAACGCAGGACCACCAGATGAACTTCAGCAGGCGTATCAAAATGTTCGGAATTCCAAGTAAAAGAATGAGTTAAGCAGGAGTCGAGGCAAAAAGGGAAAAGCTGATCACATTATAAGCGTTTTTTTTCCCGGGGAGCCATTTGCGCTTCTGTCAAGACTGATATTTAATGTGGAAAAACATAAATAGTCCGTAAGTCGCGGATGCCAATAGGAAAACGGTCGTGCTAGGGCTCTTCACTAAGAAAGCGAATACGCTGCTGGGGATCGATATCAGCTCGACTTCGGTCAAGCTCCTCGAACTGAGTCGCTCGGGAAGCCGCTACAAGGTAGAGGCATACGCAGTCGAGCCGCTTCCGCCAAACGCAGTGGTCGAGAAGAACATCGCCGAGTTGGAGGGTGTCGGTCAGGCGCTTTCCCGCGTATTGGCCAAGGCCAAGAGCGGCGTCAAGGCAGCAGCCGTTGCCGTTGCCGGTTCGGCCGTCATCACCAAGACCATCGAGATGGAAGCGGGGCTTTCCGAGGATGACCTGGAAAACCAGCTGAAGATCGAGGCTGACCAGTACATCCCCTATCCGCTGGAAGAAGTCGCCATCGATTTCGAGGTGCAGGGGCCGGCGCCGCGCAACCCGGAACGGGTCGAAGTCCTGCTGGCTGCATGCCGCAAGGAAAACGTCGAGGTTCGCGAGGCTGCGCTGGCGCTCGCCGGTCTGACCGCCAAGGTGGTCGACGTCGAAGCCTATGCCCTGGAGCGTGCCTACGCTCTGCTGGAAGCGCAACTGGGTGGCGGGCACGACGATCTGACGGTCGCCGTGGTGGACATCGGTGCCACCATGACCACCCTCAGCGTTCTGCACAACGGCCGCACCATCTACACCCGCGAGCAGCTCTTCGGCGGCAAGCAGCTGACCGAGGAGATCCAGAGGCGCTACGGGCTGTCGGTCGAGGAGGCCGGTCTTGCCAAGAAGCAGGGTGGTCTTCCAGATGACTACGACAGCGAAGTGTTGCAACCGTTCAAGGAGGCTGTCGTTCAGCAGGTATCCCGTTCGCTGCAGTTCTTCTTCGCTGCCGGCCAATACAACGATGTCGACTATATCCTCCTGGCTGGCGGTACCGCGTCCATCCCCGATCTTGATCGGCTGATCCAGCAGAAGATCGGCACGCAGACGCTCGTGGCCAATCCGTTCGCCGATATGGCGCTCAGCAGCAAGGTCAACGCCGGCGCGTTGGCCAGTGATGCGCCGGCACTGATGATTGCCTGTGGTCTGGCGATGAGGAGTTTCGACTGATGGCGCGGATTAACCTACTTCCCTGGCGTGAACAGCTGCGCGAGGAGCGTAAGCAGCGGTTCCTGGTGAGCCTGGTCGGTGTGCTCATCATTGCGGCTGGCTTGGTCTTTCTCGCTGACCAGATGCTGAGTGCAGCAATCGATAATCAGAATGCGCGGAATGATTTCATCAAGAAGGAAATCGCGGTGCTTGATGCGCGCATTCAAGAAATCAGTGAGCTGCGCACGCGCAGGCAGCAGCTCTTGGAGCGCATGAAGATCATTCAGGACTTGCAGGGCAATCGACCGATCATCGGGCGTGTATTTGACCAATTGGTAAGAACGCTACCTGATGGCGTGTATTTCACTGGGGTCAAGATGGAAGGCAAGAATATCGCCATTGTCGGTGCTGCCGAGTCGAATAACCGCGTATCCAATCTGATGCGCAACCTGGATGCTTCGGAATGGCTGACGGCGCCTAATCTGACCGAGGTCAAGGCGGTTACGGCGGGAGCTCTGGATCAAGCGAATGTGTTCCAGTTGAGCGTTCAGCAGACACAGCCTGAACAGGAACAGCCGGAGGCGGCGCAATGAGTATCAAGGACTCTCTCGAAGGTCTGCGCAGCATTGATCTTAATAATCTCGATCTAAATAACGTCGGATCTTGGCCGGGTGCCGTAAAATTCGTTGCAGGTCTTCTGCTTCTGATTCTGGTTCTGGCACTGGGGTACAACTTCCATCTCAGGGACTTGCAGTCTGTTCTGGAGCAGCACCAGCAGGAGGAGCTGACGCTTAAAGAGCAGTTCTCCAGCAAAGCCTTTCAGGCCGCGAATCTGGAAGCTTACAAGGAGCAGATGCAGGAAATGGAGGTTTCGTTCGGGGCGCTCCTGCGTCAGCTGCCGAGCGATACTGAAGTGCCGGGGCTTTTAGAAGACATTACTCGCACAGGCTTGGGAAGTGGGCTGGAGTTCGAGGAGATCAAGCTGCAGCCTGAGGTTGCTCAGCAGTTTTATATCGAGTTGCCCATACAGATTAAGGTGACCGGTGGTTATCACGATCTGGCCACTTTCGTTAGTGGTGTTGCCAGTTTGCCGCGTATTGTGACTCTGCACGATTTTCAACTGGCCCCTGCCAGTGCAGACAGTTCTAGTCGCTTGAGTATGCAAATTATGGCCAAAACTTATCGTTACAATGATAAGGGGGCTCAATAATGAAATTCTCACGTTTGGCGTTGGTGGTTGGGCTCTCCTTCCTCGCTGGTTGTGGCGCTAGTGGTGATTTTTCAGATTTGCGCGCTTATATGGATGATGTCCGCGCTAGGCCTAAAGGCTCCATTGAGCCTTTGCCGAAATTTCAGCCGTACGAAAGCTTTACCTATCGCGCAGCATCGTTGCGCAGCCCCTTTCAGCCGCCGGTCAAGATTGATGTCGTAGCTCGTCAAAGGGGGGCGGCGGAAATTAAACCGGACGAAAGTCGTGTCAAACAGTTCCTCGAAGGCTTCAATATTGAAACCTTTGAGATGGTTGGCACTTTGAGAAATGATCGCGAATTGTACGCGCTGGTTAACGGTGCGGGCGGGGTTCATCGGGTAAAAGTAGGCGACTATCTGGGGCGCAATCACGGCAAGATTCTTGTGATCGACGACTCCAAGATCGATGTGATGGAAATTGTTCCAGATGGCGAAGGTGGCTGGCTTGAGCGTCCACGCAGCCTTTCCCTGAAGGAGCGCTCCTGACGGGGCTGGGTGAGAAATGAATACAAATAATCTGTCTGCCAAACGGGATACGAAAATGAACAGCTCTCTTTCGCGTCTGAGCGTCGCCTTGTTGGCTACGCTGCTGTCGCCCGCAATATTGGCGGCCAATCTGCAGGATTTGAGTGTTGCCAGTCTGCCCGGGGATCGGGTGGAGCTGAAGCTTTCCTTCGATGAGCCGGTTACTGCTCCTCGTGGCTATACCATCGAACAACCGGCGCGCATTGCGCTTGATTTGCCAGGTGTTTCCAACAAGCTTGGCTCGAAGAATCGTGAGCTTGGCGTTGGCAATGCACGCAGCGTTACCATCGTCGAGGCCAAGGATCGCACCCGTCTGATCGTTAACCTCACCAGCCTTGCCCCCTACAGTACTCGAGTCGAGGGCAATGACCTGTATGTATTGGTTGGCGACTCCTCTGCCGTTGCGGCGCGTCCGGCGGCCTCTGTACCTGCTCCGGTAGCGTCGGTTCCGCCCAAGAAGACCTATGGTCCGCAACCGAAGGCCATCAGCAACATCGACTTTCAGCGTGGCGAGCAGGGAGAGGGTAATGTCGTCATCACCTTGTCCGATGCTTCGGTAAGTCCAGATATTCAAGAGCAAGGTGGCAAGATCCGTCTTGATTTTGCCAAAACGGATTTGCCCGAATCACTGCGCGTGCGTCTGGACGTGAAAGACTTTGCGACTCCGGTGCAGTTCGTCAGTGCTACCGGCAGTGCCGATAAAACGAGCATCCTTGTCGAGCCGGTAGGTCTCTATGATTACCTGGCCTACCAGACTGAAAACACGCTGACACTGAGCGTCAAGCCGCTTTCTCAGGATGACGCCGAGCGCCGGAAGGCTGAGCGTTTTGCCTACTCGGGCGAAAAACTGTCGCTTAACTTCCAGGATATCGATGTGCGCTCGGTCCTGCAGCTGATTGCTGACTTCACCGATCTGAACCTGGTGGCGAGTGATACCGTTGCCGGCAATATCACCCTGCGTCTGCAGAACGTGCCTTGGGATCAGGCCCTGGATTTGGTACTGAAAACCAAGGGTCTCGATAAGCGCCAAGTGGGTAACGTCCTGCTGGTTGCGCCTGCTGACGAAATTGCCGCGCGTGAGCGGCAGGAGCTGGAGTCACAGAAGCAGATTGCTGAGTTGGCGCCACTGCGTCGGGAACTGATCCAGGTGAATTACGCCAAGGCGGCAGATATGGCGAAACTGTTCCAGTCTGTCACCAGTGCTGACGGGACCTCTGATACTCGTGGCTCTGTAACCGTTGATGAGCGCACCAACAGCATCATTGCCTACCAGACGCAGGATCGGTTGGATGAGTTGCGCCGTATCATTGCCCAACTTGATATCCCTGTACGTCAGGTGATGATTGAGGCGCGTATCGTCGAGGCCAATGTGGACTACGACAAGGCTCTGGGTGTGCGCTGGGGCGGCGCTAGTCGTCGCGGTAATTGGAGTGTGTACGGCAAGGACGGAGCAACTTCTTTCGATAGCGAGAGCGGACAAGCTTTCTTACCAGGGACGGACACCGTTGGTGACTTTGCGTTACAAGATGGTGTTGCTCCGGTGCCTTTCGTTGATATGGGGGTGCTTGGCAGTACTTCGGGTATAGGTATCGGCTTCCTCACTGACAATGTCACGCTGGATCTGCAACTTTCCGCTATGGAGAAGACGGGTAATGGCGAGATCGTTTCTCAGCCGAAGGTTGTTACCTCGGACAAGGAAACTGCCAAGATACTGAAAGGACAGGAGGTTCCCTATCAGGAGGCAAGTTCCAGTGGGGCTACCAGTACTTCATTCAAGGAGGCTGCCCTGTCTCTTGAGGTAACTCCGCAGATTACCCCGGACAATCGCATCATCATGGAGGTCAAGGTAACCAAGGACGCTCCAGACTTTGCGCGCGCTCTGAATGGTGTGCCGCCGATCAACAAGAACGAAGTCAACGCCAAGGTATTGGTGAATGATGGCGAGACGATCGTGATTGGTGGCGTATTCTCCAACACCCAGACCAAGGGTGTGGAGAAGGTCCCCTTCCTTGGCGATTTGCCATTCCTCGGTCGGGTGTTCCGCCGCGATGTCGTGGCAGACAACAAAGCCGAGTTGCTGGTTTTCATCACTCCGCGCATCATGAACAACCAAGCCATTGCCGTGAATCGATGATCTAAGTGCGCAATGTAATCCTCGTTGGCCCGATGGGTGCTGGAAAGAGCACCATCGGGCGTTTGCTTGCCAAAGAGCTGCGTTTGCCCTTCAAGGACTCCGACAAGGAGATCGAGCAGCGTACCGGCGCCGATATTCCCTGGATCTTCGATGTCGAGGGCGAGCAGGGCTTTCGTGAGCGGGAGCAGGCGGTGATCGCCGAGCTCTCGCAGCAGGACGGTCTGGTGCTGGCAACTGGCGGTGGTGCCGTGATGCGTGCGGAGAATCGTCAGGCGCTGCATGCTGGCGGGCGAGTCGTCTATTTGCATACCTCCGTGGAGCAGCAGATCGACCGTACTTCGCGTGATCGCAATCGTCCGCTGTTGCGCACGGCCAACCCCGCTCAGGTACTCAGGGATCTGATGGCCATGCGTGACCCTCTTTACCGAGAGGTTGCCGATATCGTCATCGAGACCGACGAGCGTCCGCCGCGCATGGTGGTTCAGGAAATTCTCTCGCGTCTGGAAGCCTTGTCGCCCCGTTAAAGCGCGTGGCGAACTGCGCTATCCTAGTGGCCTTTTTATTCTGGGGGCCTCATGCAGACTCTTCACGTTGAACTCGGCGAGCGCAGCTATCCCATCTACATCGGCGATGGCCTTCTGGCGCTTCCCGAGTTGTTCGCTCGTCATATCGCGGGGCGTCAGGTGGCCGTCGTCACCAATGAGACCGTGGCACCTCTGTATCTCGAGGCGCTGATGCGCTCCCTGGATGGCTTCAAGGTCGCCTCCGTCGTGTTGCCCGATGGCGAGGCGTTCAAGAACTGGGAGACCCTGCAGCTGATCTTCGATGGCCTGCTGAAGGCTCGGCATGATCGGCGCACCACCGTTATCGCCCTGGGGGGCGGTGTGATAGGTGATATGGCAGGGTTCGCAGCTGCCTGTTACCAGCGTGGCGTGGATTTCATTCAGGTGCCGACGACGCTGCTGTCGCAGGTGGATTCCTCGGTGGGTGGCAAGACCGGGATCAACCATCCGCTGGGCAAGAACATGGTCGGGGCCTTCTATCAGCCCAAAGCGGTGCTGATCGATACCGCCAGCCTGCACACCTTGCCGGAGCGCGAGCTGTCCGCCGGTTTGGCTGAGGTCATCAAGTACGGCTTGATCTGCGATGAGCCTTTCCTGGCTTGGCTGGAGGAAAACATGGCTGCGCTGCGCGCTCTGGATGGCGCTGCACTGACCCATGCCATCGAGCGTTCCTGTGCGGCCAAGGCGCGGGTGGTCGGCGCGGATGAGCGTGAGTCGGGGGTGCGCGCCACTCTCAATCTGGGGCACACCTTCGGTCATGCCATCGAGACCGAGCAAGGCTATGGCGTGTGGCTGCACGGCGAAGCCGTTGCCGCCGGAACGGTGATGGCGCTGGAAATGTCCCATCGCCTCGGCTGGCTGTCGGCTGCCGATCGTGATCGTGGCGTGCGCCTGTTGCAGGCTGCCGGGCTGCCCGTGGTGCCGCCGCAGGATATGACACCCGAGCAGTTCCTCGAGCATATGGCAGTGGACAAGAAGGTTCTCGATGGCCAATTGCGCCTCGTGCTGCTCAAGCGCCTGGGCGAAGCGGTAGTGACCGCGGACTACCCGCGCGAAATTCTCGACGCCACGCTGCGTAGCGACTACGCCGCGCTGGCTCAGTCGTCCAACTCTTGAAGAGTGATTCATGACCAGTCTGCATGCTGACGAAGCTTTCCTCGCTCATTACCAGTTCAGTCACGACCCGTTCGCGCCGCGAGTGCCCGGTTTCAAGTTCTTTCCGGCGCAGCGCAAACCGGTACTGGGGCAACTGCATCACCTCGCGCGCTACAGCCAGCTCCTGCTGGCAGTAGTCGGGCCCGAGGGCAGCGGCAAGACGCTGCTGCGCCAGGCGCTGGTTGCCAGCACCAACAAGCAGGCGGTGCAGAGCATCGTGATTGCGCAGGGTGTCACCGGTAGCGAAGCGTTGCTGCGTCAAATAGCGCAGGGCCTGTCCATCGCACAGGCTGACGTGCGCTCCATTCTGGCGCAGGTTGGGCAGCTGGCGTTGACTGGTCAGGAGGTTTACCTGCTGGTCGACGATGCGGACCAGCTGGATGACGTCGCGTTGAAAAATCTGCTGGTGCTCGCCGCAGGCGGTGATGAAGGTCGCCCGCATGTCTTCCTGTTTGCCGAGCATGAATTGTTGGCTCGACTGGAGGCGCTGTCTGGTGGCGAAGAGTGTTATCACGCCATCGAGCTGCAGCCTTATGCCGAGGAGGAAACGCGCGAATACCTTGCTCAACGCTTGGAAGGGGCCGGGCAGGGGATCGACGTCCTGACCGATGAGCAGATTGAAGAGATTCATCTGCGTGCCCAGGGTTGGCCGGGGGCGATCAATCAGGAGGCCCGCGAACTTCTGGTCGAGCAGATGCTGGCGCAGCGTGCGGCCGGGCGCGGGGCGGCGGGCGGCGGATTCACGCTGCCAAAGAAGCACCTGTTGGCGCTGGCGGTGGTCTTGGCAGGTGTCGCAGCCGCCTGGTTCATGCAGGGGCGCGAATCTTCCACCTCTGCCCCGGTAGCGAGCAATACCTCGTTGCCTCTGCAGCCCTCTACCCCGACGTCAGAAGCCGAGGAGCCCGTACAGGCGCCTGCGCCGCAGAACCGGACGCCGGCCATCGAGTTCGCAGGTGCCAGCCAGCCGCTGCCATTGCCGCTGGTGGGGGAGTCGCAGACCGTGATCCGCCAGCCGCTGGCCGAGGCGGCTGGTGAGGAACTGGACAACTTCGAGCCGCCGGCTGTGCCCGAGCCCTCGACAGTGACCGTGCCATCGACTGCAATCGCTGCTGCACCTGCACCTGCACCTGCACCTGCCAGGCAGCCTGAGCCAGCCGCGTCCAAGCCTGCGGCTCCGGCTCCGGCTCCCGCGCCTGCCCCGGCACCCAAGCCAGCACCTGCGCCAGCTGCTGCGCCAAGTGCGGCGGCGAGCAACTGGTACGCACAGCAGCCGGCGTCCCGCTATGCCTTGCAGGTGGTGGGGTCGCGTTCGGAAGCCAACATCCAGGCGCTGGTGCGTGAGGGTGGCAGCGAGTACCGCTATTTCAAGAAGATTTACCAGGGGCAGCCGCTGTTCGTGCTGACCTATGGTAGTTTCCCCAGTCGCGACGCCGCTCAGGCAGCCGTGAAGAACCTGCCTGCCAAGCTGCAGGCTGGCAAGCCCTGGCCCCGCACCCTGGGCAGCATCCAGCAGGAAATGAGCCGCTAAGGGCTCTGTCGCAAGATGACCGCCTGGTCGTTAGCACGACCTTGCGGTCTTATCCTTCGTTTTTGCGACATAAATATTCACCCCCTCGTCACGAAAGTTTGTGACGCCATGGGTGGATATGTACAATGACCTCCCTTTTGCCTATGCAAAGCATGCCTGTGCCTGCTTTTCGGGTTTAAGCAATTGAATTAGAAAGCAATTTGCCTGAGGTCTAGGCAGCCTGGTGAGAGTTTCCCCTATGAAAGCAGGTTTGTACCGTCCTGATGAGTTCAAGGATAACTGCGGCTTCGGCTTGATCGCCCACATGCAAGGTGAGCCTAGTCATCACCTGCTCAAGACCGCTATTGAGGCCCTCACCTGCATGACTCACCGCGGCGGTATCAACGCCGACGGCAAGACTGGTGATGGCTGCGGCCTGCTGATCCAGAAGCCCGATCAATTCCTGCGCGCCATCGCCCAGGAGCAATTCGGCGTCGAACTGCCTGCGCAGTATGCCGTGGGCATGGTGTTCTTCAATCAGGATCCGGCCAAGGCCGAGGTCGCACGCGAGAACATGAACCGCGAAATCCTCGCGGCCGGCCTGCAACTGGTGGGCTGGCGCAAGGTGCCGATCGACACCAGCGTGCTCGGCCAGCTGGCACTGGAGCGCCTGCCGCAGATCGAGCAGGTGTTCATCGGTGGCGAGGGTCTCTCCGACCAGGAATTCGCCATCAAGCTGTTCAGCGCCCGCCGTCGTTCCTCGGTGGCCAATGCCGACGACGCCGATCACTACATCTGCAGCTTCTCGCACAAGACCATCATCTACAAAGGCCTGATGATGCCGGCGGACCTGCAGCAGTTCTACCCGGACCTGGGTGACGAGCGCCTGCAGACCGCCATCGCGGTCTTCCACCAGCGTTTCTCCACCAATACCCTGCCGAAGTGGCCGCTGGCGCAGCCCTTCCGCTTCCTCGCGCACAACGGCGAGATCAACACCATCACCGGCAACCGCAACTGGGCGCAGGCCCGTCGCACCAAGTTCGCCAACGAGCTGATTCCCGATCTCGACGAGCTGGGCCCGCTGGTCAACCGCGTCGGCTCCGACTCCTCGAGCATGGACAACATGCTCGAGCTGATGGTCACCGGCGGCATCGACCTGTTCCGCGGCCTGCGCATGATCATTCCGCCGGCCTGGCAGAACGTCGAGACCATGGACGCCGACCTGCGCGCGTTCTACGAGTACAACTCCATGCACATGGAGCCCTGGGATGGCCCGGCCGGCGTGGTGCTGACCGATGGTCGCCATGCCGTGTGCCTGCTCGACCGTAACGGTCTGCGCCCGGCGCGTTGGGTCACCACCAAGAACGGTTACATCACCCTGGCCTCGGAAATCGGCGTGTGGGACTACCAGCCCGAGGACGTCATCGCCAAGGGCCGTGTCGGCCCGGGGCAGATCCTCGCCGTCGACACCGAGACCGGCCAGGTGCTGGACACCGAGTCCATCGACAGCCGTCTGAAGTCGCGCCACCCCTACAAGCTGTGGCTGCGCAAGCATGCCCAGCGCATCAAGGCGACGCTGGAAGACCGCGACCACGGTTCGCCCTTCTACGACCCGGACCAGCTCAAGCAGTACATGAAGATGTTCCAGGTCACCTTCGAGGAGCGTGACCAGGTGCTGCGTCCGCTCGGCGAGCAGGGCCAGGAAGCCGTCGGCTCCATGGGCGACGACACGCCGATGGCGGTGCTCAGCCAGCGCGTGCGCTCGCCATACGATTACTTCCGCCAGCAGTTCGCGCAGGTCACCAACCCGCCGATCGACCCGCTGCGCGAAGCGATCGTCATGTCCCTGGAAATCTGCCTGGGCGCCGAACGCAACATCTTCAGCGAATCGCCCGAGCACGCCACCCGCGTGATCCTCAGCAGCCCGGTGATCTCGCCGGCCAAGTGGCGCGCGCTGATGAACCTGGATCGTCCGGGCTTCGACCGTCATGTCATCGACATGAACTACGACGAGTCGCTTGGCCTGGAAGCCGCCGTGCGCAACATGGCCGACCAGGCCGAGGAAGCCGTGCGCGCCGGCAAGGTGCTGCTGGTGCTGACCGACCGTCACATCGCCCCGGGCAAGCTGCCGGCGCATGCGTCGCTGGTCACCGGTGCCGTGCACCACCGCCTGGTGGAAAAGGGCCTGCGCTGCGACTGCAACATCCTGGTGGAAACCGCCACCGCGCGCGATCCGCATCACTACGCCGTGCTGCTGGGCTTCGGCGCCTCGGCGGTATACCCCTTCCTGGCCTACGAAGTGCTGGGCGACCTGATCCGCACCGGCGAAGTGCTGGGCGATCTATACGAAGTGTTCAAGCACTACCGCAAGGGCATTTCCAAGGGCCTGCTGAAGATCCTGTCGAAGATGGGCATCTCCACTGTCGCGTCCTACCGCGGTGCGCAGCTGTTCGAGGCCGTCGGCCTGGCCGACGAAGTCACCGAGCTGTGCTTCCGTGGCGTGGCCAGCCGCATCCAGGGCGCGCGCTTCGTCGATATCGAGAGCGAGCAGAAGCTGCTGTCCTTCGAGGCCTGGAACAACCGCAAGCCGATCCAGCAGGGTGGTCTGCTCAAGTTCGTCTACGGCGGCGAATACCACGCCTACAACCCGGACGTGGTGCGCACGCTGCAGGAAGCCGTGCAGCAGGGCAACTACGCCAAGTACAAGGAATATTCGACGCTGGTCGACACCCGTCCGGTGTCGATGATCCGCGACCTGCTCAAGGTCAAGGAATCCGCCACGCCGATCGGCCTCGACGAAGTCGAGCCGCTGCAGTCGATCTTCAAGCGCTTCGACGCCGCTGGTATCTCGCTCGGCGCACTGTCTCCGGAGGCGCACGAGGCGCTGGCCGAGGCGATGAACCGTCTGGGTGGTCGCTCCAACTCCGGTGAGGGCGGTGAAGACCCGGCCCGCTACGGCACCATCAAGAGCTCCAAGATCAAGCAGGTGGCCACCGGCCGCTTTGGCGTGACTCCGGAATACTTGGTCAACGCCGAAGTTCTGCAGATCAAGGTGGCCCAGGGCGCCAAGCCCGGTGAGGGCGGCCAGCTGCCGGGTGGCAAGGTCAACGGCCTGATCGCGCGTCTGCGTTATGCGGTGCCGGGCGTGACCCTGATCTCGCCGCCGCCGCACCACGACATCTACTCGATCGAAGACCTGGCGCAGCTGATCTATGACCTCAAGCAGGTCAACCCGAAGGCGCTGGTGTCAGTCAAGCTGGTGGCGGAAGCCGGTGTCGGCACCATCGCTGCCGGTGTGGCCAAGGCCTATGCCGACCTGATCACCATTTCCGGCTACGACGGCGGTACCGGCGCCTCGCCGCTGACCTCCATCCGCTATGCCGGCGCGCCCTGGGAACTGGGCCTGGCCGAAACCCACCAGACCCTGCGCGGCAACGACCTGCGCGGCAAGGTGCGGGTACAGACCGACGGTGGCCTGAAAACCGGTCTGGACGTGATCAAGGCGGCCATCCTCGGCGCCGAGAGCTTCGGCTTCGGTACTGCGCCGATGGTGGCCCTGGGCTGCAAATACCTGCGCATCTGCCACCTGAACAACTGCGCCACCGGCGTGGCCACGCAGAACGACAAGCTGCGCAAGGATCACTTCATCGGCACCGTCGAGATGGTGATGAACTTCTTCACCTATGTCGCCGAGGAAACCCGCGAGTGGCTGGCCAAGCTGGGCGTGCGCAGCCTGGAAGAGCTGATCGGCCGTACCGATCTGCTCGAAGTGCTGCCGGGCGAGACCGCCAAGCAGGGCAACCTGGATCTGTCGCCGCTGCTGGCCAGCGCGCATATCCCGGCCGACAAGCCGCAGTTCTGTCAGGTGCCGAAGAACCCGCCGTTCGACGAAGGCCTGCTGGCCGAGAAGATGGTGGACATGGCCAAGGACGCCATCGCCGGCAAGACCGGCGGTGAGTACGAGCTGAACATCGGCAACTGCGACCGCTCCATCGGCGCGCGCATTTCCGGCGAGATCGCCCGCGTGCATGGCAACCAGGGCATGAACGACGCACCGATCACCTTCCGCTTCAAGGGCACTGCCGGTCAGAGCTTCGGCGTGTGGAACGCCGGTGGTCTGCACCTGCGCCTGGAAGGCGATGCCAACGACTACGTGGGCAAGGGCATGACCGGCGGCAAGATCGTCATCACCCCGCCTGCCGGCAGCCCGTTCGCCACCGAGGACAGCGCCATCATCGGCAACACCTGCCTGTACGGCGCCACCGGCGGCAAGCTGTTCGCCACCGGTACCGCGGGCGAGCGTTTCGCCGTGCGCAACTCCGGCGCCCACGCCGTGGTGGAAGGCACTGGCGACCACTGCTGCGAGTACATGACCGGCGGTTTCGTCTGCGTGCTTGGCAAGACCGGCTACAACTTCGGCTCGGGCATGACCGGCGGCTTCGCCTATGTGCTCGACATGGACAACGGCTTCTACGACCGCGTCAACCACGAACTGGTGGAAATCCAGCGCATCAACAACGAAGCGATGGAGGCCTACCGCAGCCACCTGGAAAGCGTGCTGGCCGAGTATGTCGAGGAAACCGGTAGCGAGTGGGGCCAGAATCTGCTGGAAAACCTGGACGATTACCTGCGCAAGTTCTGGCTGGTGAAACCGAAAGCGGCAAGCCTGAAGTCGCTGTTGTCCAGCACCCGTGCCAACCCGCAATAAGAATGCGCCTGAAGTGGTTTGATGAGGTAATGCAATGACTGAACGTCTGAATAACGACTTCCAGTTCATCGAAGTCGGGCGCAAAGACCCGAAGAAGAAACTGCTGCGTCAGCGCAAGAAGGAGTTCGTCGAGATCTACGACAACTTCAAGCCGGCGCAGGCTGCAGACCAGGCGCATCGCTGCCTGGGCTGCGGCAACCCGTATTGCGAGTGGAAGTGCCCGGTGCACAACTTCATTCCGAACTGGCTCAAGCTGGTGTCGGAAGGCAACATCCTGGCCGCCGCCGAACTCTCGCACCAGACCAACACCCTGCCGGAAGTCTGCGGTCGCGTGTGCCCGCAGGATCGTCTGTGCGAGGGTGCCTGCACCCTCAATGACGGCTTCGGCGCGGTGACCATCGGCTCGGTGGAGAAGTACATCACCGACACCGCTTTCGCCATGGGCTGGCGTCCGGACATGTCCAAGGTCAAACCGACCGGCAAGCGCGTCGCGGTGATCGGCGCCGGCCCGGCGGGCCTGGGCTGCGCCGACGTGCTGGTGCGCAACGGCGTGACCCCGGTGGTGTTCGACAAGAACCCGGAAATCGGCGGTCTGCTGACCTTCGGCATCCCCGAGTTCAAGCTGGAAAAGACCGTGCTCAGCCGCCGCCGTGAAGTCTTCACCGGCATGGGCATCGAGTTCCGCCTGAACACCGAGATCGGCAAGGACGTGACCATGCAGCAATTGCTGGATGAGTACGATGCCGTCTTCATGGGCATGGGCACCTACACCTACATGAAGGGTGGCTTCCCGGGTGAAGACCTGCCGGGCGTCTATGACGCGCTGGACTTCCTCATCGCCAACGTCAACCGCAATCTCGGTTTCGAGAAGTCGCCGGAAGACTTCATCGACATGAAGGGCAAGCGCGTCGTGGTACTGGGCGGTGGCGACACCGCGATGGACTGCAACCGCACCTCGATCCGTCAGGGCGCCAAGGCCGTGACCTGCGCCTACCGCCGTGACGAAGAGAACATGCCGGGCTCGCGCAAGGAAGTGAAGAACGCCAAGGAAGAGGGCGTGAAGTTCCTCTTCAACCGCCAGCCCATCGCCATCGTCGGCGAAGACAAGGTGGAAGGCATCAAGGTGGTCGAGACCCGTCTCGGTGAGCCCGATGCCCGTGGCCGTCGCAGCCCCGAGCCGATCCCGGGTTCCGAGGAGATCATCCCGGCCGAAGCCGTGCTGATCGCCTTCGGTTTCCGCCCGAGCCCGGCGCCCTGGTTCGAGCAGTTCGAGATCCAGACCGACAGCCAGGGCCGCGTCGTGGCGCCCGAGCAGTCTCAGTTCAAGCACCAGACCAGCAACCCGAAGATCTTCGCCGGTGGCGACATGGTGCGTGGTTCCGACCTGGTGGTGACGGCGATCTTCGAAGGCCGCAACGCCGCCGAAGGCATCCTCGACTATCTGGGCGTCTAATGACGCAGGGCAAGTAAAGGCGAGACAAATCGTCGCGATGGACAAAAGGCACGGCACTCGCCGTGCCTTTTGTTTTGTATTGCTGTTTCTGGCTTGCAGCTTTCTTTAGTGTATCGCTATATTAATACACATGAATCCAGAAGCCCTATATATCGAGCCCGCTTCGCCCGACCCCATCTACCGACAGATTGTGGGGCAAATCGCGCGCCTGATCGCGGCAGGTCAATGCCCGCCAGGCACTCGCCTCCCCTCGGTGCGAGAGGTGGCAGCTGCGCACGCCATCAATCCCATGACTGTATCCAAGGCTTATTCGTTGCTGGAGGAGCAGGGTTTCCTCGAGCGACTGCGCGGCAAGGGCATGGTGGTTATGGCGCAGGCTGCCGTTAGGCAGCCAAGTGCTGAGCGTTTACAGGCACTGACGCCTCTGCTCACCGAGCTGGTCCGTCAGGCGCGCCAACTTGATCTGAATTTTCAGCAGGTAACGGAGGCTTTACGGCCCTTGATGGAGAAAAAGGAATGAGCGCAGTGTGCAACTCGGAAGCAGTGATCGAGGTTCGTGGTCTGGCAAAACGCTATGCCGATAATCAGGTGCTGGATGATGTATCGCTACGTGTCGAGTCAGGCAGCATTTTGGGCTTGGTTGGCCGTAATGGAGCCGGCAAGAGCACCTTGCTGCGCTGCATGCTCGGTCTGCTACGCGCCGATACCGGGCAAGCGTTTGTGCAGAGGCGTGACGCAACGCGCCTAGATGATCAGACCAAGAGCGCGCTGAGTTATGTGCCGCAACTGCCCGACAGTTTCCCGTGGATGACGGTCGGCGCCATGCTGGATTTTGTCGGGAGTCTTTATCCGAATTGGGATGTCGAGTTGGTAAAGCGACTACTCGAACGCTGGGAGCTGTCGCGGGCGCGGCAATTGAACAAGCTATCACCCGGCGAGCGTCAGCAGGTGGCCCTGATTCGTGCGTTGGGCAGTCGACCGCGGTTGCTGGTGCTGGATGAGCCAGCTGCAGCACTCGATCCGGTCGCGCGTCGCGAGCTGCTGCGCGAGATTGTCGGTAGTGCGGCCGAGCAGGGCGCTACGGTGATTTTGTCGACGCATATCGTTTCCGATCTGGAGCGCATCGCCTCTGAGGTCGCCTTTCTGCATCAGGGACGACTGCTGTTGCAGGCCGGCCTGGATGAATTGAAAGACGAAGTTCGGCGTATCGTACTGCCGGCTGACTTCAGCCTCCCGCAAGAGCGATTACCCGGGGAGATCGTGCGCCATCGTCTTGGCGATGGTGGCTATAGCGTGTTGTTACGCCTTGCTGCGGGTAGCGCTTCTCCATTGCCTGGCAGGTTCCAGGCGCAGGCTCTTGGCCTGGAGGATCTGTTCCTGGAGTTGGTGCGGTGATCGCTGTGCACTGGCGTAGTCTGTGGCCTGAAAACCAGCGTCTGCTGTTTGCCCTTGCCATCTGTAGTGCCTTGATGACCTTGAGTCTTCTCTTCGGGCCGAGCGTACGCGGCAATCATGCACAGAATGTACAGACGCTGGCTTGGTTGCTCGCGGGATTACACTGGGGGCTGCTGATCTCTGCGCGGCCTTTTCATCTTGCCTGGTACATGCTCGGATTGCGAATGCCGGGGGCTATCAGGGTCGTAGCCTTTGGTGCTCTTGCCAATTTTGCGTTATGCCTGCTGGCTATTGTCAGCCTGGCGGCGCTGTCTGAACACGCAAATGTCGCCCGCCTGGGGGCCGGACTGCTGTTGGGCTGGGGGCTGGCCCTGCTGATACTGGTTCTGCCGGCCCATCGAATGACCGCGGCTATCGTGCCTGCCCTGCTGCTGGCTGGCACTTACTGGCAGGTCTGGTGGCCGCAGACGGCTTTACAGTACGGCGCGTCGGCCCTGGTCACCCTATCATTAGCAGCTGTCCTGTGGTCTTGCGTATGCAAGCGACGCTGGCCGGTGCTAGCTCTCGCTGTCGAGACGCCATTGCGCCTGATCGTGCAGGACGAGGATGTGGCGCTGTTTCGTCAGAAAAGTGCGCCTGAGTCAAGCTCTGGGTTCACTCCAGTCCAGCGGATGCGCGAGGTGCTCGGTCCCGAACTGAAGGGCATCATCCAGGAGTCGAGCTGGCGTAACCGACTGCTGGGTGGGCTATATGTATGCAGTGGCATTGGCTTTCTGCTGTGGCTGGAGCCGGATCGCGGTACGCGTTTTATTATTGCGTACGGACTAGTTGCCGCCTGTCTGATACTGGTATCGCAGCCTGCACGTTATTTGCTGGCAGAGCGTACTCGTACCAGCCAGTCGCTGGTCGCCGAGTTGTGCTTGCTGCCGGGGTTGCCGAGTGACAGGCGGTGGCTCTTGGGGGTGTGCCTGCAGATATTGCGTGGAATGTCGGAGCGACTGGTTTTCCTGGGCCTCTTTATCAGCCTGATCGGTTGGAATTATGGTTTCCCAGTCGCCTGGCTTCAGTGGGTCTGGCTCTATCTGCTGGTGATTCTGTTTTTGAGCTTGGGGCAGGCTCTGCATGTTGGCCTGTACGGTTGTAAGTCAAGTGGTTGGCGACTTTTCGAGTTTGTGTTGCTAGGCGTCGCTATTGCCAGCAGTGCTTGGCTGCTCTCTGGGCATGAATCTGTCAGTTTATTACTGTCGTGGTTGGTTCTGCTGATGTCATCTCTGACCTTTTGCGGACTTATCTTCCTGCGCCTGCAGCGACGTGGGGCGCCTTACTTTTCCTGAGCGAGACAAATCGTCGCGATGGATAAAAGGCACGGCACCCGCCGTGCCTTTTGTTTTGCGCTCTGCGAAAATGCCCGCACTTTTTTCGCCGGATGCCGCCATGACTGCCCTGAAGAACGACCGTTTCCTTCTTGCCCTGCTCAAGCAACCCGTGGATGTCACGCCGATCTGGATGATGCGCCAGGCAGGCCGCTATCTGCCGGAGTATCGCGCGACCCGGGCCAAGGCCGGCGACTTCGTGAGCCTGATGAAGAATCCCACGCTTGCCTGCGAGGTCACCATCCAGCCGCTGGACCGCTACCCGCAACTGGATGCGGCGATTCTCTTTTCCGACATCCTCACCATCCCCGATGCCATGGGCCAGGGTCTGTACTTCGAAACCGGCGAAGGTCCGCGCTTCAAGAAGGTGGTCAGTAGCCTGGCCGATATCGAGGCGCTGCCGGTGCCGGATGCCGAGAAGGACCTGGGCTATGTGATGGACGCGGTGCGTACCATTCGCCGCGAGCTGAACGGTCGTGTGCCGCTGATCGGTTTCTCCGGCAGTCCCTGGACGCTGGCTACCTACATGGTCGAAGGCGGCTCGTCGAAGGATTTCCGCAAGACCAAGGCCATGCTCTACGACAACCCGCAGGCCTTGCATGCACTGCTCGACAAGCTGGCGCAGTCGGTCACTGCCTACCTCAACGGGCAGATCCTGGCCGGGGCGCAGGCGGTACAGATCTTCGATTCCTGGGGCGGCGCGCTGTCGGCGGCGGCCTATCAGGAGTTCTCCCTGGCCTACATGAAGCAGATCGTCGACGGCCTGATCCGCGAGCACGACGGGCGCCGCGTGCCGGTCATCCTGTTCACCAAGGGTGGCGGTCTGTGGCTGGAGTCCATGGCCGATAGCGGCGCCGAGGCGCTGGGGCTGGACTGGACCTGCGACATCGGCAGCGCTCGTGCCCGAGTCGGTGCCAAGGTCGCCCTGCAGGGCAACATGGACCCGGCAGTGCTCTACGCCAAGCCGGAAGCGATCCGCGCCGAGGTGGCGCGCATCCTGGCCGCCTACGGTGCCGGCAGCGGCCATGTGTTCAACCTCGGCCATGGCATCACCCCGGAAGTCGATCCGGGTCATGCGGGCGCCTTCTTCGAGGCGGTGCACGAGCTGTCGGCGGCTTACCACCGCTGATCGATCGTCCTGCAGAGGCCGCGTAAGCGGCCTCTTCCTTATCCAGTGGTCAGCACATGACCAAACACCTCGCGCTTGTCACAGCCTTTGCATAGAATCCAATGCCATCGAGGCTCAGGGAGGTGTGCAATGCGACGTGTGGTGTTCAACCAGAAGGGCGGCGTAGGCAAGTCCAGCATCGCCTGCAATCTCGCGGCGGTGAGTGCGGCGCAGGGCTACCGCACCCTGTTGATCGACCTGGACGCCCAGGCCAACTCGACCCATTACCTTACCGGCCTGAGCGGTGAGG
The DNA here is from genome assembly GCF_900104265.1 of Ectopseudomonas guguanensis. Classification (GTDB taxonomy): domain Bacteria; phylum Pseudomonadota; class Gammaproteobacteria; order Pseudomonadales; family Pseudomonadaceae; genus Aquipseudomonas; species Aquipseudomonas guguanensis. Next base: position 251,080 of record NZ_FNJJ01000005.1, read on the forward strand.
ATATCCCCGTGGGCATCGCCGATTTCTTCAAGCAGACCCTGTCATCCGGTCCCTTCGCCAAGAAGGGCAAGGTCGATATCTACGAGACGCCCTTCGACAACCTGCACGTGGTCACCGCCACCGCCGAGCTGGCCGAGCTGCAGCCCAAGCTGGAGCAGAAGCACAAGATCAACAAGCTGCGCAAACTGCTCGAGGAGCTGGCCGAGGATTACGATCACATCTACTTGGATACCCCGCCTGCGCTGAATTTCTATACGGTATCGGCATTGATCGCGGCAGACCGCGTGCTCATCCCTTTCGACTGCGACAGTTTCTCGCGCAATGCCCTGTACGGTCTGCTGGCCGAGATCGAAGAGCTCAAGGACGACCACAACGAGGAGTTGGAGGTGGAGGGTATAGTGGTCAACCAGTTCCAGCCGCGCGCAACCTTGCCGCAGCAACTGCTCGATGAGCTGATCGCCGAAGGGCTGCCGGTGCTGCCGGTGAATCTGATGAGTTCGGTGAAGATGCGCGAGTCGCACCAGGTATGCACGCCGCTGATCCATCTGGATGCACGGCACAAGCTGACCCAGCAGTTCGTCGAACTGCACGATCTGCTCAACGCCAGTTGAGAATGAACAAGGCGCCGACAGGCGCCTTTTTTCTGTGTCGCGGTTTCTAGCGCACCACGAACACGTCGCACGGCGCCTTGTGCAGGAAGTGCTGGGCCAGGCTGCCCAGCAGCGCCTGGGAGAAGGCGCTGCGGCCATGGCTGCCGAGCACCAGCAATTCACCGCGGCGCACCTTGATCTGCTCCTGCAGGCTGCGCAGGATGCCGCCTTGCAGCACTTCGTGGCTCAGTTTGGGGCCGCCAGGCGTAAGGTTCTGCGCCTCGTCCTGCAGCAATTGATCGATCAGCGCGCGCTGGGTCTGCAACTGCAGCTCGACCTGTTGCGCGGTGCCCTTGTCCGGCTCGAACACGTGCAGGGCATGCAGTTCGGCCTCGGCGGGCAGCAGGCGATAGGCCTGGCCGAAGGCGCTGCAGGCACAGAGCGAGAAGTCGATGGCGGCCAGTGCGCGCTGATAAGGCTGGAAGTCGTTGCGCGCCACCAGCAGCAGCGGCACGGTGCAGCGTCGGGCGATGCGATCCAGGCTGGTGCCGGAGAAGAAGTCATGGCGCTGATGATGGCCGCCCAGTACCAGCAGGTCGCAGCCGCTGGCCTGCACCTGCTGCAGCACCACTTCCGAGGGTTTGCCGCTGAGCATGCGCAGCTCGGTGCCGGGCGGGGCGAATTGGGTCAGGCTGCGATCCAGTGCCTGGCGCGCTTTTTCATGCTGCTCGCTGCTCTGGCTGGGGTCCAGTACATGGAGGATGGTCAGGCGGGCGTTGTGCTGGCGGGCCAGCTGGGTTGCGCGGCACAGCGCCATGTCGGCGGTGTCGCGCAGGTCATGGGCGATGAGAATGTGATTGAACATGGTGACGGCTCTCCTGCCGATACCCGTCGGCAATTTTATTGTGCCTGTTCAAATAGCCGCTCTTTTGACCTGTGGCAAGTTCGCAGACTGTTACCGTTTGCGAATCCCATGGGCGACGCCATTCAGCGTAAACGCAATTGGTAGTGGCCGCGACTTTCCGCGACCACTTCGCCGCTGCCGTCGGTCAGTTGCAGTTCGAGCACATATTCGGCCTTGCCCTGCTGGCTCGCCTGTTCTTCCAGGCGGGCGATCTCCTCGGTCGAGAGGCGTGCTTCTACCTGAATGTCGCCCATGGCCGGGCGACGAAAACGCAGGTTCATTTCCCTGATGATGGGGTAGAAGCGCTGGGCGTCGAAGCTGGTCAGGAACAGCGCGCCGCCGGGAATTTCCGCGAGGGTGAAGAGGGCGCCGGCGTACATGCTGCCGATATGGTTCTGGTTGCCGTGCAGCGGCATGTACAGGCGCACGAAGCCGGGTTCGAGCACCTCGGCCTTGAGGCCGCTGCGTTTGACGAAGGCGATCTGCTCCTCGGTGAGCTGGCGAGCGATTTCCACGGGCAGGGGCATGGAGGTACTCCTAGGGGGCGTGCCGCCAGCCTAAGGCCTGATGGTCAACGTGCAATTGACCGCAGCGGTCACCGCGCATGACCGAAGCGCTCAAGCTCTGTCGATACTCTGGAGGCCGTACCCAGGCCCTAGGGGGCGCTGTGCACACCGGGCATCGCGTTTATCGGCGGTGCGCATGGCCTGGGCGGCCCCGCGACACCCTACGCTCGAACGATGGTTGAGCGCGGGATAGCGCGTAGTCTAGATGCCCTGTTGGCGCAGCCAGGCCAGCAGTTGCGGCAGGGGCATGGCGCCGCTCTGGCGCGCGATTTCCACGCCACCCCTGAACAGGATCAGGCTGGGAATGGAGCGAATCCCGAGTTGGCCGGACAGCTGCGGGTTGGCTTCGCTATCGAGCTTGCCCAGGCGGCAGCGTCCTTGCAGCTGAACTGCGGCCTGGGCGAAGGTCGGGGCGAAGGCCTGGCAGGGGCCGCACCAGCTGGCCCAGACGTCCACCAGCAGCGGCAGGTCGCCCTTGAGCTGGCTGGCGAAGTTGCCTTGCGTGAGCGTGAAGGGCGCTGCAGGCAGCACCTCGGCCTTGCAGCGGCCGCAGCGCGGGGCATCGCCCAGGCGCTCGGCGGGAATGCGATTGAGCCCGTTGCAATGCGGGCAGGGGATCAGCAGGGGAGTGCTCATGATTCGGCTCCAGCGGCAATCACACCTATCTGGAGCCGAAATCGCAGCTTTTCAAGCGATCAGCCGCGCGCCGCCTCGAGTGCCTGGGTCAGGTCGGCGAGGATGTCGTCGATATGCTCGATGCCGATCGACAGGCGCACCATGTCGCGTGGCACGCCGGCTTTCTGCAGTTCCTCGTCGCTGAGCTGGCGGTGGGTGGTGGACGCCGGGTGGCAGGCCAGCGACTTGGCATCGCCGATATTGACCAGGCGCACCACCAGTTGCAGCGCATCGATGAAGCGTGCCCCGGCTTCCTGACCGCCCTGAATGCCAAAGGAGAGGATCGCCGCCGGCTTGCCGCCGAAGTAGCGCTGGGCCAGCTCGTGCTCGGGATGATCGGCCAGGCCGGCATATTTCACCCAGGCCACTTGCGGGTGGTTTTGCAAATATCGCGCGACTTTCAGCGCGTTCTCGGTGTGCCGCTCCATACGCAGGGCCAGGGTTTCCAGGCCTTGCAGGATGAGGAAGGCGTTGAACGGCGACAGCGCCGCGCCGGTGTTGCGCAGCGGTACCACGCGGCAGCGGCCGATGAAGGCAGCAGGGCCGAAGGCTTCGGTGTAGGTCACGCCGTGGTAGGAGGGATCGGGCGTATTGAGCAGCGGGAAGCGCGCCTTGTTGTCGGCCCATGGGAATTTGCCGGAGTCGACCACGATGCCGCCGATGCTGGTGCCGTGGCCGCCGATGTACTTGGTCAGCGAGTGGACGACGATGTCCGCGCCATGCTCGAAGGGGCGGCAGAGAATCGGCGTGGCCACGGTGTTGTCGACGATCAGCGGCACGCCATGACGATGCGCGGCTTCGGCCAGGGCCTTGAGGTCGACAATGTTGCCGGCCGGGTTGCCGATGGACTCGCAGAACACTGCCTTGGTGCGCTCGTCGATCAGTGCTTCCAGTGCGGCGATATCATCGTGTGCGGCGAAGCGGGTCTGGATGCCGAAGCGCGGCAGGGTGTGGGCCAGCAGGTTGTAGGTGCCTCCGTAGAGCTTGGCCACCGAGACGATGTTGTCGCCGGCCTCGGCTACGGTCTGGATGGCATAGGTAATGGCCGCCATGCCGGAGGCCACGGCCAGCGCACCGACGCCGCCTTCCAGCGCCGCCACGCGCTCTTCGAGCACGGCGTTGGTCGGGTTCATGATGCGCGAATAGATGTTGCCGGCGACTTTCAGGTCGAACAGGTCGGCACCGTGCTGGGTGTCGTCGAAGGCGAAGGAGCTGGTCTGGTAGATGGGGACCGCCACCGCCTTGGTGGTCGGGTCGGGGCTGTAGCCGGCGTGGATGGCCAGGGTTTCCAGTTTCATGCGCGCGTTCCCTCAGAGCAGATTGAAAGGATCGCAGCATGGAGAAGGCGGCGAGGCCCGGTCAATGCGCTGGAGCAATGAAACGGGCTGCGCCTTAGAACATTGTCTTCGCTGCTTATTCCCTATAACGGGGTCAGTGGGAAGAACCAGGGAATCACCAGCGTTGCCACGCCCCACAGCAGCAGGTTCAGCGGGATGCCGACCTTCATGAAGTCGGTGAAGCGGTAGCCACCGGCGTTGTACACGAAGGTGTTGGTCTGGTAGCCGATGGGCGTGGCGAAGCTGGCGCTGGCGGCGAACATCACCGCGACCACGAAAGCGCGCGGATCGACGCCCATGTGCTGGGCCATGCCGATGGCGATGGGCGTCACCAGTACCGCCACCGCGTTGTTCGACAGCATCTCGGTGAGGATCGAGGTGAACAGGTAGATGAAGCTCAGCATCAGCAGCGGCCCGGCCCAGGGCAGCCAGCCCATGACGTTCTCCACCAGCAGCTTGACCAGGCCGACCTTGTCCATGGCGATGCTAATGGCCAGCATGCCGAAGATCAGGCTGAGGATCTTCCAGTCCACTGCCTTGTAGGCGTCCTCCACATCCAGGCAGCGGGTCGCCAGCACGGTCACCGCGCCGATGATCGCCAGGCCCTCGATGGGCATCACGCCGAAGGCGGCCAGCAGCATCACCGCCAGGGTGGCGCCGATGGCGATGGGCGCCTTGTCGCGGCGGAAGGCGCGTTCCTGCACGGCGTTGAGGCTGATCAGCTCGCCGTTGTCGGCGAAGCGCTTGATCTGCGCCGGGGTCCCTTCGACCAGCATCACGTCGCCGAACTGCAGTTCGAAGTCGTCGAGGTTGCCCTGCACGTTCTCGTCCTGGCGGTGCACGGCGAGCACGGCGATGCCGTAACGTGCGGTGAGGTCGAGGTCGCGCATGGGGCGGTGGCTGTAGCGCGAGTTACGCCCGACTATGGCCTCGGCGAGGATCACGTCATGGCTGCTGATGGTCTCGAAGGCGTCGCCACGGTTGAAGCTCAGGTGGCCGCTTTCGCGCAGTTCCACCACGTCCTTGACCTGGCCGTGCAGCACCAGGCGGTCGCCGCTGGCCAGCAGGGTGTCGGCATCCGGCTCGGTCAGCTCCTGTTCCTCGCGAAACAGCTTGAGCACCTGCAGGCCGCTACCGCCATTGAGGTTGGCCTCGTGCAGGGTCTTGCCGATCATCGGCGAATCGTGCGGCACCAGCAGCTCGGTCATGAAGGTGCGCGACAGGTCCGGGCGCAGCTGGCGCGACAGGGTCTCGCGCTCCGGCAGCAGATGGCGGCCGACGGTCAGCAGGTAGGCCATGCCGCAAGCCGCCATGACCAGGCCGACCCCGGTGATCTCGAAGATGCCGAAGGGGGCCAGGCCGGCCTTGCGCGCCACGCCGTCGACCAGGATGTTGGTGGAGGTGCCGATCATGGTCAGGGTGCCGCCGAGGATGGTGGCGTAGGACAGCGGAATCAGCAGCTTGGACGGCAGGGTGCCGGAGCGGCGTGCCAGGGCGATGGCCACCGGGGTGAGGATGGCCACCACCGGGGTGTTGTTCAGGCAGGCCGATACCACCAGGGCAGTAACGGTAAGGCCGGTGAGTACGCGAATGGGGTTGCTGCCGACCAGGTTACCCAGCCAGTTGCCAAGGGCGTCGATGCAGCCGGTGCGCTCCAGTGCGGCGGATAGCACGAACATGCAGGCGATGGTCACAGGCGCCGAGTTGGAGAGCACGCCGAGCACTTCCCTGGGCTCCAGCAACTGGCTGACCAGCAGCGCTGCCACGGCGATGGCAGCAACTATGTCCGGGCTCCATTTTTCCCGGATGAAGGCATAGAGCACCCAGATCAGCAGGGCGCCGACGAATAGCAAGGGCAGGGAGTCCCAGGACATGAGCATCCTTAGCGTCGAATCTCGTGTGAGGTATCGGGCGCGCACCGGGCGGCCTGGCAGGGCGCCAAGATAGTGGGCTTGTATTAGATAGTCTAAGAATGTTTAGAAAGGTTTATATGCCTTTTCGATTTAATGGATAAGGCATACGGCTTGGGGGCTGGCGCGGTCCGTCCATCCATCTGAGCCGAGCGGATGGGTAGGGCAGGTGTTCTCGCAGGCCGTTGTGGTGGATCTTCACCTGCGCTGCGCGGGTCACCGGGGCGGTTGGTGCGCGCGGCGCACCCTACGCTCAGGTGACCATTCATCTCTACGACGAGCAGCTGATTTCCAGGTGCTTGCCCCATTCCGGCGGGCGCTCGGCATAGCGCTCCTTGCCCGGCTGCTCGTCGAATGGCCGGGAGAGCACCGCATGCAGTTCGCGCACCGGGCCATAGTCGCCGGCTTCGGCCGCCTCGATGGCCTGCTGCGCCAGGTAGTTGCGCAGGATGTACCTGGGGTTGACCGAATGCATGCGTGCCTGGCGTTCGGCCTGCTCGCCGCCCTCACGCTCGCAGCGCGCCAGGTAGGCCTGGCCCCAGGCGTCGAAGCCGGCCAGATCGACGAAATCATCGCGTACCACCTTGAGCGCATCGGCAGGCGCCTGCTCGCCAAGGCGGCGGAAGAACAGGCTGTAGTCGGTGGCCTGGCCCTGCTGCATCAGCTGCAGCAGGCGCTGGACCAGCGCTTCGTCATCGTCCTCGGCGCTGGTGAAGCCCAGGCGCCTGCGCATCAGGTCCAGGTAGTGCGCCTGATACAGCGGCAGGAACAGCTCCAGCGCTTCACGCAGCTTTTCCACGGCGGTGAAGGGCGTCAGCGCCTGCGCCAGGGCCGCCAGGTTCCAGTGGGCGATGGGCACCTGGTTGCTGAAGCTGTAGCGACCGGTGTCGTCGGAATGGTTGCAGATGTGGTTGGCGTCGAAATCGTCGAGGAAGGCGTAAGGGCCGTAGTCGAAGGTGATGCCGAGGATCGACATGTTGTCGGTGTTCATCACCCCATGACAGAAGCCATAGGCCTGCCAGTGGGCGATCATCGCGGCGGTGCGTTCGATTACCTCGCGCAGCAGTGCCAGCCAGGGTTCGTCCTGCTCCAGGCAAGCCGGGAAATGGCAAGCCATGACGTGTTCGCCGAGGGTTTTCAGCTGCTCGTGCTGGCGGGTGTAGTAGAAATACTCGAAGTGACCGAAACGCACGTGGCTCTGCGCCAGGCGCAGCACCATCGCTGCGCTTTCCTTCTTCTCGCGCCACACCGGGGTGTCCGAGCCGGTGACGCACAGCGCGCGCGAACTGGGAATCCCGAGGGCATGCAGGTGTTCACTGGCGAGAAATTCGCGGATCGAGCTACGCAGCACCGCGCGACCATCGCCCATGCGCGAGTAGGGCGTCATGCCGGCGCCTTTCAGGTGCAGATCCCAGTGCTCGCCAGCCGCGTTGACAACCTCGCCGAGCAGCAGGCCGCGGCCGTCGCCGAGGCGCGGCGTGTAGCCGCCGAACTGATGGCCGGAATAGACCATCGCGCGCGGCTCGGCCGCTTCCCACAGCTTGTGGCCAGCGAACAGTTCGGCGAACTCGGGGCGTTGCGCCTCGCCCGGATCGAGATCGAGCAGGGCCATGGCCGCCTCGCTCGCCACCACCAGACGCGGCTGTTCGATGGGCTCGGGCAGCACCTCGGTGGAGAAGGCGTCACCGAGGCGGGCGAAGCGGTTGTCGAAGGTCAGCTGGTCGAGGCTTTTCACCGGGGCTCCTGGCGCTCAGGGCGCTGCGGGCGGTTTGGGCGCTTGCTGCACGGCGGCTGCACCGGCGGCTGCGGCTTTGCTCAGGTCCGTCTGGTCGAGCTTCTGCTCGCCATGGGCGAGGTTCTTCACGTACACCTCGACCTGGCGGAAGGCGATGTTGATGCCGTTTTTCGGGAATTCACGGTCGATGAAGCGGTTGATCTCGTCGGTGGCCGGGTTGCGGTCGCCGAGGTCACGCACGTGGATGCGCAACTCATGATCGAGCGTGCTCTCGCCGAAGTTGAGGAAGTAGACGATGGGCGCCGGTTCCTTGAGCACTCGCGGATTTTCCTGCGCGGCCTGCAGCAGCAGCTTGCGCACCAGATCCAGATCCGAACCGTAGCCGACCCCCACCTTGAGGGTGACGCGGGTGACCGTATCGCTCAGCGACCAGTTGATCAGCTGGCCGGTGATGAAGGTCTTGTTCGGAACGATGATTTCCTTGTGGTCGAAATCGGTGATGGTGGTGGCGCGAATGCGGATCTTGCTCACCGTGCCGGACAGGTTGCCGATGGTCACCACGTCGCCGATACGCACCGGGCGCTCGAACAGGATGATCAGACCGGAGATGAAGTTGGCGAAGATCTCCTGCAGGCCGAAGCCCAGGCCCACCGACAGCGCCGCCACCAGCCATTGCAGCTTGTCCCAGCTGACCCCCAGGGTGGACAGGGTGCTGACGATACCGATACCCACCAGTACGTAGGACAGCAGGGTGGTGGTGGCGTAGGCGCTGCCCTGCGCCAGCCGCATGCGTGACAGCACCAGCACCTCGAGCAGGCCCGGCAGGTTGCGCGCCAGGGCCACGGTGATGGCGACGATGATCAGCGCGCCAATCACGTCCATCAGGCTGATGGGCACCAGCGTCGCGCTGTCTCCGCTGCCACTGCTGTATTCGTAGAGGTTGATGGTGTCGAGGTAGGTGAATACCCCGATCAGGTCGGCCCAGACCGCGTACAGGCAGACCAGGAAGCCGCCGAGCAGGGCCAGGCGGATCAGGCGCAGGGACTGCTGGTTGACCTGCTCGATGCCCAGGGTCGGTTCCTCCACCGGCGCTTCGCCATCCAGGCTTTCCTTGCTCTGCGCCTGGCGTTTGCTCAGGGCGCGCTGATAGGCCAGGCGCCGTGCCGCCACGCTCAGGCCGCGCACCAGCGTGGCCTCGACGATCAGCAGGATGATCAGCAGGTACAGGGTGTCGATCAGTCGGTCGGTGAGCTTGAGCGCGGTGTAGTAGTAGCCGAAGGCGACCGCCCCGATCAGCGCCAGCGGCAGCAGGTTGAACAGCACGCCGACGCTGGTGCGCAGAGGCGAGGTGTTCTCCCGCAGCGGTGCGCTGAACAGCAGGTGGAACAGCATCCAGGCCATCAGGGCATAGCAGCTGAGCACCACGATGATGCCGATCACGTCGTTTTCCAGGCTTGCCGGTTGGTGTTCGGCGATGCTCACCACGGCCACCAGGGCCATCACCACCAGGCCCAGGCGACGCAGGTGCTGGCGGAAGAAAGCGACGTTGGCCGGCGGCCAGTGGAAGTGCAGGACGGCCACGCCATCCGGGGACAGGATGCGGTGCAGGGTATAGAACACCAGCCAGGCCTCGGCCATCTCGTACAGCGCGGCGCCCAGGTAGAGATTCTGCCCGCGCGCATCGTGCAGCAGGGCATAGCCGCACAGGGCCAGGAACAGCGTCACCGGCAGCGCCAGGATGATGTTGAGGCCCAGCGCCATCGGCGTGTGCAACTGGCTGTCGTGCTTGTAGTGGCCGATGTCGCCATGCAGCCCGCTGAGCTTGTCGAACAGGAACTGGCGCCGCCAGAGGATCAGCGCACAGAGCAGGATCAGCGGCAGGAACACCAGCGGACGTTCGACCAGGCCCGCGCCCAGTTCGCTGATGGCCATGCTCCAGGGCAGGTCGGCCAGTTGCCGCTCGAGGCGCCGCGGTGCCGATTTCAGCCAATCCAGATCAATTGGCTTGTTGCTGGGAATCCAGAACATCTGCTCGTCGATGGTGGCGCGCAGGCTGCTGGCGGTGCTTTCCAGCTCCTTCTGGTTGAGCTGCAGGGTGATCGACTCGTTGAGCAACGCGTTCAGCGAGCGGTTGAGGCGGTCGAGCAGTTCGCGCCGGGTATTGAGCTGCTCGCGCAGTGCGTTGCGCAGCTCCGGGGTGACTTCCTCGCTCGGTTGGCCGCTGAGCAGGTTCTCCATGTAGCGGGCCGGATCGCTGATCTCCTCGCGCTGCTTGTTGAGCTCGAACTGATAGAGACGAATATCGGCGATCTCGTTGGCCAGCGAACCGTCTTCGAGTTTCAGCTTCGGCAGCCCCTGCTTCTGCTGGTAGAGAATCTTCGACAGTAGCAGGCTGCCCTGCAGCACCCGAATCTGTTCATCCAGAGCCCTGTTGGCCTGGTTGAGGTTGTCCAGCTGCTGGCGGGTCTGCAGGTTCTGCTCGGTCAGGCCGTTGAGGCGATCGGTCGCACGCAGCAGGTAGTCGGAGAGCTTGAGGTTGAGCGAGCTTTCCCGAGCCAGCAGCCTGTCCGAGCTGGCCCGTTCGGCCTCGCGCGATTGTTCGGCGACGGTCTGTTCCGATTCCGCGCGACGGCGTTCGTTGATCAGGCCCTGCAGGGCCTGGCGCTCCTGCTCGGCGCGATTGATGCGTTCCTCGAGCAGTGCGCGCTGGGCGCTGCCGAGGTCCTGCAGGAGGCTGTTGCCCGCCAGTTCCTGGCGGCGCAGCTGGGTTTGCGCGGCGAGCAGGGAGAGTTCGGCGTTGAGCTGATTGCGCCGCTCCTGATTCAGTGCCTTGCCTTCGAAGCGGCCGCTCTTCAGGGCGTCGTTGAGCAGCTGGCTGCGTGCCTGGTTCTGGCTGATCTCCGCCTGGGCGCGTTCCGGGCGGGTCTGTGCGGTGATCACCAGGCTGTTGGCCTCGATGATCGCCTTGTTCCAGTCGCTGATCTGGCTGGAGCGTTCGCTCAGCAGCTGTTCGAGCTGAGCCAGCGAGCTGCGCGCATGGCGCGCGGAAATCTGCTGTTCGGGGCTCGACTTGAGCCGGTCCAGCTCGCGCTGGGCTTCGTTGATCAGGCGCGGCGCATCGTCCAGCTGCTTGCGCAGGTCGCTGAGGCGCTGCTCGGCATTCTGCCGGTCCTGCAGCATGCGCAGCGTCTGTTCGAGTGTCTGCTTGAGCGCCAGTTGTTCGGCCTCCGGCAGTTTGCGCTCGGCCAGGCCGTCGAGGCTCTGCTGCACGCTTTCGATCTGCGGCGGCTCTTCGGCAAATGCCCGCGGCATGCCGAGACACAGGGCGAACAGGACGGCTGCTAGGGAAAGACGCGACAAATGCATGGTCGATTGAATACCAAAGTGGACGGTTGCGATTGAGGATACCGCGGCACAACGAAGGCGCGGGCCTGTTGGCCCGCGCGCGATGCTGATGCTAGCAGAGTCCCTGCCGGGAGTTTTGACCGCCTGCTAGAAGTGCAGCCCAGGGCCCGGACGTGTGCCCTCGGGGAATCTGACGCCGACTTTGCGCACCTTGTTCCCTTCCATGGCCGCCACGGTCCAGGTCAGGCCCTGCCACTCCACCTGGTCACCGACTACCGGCTCGCCACCGATCTCGTGGGCGATGAAGCGGCCCAGCGGCTGATTGCCTTCCAGCTCGTCGAGCTTCAGGCCATACAGTGCTGCGACTGCACTCAGTTCGGCGTCGCCCTCCAGTACGAAATCGCCGAAGAAACGCAGGTCCTGACCGCGTTTGGGAGCCTGGCTGAACAGCTTGCCGAGCGCCGGCAGGTCATGTTCGTGGCCGATCACGCAGAGCAGGTCGCCCGCTTCCAGGCGCGTGCTGCCAGACGGGTGAAGCAGCTCGCGGCCGCGGAACAGGGCGGCGATACGGGTGCCCTCGGGCATGTTCAGCTCGCGCAGGGCGGCGCCGATGCACCATTTCTCGGCGCCGAGGCGATAGACGAACAGCTCCCACTGGCTGGTTGGGTGCACTTCCAGGCCGGCGCGCGACACTGGTGCCGGCTCCGGCGGTACGGTGACGCGCATCAGCTTGGCTGCCAGCGGCAGGCTGGTGCCCTGCAGCAGCAGGGAGACGATCACGATGAAGAACGCCACGTTGAAGAACAGCTGCGCGTTGGGCAGGCCGGCCATCAGCGGGAACACCGCGAGGATGATCGGCACCGCGCCGCGCAGACCGACCCAGGCGATGAAGATCCGCTCGCGGTCGTGGAAGGCGCGAAATGGCAGCAGGCCGAGGAGGATCGACAGCGGCCGTGCGAAGAGGATCATCCACAGCGCCAGGCCCAGTGCCGGCAGGGCGATCGGCAGCAGCTCGTGCGGGGTGATCAGAAGGCCGAGGACGAGGAACATGCCGATCTGCGCCAGCCAGGTGAGGCCGTCGAGCATGTGCAGGATGCCGTGGCGCGAACGGATCGGCCGGTTGCCCAGCAGCAGGCCGCACAGGTAGATGGCGAGGATGCCGCTGCCACCCACGGCAGTGGTGATGGCGAAGATGATCAGGCCGCCGCTGACCACCAGTAGCGGATACAGGCCGGTAGCCAATTCCATGCGATTGATCAGTTTCAGCAGCAGCCAGCCGCCACCCAGGCCGAACAGGGCGCCGAGGCCGAACTGCTGCACCAGCTGGATCGGCAGGTCCCAGCTGAAACCGGTCTGGCCGCTGGCGAGCATGGCGATCAGGGTCACGGTGAGGAACACCGCCATCGGATCGTTGCTGCCGGACTCGATTTCCAGGGTGGAACTGACGCGTTCGTTGAGGCCGCGCCCGCCCAGCAGGGAGAACACCGCCGCGGCATCGGTGGAGCCGACGATGGCGCCGATCAGCAGGCCCTCGAGCAGTGTCAGGTTGAACAGCCAGGCGGCGGCCAGGCCGGTGAGCCCGGCCGTTATCACCACGCCCACCGTGGCCAGCGACAGCGATGGCCACAGGGCCACGCGGAAGCTGGAAACCCTTGTGCGCATGCCGCCGTCGAGCAGGATCACCGCCAACGCCAGGTTGCCCACCAGGTAGGCCAGGGGGTAATTGTCGAAGACGATGCCGCCGGGGCCGTCGACGCCGGCGAGCATGCCGACCGCGAGGAAGATCACCAGGATGGGGATGCCGAAGCGCGTACCGAACGCGCTGACCAGAATACTGGCCGCTACCAGCAGGGCGCCGATCAAGAACAGATTGTTGATGGCGCTGGCATCCAACTGCGCGTACTCCTGGCAGGCAAATGTGGGGCGCCGTTATGCATGGCGCGTGCCAGGGATTCTAACCGTAGCCTTCGTACCGCTGTCAAAAAGGTTATTACATTTTTCTTGAAGGCTTCAGGCTGCAAGTCTGCTTTGCTTTGCCTGCAGCCTGTAGCCGCTCCCTAGAACCATGCGTCCTGCATGCCCAGGCAGGTGTCATCGCGCGCTTCGAGGATGGCCAGGTCGTGGTGGCAGCTCGGCACTTCCCAGGTCAGGAAATAGCGCGCGGCCTGCAGCTTGCCGCGGTAGAAGGCCTGCTCCTCGGCATTGTCGGTGCGGGCCAGGCCCAGCTCGGCGCGAATCGCCTGCTCCAGCCAGCGCCAGCCGATCACCGTATGGCCGAACACCTTCAGGTACAGCGCCGAGTTGGCCAGGCCCTGGTTGACCTTGCCGCTCATCAGGTCGCCGAGCAGGGCCAGGGTCACCGCCTGCAGGCGCGCCAGCAGCTGCTCCAGCGGTTGGCGCAGGGCGGTGAGCGACTCGTGTTCGCTGGCGCGCTGGCAGCAGTCGTTGATCAGCTTGAGCAGCTGCTTGAGCGCGGCGCCGCCGTTCATCGATACCTTGCGCCCTAGCAGGTCGAGCGACTGGATGCCGTGGGTACCCTCGTGGATCGGGTTGAGGCGGTTGTCGCGGTAGTACTGCTCCACCGGGTACTCGCGGGTATAGCCGTGGCCGCCGAGAATCTGGATGGCCAGCTCGTTGGCCTTGAGGCAGAACTCCGAGGGCCAGGACTTGACGATGGGCGTGAGCAGGTCAAGCAGCTCCAGCGCGCAGGTGCGATCTTCGGCGGTTTCCAGGGTCTGGGTGTCGTCGAACAGGCGTGCGGCGTATAGGCCAAGATCGAAGGCGCCTTCGACGTAGGCCTTCTGCGTCAGCAGCATGCGCCGCACATCGGCATGCTCGATGATCGAGATTTGCGGGCTGGTCGGATCCTTGCCGTCCGGCTGGCGGCCCTGCGGACGATTGCGCGCATAGTCCAGCGAGTACAGGTAGCCGGCATAGCCGAGCATGATCGCGCCCATGCCGACGCCGATGCGCGCCTCGTTCATCATCTGGAACATGTAGGAAAGACCAGCGTGCGGCTTGCCCACCAGATAGCCGACGCATTCGCCGTTGTCGCCGAAGTTCAGTGCCGTGGAGGTGGTGCCGCGCCAGCCCATCTTGTGGAACAGGCCGGCCAGCGTGACGTCGTTGCGCGCACCCAGACTGCCGTCGTCATTGACGTGGAACTTGGGCACCAGGAACAGGCTGATGCCCTTCACCCCGGGCGGTGCGTCCGGCAGCTTGGCCAGCACCATGTGCACGATGTTCTCGGAAATCGGCTGGTCGCCGCCGGAGATGAAGATCTTGTTGCCCTTGATGCGGTAGCTGCCGTCGGGGTGCGGCTCGGCGCGGGTTCTGATGTCCGACAGCGAGGAGCCGGCGTGCGGCTCGGTCAGCGCCATGGTGCCGAAGAAGCGGCCATCGATGATCGGCTGCAGGTAGCGGGCTTTCTGCTCCTCGCTGCCGAAGGCCTCGATCAGGTTGGCCACGCCCATGGTCAGCATCGAGTAGGAACTGGTGGCGATATTGGCCGACTGGAAATGGGCGAAGCAGGCCTGCGACAGCAGGTTGGGCAGCTGCATGCCGCCATGCTCGAAATCGCGCGTCGCATTGAGGAAGCCCGCCTCGTGGAAGGCGCGCAGGGCCGGCTCGACCTCCGGGATCAGTACCGCGCCGCCGTCGACGTACTGCGGCTCGTGTTCGTCGTTCTTGCGGTTGTGCGGGGCGAACAGCTCTTCGGCGATGCCGCGCGCGGTGCTGATCGCCGCCTCGAAGGTCTCGCGGTTGTGGTCGGCGAAGCGCGGGCGCTGGGTCAGGGCTTCGGCGTCGAGCACCTCGAAGAGTTCGAACGCCAGGTTGCGGGAGCTGAGCAGGGTCTCGGACATGGGACGGGCCTCCAGATGATCGACCGAGTCTAGGCAGGCGGTCGCCCGGCTGCCCAGCATCATCATCGGTGGTGATAATCGCTCGTTGGTGGAAGGTAGGGCGGGTGAAACCCGCCGCTCCGGGAATGGCGGGTTGCACCCGCCCTACCAGGCTGTCAGGCGAAGCCCCGCGCCAGCTCACGGGTCAGCTCGGCCGCCGGCATTGGCCGGCAGCTGGCGACGTTCTGCCCGGCCCACAGTGGCGAGAAGTCGCCGCTGCCCTGGGCCTCGGCCGCCGCGCGCAGCGGCGCGATGGCCGCGGTGGCCAGGGGGAACTCCGGCGCCTGCGTGCTGATCGGCCCCAGCTCACGCATCAGCCGGTTGACGATGCCGCGCGCGGGGCGGCCGCTGAACAGGTTGGTCAGCGCCGTATGGTGCGCCGCCGGGCTCTGCAGGGCAGCGCGGTGAATGGCGCCGGTAGCGGCCTCCGGGCACAGCAGGTAAGCGCTGCCGACCTGCACCCCGGCAGCGCCGAGGACCATGGCCGCGGCTACGCCCCGCGCATCGCCGATGCCGCCGGCGGCGATCACCGGCACCGACAGTGCATCGACCAGTTGCGGCAGCAGGGCGAAGGTGCCGAGCTGGCGGCTCAGGTCGTGATCGAGAAAATGTCCGCGATGGCCGCCGGCTTCCAGCCCCTGAGCGATCACCGCATCGACGCCGCGTTCCTGCAGCCACAGCGCCTCGTCCAGGGTGGTGGCGCTGGAGAGGATCTTCGCACCGCTGCGGCGGACTCGCTCCAGCAGGTCCGGCTGCGGCAGGCCAAAGTGGAAGCTGACCACCGCCGGGCGGAACTCCTCCACCAATTCGGCCGCTTCGTCGTTGAATGGCAGGCGCCCCGGCCCGCTGGCGCTGTTCGCCGGGTCCACGCCCAGCTCGGCATAGTAGGGCGCCAGGGCTTCGCGCCAGCCTGCCTCGCGGGCTGTGTCCGGCTCGGGCGGCATATGGCTGAAGAAGTTGAGGTTGAACGGCCGCGCGCTCAGCTCGCGCATCGCCTGTAGCGCCTGGCGCAGGGCTACGGGTGTGAGCATGGCGCAGGGAATCGAGCCGAGGCCGCCAGCCTCGCACACGGCAGCAGCCAGACGGTGATCCTGCGAGCCGGCCATCGGCGCCTGGATCAGGGGCAGTTCGCTGCCGAGCAGTTCTTGCAGAGACATGGCGGGTTCTCGCTATCCGTGGAGAAGCGCAGCCTAGGCCGTAAGGGCGCGAAGGGGCAAGCCGCAATGCCAGGCGCCGGCCTGTTAAACTGCGCGCCTGATTCGAGGACTCCCGCATGAACTACCGCCACGCCTTCCATGCCGGCAACCACGCCGACGTGCTCAAGCACCTGATACTGACCCGCCTGCTCGCCCTGCTGTCGAAGAAGGAGGCCCCCTTTGCCTACCTCGACAGCCACGCCGGCCTTGGCCTGTATGACCTGCTGGGCGATCAGGCCAGCCGCACCGGCGAATACCTGGAAGGCATCGGTCGCCTGTGGCAGGCCACGCAGCTGCCGGATGCGGTGGAGGCCTATCTGGAGGTGGTGCGGGCGATGAACCCGGATGGCGAGCTGCGTTACTACCCGGGTTCGCCTGAGCTGGCGCGCCTGCTCAGCCGTGAGCAGGATCGTCTGCAGCTCAACGAGAAGCACCCCGAGGACGGCCGCCTGCTCAAGGACAACATGCGCGGCGACCGTCGCGTAGCGGTGCACCTGGGCGAGGGCTGGCTGGTGCCGCGGGCGCTGATGCCGACCCGCGAGAAGCGCGTGCTGCTGCTGATCGACCCGCCCTTCGAAAAGACCGACGAGCTGCAGCGCTGCG
The DNA here is from genome assembly GCF_900104265.1 of Ectopseudomonas guguanensis. Lineage (GTDB taxonomy): Bacteria > Pseudomonadota > Gammaproteobacteria > Pseudomonadales > Pseudomonadaceae > Aquipseudomonas > Aquipseudomonas guguanensis. The sequence continues at coordinate 267,843 of NZ_FNJJ01000005.1, forward strand.
TCGAAGCGCTGAACGAGGCACATGGGCGCATGCGTCAGGCCATCGTGGCGATCTGGTATCCGATCAAGGACGAGCGCCAGCTGTCGCGCTTCTACCGCGACCTGCAAAAGAGCGCTGCGCCCAAGCTGCTGCGCGCCGAGCTTTACGTGCATGCCCCGGACGATGCGACGCGCCTGAGCGGTTCCGGCCTGGTGATCAGCAATCCACCCTGGGGCCTGGAAGACGAGCTCAAGCAGCTGCTGCCTTGGCTGGCCGATGTGCTTGGCCAGAGCCAGGGTGGCTGGCGTCTGGATTGGCTGATAGAAGAAGCCGCAAGCGGCAAGCCATAAGCTGCAAACTAGCCGCACACTGCTCTTGCCTGCAGCGCGTAGCCCGGATGCAATACGGGAGCCGTGGCCCCCGATCCCCGGATTGCATCCGGGCTACAAGGGGCTCAAGCAGGCTTGTGATTGGGCTCGATGTGATAGCTAAGGTTGCGCCGCGGGCTGAGGTATTCCAGCACCTCCAGCGGTAGCTGCGAAGGGCGCAGGCTGCGGGCGATGGCCAGCTTCGGCTCCTGGGCGAGATCGAGGATCAGGGCTTCCTGCTTGGGCGTGTCGGCATCGTAGACGATCAACGTCGGCTTCAGCGCCTGGGTCGGGTTCATGCCCAATACCAGCGCATAGCGCTCGTCTTCCAGTTGCACCAGGCTGCCGGGTGGGTAGATGCCCATGACGCGGATGAAGGCCTTCAGCGCCACCTCGTCGAAGTGCTCGCGCTGCTGCTTGAACATCAGCGCCAGGGCCTCGTGCGGGCTTAGTGCCTGGCGCGGGTCGAGCGGGTTGCACAGGCCGTCGAAATGGTTGGTGATGGCCACCAGGCGGCTCAGCCGGCCGATCGCAGCTTCGCGCAGGCCACGCGGGTAGCCGCTGCCGTCACAGTGCTCATGGTGCTCGTGGATGATGCGCAGCACCTCGTCATCGAGCATCAGCTTCTGCCCCATGCGCAGGCCGAACTCTGTGTGCATCTGCAACAGCTGCTGCTCCGGACGGCTCAGGGGCTCGGGCTTGAGCAGCACCTTGCTCGGCACTTCCAGCATGCCGATATCGTGCAGCAGCGCGCCGAGGCCCAGGCTGTGGCAGGCCTCGCTGTCAAGGCCGAGCTGACGCCCGAGCAGCAGCGACAGCACGGTGACGTTGAGCGCGTGGAAGTAGCTGTCCTCGGCGGCCTTGCCGGTGATGCCGTGCAGCACCACGCCGGGGGCGCCGAGCAGCGTCTCGACCATCTCGCCGACGATGGCGCCGGCCTGGCGCATGGCATCTTCCGGGCGGCTGCGCAGGGTCTGGTTGAGTGCCTTGATGCGCTGGCTGGCCTCGATGAAGCGGCGGTCCACGTCGGCCAGGCGGCTGCGCAGCTGGCGCAGCTTCTGCGCACGCTCCTGGCGTTGCTGTGCTTGCGGATCGACGGGCAGTTCGATGGGGGCCGGCGCCGGCACGTCTTCGGTCAATGCCAGGGGCGGGCAGTCGCTGCGCGACGGATCGTAGCGCAGCTGCTTCAGCTTCAGCGCACGCAGGGCACGAATCTGCGCTTCATCCTTGATCTTGAAATTGCTGAAGGCGAAATCATGCTCCCACCAGCTCAGGTCCAGATGGACGTAGAGGCCGACGCAAAGCTGATCAGGCGAGATGTAGGGCAGGGTGGCGGGCATGCCAGGCTCGTCGGTTGATGGCTAATTGCCCGCAGTTTAGTCCGGCGGTCGACGTCAGGTCAGCAGGTCTTCAGGCCATTACGTCGATGCTGTTGCCGAGATGGGGCGGGTTGCCGGAGGCGCCGGGCGGTGCAGCGGCCTGCACCAGCCCCGTTATGGAGCTGGCCTGCAGCTCCAGCGTCTTGCGCAGTAGCAGGAGCGACATCTGCGCAGCGATCTGCGCCGATGCCTGGCTCGATACCTGGCTGGAAATGCTGCTCAGCTCCACGACGTTCTACCTGGGGTCAGGACTCAGGAGGTAGACATACGCCTGTTCCGCCCAGGCCGCAATAGCCATTGGGGTTCTTCGCCAGGTATTGCTGGTGATAGGTCTCGGCGTAGTAGAAGGTCGGCGCCTCGCGGATTTCGGTGGTGATGCTGCCCAGGCCGGCCTTGTCCAGTTCGGCCTGGAAGCGTGCCTGACTGGCTTTGGCCGCGCTCAGTTGCGCCTCGTCCTGGCAGTAGATGGCCGAGCGGTACTGGGTGCCCTGATCGTTGCCCTGGCGCATGCCCTGGGTCGGATTGTGCACTTCCCAGAACACCTTGAGCAGCGCCTCGAAGCTGGTCTGCTGCGGGTCGAACACCACCAGCACCACCTCGGTGTGCCCGGTCAGGCCGGAGCAGACTTCCTCGTAGGTGGGGTTGGGGGTGAAACCGCCGGCATAGCCGACTGCCGTGCTGAACACGCCCGGCTGCTGCCAGAAGCGCCGCTCGGCGCCCCAGAAACAGCCCAGGCCGAACACCGCCTGCTGCAGGCCGGCGGGGAACGGCGCTTTGATCGGGTTGCCGTTGACATGGTGGGTATCGGCCACCGGCAGCGGCTCGGCACGACCGGGCAGGGCCTGTTCGGCGCTGGGCAGGGCCTGTTTGTCGACGAGAATCTGGGAGCGCAGAACCATGAGGGTCTCCTGAACGGTGATTGAGGTGTGGACTACGCGCAGTGCCGCGTATTACGTCCGTTGGTCGGCCTGTGGCCGGCAGGGATAGCGGCGCAGGCTGTCGATCAGCTCGCGGCCGGAAATCGGTTTGTCGAACAGGTAACCCTGGCCGACGTCGCAGTGCTGGCGGCGCAGGAAGGCCAGCTGCGCGCCTGTTTCGATGCCTTCGGCGACCACCTTGAGCTTGAGGTTGTGGGCCATGGCGATCACCGCCGAGGTGATCTCCATGTCGTCCTGGTTGTCCGGGATGTCCTTGATGAAGCTGCGATCGATCTTGATCACGTCGATGGGGAATTTCTTCAGGTAGCTGAGCGAGGAATAACCGGTGCCGAAGTCGTCCATGGCCAGGGTCAGGCCCAGGCTCTTGAGGCGGCCGAGCTGGTGGCGGGTGTCTTCGGTGGCTTCCAGCAGCAGGCTTTCGGTCAGTTCCAGCTCCAGCAGGCGTGGGTCGAGCTGTTCCTCGTGCAGGATGGCGGCGATGGAGCCGACCAGGTCCGGGTCGGAGAACTGCTTGGGCGACAGGTTGATCGCCACCTGCAGCGTGCCCATGCCGATGGCGGCGATCTGCTTGCTCATGCGGCAGGCCTGGCGTACCACCCACTTGCCGATGGGGATGATCAGGCCGGTTTCCTCGGCCACGCCGATGAACTGGTCGGGACTGATCATGCCCTTTTCCGGATGCTGCCAGCGCAGCAGCGCTTCCATGCCCAGCAACTGGCCGCTCTTGAGGCACAGCTTGGGCTGATAGAAGACTTCCAGTTCGTTCTGGGTCAGGGCGCGGCGCAGGTTGTTCTCGACGAACAGCTTGTAGTTGGCCTCGGCATTGAGCGCCTCGGTGAACAGCTGCACCTGGTGCTTGCCGTTGGCCTTGGCCTTGTGCAGGGCCAGGCCGGCGTGCTTCATCAGGGTCTGCGGGTCGTTACCGTGTTCCGGGGCGATGGCCAGGCCCACCGAGCCGGTGATGCTGATCAGCTGGTTGTCGACGAACAGCGGTTTGTCCAGGGTCTGCAGCACCTGATGGGCGACGCGCAGGCCGCTGTCCTGGTCGCAGCCATCGAGCAGGATGGCGAACTCGTTGCTGGCGAAGCGCGCCAGGGTGCCCTTGGCGCCGAGGCTGTTGCGCAGGCGGCGGGCCAGGGCCGAGAGCAGCTTGTCGCCGGTCTGGTGGCCGAGGCTGTCGTTGATGCGCTTGAAGTTGTCGATGTCCACCAGCAGCAGCCCCAGCGATTGCTGGGTGTTGCGGGCGAAACGCTCTTCGAGGCTGCGGATGAACGACGGGCGATTGCCCAGGTTGGTCAGATTGTCGGTGTAGGCCAGGCGCTCGATGCGTTGTTGCGCCAGCTTGGCCTCGGTGATGTCTTCGTAGATGCCGATGTAGTGGGTCAGCTCGCCGTCGTCGCCATAGACCTTGGATATCGACAGGTGGCCCCAGTACGGTTCCTGGTTCTTGCGCCGGCTGCGAAACTCGCCCTGCCAGCTGCTGTGCTCGGCCAGGCTCGAGTCGGTATCGAACAGCAGGTCGCTGAGGTTGGCCAGCGCCGGCAGTTCCGACAGGCGATGACCGCAGACCTCGTCGCTGCTGTACAGGGTGATGGCGGTGAAGCTGGGGTTGACGTATTCCACCCGGCCGTCGCGATCGACCAGCAGGAAGGCGCTGGCGCTCTGCTCGACGGCGCGCTGGAACAGATACAGCGCATGGGTGACCGAGCGCTTCTCCTGGTTGATCAGCACCTGGGCGAACTGATCGGCCAGCTCGCCGGCGAAGGCGATCTCGTCGGCCTGCCAGATGCGCTTGGGACCTACGTGTTCGAGACAGAGGATGCCCACCACCTCGCCCTCGATACGAATGCTGGCATCGAGCATCGAGGTGATGCCCAGCGGCAGCAGATAACCGGGAGTCAGCTCGCGTGTGCGCAGGTCGTGCTGCGCGTCGTGAGCGTCGATCGCGCGACCGCTGTGCAGGGCCTCGAGGTAATGCGGGAAGTTGCGAGCATCGATCGACGGCAGTTGTTCATGCCGGGCCAGGTCGCGGCGGTACAGCGATATGGAGTCGAGGCTCTGACTGCCCAGGCGCCAGATACCCGCACGGGCCACGCCATAGACCTCGCATGCCGCCTGGGTGATCAGCTCGGCCGCTTCCCGTTGCGGGTCGCTGGAGACGTAGCGCTGGCGTGCCAGGCGGACGATCAGCTGTTGCTGGGTATGCGAGCGGGCCAGATGCTGCAGGTGGTTGTCCTGCGTGCGCTGGTAATGCTGCAGCGAACTGCGCAGGTTCTGATTCTGCGTCTGCAACTCCAGCTCGAGTTCGCCGGCATCGGCAGCGGCGCTCGGTTGCTCATCGGTGACCAGCAGATAGCCGCGCAGCAGCTGGCGGTTGCGCTGTTTGAACGGCTCACCGACCTCCAGCAGGTTCAGTGCACCCTGCGGTGTATGCAGGGTGTAGCGCACCAGGTAGTGCGGACCCTGCAGCAGTTGCTGCTGGATGGCATCGTGCAGACGGTAGCGCGCTTCCGGCTCCATCAGGCTGGCATAGGGGGCGTCCACCAATGCGCAGAGGTCGGCGGCGCTGATGCCGAGTTTGCGCTCACAGGCCGGGTCGAGAAAAAGCAGTGCCCAGCTTGGCTCGTTCAAGCGCTCGAAACGCAACATGCCGAGCCGCGATGGCACTGGCAACTGCGTCACAACCTCGGCTGCCGAGCGGGTGCCGGCATCGGGATGGCTTTTCATTGGGCGTTGGGCTTCCAGTATGCTGACCAGGCGAGGCTTCCGTTCTCTGCACAGGGCCGCTGCTGCCAGGGTGCAACGGCGTGGACGGAGGCTAGGGCTCAGGCCTACTTCACTATAGCGTTCGGCAAGGGTGCATCATGCAAGCAAGACTGACAAGGAAACTGATGGCCATGTTGTTGGGAACAGCGCTTTGCGCTGCGCTTCCGGCCCTCGCCAGCGCCGCTGACGAAGGCGCGTTGCAGGGCGCTGAGCAGGCCGCTTACCTGGACGGGCTCAAGCGTCTTTACCTGACCGATAACGAGCGCCAGGCACTGCTGGCGCACAGCAATGCCTTGCTGGAAACCTATGCCCTGCGGGCCGGCTACCAGGTCGGCCAGGCGCAGCGGCAGGATCTGCTGTACCGCTTCGCCGTCGGCAATGCCGGCGAACTCATCCTGCGCGAAGAGAGCCGCGGCCAGCAGGGTACCGCCATCGCCGTGCGCAACCAGCGCGTTCCGGTGTTCGGCATCGACCCGTTCATCCGCTACGAATGTCCGACAGGCGGTATCCGCTGTGTGCTGTTCAACCCGGCTGACGGCAGCCCGTTGCTGAGCATCGTGCGTGATCATCAGGGCGCCGGCGAGCTGGCCAAGGCGCTGAGCTTTCTGATTCGCAACGTGCAGAAGGGATAAGTTGGCCAGGCGCCAGAAGCTTGCCGCTGAATAAAAAAACCCCGCCTGAATGGGCGGGGTTGAGGATGCGAGCGTGGCGTGCTCGAAACGATTTACAGCAGGATGGTGCGGATGTCGGCCAGCAGCTGCGACAGGCGCTGAGTGAAGCGGGCAGCGGCTGCGCCATTGATCACGCGGTGATCGTAGGACAGCGATAGCGGCAGCATCAGCTTGGGCTGGAAGGCCTTGCCGTCCCACACCGGCTGCATGGTGGCCTTGCTCACACCGAGGATCGCCACTTCCGGCGCATTGACGATCGGCGTGAAGCCGGTGCCGCCGATATGGCCGAGGCTGGAGATGGTGAAGCAGGCGCCCTGCATGTCGTCAGCCGAGAGCTTCTTGTTGCGTGCCTTGTCGGCCAGTGCGGCGGCTTCGCCGGCCAGCTGCAGCAGGCTCTTCTGGTCGACGTTCTTGATCACCGGCACCAGCAGGCCGTCCGGCGTATCGACGGCGAAGCCGATGTGCACGTACTTCTTGCGGATCAGTGCCTTGCCGCTCGGGGCCAGCGAACTGTTGAAGTCAGGCAGCTCCTTGAGCAGGTGGGCACAGGCCTTGAGCAGCAGCGGCAGCACGGTCAGCTTGACGCCGGCCTTTTCCGCCACGGCCTTCTGCGCGACGCGGAAGGCTTCCAGGTCGGTGATGTCGGCCGAGTCGAACTGGGTCACGTGCGGTACGTTGAGCCAGCTGCGGTGCAGGTTGGCGGCGCCGACCTGCATCAGGCGGGTCATCGCCACTTCTTCGATTTCACCGAACTTGCTGAAGTCCACGGCCGGGATCGGCGGGATGCCGGCGCCGCCGGTAGCGGCTGCAGCAGTCGCCTGCGGTGCGGCCTTGGCCTTGTGCATCATCGCCTTGACGTACGCCTGCACGTCTTCCTTGAGGATGCGACCTTTCGGGCCGGTACCGGCGATATCCGCCAGCTCCACGCCGAAGTCGCGGGCCAGCTGACGCACGGCCGGGCCGGCATGCACCTTGGCGCCATCGCGCTTGGGCGCATTGGCGACTTCGGCGGCAGCAGCCGACAGCGAGGCGATGGCGCGCACTTCGGCGGCCACTTCCGGCGCCGCACCTTCCGGCACTCGGTGCACTTCCTGGCTGGCTTGCGCCGGCGCGGGTGCAGACGCAGAGCCGGCTACCTTGAGCTTGAGGATCAGGTCGCCGGTGCCGATTTCATCATCCAGCTTGACCAGCACTTGCTCCACCACGCCGGCAGCCGGCGAGGGGATCTCCATGGAGGCCTTGTCGGACTCCAGGGTCAGCAGGCTCTGGTCGGCTTCGATGCTGTCGCCGGCCTTGACCATGATCTCGATGACCTTGCCCTTGGCGCTGGAGCCGATGTCCGGCACGTGCACGTCCTGCACGCTGCTGCCGCTCGGTGCGGCGGCCGGTGCAGGGGCTGCAGCGGGTGCGGCAGCTTGTGTCGGCGCGGCAGCCGGAGCCTGCGCAGAGGCTGCCGGAGTGGAGCCTTCGACTTTCAGCTTGAGGATCAGGTCGCCGGTGCCGATCTCGTCGTCCAGCTTGACCAGCACCTGCTCCACCACGCCGGCAGCCGGTGCGGGGATTTCCATGGAGGCCTTGTCGGACTCCAGGGTCAGCAGGCTCTGGTCGGCTTCGATGCGATCGCCGACCTTGACCATGATCTCGATAACCTTGCCCTTGGCGCTGGAGCCGATATCCGGCACGTGCACGTCCTGCACGCTGCTGCTGGCAGCAGCGGCGGGCGCGGCTGCCGGAGCGGCCGCTTTAAGGGCTTCGGCAGGCGCAGCTTCGGCTTTCGGCGCCGGTGCGGCTTGCGCAGCCCCTTCGACTTCCAGCACCAGCAGCTCGTCGCCTTCCTTCAGGCGATCGCCGATCTTGACCTTGATTTCCTTGATCACGCCGGCTTTGGGCGAGGGCACTTCCATGGAGGCCTTGTCGGACTCCAGGGTCAGTACGCTCTGCTCGGCTTCGATGCGGTCGCCGACCTTGACCAGCAGTTCAATCACCTCGCCTTCACCGCCGAGGTCGGGTACGCGAATCAACTCACTCATCGCTACGCTCCTTAGCAGTCCAGGGGGTTGGCTTTGTCGGCGTCGATGCCGAACTTGGCGATGGCGTCGGCCAGCACCTTGGCTTCGATCTCGCCACGGTCTACCAGGGCTTCCAGGGCGGCCAGCACGACCCAGTTGCGATCCACTTCGAAGAAGTGACGCAGCTGCTTGCGGCTGTCGCTGCGGCCGAAGCCGTCGGTGCCCAGGACCTTGTATTCCTTGCTCGGTACCCACTGACGAACCTGTTCGGCGAACAGCTTCATGTAGTCGGTGGAGGCGATGACCGGGCCCTTGCGACCGCTCAGGCACTGCTCGATATAGGTCTGCTGCGGCTTCTGGCCCGGGTGCAGGCGGTTGCGACGCTCCACGGCCAGGCCGTCGCGACGCAGTTCGTTGAAGCTGGTGACGCTCCAGACATCGGCAGCGATGTTGTACTCGTCGCGCAGGATCTTCGCCGCTTCGCGCACTTCGCGCAGGATGGTGCCGGAGCCCAGCAGCTGCACGTGGTGTGCAGCTTCCTTCTTGTCTTCCTCGAGCAGGTACATGCCCTTGATGATGCCGTCTTCCACGCCTTCCGGCATGGCCGGCTGCTGGTAAGACTCGTTCATCACGGTGATGTAGTAGAAGATGTCCTGCTGCTCTTCGGTCATCTGGCGAATGCCTTCGCGGATGATCACGGCGAGCTCGTAGCCGTAGGTCGGATCGTAGGTGCGGCAGTTGGGGATGGTCGCTGCCAGCATGTGGCTGTGACCGTCTTCGTGCTGCAGGCCTTCACCGTTGAGGGTGGTACGGCCGGCGGTGCCGCCGATCAGGAATCCACGGGTGCGGCTGTCGCCAGCGGCCCAGGCCAGGTCGCCGATGCGCTGGAAGCCGAACATCGAGTAGAAGATGTAGAACGGCAGCATCGGCTGGTTGTGGTTGGAGTACGAGGTACCGGCGGCGATGAAGGAGCTCATGGCGCCGGCTTCGTTGATGCCTTCCTCGAGGATCTGACCTTTCTTGTCCTCCTTGTAGAACATCACCTGGTCTTTATCGACCGGCTCGTACAGCTGGCCGACCGAGGAGTAGATGCCGAGCTGACGGAACATGCCTTCCATACCGAAGGTACGGGCTTCGTCCGGGATGATCGGGACGATGCGCTGGCCCAGTTCCTTGTCCTTGACCAGCTGCGCGAGGATGCGCACGAAGGCCATGGTGGTGGAGATTTCGCGGTCGCCCGAGCCGTCGAGGATGGCCTTGAGGGTATCCAGCGGCGGGGTGGGGATGCTGAAGCTCTTCTGCCGACGCTGCGGGACGAAGCCGCCCAGCGCGTTGCGGCGCTCGTGCAGGTACTTGTACTCGGGGCTGCCCGGCTCCGGGCGCACGAACGGCAGGTTTTCCAGGTCCTCGTCCTTGACCGGAATGTCGAAGCGGTCGCGGAACTGACGCAGGCTGTCGACATCGACCTTCTTGGTGTTGTGCGCGGTGTTCTTCGCTTCACCGGCGCCGGTACCGTAGCCCTTGATGGTCTTGGCCAGGATCACGGTCGGCTGGCCGCTGTGGTTCACGGCCTGATGGTAGGCCGCGTAGACCTTGTACGGGTCGTGGCCGCCACGGTTGAGCTTCCAGATCTCGTCGTCGGAGAGGTCCTTGACCATCTCCTTGAGTTCCGGGGTATTGAAGAAGTTTTCGCGCACATAGGCGCCGTCTTTGGCCTTGTAGTTCTGGTATTCACCGTCGACCACTTCGTCCATGCGACGCTGCAGGGCGCCGTCCTTGTCCTTGGCGAACAGCGGATCCCAGAAGCGACCCCAGACCACCTTGTTGACGTTCCACTGGGCACCGCGGAATACGCCTTCGAGTTCCTGGATGATCTTGCCGTTGCCGCGCACCGGACCGTCGAGGCGCTGCAGGTTGCAGTTGATGACGAAGATCAGGTTGTCCAGCTTCTCGCGGCCGGCCAGGGAGATGGCGCCGAGGGATTCCGGCTCGTCGCACTCGCCGTCGCCCATGAAGCACCAGACTTTCTGCTTGCCGGCCGGGATGAAACCGCGCGCTTCCAGGTACTTCATGAAGCGGGCCTGGTAGATCGCCTGGATCGGGCCAAGGCCCATGGACACGGTGGGGAACTGCCAGAAGTCCGGCATCAGCCAGGGGTGCGGGTAGGACGACAGACCCTTGCCGTCGACTTCGCGGCGGAAGTTCTTCATCTGCTCTTCGCTGATGCGTCCTTCCATGAAGGCGCGGGCGTAGACGCCAGGGCTGGCGTGGCCCTGATAGAACACCAGGTCGCCGCCGTGTTCTTCGGTCGGGGCCTGGAAGAAGTAGTTGAAGCCGATGTCGTACAGCGTCGCGGAAGAGGCGAAGCTGGAAATGTGGCCGCCCAGATCCGGGTCGTCCAGGTTGGTGCGCATCACCATGGCCAGGGCGTTCCAGCGCACCAGCGAGCGAATGCGGCGCTCCATGAACAGGTCGCCGGGCATGCGCGCTTCGTGGGTGACCGGGATGGTGTTGCGGTACGGCGTGGTGATCGCGTAGGGCAGTTGCGCACCGCTGCGGGTGGCCAGCTCGCCCAGACGGGTCATCAGGTAATGGGCACGGTCTTCACCCTCACGGTCGAGGACGGATTCAAGGGCGTCCAGCCATTCCTGGGTTTCGATCGGATCGAGGTCTTGCATGGCTTGCTCCAGGGCGGAAAGGCTTCCAGAATCGGAGGCCAGTTGGGTCTCGCCGGCTTTTTGGGCGGGCGAGTTGAAATTCTTGGATTTACCGGGGGTAGGGCCGGCCGCGTGTAGTTTTACTACATTTCGACGACGGATTCAGCCCTCTGGATACAATTCTTCCGTAGTAAAACTACAATTCGCGGCGCTGCCGGCCGCGCGCACCCTGCGCCAGCAAGGTTCCGGGCGGTTGCGCCGTGCATCCGGCAGTCCGCAAAAAAGGATAGACCATGAGCCTGCCGTTGCCGGTCGAGTTGCCCCCTTCCCTGATCGTCCTGGCCGAGCGCGCCGAACAGTCGCTGCAGGCTGCGCTGGTAGCGCATGAGGGGCTGGTCGAGCGCATCGCGACCTGGCCGCAAGCGCGGCGCGAGGCCTGGCGACGGGTGTCGGCCCTGAGCGACTTCATCACCGAGCAGGCCCGACGTGATCCGCAGATGTTCGTCGCGCTGGCCGATTCCGGCGAGCTGGAACGCAGCCTGGCGCCAGGCGAGCTGCGCCAGCAGCTGCAGGCGCAGTTGGCCGAGTGCGCCGACGAGGAGGCGCTGGGGCGCTACCTGCGGCGTTTTCGCAATCGTCAGCAGCTGCGCATCATCTGGCGCGACTTCAGCCGGCAGGCGGCGCTGGCCGAGACCTGTCGCGACCTTTCCGATCTGGCCGATGCCTGCATCGACCTGGCCTATCACTGGCTCTATCCACGCCACTGCACGCAGTTCGGTACGCCCATCGGCCGGCGCAGCGGCCAGGCGCAGCACATGGTCATTCTCGGCATGGGCAAGCTCGGCGCGCACGAGCTGAACCTGTCTTCGGATATCGATCTGATCTTCGGCTATCCGGAAGGAGGCGAGACCGAGGGGGTCAAGCGGCCGCTGGACAACCAGGAGTTCTTTATCCGCCTCGGGCAAAAACTCATAAAAGCCCTGGACGCCATCACCGTCGACGGTTTCGTGTTCCGTACCGATATGCGCCTGCGTCCGTACGGCTCAAGTGGTGCGCTGGTGTTCAGCTTCAATGCGCTGGAGCAGTACTACCAGGACCAGGGGCGCGACTGGGAACGCTACGCCATGATCAAGGCGCGCGTGGTGGGAGGTGATCAGAAGGCCGGTGCCGAGCTGCTGGAGATGCTGCGGCCCTTCGTCTATCGCCGCTACCTGGACTTCTCCGCCATCGAGGCGCTGCGCGCGATGAAGCTGCTGATCCAGCAGGAGGTGCGGCGCAAGGGCATGAGCGAGAACATCAAGCTCGGCGCCGGCGGCATCCGCGAGATCGAGTTCATCGCCCAGGCCTTTCAGCTGATTCACGGCGGGCGCGACCTCAGCCTGCAGCAGCGGCCGCTGCTCAAGGTGCTGGCGACCCTGGAGGGGCAGGGCTATCTGCCGCCGGCCGTGGTCGCGGAGATGAAGGAGGGTTACGAGTTCCTGCGCTATGCCGAGCATGCCCTGCAGGGCATCGGCGACCGGCAGACGCAGATGTTGCCGGAGGATGCTCAGGATCAGGCGCGCGTGGCGGCGATCATGGGCTTTGCCGACTGGGCGAGCTTCCATGAGCGTCTGATGCACTGGCGCGGGCGCATCGAATGGCATTTCCAGCAGGTGATCGCCGACCCCGACGAGGATGAGGCGCAGGCTGGCGATGCCTGTGTCGGCGCCGAATGGCTGCCGCTATGGCAGGGCGCGCTGGATGACGAGGCGGCCGTGCTGCAGTTGCAGGAGGCGGGCTTCGTCGAGCCGGCAGCGGCCAGCCGGCGCCTGGATGACCTGCGCAACGGCCCGCAGGTGCGCGCCATGCAGCGTCTGGGGCGCGAGCGACTGGATGCCTTCATTCCGCGTTTGCTGGCGCAGACGGTGGAGCATGCTGCGCCGGACCTGGTGCTGGAGCGAGTACTGCCGTTGGTGGAGAAGGTCGCCCGACGTTCCGCCTACCTGGTACTGCTGAGCGAAAACCCCGGTGCGCTGGAGCGCCTGATCACCCTCTGCGCCGCCAGCCCGTGGATCGCCGAGCAGATCGCCCGCTACCCGCTGTTGCTCGACGAGCTGCTCAACGAAGGGCGGCTGTACCATCCGCCGCTAGCGCCTGAGCTGGCGGCCGAGCTGCGCGAGCGCCTGATCCGCATCCCCGAGGATGACCTGGAGCAGCAGATGGAGGCGCTGCGTCATTTCAAGCTGGCCCACGGTCTGCGCGTGGCTGCCTCGGAAATCGCCGGCACGCTGCCGTTGATGAAGGTGTCGGACTACCTCACCTGGCTGGCCGAGGCCATTCTCGATCAGGTCCTGGCGCTGGCCTGGCAGCACACGGTGCAGCGCCATGGCCGCCCGCAGCGTGTCGATGGCACGCCGTGCGACCCGGATTTCATCATCGTCGGTTACGGCAAGGTCGGCGGCCTGGAATTCGGCCACGGTTCGGACCTGGATCTGGTGTTCATCCATGACGGCGATCCGCAGGCCGAGACCGATGGCGCCAAGCCCATCGACGGCGCGCAGTTCTTCACCCGTCTGGGTCAGCGCATCATTCACCTGCTGACCACCCAGACTACCTCCGGTGCCTTGTATGAGGTGGATATGCGCCTGCGACCTTCGGGCGCAGCCGGGCTTCTGGTCAGTTCATTGGGCGCCTTCCAGCGTTACCAGGAAAACGAGGCCTGGACCTGGGAGCATCAGGCGCTGGTGCGGGCGCGGGTGCTGGTAGGCTGTTCGCGGCTGGCCGGCGAATTCGCCCGTGTACGCGCCGAAGTGCTGGGCCGTCAGCGCGATATCGAGGCGCTGCGCGTCGAGGTCAGCGAGATGCGGGCGAAGATGCGCGACAACCTCGGCACCCGGGCCACCGCCGCCGGCACCGCGGAAAATGCCTTCGACGCCGCGGCTTCCTTCGATCTGAAGCAGGATGCCGGTGGTATCGTCGATATCGAATTTATGGTGCAATACGCGGCCCTGGCCTGGTCATGGCAATACCCGCAACTGCTCGAATTCACCGATAACATCCGCATTCTGGAAGGTCTGGAGCGGGTCGGTCTGATGTCTTCGGAGGATGCCGGTCTGCTGCGTGAGGTCTACAAGGTTTACCGTTCGGCTGCCCATCGCCAGGCGCTGCAGAAGCAGCCCGGGGTGGTGCCGGGCGATCAGTTCCAGGACGAGCGCCGCGCCGTGATGCGCCTGTGGCGGCAGCTGGAGCTGAGCTGAGCGATTGTGCCCATGCCTGCAGGAACGGTCCGTCCGCGATGATCGAGTCGTTCCAGCGCAGGCATGGCCGGCGGATATCCTGCCTCTGTGGTGAACAGGGGTGGGGAGCAAAACAGTCATAGAACGAATTGAGGAGCAGGCAAGATGTCGATGTCCGACCGTGATGGCGTGATCTGGTACGACGGCGAGCTGGTGCCGTGGCGCGAAGCGACCACCCATGTGCTGACCCATACCCTGCACTACGGCATGGGCGTGTTCGAGGGCGTGCGCGCCTACAACACCCCGGACGGCACCGCCATCTTCCGCCTGCAGGCGCACACCGACCGCCTGTTCGATTCGGCGCACATCTTCAACATGCAGATCCCCTTCACCAAGGAAGAGATCAACGAAGCGCAGCGCGCTGCCGTGCGTGAAAATGGTCTGGAAAGCGCCTACCTGCGCCCGATGGTGTTCTTCGGCAGCGAGGGTATGGGCCTGCGCGCCTCGGGCCTGAAGGTACACGTGATCGTCGCCGCCTGGCACTGGGGCGCCTACATGGGCGAAGAAGCGCTGGAAGCCGGCATCAAGGTGCGTACCAGCTCCTACACTCGCCACCACGTCAACATCGCCATGACCCGCGCCAAGGCCAATGGCAACTACATCAACTCGATGCTGGCCCTGCAGGAAGCCATCTCCGGTGGCGCCGACGAGGCCATGTTGCTGGACCCGGAAGGCTATGTGGCCGAGGGTTCGGGCGAGAACATCTTCCTGGTCAAGGACGGTGTGGTGTACACCCCGGAAGTGACCTCCTGCCTCAACGGCATCACCCGCAGCACCATCCTTACCCTGGCTGCCGAGCACGGCATCAAGGTGGTGGAGAAGCGCATCACCCGCGACGAGGTGTATATCGCCGACGAAGCCTTCTTTACCGGTACCGCCGCCGAGGTCACGCCGATCCGCGAAGTCGATGGCCGCAAGATCGGCGCTGGCCGCCGCGGCCCGGTCACCGAGAAGCTGCAGAAAGCCTACTTCGACCTGGTCACCGGCAAGACCGGTGGTCATGCCGAATGGCGTACGCTGGTCAAGTAAGCGGCAGGCTGCGGGCGGCAGGCTGCAGGCGGTTGGTAGCCGCTTGTGCCTGCCGCTTGAAGCTTGCAGCTTGAAGCTGCCTTATGAAGATACTTATCGTTGGGCCAAGCTGGGTAGGCGACATGGTGATGGCGCAGACCCTGTTCCAGTGCCTGAAACAGCGCCACCCGCAGTGCGAGATCGATGTGCTGGCGCCGGACTGGAGCCGGCCGATCCTCGAGCGCATGCCCGAGGTGCGCGCCGCGCTGAGCCTGCCGCTGGGGCATGGCGTGCTCGATCTGGCCACGCGCCGGCGCATCGGCAAGTCGCTGGCCGGTCAGTACGATCAGGCCATCCTGCTGCCCAATTCGCTGAAGTCCGCCCTGGTGCCCTGGTTCGCCGGCATTGCCAAGCGCACCGGCTGGAAGGGCGAGATGCGCTACGGCCTGCTCAACGATATCCGCACGCTGGATAAAGAACGCTACCCGCTGATGATCGAGCGTTTCATGGCGCTGGCCCATGAACCGGGCGCCGCCTTGCCGCAGCCTTATCCGCAGCCGCGTTTGCAGATCGATGAGGCCAGTCGTGACGCCGCCCTGGCCAAGTTCGGCCTGCAGCTGGATCGCCCGGTGCTGGCGCTGTGCCCGGGGGCCGAGTTCGGCGAGGCCAAGCGCTGGCCGGCCGAGCACTATGCCAAGGTCGCCGAGATCAAGATTCGCGCCGGCTGGCAGGTGTGGCTGTTCGGCTCGAAGAACGACCATGCCGGCGGCGAGGACATTCGCATGCGCCTGATTCCGGGGCTGCGTGAGGAAGTCAGCAACCTGTCCGGGCAGACCAGCCTGGCCGAGGCCATCGACCTGATGTCGGCGGCCACTGCCGTGGTGTCCAACGACTCCGGGCTGATGCACGTGGCAGCGGCGCTGAACCGTCCGCTGGTGGCTGTCTACGGCTCCACCTCGCCAGGTTTCACCCCGCCGTTGGCTGATCGCGTCGAGATCGTTCGCCTGGGGTTGGAGTGCAGCCCCTGTTTCGAGCGTACCTGCCGCTTTGGTCACTACAACTGCCTGCGCGAGCTCAAGCCGCGGCCGGTGATCGAGGCTCTGGACCGACTGGTTGGCGATCCGCTGGCGTTGGTCGAGGGCGACTGATTTGCGGGTGCTGATCATCAAGACCTCGTCGCTGGGCGACGTGGTGCATACCTTGCCGTCACTGACCGATGCGGCGCGGGCCATTCCCGGCATCCGCTTCGACTGGGTGGTGGAGGAAGGCTTCGCCGAGATTCCCGCCTGGCATCCGGCGGTGTCCCAGGTGATTCCGGTGGCCATCCGCCGCTGGCGCAAGCACCCGCTGCGCACCTGGCGCAGCGGCGAGTGGGCGCGCTTCAAACAGCGCCTGCGCGAAACACGTTACGACCTAGTGATCGATGCCCAGGGCCTGCTCAAGAGCGCCTGGCTGACGCGCTACGTCTCGGCGCCGGTGGCCGGTCTGGATCGTGATTCGGCGCGTGAGCCGCTGGCCAGCCGCTTCTACGATCGCTGTTACGCTGTGGCCAAGGACCAGCATGCCCTGGAACGCGTGCGCCAGCTGTTCGCCCAGGCGCTGGATTATCCGCTGCCGGTCGGTAGCGGCGACTACGGTCTGAACCGTGCGGCGATGATGGACGTCGTGGCGCAGCCCTATCTGGTGTTCCTGCATGGCACCACCTGGGCCAGCAAGCACTGGCCGGAAGCCGACTGGCGTGCGCTGGCCGAGCGCATGGACGAGCTGGGCTGGGCCGTGCGCCTGCCCTGGGGCAACGAGACGGAGAAGGCGCGTGCCGAGCGCATCGCCGCCGGACTCACGCATGCTGCCGTGCTGCCGAAACTGAACCTGGCCGGGGTGGCCAAGGTGATCGCCGGTGCCAGCGCCTGCGTCTCGGTCGACACCGGCCTTGGCCACCTGGCCGCGGCGCTGGATGTGCCGAACATTTCCCTCTATGGGCCGACCCTGCCCGGCAAGGTGGGCGCCTACGGGCGTAGCCAGATTCACCTGTGCGCCAGCGGCCCGAACGCCGGCAGCGGTGACCGTGACAAGCCCTGCTTCGATGGTCTTGGCGCCGAGCGCGTCGGCCTGGAACTGGAGGCGCTGCTGCTGGCCCCTCCCGGCACCCTTTAAGGAGCGGCTATGCAACTGGCCTTCGTTCTCTACAAGTACTTCCCGTTCGGCGGGCTGCAGCGCGATTTCATGCGCATTGCCCTGGAGTGCCAGGCGCGCGGTCATGCCATTCGCGTCTACACGCCGATCTGGGAAGGGGAAAACCCCGGTGGCTTCGACGTGCGCGTGGCACCGGTGCGGGCGCTGTTCAATCACCGCCGCAACGAGAAATTCACCGCCTGGCTGCAGGCGGACCTGGCACGCGACCCGGTCGACCGGGTGATCGGCTTCAACAAGATGCCGGGTCTCGACGTGTACTACGCCGCCGACGGCTGTTTCGAGGACAAGGCGCAGACCCTGCGCAACCCGATCTATCGCCGCTGGGGCCGCTACAAGCACTTCGCCGATTACGAGCGTGCGGTATTCGCGCCCGAATCGAAGACCGAGATCCTGATGATCTCCGAGGTACAGCAGCCGCTGTTCATCAAGCACTACAACACGCCGCTGCAGCGCTTTCACCTGCTGCCGCCGGGCATCGCCCAGGATCGCCGCGCGCCGGCCAATGCCGGCGAGATTCGCGGCGAATTCCGCCGCGAATTCAAGCTGGCCGACGAGGACCTGCTACTGGTGCAGATCGGTTCCGGCTTCAAGACCAAGGGGCTGGATCGCAGCCTCAAGGCCTTGGCTTCGCTGCCGCGCGAATTGCGCAAGCGCACGCGGCTGATCGCCATCGGCCAGGATGATCCCAAGCCCTTCCTGCTGCAGGTCAAGGCGTTGGGTCTGTCCGATCAGGTGCAGATACTCAAGGGGCGCAGCGACATTCCGCGCTTTCTGCTCGGCGCCGATCTGCTGATCCATCCGGCCTACAACGAGAACACCGGCACCGTGCTGCTGGAGGCGCTGGTGTCCGGCCTGCCGGTGCTGGTCACCGATGTCTGCGGCTACGCCCACTACATCGCCGATGCCGATTGCGGCCGCGTGCTGCCCAGCCCCTTCGAGCAGGAGCAGCTCAACCGCACCCTGGCCGACATGCTTGCCGATCCGCGGCAGCGTGCCTTCTGGGGGCGCAACGGCCTGGCCTACGCCGACAGCGCCGACCTGTACTCGATGCCGAAGAAGGCCGCCGACGTGATCCTCGCGGAGAGACGCGCGTGAAGCTGATCCTCGCCGAACCCTTCAAGAGCCTGTGGGCGGGCCGCGATGCCTTCGAGGCCGTCGAGGCGCTGCAGGGCCAGGTCTACCGCGAGCTGGAAGGCCGGCGCACCCTGCGTACCGAGGTCGACGGGCGTGGCTACTTCGTCAAGATCCACCGTGGCATCGGTTGGGGCGAGATCGCCAAGAACCTGCTCACTGCCAAGGCCCCGGTACTGGGCGCCGGGCAGGAATGGCAGGCCATTCAGCGCCTGACCGAAGCCGGCGTGCCGACCATGACCGCTGTGGCCTACGGCGAGCGCGGCAGCAATCCGGCCAGCCAGCACTCGTTCATCATCACCGAGGAGCTGGCGCCGACCGTCGACCTGGAGCAGCTCAGCCTCAATTGGGCTCAGCAGGTGCCGAAGCCGGCGCTCAAGTGGGCGCTGATCGAGCGAGTGGCGCAGATGACCGGCGAGATGCACCGCGCCGGAGTCAATCATCGCGACTGCTATATCTGCCACTTCCTGCTGCATACCGAGCGGCCGATCCAGGCAGGCGACCTGCGTCTGTCGGTGATCGACCTCCACCGCGCCCAGGTCCGAGACGCAGTGCCTCGCCGCTGGCGCGACAAGGACCTGGCGGCGCTGTACTTTTCGGCGCTGGATATCGGCCTTACTGGCCGCGACAAGCTGCGTTTCCTGCGCAGCTACTTCCAGCGCCCCCTGCGTCAGGTATTGCGCGAAGAGGCGAGCCTGCTGGCCTGGCTGGAGCGCAAGGCGGCGAAACTGTATGAGCGTAAGCAGCGTTATGGAGATCGACTGTAGATGTCGAATAGCAAGACATTGATCGGCCCTGGGGTGAGCGTCGCGCTCGTACCCTGTCCGGCGCTTGGCGATACCACCGTGTTCCTGCGCCTGGCCTGGCGTCTGCAGGCCGCCGGGGCGAAGGTCAGCCTGGCTTCCGCTTCGTTGGCTTCCATACGCGAATACCTGCCCGGTCTGGAGATAGTCGGCGGCAAACCCGATGTGGCGGGGCTGGCAGAGCGCAATGACCTGGTGATCTGTGCCATCGACTGGCAGGTCGACGCGCCGCTGAGCAATGTGGCCTATCTGGCTGGCAAGAAACTTCCACGCGCATTCAAGCCTGAGCAACAGCCCGTGTCACTGTTCGGGCATCAGATCCCAGGGGCGCATAACGTGATCTGTCGCGATCCGAAGGCCGGCAAGAGCATGGTGCAGTGGATCGATCTTTATGCCGAGCAGATACTGGGGGTCGATCTGGCCCAGCCCATTGCAGGCCTGCAGGCGATGCCTGTTCCGCCGGTGGATGCGGAGCGGCGCGTCGCGATTTTTCCGACGACGCCCCATGCCAGCAAGAACTTTTCACCGTCCGGCTTTCGCCGCCTGGTCCGTCGTCTGGCTGCTCGCGGATGGCTGGTCGAGATCGTCGGCATTCCACCCGAGCGGCAAGCGCTGGTTGCGCAATACCCGGACTGCAGCGTGCAGGCATTCGATGATCTGAAAGGGCTGGTGGATTTCCTGCGCACCTGCTCGGTCGTCATCAGCAATGACTCCGGGGGCGGCCACCTCGGTTCGCTCATGGGGCTGCGCACGTTCACCATCACTCGTCGCCGTACCGATTTCACCTGGCGCCCGGGTTTCAACGAGCTCAATTGCGTGGTCAACCCGGTGCTGAGCTTTAAATGGCTGGGCAAGACAGTCTGGCGCCCGTTCATTCCGCTGCGCCGAATCGTGCAGGCCCTGCCGGATTGGAAAGGAAGGCCGGCATGACGGGCTGCAAGCACGACCTGCACGATCCGCAACTGCTCGAGGCGTTCGGTACGCTCGAGGCCATATTCGCCCTCGAAGGCGAGCGCCTGACCTCCGACCCGTTGTCCGAGGTCATTCGTGTCGAGCTGCAGGGCACGCGCTATTACGTCAAGCGCTACTGGGGGGCCGGCAAGGGGCTGCGCCGCTATCTCGGGCGGCCGCGGGTCAAGGCCGAATGGCAGAATCTCAAGCTCTTCGCCAAGTGGGGCATCCCCACCGCGCCGATCGTCGCGCATGGGCTGGAGCGCCGGCTTGGCGCGTTCGGGCGCGGCGCGCTGGTGACGCGCGAGCTGGAAAACACCCGCGACATGGCCGAGATGGCCAACCAGGGCGATGCCCGGCTGCGTGATTCACGCTGGGTGGCAACGGTCAGTCGGCAGCTGGCGAACCATACCCGGACATTGCACGATCACCACTTCACCCATAACGATCTCAAGTGGCGCAACCTGCTGGTCAACGACAAGGCCGAGCTGTTCTTTATCGATTGCCCCACCGGCAGCTTCTGGTGGGGGCCTTTGCTGCGTTACCGCATCGTCAAGGACCTGGCCTGCCTGGACAAGGTCGCCAAATACCACCTGTCGCGCACGCAACGCCTGCGCTTCTACCTGCAGTATCGCCAGCGCAGCCGCTTGAGCCGCGGCGACAAGCAGCGCGTACTGCAGATTCTCAAGTTCTTCGAGGGACGCGAATGAGCGATTTCATCGCCGCGCAGGATCGCGCACTGCTCGAGCGCCACGGCCTGGCCAGTTTCGAGGCGCTGTGGGCGCTGAAGCTGGAGGCTGTGGACGAGCCCAACACCGAGCGCGGTGGCTGGAGCACCGTGTATCGCCTGGAACTGGACGAGCGGGCCTTCTACCTCAAGCGCCAAAGCAATCACCTGACCCACAGCCTGCTGCGCCCGTTCGGCGAACCCACCTTCGCTCGCGAGTTTCGCAATATCCGCCGCTACTCGCAGTTGGCCATACCCGCCCTGCAGGCGGCCTTCTTCGGCCAGCGCAAGCTGCCGGGCGAGCGTAGGGCCGTTCTGCTGACTCGTGCGCTCGACGGCTGGAGCGATCTTGCCCACTGGCTGGAACACTGGCCGACTCTGGAGCGGCCAAAGCGCAGTGCGATCCTGCGTGCCTGTGGTGAGCTGGCGCGACGCCTGCACCAGGCTGGGCAGGTGCATGGCTGCTTCTATCCCAAGCACATCTTCCTGCGCGAGCAGGGCGGTGACGTCGAGGCGCAACTGATCGACCTGGAGAAGACCCGGCCGCTGGTGCTCGGGCGGCGTGATCGGATCAGGGATCTGGAGCCGCTGTTGCGCCGCGCCAGGGTCTGGAGCGAGGCCGAGGTGCGCGAGCTGCTGACAGCCTATCTGGGCGCCGCCGCTGACCTAGACGTCTGGTCGCGCCAGCTCGGCGCTCGCCAGCGTGACAAGGAGGCGCGTTGATGCCTTTGCAGCAACTGACTCAGGCCGGGCGTACGCCGGCGCTGCCGCTGACGCTGGAGCTGGCCGGTGAGCCTCTGGTGCTGGAGCACCTGCTGCGCGTCTTGCCAGGGCAGCGCTATGTCGGCATCGCCCGCTGGCAGGGGCGCCAGGTGCTGGCCAAGGTGCTGGTGGGCGGCAAGGCGCAGCGGCATTTCCAGCGTGAGCTGGAGGGCGCCGAACGCCTGGCCCGTCAGGGCCTGGTCACGCCGGAGCTGCTGGCGCACGGATTCGTCGAGGGGCAGGGCGGCTGGCTGCTGTTCGAGTATCTGCATGGTGCGCAGAGCCTCTGGCAGGCCTGGCGCGAGGTCGCGCAGGAAGCGCTGCTCGGCGATGGCCAGCAAGGGGTGCTGGCAGAAGCGCTGGGCGCCATCGGGCAGATGCATGCTCAGGGCCTGTGGCAGGACGATCTGCATCTGGACAACCTGCTGCGGCACGAGGGGCGCCTGTACCTGATCGATGGCGGCGGCGTGCGCTGGGAGACGCCGGGCCAGCCGCTGTCCCGCGCGCGCGTGCTGGAAAACCTCGGCGTGTTCTTCGCTCAGTTGCCGGCCGAGCTGGATCCCTTTCTCGAAGAGCTGCTGATCCACTATCTGCTGGCCAATGGCGAGCACGCATTGCCGCTGGAAATGCTCCAGGCCGAGATCGCCAAGGTGCGTCGCTGGCGGCTGCGCGATTACCTGAAGAAGGCGGCGCGCGACTGCAGCCTGTTCGCCGCGCGCATCGGCGCCTTCGGCCTGCGCGTGGTTCGTCGCGAGGCCGAGGCGGCCCTGCAGCCGCTGCTGCACGACCTGGATGCTCGCATCGAGGCCGGGCATATCTACAAGACCGGTGGTGCCGCCACGGTGGCACGCGTCGAGCTCGATGGCCGGCAGCTGGTGGTCAAGCGCTACAACGTGAAGAACTGGCTGCACTGGCTCAAGCGCTTCTGGCGACCCAGCCGCGCCTGGCACAGCTGGATCGAAGGCAATCGCCTGGAGCTGCTCGGCATCGCCACGCCGCGTCCGTTGGCGGTCATCGAGCGGCGCTGGTGCTGGCTACGGGGCCGCGCTTACCTGATTACCGACTATTGCGGCGGGCAGGATATAATTGCGCGTTTTGAGGCATACAGGCAGGCCGTACCCCCGGAAAACGAGCTGCTGGCGCTGGATCGACTGTTCGCTGCCCTGCTGCGCGAACGCATCAGCCACGGTGATTTCAAGGGGCACAATCTGTTCTGGGATGACGCGCAGGGCGCCTGGTCGCTGATCGACCTGGACGCCATGCGCCAGCATCGCAGTACGCGCAGTTTCGCCCGGGCCTATGCCCGCGACCGCGCCCGTTTTCTGCGCAACTGGCCGGCGGACTCCGCCCTGCACCAGTTGCTCGACCAACGTTTACCGCAGGTGCCTGGCACCTGCCCGAATTAGAGGCTCAAACCTGTGGCACTGACCATTCTCGGCCTGTCCGGCGCCCTCAGTCACGATCCGTCCGCCGCGCTGTACATCGACGGCAAGCTGATCGCGGCAGTGGAAGAGGAGCGCTTCGTGCGCGACAAGCACGCGAAGAACCGCATGCCCTACGAATCGGCCAAGTTCTGCCTGGAACAAGCCGGGATCAAACCGTCGGACGTCGACGTGGTGGCGATTCCCTTCGCCCCCATCAGCATCTTCGAAAAGGCCCGCTGGCAGTACGCCAAGCGCTATGCCTACGCGCCGGATCGCGCCCTCGATGCGATCCTGTTCGGCAACCGCCGTTACAAGCGCTACAAGAAGCGTATCGAGTGGTGCCTGGTACAGCTGGGCTTCGACCTGAAGAAGGTCAAGATCGAGCCGGTCGAGCACCACCTGGCCCACGCCTCCAGCGCCTACCATTGCTCGGGCTTCAAGGAGAAGACCGCGATCCTCGGCATCGACGGCAAGGGCGAGTACGCCACCACCTTCTTCGGCTGGGGCGAGAACGGCAAGATCCACAAGATCAAGGAATTCTACGATCCGGATTCGCTCGGCGGCCTGTACGGCGCGATCACCGAGTACCTGGGCTTCGAGATGCTCGATGGCGAGTTCAAGGTCATGGGCATGGCGCCCTATGGGGACGCCGCCAAGTACGATTTCTCGCGTCTGGCCAAGTTCGAGAACGGCGAGCTGATCATCAATACCGAGTACGCCAACGTCATCGGTTTCCGTCGCTACAAGGAGAACGGCAAGGGCTACTACTTCTCGCCCAAGCTGATCGAATGGCTGGGCCCGAAGCGCCAGGGCGACATCGCCGACGATCCCTACATCCATTACGCGGCCAGCATGCAGGCGCTGTTCGAGAAGCTGGCGCTGCAGATGATGGAGTACTACCTCGGCGACATCCTCAAGGAAACCGGCAAGATCGCCTTCGCTGGCGGCTGCGCGCTGAACGTCAAGCTGAACCAGAAGATCATCGCCCGCGACGACGTCAAGGAGCTGTTCGTGCAGCCGGCCTCCGGCGATGCCGGCACCGCCGTCGGCGCCGCCGCCTATGTCTCGCACCAGCGCGGCGTACCGGTGGAGAAGATGGAGCACGTCTACCTCGGCCCCTCGTACAGCAACGAGGAAGTCATCGCCGCCTGCGCCAAGCACCCGAACAAGCCGGTGTTCAAGCGCATCGACAATACCCCCGAGCGCATCGCCAAAATCATGGTCGACGGCAACCCGGTGGCCTGGTTCCAGGGCCGCATGGAGTTCGGCCCGCGCGCCCTCGGCGGCCGTTCCATCATCGGCTGCCCGAGCGTGCCGGGCGTGGCCGACCGCATCAACGAGCAGATCAAGTTCCGCGAGCGCTGGAGACCCTTCTGCCCGTCGATGCTCGACACCGTGGCGCCGAAGATGCTCAAGGTGGATCACCCGAGCCCCTTCATGACCTTCACCTTCGAGGTGAACGAGGAGTGGAAGGAGCGCGTCGGCGAAGTGGTGCACGAGGACGGCACCTCGCGCGCCCAGGTGCTGGAGCGCCAGTACAACCCGCGCTGGTACGACCTGATGCTGGAGCTGGAGAAGCTCACCGGCAACGGCGTGTCGCTGAACACCTCGCTCAACCGCCGCGGCGAACCGATGATCTGCTCGCCGACCGATGCGCTGAACATGTTCTACGGCTCCGACCTGCAGTACCTGATCATGGAAGACATTCTCGTGGTCAAGGATGGCAAGGACTGGTATGACCACGTCTGAGCAGACTCCTGGCCAAGGTGAACGCTGGGTTCTGCAGTTCTGCCACGGCTATGACGGCCCCTTTCTGGATTGCGCGCGGCAATACGCCGTGCTGTTTCAGGGCACGCCCTACAAGGTCTGCACGGTTTACCTGACCGGCAAGCCGAGTGCCGAGGTCGAGCGCGGCTCGGCCTCGGACGAGGTCATTTTCCTCGACTACTCCAGCGCCCAGGTGCGCGGCCTCAAGCTGGCGGCGATCCGCGATTTCCGGCGGATCGCTGCTTCGCGCGACTTCGCCCTGTGCATCGCCCACCGCTTCAAGCCGATCTACGTCGCGCTGCTCGGCAGCAGCCTGCCGGTGATCGGCGTGCATCACGCCTTCGGTGACTACAAGCGTCGTTCCCGACAGCTGTTCGCCAACTTCTTTCGCAAGCGCCTGGCGCTGCTCGGTGTGTCCAACGCTGTACGTGACGACATGCGCGCCTGCCTGCCCGGCTGGCCGGCCGAGCGTATCGAGACGCTGTACAACCGTATCGATGTCGAGGCCATACAGGCCGAGCAGGTATCCCGTGAGGTTGCGCGCGAGCAGCTGGGCTTGCCGCCGGATGCCTGGGTAGTCGGCAACGTCGGTCGTCTGCACCCGGACAAGGACCAGGCCACGCTGATCCGCGGCTTCGCTCTGGCGTTGCCGCAACTGCCGGCAGGCAGTCTGCTCGCGATCATGGGCAGCGGCCGCCTGGAGGTGCAGCTCAAGGCACTGGCGGTGGAGCTGGGCGTCAGCGAGGCGGTGCGTTTTCTCGGCCAGGTGCCGAATGGTCGTCGTTATTTCAAGGCGTTCGACCTGTTCGTGCTGACCTCCGACCATGAGCCGTTCGGCATGGTGCTGCTGGAAGCGATGGCAGCCGGGCTGCCGGTGCTGGCGACCGATTGTGGCGGTGCTCCCGAGGTGGTTGGCGAGCCGCAAGCGCTGTTTGCACTGGGTGACCATGCAATGTTGGCATCTCGCCTGTCGGCTCTACCGACCACCGAGCGCAAAGGTGCCGAGCACGCGGTGAAGGACTGTTTCACGGACGCAGGTGCCCATGCTCGTTTCTGGTCGCTGGGCCTGATGCCGTCGAGGAAGTCATGATGCCTGAGCGCGTATCCAGGCAACTGGTCTATCTGGTTTACGGCGGCAAGCCGGAATATCACCAGGAGGCCAAGTACAGCATCCTCTCGGCCCTGTACCATGCGCAGGGCGCCTGCCCCCGAATTCTGCTCTACACCGACCAGCCTGGGCAGTTCCAGGGTTGGCCGGTCGATCTGATTGCGCTCGATGCCGATACCTTGAAGGCCTGGACAGGCCCGGCGAGCTATCTGCATCGCCGCAAGGCTGCTGCCATCCGCGATGCATTGCAGTATGCCGAGCAAAGCATCTTCATCGATACGGATACCTTCTTTCTGGACTCGCCGGTGAGGCTCTTCGAGCGACTGGCAAAAGCGCCCTGGCTCGTCGATGAAGTCGAGGGTGTCTGGAAAGAATACAAGGGTGAGGTTCTGCATGATGTTCTGGCGCCCTATTTGGCAGAGCACCATGGCGTCGACCAGCAGATGTTGCTGATCAACTCCGGGGTCCTGGGTTTCCAGACCGATGCCTCGGGTTTGATGGATGAAACGCTGGCCCTGATCGACGTGATGCATCCGATGGTTCCCGAGATCCATATCATCGAGCAGTTCGCCGTTGGCGTCGCGGCCAGGCATCTGGGACGGCCTGCCGAGTCTCGCGGGGTGATCAAGCATTACTTCTCGGGCAAGAACTATTGGCGTCACCTGGTCGCTGCGTTCTTCCAGCGCCATGGCGAGGCGTTCTCGGCACATGCCATAGAGGCGGTGCGTGAGGTGCCCACCACCAAGCCCAGGCCCGCCTGGTGGCACCGTCTGAACTTTCGTTTGCGCAGTCTGTTCCTGTCTTCGCGCTCCCGCTCCCATGCCAAGCTGGCTTACTACGCTGCGGTGATGCAGGCCGATCCCTATGCGCAGGCCTGCGGCCGTGGCTATGCGGAGGAGCTGCGGCGCAAGGCCATTCCTGCAGGCCAAAGCCTGGGTATGCAGACGTGGAGCAAGGTATTGAGCCGGTCGCAGAAGGAGCATCTGGCCAGGCTGCTGGGCGAGAGCGTTTCAGGGAGTTCTCGTGATCTTTCCTAGTCGTGTTTTCGAGGTGTTGCGGTGAACGTGCTTTTTCTGGTTCAGGCCGAGCAGCGAGCGATATTGGACCGGCTGTATGACGGCATTGCCGAGGCGTGCGACAGCTGTGACATACGCTGGCTGAGCAGTGACGAGCAGGCCAATCTGAAGCGTTACTTCCGCGAACACGTCGATGTGGCGAAGTACGACCGCATCCTGTTCTTCCTGCGCTTCAAGAAGGAAATGCGCCAATGGCGGTTCATTCGTACGCTGCCGAATCTGGTGATCCTCGAGCACGACGCCTATCAGAACTACATCCCCTGCAAGTACACGGGCAAGTTCAGCGCCCACTATCGCCGCATGCCCTGGGTACGCGTCATCAGTTCCGGTGCTGGTGTCAGCCAGCGCCTGCGTGAAGAGGGCTTCGATGCCTGCTTCGTCCCCAAGGGCTATGACCAGACCTTGCTGACCTGCTCGGATCGCGAGCGAGACATCGAGCTGGCGTTCGTCGGTAGCACCAAGAGCGTCGCCTATAGTGGTCGCAAGGCGCTGCTGGATGAATTGGGGCGCCACGAGAACCTGCTCGTCACCAAGACCAAATCGGGTGAGGAATACTGCGAGACCCTCAATCGCATCCGATTCTTCGTCAGTGCGGATGTGGGCATGGGCGAGTACATGATCAAGAACTTCGAGGCGATGGCCTGTGGTTGTGTGCTGCTTGCCTACGACCATGGCGAGGTGGAGAACTCGGCGCTGGGCTTCGTCGACATGGAGAATCTGGTTCTGTACCGAACGGTGGCTCAGCTGAGAGAAAAGCTGGCGGTGCTGAGGGCCGATCCCGAGCGGGCTCTGCGTATTGCCCAGGCCGGGCGCCGCCTGGCCGAGGAGCAATATGGCTTCGATCGGATCGGGCACAAGATCGTCGAGGCGATGCGGCCAGCACTTCGCGTACCTGAGCGGCGCGCAGGCTGGCTGGCATGGTTGGGCCTTTGAATAGCAATGCCGATGGCATTGTCCTTGCGCTTTCCACCGGGCGAATGATGGGCGGTGGGGCGGTCTTTTCGAGAAGAATCCGAGGGAAAGCAATTGAGTGAATTAGCGGCAGTCGGCAACAGTGCAGAGCAGGGTTCGCCGCTCGTTTCGGTGATCATCGCCTCGTACAACCATGCTGACTACATCGAGGCCAGCATCAGAAGCGTGATGGGACAGACCTACACCAACTTCGAGCTGTTGGTCATCGACGATGGGTCCAAGGATGACAGTGTCGAGCGAATCTCGCGCCTGCAAGTTGAGTATGGCTTCGATTTCCAGGTGCAGCAGAACTGTGGGCTGAGCCGAACCCTGAATAGTGCCATTGCAAGAAGCCGTGGAAGCCTCATCGTCCCCTTTGGTTCTGACGACATCATGCGGCCCCAGCGCCTGGCCGTGCAGGTGGCGTATCTGCAGGACAAGCCGGAAGTCGGTATTTGCTCGGCCAATATCGACATGATCGACGCGAAGGGTGACTTGTTACCGGAGAAAGAGCAGAAACAGCGTCATCTGCCGTTCCGACGCCTGGATTTCGACGACCTTTTCCTCGATCGCAAGCCCGGCCCACAAGCGGCCACGCTGATGTTCAGGCGCGAGGCGCTGGAAGCGGTTGGCGGCTTCAATCCCGAAATTCGTCTGGAAGACGTTTACATTTGTCTGAGCATCCTCAAGGCGGGCTATTTCATCGATATCCTGCCCGAGGTGCTGGCGGATTATCGCAAGCATGAGCACAACACCTACAAGCACTTGCGCTTCATGGTGGAAAACATGCTGAAGACCTATGCGCTGTTTGCAGATCATCCCGCCTATGTGCGCGTGCGGTTGAAGTACATCACTTCCATGTTTCTCAAGTCCTCCAGCCGTGACAAGACGCTGGCGCGTGAACTACTGAGCGAATTGCCGCTGCGCAGCTGGAACGCGAAAGTCATTCGCGGTATCTGGCGTATGTGGTTCTCGTGAACTTGACGTCTTAAGCCGGTTGGGCTGATTGAATATAAGTATGCTGCGTGATCGACTGTTTAAGGGCTATGTATCCAGTTGGATGCCGGTTGCCCTGTTCCTGCTGTTGACGGGGATGTTCTGGATCGGCGATCGCTCGCTCTATCACAAGCTCTACTACATCATGGGCGCTGTACCGACGCTCATCGTTGTTTGCCTGTGCTGGCGACGTTTTTCCTTTTTGCGGGAAGAGCCGCTTTTCCTGCTGTTCATCGTTTTTTCGTTTTACGTGATGCTATCGCTGGCCTGGTCACCCGGAGCAGCCGATTATTCGAAGCTAAAGCACCCGCTCTACATCGGTATGTTGATCGTGGCCGTGGCCGCTGTGGGGGAGCACGATATGCGCCGCCTCGTGCAGGCCCTTGGGTTGGCGGGCGGTGTGGCGGCATTGGCCGCGCTGGCGAGCAGTGTTGCCCATGTCGCAGCAGGGCAGCAGGCTCGCTTCGAAGGCTTCGGCGCCTTGTACAACCCGTTGCTCACATCGCACGTCTATGGATTCTTCGCCGCTCTCTGGCTCGGAGCGCTTCTGAGTTCTTCGCGGCTGCGGCCGCTGAAACTCATGATGCTCGTTATCCTGGTGTTCCTGCTGTTCCAGACGGGGTCTCGTACACCCTTCCTGGCTCTGGGCTTCTGCTTCGTCTGGCTCTTGGTTCTGGTTGCCGATCGCCGCATCGTCTGGCTTGCAACGGCTCTGGGGATAATCGCTGCGGCGGGCCTATGGCTTTTTGGTGCGAATTTAGTTGAGAGAGGGCTCTCCTATCGGCCATTCATCTGGGTCGAGACGTGGCGCCAGATCATGCCGGCATTGTGGTTCGGGCATGGCTACGACGCGGACATCGATATCGTGTTGACGGATGTAAATGTCCTGCTCGCTGATCCGCATAACCTGACCCTTGCGGTGGTTTATCAGACCGGCCTGATTGGCGGCGCGCTGTGGCTGGCGATCTATGCCTATGGTTTTTTCGGCGCATGGCGCTTGCGCAGCTCCGGCCTGGTGCTCATCAGTTCCACGCTTCTGGTGTATGGCTTCATGGCGGGCATGACCGAGGGAGGCTCGTTCATGTCCAGGCCCAAGGAGCACTGGTTCCTCGTCTGGATTCCCATAGCCATTCACCTCGCGGTGTTGCGCAAGATCAAAAGATCACGGGCGCCTGGTGCACCCATCTCGGCTGCTGCCTAACGCGCGAGCACCCTTGTGCAGAGTTTCTCGAACGGGAACTCTGCCATGAGGTCGTTGTGTTTGAGATAGCGTTCGAAATGAGCCAGGTTTCGGCTGGCCTTGTTGCGTGACAGCGCACGCGACTGGAAGGTCAGATCAGCTATGTCGATGAGCCCCAACTGCTCATCCTCCGTCAGCACGATGTTGCCCAGGTGCATCGAGCGGAAGTAGATGCCTTTGCGGTGCAGGGTCCTGAACAGTGCCACCAGTTGTTCGAGCAGTGCGTCCGACAACTGACGATCTCGCTCGTAGACTGACTTGAGTGTGGTGCCGGCCAGTGCCTGATAGCGGACGGCCGTCCATCCTGCCTTTGGCAGCTTGAACAGCTGCAACGGGGTGATCGTGGGGATACCCAATTCTTTGAGCCGCACCGCATTGCGCCAGAAACGTACCGAGTAGGGCGTGAGCAATGCCGAGGAGAGCAGGCGCTTACGCCTGAACAACTTCAGGTAGTCGCCATTCTCGAATTGGTAGACCTTGGGCCCGTAGCTGTCTTCCTCGATGCTACGGGCATTGGCTACCAATTGGTCAAAAGCGGCCGGCGACAGGGTTTGGGCGATGGGTGTGATCATATCGGGCGGTAGGGGATTTCGACTGTTGCACGCGGTGGCCCCTCAGAGGGTGTCGCCTTCGGCACGCAGCGTGCCAAGGTGTCGAGCGAGGTCCTGATGGAACGAGCCTGCGAGGGTACGCAAAACCGGATGGTTCAGCCACAGGTTTAACGTATCCATGTTGAGCCGCGCCACCATCCTGCGCTCGGCGTTCTCCAGCGCCTTTTCCCACCACACCGTGGCACACGCACGGTCGAACTCGTTCGAGTAGCGGTAGCAGCCATAGAGCGATTCGCGTGTGAACTGACGCTGCTCCCTGGGTACCGCGAGCGTTGCGATCTTTTGCAGGGTCCGCAAGGGCTGAGGTGGGCGAGGCAAGTGGACGCTGACATTGCGCAGATCACGGAGCGCCAACTCGCTCGTGGGGGTCTCGCGATGCTTGTGGTGCCACGCCAGGACCTTGGCCCTGAAATGGGCCTTGCGGCTCCAGTAATGATGCAGAAGGTCCGGGCATTCCCGTAGTGCGAGTCGCTTGTGGGCTGCCAGGGCGAGACATATCTCTTCGAAGGTATAAACGCCCGTCGCCGCGGAATGATACTCGTCCATGAAGGTGATGGAGCGTTCCAGGAGGCTGCTGTCAGCCGCATGCAGGCCAATGACCCCCGAGTTTGTCTGGCGCATCGACGAATCCAGCAGGCCGCTGCTTTCAAGTGCCGCCAGGAATGTCGCGCAGTGACCGACGTCGACGAATCTCGAGCCTATGGCGTTGCACAGCAGATGACCTGGCTGAATGCGCCCGAACAGCTTTGCTGGTGACTCGTGAAAGAAGGTATCGGTGTCCACCAGGGCCGCGACTTCATGTTCACGCAGCACTTCTTGCAGGGCTGCATGCTTGATGCGGAAGTGGTAACCGTGCGGTCCCCGCCATTGCGGCGAGATCTCACGGGTCGTTACCGGCAAGCCTGCATAGAGAGCCGGAGCATCGGTAAACACCTGTATATCCCAGTCGCGCTGCGTGCATCGTGCGAGCGCCGAGGCAATGCTGAAGATTGCTTCGAACTGATAGATCTCAGCCCCAAAGGCCAGGTAGACGAGTTGTGGGCGCTTATTCATGTGTTTCGTGATCAGTTCGCAGTGGGGCGGATTTCAAGTGCAGGGCGTCGATTCCCGTGAGCCTGGGAGCAGTAGCGCCGTGGGTGGCGTGCCTGATCATCATTGGCAGGGGGATCTTACACGCGAGTGATGTCATTCGGTTACTCCCGCAGGTACTTATGTCCGATCTGGCCTGAATGAGAAACTTCAGGGTGCGCCGTGGATCATTACGCCTGAGGGGCTGTTACAATCCGCCCCTTGCTAATCCTGCCAGTGCGTGAGGCGAGCCGAATGGCCAATTCCAACCAGCAATCCAGCATGAAGGTGTATCTGCGGTTGCTGCGCTATGTGGTCCCCTACTGGGGGCTTTTCACCGTCAGTATCTTCGGCTTCCTGATCTTCGCCTCCACCCAGCCGATGCTGGGCTACATCCTCAAGTACTTCGTCGACGGCCTGTCCAATCCCGATGCCAGCCTGTTCGCAGGCGTGCCCTGGCTGCTCGAGCATGCGCCCTGGCTGGCCCATCTCAAGCTGCTGCAGGCCGTGCCGTTGCTGATCGTGCTGATCGCCCTGTGGCAGGGCGTCGGCTCGTTCCTGGGCAACTACTACCTGGCCAAGGTCTCCATGGGGCTGGTGCAGGACCTGCGCGTGGCGCTGTTCAACAACCTGCTGACCTTGCCCAATCGCTACTTCGACAACCACAACTCCGGTCACCTGATCTCGCGCATCACCTACAACGTGACCATGGTCACTGGCGCGGCCACCGATGCGATCAAGGTGGTGGTGCGCGAAGGTATGACGGTGGTGTTCCTGTTCGCCACCCTGCTGTGGATGAACTGGCGGCTGACCCTGGTGATGGTGGCGATCCTGCCGGTCATCGGCCTGATGGTCACCAGCACCAGCAAGAAATTCCGCAAGCAGAGCAAGAAGATCCAGACCAGCATGGGTGACGTCACCCATGTCACCTCGGAGAGCATTCAGGGCTACCGCGTGGTGCGCAGCTTCGGCGGCGAGGACTACGAGAAGCAGCGCTTCCTGGAGGCCAGCGAGGAGAACAAGAACAAGCAGCTGAAGATGGTGCGCACCGGTGCGGTGTACACCCCGTCGCTGCAGCTGGTGATCTACAGCGCCATGGCGGTGCTGATGTTCCTGGTTCTGCTGTTGCGTGGCGATGCCTCGGCCGGTGATTTGGTGGCCTATATCACCCTGGCCGGCCTGCTGCCCAAGCCGATTCGCCAGCTCTCGGAAGTCAGCTCGACCATCCAGAAGGGTGTGGCCGGCGCCGAGAGCATCTTCGAACAGCTGGACGAAGCCCCGGAGGTCGATCACGGTACTCAGGAGCGTGAGCGCATCAGCGGCCGGCTCGAGGTGCGTGATCTGAGCTTCAGCTATCCGGGTTCGGAAAAGCCGGTGCTGAACAACATCTCCTTCGTCGCCGAACCCGGGCAGATGGTGGCGCTGGTCGGTCGCTCCGGCAGCGGCAAGTCGACCCTGGCCAACCTGATTCCGCGTTTCTATCACCATGAGCAGGGACAGATCCTGCTCGATGGGCTGGATGTCGAGGACTATCGCCTGCGCAACCTGCGCCGCCATATCGCCCTGGTGACTCAGCACGTCACCCTGTTCAACGACACCGTACGCAACAACATCGCCTATGGCGATCTGGCTGGTGCGCCGCTGGAAGCGGTGCAGCAGGCGGCGAGCGATGCCTATGCCGCCGAGTTCATCGAGAAGATGCCGCAGGGCTATGACACCCTGGTCGGCGAGAATGGCGTGCTGCTTTCCGGCGGTCAGCGTCAGCGCCTGGCCATTGCCCGCGCGCTGCTCAAGGATGCGCCGCTGTTGATCCTCGACGAGGCCACCTCGGCGCTGGACACAGAGTCCGAGCGGCATATCCAGGCCGCGCTGGATCAGGTGATGCAGGGGCGCACCACCCTGGTCATCGCGCATCGCCTGACCACCATCGAGAAGGCCGATCTGATTCTGGTGATGGATCAGGGGCAGATCGTCGAGCGCGGCAGTCATGCCGAGTTGCTGGCGCAGAACGGTTATTACGCCCGCCTGCATGCCAAGCAGTTCGAGGAAGGTGGCGAGTCCATCGTGGTCGAGCAGAACGCCTGATGCTGAACCGTCTGCAATTCTGGCGTGAGCGTGGCTGGACGCCGATTTCCGCCAGTGACTACGCCGAGGCCTGGGCGCGCTTCGGCGGCAGTGTCGCGACTCATCCCGAGGTGGTGGCGCGGCTGGCCGAGCTGGCTGGCATTTCGGTGCGCTATCTGGGCTGGTTCGTCGATGGCCAGCTACGGGCTGCGATCCCGACCTGGGGGCGCTACTTGGCCCTGTCCAAGGATGTGCTCAAACAACAGGGCCGGCGCGGCCTGTTCGACCTGGGCAATGCCGAGATCATCCTGCCCCTGGCCGCCGATGCGCGCGTGCCGCTGCGCCATCGCGCCCGTTACCTGTCCGAGCTCAATGCAGCCCAGGTAATCGGCATCAGTGAGCAGCCCGAGGGGCTGGCGCTGGCTCGCGAACCTGAGCAGTACAGCAAGAAGTTCCGCTACAACCAGCGCCGCGAGCAACGCCTGCTGGAAGACGCGGGTGGCGTGATCCGGCCGATGCTGGAGCTGACGCCCGAGGAGCAGGCGCGCATCTATGCCGATCTGTTCCTGCGCCGCTGGGGCTTCGAGGCCACGGGCAAGGCCCACCTGGCCGAGGTGTTCGGCTTGTTGCGCGACTTCATGACCGGCTCGCTGATCTACCTGAACGACGAACCCGTGGCGATCCAGGTGCTATACAGGGTCGAGGCGCCGCAGTGGATCAGCCTGGAGTACATCAACGGCGGGGTCGACCCGCAGCAGCGTGAGTTCAGCCCCGGTAGCGTGCTCAGCTTCGTCAATACACAGAACGAGTGGGCGCATGCACGGGCCCTGGGCAAGCCGCTGCGCTACTCCTTCGGCCGTGCCGACCGCGAGTACAAGGATCGCTGGTGCAACCGGGTGCCGGTCTATCAGGTGTGAAGCCATGAACGGACGCAAGCAACAACTGCTCAAGCGCCACCGGCGCAACAAGCGCATTGCCCTGCTGATGGCGCTGCTGGCGCTGGTGCTGCTGGGGGTATTGGTCGCCTGGTGGTTGCCGCCGCTGCTCCTGGCGCTGGGCTGGGTCGCGCATGAGGCCTGGTTCGCCGATCACCTGTTCTATTCGCCGCGCGACGACTACCGCTACGACTTCCCGGCGGACTGCCTGAGTGTGCCGGTGCGGCTGGAGCAGGGCGTGCTGCGTGTCGAGGCCGATCTGGCCGGTCATGACACCCTGATTCTCGAACTGCGGCTCAAGGCCACCTGGCTCGGGCGCTGGCTCGACCCCCATGTGCTGCTGGGTAGTGATCGTCAGGACTTCGAACGCGGCGTGGCTGGGCGACGTTACCTCAATCTCTCCGGGCAACAGGTCGATGGCCTGGCCATCGCACCGCGTTTCTGCCGCATCGAGGGTGAGCTGCGCCTGCATGCCATGCGCAACCCGGACTTCGCGGCGCAGCGCATGCTGATCATCGCACCGCATGCCGATGACGCCGAGCTGGCTGCCTTCGGTCAGTACAGTCGCTCGCCCGGGGCGGCCATCGTCACCCTGACCCAGGGCGAGATCGAAGCCGAGCATTACCAGCGACTGGGGCTGGACAAGGCCGCCGCTGCGCGTCTCAAGGGCCGCCTGCGCGCCTGGGACAGCCTGGCCGCGCCGCTCTGGGGCGGTGTGCCGCAGATGCGCTGCGTGCAGCTTGGCTACTACTGCCTGCAATTGCCGGCCATGGCCGAGCAGCCCGACAAACCCTTCGGCTCGCGCGAGTCCGGCGAGAGCGATATCCGCAGCGTGCGTGCTCATAACCCCCTGCGCTTGCCCGCTGATGCCGATGGTCAGCCGACCTGGCACAACCTGGTCGCCGATCTGGCTGCCGTGATCGATCACTATCGCCCCGAGGTGCTGCTTACCCCGCACCCTGAGCTGGACCCGCATCATGATCATGTCGCCAGCACCCGCGCCGTGCTCGAAGCCTGCGAACGCAGCAGCTGGCGGCCGCAAACCCTGTTGCTCTACGCCAACCACCTGCATGATAACGACCGCTGGCCGATGGGGCCGGCAGGCAATGGCATTGCCCTGCCTCCGGCTATCGCTGCACTGCCGGCCGATCGCCTGTGGAGTCCGTCGCTCGGCGCCGAGCGGCAACTCGACAAGGCCATGGCGCTTGGCCTGCAGCATGATCTGCAAGGCCCGCTGCCGCTGAAAAGGCGCCTGCGCCGGTTGATCCAGCGAGTACTGGTCGGGCGGCGCTGGCCTGCCACGGGCGAGGACGAATTTTTCCGCAAGGCGGTGCGCCGGCACGAGTTGTTCTGGGTGCGCTCGCGCTGAGCCTTGCCAATCCCTCATGTTATGATTTTTTCTGTTTTTCTCCCCTTCTGGAGCCACCATGAAACTGACCATGCCCCGCTATGACCAAGCCGCCGTACTGGTGGTGGGCGATGTGATGCTCGATCGCTACTGGCATGGCGGCACCTCGCGGATTTCCCCGGAAGCCCCGGTGCCCGTGGTGCGTGTCGACCAGATCGAGGACCGCCCAGGCGGCGCTGCCAACGTGGCGTTGAATATCGCGGCGCTCGGTGCGCGCGCCCTGCTGGTTGGTGTAACCGGTGAAGACGAAGCCGCCGAAAGTCTGAGCGACAGCCTCGGTGGTGCCGGTGTGGAAACCCACTTCCAGCGCCTCGACGACCAGCCGACCATCGTCAAGCTGCGCGTCATGAGCCGTCACCAGCAGCTGCTGCGCATGGATTTCGAAGAGCCTTTCAATACCGACACCGCCGCTTTGGCGCGCGATGTCGACGCACTGCTCGCCGGGGTCAAGGTGCTGGTGCTCTCGGACTACGGCAAGGGCGCACTGCAAAATCATCAGGCGCTGATCCAGGCTGCGCGCAAGAAGAACATTCCGGTGCTGGCCGACCCCAAGGGCAAGGACTTCTCCATCTACCGTGGCGCCAGCCTGATCACGCCGAATCTGCACGAGTTCGAAACCATCGTCGGTGGCTGTGCCGATGAGGCCGAGTTGGTCAGCAAGGGCGCCAGGCTGATGCGTGAACTGGAGCTGGGTGCGCTGCTGGTCACTCGTGGCGAGCACGGCATGACCCTGCTGCGCCCCGAACATGCGCCGCTGCATCTGCCGGCCCGGGCCCGCGAAGTGTTCGACGTCACCGGCGCCGGTGATACGGTGATCTCCACCCTGGCCGCCTCCATCGCGGCTGGCGAAGAGCTGCCAAATGCCGTGGCATTGGCCAACCTGGCTGCCGGCATCGTCGTCGGCAAGCTGGGCACGGCTGCCATCAGTGCACCGGAGTTGCGCCGCGCGGTGCAGCGCGAGGAAGGCTCCGAGCGCGGCGTGCTGAGCCTGGACCAGCTGTTGATCGCCATCGAGGATGCACGCGCCCATGGCGAGAAGATCGTCTTCACCAACGGCTGCTTCGACATCCTCCACGCCGGTCACGTGACCTATCTGGAACAGGCGCGTGCCCAGGGCGACCGTCTGATCGTGGCGATCAACGATGACGCCTCGGTCAGCCGCCTGAAGGGGCCGGGCCGGCCGATCAATGCCGTCGATCGTCGCATGGCGGTGCTCGCCGGTCTCGGTGCGGTGGACTGGGTGGTGAGCTTCGGCGAGGACACTCCCGAGCGCCTGCTCAAGCAGGTGCAGCCGGATGTGCTGGTCAAGGGCGGCGACTATGGCATCGACCAGGTGGTCGGCGCCGATATCGTTCAGGCTTATGGCGGCGAAGTGCGCGTTCTCGGTCTGGTGGAGAACAGCTCCACCACCGCCATCGTCGAGAAGATCCAGGGTAGGAGCGGCTTTAGCCGCGAATAGGCGCGGGGCCAGCGCCCCACCCGCGGCCCTGGCCGCTGGCCCGCCGTACCCAGGCGCTTGACCAGTCTGCCAGCTGCATCTGGCTGACTGGTCATAGGCACTCGCCAGCCCTGAGCTCATCATCAATGGCATCCCTCAGGTGGAGTGAGATGCCATGACCGTCGATGTACAGGGCCAGGCCCTGAGCGTGCTGAGCAAGCTGGCCCAGGCCGACTGGCCGGATCGGCTCAAGGTGCGCAAATCCTTCGAGAAACTCGTCTACAGCGGCAGCCGTGCCAGCTTCCGCTTCGCCGCCGGTCGCGCGGCCGGCAAGCCGCGAGATGCTCGGTCTGCGCCTGACGATCTGTTCGATCTGTCGCTATCCGACGAACAGCAGATGCTGGTGGACATGCTCCAGGGCTTCGCGCTGGAGGTGCTGCGCCCTGCTGCGCACGAGGCCGATGCCCAGGCGAGCGTGCCGGCTGCGCTGATCGATCAGGCGCGTGAGCTGGGCCTGGCGCACTATGGCGTCAGCGAGGCCCAGGGTGGGCTGGCCAGTGAGCGCACGGTGCTCAGCAATGCGCTGATCGCCGAGAGTCTGGCACAAGGCGACTTTTCCCTGGCCGCGGCCTTGCTGGTGCCGCTGTCTGCCGCCAATTGCCTTCGTCGCTGGGGCAGTTCGGCGCAGCAGGCCGCCTGGTTGCCGGCATTCGTCAGCGAAGACGGGGCGCCACCCTTCGCGCTGGCGGTGAGCGAGCCTGGTGTGCTGAACGATCCGGCCCGGCCCGCCACGCGGGCGCGCAAACGCGGCAAACACTATCTGCTCGATGGCGAAAAGGCGCTGGTGATCGCCGGTCTGGATGCCAGTCGCCTGATCGTCAGCGCCCAGGCCAGTGATGGCCCGGCATTGTTCGTTGTCGATGCGGCGAGCAAGGGTATCAGTCGTCGTGCCGAACCAGGCATGGGGCTCAAGGCGTGCGGCCTGGCACGTATTCAGCTGAAAGGCGTCAAGGTGCCGGTCGATTGCCGACTTGCCGGCGAGGGTTTCGACTTCCCGGCCTTTCTCGATTACTCGGCATTGGCGTTTTGCGCCCTTGCCGTGGGCACGGCGCAGGCTGCATTGGATTATGTGACGACCTACTGCAACGAGCGCCAGGCGTTCGGCGAGCCGATCAGCCATCGCCAGGGCGTGGCCTTCATGGTGGCCGACATCGCCATCGAGCTCGACGCCATGCGCCTGCTGACCTGGCGCGCCTGCGCCCGCGCCGAGGCAGGACTGCCATTTCGCCGCGAGGCCTATCTGGCGCGCCTGCTCTGCGCCGAGAAGGCGATGAAGATCGGCTCCGACGCGGTGCAACTGCTCGGTGGTCATGGTTTTACCCAGGAGCATCCGGTCGAGCGCTGGTATCGCGATCTGCGCAGCGTGGCCGTACTGGCTGGCGGCCTCCATCTCTGAACAGGCGGGTAATCATGAATCTGGAAACTCCGAAAAAATTCCGCGGCCTGCAGCACCAGGCCGGGCAGGTGGCCAAACACTACTTTCGGCCGATTTCGCGCAAGTACGACAAGGCCGAGCACGCCTATCCGAAGGAGCTGGACTTGCTCGCCGCACTGCTCGATGGCATGAACGAAGGTTCGCCCGATGCCGTAGGTGCCGGTTCGGCGAGCAAGCGCGGCGCCGCTCGTGAGCAGCAGGAGGGCATCAAGAATGGCGGCAACATGGCAGCACTGCTCGGGGTGATGGAGTTGTGCTGGGGCGATGTCGGCCTGCTGCTGGCCATGCCGCGTCAGGGGCTGGGCAACGCGGCCATCGCGGCGGTAGCCAATGACGAGCAACTGGCCCGCTTTGGCAAGACCTGGGCGGCCATGGCCATTACCGAGCCGGGCTGCGGCTCGGATTCGGCGGCGATCCGCACCACGGCGGTGAAGGACGGCGATCACTACGTGATCAATGGCGAGAAGATCTACGTCACCTCGGGTGAGCGCGCCGATGCCGTGGTGGTCTGGGCCAGCCTCGACCGCAGCCTTGGGCGCGCGGCGATCAAGTCCTTCGTGGTGGAGAAGGGCACGCCGGGCATGACGGTCACCCGCCTGGAGAAGAAGCTGGGCATCAAGGCGTCGGACACGGCGTCGATCAGCTTCAGCGACTGCCGGGTACCGGCGGCCAACCTCCTGGGCAACGCCGAAATCGACGTGCAGAAGGGCTTTGCCGGGGTCATGGAGACTTTCGACAACACCCGCCCGCTGGTCGCCGGCATGGCGGTCGGTGTGGCGCGCGCAGCGCTGGAGCGTACCCGTGAGCTGCTGAGCAAGGCCGGTTGTCGCTTCGACTACGCCAGGCCGCTGCTCAGTGTCAGCCATGCCGAGGCCACCCTGTATCGCCTGGAGGCGGAATGGGAGGCCGCGCGCCTGCTGACGCTGAAGGCGGCATGGATGGCCGACAACAAGCTGCCCAATTCCAAGGAGGCGTCCATCGCCAAGGCCAAGGCCGGACGTGTGGCCAGCGAGGTGACGCTCAAGTGTGTGGAGCTGGCTGGCGCTCTGGGTTACGGCGAAGACGAACTGTTGGAGAAGTGGGCGCGCGACTCGAAGATTCTCGACATCTTCGAAGGTACCCAGCAGATCCAGCTGCTGATCGTCGCCCGGCGGCTGCTGGGCAAGAGTTCCAGCGAACTCAAGTAGAGCCTACACCGCGACCGGAAAACAAAAGCCCGCATCGGCGGGCTTTTGTCTAGAAGCGGAAGACTTCCGTGTCGATCTTGATCGGTTCTGCCACCGGAATCTTCGGTCCCGCGGTGGCGGGCTCCTGCGGCTTGGCTTTGGCCACCGGAGGCTTCTTGCGCGGCGGCTCGGGTGTGGGCTCGTCTGCGGCGGCTACCGGTTGAATGGCCACTGCCAGCTCGGCGGCCAGGCGCTGCAGCAGGGTGCTCTGCGCCTTGACCTGCTCGGCCAGTGGACCGCCATGCGCTTCTTCCAGGCGGATCAGCCGGCTGTCGCGCAGTTGCCCGCGGCGATCGAGCAGGCGCCATTGCGCTTCCAGTACGGCAGGCTGGGTCGGGCCGGAGTCCAGGCGGGTAATGGTCAGCATGACCTGTGCATCGGCGCTGAAACCGGGTGCGGCAGGCGCCAGCACCAGGCGCTGGCTATCCAGGCGCCAGGCCAGCTGGCGCAGCATCTGCTGGTCGATGTCATTGGCCAGGCCGCTGGCCCAGCGAGCGTTCTGCGCGGCAACGAGGCTGCCGTCGGCCTGGCGTTGCAGCAGGTGCTGCTGGCGCAGGTAGTCGGCCACGCTGATCGGGCCGACCAGCACGGTTACACCGTTATCCCGGGTCGGCGTCACGGCTTCGCCGCTGTCGAGTTGGTATAGAGGCACCGGCTTCTGCTGTTGCAGCAGGCCGCAGCCGCTGAGCATCAGCAGCGCGGTCAGAAGCAGAGCCAGGGGGCGTACTACAGTCATCATCAATTCCAGGCAGCCGCTTGTAGGGCAGCTGCACATCGATCCCATATCATGCGGGGGTCATGGATGACCCAGGGCGCGTATCATCCGTCAAACCGCGCTACGACTCCAGCCCTAGCTGCCTGCCGGTCGCGCGGATATCCCGGA
The DNA here is from genome assembly GCF_900104265.1 of Ectopseudomonas guguanensis. Classification (GTDB taxonomy): domain Bacteria; phylum Pseudomonadota; class Gammaproteobacteria; order Pseudomonadales; family Pseudomonadaceae; genus Aquipseudomonas; species Aquipseudomonas guguanensis. Next base: position 309,150 of record NZ_FNJJ01000005.1, read on the forward strand.
AGAACGGAGCCTGTTGCCGACGCTATTCCACCACAAGCTGATCGACGCGCTGGAAGCCGCGCGGCAGCTTGTTGCCACGGCGGCCGCGCTCGCCCTTGTAGTGCTCGAGGTCGTCGGCTTTGAGCGTCAGGGTACGCTTCCCGGCCTGCAAAACCAAACTGGAGCCGCTGGGCAGCACGGCCAGATCGGTCAGATATTCCTCGCGCGAGGCCACGCGCTCGCCTGGAATACCAATGATCTTGTTGCCCTTGCCTTTGCCCAGTTGCGGCAGATCGGTGACCTTGAACAGCAGCAGGCGGCCTTCGGTCGTCACCGCGGCCAGCCAGTCGTCTTCCAGGTTGGTGACCGGTTTGGGAGCAACCACCTTGGCGCCGTTGGGCAGGCTGAGCAGCGCCTTGCCGGCCTTGTTCTTGGCCTGCAGGTCCTCGCCCTTGACCACGAAGCCGTAGCCGGCGTCGGAGGCGATCACGTACAGCGCGCTGTCTTCCGGCAGCATCACGCATTCGAAGGTCGCGCCCGGCGGCGGCGTCAGGCGGCCGGTCAGCGGTTCGCCCTGGCCGCGCGCCGACGGCAGGCTGTGAGCGGCGAGCGAATAGCTGCGGCCGGTGGAGTCGATAAACACTGCGTACTGGTTCGAGCGTCCGGGCGCGGCGGCCTTGAAGCCGTCGCCGGCCTTGTAGGACAGGCCCGTGGCGTCGATGTCGTGGCCCTTGGCGCAGCGCACCCAGCCCTTTTCCGAAAGCACCACGGTGACCGGCTCGGTCGGCATCAGCTCGGTTTCCGACAGCGCCTTGGCCTCGGCGCGGGCGACGATCGGCGAGCGGCGATCATCGCCGTACTTTTCCGCGTCCTCGAGAATCTCCTTGCGCACCAGCTTCTTCAGCTTGGCTTCGCTGCCGAGCAGGGCCAGCAGTTTCTCGCGTTCCTTGGCCAGCTCGTCCTGCTCGCCGCGGATCTTCATCTCCTCCAGGCGCGCCAGTTGGCGCAGGCGGGTGTCGAGGATGTAGTCGGCCTGCACGTCGGTCAGGCCGAAGGTGTCCATCAGCATCGGCTTGGGTGAATCCTCGGTGCGGATGATGCGGATCACTTCATCCAGGTTGAGGAAGGCGATCAGCAGGCCTTCCAACAGGTGCAGGCGCTTTTCCACCTTGTCCAGGCGGAACTGCAGGCGGCGGCGCACGGTGCCGACGCGGTACACCAGCCACTCGCTGAGCAGGGTGCGCAGATCCTTGACCTGCGGCTTGCCGTCGAGGCCGATGACGTTGGTGTTGACCCGGTAGCTGGACTCCAGATCGGTGGTGGCGAACAGGTGAGTCATCAGTTCGTCGGCATCGACGCGGTTGGAGCGCGGGATGATGACGATGCGGGTCGGGTTCTCGTGGTCCGACTCGTCACGCAGATCGGCGACCATCGGCAGCTTCTTGGCCTGCATCTGCGCGGCGATCTGCTCCAGTACCTTGGCCCCGGAGACCTGGTGCGGCAGGGCGGTGACGATGATGTCGCCGTCCTCGACGCGATAGACGGCGCGCATGCGCACCGAGCCTCGGCCGCTCTCGTAGATCTTCAGCAGGTCGGCCTTGGGCGTGATGACCTCGGCTTCGGTGGGGAAGTCCGGGCCCTGGATATGTTCGCAGAGCTGCTCGACCGTGGCGCCGGGCTCGTCCAGCAGGCGCACGCAGGCAGCCGCCACCTCGCGCAGGTTGTGCGGCGGCACGTCGGTAGCCATGCCGACCGCAATACCTGTCGTGCCGTTGAGCAGCAGGTTGGGCAGGCGCGCCGGCAGGGTCGCCGGCTCGTTCAGGGTGCCGTCGAAGTTCGGTACCCAGTCCACGGTGCCCTGGCCCAGTTCGCTCAGCAGCACCTCGGAATAACGCGACAAACGCGCCTCGGTGTAGCGCATGGCGGCAAAGGACTTGGGATCGTCCGGCGCACCCCAGTTGCCCTGGCCGTCGACCAGGGTGTAGCGATAAGAGAACGGCTGCGCCATCAGCACCATGGCTTCGTAGCAGGCACTGTCGCCGTGCGGGTGGAACTTGCCGAGCACGTCGCCGACGGTACGCGCAGATTTCTTGTGCTTGGCGTCGGCATCCAGGCCCAGCTCGCTCATGGCGTAGACGATACGGCGTTGCACGGGCTTCAGGCCGTCGCCGATATGCGGCAGGGCGCGGTCCATGATCACGTACATCGAGTAGTTGAGATAAGCCTGCTCGGTGAAGTCGGCGAGTGACCGGCGTTCAACGCCTTCCAGGCTCAAATCGAGGGATTCGCTCATGCGGGCCTCATTGCAAGGTTGATTGGCGCAGCACCAGGGTGCCGCCCTTCTGAGAAAATTCGAGTTGTTTCAGGGCGCTCATGCCCAGCAGCACCTCGTCGCCGTCCATGCCGGGGGCGATAAGCGCTGCGACGTCACGCAGCTCGATATCGCCCAGGCGCAGGCTGGCCAGGCGCGTACGGTGTGCCGTGGCGAGGCCGTTGGCGGTGCGGATTTGTACTGGCGCGCCGGCCTGCAGGCCGAGGTCGCGGGCGACCTGGCTGGGAATCGCCACCTGGGTGGCGCCGGTATCGAGCAGAAAGGTGACCTTCTGGCCATCGATCTGCCCGTCGACTACGTAATGGCCCTGGCGGCTGCTGGTCAGGCTCACTTCGACGAAACCGTCGCCATGCACCGACTGCGGCGCCTGGTTCGGGTTGCGCTGGCGATCTTCCCAGCCACCGAAGAAGTGCGTGGCCAGCAGCAGGCCGGCGCCCCAGGCGAGCACCCACATCACCCGTCCGGCGCGACGGCCAGGCGTCTGTTCGCTCACGGACGCCGGCTCCAGCCGCCCTGGGGTGCTTTGAAGCGCCAGACGATGGGGCGCGCTTCGCCATCGGCGCGGGCCTGGCTGCCGTTGTCGACGCCGATCCAGGCGCCGTCGTTGTCGATCCACAGCGCCTCGGCCATGCCGTAGTTCGGCGTGTAGCGGCGCGGTTCGCTCAGGGCCTCGTTGGCGAACGACCAGCAGATCTCCGCGGCGCCGTCGCTCAGGGTGCGGCGGCAGATGCGGTGGGCCTGGCGTTCCAGGCTGAAGAGCTTCTCGCCGAAATAGGCCAGGCCGGAGAAGTCGCGAGGTGCAGAGTGGCCACCCAGGGCTTCTGGCGAGGGTTCATCGCCGCTTTCGCTGGTCAGCACGCAGCCACCGGTGCAGCGCCAGCTGCTGCCGCGCCGGTGCAGCACGGCAAGGCCGCGACGGCTCTGTTCAGCGGCCAGCCACAGGCGCTCGCCGGCCGGATCGATGGCGATGCCCTCGAACCCCTGGTTGAAGTGCAGCAGCATGCCGCTGGCGCGGGCCTGGCGTACCAGGCCGCTGGGCAGGTTGAGCCACTGGGCGTTGCCGTTGCTGCTCACCTGCAGCACGGCGGCTCGGGTTTCGCTGACCAGGTAGCGATTGCCCTGGGCATCGCATGACAGGCCTTCGAAATCCAGCTTGCCACCCCTAACCAGGCCGGCCGCCCAGTTGCGCATGCGCAGGCCCCAGGGCAGGGCGCTCTCGGGTGGTTCCGGGGCGACGAAGGTTTCCGCTTCGGCGCGCAGCAGGTTGTCTTCGCGGTGCAACTGATAGACGCGGTCGTCATCGCGGTCGGAAACCGCCCACAGCGTATCGCCGCACAGCGCCAGGCCGGACAGATTGCCGCTGGGCATGTCCGTCACCGGATACTCGGCCTGCAACTGCAGTTCTTCCAGCACCACTGGCTCGGCATTCGCGACGCCGGCCAACAGACCGAGTGCAAGGAGATGATTACGCATCAGGTCAGTACCTCGGCCAGGTTGCCCTTGGTTTCCAGCCAGTTCTTGCGGTCACCGGCGCGTTTCTTCGCCAGCAGCATGTCCATCACTTCCCGGGTGCCCTCGAAATCGTCCAGGGTCAGTTGCACCAGGCGCCGGGTGTTCGGGTCCATGGTGGTTTCGCGCAGCTGCGGCGGATTCATCTCGCCGAGGCCCTTGAAGCGGGTGACCTGCGGCTTGCCGCGGCGCTTCTCGGCCACCAGGCGGTCGAGGATGCCGTCGCGCTCGGCGTCGTCCAGGGCGTAGAAGATTTCCTTGCCCAGATCGATGCGGTACAGCGGCGGCATGGCCACGTAGACGTGGCCGGCGTCCACCAGCGTGCGGAAGTGACGGACGAACAGGGCACAGAGCAGGGTGGCGATGTGCAGGCCGTCGGAGTCGGCATCGGCGAGGATGCAGATCTTGCCGTAGCGCAGCCCGGAGAGATCGCTCGAGCCGGGGTCGATACCGATGGCCACGGCGATGTCGTGGACTTCCTGGCTGGCCAGCACTTCGCTGCCGTCCACTTCCCAGGTGTTCAGGATCTTGCCGCGCAGCGGCATGATGGCCTGGAATTCCTTGTCGCGCGCCTGCTTGGCGCTGCCGCCGGCCGAGTCGCCCTCGACCAGGAACAGCTCACAGCGCAGCGGATTCTGCCCCGCGCAATCGGCCAGCTTGCCGGGTAGCGCCGGACCCTGGGTGATCTTCTTGCGCTCGACCTTCTTGCCGGCCTTGAGGCGGCGTCCGGCGTTGCTGATGGCCAACTCTGCCAGTTGCAGGCCGGTTTCCGGGTTGGCGTTGAGCCACAGGCTGAAGGCGTCCTTGACCACGCCGGAGACGAAGGCGGCCGCCTCGCGCGAGGACAGGCGCTCCTTGGTCTGGCCGGAGAACTGCGCGTCCTGCATCTTCATCGAAAGGACGAAGGCGATACGCTCCCAGACGTCTTCCGGGGCGAGTTTCACGCCACGCGGCAGCAGGTTGCGGAACTCGCAGAACTCGCGCATGGCATCGAGCAGACCCTGGCGCAGGCCGTTGACGTGGGTGCCGCCCTGCGCGGTGGGGATCAGGTTGACGTAGCTTTCCTGCACCGCATCGCCGCCTTCGGGCAGCCACAGCAGGGCCCAGTCCACCGCCTCCTTGTTGCCGGCCAGGCTGCCGACGAAGGGCTCGGCGGGCAGGCGCTCGAACTCGCTGACGGCATCGACCAGGTAGGAGCGCAGGCCGTCCTCGTAATGCCATTCGACCTTCTCGCCGGCGGCCTTGTCCTCGAAGGTGACGGAGAGGCCCGGGCACAGCACGGCCTTGGCCTTGAGCACGTGCTTGAGGCGGCTGACCGAGAACTTGAAGGAGTCGAAGTACTTGGCGTCGGGCCAGAAGTGCACGCTGGTGCCGGTATTGCGCTTGCCCACTGTGCCGATCACTTCCAGCTCGCTGGCCTTGAAGCCGTCGGCGAAGCTCATCTGGTACTCGTTGCCGTCACGTTTGACGGTGACCACCACGCGGGTCGACAGGGCGTTGACCACGCTGATGCCGACGCCGTGCAGGCCGCCGGAGAACTGGTAGTTCTTGTTGCTGAACTTGCCGCCGGCATGCAGCTTGGTGAGGATCAGCTCGACGCCCGGCACGCCTTCCTCCGGATGGATGTCCACCGGCATGCCGCGCCCGTCGTCGATCACTTCCAGCGAGTTGTCCTCGTGGAGGATTACCTGGATGGTCTTGGCGTGTCCTGCCAGGGCTTCGTCGACGCTGTTGTCGATGACTTCCTGAGCCAGGTGGTTGGGGCGGGTGGTGTCGGTGTACATGCCCGGGCGCTTGCGCACCGGGTCGAGGCCGGAAAGGACTTCAATGGCATCGGCGTTGTAGGCGTTCTGCTGGGCCATGGGCTCTCTTGTTCGTCAATTGAATACGGAAAAATCGATATCGCGCCAGAGTGTGGCGTTAATGCCGGCAAAAGCGAAGAGCATCGGCAGGCGTTCGGCGAAGCCCTGGAAGCCATGGTCGCCGCCTGCCTGGATGCGCAGCGCACAGCCGCGGTAGTAGCGCTCGGCGTCGCGGTAGTCGAGGGTTTCGTCTCTGGTCTGCAGCCACACCTGATAACGGGTCGGGCCGCTCGGTGGCGGGACTTCGAGTGCGGCCAGGGCGTGGATATGGTCCTCGGTGAGGTCCCAGGTCTCGTCGCTGTAATAGTTCTTCTGCGGGCCCAGGTAGCCCTCGAAACGCAGGTGCGGCTGCACGGCAGGGTTGATCAGCAGCGCCTTGAGCCCGTGCTGTTCGGCCAGGTAGGTGGCGTAGTAGCCGCCGAGTGAGCTGCCCACCAGCACCGGCGCGCCAAGCTCGGCGATCAATGTCTGCAACTGGGCGATGGCCTGACGTGGGTGATGATGCAGGGCCGGCACGCGCAGCTGTTTATCCAGGCCGAGGTGGGCCATGGCGCGGCTCAGCTGGCTGGCCTTGTGCGAGGCCGGCGAGCTGTTAAGGCCGTGTATATAGAGGATGGATGCGGTCATGGTGCGGGAGGCTACTACAAAAAGCGGCGGTAGGCTTCAGGCGGCAGGCTACAGGCAAGAGCAAAGCGGTTTTCCTGCGGCTTGAGGCCTGCAGCTTGCGGCCTCAATAGCCCTTGACGCTGTAATCCACTTCGAAATCTATGCCGGTGACGCGCGATACGCCGGTGTCCAGGGTGCCGTCGGCATGCAGGCGCAGCCAGCGGTAGCCGGGGGCTTCGCTGCCGACCTGGAAGTCCTCGCTGCCCGGGGCGAACTGTACGCAGGTAGAGGGTGAGGCGATCAGGCGCAGATTGCCGCGCATCTGGTCGAACTCCTGATGCACATGCCCCCAGAGCACGGCGCGGGCCTGCGGGTGGCGGTCGAGGATGGCGAACAGGGCGTCGGCATTGCGCAGGCCGATGGGGTCCATCCACTTGCAGCCGATGGGCACCGGATGATGGTGCAGGCAGATCAGGTGATGGCGCTGCGGCGCCTCGCCGAGGGTGCGCTCAAGCAGTTCGAGCTGGTTCTCGGCGAGAAAGCCCGGCACGGCGCCGGGGATCGAGGAATCGAGCATGACGATCCGCCAGGCACCGAGGTCGATCACCGGCTCCAGCAGCTCGCTGCCTTTGCACACCGCCTGCATGGGCGGCGTTTCATCGTGGTTGCCCGCCAGCCAGCGGGTCGGGGCGCCGATGGTCGTGGTGAGTTGGCGAAAGCGCCGATAGGACGCCTCGCTGCCATCCTGGGAAAGATCGCCCGTGGCCAAAATCAGGTCGATCTGCGGCTGTTCCTCCTGAACCTGCTGGATCACTCGTTGCAGGCTGTCGCAGGTATCCATGCCCAGCAGCTTGCCGTCCGCTTCGGCGAACAGGTGGCTGTCGGACAGCTGTACCAGCAGGACCGAGGAATCAGCTGAAGGGGTGGGCAGGCTCGGCAAGACCGTCTCCTAGGGCATTATCGAGTGAATTATGGTGGTTGCCGCAGCAAAGGGAAAACCCGGGAAGCGGACGCAGATCACAGAAAAAACGCCGGGAGCGTCTTTTCGTCTCGCTGGCGCTTAGCTTCGGTGGCGGCAGGTCGGGCAAGGCGCGCCACGTCGCGCTATCGGCCAGGCCGCGAAAAGCTTGATCGTCGGGCTTACATCACCGGCTGCGGCTCATGGCCGCAGGCCAGGCAGTGGCTCAACCACTCACCGAGGAACAGGTTGAGCTGGCTCTTTTCGTCCGGCTGGTGCATCGCCGCGTTGGGGTAGGGGTAGCGAATATGCAGACGTCGGGCATTCTCGGCGCTCACCACTTCAGCCATGCGCGCATCGTGATAGACCCGCACCTGCAGCTGTGGCACCGGCAGCCAGGGCAGGCTGTGTTCCTGGCGCACGCACAGGGTGGTGGTGTAGGGGCAGCTTTCCAGCACTTCCAGCGCCAGCACGCCGAGCAGGTGTTCGCCCTGGCTCAAGGCGACGCGGCGGCTTTGCGTGTGCTCGCGCATGTGCGGCAGCAGGCGCATCAGGCGCGCGTAGTTGGCTTCGCAAGCCGCCTGCAGCTCGACCAGGTCGACCCGATAGCGCTCGCGTAGCAGATTCACGACCACATCCCCCGCACTTCGTCGCGGTTCAGTGCCAGCCATTGCAGGGCGATGATGCTGGCCGCGTTGTCGATGCGTCCGTCGCGTACCGCGGCCAGGGCATCTGCCAGTGGCATGACGTGAACCCGAATGTCCTCGCCTTCCTCGGCCAGGCCGTGTACGCCGCCTGCAGCGCTGCTGTCGCAACGACCGAGAAACAGATGCACGAACTCGTCGGAACCGCCGGGGGAGGGGAAATATCGGGTGATCGGCCACAGCGGGCCAAGAATCAGGTCGGCTTCCTCGACGGCTTCGCGACGAGCCACTTCCTCGGGCTCCTCGTCCTTGTCGATCAGGCCGGCGACCAGCTCCAGCAGCCAGGGGTTGGCGCTCTTGTCCATGGCACCGACGCGGAATTGCTCGATCAGCACTACCTCGTCGCGCTGCGGATCGTAGGGCAGCACGCACACCGCATCGTGACGCACGAACAGCTCGCGGGTGATGGATGGACCCATGTCCCCGGAGAACTGGCGATGGCGCAGCTTGATCCGGTCGAGCCGGTAGAAGCCGCGAAAGCAGTTCTCGCGCGAGAGGATTTCGATGTCGTCGTTGCCCATATTGCCCCCAGATGGTCGTAACGGGCCATACCGCGGCCCGTTACCCGTCACACTAGCGAGCATAGTGCCGCCAGATCAAGCTTCCATGACGGCCCGTCACACGCGCTGATAGAGCTGGCTGCCCTGCGCCTTGAACTCCTCGGCCTTGGCCTGCATGCCCTGCTCGGCTTCCAGATCGACGGCGTCGATACGCTGCTCCTTGGCGTAGTCACGCACCTCCTGGGTTATCTTCATCGAGCAGAACTTCGGCCCGCACATGGAGCAGAAGTGCGCCACCTTGGCCGAGTCCTTGGGCAGGGTCTCGTCGTGGAAGGCGCGGGCGGTGTCCGGGTCCAGACCCAGGTTGAACTGATCTTCCCAGCGGAATTCGAAGCGCGCCTTGGAGAGGGCATTGTCGCGAATCTGCGCGCCCGGATGACCTTTCGCGAGGTCAGCAGCATGCGCGGCGATCTTGTAGGTGATGATGCCGGTCTTGACGTCATCCTTGTTCGGCAGGCCCAGGTGCTCCTTGGGCGTGACGTAGCAGAGCATGGCGCAGCCGAACCAGCCGATCATCGCTGCGCCGATGCCCGAGGTGATGTGGTCGTAGCCGGGGGCGATGTCGGTGGTCAGCGGGCCGAGGGTGTAGAACGGCGCCTCGTCGCAGCATTCCAGCTGCTTGTCCATGTTCTCCTTGATCAGTTGCATCGGCACGTGGCCGGGGCCCTCGATCATGCACTGCACATCGTGTTTCCAGGCGATCTTGGTTAGCTCGCCGAGGGTTTCCAGCTCGCCGAACTGCGCGGCGTCGTTGGCATCGGCGATGGAGCCGGGGCGCAGGCCGTCACCCAGGGAGAAGGACACGTCGTAGGCCTTCATGATTTCGCAGATGTCTTCGAAATGGGTATAGAGGAAGTTTTCCTTGTGATGCGCCAGGCACCACTTGGCCATGATCGAGCCTCCGCGGCTGACGATGCCGGTGACGCGCTTGGCGGTCAGCGGCACGTAACGCAGCAGCACGCCGGCGTGGATGGTGAAGTAGTCCACGCCCTGTTCGGCCTGTTCGATCAGGGTGTCGCGGAACAGCTCCCAGGTCAAGTCCTCGGCGATGCCGCCGACCTTTTCCAGCGCCTGGTAGATCGGCACGGTGCCGATCGGTACCGGCGAGTTGCGGATGATCCACTCGCGGGTTTCGTGGATGTGCTTACCGGTGGACAGGTCCATGACCGTATCCGAACCCCAGCGGATGCCCCAGGTCAGCTTGGCCACTTCTTCCTCGATGGAGGAGCCCAGGGCGCTGTTGCCGATATTGCCGTTGATTTTCACCAGGAAGTTGCGGCCGATGATCATCGGCTCCAGCTCCACGTGGTTGATATTGGCCGGAATAATCGCCCTTCCTCGGGCGACTTCGGAGCGCACGAACTCGGGGGTGATTTCCTTCGGGATGCTGGCGCCGAAGCTGTGGCCGGCATGCTGCTCATTGAGCAGGCCGGCTTCGCGGGCTTCGGCCAGCTTCATGTTCTCGCGGATGGCGACGAACTCCATCTCCGGCGTGATGATGCCTTTCTTGGCGTAGTGCATTTGGCTGACGTTATGCCCCGTCTTGGCCCGGCGCGGGTTGCGCACGTGGGCGAAGCGCATGGCCGAGAGCTCGGCATCATTCAGGCGGCGCTGGCCGAACTCGGAGGATAGGCCCGGCAGCTTTTCGGTATCGCCGCGGTCCTCGATCCAGGCGCTGCGCACATCGGCCAGGCCCTTGCGTACGTCGATGGTGACGTTCGGATCGGTGTAGGGGCCGGAGGTGTCGTAGACGGTGACCGGGGCGTTGATTTCGCCACCGAAGTCCGTCGGCGTCACGTCCAGGCTGATTTCGCGCATCGGCACGCGAATGTCAGGGCGTGAGCCTTGTACGTAGACTTTTTGCGAACGGGGAAAGGGTTGTACCGACTGCTGGTCGACTTGTGCCGACTCACTCAGATTCTTTTGTTGTTGTGCGCTCATCAAGGCTCTCTCCGGGATAGATGTCGGAGTTGGAACCTGAGCGGACGAAGGGCGCGAGAGACACCATGGACGGTGCCGAGAGGACTCGCCGGTACGCTGGCGAGGACATCTTGTTCCCTACGCAGGCCTTAACCTGATCAGGTTCAACGGGATCCGGCAGCTGCCAATCTCAGCCCCGCATATGGGGCACCCCGACAAGAACTCGGGCAGTCTAAACAAGCTGGAGGGAGAAAACCAACCCGGCGGTCAATCAGGATTGACCCGTGCGTCGGAAAGCGACCGGGTTTGGCGGAAAAGACCGATTGTTGCGAATGAGCAACATAGCTTGTCGCCAGCTAGAATGATGCTGCTGACGGTTCGCTTGACCCCCGCCAGTGGCGCCCCGTAGCCTTGCCGATTACCGCCTATTCAAGGATCGACATCCATCATGTTGCGCAGACTTTCCCTGGCAATCGCCGTGGCCGCCGCTTCGGTGGGCCTGGTTCAGGCCGAAGAGGCCCCGCTGTCGAGCAAGACCGACCTGGTCACCGTGTATCAGGAAGCGGCAAGAAACAACGCCGATATCGCCGCCGCGCGCGCCGATTATCAGGCCCGCCGCGAAGTGGTACCGCAGGCCCGTGCCGGCCTGCTGCCCAATTTGTCTGCCGGCGCCAACTACGGTGACACGCGCACCGAAGTCGATTCGCCGAGTGCTACCGTCTCGCGCAGCGGCCTGGTCTATCAGGCCAACCTCAGCCAGCCGCTGTTCCGCGCCGATCGCTGGTTCCAGCTGCAGGCGGCCGAGGCCACCAGCGAACAGGCCGCCCTGGAGCTGTCGGCCACCGAACAGAACCTGATCCTGCAGAGTGCCGAGACCTACTTCGCCGTGCTGCGTGCCCAGGACAACCTGGCTTCGACCAAGGCCGAGGAAGCGGCCTTCAAGCGTCAGCTGGACCAGGCCAACGAGCGTTTCGATGTCGGCCTTTCCGACAAGACCGACGTGCTCGAAGCACAGGCTGGTTTCGACACCGCGCGGGCCAACCGCCTGCTCGCCGAGCGTGCGGTGGATGATGCCTTCGAAGCCCTGGTGACCCTGACCAATCGCGATTATGTGGCGGTCGAAGGCATCGTCCACACCCTGCCGGTGCTGGCACCGACGCCGAACGATGCCAGGGCCTGGGTCGATACTGCTGCCGCGCAGAATCTCAACCTGCAGGCCAGCCTGTATGCCGTCACGGCTGCCGAAGAAAACCTGCGTCAGCGCAAGGCCGGCCATGCGCCTACGCTCGACGCCGTCGCCAGCTACCAAAAGGGTGACAATGACAGCCTTGGCTTCACCAATTCCGGCGCCTTTGGCGCGCCGCGCTACAGCGGCGACGTCTCCCAGCGCTCCATCGGTCTGCAACTGAATATCCCGATCTACAGCGGCGGCCTGACCAGCTCGCAGGTGCGCGAGGCCTACCAGCGCCTGGGGCAGACCGAGCAACTGCGTGAGAGCCTGCGCCGTCAGGTGGTGCAGAACACCCGTAACCTGTTCCGCGCGGTGAACACCGATGTGGAAACCGTGCAGGCGCGGCGTCAGTCGATCATCTCCAACCAGAGTGCCCTGGAGGCCACCGAGATCGGCTATCAGGTCGGTACCCGCAACATCGTCGATGTGCTTGATGCCCAGCGTCAGCTGTACAGCGCCGTGCGCAACTACAACGATGCGCGCTACGACTACATCCTCAACAACCTGCGCCTGAAGCAGGCCGCCGGCACCCTCAGCCCGGCCGACCTGGAAGCGCTGGGCAGCTTCCTCAAGCCGGACTACAACCCGGACAAGGATTTCCTGCCGCCGGACCTGGCCTCGGCCGCCGAGTCTCGCCTGCAGGGCGACCCGGATTTCTGAGCCAAGCGCAGAGACGAAAAAGCCCCGACGCAAGTCGGGGCTTTTGTTTTCTCGCGTTCATCCGTAGGGTGCGCCGCGTGTTCAGCCGGGGGACATGGTAAACACCTGTCGGGAGACATGGGTAACAGGTTGATGATCATGTTGCCCGCTGCCTCAAGTCTATCTGGCGTAGCGTTTTTCGAATGAAGACCACATCGTAGAC
>NZ_FNJJ01000008.1:0-72664 GCF_900104265.1 Ectopseudomonas guguanensis
CTTTCTTTGCACAAGCAAGAGCTACGAAGCGCAGCGAAGTAACAGCCGCAGGCTGGCCCGAAGGGTGAGCGCAGCGAATCAAGTGAGTCGCCCGTGAGGGGCGAAACCAAGACGAAAGATCGACACGCCAATGATCTTTGCCCGGATATAAATAGCGCAACAAACTTGCCAGTCCGGTGTCAAGCGTATCTTCCCCGCGAGAACGCGAAGAATCATGAAAAACGCCGCGATCTTCGCGGCGTTTCAATTGGCCTTGCTGATCAGGCTCAGCGCAGCACCGGGTCGAACTTGATGCGCCGCCCGGCCATCAGTGCCACCAGAAAGGCCAGGCCGAAAATGACGCTGGCGCCCTTGAGCAGCAGGGCGCCCCCCTCTTCCAGGCCTGGGCTCAACCATAGCGCAATCAGGCTCGACAGGGTCATGATCAAAAACAGGATGGCACTTCGGGACATGGCGGGACTCCTTGTCGGTCAGAACACCCAGCGCGGGGTGCCGTTGGCGGGACGCTCGCGGTTGGCGATGGCGGCGTCGCCCTCGTTGGAGATGCGCAGCCATTGCGCATCGTCACCCAGGCTGCGGCTGCCCTGCTGGCTCGACTCGGCGGCGCCATTGGGCTGGACCGCAACGCGCGACTCGCGCAGCGACGAGTTGGAGAGGGTGAGTTCGGCCGTCTTGGCGCTGGCGCCGGACGAATCGCTGAAATCCTTGGCGTAAGCCCCGTTGACCAGCAATGCAGCGACGCAGAACAGGCTCAGTCGGATAATGTACATGACGCTTCTCCATAGCAGGTCAGTCGGGGCTTACGGGACTGAAGCTGCAGCGCTCATGCCAATTTCAAATATAAAAAATATCCTTATTTTTCAACGATTTATATAGGTAATAAGCCCCCTTTCCCATGCACTTTGCAAGATGCATGAATTGCGACACATGCAATTTGCACGATCAGCTGCGGCGCGGCAGCACGACGCTGAAGCAGGAGCCCTCGCCCAGGCGGCTGCTCAGCTCGATACGGCCACCATGGGCCTGGACGATCTGCTCGCTGATGAACAGGCCAAGCCCCAGCCCCTGGGGAGCATCGGCAGAAGAAACACGCTCGAACTGTTCGAACACTCGCCGCTGATCCGCTTCGGAAATGCCGATACCCTGATCACGCACCTCGGCACGCACCTTCTCGCCCTCGGTGCGGACCCGTACCGATACCGGCTTGCCGTCGCCATAGCGCAGGGCATTGGTCAGCAGGTTGGCCAGCACCTGCTCGATGCGGAACTCGTCCATCATCACCGGTGCCGGGCCATCGACCTGCAGATCGACATGACTGCCGGTGCTGGTGAACTGCGCAGCCAGGCTCTCCACCACGTTGCCGGCCAGCACGCCGAGGTCGCCCGGCTCCGGGCGCACGGAAAGCTTGCCGGTACGAATGCGCGAGACATCCAGCATGTCGTCGATCAGCCGGCTCAGGCTGCGAATCTGCCGCTCGTCGCGGGTGATCATCTCGCGCAACTTGTCGGCGCTGAAGGCATCCATGCGCCCCTGCTCCAGGCGCAGCCGGCGCAGTTGCACGTCGAGGATCAGACCGTTGAGCGGCGTGCGCAGCTCGTGCGAGGCGATGGACATGAACACGTCGCGCATCTTCACCGCCTTCTGCAGCTCGGCCTGGGTTTCGCGCAGTTCGGTAAGCAGGGCCTCCTGCTCGCGGCGCGCGGCCTCGACCACCTCCAGCTGCATGCTCAGGGCTTTGCGGTGGCGATACAGGTCGACGAACATCGACACCTTGCTGCGCACCTCGAAGGGCGACAGCGGCTTGTGCAGGAAGTCCACCGCGCCGCTCTCGTAGCCGCGGAAGGCGTAGTCCATGTCACGACCGACCGCGCTGACGAAGATGATCGGAATGTGCTTGGTCTTCTCCGTACCGCGCATCAGCTCGGCCAGTTCGAAACCGTTCATCCCCGGCATCTTCACGTCGAGGATCGCCAGGGCGAATTCGTGTTCGAGCAGGAGTGACAGGGCCTCGTCGGCGCTGCTGGCCTGGAACAGGGTGCGGTCCTCGCTCTGGATCAACGAGCGCAGCGCCAGCAGGTTTTCCGGCAGGTCGTCGACGATCAGTACCTTGGCTTCGATCTTCCTTAACATGGCAGGGCATCCAGTTCGGCCAGCAGCGAGCGCATGGCGTTGATAGGCAGGAGAAAATCCGGTTCGAGCAGTGCCAGCGCGGCATTCGGCATGGTCGGTACCAGCGCGTCGGCCGGGTCCTGGACCAGGGTCAGGCCGCCGGCCTGGCGAATGGCCAGCAGGCCGGCGGCACCATCCTCGTTGGCGCCGGTCAGCAGCGCGGCGGCCAATTGCTCGCCGTAGGCGTCGGCAGCGGACTCGAAGAGAATATCGATGGACGGCCGGGAAAAATGCCGCGGTTCTTCACGACTCAGGGAAAAACTGCGCTCGGTTTCGATGGACAGGTGATAACCGGCAGGCGCCACGTAGACCACGCCGCCACTCAGGTATTCCTTGTCCTCGGCTTCCTTGACGGGCAGCCACAGGCGCCGCGCGAGCAGCTCGGCGAGCAGGCTGTCGTTGCGATCGGGCTGGTGCAGCAGACATACCACCGGCAGGCGATAGTCCGCCGGCAGATCCTGCAGCAGGCTGAGCAAGGCTTCCACGCCGCCGGCCGACGCCCCGATCAGCAAGGCCTGCAACGGCGCACGAAGCTGCCCGCGCAGATTGATCCGCGGGCCGCTCATCGCTTGCGAAAGATCCGCTCGGGCCGCGACACCGCCTCGAACTGCCGGGCATAGGCGGAAAAATCCAGGCTTTCCTTGCTGCCCAGGCCGAGAAAACCGCGGTGGCAGAGCGATTCGTGGAACAGGCCGAGGGCACGGTCCTGCAGGTCGCGGTTGAAGTAGATGAGCACGTTGCGGCACGACACCAGATGGGTTTCGGCGAATACGCTGTCGGTGGCCAGGCTGTGGTCGGCGAAGGTCACGTTGGCGCGTAGCGACTTGTCGAACAGCACGCGGTCATAGGCTGCCGAGTAGTAGTCGGAAAACGCCCGCTTGCCGCCGGACAGCTGGTAGTTCTGGGTGTAGGTGCGCAGGTTGTCGAGGGCGAAGATGCCCTGCTCGGCCTTTTCCAGCGAATGCGGGTTGATGTCGGTGGCGTAGATCATGGTGCGTTCCAGCAGGCCTTCCTCGTGCAACAGGATAGCCAGGGAATACACCTCCTCGCCGGTGCTGCAGCCGGCCACCCAGACCTTCAGCGACGGGTAGGTATGCAGCAGCGGCACCACCTGCTCGCGCAGGGCAAGAAAATAACCAGGGTCGCGAAACATCTCGCTGACCGGGATTGTGAGGTACTGCAGAAGCTGCATGAAGGCCTGCGGCTCGTGCAGGATGCGCTCCTGCAGCGCCGAGATGGTCGGGCAACCGAGCTGCGCCTGGGCCTGGCGCACGCGGCGCTTGAGCGAGGCTTTCGAATAATCGCGAAAGTCGTAGCTGTAGCGCAGATAGATCGCTTCGATCAGCAGGCGCAGCTCGATTTCATCAGGCATCAGAGACGCTCCAGCTTGGGCATCCACACGCGGATCAGGGAGAACAGGCGATCCAGGTCGATGGGTTTGGCCAGGTAATCGTTGGCGCCGACCGCGCGGCAGCGCTCCTGATCGTCCTTCATCGCCTTGGCCGTCACCGCGATGATCGGCAGGTTCTTCCAGCGCGGTTCCAGGCGAATCAGGCGGGTGGCCTCGTAGCCGTCCATCTCCGGCATCATCACGTCCATCAGCACCAGGTCGATATCCTCGCGCGCGCGCAGCTTGGCCAGCGCCTCATGGCCGTTGCGCGCCACCTCCACCGCAGCGCCCTTCTGCTCCAGCGCGCTGGAGAGGGCGAAGATGTTGCGCACGTCGTCATCCACCAGCAGCAGGCGCCGGCCCTCGAACAGCTTGTCGCGACTGCGGGCAGTCTTGAGCATGCGTTGATGCTCGCTGGACAGCTCGGCCTCGACCTTGTGCAGGAACAGGGTGACTTCGTCCAGCAGCCGCTCCGGCGAGCGCGCGCCCTTGATGATGATCGAGCGCGAGTACTTGAGCAGCTCGGTTTCCTCGTCGCGAGTCAGGTTGCGCCCGGTGTAGACGATCACCGGCGGGAAGGAGCAGATATCCTCCTCGGCCATGCGCCGCAGCAGTTCGTTGCCGAGCATGTCGGGCAGCTTGAGGTCGATGATCATGCAATCGAACACGGTGTCGCGCAGCTTCTCCAGCGCTTCGCCGGCCAGGGCGACGGCGGTGATTTCGACGTCTTCGTCGTTGATCAGCCGCGCCACGCTGTCGCGCTGCAGCGGGTCGTCCTCCACCAGCAGGACGCGCTTGACCTGCTGGTTGAGCTTGGCTTCCAGCTTGCCGAACACCTCCTTGAGCTGGTCGCGGCTGGTGGGCTTGAGCGCATAGCCGACTGCGCCCAGGTGCAGCGCCGCCTCGCTCTGATCCTCGACCGAGATCACGTGTACCGGAATGTGGCGGGTCTGTGCATCGTCCTTCAGGCGCTGAAGCACGCTGAGGCCGGAGCCGTCGGGCAGGCGCATGTCGAGCAGGATGGCATCGGGGCGGTACTGCCGCGCCAGCTCCAGGCCTTCGTCGGCGCAGGTAGCGACCAGGCAGGCGTAACCCAGCTCGTGGGCCAGATCGAAGAGAATGCGGGCGAAACGGACCTCGTCCTCCACCACCAGCACGCGACGACCGCCGCGCTCATCGAGATGCTCGCGATCATCGGCGAACGGCGCCGGGAGACGCGGCATCGCCGTAGTGGCCGGCACCTCGGGAGTCGCCGGCAGCGCGGGCGGCGGGGTCATCGCCAGCGGCGTCGCCGGCGGGGCAGCACCCTCGACCATCCGCTCGGGCAGCAGCAAGGTGAACAGGCTGCCCTCGCCGGGCACGCTGCTGACGGAGATGGAGCCACCCAGCAGCCCGGCCAGGTCGCGCGAGATGGAAAGCCCCAGACCGGTGCCGCCATAGCGGCGATTGGTGGTGCCATCGGCCTGGCGGAACGCCTCGAAGATGGCCTGTTGCTGATCCGCGGCGATGCCGATGCCCGTATCACGCACGGCAAAGGCCAGATAGTCGGCATCCCGGCGCGACACGCTGAGGGTCACGCCACCGCGGTCGGTGAACTTGAAGGCGTTGGACAGCAGGTTGCGCAGAATCTGCTCGGCACGCTGGCGATCGGTGAACAGCGTCTGCGGCAGCTCGTCCTGCTGCTCGATGGTGAAACTCAGGCCGCGCTCGCCAGCCAGCGGCGTGAACACGTCGCGCAGGCTTTCCAGCATGCTCGCCAGAGGCGTGCGCTCGGGGCGCACCTCGAGCTTGCCAGCCTCGACCTTGGCAATGTCGAGGATGTCATTGATCAGATTGAGCAGGTCGTTGCCAGCCGAATAGATCGACTCGGCGAACTTCACCTGTTCATCGTTGAGGTTGCCGCCAGCGTTCTCTGCCAGCAATTTGGCCAGGATCAGCGAGCTGTTCAGCGGCGTGCGCAGTTCATGGCTCATGTTGGCGAGGAACTCGGACTTGTAGCGACTGGCGCGCTGCAGCTCCTCGGCACGCTCCTCCAGCTGCGCCTGGATGCGGCCCAGGGTGGTGTTGCGCTGGTCCAGCTCGTCACGCTGGTCGGCCAGGGTCTGCGCCTGCTCGGAAAGCTTCTCGTTGGTCTGTTCCAGCTCGGCCTGTTGCGTCTCCAGGTGGGCCTGGGACTCCTTGAGCACCCGCGCCTGCTGTTCGAGCTCCTCGTTGGCGGCGCGCAACTCTTCCTGCTGGGTCTGCAGCTCCTCGTTGAGCTGCTGGGTATGGCCGAGCACCTCCTGCAGGCGCTGACGGTAGCGCGCCGCTTCCAGCGCCGTACCGATGCTGCCGGAGATGGCTTCGAGGAATTCGCGTTCGCGCGGCTCGAGCCTGCGCATGAAGGCCAGTTCGATCACGCCGTTGATACGATCCTCGGATTGCAGCGGCACCAGCGCCACGCTGACCGGTTGGCCTTCACCCAGGCTCGAGGCCACCTTGATGTAGTCCGCCGGCAGATCCTCCAGGCAAACCAGACGGCGGCCGCGCGCGGCCTGCCCGACCAGCCCTTCACCGCGGTAGAAATGCTCCTTGAGGTTGGCGTCCTGGCTGAAGCCGTAGCCGGCTACCCGTCTCAGGTCGCCGCCTTGGCTATCGCGCAGGTAAAGGGCGGCCACCACGCAGTTGAGATACTCGGCGAGAAATTCGAGGGAGCGATCGGCCAGCTCCTGCACCTGCGGCTGGCCGAGCAGACGCTCCGACAACAGCGTCTGCCCCCCGCCAAGCCAGGCGCGGCGCCCCTGTTCCTCGGCATGCTCGGCCTGCCGCGCCAGGGCCTGGGAGTAGGTGCGCGAAAGGTTCAGCAGTTCGCGGCGACCGAAAAAAGCCAGCAAGGCGCTGAACAGGATGCTGATCACCAGGTAGGTGCCGGCGCCCCAGCTCGTGGTGCTGCTGACCTCGGCGTTGCGCACCCGCCGCAGCTCGCGCTCGCTGTTGATGAAGGTGTCGAGCTCGCGGCGCATGCCATCGGTGAGGTTCTTGCCGCGACCGCGACCGACCTCGGCCAGATAATCGCCATCATTACGCCGGATACCTATGATCTCCTGGGAGAAACGGTCCCACTGTTCCTGCAGCGCCAGCAGGCGCTCGATTCGCTGCACCTGCGGCGGGTTGTCGCCGACCATGCCGATGATCTGCTCGGCCAGCGGACGATATTTGCCGCGCGCTTGCTCGTAAGGCGCGAGGTACTCCTCGTTGCCACTGAGCAGGAAGCCGCGCATGCCGGTTTCCAGATCCAGGGTCAGCTTGTACAGCTCGCTGGCCCGGTTGAGCACCTGGTCGGTGTGCTCGACCCAGCGAATGACGTTGAGCAGATAGCCAATCAACAGCGCGAAGAACAGCGCGCCAGCCAGCCCCAGACCGAGCGGCAGCCCGACGTTACGATTGAGAATGCGGCGAAAACCTCTTTCGTCCATTGCGGACTCATTCGACATTGGGGCATCCATTCGATGATTGTCTCGCTCTTCTTGTCTATCCGGGGAAGGTGTGTGGCACACTGGCTGCGCATGAACGTCGAAGTTTGCCAAACATTTGCGCATTCTGCGCGCTAACAGAGAGCCTAATGACCGAAATCGATTGCGCCAGCGCCAAGACCATTCTGCTGGTCGAGGACGACAATGTCGTGCGCGAACTCACCGCAGAAGTGCTTAGCGAGTTCGGCTATCGCGTGCATGCCCTGCGTGACGGCCCCAGCGCCCTCGATTTTCTGCGCAGCGCACAACAGGTCGACCTGCTGATGAGCGACATCGGCCTGCCCGGCATGGACGGGCGCGAGCTGGTGGAGGCCGCGCGCCAGTTGCGGCCGACTCTGTCGGTTCTGTTCGCCAGCGGCTACGACGAGCGTGAACTGCTCGAGGAAGTACGCGCCCGCGACAGTGCAGCAGCCACTGGCAGTATCGTCAAACCCTATGATCTCAAGGTGCTGGCCAGCCGCCTCTCCGAGCTGACTGATCAGGGCGGCGGCATCTAGCCTGAAGCCCCCGGTAAACGCTGCGGATTACCAGGCATCAGGCGCATCGATAGCACTTGCGGCCGGTTACCAGCCAGGCCAGGCTTGGGAGGACACGACAAGCAGAGACCTGCCATGCCCAGTATCAACCCCAGCCGAGCGGACCTGGCCGAATTCGCCAGGCGCATGCCCAGCGATACACCGATCCTGATGCTCAACCTGCTGCGCTTCAACAGCCAGGCCGAGTACCCTGCGGACAGTTCGCATGTGCCCTGCAGCGGCCGCGAGGCTTATGCACGCTACAGCCGCACGGCACTGGCCAAGGTACGCGGCGTGGGCGGCGAGGTGCAGCTGCTGGCCAACGCGCACATGGCCCTTATCGCACCGGCCGAGGAGCACTGGGACCAGCTCGTGCTGGTGCGCTATCCCTCCACCGCCGCCTTTGTGAGCATGCTGGCCGACCCCGAATACCAGGCCGCCACCGTGCATCGCAGCGCAGCGCTGGCCGACTCCCGGCTGATCGGTACTACGCCTGCCTAAACGCTAGCCCGCCGCCTGCAGATTGAGCACCTGCAAGCGCGCTGCGGTTTCCGCGTCCGGCTGACCGTCGTACCTGGCCGGACGGTACTTCATCTGGAAGGCGGCGATGACGTTGCGCGTCGCCTCGTCCAGCTCGCCATGTCGCGGCACGCTGTAACCCTGCTGGGCCAACTGTTCCTGGAACCACTCGATGCCGGGCAGGCTGATGTCGAACAGCGCCTGCTGGCGCGCCACCGCGTCTTCGTTGGGCCAGGGCACCAGGCCCTCGTCTGCCAGGCGTTTCCAGGGGAACAGCGGGCCCGGATCGACCTTGCGCTGCGGCGCCACGTCACTGTGGGCGATGATCGAGCCCAGCGGCAACTGGTGACGCTTGACGATGTCCTTGAGCAGCACGATCAGGGTGTCGATCTGCTTCGGCGCGAAAGGCTGCCAGTAACGGCCGGCCGGGGTTTCGTAATAGCCCTGGTTGACCAGTTCGATGCCGATGGTCGACGCGTTGAGCCAGGTGCGCCCCTGCCATTCGCTGACGCCGACGTGCCAGGCGCGGCGATTCTCGTCCACCAGGCGGTAGACGGTCGGCGGCGCATCGCCGATCAGGTAGTGGCTGCTCACCTCGGTCTGCGTCAGCAGGTCGAGCGAACGCTGCAGGTCGGCGGAGGTGTAGTGCAGCACGACGTACTGCACGCGGCTGTTCTGGCCGGTGGCGGTATGACTGTCGTCGATACGCAGGCCACCGGTGCAGCCGGCGAGCAGAACGAGAACGAGGGCAAGGCAGAGAGACTTCATGCGTGACCGAATACGCTTTGCAGGTTGTCCAGCAGCATGTCGACGCTGAGCATGATCAGCAGCATGCCCATTAGGCGTTCCACCGCCATCAACCCGCGATTACCGAGAAACCGCTGCAGGAACGACGCCTGCAACAGGATGAATGCCGTCGCCGCCCAGGCCAGGATCAGCGCCAGGTAAAGCTCCCAGAGCGGCCCGGTGTGGGTGTTGCGCAGGGTCATCAACACCGCCAGGGCCGAAGGCCCTGCCACCGCTGGCGTGGCCAGCGGCACCAGCATCGGCTCGCCATCCGGCACGTCGCCGAGCAGGCCCTGCGGGCTGGGGAAGATCAGGCGCATGGCGATGACGAACAGGATGATACCGCCGGCGATAGCGGTTGCCTCGCGTGACAGCCCGAGGCTGGTGAGGAATTTGTCACCAAAGGTGAGGAACAGCAGCAGCAGGCCGAGGGCGAACAACAGCTCGCGCGCGGCGATCCACAGGCGTCGACGCGGCTCGACGTTCTTCAGCGCGGCGATATAGATGGCGATGTTGCCGAAGGGGTCGGTGACCAGAAAGATCAGCACGGCGATGCTGAAGATGTCCATGGGTATCTCCGCTGAAAGGTACGCATAGTCTAGGGCCTGACAGGGTCAACTCGCGAGCCGGCGCATGGCTCCGATAGCGGGATTTTCTGCGGTAGCGGATTTTTCATGACCGAAAACGCTGCAGTGTTCATCGAAACGACCATTTGGAAAAATGTATACAAAGCAGTAGCCAGGATGATAACAAAATGTCTACAGTGACTGCACAAGAACAACAGCGAGTAGTTTTTCCATGACCTCCACCGCTCTGCGCCCCGAGGACGAGAACCTCGGTATTGCTTCCAATCTGCTCTACGGCCTGCAACACGTACTGACCATGTATGGCGGCATCGTTGCCGTGCCCCTGATCGTCGGCCAGGCGGCCGGCCTGTCACCTGCCGATATCGGCCTGCTGATCGCCGCCTCATTGTTCGTCGGCGGCGCGGCCACCCTGCTGCAGACCATCGGCCTGCCCTTCTTCGGCTGTCAGCTACCGCTGGTGCAGGGCGTATCGTTCGCCAGCGTCGCCACCATCGTCGCGATAGTCGGCGCCAACGGTGACGAAGGCGGGCTACCGGTGGTATTCGGCGCGGTGATAGGCGCTGCGGCGATCGGCCTGCTGATCACCCCGGTATTCTCCAAGATCACCAAGTTCTTCCCGCCGCTGGTGACCGGTATCGTCATCACCACCATCGGCCTCACCCTGATGCCGGTAGCCGCGCGCTGGGCCATGGGCGGCAACAGCGCAGCGGCCGACTTCGGCAGCATGGCCAATATCGGCCTGGCCGCCTTCACTCTGGCCACCGTTCTTCTCTTGAGCAAGGTGGGCAGCGCCACCCTCTCGCGCCTGTCCATCCTGCTGGCAATGGTGATCGGCACCCTGGTCGCCCTGGCGTTCGGCATGGCCGACTTTTCCAGGGTCGGCGAAGGGCCGGTGCTGGCCTTCCCGGCACCGCTGCACTTCGGCATGCCGGTATTCGAGGTGGCGGCGATCGTCTCGATGCTGATCGTGGTGATGGTGATCCTGGTGGAAACCTCGGCCGACATCCTCGCGGTGGGCGACATCATCGAAACCCGGGTCGACTCCAAACGCCTCGGCAATGGCCTGCGCGCCGACATGATCGCCAGCATGGTCGCGCCGCTGTTCGGCTCCTTCACCCAGAGCGCCTTCGCCCAGAACGTCGGCCTGGTGGCCGTCACCGGGGTCAAGAGCCGCTACGTGGTGGCCACCGGCGGGCTGATTCTGGTCACCCTCGGCCTGCTGCCGATCATGGGCCGGGTCATCGCCGCGGTGCCCACCTCGGTGCTGGGCGGCGCGGGCATCGTGCTGTTCGGCACGGTCGCGGCCAGCGGTATCCGCACCCTGGCCAAGGTCGACTACCGCAACAACATGAACCTGGTGATCGTCGCCACCTCGGTCGGCTTCGGCATGATCCCCATCGCCATGCCCAGTTTCTACCACCACTTCCCGGCCTGGTTCGAAACCATCTTCCACTCCGGCATCAGCTCCGCGGCGATCATGGCGATCCTGCTCAACCTGCTGTTCAACCATTTCACCGCGGGCAACTCCGACCAGCAGTCGGTGTTCGTAGCCGGCACCGAGCGCAGCCTGCGCTACCGCGACATCGCCGCCCTGCACGAGGGCGACCATTTCGTTGGCGGCAAGCTGTACGACGCGCAGGGCAATGAAGTGCCGCTGCAGGACGATGACGACCATGCGCCAAGCCCCCGCAGCAAGTTGTCTGCCGGCAAGGTGGAGGCGGCGACCTAGCCTGGCCGCGCCTTGCGGTCAGGCCTGTTCGACACGATTACGCCCGGCACCCTTGGCGCGATACAGGGCCTGGTCGGCACGCTCGAAGGTGACCTCGGTGGCCTCGCCATTGCGAAATTCCGCGATGCCGGCGGACAGGGTGATGGTCACCGGCTCGCCCTTGAAGTGGAACGGACAGGCCTCGACCGCGGCACGCAGGGTTTCCAGCAACTGCACGCCACCTTCCAGCGGCGTTGCCGGAATCAGCAGAACGAATTCCTCGCCACCGAAGCGGGCGATGAAATCGGTCTTGCGCAGGCGCTTGTGCAGTTCGCCGGCGATGATCTTCAGCACCCGGTCGCCTGCCAGGTGGCCGTAGCCATCATTGATGCGCTTGAAGTGGTCGATATCCAGCACAGCCATCAGCAACTGGCCGCCGTAACGCTGGCGGCGAGCGACTTCCAGGTCCAGGCGCTCGCTCCAGGCGGCGCGGTTGGGCAGGCCGGTGAGGGGGTCGAGCAGGGATTTCTGCCGCTGCTCCTCGATATGCTGGCGAAACTGCTGCGCCTCGCGCTCCATTTCGGCAACACGCTTGACCAGGCCCTGCAGGCGCTCGGCCACGTCGTCTTCATTGCTGTCGCGCTGGCGCTGGTGGGCGCTGACGCTCTGCAACAAGCCCTCCAGGCGTTGCTCCAGGGCCTGCTTGAGCGCCTCCAGATCGGCCGCTTCCTGCACGCTGCTCTGCAGGTCGCTGACCTGATCGCGCAATTGCTGGTTGAAGCTGCGCGTGCTCTCCACCGACGCGGTGTAGCCCTCGTGCGCCTCGCTGAGGGTGTCGATGAAGGCGGCCAGACGCTCGTTGAGCTGCTTGAGATAGCCGGCAAATTCGCGCTGGCCACTGTCGGTGACCGCCAGTACCAGCACAGCCAGATCATCCAGCACCGGTACCAGTTCGTACCAGTTGAGGTTGCCCTCCAGACGCTGGCGCAGCGCATCGCCCTGCGGCTGATGACGTGCCGGCAGCTCCAGCTCGTCGAGCAGGCTGCGCAGGCTGTTGGCGATATGCGGAGCCACGGCACTGTAGCCCGGCTCGCTGCTGGGCAGGGAAAACGGGCTGTCGCCGGCATGCTTCTGGGGTACCAGGCCAGGGGGTAGCGGCAGGCTGTCGAGCAGGGCCGCGGCGTCACTGGCCTGACGCTGCGCGCTTGGCGCTGCAGCGACAGCCTGTGCCTGGCTCGCAGGTGCGGCGACCGCCGGCGCCTGCGCTGCGCTCTCGGTGCCAGCTGCAGATTCAGGCTCGGAAACAGGTTCCGTTGGCGCAGGGCTGGGGCTTGCCGCCTCTTCGCTGCTTTCGCCACGCGAGCCGAACAGGCGTTGCAGCAGGCCAGGCTGCTCCTGCACCGGCGTTTGCAGAACGGTCAGCGCCTGCCCCTGCAGGTTGCTCAGCTGGCTGAGCAGCGCGGGCAGCAGGTACTGGTGGCTGGTGGCATCCTGCAGCTGCTTGCCGAGTGACTTGAGCGCCTTGCGCACCTCACGCGGCGGCTGCAGGCGTTGCAGCTGTTCGATCAGGCCGGCCAGTGCCGTGGCGGCCTCGCCGGCACGCTGCTGGCGGCGCTGCTCGGAATCCAGTACGGCCTTTTCCAGGCGCGGAATGAGGCCACCCAGGGCGGCGTCCATGTCGTCGCGGCGCAGGATTTCGCGCATCTCCTGCATGCACTGATCGACCGCCTTGTCGGCGCCCTCGGCGGCCAGGCTGCTGCGTACCAGGCCGCGGCGCAGCAGGTCGAGGCGCGACTCCCAGCGACGCTCTAGCTTTTCCTGTTGCTCCAGGCTGCTCAGGTATTTGTCTTTCCAGCGTTGCGCGTCGTCGCTCATGCGGCTTACTCGGGAGATGGCGTCTTCAGCATAGGCATTTGCGCGCCATTCTGTGCTTCCGGCAAGCGGATTTCCACGGCTACGGGGAGGTGATCGGAAATCGGCTGGCTGAGGACGTCGACACGCCCCAGTTCGAGCTCCGAGCTGAGCAGGATATGGTCGAGACAGCGCTGCGGGCGCCAGCTGGGGAAGGTCGCCTCGACCTGCGGGGCGAGCAGGCCGAGATCGCGCAACGGCGAGTTTTCCAGCAGGTCGACGGCATGGGTGTTCATGTCGCCCATCAGCACCAGATGGCGAAACTCGCTGACCCGCTCACGGATGTAGGCCAGTTGCCGAGTGCGGGTGCGAGCGCCCAGGGCCAGGTGCATCATCACCACACCCAGCGCATGCTCGCCCTCGCCCAGCCGCAGAACGATCGCCCCGCGTCCGGGCGGCCCGGGCAGCGGATGGTCCTCCAGCAGGGTCGGGCGCAGGCGGCTGAGTACGCCGTTGCTGTGCTGGGCGAAGCGCCCGAGATTGCGATTGAGCTGCTGATACCAGTAGGGAAAGGCGCCCAGCTGGGCCAGGTACTCGACCTGATTGACGTAGCCCGAGCGCAGGCTGCCGCCATCGACCTCCTGCAACGCCACCAGGTCGAAGTCGGCGAGCAGATCACCGATGCGCTGCAGGTTGCCGGTACGCCCGGCATGTGGCAGCAGGTGCTGCCAGCTGCGCGTCAGGTAGTGGTGATAACGCTGGGTATTGATGCCGACCTGAACGTTGAAGCTGAGCAGACGCAGGAGGCCGTCGGCTGGCCAGTCGACCTGTGGCGAGCACTGTGGGTTGACCTGTGGATCACACAGGCCAACGGCACGGGTCTTTCGCCAGCGGCGCAGCATGCCTTGCTGTGCGGCCGCTTACAGCGCGGCGCGTTCCTTGGCGATCAGGTGGTCCGCCACTTCGAGGGTCTGCTGCGGGCCACCGGCCGAACCCAGGTCGAAACGATACTTGCCGCCGACGATCATCACCGGTACGCCGGTGATCTGGTAAGCCATGGCCAGTTTCTTGGCCTTCTCCATCTGGCCCTTGACGGCGAAGGAGTTGAAAGTCTTGAGGAAGGCGTCGCGGTCCACGCCCTGGGTGGCGACGAAGTCGGCGAACTCTTCAGCCGAGGCCAGTTTCTTCTTCTCCTGGTGGATGGCGTTGAACACGGCGTCATGCACCTTGTGCTCGACCTTCATCATTTCCAGGGTGATGAACGCCTGGCCATGCACGTTCCAGATACCACCGAACAGCGCCGGGACACGAACGAAGTTGACGTCATCCGGCAGCTTCTCGACCCAGGGGTTGAGCGTCGCCTCGAACTGATAGCAGTGCGGGCAGCCATACCAGAACAGTTCCACCACCTCGACCTTGCCAGGCTTGGACACCGGCACCGGGCTCTTCAGCTCGACGTACTGCTGGCCAGCCACCGGCTCGGCGTGAGCGGTGATACCGAACAGACTGCTGATCGCCAGAGCGGCGCCGAGAATCAGGTTACGCATGGGGTACTCCTTGGTAGTAGGCATCGCCTCGTGGCGAATCGCTAGTAAGACCGGGCGAGACGAGGCAGGTTCCGGCCATTGTAGCCGCGGCGCAAATGAAAAAGGGTGGCCTCGGCCACCCTTTGTCTTACCAACTGCAACAGTGGTCGCCTGCGACAGCTTCTCAGTGCAGACCCTGGATGAAGCTGGAAACGGCTTCGATATCCTTGTTGCTCAGCTTGGCGGCGATGGAGCGCATGATCATCGCATCGCCGTCGTTGGTGCGGTTGCCTTCGCGGAAATCGGTCAGCTGCTTGGCCACGTACTGGGCGTGCTGGCCACCCAGTTTGGGGAAGCCTGCAGCAGCCAGGCCGGCGCCGTCGGGGGAATGGCAACCGGTGCAGGCCGGCATGCCTTCTTCCAGCTTGCCGCCGCGGAACAGCGCTTCACCGCGCTCGACCAGCTTGGGATCGGCAGCGCCGACGCTCATCTTCTGGCTGGCGAAGTAGGCGGCGATATCGGCCATGTCCTGGTCGCTGAGGTTGTCCAGCATGCCGGTCATCTCGACCACCGGACGCACACCGGACTTGATGTCGTGCAGCTGCTTAAGCAAGTAACGCTCGCCCTGACCGGCCAGCTTGGGGAAGTTTGGCGCAGGACTGTTGCCATCGACACCATGGCAGGCGCCACAGACAGCGACTTTGCCCTGACCGGCTTCGGCATCGCCAGCAGCCTGAGCCACGCCGGTGAGGCCCAGGGTCAACAGCAGACTCACGAGTACTTTGTTCATCAGCTAATCCAATTACGGCTAAGAGAGAAAGGGTTATCGGCCGGGCTTACTCATTCGGTCATCAACTTGATGACCGCCTGGTAATCTTCGGCCGTGCAATCCATGCACAGGCCGCGCGGCGGCATGGCGTTCAAACCATTGGTGACGCTTTGCACCAGCGTATCCATGCCCTTGGCCAGGCGGGGCTCCCATGCGGCCTTGTCGCCCTTCTGGGGCGCCGTGGGAATCTGGCCGTTGTGGCATACGCCACAGGCGCGGTCATACACAGCTTGCGGATCCTGAGCAGCATAGCCATGGCAGGACAGCGTCATGACGGCAGCTGCAAGCAGCATTTTCTTCATCAGATCAACCTCATCAGGGTGGGAAGCGGCCTGCTTTCTAACGAGCAGAGATCTCATCGCTCCCGGCAATCGGGTTCCTGCGGGTGGGACAAAGCGCACACAAAATCTGCGGCATTATATACTGGCGACGCTGAAACGGAAACGACGCCGCTTGCCACGCCACCTGGCGCGCAGCAGGTGCGCGGAAATGTCGCAAGTCCTCCAACGCCTGAATCGTTCGAGGCAACCACCGGAAACCTCCATGCTCCCGAAGAATCCCATCATCGGTCTGTGCCAGCAGGCCAGCTTCCTCATCAGTGCCGCCAAGGTCGACCAGTGCCCCGAGGACAGCGGGCTGGAAGTTGCCTTCGCCGGTCGCTCAAACGCCGGCAAGTCGAGCGCGCTGAATACCCTGACCCATGCCAGCCTGGCGCGCACCTCGAAGACACCGGGGCGTACGCAGCTGCTCAATTTCTTCCGCCTGGATGACGAGCGCCGCCTGGTCGACCTGCCCGGCTACGGCTACGCCAAGGTGCCGATCCCGCTCAAGCAGCACTGGCAGAAACATCTGGAAGCCTATCTGGGCAGCCGCGAGAGCCTGTGCGGCCTGGTGCTGATGATGGATATCCGTCACCCGCTGACCGAGTTCGACCAGATGATGCTGGACTGGTCGGTCGCCAGCGGCATGCCGCTGCACATCCTGCTGACCAAGGCCGACAAGCTGGCCTTCGGCGCGGCGAAGAACGCGCTGCTCAAGGTGCGCCAGGACATTCGCAAGCAGTGGGGCGAAGGCATCAGCATCCAGCTGTTCTCGGCGCCCAAGCGCATGGGCGTGGAAGAAGCGCAGATGGTGCTGGCCGGTTGGCTGGATCTGTTGCCGGAAGAGGACGAGGAAAGCGCTGAGGCCTGAAGTAGGGTGCGCTGTGCGCACCGAGACCGTAGGGAGTATCCGGTGCCCACTACGGAACAGCAGGAGCAAGCCCCACCCTCTCCCGCAAGCGGGAGAGGGTCATCAGAATGCCGCTAGCGGCAGCTTTTTTTTGGGCAAAAAAAACCCCGAGCTTCGTATGGGGAGGGAGAAGTTCGGGGTTCAAGGTCTGAACCGCTAGGGCGGGGTTCAGATGTCTGCCAACACTTAACACAACAAAGGAGCATTGAAGGGCTTAACGGCCATTCATGAACTCTGACCGGGCGGGTTTGCGGAAAGTTCATCGCTGTCTTAAAAACCATTTGCAATAAGAAAACGCCTTTTGATGCCCCGGAACCCCAAAGCCAGAGCGGCCGCGGCCTTGCGCCGCGGCGCTGGCTCACTCAGTGCGCCTCGTCCCAATTGCTGCCGACGCCCACTTCCACCAATAGCGGTACATCCAGATCGGCGGCGCCGCTCATCAGGCTCTTGAGCTGGGCGCTGACCTCGTCGACCAGGTCTTCGCGCACCTCCAGCACCAGTTCGTCGTGCACCTGCAGGATGATGCGCGCATCGATGCCGCTGTCCTGCAGCCAGCCGTCCACTTTGATCATCGCGCGCTTGATGATGTCCGCCGCGGTGCCCTGCATCGGCGCGTTGATCGCCGCGCGCTCGGCGCCCTTGCGCAGGGCCTGGTTCTGCGCGTGGATTTCCGGCAGGTACAGGCGACGGCCGTAGACCGTCTCCACATAACCCTGCTCGGCGGCCTGGGCGCGGGTGCGCTCCATGTAGCTCAGCACGCCGGGGTAGCGGGCGAAGTAACGGTCGATATAGGCCTGCGCCTCCTTGCGTTCGACATCGATCTGCTTGGCCAGG
This sequence comes from Ectopseudomonas guguanensis, assembly GCF_900104265.1. Lineage (GTDB taxonomy): Bacteria > Pseudomonadota > Gammaproteobacteria > Pseudomonadales > Pseudomonadaceae > Aquipseudomonas > Aquipseudomonas guguanensis. Next base: position 17,457 of record NZ_FNJJ01000008.1, read on the forward strand.
CCGAAGGCGCTCATGCCGTAGATCAGGCCGAAGTTGATGGCCTTGGCCTTGCGCCGCTGGTCGCTGGTCACCTCCTCCAGCGCCACGCCGAACACTTCGGCAGCCGTGGCCTTGTGCACGTCCAGGTCATGACGGAAGGCATCCAGCAAACCTTCGTCCTTGGCCAGGTGGGCCATGATGCGCAGCTCGATCTGCGAGTAGTCCGCCGCCATCATCCGGTAGCCCTTGGGCGCGACGAAGGCCTGGCGGATGCGCCTGCCTTCGGCGGTGCGGATCGGGATGTTCTGCAGGTTCGGGTCGCTCGACGACAAGCGGCCGGTCGCTGCCACCGCCTGATGGTAGCTGGTGTGAATGCGCCCGGTGCGCGGGTTGATCTGCTCCGGCAGCTTGTCGGTGTAGGTGCTCTTGAGCTTGCTCAGGGAGCGGTACTGCATCAGCACCTTGGGCAGTTCGAAGTCCTGCTCGGCCAGCTCGGCGAGCACCGCCTCGGCGGTGGAGGGCTGGCCCTTGGCGGTCTTGCTGATCACCGGGTAGCCAAGTTTCTCGTAGAGGATCACGCCCAACTGCTTGGGCGAAGCCAGGTTGAATTCCTCACCGGCGATTTCGAAGGCCTTGCGCTCCAGCTCCACCAGTTTTTCGCCCAGCTCGACGCTCTGCTCACCGAGCAGCTTGGCATCGACCAGCGCACCATTGCGCTCGATGCGCGCGAGCACCGGCACCAGCGGAATTTCGATCTCGCGCAGCACCTTGGCCAGGGCCGGCACGGCCTCGAGCCGGCCCCACAGTTCCTGGTGCAGGCGCAGGGTCACGTCGGCGTCCTCGGCGGCGTAGGGGCCGGCCTGTTCCAGGGCGATCTGGTCGAAGGTCAGCTGCTTGGCGCCCCGGCCGGCAATGTCCTCGAAGCGGATGGTGCTGTGGCCCAGGTATTTCAGGGCCAGGCTGTCCATGTCGTGGCGGGTGGCGGTGGAATCGAGCACGTAGGATTCGAGCATGGTGTCGAAGGCCACGCCCTGCACGGCGATGGGCGTGCTGGCATTGGCCAGGACGTTGATGTCGTACTTGGCGTGCTGGCCGACCTTGGCCTTGGCCGGGTCTTCGAGGATCGGCTTGAGCGCCTTGAGCACGGCGTCGCGGTCGAGCTGCTGCGGCACGCCCATATAGCTGTGCGCCAGCGGCACGTAGGCAGCCTCGCCGGCCTTGACCGCGAAGGACAGACCGACCAGCTGCGCCTGCTGGGCATCGATACTGGTGGTCTCGCTGTCGAAGGCGATCAGCTCGGCCTGCTCCAGCTTCTGCAGCCAGGCGTCGAACTGTGCCTGTTCCAGCACCAGCTGGTAATCGCCGGCGCCCATCGGCGGGGTCTCGGACGCTTGCTCGGTTGCCGGCCCGGCAGGCTCGGCGAACAGGTCGCCAGCCGGGGTCACAGCCTTCGCCGCCAAGGCCTTGTTCTGGCGCAGCAGTTCGTCCAGCCAGTTCTTGAATTCCAGCTGGCCGTACAGCTCGACCAGGGCGGCCTGATCCGGCTCGCCGGGATGCAGCGAGTCGATCTCGATATTCAGCGGCACGTCGGTCTTGATGGTCGCCAGCTGATACGACAGATAGGCCATCTCGCGATGTTCCTCGAGCTTGGCCGGCAGGCCCTTGGCACCGCGGATCGGCAGCTCGGGCACCTTGTCGAGATTGGCGTAGAGCACATCGAGTCCGCCGCCGACACCGACCAGCAGGCCCAGCGCGGTCTTTTCGCCGACCCCGGGCACGCCGGGGATGTTGTCGACCTTGTCGCCCATCAGCGCCAGGTAGTCGATGATCAGCTCAGGGCCGACACCGAATTTCTCTTTCACGCCACCTTCGTCATAGACGCTTCCGGTCATGGTGTTGACCAGCGTAACGTGCGGGCAGACCAGCTGCGCCATGTCCTTGTCGCCGGTGGAGATCACCACGTCGCGCTTCTCTGCGGCCGCCTTGCGGGCCAGGGTGCCGATCACGTCATCGGCCTCCACGCCTTCGACGCACAGCAGCGGCAGGCCCAGGGCGCGCACGCTGGCGTGCAGCGGCTCGACCTGAACGCGCAACTCGTCCGGCATGGATGGGCGATTGGCCTTGTACTCGGCGAACAGCTCGTCGCGGAAGGTGCCGCCCTTGGCGTCGAAAACCACGGCAAAGGGACTGTCCGGGTACTGTTTACGCAGGCTCTTGAGCATGTTCAGCACGCCCTTTACCGCTCCGGTGGGCATGCCCTTGGAGGTGGTCAGCGGCGGCAGGGCGTGGAAGGCGCGGTACAGGTACGAGGAACCGTCGACCAGAACGAGGGGAGCTTGGCTCATGCGCGGGATCAACCTTTTCGGCGGGTGCAGCTAACAGGTAGTTGAAAAACGTAGGCGAGGCGGCCAGTGCAAGGCAAAAGCGGGCGAGGAAGCGCAGTTTACGAGCTGTAAATGAGCACTCCGAGCCTGCTTTTAACGCAGCAATGGCAACGCAGGTAGTTTTTCAGCAGCCTGTTAGAATGGCTGCATCGGTGAATATTAAGGAGCAAGGTTACCATGGGTACATTGAATCGCCTTTTGCTGGTCGGCCTGCTGGCCTGCCTGCCACTTGCCGCTCATGCCGAGGATCCGGTCTCGGGCGACCCGGACGTGACCATCCGCCAGGACGGCGACCGCACCATTCAGGAATACCGGGTCAACGGCTTCCTCTATGCCATCAAGGTCATCCCGAAGAACGGTAAACCCTACTTCCTCGTTCGCGCCGATGGCAGCGACGGCAACTTCGTACGTTCGGACGATCCGGACATGCTGATCCCATCATGGGAAATCTTTAGCTGGTAAGCGATTAAGGTCTGATATGTCGGTATTCACCCCCCTGGAGCGTCATGAGCTCGAAGTCTTCCTGGCGCCCTACGGGCTTGGTCGGTTGCGCGATTTCCAGGGTATTGCTGCAGGCAGCGAAAACAGCAACTTCTTCGTCAGCCTGGAGCAGGGCGAGTACGTTCTGACCCTGGTGGAGCGCGGCCCGGTGGCCGACCTGCCGTTCTTCATCGAACTGCTCGACGTACTCCACGATGCCGGTCTGCCGGTGCCCTACGCCCTGCGCACGCAGGACGGCGAGGCACTGCGCAGCCTGGCGGAGAAACCGGCGCTGTTGCAGCCGCGCCTTTCCGGCAAGCATGTGCGCGAGGCCAACGCCCACCACTGCCAGGAGGTGGGTAGCCTGCTGGCGCGCATTCACCTGGCCACGCGTGATGCGCCGATCGAACGGCGCAGCGATCGCGGGCTGGACTGGATGCTCGCCGAAGGTCCGAGCCAGGCACTGAAGCTCGACGCGCAGGCTTTGCCGCTGCTGCGTGATGCACTGGCCGAGATCGCCGAGCTGAAGCCGCGCATCCTCGCCCTGCCGCGTGCCAACCTGCATGCCGACCTGTTCCGCGACAATGTACTGTTCGACGGCCCCCACCTGGCCGGGGTGATCGACTTCTACAACGCCTGCTCCGGGCCGATGCTCTACGACCTGGCCATCACCCTCAACGACTGGTGCTCGCACGAAGACGGCAGCCTCGACGGCGCTCGCGCCCGCGCGCTGCTCGGCGCCTATGCGGCGCTACGGCCGTTCAGCGCTGCCGAAGCGGAGCTGTGGCCGGCCATGCTGCGCGTGGCCTGTGTGCGCTTCTGGCTGTCGCGCCTGATCGCCGCCGAGTCGTTCGCCGGGCAGGAAGTGCTGATCCACGACCCCGCCGAATTCCAGCGCCGCCTGGCGCAGCGCCAGCAGGTCAACCTGCCGCTACCATTCGCGCTGTAGGGTGCGCCGTGCGCACCAATACCAATGCCTTGGAACGCTAGCCGGTGCGCGCGGCGCACCCTACGAGCTGTTCCTGCGGCGGCGTAACCCACCCGGATCTGCCTCGCGGCCGTAGCCCGGATGAAATCCGGGAAACTCTGGTAATAGCGGTGCGTAAGCGCACCCCAGACGGATCAGCTACCGGAAACCAGCGCCGGCAGTTGCTCGGCCAGCTTGGCGTTGTTGATCGGTGCACGGATGAAGCCGCGCTGGGTGCCATCCGGGCCGATGATCACCAGATTGCCGCTGTGATCGACGGTGTAGTTTTCCTTGCTGGTATCGGCCGGGATATAGGGAATGCTCACCGAATTGGCGAATTTCTGCAGGGTTTCCTCTTCGCCGGTCAGGCCCTTGAAGCCCGCATTGAAGAAGCCCAGGTACTTGCTCAGCTGCTCCGGCGTATCGCGATGCGGGTCGACGCTGACCATCACCACCTCGAGCCGCGCGCGCGTTTCCTCGGGCAATTGCGTCTGCAGCTGACGCAGCTGGGCGAGGGTGGCCGGGCAGATGTCCGGGCAGAAGGTATAGCCGAAGAACAGCAGTTTCCAGTCGCCCTTGAGCTGATCGACCGCGACTTCCTTGCCGTGCTGATCGACCAGGGTCAGCGCCGGCAGGCTGCGGCTCTGTGGCAGCAGGACGATACCCGCATCGAGCAGCGCCGCCGGATCGCCCTGGCTCTTGCTGCTCAGCACCTTGTTGACGGTTAGGCCCAGCACCAGGGCCACGATGGCGACAAGAACGAAAACCGTAGTGTGGGTACGCGTCATGTAGAGCCTTAGATATTCAGCAGCAGGTAATGGTCCGCGAGTAGCGCGATAAACAGCAGGAACAGGTACCAGATACTGTACTTGAAGGTGTTGATCGCCGCGTGCGGTTTGCTGTCACGGTACAGCACCCAGGCCCAGTGCAGGAAGCGACCGCCCAGCAGCAGGGCGCAGACCAGATAGAGCGGCCCGCTCATGTGAATGGCGTAGGGCAGCAGGGTCACCGCGAACATCACCAGGGTGTAGAGCAGGATGTGCACCTTGGTGTAGTGCTCACCGTGAGTCACCGGCAGCATGGGAATGTCGGCCTTGGCGTATTCGGCCTTGCGGTGGATGGCCAGGGCCCAGAAGTGCGGCGGCGTCCAGGCGAAGATGATCAGTACCAGCAGCAGCGGTTCGGCACTCAGGTGACCGGTAACGGCAACCCAGCCCAACAGCGGCGGCGCGGCACCAGCCAGGCCGCCGATGACGATGTTCTGCGGCGTGGCGCGCTTGAGAAAGCCGGTGTAGATCACCGCGTAACCGAGTAGCGAAGCCAGGGTCAGCCAAGCGGCCAGTTCGTTGGTGAACACCATCAGCAGGCTCATGCCGGCAATGGCCAGAGCCAGAGCAAACGTCAGTGCAGCCACCGGCGAAACGCGCCCAGCCGTGACCGGACGCTTGTGCGTACGCGCCATGATCGAGTCGATGCGCCGGTCCACCACGTGATTGACCGCCGCAGCCGCGCCAGCGCACAGGCCGATGCCGAGGTTGCCGAACAACAGCACGGCCCAGGGTACGCCGGCACGGGTGGCGAGGAACATGCCGACCAGCGAGGTGATCAGCATCAGCATCACCACCCGTGGCTTGGTCAGCTCCAGATAATCGCGCCAGGTGGCACGTTCGGAGTGAGTGCGCAGCATCGTCGCCATGGCATTTCTCCTTGATTCGTTATTTACCGGCCTTGAACCAGACCGCTGGAAACCAGAGTCGTGCGCCTTTGCGCCGGATCGGATGCCGCACGAGCGGCCGCAGAGGGTGCCCTCAGGCGATAGTTGATCAGCACCATGGTCAGCAGCAGAGCGGCGCCGCCAGCGTTATGCGCCACCGCCACCAGCAACGGCAGGTGGAAGATCACGTTGCTGATCCCCAGGCTGACCTGCACGGCCAGCGCCAGCAGCAGCAGGCCGGCCAGGCGCGACAGCCCGGCCGTATGCAGTCGCCAGGCCAGCACCAGCAGCGCCAGCGTCACCAGCAGCGCGCCTATGCGATGGCTCATGTGAATGGCGGTGCGGGCGTCACTGTCGAGCTGCCCGCCCAGGTAGTTGGGGCCGATATGCTGGGTCAGGTGAAAACCCTTGCCGAAGTCCATCGCCGGCCACCATTCACCATGGCAGGTGGGCAGGTCGACGCAGGCGACCGCGGCGTAGTTGGAGCTGACCCAGCCGCCAAGGGCGATCTGCCCGATCACCAGCAGCAGGCATGCCGCCGCCAGGGCACGCAGGCGCCCCGGCAATTGCAGCGGGGCGAAGCGCCCGGACAGGCGCAAGGTGAGCAAAGTCAGCAGACTGAGGGTGGCGAAGCCGCCGAGCAGGTGGGCGGTGACCACCTGCGGCCACAGCTGCAGGGTGACCGTCCACATGCCGAACGCGCCCTGCAGGATCACCAGCGCCAGGATCGCCAGCGGCAACTTGAGCGGTTGCGCCGGGTCTGCACGGCGGCGCACGGCCTGCACGGCGATACCGAGGATCACCAGCCCCAGGGCACCTGCGAAGTAGCGATGGATCATCTCGTACCAACCCTTGGCGACTTCCACCGGTGCCTCGGGGAAGCGCGCCTCGGCGATGGCCTGCTTGTGCTCGCTCATCGGCACGCCGAGAAAACCGTAGCAACCCGGCCAGTCCGGGCAACCGAGGCCAGCATGGGTCAGGCGGGTGTAGGCACCTAACAGCACCACCACCACGGTCAGGAGGGTCGCGAACAACGCTAGGCGATAACCGGGTTTGTGCATGTCGACTCCTTGGGCACGGGGCTTGGCGCGCTGTCGATATGGACAGGACGAAGCGTCAGCCGATCAGGGAAATTTTCAGCAGGTAACGCAGATCATCGAGAATCGCCTTGCCGTTGCTGCCGGCCGGATAGCGCAGCACCAGATTGCCGTGCGGGTCGACCAGCCACAGCTGCGCACCGGGCACCGCCTCGGCGGCCTTGTCGTAGGCCTGCAGATCCAATTGATAGCGCCCAAGCTGCGGGTACTCGCGCTTGAGCGTGGCGTCGTAGTCGTCCGGCAGTGGCTCGGCCAGCGCCAGACCATGGCTGGCACGGGACGTTTCGCGGTTGAGGCCGATCTGGATCTGCCGCGCGAGGTAAACCAGCTGCTTACAGTCGGCCTCACAGGCGCCCGGTGCCGTCACCAGAATCTGCCAGCGCGGCTCGACTTCGCCCTTGACGCCGAGGTCGGCCAGGGTGCGGCCGTCGCCGATCAGCACGCCGTGGTAGCTGCGCGTTTCCGGCACCCAGAAGCGCCACTGATACATGGCACTGGCGAGGAACATGGGCCCGACGGCAATGGCCAGGATCAGCAGCAACTGCAGGCGCCCACGGCCCTTGCGCGAAGCCTCAGGCATGGCGATGGCTGGGTTCATGACGGCTCTCCCGTGCGTTGTGAATTCCGAGATAGATGAACAGGCCCAGCAGCGCGGCCGCCAGGGCGAACCACTGCACCGCATAGCCCAGATGCTTGCTCGGGCTCATGGCCACCACCGGCCAGTCGACCCGATAGCTGGCCGGACCATCCTCCAGCCGCGCTTCGAACGGCAGGCCACCGCGGCCCAGTTGCTGCCAGAGATTTTCCGCCTCGACCTGAGTGATCAGCCGCGGCCAGCCATCGGTCGCTGCACCGGAGCGCAGATTAAGACCGCCAGAAGGTGCGACATAGACCCAGGCCGTGAGTTGCAGCACGCCATCCGGGGTATCGAATTGCGGTGTTGTGCGCCGGTCCGGCCAGGGCAGCCAACCGCGGTTGAGCAGTACCCAGAGGCCACTGGACTGGTCATAGAAAGGTTGCAGCAACTCGACGCCGGCATGGCCATCGCGGACGCGGCTATCGAGCAACAGGCTGTGCTCGCTATCGAAGTGCCCGCGCAGCTGCACGCGGCGGTAAGCCGGATCGCGCATGGGTTCGAGCTGCTCGAGACTAATCGGCTCGGCCTGACGCCTCGCCTCGAAGCTGGCCAGCAGCTGGCGCTTCTCGTCGCCACGCTGCAGCTGCCAGAAGCCCAGCCAGACCAGGCCCGGCAACAGCAGGGCGACCAGCAGGCTGGGTAGCCAACCGGGACGGAAGGCGCTCATTGCGCCCTGCCGTTACGATCGGGGTTGCTGGCTATACTGCATTGCATCACTTCAATCCCCCGGAGTCTCGCATGCTCAAGGCCGCGATCATCCTCATGCTGCTGGCCACTCTCGCCAGCCTGTTCAGCGGCCTGTTCTTCCTGGTCAAGGACGAAGGCCATGGTTCCCGCGTGGTAGGCGCTCTGACTGTCCGTGTCGGCCTGACCGCCATTACCGTTGCCCTGATCGCCTGGGGCTTCTATTCAGGGCAACTGGTCTCTCACGTCACCTGGTAGGCCACAAGCGGCAGCCGCTAAAGCACATAGACGAAGATGAACAGGCCGAGCCAGACCACGTCGACGAAGTGCCAGTACCAGGCGGCCGCTTCGAAACCGAAATGCTGATCGGGATCGAAGTGCCCGCGCATGATGCGCACCAGCATCACCACCAGAATCAGCGTACCGAGCGTCACGTGCGCACCGTGGAAGCCGGTGAGCATGAAGAAGGTCGCGCCGTAGATGCCTGAGCCAAGCGTCAGCCCAAGCTCGGTGTAAGCCTCGATGTATTCCACGACCTGGAAGAACAGGAACGCCAGGGCGAGCACGATGGTTGCCGCCAGCCAGGCCTTGAGCGGGCCGCGGTGGTTTTTCTTCAGGGCATGGTGGGCGAGGGTGATGGTGAAGCTGGAAGACACCAGCAAGATGGTGTTGACCAGCGGCAGATGCCAGGGGTCGATCACCGCGCTGGGCGGCGGGAACAGTTTGGAGTCGGGGTTCTGCAGCATCGGCCAGCTGTATTCGAAACCTTCCCAGAGCATGTTGGCCACGCCCTTGGAACCTTCACCGCCGAGCCATGGCCCGGACCACATGCGGATGTAGAACAGGGCGCCGAAGAAGGCAGCGAAGAACATCACCTCGGAGAAGATGAACCAGCTCATGCCCCAGCGGAAGGAGCGATCCATCTGCGCACTATAGAGGCCGGCACGGCTTTCCTTGATGACGTTGCCGAACCAGCCGAACAGCATCCAGGCCAGGATCAGCCCGCCGACGAAGAAGATCAGCGGGCCGTTTGAGCCTTCGCGCCCGGCCGACAGGTCGTTGAACCAGGTGCCGACGCCAAAGAAGCTCACCAGCAGACCGATGGTGGCGACAATGGGCCATTTGCTTTGTGCCGGTACGTAATAGTTCTCGTGACTTTGGTGACTCGACATTGTTGTTCTCCTTATGGAGTCGCCCGAGCAAGGGTCGCCTGTGCCACTGGCGGTTTGCGTTCGGTGATATCGAACAGGGTGTAGCCCAGGGTCAGGTGCTTCACGTCCTGCGGCAGGTCGCGGTCGACGATGAAGCGCACCGGCATCTCGATGCGCTCACCCGGTTGCAGCACCTGCTGGGTGAAGCAGAAGCACTCGGTCTTGTGAAAGAAGGCCGCCGCTTTCGAGGGCGATACGCTGGGAATCGCCTGCGCGCTCATTGGCTTGTCGCTGGGGTTGTAGGCGACGAACAGCATGTCGCGCGCTTCCCCCGGATGGACCAGGATCTCGTCGGCCTGCGGGCCGAACTCCCAAACCATGCCGGCAGCGTTGGTGGCGAGAAACTGCACACGCACCTGGCGCTGCTCGTCCACCAACTGCTCGCCCTGGTAAGCCCCGGCCGTCTTGCCGTTGATGCCGAATACCCGGCACATGGCGTCGTAAAACGGTGGCAGAACGAAGATGCCGAAGCAGAACATCACCACCACCACGAGCAGCAGACGGGTAACCAGGCGACGAGTCGCGATGACCTCGCTCACGGCAGACCTCCTATTTCACTTCCGGTGGCGTGCTGAAGGTGTGATAGGGCGCCGGTGACGGCACCGTCCACTCCAGGCCTTCGGCTCCGTCCCAGGGCTTGGCCGGGGCCGGCTTGCCGCCACGGATGCACTTGATGACGATGAACAGGAACAGCAACTGGGTAGCCCCGAACATGAAGGCGCCGATACTGGAAACCATGTTGAAGTTGGCGAACATCATGTTGTAGTCGGGGATACGCCGCGGCATACCGGCCAGACCGACGAAGTGCATCGGGAAGAACGCCAGGTTCATGCCGATGAAGCTCATCCAGAAATGCAGCTTGGCCAGGGTTTCGTCGTACATGTGGCCGGTCCACTTCGGCAGCCAGTAATAGGCCGAGGCGAAGATGCCGAAGATCGCCCCCGGCACCAGCACGTAGTGGAAGTGCGCCACCACGAAGTAGGTGTCGTGGTACTGGAAGTCCGACGGTGCGATGGCCAGCATCAACCCGGAGAAACCACCGATGGTGAACAGGATGACGAAGGCCACCGAGAACAGCATCGGTGCCTCGAAGGTCATCGAGCCCTGCCACATGGTGCTGGCCCAGTTGAACACCTTCACCCCGGTGGGCACGGCGATCAGCATGGTGGCGTACATGAAGAACAGCTCGCCGGTCAGCGGAATGCCGACGGTGAACATGTGGTGCGCCCAGACGATGAACGACAGGAAGGCGATCGCCGCGGTGGCGTAGACCATCGAGGTGTAGCCGAACAGCGGCTTGCGCGCGAAGGCCGGGATGATCGAGCTGACCGCGCCGAAGGCGGGCAGGATCATGATGTACACCTCGGGATGGCCGAAGAACCAGAACACGTGCTGGAACAGCACCGGATCCCCGCCGCCGGCGGCGTTGAAGAAGCTGGTGCCGAAGTGGATGTCCATCAGCATCATGGTCACGCAACCGGCCAGCACCGGCATTACCGCGATCAGCAGGAAGGCGGTGATCAGCCAGGTCCAGACGAACAGCGGCATCTTCATCAGGGTCATGCCGGGGGCGCGCAGGTTGAGGATGGTGGCGACCACGTTGATCGCCCCCATGATCGAACTGATGCCCATCAGGTGAATGGCGAAGATGAAGAAGGTGGTGCTCTCCGGCCCGTAGGTGGTCGACAGCGGCGCGTAGAAGGTCCAGCCGAAGTTCGGCCCGCCGCCTTCCATGAACAGCGTCGAAACCAGCAAACCGAAGGCCGCCGGCAGCAGCCAGAAGCTGAAGTTGTTCATCCGCGGTAGCGCCATGTCCGGCGCGCCGATCATCAGCGGGATCATCCAGTTGGCCAGGCCGACGAACGCCGGCATCACCGCGCCGAAGACCATGATCAGGCCGTGCATGGTGGTCATCTGGTTGAAGAATTCCGGCTGCACGATCTGCAGCCCCGGCTGGAACAGCTCGGCGCGGATGACCATGGCCATCGAGCCGCCCAGCAGGAACATGCAGAAGCTGAACCACAGGTACATCGTGCCGATGTCCTTGTGGTTGGTGGTCAGCACCCAGCGCATCAGGCCCTTGGCCGGGCCATGGTGGTGGTCAGTATGACCGTGGTCGATCACTGCACTCATGTCCTTACTCCTGCGCCTTGGAGAAATCGAGAATGTCCTTGGGCGTGACCATGTCACCGACATTGTTGCCCCAGGCGTTGCGCTCGTAGGTGATGATGGCGGCCAGGTCGACCGGCGACAGCTGCTTGCCGAAGGCAGCCATGGAGGTGCCCGGCTTGCCGTGGTAGACGATGTCGATATGACCCTCGGCCGGCCCCTTGGCGATGGCCGAGCCCTTGAGCGCCGGGAACATCGGCGGCAGGCCCTCACCGGTGGGCTGGTGGCAGGCTGCGCAGGAGGTGTTGTAGGCCTTCTCGCCGCGCGCCATCAGCTCGTCCATGGTCCACTCCTTGCTGGTCAGCTCGCGCTCGGCGGCCGCAGCCTGCTTGCGTTCGGCCAGCCAGGCGTCGAAGTCTTCCTTGGACTTGGCCTCGACCACCACCGGCATGAAGCCGTGGTCCTTGCCGCACAGCTCGGTGCATTGGCCGCGGTAGATGCCCGGCTCCTCGATGCGCGTCCAGGATTCGTTGATGAAGCCGGGGATGGCGTCCTTCTTCACCGCCAGTGCGGGCACCCACCAGGAGTGGATGACATCGGCCGCGGTGATCAGGAAGCGCACCTTGGTGCCGACCGGCACCACCAACGGCTCGTCGACCTCAAGCAGGTAGTGTTCGCCCTTGGCTTCGCGGTTGTTGATCTGCGAGCGTGGCGTGGTCAGGTTGCTGAAGAACTCGACATCCTGGCCCAGGTACTTGTAGTGCCACTTCCACTGGTAGCCGGTGATCTGGATGTCCAGTTCGGACTCGGAGGTGTCGTAGATCTCGATCAGCGTCTTGGTCGCCGGGATCGCCATCACCACCAGAATGGCCAGTGGCACGACGGTCCAGAGAATCTCGACGGTGGTGCTTTCGTGAAAGTGCGCGGGCTTCTGGCCGGTGGAGCGACGATGCATGATCATCGACCAGAACATGGCGCCGAACACCAGTATGCCGATCACCACACAGATCCAGAAAATGGTCATGTGCAGGTCGAATACGGAGCGGCTGACGTCGGTTACACCGGGCGTCATGTTGACCGTCCACTGGGCGTGCGCCGAGCCCAATGCCAGCCACAGCAGGAGGCCCATCCAGACTCGTGGATGTCGCATCATTGCGGGTTCCCCTTGATTGTTCTTGTTATCCCGCCGGCGGAGCCTGCGGCTAAGGGATCGACTGCCATAGGACACGGCGGCGGACTCATTGCCCGCGAACCACGCCCAGACTGCTGGCGACTGCTGCCGAAACCTCTCCGTGCCTGAGCCCGTCCGGTTCCATCAGGTACTGCCTTTCGAAATCGAGTATAGACGGCGACTTGCAGCCCGCAACGTGCAAGAAAAAATGGCCGAAGCCGCGCAGGCCTTGTCCTAAACGCCCCGGCTGGCGCGGGCTGTAGCATTTCTGAGACAGATGTTTATAGCGGACTCGCATAAGTACTAAAAAGTTATGACAATCGCGTCTTAGCCGACCGCCGGAGCCGGCTAAGGTTCACGTCCATGTCCTGAACTGTGGGAGTAGTCATGAACACCGCCGCCCTTCGTCAAATGATCGCCCAGGCTCGCCAGCAGGAAAGCGGCAGCCAGGCACTCGCCCACTTCCTGCAGGCGCAGCTGGAGCCCCTGCACCCGTCCATCCGCCTGCCCGCGGACGATGCGCCGGGCGCACTGACCGCCTTCGTCATCGCCTACATCGAACAGGTGCCGGACGTGCTCGACGCCGCTGCCGAGGTGGCGCGCGAGGCTGGAATCGAGGCCGCGGTAAAGCCCGTGCTGAAGATCGCCGAGCACTTCTTCCTGCAGCCACCGGCGCTGATGGAGGGTCACGAAGGGCTTGAGGGCCTGCTCGACGAGGCCTATCTGGCCCATCGCCTGGTGGAAGAGGTCAATGATCGCTATATCGCTCACCTCGGCCAGCCGCTGATCCCGCTGGACACCACACGCGCCAACCTGATCGCCCACCAGCTGATCGGCGAACCCTTCGCCAACCAGCTCGACGAGTCCGTGCATCACGCCCTGGCCGGCATGCTCGATGACGCCAGCTTCGACCAGCCCTCGGTGCAGGCCTACCGCGAGCGCCTGGCGGCGCCGGATACCGCATCGGCCTGGCAGCGCTGGCCCTGCCTGTCGCAGCAGTTGGGGGTGGAGCTGCAGCTCAAGGGCTGATCGCCAGCAGAATCAGCGACAGGGTCAGCAGCGAGCCGAGGGTGGAAAACAGGATTGCCCGCGACACCAGCGCCGCCTGGCGCTGGTAATACTCGGCGAGCATGAACGGCCCGGTGCCGGTGGGCAGTGCGCTGAGCAGCAACGCGGCGTGCGCCCAGAAGGCCGGCAGGTCGAGCAGCACGAAGGCGATGAACCAGGTCACCAGCGGCTGCAGTACCAGCTTCAACGCCACCAGTGGCCAGGCGCCCTCGCTCGGCCCGCTCTGCCGCTGCGCCAGGAACAGGCCCAGCGACACCAGCGCACAAGGCACGGTGGCCGCGCCGAGCAGGCGCAGGAACTCGTCCAGCGCCGCCGGCAGCTGCACGCCGCCCAGTGCCCAGGCCGCACCAAGCAAAGGCGACACCACCAGCGGGTTCTTCAACAGCGCCATGACCACCTGAGCGATAGCGCCGCCCAAGCCCTTCCTGCTCTGCAGGCCCACCTCGATGCACACCAGCGCCAGGCCGAACAGCACGCAGACCACGAGCAGCGAAGCGATCAACGCCGGCGCCATGCCATCCTCGCCCAGCACCAGCACGCACAGCGGAATGCCGATGTAGCCGGTATTGGCATAACCGGCGCTGAGCCCGTCTATGCTGGCGTCGACCAGGCTGCCGGTGGTTTTCCAGCGATACACCAGGGTGACCAGAAACACCGCGAGCATGCCGCCGGTGAAGGCGAGCAGGAAGCCGGGCTGCCAGATGTGCGCCCAGTCGGCCTTGGCGGTGAGGCTGAACAGCAACGCCGGCAGCCCCAGCCAGACCACGAAGCGGTTCATTTCCGACGCGGCGGTCGGCCCCAGGCGATTGGTTCGCCGACAGACGAATCCGACCAGGATCAGGCCGAAGATCGGCAGCAGCACATTGAGAACGGTGGACATCGGGCTACGTCTTCAACGAGGGAGGGCCGAGACTAGGCGGCCGCGCCACTCAGGGCAAGCGCCTGCCTGTGATTCCGCAGCGTCCGCAGGCGTCTAGCACTGACCTGCCGGGACGCTCCCCGGCCTACTCGCGAGCCCGAACATGCAAGCGCTGTTGCACGAAATTCTCGATGAAGTCCGCCCGCTGATCGGCCAGGGCAAGGTGGCCGACTACATCCCCGCGCTGGCCAGCGTGGTGCCCGATCAACTGGGCATCGCCGTATATGGCAACGATGGCCAGCTGCATGTCGCCGGCGATGCGCACATGCCCTTTTCCATCCAGAGCATTTCCAAGGTGTTCAGCCTGGTGCAGGCCATCGGCCACAGTGGCGAGGCGATATGGCAGCGCCTGGGCCATGAGCCGTCCGGCCAGCCGTTCAACTCGCTGGTGCAGCTCGAGTTCGAGCGGGGCAAACCGCGCAATCCGTTCATCAATGCCGGCGCCCTGGTGATCTGCGACATCAACCAGTCGCGCTATGCCGCCCCGGCGCTGTCGATGCGCGATTTCGTCCGGCGCCTGTCGGGTAATCCCGAAGTGACGGTGGACAACCACGTCGCCGAATCCGAGTACCAGCACCGCGCGCGCAACGCGGCGGCGGCCTACCTGATGCAGTCGTTCGGCAATTTCCACAACGAGGTAGAAGCCGTGCTGCGCAGCTACTTCAGCTGCTGTGCGCTGCGCATGAGCTGTGTCGACCTGGCGCGTGCCTTCGGCTTTCTGGCCAACCAGGGTTTCTGCAAGCACAGCGGCGAGCAGGTGCTGTCGCCCCGGCAGAGCAAGCAGATCAACGCCATCATGGCCACCAGCGGGCTGTACGACGAGGCGGGCAACTTCGCCTACCGCGTCGGCCTGCCAGGCAAGAGCGGCGTCGGTGGTGGCATCGTCGCGGTGGTGCCGGGGCAGTTCAGCGTCTGCGTGTGGTCACCCGAGCTGAACGCCGCCGGCAATTCGCTGGCCGGCATGAAAGCACTGGAGCTGCTCAGCCAGCGCATCGGTTGGTCGGTTTTCTGACCCTTCGTCCGCCGCCCCTTTGCCTGAGGGCGCACGGTATCACCTGCGGGCTCGACCTTAACCCGTAGGGTGCGCCATGCGCACCGGGTCTCGCCCTGCCGAGCAGGCATTGTCCGGTGCGTGCGGCGCGCCCTACGAGACTGGCGCGTCGCCCACCGCTGCAAAAGGTCGTGCCTCTACAGCAGCTTGCGATACTGCACGAACCCCGAGCGCTCGCCGATGCGCTCGTAGAGCAGCATGGCCTGGCTGTTGCTCTCGTGCGTCAGCCAGTGCACACGCGAGCAGCCGGCGGCGCGGGCGTGGTCGTAGACGTGCTGGATCAGCTTGCGGCCGATACCGCCACTACGTTCGCCCTTGGCGACGAACAGATCCTGCAGGTAGCAGTAGTCGCCAGTGGTCCAGGTCGAGCGGTGGATGACCCAGTGCACCAGGCCAATGGCCTGGTCACCCTGCCAGGCCAGTGCGGCGCCCATGGGTTCGGCGGGGTCGAGAAAGCGCTGCCAGGTGACGGCGCTGGTCTCGGCCGGGATCTCGGTCATGTAGAAGCGCTGGTAGCCCTGCCACAAGGGCAACCAGGCTTGGTGATCGGCAGCGACTACAGGGCGAATTTCGATGCTCATCGTCCTTCCTCTGTTCGGGCAGGTGGATCAGTCGCTCATCTCACCACAGAGATCGCGCGCCAGCCAGTGCTCCACCTCGGCCTGAGTCAACCCGGCGCCGAGCAGGGCGAACAGCTTGCCCAGTGCGGCCTCACGGGTCATGCCACCGCAGGAGACCAGGCCGACCTCGGCCAGACGGCTGCCGGCAGCGTACACGCCGAACTGCACATGACCCTGCGGGCATTGGCTGATCGCCGCCAGCACCACACCACGCGCATGCGCATCGCGCAGCACCGCCATCAGCTCGGCATCACCGGCCGGGCCGGTGCCGCTGCCATAACACTCCAGCAGCACGCCCTTCACGCCGCTGTCGAGCAATGCGCTGAGATGGCTCGCCTGCAGTGCCGGATGCAGCGGCAGCACGGCCAGGTTCACCTGCTCTCGCGCCTGACGGTAGTCGATGAGGGCGCTGATCCCGACATGCTCGGCCTGACGCTGACGCGGCAGCACCTGGAAGGCATCGAAGGCATCGCTGCGCAGCTTCGAACAGCGTGCGCCATGCAGCAGCTGACCGTCGAAGTACAGATGCACGCCAGGCGCGACACCGCGATGCAACGCACGCATGGCGCCGAACAGGTTGGGCCAGGCATCGCCACCGGCCACGCCGGCTGGCTGCATGGCGCCGGTCAGCACCACCGGCACGTCGAGGCCGAGCAGCAGGAAGCTCAGCGCCGCGGCGCTGTAAGCCAGGGTATCGGTGCCATGCAGCACCAGCACGGCGTCGTGGCCGTGGGTTTCCACAGCGCTGACGATCTCGTCACGCAGCGCCAGCCAGTGGCCGGGGTTCATGTTGGCGCTGTCGATCAGCGGCAGCAGCTCGCGGAACTGCCAGTGCGGCAGCTCGCTGGCGTTTTCGCCGGCTTGCTGGGCGCGCATGCGCGCCTCGAAGCCCGAGGCCGGCGCCAGGCCGTCTGCACTCATCTGCATGCCAATGGTGCCGCCTGTGTACAGCACCAGGAGTTTTTCTGGGGTCGCCATGGGCTCTCCTCGCAAATCACGGGGCAGGCGCAGCGTCGCTCGCGACTGCCTGCAGAATGGCTGCCAGAGTTGGCAGGCCAAGAAAAAGGGGGCCTTGCCCCCTTCTTCCCATCCGAGTCAGATCAACGCTGGTAGGCGCGATCACCGATCTCCGCCGGGTCGGCGGCGTTGCTCGGCTGATTGCCCCATACGGCGGGGTCGAGGTCCAGATCGGCGAACTGCTTGGCGTCGAACACCGGAGACTCGACGCCAGCCTTGATCTGGCTATCGTAGTCGCGCATCAGGCGCACGCCCACCTTGAACAGCAGCGCCAGGGCGATCAGGTTGGCGATGGCCAGCAGGCCCATGGTCACGTCGGCGAAGGCGAACACGGTGCCCAGATCCTGCACCGAACCCCACAGCACCAGGCCGACCACCAGCACGCGGTAGATCATCACCGGGCCACGCTTCTGGCTGAAGAAACCCAGAGCGTTTTCACCCAGGTAGTAGTTGTAGATCAGCGTGGTGAAGACGAACAGCAGCAGCGCCAGGCTGACGAATACGCGGCCCCACTCGCCGACCACGGCGGCGACCGCACTCTGGGTCAGGACCACACCGGCCTGTTCCATACCCGGCTGATAGACGCCCGACAGCAGGATGATCAGCGCGGTGCAGCTGCACAGGATCAGGGTGTCGATGAACACGCTGAGCGACTGCACGATGCCCTGCGCGACCGGGTGCTTGACCTCGGCGACCGCGGCCACGTTCGGCGCACTACCCAGGCCGGCCTCGTTGGAGAACAGACCGCGCTTGACGCCCATGATGATGGCCGCGCCGATACCACCGGCAAAGGCCGGCTCGAGACCGAAGGCGCTCTTGATGATCAGGGCGAAGGTGGCCGGCACCTCGCTGATGTTCAGGCCGATCACCAGCACCGCCATGGCGATGTAGGAGAAGGCCATCACCGGCACCAGCACGTCGGCGAACTGGGCGATGCGCTTGATGCCGCCGAAGATGATCAGACCGATCACCACGGTCAGGGCGATGCCGCTGGCCAGGGTCGGGATGCCGAAGGTGTCGTGCAGCGAGCTGGCCACGGTGAAGGACTGCACCGCGTTGAAGCCGAAGCCAAAGGTCACCAGCAACAGGATCGACACGAGGATGCCCAGCCAGCGCTGACCAAGACCGTGCTGGATGTAGAAGGCCGGGCCGCCGCGATAGCCGCCGTCGGCCTCGCGACGCTTGTACAGCTGCGCCAGGGAGCACTCGAAGTAGCTGGTGGCCATGCCGACCAGGGCCACGACCCACATCCAGAAGATGGCGCCCGGGCCACCGAGCATGATCGCTACCGAGACACCGGCGATGTTACCCGCGCCGACGCGGCCGGCCACCGACAGCATCAGCGCCTGGAACGAGCTGAGCTGGCCCGGCTGACGCTGGAAGGCTTCGCTGAAGATACGGAACATGCTGCCGAAGTAGCGGAACTGGACGAAGCGCGAGGCGATGGTGAAGTACAGGCCGAGACCGATCAGCATCACGATCAGCAGCTTGCTCCAGATAAGGTCATTGAGAAGATCGAGCATGGAGGCTTTTTCTCTTGTTGTTCTGAATGGGAATACGCCCCGCCGGGCGGATTGCGGAATGGTTCGTGATAGAGGCCTCATCGGGCAATTTCGCAGGTCGCGGCGATCTGATGCGAGTTGATGCTAGAATCGCGTCATTCGCATCAGCTGGAGCGGCCATATGTCCGATTCCCTCGGCAGCAACCTCAAACTGCTCTGCAGCCATTACCGCTCGATTGCCGAGGTCTGCCGCAAGCTGGCGATCAACCGCGCGCAGTTCAATCGCTACCTGGCAGGGCAAAGCCGACCGACCCCACACAACCTCAAGCGCATCTGCGATTTCTTCGGTGTCGAACCCTTCGAACTGGCCATGCCGGCCGACCAGTTTTCCCGCCTCATCGGCGCCCGCAGCGGCACTGCGCAGCTGCAAAGCGGCACTGACCCGCTGCTGGAACTGTTCGCCCCGCTGCGCCGCCAGGCCAGCCCGATGGAGCGCTACTGCGGCTACTACTTCGAGTACTCCAACTGCATGTCGGTGCCCGGGCACGTGCTGCTGTCACTGGTGCACCTGCGCGAGGAGCGCGGCAATTACCTGTTCGAGCGCCAGGAACGCCAGGAGCGGCAGGAACCCACGCGCGGCGGCAGCGAGGACTGGGTGCGCTGTCGCTACCTGGGCACGGCGTTCTTCCTGCAGGACCGCCTGTTTCTGGTGGACTACGAATCGCTCACCGGCAACGAGATGAGCCAGACCATCCTGATTCCCAGCTTCAAGAGCCGCATCATCCGCCTCAACGGCATCAAGACCGGCGTCTCCAGCGGCGACCGGCGCACCCCGGCCTGCACCCGGGTGGTCTGGCAGTACCTGGGCAACGAGATCAACCGGGTCAACGCCTATCGCCAACTGATGCTCTACGCCCCCGACGACCCACGCATCGACGACGACATCCGTCAGCGCCTGGGCGGCGCGCAGCTACGGGGTGGGTTGTTCGAGATGGAGTGAGGTCGGCCTCAGAAGAGCTTCCTGTACTGGATGAAACCGGAGCGGTCGCCGATGCGGTCGTAGAGCATACGCCCCTGGTAGTTGGTTTCCTGGGTCAGCCAATGTACGCGGCTGGCGCTAGCGGCGCGTGCTTGGGCGTAAACGTGCTCGATCAGCGCGCGACCGATGCCGCCGCCGCGAATGTGCTCGGCGACGAACAGATCCTGCAGGTAGCAGTAGTCACCACTCGTCCAGCAGCTGCGGTGGTAGATGAAGTGCACCACGCCGACTGCCTCGCCGTCCTGCCAGGCCAGGGCGGCGTGCATCGGCTCGGCCGGGTCGAGAAAGCGCTGCCAGGTGAGGGCGCTGGTCTCGGCTGGAATTTCGGCCTGGTAGAAGCGCTGGTAAGCCTGCCAGAGCGGCAGCCAGACGGCGTGATCAGCAGGGGTGACAGGGCGGATATCGAGCATGAGGGCCTTCCTTTGGTGATCAGTCGGTGGGATTCATCTGCGCCGCCAGTTCCCGCTCTTGCGGGTTGGCTGAGGCGGCCAGGCCGTTGCGCACGCCGACCCGGTCAGCCGCCGAACGGTTCTGGCTGAGCTTCCATTTGCCTTCGAGCCGACGAATCGGCAGGGCGAAGCCGACGATGGCGCGCAGCATGCTGTCGATGTAGTCGCGCGGCGCATCGCTGACCGCCCAGGGCTGCGGGCGCCTTTGTTCGTGGCGCTCGCTGAGACGTCTGACCAGCTCGAGCAGGCGCTCGGGCTCGTCGAACACCTCGGCCTGGCCCCAGGCATGCACTGCGATGTAGTTCCAGGTCGGCACCACCTTGCCGTGCTCGGCCTTGGCCGGATACCAGCCGGGATGCACGTAGGCGTCCGCACCGCTGAACACCACCAGCGCCTCGGCGCCGGCGGCCAGGTCGCGCCAGTGTCCATTGGCGCGGGCGAAGTGGCCGTACAGGGTGCCGAACTCGCCTTCGCCAGGCTCGAGCAGCAACGGCAGATGGCTGGCCTGCAGGCCCTGCGCACCGCTGCTGGTCACGATGGCCAGGCCGCTGGCGTGGATCTGCGCGTGCAGGCTGGGCAGATCGTCCTGGCGAAAGGCGGCGGGGCAATACATGGCGGCATCTCCTGGTGTGATGGAGCCATGCTAGGCAGGATATTGGCCTGACGTAAGATCCATTTTCGACAACTTCGATAGAGCCAATTTATCCATCATGAGACGCTCGCCCGCCTTGCCATTCGACCTTTCCGGCATTCACCTGCAGCCCGGCCAGGGGCTGGCGCGCCAGCTCTACCAGGCCTTGCGCGAGCGCATCCTCGACGGTCGCCTGGCCGGAGGCACGCGCCTGCCGGCCAGCCGCGAGCTGGCCGCGCTGCTCGGCATCTCGCGCAATACCGTGACCCGCGCGCTGGACCAACTGTATGCCGAGGGCTACGTGAACGGGCGGGTCGGCGATGGCACCTACGTCGCCGCGCTGACGCGCCAACGGCCTGCCCCGGTGGCAGCCTTCGCCCCGGCAGCGGCCAGCCCGGCGCTGCAGCTGTTGCACAACCATCACCTGGCGATGCCCGCCGCGGGCGCACCGCGCGCCTTTCGCATCGGCGTGCCGGCTTTCGACCTGTTCCCCTTCGAGACCTGGTCACGTCTGCAGGCGCGCTTCTGGCGCAAACCCTCGCTGGCACGGCTGGGCTATGGCGACCCTGCCGGTGACCTGCAACTGCGCGAATTGATCGCCGCCTACCTGCGCAACAGCCGCGGCCTGACCTGCGAGGCGCCGCAGGTACTGATCACCTGCGGCTCGCAGCAGGCCATCAGCCTCTGCGCGCAGTTGCTGATTCAACCGGGCGGCCGCGTGGCCATCGAAAACCCCGGCTACCGCGCGGCGGGCCATGCCTTCGCCGTGGCCGGCGCACAACTGTGCGGCGTAGCGGTGGACGGCGATGGCCTGGACGTCGACGCCCTGCAGCGTCTGAACGATTGCCGGCTGGCCTATGTCACGCCCGCGCATCAATACCCCACCGGCGTCACCCTGTCGCTGCCCAGGCGCCTGGCCTTGCTGGAGTGGGCCAAGCGCGTGAACGGCTGGATCATCGAGGACGATTACGACGGCGAGTACCGCTACAGCGGTACGCCACTCGCGCCACTGGCAGCGCTGGATGACCAGCAACGGGTGATCTACATCGGCACCTTCGGCAAGCTCGCCTTCCCGGCACTGCGCCTGGGGTATCTGGTGCTGCCGCCCGCGCTGGCCGAGAGTTTCGCGAGGCGCCAGGCGCTGGAGATACGCCACTCGGAGGTTGGCACCCAGGCGGTCATGGCCGAGTTCATCGCCGCCGGGCACTTCCAGCGCCATGTGCGGCGCATGCGTCAGGCGGCGCGCAGCCGCCGCGACGCGCTGATCGAGGCCTGGCCGCAGGCGATTCCCGGATGCTCGCCGCTGCCGAAGGTTGAGGCCGGTCTGCACCTGAGTATCAGGGTCGAGAGCCTGGCCCGTGAGCGTGAGCTGATCGGCGCTGCCCGCGCAGCCGGTATCGAGATGAACCCCTTGAGCGATTACTGGCTACCCGGCAGCGAAGCGGCCGAGAACGCCCGCGCCGGGCTGGTGCTGGGTTTTGCGGCAGTGCCCGAGGCGCAGATCGTCGAGGCGGCGCAGACGCTACGCCGGGCTTGGAAGCTGTAACGCAGGCCAACCGGCGGTGCGCGCGGCGCACCCTACGGCGGCCACAAAAAAAAGGGATGGCCGAGGCCATCCCTGAAGGTTGAGGCTGGTGAAGGCCTCCTATGAAAGCGGTTGCTCAGGCAGCGTTGTCGCTGTTGTAGATCTCGCGATCCAGCTCCTTCTCGCTGCTGCCCACCAGGGTGGTGGTCATCAGGTCGCCGGCGACGTTCACCGTGGTGCGCGCCATGTCGAGGATGCGGTCGATACCGGCGATCAGCGCCACGCCTTCCAGCGGCAGGCCGACCGAGGTCAGCACCAGGCCGAGCATGATCAGGCCGGCGCCGGGTACGCCGGCGGTGCCGACCGAAGCCAGGGTGGCGGTGAGGATGATCATCAGGTACTGGCCGGCATTCAGGTCGATGCCGAAGGCCTGGGCGATGAACAGCGCCAGCACGCCCTGGTAGATCGCGGTGCCGTCCATGTTGATGGTGGCGCCCACCGGCAGCACGAAGCCGGCCACGCCCTGCGATACGCCGAGGTTCTTGCGCGCGCACTCGATGGACACCGGCAGGGTGCCGGAGCTGCTCGAGGTGCTGAAGGCCACCGCCAGCGCCGGGGCGATGCCGCGGAAGAAACGCAGCGGGCTGAGGCGCGCCAGGCCGCCGATCAGGCCACCATAGATCAGCAGCATATGGGCGATGCTGGCCAGGTAGATCACCCCGATCACCCCGGCCAGCGGCAGCAATACCTCGATGCCGTGGGAAGCGACCACGCCGGCGATCAGCGCAAACACGCCGATGGGGGCGAAGCGCATCACCAGGTCGGTGAGCTTGTAGAACACCTCGGCCAGGCTGTCGAACAGCTTGACCACCGGCGCGGCCTTCTCGCCGATCAGGTTCATGCTCACGCCCAAGGCAATGGCGAAGACGATGATCTGCAGGATGTTGCCTTCGGCGAAGGCCATCACCGGGTTGGTCGGCACCAGGCCCACCAGGATCTGCACCAGCGAGGGCGCCTGCTTGGCCTCTTCGCTGCCGCTGGCGACCATGTTCATGCCTTCACCGGGGCTGAACAGGGTGCCGAACGCCAGGCCGATGCTCACCGCGAAGGCGGTGGTGATCAGGTAGATGGCGATGGTCTTGACGCTGATGCGGCCCAACTTGGCGCTGTCGCTCATGGCGGTGATGCCCGCCACCAGGGAGACGAACACCAGCGGTACGATCAACATCTTGATCGCGTTGAGGAACAGCGCGCCGACCGGCGCCAGCGCCAGGGCGAGACTCTTGAACAGCATGCCGACGACCACGCCGAGCACCAGGCCGACGAGAATCTGCTGCCACAAAGGCACGCGCGCAAGGAAGGAAGAGGAAGTGGTGTTGCTCTGACTCATATGTTGTACACCCGGATTGTCGTTTTTGTGGGGCCGTCTGCGCGGCCTTCAGCGGTGCCGCCCCATGAACAGGCTCGAGGGCGGAAATGAACACGCCGCCCAAGGGGGCGGCGTGTGTCATTCGATGAATCAGCCCTGCAGCGGTACCAGGCGCGGGGCGATCATGTTCTCGGGGCGCAGGATGTCGGCCAGGGTGGCCTCGTCCAGCAGCTGCTCCTCGCGTACCAGCTCCAGTACGCCGCGCCCGCTTTCCAGGGCGACCTTGGCGATGCGGGTGGCGTTCTCGTAGCCGATGTAGGGGTTGAGCGCGGTGATCAGACCGATGGAGTTCTCCATCAGTTCGCGGCAGCGCGTCTCGTTGGCGGTGATGCCGTCGATGCACAGCTCGCGCAGCATATCCATGGCGCGGGTCAGCAGGCGGATCGAGTCGAAGATCTTGTAGGCGATCAGGGGCTCCATCACGTTCAGCTGCAGCTGGCCGCCCTCGGCCGCCATGGTCAAGGCCAGGTCGTTACCGATCACTTCGAAGGCAACCTGGTTGACCGCCTCGGGGATCACCGGATTGACCTTGCCCGGCATGATCGAGCTGCCCGGCTGACGCGCCGGCAGGTTGATCTCGTTGATGCCGGTACGCGGGCCGCTGGACAGCAGGCGCAGGTCGTTGCAGATCTTCGACAGTTTGACCGCGGTGCGCTTGAGCATGCCGGAGAACAGCACGAAGGCGCCCATGTCGCTGGTGGCTTCGATCAGGTCGGCAGCCGGGGTCAGCGGGTGGCCGCTGATGATGGCCAGGCGCTTGACCGCCAGGGCCTGGTATTTCGGGTCGGCGTTGATGCCGGTGCCGATGGCGGTACCGCCCAGGTTGACCTCGGTGAGCAGGGTCGGCGCCAGCAGTTTCAGGTGCTGCAGGTCTTCACCGAGGGTGGTGGCGAAGGCGCGGAATTCCTGGCCGAGGGTCATCGGCACGGCGTCCTGCAGCTGGGTGCGGCCCATCTTCAGCACGTGGCCGAACTCCAGGCCCTTGGCGGCGAAGGACTGGATCAGCTTGTCCAGCGCGCTGAGCAGGCTGTCGTGGCCGAGCAGCAGGCCGAGACGGATGGCGGTCGGGTAGGCGTCGTTGGTCGACTGCGCCATGTTCACGTCGTTGTTCGGGTGCAGGTGCTGGTACTGGCCCTTCTCATGCCCCATGGCCTCGAGGGCGATGTTGGCGATCACCTCGTTGGCATTCATGTTGGTCGAGGTGCCGGCGCCGCCCTGGATCATGTCGACCACGAACTGCTCGTGGAACTCGCCCTGGATGATGCGTGCGCAGGCGGTGCTGATCGCCGTGTGCTTGGCCGCGGACAGGTGGCCCAGCTCGCGGTTGGCGTCAGCCGAGGCCTGCTTGACCATGGCCAGGCCGATCACCAGTTTCGGGTAATGCGACAGCGGCACGCCGGACAGGCGGAAGTTCTGCACGGCGCGCAGGGTCTGGATGCCGTAATAGGCATCGGCGGGGACTTCGAGGGTGCCGAGCAGGTCTTTTTCGACGCGAACAGATGCAGCAGAGGACATGATAGAGATGGCTCTTGGGAAATACGGCGAGTGCCGCGATGCCCATAGAATAGGGGCCCTGGCCGCCTCGCTACCAATGCCGTTGCTTGCTGCCCTATGCACAATCGGCATAATGTGGATGTGACGTCGATCGCCGCTGCGGCGTACATGACCTCCGTGGGAGGGGTTTCAGCGGCGAGCGCTCCGCCGCTGAAGCGCCTCCCACGATTCGCACCCTGCCCATAGTGCGTAGCCCGGATGCAATCCGGGGGCAACGTGACGGGCCAACCCCGGATTGCATCCGGGCTACGGAGACTCGATGAACCTGGAAACCAAGTGGCTGGAAGACTTCGTCACCCTGGCCGGTACCCGCAGCTTCTCCCAGGCCGCGGAGAAGCGCTTCGTCACCCAGCCGGCGTTCAGCCGACGCATCCGCAGCCTGGAGGCGATGCTCGGCCTGACCCTGGTGGATCGTTCCTGCACCCCCATCGAACTGACCGAAGCAGGGCGGCTGTTTCTGGTTACCGCGCGCAGCCTGGTCGAGCAACTCGGCGAAGTGGTGCGCCACCTGCACAACCTGGAAGGCCAGCAGGGCGAAGTGCTGTCGATCGCCGCCGCGCACTCGCTGACCCTCGGCTTCTTCCCCGAATGGATCGCCCGCCTGCGCCGCGAAGGCCTGCCCCTGACTACCCGCCTGGTGGCGACCAATGTCGGCGAGGCGGTGCACTCGCTACGCGAAGGCGCTTGCGATCTGATCCTCGCCTACTACGACCCGGATGCCGCGTTGCAGATGGACCCGGCGATCTTCCCCTCGCTGCACCTGGGCGCCACCTCGATGTTGCCGGTATGCGCGGTTAACGAGTCTGGCGCGCCGCTCTACGACCTCGACGGCGGGCAGAGCGTACCGCTGCTGGCCTATAGCGCCGGTGCCTTTCTCGGGCGCTCGGTCAACCTGCTGCTGCGCCAGCGCGCGCTGCGCTCGACCACCGTGTACGAAACCGCCATGGCCGACAGCCTCAAGAGCATGGCCCTGCAGGGCATGGGCGTGGCCTGGGTGCCACGCCTGTCGGTCACCGCCGAACTGGCTCGCGGCGAACTGGCCATCTGCGGCGGCGAGCAGTGGCAGATCCCGCTGGAAATCCGCCTGTACCGCTGCGCCCTGGTACGCAAGGCAGCAGTGCGTTTGCTGTGGCGCAAGCTGGAAACGGGGGAGGTGGGGGGCTGAGCTTTCGCGTAGGGTGCGCTGCGCGCACCGGCTTTCCCGGGGCAAGGACATTCGCGGCTGAAGCCGCTCCTACAGAAAACTGCAAAGTTTGTAGGAGCGGCTGGGCGGCATCGCGCTTCAACCGCGAGCCGTTAGCGACGAATCATTTACCCGACTTGATCGAGGTCCACGCCCGCGTACGTACGCGCTCGATCTTCTGCGGCAGCGGCTGCACCACGTACAGCGACTTCTGCAGCTCCGGGGTCGGGGTCAGATCGTGATCGTCGGCGATTTCCGCGCCCACCAGCTGCATGCCCGGCACGTTGGGGTTGGGGTAGCCGAGGAAGTCGCTGATCGGCGCGATCACCTTGGGTTCGAGCAGGTGGTTGATGAAGGCGTGGGCTTCGTCGACGTTCTTCGCGCTCTTGGGGATGGCCCAGGTGTCGAACCAGATCGGCGCGCCTTCTTTCGGCAGACGCCAGTTGATCACCACGCCGTTGCCGGCTTCCTTGGCGCGGTTGGCGAACTGGTAGAAGCTGCCCGAATAGCCGATGGCCACGCAGATGTCGCCGTTGGCGATATCGGTCATGTACTTGGCCGAATGGAAGTAGGCCACGTACGGACGCACTTTCAGCAGCAGCTCGGTGACCTTGTCGTAGTCGGCCGGGTTGGTGCTGTTGGGATCAAGGCCCAGATAGTGCAGGGCGATGGGGATGATCTCGGTAGGCGAGTCGAGCATGGCCACGCCGCAGGATTTCAGCTTCTCCATGTACTCGGGTTTGAACACCAGATCCCAGCTGTTGACCGGCGCATCGTCGCCGAGTGCGGCCTTGACCTTGTCCGGGTTGTAGCCGATCAGCACGGTGCCGTACATGTAGGGCACGCCGTACTGGTTGCCCGGGTCGTTCTTCTCCAGCAGGCCGAGCAGCACCGGGTCGAGGTTCTTCCAGTTGGGCAGCTTGGACTTGTCCAGCGGGGCGAATACGCCGGCCTTGATCTGGGTTTCGAGGAACTGGTTGGATGGGATCACCAGGTCATAGCCGGAGTTGCCGGTAAGCAGCTTGGCTTCCAGCGCCTCGTTGGTTTCGAAGGTGTCCCAGGTGATCTGGATACCGGACTCCTTCTGAAAGTCCTTGGGTACCTCCGGGAGGATGTAATCCGCCCAGTTGTACACGCGCAGCTCCTTGGCCTGCACCGCGCCGCTGAGCAGGGTGGCGCCGCACAGGGCGGCGCCGAGCATCTGTTTGATGGCTTTCATCGTTTCTCACCCTTGAAATGTTGCTCTTGTTTGGCAGGTTCTTGATCGCGAACAAGGCGCCGCTCAGGCGCCCTCGAAACCTTCCAGCACGTTGACCGCGTTGACGCCGATGGCCTCCACCGCGTAGCCGCCTTCCATGATGAACAGGGTCGGCAGGCCCAGCGCGGCGATGCGCCGGCCCATGGCCAGGTAGTCCGGGCTGTCGAGCTTGAACTGCGAGATCGGGTCTTCCATGTAGGTGTCCACGCCCAGCGACACCACCAGCACCTCGGCGCCGTAGTCGGCGATGCGCTGGCAGGCCTGCTCCAGCGCCGCGCTCCAGGTTTCCCAGGTGCTGCCCATGGGCAACGGGTAGTTGAAGTTGCAGCCCTCACCGGCGCCCTCGCCCAGTTCGTCGGCATAGCCCAGGAAGAACGGGAATTCCTCGGCGGGATCGCCGTGAATCGAGGCGAACAGCACGTCGCTGCGCTGGTAGAAGATGTCCTGAGTGCCGTTGCCGTGGTGGTAATCGACATCGAGGATGGCGACCTTCCTGCGGCCCTGATCGAGGAAGGCCTGGGCGGCGATGGCGGCGTTGTTCAGGTAGCAGTAACCGCCCATCACGTCGCCAGCGGCGTGGTGGCCTGGCGGACGGCACAGGGCGAAGGCGCTGTGGGCGCCATTGGCGATCTCGGCCTGGGCGCTGAGCGCCACCTGCGCGGCGCTGTAGGCGGCCTGCCAGGTACCGGCGGTGATCGGCGCACCGCCGTCGAAACTGTAGTAGCCGAGCTGGCCGTGCAGGTCATTGGGGATCATCCGCCGCAGGGTGCGCGCCGGCCAGGTGAACGGCAGCAGGTCGCCCTTGCCGCCCTGCTCCTGCCAGCTCGCCCAGGCGCCCTTGAAGAATTCCAGGTAGGCCTTGCTGTGGATGCGCTCGATGGGCGCCAGGCCGAAATCCCTGGGTGCGCGAACCTCGCCGAGCTGGCGATTCTTAACGCGCGCGAGGATGTGGTCGGCGCGCTGCGGCTTCTCGAAGCAGGGCATCAGTTGCCCGTCGATCAGCTCGCATTTGCCGTGGTGCAGGTGGTGGTCGTCGCTGTAGTAGGTGAGCATGCAAAGCGCTCCAGGCTCGTTGTTGTGCCTGCATTGTTCGCCTGCTCGGCCGGCGTCGAGAACGCTGGCAACGGCCAAAAGGGGATCGAAATGGCCAAATTGCGCTACCGCGCGGATGCCCGTTGGCAAGATGTAACGAGGTGTGAGGCTTAAGCTTTCGTTAAGCCTGCGCGCCGAAGGTGGCGGCTCCGAACCCCATGAGGAGCCTCACCATGCGTCGTCTACTGCTCGCTTCCGCCCTGCTGGCCTGCACCGCGCCGGCCTTCGCCAAGACCGAATGCACCACGACCGACCGCTCCACCTGGCAGGACCCCGACCAGTTCCAGGCCAAGCTCGTGGCCGATGGCTACAGGATCAACAAGTTCAAGATCACCGAAGGCAACTGCTACGAGATCTACGGCTTCGACAGGGAGGGCCGCAAGGTCGAGATCTACCACGACCCGGTCAGTGGCAAGGCCGTGAAGACCGAGATCGAAGACTGATCGCAGCCCTGGCGCCGGCCCTGGGGCCGGTGCCCCGTGACGAGAGAGCCGCCATGTCCCACCTTGCCCGTACCGCCCTCGGCGGCCTGCTGCTGCTCGGCGCTACGCCGCTGATGGCCGATACCGATTGTGCCCGCCCCGACCGCAGTGCCTGGATGCCCGAGTCGCAGTTTCGCGAGCAGATGAAACGCCAGGGCGTGCAGATCACCAAGTTTCGCATCACCCCCGGTCACTGCTACGAGATCTATGGCTTCGATGCCACCGGTCGCAAGCTGGAGATCTACTACGACCCGGTCGATGCCCGCCCGGTAGAAGAAGTCGCCAGCTCGCACCTGGCCTCGCCAAGACATCCCTGAACCACCGATCATGACCTCGACCTTCAAGACCTGCGCCCTGCTGCTGGGCGCAGCCACGGTGTTCACCTGGGCCTGGCTCGGCGCCACGCCCCATGCGCTGGCCCCCTTCGCCAGCCAGTCGGCGACGCCCGCAACCGACTCTGCACCCGCCCTGGCCGCGCACTTCGCCTCATCAGACCTGGAGGATTTCGTTCACTCCGCCTCCATCACCGGCCTGCCCGGCGGCGATCTGATGGCGGCCTGGTTCGCCGGAACACGCGAAGGCGCAGCCGATGTGCAGATCCGCGCCGCGCGCTTCGATGCCGCCAGCGGCCAGTGGAGCGCCGAACGCGTACTGGCCACCCGTGAGGCCACCCAGCGTGCGGTCGGCAAGCACATCCGCAAGCTGGGCAACCCGGTGATCAGCCTGGCGCCAGACAACCGCCTGTGGCTGTTCTACGTCTCGGTGTCTCTCGGTGGCTGGGCCGGTAGCGCGGTCAACGCCATGGTCTCCGAGGACCTCGGTGAAACCTGGTCGGCGCCCCGCCAACTGGTCACCAGTCCCTTTCTCAACATCAGCACCCTGGTGCGCGCCGCGCCGGTGTTTCATGCCGACGGCAGCATCGGCCTGCCGGTTTACCACGAGTTCCTCGGCAAGTTTCCCGAATACCTGCACCTGAGCGCGAAAGGTGAAGTATTGGGCAAGTACCGCATCGGCAAAGGGCGCTATTCGTTGCAGCCCACCGTAGTGCCGCTGAACGAAAATCGTGCCGTTGCCCTGCTGCGTTACGCCGGTGAGGAGCATCACCGTGTACTGGCCAGCTACAGTGAGGACGCCGGGCGTAGCTGGAGCCGGCCGCAGCCAGTGGAGCCGAGCAACCCCAACTCGTCCCTGGCGGCGGTCGGTCGCCCCGACGGCAGCCTGCTGGTGGCGATGAATGACCTGGAGGACGGCCGCTTCCGTCTGACCCTCTACGCCACCGATGCCAAGCTAGGCAACTGGCGCACCCTGGGCGAGCTGGACGAGACGCCCAACCCCTGGGGCGAACCGATCCCGCGCGACGAATTTCCTGCCGTGGTCAGCGAAAAATTCCGCACCAGCGGCGGCAAGCCCGAGCAGCAGGCGCAGTTCCTCGAGCGGGTGAGCGCGCGCATGTGCAGCGCCGAAGGCTGCACCTTCGACTACGAGTACCCCTACTTCACCCGTGACCGCGAGGGTACCTACCACCTGGTCTATTCGTGGAACGACATGTTCATCAAGCACCTGGCCTTCAACGAGGCCTGGCTGTCGGAGCGCCGCCCGCATGACTGACTTCTGGCTGCCGCACCTGGCCTTTGCCCTGCTGGCTTTCCTGATCTTCACGCGACTGACGCGCAATACGACACAACGCGGCGTCCTGCTGACGGGCTGTCTGCTGCTCAGCCTGGTGCCGCTGCAGGGCATCAGCCTGGCGTTGCAGTTGCGCACCTACATCGGCGACCTGTCGGTGGCCAGCCTGGTGCTGCTGGGCTGGGCGACCCTGTGCCGCTTCGGCGTGCCTCCTGCCGGCGCCCGTGATCGCCTGGCCAGCCTGGCACTGTTCGCCGGCCTGGCCGTGCTGCTCTACCCGGCGGCGCTGGGCCTGAGTTATGCCGACCCCTACCAGCTCGGCTTCGCGCCGCGACCAATGCTGCTGGTGCTGGGCCTGCTGTGCGCGGTGCTGATCGTCCAGCGTAGCTGGCTCGGCGCGCTGGCCTTGGTGCTGGCGACCCTGGCCTTCGCCCTGCGCCTGGGTGCCTCGGAAAACTACTGGGACTACCTGATCGACCCCTACCTGGCCCTCTATAGCCTGGGCGCCTTGCTCAGCGCCGCTGTGCGCTGGCTGCTGGCCCGACCGACAAGGAAACTCGCATGAGCTGGCTGAAATCCCGCCGCCTGCATTATCTCGCAGGCCTGACGGCGCTGCTGTTCGTCCTCTTCGCGGCCCTGCGCGGGCTGTTTCTACTGGGCTTCTCCGCCGTCGACAGCCTCAGCGACCCGGACGTGCTGCGCACCCTCGGCATCGGCCTGCGCTTCGACCTGCGCCTGGCCCTGCTGCTGATGCTGCCGGCAGGCCTCCTGCTGGCGCTGCCGAAGCTGCGCCTGGCGCGCTTTCGCGCGGTGCGCTGGCTGCTGCGCGGCTACCTGCTGCTGGCCGTGGCGTCGCTGGGCCTGCTGTATATCATCGACTTCGGCCACTACGCCTACCTGGGCGTGCGCCTCAACGCCACCGTGCTGCGCTTTGCCGGCGATGCGCAGATTTCCGCCGGCATGCTCTGGCAGACCTACCCGGTGCTGTGGATCACCCTGGCCTGGCTGGCCGGTGTGACGCTGTGGGCCTGGGCGCTGCTGCGTCTGGAACGCGTCACCCTGGATCGCCCGCAAACGCAGCGGGTAGGCGCGTTGCCGGCAATCGGCGGTACGGCGGTGGTGAGCGTGCTGGTGTTCTTCGGCCTGCTCGGCCGCGTCAGCGCGCTGAACCTGGAAAACCCGGTGCCGCTGCGCTGGAGCGATGCCTTCTACAGTGGCAACGGCCAGATCGGCGCGCTCGGCCTCAACCCGGCGCTGTTTCTCTTCGACACCCTCAAGCTCGAACCCGCCGCCTTCGACGAGGCCGCCACGCGCGAGCACTACGACGTGGTGGCCGATTACCTGGGCGTCAGCGAACGCGATGCGCAGGGGCTGAACTTCTTCCGTCATCAGCCGGTGCAGGCACATCGCATCCAGGCCGAGCGCCCGCCCAACGTGATTTTCGTCATGCTCGAATCCCTCGGCACCAGTGCCGTGGGTGCCTACGGCAACCCGCTGAACCCGACGCCGAATCTGGATCGCCTGGCCCAGCAAAGCTGGTTCTTCCGCCACTTTTACGTGCCGGTCACCGGTACCGCCAAGACGGTATGGGCGAGCATCACCGGCATCCCAGACGTGTCGCGGCAGGAGACCGCCACACGCAACCCATTGATCGCCCGCCAGCGCACGCTGATCAACGCATTGGACGGGTATGAGAAGTTCTACATGATCGGCGGCAATGCCGGCTGGGCCAACATCAACGCGCTGATTCGCCAGAGCATCGACGGCGTGCAGCTCTATGAGGAGCGCCACTGGCAGTCGCCACAGGTGGACGTGTGGGGCATATCCGATCTGGATTTCTTCAAGGAAAGTACGCGCATCCTCGGCGCCCTACCCAAGGACAAGCCGTTCTTCGCCTACCTGCAGACCTCCGGCAACCACAGGCCCTTCACCATCCCCAAGTACAACGACGGTTTCGAGCCGCTCGACCTGCCGCTGGAGCAGGTGCAGCAGGCCGGTTCGCGCAGCGTCGAGCAGTACAACGCGGTGCGCCTGCTGGACTTCAATATCGGTCGCCTGATGGAGCTGGCGAAGGAGCAGGGCTTCTACGACGACAGCATTTTCGTCTTCTTCGGCGACCACAACACCCGCATCAGCCAGATCCCGCACATGGCGCCGGCCTTCGAGCAACTGGGGCTGGAGAGCAACAACGTACCGCTGCTGATCCACGCGCCGAAATGGCTGGCGCCACGTGAGTTCGACGAAGCCGTGGGCCTGGCCGACCTGCTGCCGACCGTGGCCGGCCTGGTGGGCGTGCCGTTCGACAACGGCGGTCTCGGTCGCGACCTGCAACTGCCAGCGCCGGAAGGCGAGCGCGTGGTACCGCTGGTGCTGCAGGAAGGCAGCTTCCCGGTGATCGGCGCGGTGACCCGCGATTTTCTCGTGCAGATGCAGCACGACGGCAGCTCGCCGACCCTGCACGACCTGCGCTCGCCGACGCCACGCGACAACGTCGCCAAACGCCACCCGGAGGAATTCCAGCGCCTGCTGGCACTGAGCCGTGGCCTGCACGAGGCCGCGCGCTTGCAGATGTACCGCAACGTGCAGGCGGAGGAGTGAGCGCACCTGTAGGAGGCGCTTCAGCGGCGAGCCTTATATCGCGGCTGAAGCCGCTCCTACGGTGATCGTCCGTAGCCCGGATACAGCCGAGCGACGCGCTGCAGATGTATCGCAACGTACAGGAGAGGGATGAGCCCCGTGGGAGGCGCTTTAGCGGCGAGCTTTATCGCGGCTGAAGTCGCTCCCACGGTAATCTCCCGTAGCCCGGATGCAATCCGGGGATAAGGTGCCGGATATTCCCGGATTACATCCGGGCTACGCGCCGCAGATGTACCGCACCGTGCAGAGCCCGACCTGTAGGAGCCGCTTCAGCGGCGAGCTTTATCACGGCTGAAGCCGCTCCCACGGCGATTACCCGTAGCCCGGATGCAATCCGGGAAAAGGTGCCGGGTATTCCCGGATTACATCCGGGCTACGCACGAAAGCGACTCGGCGGCACGCCGCTCCAGCGTTGGAAGGCATGACGAAAGCTGGCGGTTTCGCTGAAGCCCAGCACCTCGGCGATGCGGTACACCGGCCATTGCTCTTCGTTGAGTAGCGCCTTGGCGCGCTCGAAGCGCAGCTCATCGAGCAGGCCCTGGTAGCTGGTGCCCAACTCCTGCAGGTGACGGCGCAGGGTACGCGGCGAACAGTGCATCTGCTGCGCCAGGTTCTCCAGCCCCGGCGGCTCGGCCAACTGCGCGGCGAGTAGCTGGCGTACCCGCTCCAGCCAGGCCTGGCGGCTGCTGAACTCGGCGTTCAGGCGCCGGCAGCGTTCCACCATGTCGCCATGGGTGACGCTGTCGGCCAGCGGCAGGCGGCGTTCCAGCCACTCGGCGGGAAAGGCGAAGGCGTTGCGCTGCGCGGCAAAACGCAGTGGGCAGGGAAAGCTGTGCGCATAGCGCTTCACGTAGCGCGGCCGGGCATGGGTGAACTCGGCAGCCTTGAGCGGCAGCGGCTGGCCCAGCAGCTCGTCACCGATCAGTTTCAGCGAGGCCAGGCACATCTCCACGTTGAACACCTCCAGCGTCGCGGCATCGCGATAGCCACCCGCGCAGATCCAGGCCAACTCGCCCTCCACCTGCAGCTCCAGGCGGAAGTAGGTACCGAGCAGGGCCGGGTACTGCAGCAGCAGGCGCCAGGCGTCACCAAAGGTGGCAGCCGAGAGCGCGGCGTAACCCAGCAGCCCATAGGAGGAAACATGCAGACTGCGCCCCAACTCCAGCCCAAGGTCGGCCCGCAGGGCCAGGGCATTGGCGCATACCTGCAGCTCCTGCACCCGGGTGATGCGCGCGTCGGCATTGTCCAGATCGGCCGCACCAATCCCGCTCCCGGCCAGCAATTGCGGGTGCAGCTCGGGCTGGTCGGCGAAGCGTTGCAGGATCAGGGAAACCACGTGCAGGGTGGTCAGCGAGGCATGCAGCATGATGCGTTCCGTCGGTGCAGATGGACAAAAGAACGCAAGAAATATGCCGCAGGTGGCGGGCCGCAGCCCGCCACCGAAGATCAGCGATTACGCAGGATGGCGTTGATGAAGTCGCCCTGGTTGGCTTCATCCGGGTGGGTGGTGAACTGCAGCTGGCCGTCCTTCTCGTGCAGTTTCAGCGCCTCGCCGAAGCGGCAGTCGACGCCCTTGAGGGTCTTGGCTTCGGCCTTGTAGCGATCGTCACGCCCGCACAGATAGGCCATCTGGTTGACC
This sequence comes from Ectopseudomonas guguanensis, assembly GCF_900104265.1. Classification (GTDB taxonomy): domain Bacteria; phylum Pseudomonadota; class Gammaproteobacteria; order Pseudomonadales; family Pseudomonadaceae; genus Aquipseudomonas; species Aquipseudomonas guguanensis. Next base: position 52,611 of record NZ_FNJJ01000008.1, read on the forward strand.
ACTTCGCCACAGAAGCTCGGCACGCTGAGGCCGATCAGCTGATCGTCGCTGATCGCGCTCCAGTCCACCTGGGTCTTCAGCGGCGTACCGCAGGCCTTGGAGGCTTCGCCATCCATCTCCTGCAGGCGGGCACTGTAGTCGGCCAGGCGCTGCTTGCGATCGAAGGCCGCCAGGCGCGCCTGAACGCCGTCCTTCTCCTGCTTCTGGTAGATCGCCAGCAGGTCCTTGGGCTTCAGCGCCTTGGTCTTGTCCTCGCTGTAGCTGAGCTCGAAGCCCTGGGTATTGGGCAGGTTGAGCTGGTAGCTCTCGCCGCTCCAGGCGCGGCGCTTGTTCAGCAGGTTGTAGTCACGACCATCGAGGCGAATGCCGTAGTCGCGCTGCTCGTTGCCCAGCTCGCGGACGTCGGTGAGAAACACCACTTCGTCGAGCGGGTGGTTGATGCCGCGGACCTGCACCAGGGCCTGCTTGCCGTCGGCAGAGGGCGCCAGCGCCAGGCTCACGCCCTGACCGGCATCGAATACCTGGGGATGCTTGGCCAGTTCGATGGCCGAGACCTGGACGGACAGCAGAGAAAGGGCGAATAACGCAAGGCAGGGTTTCATTGGGCACGTCCTTGTACGGATGAAGAGCGCACAGTATAGCCAGCCGCCAACCGACGATCTGTGCGCCCTTGCGCGTCTGCCCTGTAGGAAATTACCTGTCCGTGATCACTCGGCTCAGAACCTCAGCACCACGCGCCCCTCGATCTGCCCACCGCGCATCTGTTCGAAGATGCCGTTGATGTTGTCCAGGCTGTCGCTGTGCACCGTGGCCTTGACCAGGCCCTCGCCGGCAAAATCCAGCGCCTCCTGCAGATCGGCGCGGGTGCCGACGATCGAGCCGGTGATGCTGATGGCCTTGAGCACCACATCGAAGATCGGCGTGGGGAAGTCGCCCGGCGGCAGGCCGACCAGCGCGATCGTGCCGTGCCGGCGTGCCATGCCGATGGCCTGGCCGAAGGCGGCGTTGGACACCGCGGTGACCAGCACGCCGTGAGCGCCACCGATATCACGCTGCACCACTTCGGCTGGGTCTTCCTTGCGTGCATTGATGGTCAGGCTGGCGCCGAGCTTGCGCGCCAGTTCCAGCTTGGCATCGTCGACATCCACCGCGACCACGTGCAGGCCCATGGCGCGGGCGTACTGCACAGCCACATGACCGAGGCCGCCGATGCCGGAGATGGCCACCCACTGGCCAGGGCGTGCCTTGGTTTCCTTGAGGCCCTTGTACACCGTCACGCCTGCGCAAAGGATCGGTGCGATTTCAAGGAAATCGACGTTCTTCGGCAGGATACCGACATAGTTGGGGTCAGCCAGCACGTACTCGGCATAGCCGCCGTTGATCGAATAACCGGTGTTCTGCTGACTCTCGCAGAGCGTCTCCCAGCCGGTCAGGCAGTGCTCGCAGCAGCCACAGGCGGTGTAGAGCCAGGGCACACCGACACGGTCGCCTTCCCTCACCCGAGTCACGCCGCTGCCGACCGCCACCACGTAGCCGACGCCCTCGTGACCGGGAATGAACGGCAGGCTCGGCTTCACCGGCCAGTCGCCTTCGGCGGCGTGCAGGTCGGTGTGACATACACCCGACGCTTCGATCTTCACCAGAATCTGCCCCGGGCCGGGTAGCGGGGTTTGCACCTCCTCGATACGCAGCGGCTGCCCGAAGGCGTGGACGACTGCGGCTTTCATGGTCTGGTTCATACGCTGTTCCTCTTCCATGCGAGTGTCTGCCCAGTGTGCGCGCGCAGCCCACGCCGGCATTGCTCCAGAGCAAGGTTTGCGCGGTTTTATCCCTCTGCCCCCACGCCGCATGACAAACGGTCATCGCCCCTGCCCGCCAGCGCTGGCTTTGCGTTATACTGCGCGGCCTTCGGCCGGCAGCACCCGGCCAACGAATCATGACAAGCCACGCTGGCCCGCCCGCGTGGCTTGTTGGTTTTTGACGCGCCGCGAGGCGCCCGAGAGAAGAGGCACGACGATGAGCGCACTGGTTGGCGTGATCATGGGCTCCAAGTCCGATTGGTCCACCCTTAGCCACACCGCCGAGATGCTGGACAAGCTGGGCATTCCCCACGAGGTCAAGGTGGTTTCCGCCCACCGCACCCCGGACCTGCTGTTCCAGTACGCCGAAGAGGCGGAAGCCCGCGGCATCCAGGTGATCATCGCCGGTGCCGGTGGCGCCGCTCACCTGCCGGGCATGTGCGCGGCCAAGACCCATCTGCCGGTGCTTGGCGTGCCGGTACAGTCGTCCATGCTCTCGGGCGTCGACTCGCTGCTGTCGATCGTGCAGATGCCGGCCGGCATCCCGGTCGCCACCCTGGCCATCGGCAAGGCTGGCGCGGTCAACGCCGCCCTGCTCGCCGCCAGCATCCTCGGTCACCAGCACCCGCAGTTCCATGCGGCGCTCAAGCAGTTCCGCCAGGAGCAGACCGATACCGTGCTGAGCAACCCGGACCCGCGCGAGGCATGATGCGATGAAAATCGGTGTGATCGGTGGCGGCCAGCTGGGCCGCATGATGGCCCTGGCGGGCACCCCGCTGGGCATGAATTTCGCCTTCCTCGACCCGGCGCCGGACGCCTGCGCCCAGGCGCTTGGCGAGCATATCCGCGCCGACTACGGCGATCAGGATCACCTGCGCCAGCTGGCCGACGAGGTCGATCTGGTCACCTTCGAATTCGAGAGCGTGCCGGCGGAAACCGTGGCCTTCCTCTCGCAGTTCGTGCCGGTCTACCCCAGCGCCGAAGCCCTGCGCATCGCCCGTGACCGCTGGTTCGAAAAATCCATGTTCCGCGAGCTGGGCATTCCCACGCCGGAGTTCGCCGACATCCAGTCGCAGGCCGACCTCGATGCCGCGGTGGCCAGCATCGGCCTGCCGGCGGTGATGAAGACCCGCACCCTGGGCTATGACGGCAAGGGCCAGAAGGTCCTGCGCAAGGCCGAAGACGTCACTGGCGCCTTCGCCGAGCTGGGCAGCGTGCCGTGCATCCTCGAAGGCTTCGTGCCCTTTACCGGCGAGGTGTCGCTGATCGCCGTGCGCGCCCGCGATGGCGAAACCCGTTTCTACCCGCTGGTGCACAACACCCACGACAGCGGCATCCTCGCCCTGTCCATCGCCAGCACCGATCACCCGCTGCAGGCGCTGGCCGAGGACTACGTCGGTCGCGTGCTGGACAAGCTCGACTACGTCGGCGTGCTGGCCTTCGAGTTCTTCGAGGTGGACGACGGCCTCAAGGCCAACGAGATCGCCCCGCGCGTGCACAACTCAGGGCACTGGACCATCGAAGGCGCCGAATGCAGCCAGTTCGAGAACCACCTGCGCGCTGTCGCCGGCCTGCCGCTGGGCTCCACTGCCAAGCTGGGCGAGAGCGCGATGCTCAATTTCATTGGTGAAGTGCCGCCGGTGGACAAGGTGATCAGCATCGCCGACTGCCACCTGCACCACTACGGCAAGGCCTTCAAGGTCGGCCGCAAGGTCGGCCACGCCACCCTGCGCAGTGCCGATCGGGCCGCCCTGGATAGCGGCATCGCAGCGGTACAGGCACTGATCGCCAAGCGCTAAAAGGGCAATTCACGGCTAGACTCCTGAACGACGGCCGTCGTCCAAGAGCCTATCCATGAAGCGCCTACTTGCTCTGCTGCCCATGCTGTTCGCCCTGACCTGCGTCGGGGCGGAAGAGGTTCTACGGGTCGATTTCCGTGAGCGCCCGCCGGAAATGCGCGCGGTCGACGGCATCCCCAGCGGCCCGCTGATCAGCGTGCTAGAAACCGCCGCACAGCGCATCGGCGTGCGCCTGTACTGGCGTCAGGCGCCCTTCCTGCGCAGCCTCGACGACCTGCGCTCGGGTCGGGTCGATCTGGTGCCGCGCGTGCTGCTCACCGAACAGCGGCGCGAGTACATCCACTTCCTGCCCAGCATCGGCAATCAGCAACTGAACATCCGCTTCGTGGTACACCCGGGGCGCGAGGCGGAGCTCAAGCGCTATGAGGACCTGCACCGTCTGTCGGTCGGCGTCAAACGCGGCACCGTCTATTTCGAACCCTTCGACAGCGACGAGCGCCTGACCCGGGTCTATGCCAGCGACGATGCGCAGCTGGCCGCGATGTTTCGCGCCGGACGTCTCGACACCATCGCCGTGCTGGACGTAATGCCGATGGAAGCGCAGTTCGCCAGCCTGGGCTTCGATGATTTCAGCTACGCCCACTATGCGCACCAACAGGTGCTGGGCAACCACTTCGGTGCCTCGCTCAAACGCTACCAGAGCGATCGGCGCGCTCTCTACGACCGCCTGAGCGCCGAGCTCGAACGCATGCGCGCAGAAGGTGAAGTAGCCCTGATCTACCATCGCTATGGCGTCCTGCCGCCCGACGAGACGAACTGACCGCCCCATCGACCTGTCCCATGTGGGCCTGCCGCACAAGCGGCACTCACCAAGGAGATACGCCAATGGGCATTATCGGCACCATTTTCATCGGCCTGATCGTCGGTCTGGTCGCACGCTTCCTCAAACCCGGCGATGACAGCATGGGCTGGATCATGACCATCCTGCTCGGCATCGGCGGCTCCATCGCCGCCACCTACGGCGGCCAGGCGCTGGGCATCTACGAAGCCGGGGAGGCCGCCGGTTTCATCGGTGCGGTGATCGGCGCCATCGTTCTGCTGGTAATCTACGGCGCGATCAAGAAGGACTGACAGACCTTCCTCGAAGCCGGCACCCATGGCGTGCCGGCTGTCGATTGCCAACGCCGAGAGACTCCAACCACCATGCGCCACCTGCTTCTCGCCCTGCTGCTGTGCACCGGCCTGGCTCACGCCGAACTGCCGGAAACCGACTGGCTCGACCTGATGCCGCCCGAGGACCGCAAGGCCCTCGAGGAAATGCCCGAAATCAGCCACGACACTCCGGAGGGCGACAGCACCTTCTACGGCGAAGGCGGCCTGCGCCAGCAGGACCAGGACCTGCCGGCCGTGATGTACTCCACCAAGACCGTGGCCGAACTCGACGGCAAGGACATTCGCCTGGGTGGCTATCCCGTGCCGCTGGAAAGCGACGAGAAAGGCAACAGCACCCTGTTCTTCCTGGTGCCCTATCCGGGCGCCTGCATCCACGTGCCGCCACCGCCGCCCAACCAGCTGGTGCTGGTGCGCTACCCCAGGGGCATTGCGCTCGAAGACATCTACGCCCCGCTGTGGGTCAGCGGCACGCTGAAGGTGGAAAAGATCAGCAACGACCTGGCCGACGCCGCCTACGCCATGGACGCTGGCGAAGTGCGTCTGGTGACCGACGAAGACCTCTACTGATCACCCCCGGAGTCCACGCATGAAAGCTGCCGCCCTGCTGTTGCTGTGCCTGCTGTCGACCGCCGCACTGGCTCTGGAGCCCGGCGAGCGCCTGGCGCCCTGGACCCTGCTCGATCAGCATGACGTGCCCTACACCCTGAACGATAGAACCCGCATCCTGCTGGTTGCCCGCGACATGGCCGGCGCCAAGCTGGTCAACGCCGCCCTGCAAGGCAAGCCCAAGGGCTACCTGGAAGAGCGCCAGGCGGTGTTCCTCGCCGATATCAGCCACATGCCCGGCGTCATCGCCAGCCTCTTCGCCCTGCCGAAGATGCGCGACTACAACTACCGCATCCTGCTCGACCGCGACGCCCGCATCGCTCCCCGTTATCCGGCTGGCGAGGGCGAAGTGTTGTGGTTGCAGTTAGAGGATGGTCGCCTGCTGACGCAGCAGGCATTCAAGGAAGCGGGCGCGCTGGAGCAGGCATTGGCCGCAGAGCGGCCCTGATTGCTGCGCGCTACTTCCGCTCCAGTACTCGCGGCGGAATTCTCGCCTGCTTCTGGGCGGCGAGCATCTTGTCATGGTACTGGCCGTAGGCTTCCCGGGCCTGCTCCCGCTCGCCCAGCGCCCAGTAGGCATCCGCCAGGTTGAGGTTGGCGACGACCCTGTCCGGGTGCCTGCGGGTGATGTGCTGCAGCAATTCCACCGCCTCCGGGTAATGACCGGCCTGCTCGAACAGAAAGCCCAGGTCGTTCGACCAACCGACCCTTTGCGGGAAGTAGTATTTCTCGACGATATAGTTGCCGGGGCCGCAAGCGCCATCCTCGTCGCTTGAGAGGAAGTAGCCGACGAGGGTTTTCAGTTCTTGTGCGTTACCCGCCTGGTAAGCCTTCAGAGCGGCGTCGAAATTGCTGGCGACCGCCTCGGGCATCAGTTTCTCCGCCGTGCTGGCCGATGTCTGGTGCGCCAGACGCAACGCCCTCAGCGTGCCGAAGGCGCGGCTACCATCGAAGTCGGCGATCGACGTGGCGCCAAGGGCCTTGCTGTCCATCGCATAGCTGCTCAGCAGTGACCGGTCGCACTGGGCGTCGTTCTCGTTGAGCAGGATCTGGCTCAGCGCGAAGGACTTCGTGGCGCCGTCGTACCTGAACTTCAGGTTGAAGTTGTAGGCGCCATTGCCCTCTTCACGGGTGATCAGCAGCAGGTAATCCCCGGCCTGGGTGGCGGGCGAAAGCAGGGCATGGCGCTCGCCCTGCAGATCGATGGCCGTTGCCCTGGCCTGGCGCTCGGCGAGCAGCTCTGCCAGGTAGCCGTCGTAGCTGTTGGGCGAGAATTCGTTCTCGATACGCGGCAGGACCTTGTCCGTATCGAGCACCACCGTGCCTGCGCGGTCGGTGATCAGCAGGCTCTGGGCATCGTCGTTACCCTCTGCGATGCGCAGCTCCTGCAGTGCGGACAGGCCTTCGGGATGCAGCGTTTCCGCGGCCAGGGCATTGGCCAACATCAGGAGGACGGTGAGCGCCAAATATCGTCCGTCATGTTTACTTCCATATGATCTTGGCATCTGCGCCCTTGGATCTTACTCACGGCTCATGTGTCGGATAATAAAGGGTGTAACTACCTTATCCATGGATGCTAATGGCGCTCATATGTCAGGTGCTATACGCTCCAAATACATCGTCCTATCGTTACTCATCCTTGCTATGCAGTTGTTGATCGTTACCTGATACGCTTCTGCAGTTTCCTCTATTTCAAAGGCCTCAAGTTTGCAATCGGCGTCTCGTAGCTTGATCCATTCTCGCTGCGCCCCACGCAGCAGAGAAATATACTGATCCGCCATCAGGGGCGCTTGCCTGTACTGATGCCTGATGCGGTCAAGAGCTGCCTTATAGGCTGAATTCAAAAGTTTATCCGACTGCGCTTTAGCATATTCCGCGCACTGGGCGACTTGTTGGGAGGCCTCAATCACTTCACATGACTTTTCAACGGCATCGCTAAGAGCCGGGAATGTAAAAAAGAGCAAGAAGAACGAATACCTGTAATTGACACCGAACATCCTGATTACCTCTGATATGGCGAGGACTATCACCTTTAGCAAATTTATCGTTGCATTCTGTTAGGGGTTCTCGCCTTGAGTGATCAGAGTCCGCAGGCCTTCCCAAAGGTTCTATAGATCGTAGTCTTGCCGCCCGCATCGAAGGTAAGGTCGACGTGGCGGTCATCCGACTCGTTGTATTCGGTCTGGTTGAGCTGCCTGAGCGTGGACAGCCTGGCACTCATGCCAGCATGGGCGTATGCCGCGAGGGTCTCGGTGATTTCGGTCTGTTGCAGCGCCTGGATAGAGCCGTCGATCTTGACCAACAACACCTCATCGATTTCCACGGCGATCGGCTGGGAGTCAGGCAGCGCTTGGTACTGCTCATCGGCTGGCACCAGCGCGCACCGGTAATTCTCGATACCGCCGCCTTCCTGATAGTGGGTGAGGGCTTCTGGATAGGTAATGGTTTCGAGCTCAAGGGCGCTGCAGCCTGCCAGGTATCCGCAGGACAGGGCGCATAGCAGTACTTGGTGTGCGGTGTGTTGCAGTGGGCGCTTCTTCATCCTGATGTTCATCGCTTGGTTCAGCCCGAAATTATCGTCCCTCTCTCGGCCAAAAATAAATCTGTCCCCTTTCTGCCCTTTCTGCATGAGCCAATCCAATACAAAGTAACGCAGCAACTATCGTCCTACCAACCACATGCGCACTCCTTTCTCTTGTTGAGTCTATCTAGCGGCACGGAATACATTGCCATCTATCATGCCTGCCCCGCATTGCTCACTCCAAATCAAGCAAACTTCCCTGCACAGTTTCTGGAACGCAGTCTATATAGGCTAAGCACTTAGTTTTTTTATTGACCAAGACCCCATGCCTGGGCTCTTGCGTCGCAGCCACTTTATTAATCGTTGTCATTACTCTGTACGCATACGCGCCATTTGAAAAAGTTATAGAATTCGAAATTTCATCCCCAGAAACACTGCCTATTGCGACCTCTAAATCTGCCATTGACCGTGTCAATTTAAGTTCTGGCGGGTAATCGCTTCTACCAAACGAATAGGTCACCATATCTCCATCTCTATACACCTCAATATTATTATTATTTTTCGTTTTGCACATAAAAATAGGCATATGGCTTTCCGAGCCATTTACCACTAACGGAAAGCATATAGAAAAGACCAAGACAAAAAATATACGCATCATCCAATTCCCCAAACTCTCAAAAGCCAGCCATCTTCGAAAGCAAATAAGGCTTATGCGCGGCAGTATCAAAAACAAGATATGTCATTCGAACACCTCTGCACTCCATAATCTATCAAAATTAGTCCTTCGCTCTGGATAAGGCGAGGAAAGTGCGCTGATGCAGCAGGCTGGCCACGAGATCCGGGCGTTCGCTGATCAATTCCACATCGACGCGGTAGGGCTGACTGATAGCCTCACTTGGCGTCAGATGACGCCAAGTATGTTGCGGGTTGATTGTTAAAGAGCGGAACATGTAGTGCCGAGTGAAAAAGGTCGGGAATTTCTAAATATCAATGACACTGCCCCGTTGATTGCATCACCACCAGATCCAGCCATAAATAAATCTGCCCCCTTTATTCTAATGTAAATCAACCTCGGTCATGGGATGTTGTTCTATCCCCCTATATGCTGCATCGGGAAATGTTATATTTTTTCCCGATGAACAGTAGGCATCAAACACCACCTTGTTATTCCTTGTTACATATAGGCCACCTGGCATAACGGAGGACACTACATACGTGTAAGCACCGCTAGTGAACTTTATGTGCATTCCTCGAATGCTACCCTCGGTAACGTCGGTTAATGAAAATATACCTTGCGGAGGAATTTTGTTTTTTGGAAAATTAAGCTCAATATTTTCATGCGTGCCATATCTATATTGAACGTATCCCTCTTTGGGGGAGTTATTGGCAGATGAGCATATGGAAACAATAGAGCCTTTTCCTCTTAGATGGCAGCTAAAGTATATCTCTTCGTATTCCATGCACAAAGTCGACTCATCAAGCTCTCTATCTTTTAAAATCTCTGCGCCATGTGCTGCACGCAAGATGAACAGTGCTATTAAAAAAGAAAAATATACTATCTTGTTAGCCATTTAACCCACCCCAATTAACCAGTCTTTCAAAGTTGCTTCTTCTGCCCGCAATGCTATTTGTTTTTTGTGGGCTAGGCGGGTTAGAGAATAACCCAGGATTTATGCGCCTAGTAACTCTATCGACATCACTCTGTGTCGATCCTATATCTGCATCCTCATATATTTTTCCGTAGAGCCAAAAGAATGCCGCTGAACGAGCAGCGTATTTCAATTCATCGGTCAGGTGCTCGTTTTCTTCAAAGTCCAGTTCGGCATCTGCAGGCCATTTGTCGGAATTTTCAGAGTGCCAGGTTGTGAAGTTACGATAATTAATTCTTCCAGTTAACTGTATTATGCCTCTACCTCTATATCGCCAGCCATCTCCGCTGGAGACACCTCCGTTTCCATTCCTGTTTGCGTAGGCTCGATTTGCTATGGCCTCCTGATTGGCAGGGTGTTCGCTTGTTCTCCCGTACAGCTCAGCTTCATCAGGATGTATTTGGAAATAGCGAAATAGCCCTGGCAAAGCCAGTGATGCATAGTTAAGATTTTCACTATGTAGGGATAAAGAAGAACCGACCTCTTGCATTGTTTGCGCAAAAAAATGATTTCTACGGAGAGGAGTATCTAGTTTGTAAAAGCCAATTCTGGGGTTAATCTCTTCAATTAGTTGTTGTAGATGGTCATCATTCGCTGAAGGGAACATATACTTCAGCATTTCTAGGGTGAACTTGAATTCTGACTCAATGTGATTAGTCACTAGTTCCACCGGCTGAAAATGCCAAGCCATTCCATCCGCCGCTATCCCTGGCTGCCCTGCCAATTCCTTCCACCAGCTGAGCGTTTTAATTCGCTCCTTCTCGCGTACCCACTGAGGATTCGGATCTTCCGGCGTGTGCTCCATCAGCTTGTCTAGCTGATTCCATTTGCTCTCGTTCCAGAACCATTCGCTTTCATGCTGGCTAATCAGTAGGGAAAGCTGCTGTGCCAACCAGGGTTTGGCGAGGGCAGCCTTGAATTCCTCTGGAGTAAGCTTGTTATCGCGGACGCCCTTTTCGTCTGGCTGGTCGATGATTTCGTACAGCTTGCTGAGGATAGGGCCGCGCTCGGCCTCTTCGATCAAGGCCGCGTAGCTCTCGGTTTCCTCTTCTGTAGCACGCCCGGCGGCGTCGAGGGTTCTTGCCAGGTGGGCGTCCAGCGAGACTTTGTCTTGGAGGGTACTGAAACCTGGCCATTCCCAAGGGGAGTGACGTGTGACGACCAGATCTTTTTCTGGTGCCCAACCGGAGATGTCGTTGCCTTCCATATCTCCGACAGTGACATACCACCAGCGTACTTGCTCAGCGTCGATGGCTTTGCGTTCATCGGGCAAGGCATCCCAGGAGCTGGCGGGCAGTATGCGTACGTAACCACTGGCTTCACCTTCGAGCCCACTGTACAGAGGGAACTCGCTCCAGGCATCAAGCGAGCCTGCTGTGCTCGTACGCCGGCCTTGGGCGTTCAGTGCGGATCGTTTGACCCAGAAGGGTTTACCAACAACAGCACCGATTTTGCGCCATGGATGGGTCGAAGGGATGCTGCCGCTCTCGTAGTCATGAGGGTCGCCCCCATCGGCCGAATTGGAATACACCTTGAGAAAGTCGACCTGATCCGGCATATCCGCAGCGTTGACGCCCATTCGGGATGCCAGGATGGTCTTCTGCGCAGCGCCTAGCGTGTAGGTAAGCTTTGTCGAGTTGTAACTGCCCAGCTCGCTGTTCTTGTCAGCGTTGCAGATAGCGTACTTCTGCACCTTGGCCCAGCAACCGGCCTTGGGGGAGTCGCTGCAGAGGCGCACGTCCACGTTCGCTTCGACTTGTGCATCGGCGGCGGCGGGCTGGACGATCTTCGAGCCCTTGTCCACCTTGATCAGGGTCTTCTGTTCGTCGGGTAGCTTTTCCCCGATAGCACGGCTTTTTTCGATAAAGGCCGGGACGTCCTCACTGGTGAACACTTCCAAGTGCAGGCGTTTCTTGGCCGTGCCTTCGTCTTGGTTCTGGTACTTACCTATATGCCCTACCAGTTCACCGGCCTTGATCGAGTATGGTTTGGGCAAGATATGAACGCTATCCAGCGCACTGGGCTCGGTTTTCTGTGTTTCGAGTGCGTCGAAGAAAACGTAGCCTAGCGGTTTGCCATCCGCCCCGTTGGGCAGTGCGGGTACGCCGCGATAGTCCATGACCTCCAGTACCTTGCAATAACCGCTTCTCTGTTTCTCGCCCACCTTGAGAGTGGCACCACGCGGCAATACGCCAATGATCGCGCCATTACCTTTGCCCTCCCTGCGAACCCTCACCCCCTGATGACTAAGGGTAAGCTCGGACTCAGTATCCGTGGCCTTATCCGCTACGGTGTTGTCGGTCAGTTCAGCCTCATACACCCAGCCCTCGGTACCTGCCGGTAGGGCGGGTATGGCCATGCCTTCATCAATGCTGAGCAGCTTTTTATATTTCGTCTTGATGCTGTGCGCTTCGCCGAGCGTGACCTTACAGCCCTTGGGGAGCAAGGCGAGCACTTTGTTCGTTCCGTCGTCGTTCAATGCACGGACTCGCAAGCCCACAAGCGGATCATTAGTGGTGGACTTGACCGCATAGCAGGTCGGCGCAAGGAAATCTGCGGGCTCAGGGGCAGTGGCGGATTTATAGCTGTCCCAGTCGAGCAGGTGCATATACAGGCTGTAAAAAGTCAGCCCTTCACTGGCTGGCGCGCTTTCTGTGCTCGCAGCCGATGACGCGGCTGTATCTGTAGGTGTTGCGGCTGTTGTGGTGTCGCCTGGCTCACCACCAGGAGCGGTCGGTGCAGGTAAAGACGGCAGTACGAGACGATGCCTGACCAATACGAACCCTGTTGAGAACGGCAGATGCACGACCGCGCGGCCGTCACCATATTGGGTGGTGGGATAGCGCTGGTCGATCCGGTAGGCAATCACCTCGCCGTCCGCGATGCAACGAATCGAGGACTGGTCAAGGCTCCCTGCGGTGTTGTCATCGAAATGCACGCCTCCATGCCAAAGACCATTGGCCCCCATGGGATAGAAGCCATCTTTGGCTTTGGCCAAGACATCGAGATATATCTGCGGATCGCTGACTTCTTTACTGTCTTCGCCGGCGGTCTTGAACGGATAGGCCCAATTGATCGGTTTGTTGTCTGCCATGGTGATAATCCTTATTCACGGGCGTGAAGATGACCCCGTGCTTGTCCCTGTTAACCGGAGAAATTCAGCGTGCGTTTGGGTTTTGCCTTGGGCGTCAGCGCATTACCAACCGCCTGCTCCAACAAACTCCCCGCCTTGTCACTATCCGCCGCACCCGGCAGCACCGGCGGCTTGATCTTGAGCCCCGAGCCCTTGCCCGGCGCGCCGCCGGCGTTGATCCTGGCCAGCGGGCCGCTGATGGTGATTCCGCCGGGGTCGAGTTTGATAAAGCTGCCGCCGGCCTTAATGGTCAGTTCGATGCCGGCTTCGATGACCATCTTCTGTCCGGCCTTCAGGTGTATCTCGCGGCCAGCCTTGGTCAGTTGCGCGGTGCCGAGTTTGATGTGCTGGTCGGTGCCCACCGTCAGGTGATCCTGCGGTTTGACCTCGACCTTGCGGTCGGCGGTGACGGTGAGGTGTTCCTCAGCCAGCAGTTCGGTGTAGCTGTTCTTCTCCACGGTGTCGTGGCGTTCATTGCCGACGCGGATCTTCTGGTCGTGTTCGATGTTCTCGTCCCAGTCGCGTTGGGCGTGGATGTAGATCTGCTCGGCGCCCTTGCGGTCCTCGATGCGTAGTTCGTTGTAGCCGCCACCGCCAGGACTGCTGAGGGTCTTGAATACGCTGCGGGTCTTGTTTGCCGGCAGGTCGTAGGGCACCACGTGTTCGGCGTGGTACAGGCAGCCGGTGACCAGGGGCTGGTCGGGATCGCCTTCGAGGAAGGTGACCAGCACTTCCATGCCGATACGCGGGATGGTGATGGCGCCGTAGCGATCACCGGCCCAGCTGGAGCTGACGCGTAGCCAGCAGCTGGTCTTCTCGTCGGCCTGGCCCTCGCGATCCCAGAAGAATTGCACCTTCACTCGACCATATTCGTCGCAGTGGATTTCCTCACCAGCCGGGCCGGTGACCACGGCGGTCTGGCTGCCCAGTACCTTGGGCTTGGGGTGTTCCAGCGGCGGGCGGTAGGGCACGGCCCACGGGGTGGCGAGGAAGCGGTTGCGGTAGCCTTGGGTGAAGTCGGTGTCGCCTGAAGTACCCTCACCCCCGGCCCCTCTCCCGGGGGGAGAGGGGAGGTTCAACACCGACTCCTCCAGCACCTGCGGTTGCTTGCCTTCGTGCAGCACTTCGGTGAGCAGCCACAGATCGTTCCATTCGCGGCGCGGGTGTTCGGAAATTTCCAGCAGATGCCCCGTAACCAGCCGCGGCTGATCGCTCTGGCCTTGCAGTTGCTGGTAGTCGGCGCGGTGGCGCTCCAGGGCGCGCTTGGCCAGGTGCTTGCCGCGCGTGCGGTCGGTGTAGCGGCCGGGGTAGTCGTAGTCTTCCAGGGCCGGCAGGCCGTTGTTCTCGCCGGCCTGCTCGCCCTGGTAGGCCGCCTCCAGCAGCAGGCGCGGCTGCTCGAAGTCGTAGTCGCGGCGGGTGGTGCTGCGGGTGCGGGTTTCCAGGCGCAGGGCCAGGCGCTTGATCACCGGGTCATCGGCGGTCATGCCGCTGTCCTGGATATAGGGCGTGGGCTGGCCGAGCTTGGCGAAGGCGGTCTGGTCGTCGCCGAAGATCAGCACGTGGCCGCTTTCGCTGTGCTGGAAATGGTAGTGGATGCCTTCCTCTTCGCACAGGCGCTGGACGAAGTGCAGGTCGGTCTCGTCGTACTGCACGCAGTAGATGCGCTCGGGGTAGGCGGTGGGGCCTAGCTGGAACTGGTAGCCGCCTTCGACGATGCCGTGTTCTTCCAGCACCTGGGCGACGATCTGCGGCACCGTCAGGTGCTGGAAGATGCGCTAGTTGGTGCGGTGCGCCAGGTAGGCGAGCTGCGGCACGATAGCCAGGCGATAGCGGGTCAGGCGTTTGCCGGACTCGCCCTGCTCGACCCGGTGGACGATGCCATGAATACCGTCGCCATTGGGGCTGAAGGCGAGGAAGGCGCGCTGATGCAGCAGGCTGGCCAGATCGAGATCCGGGCGTTCGCTGATCAGCTCGACATCGAAGCGATAGGGCTGGCTGATGGCTTCACGATCGCTCACAAGAGACGGATTGCAGCGTCGAGCTTCTGCAGCAACCGGAGAGAGCCTCGCAGGATGAAGTATAGGATCAGAGGCAAACCAAGTGTCAGTAACAAGCCATCTGGCCAACGATGGAGATCGTCATAGATCATCCCCGAGCCGATGACGGCAATGATTAAACATAATCGCGAGATAGTTGAAAGCAGTTTGATGAAAGGAATACATCCGGCCAGTAAAAAGCAACTTGCAACGACAAAGAAAGGTGCGTCCCCGGTCACTACTGGAACAACAGTCAGGATAATGGGCATGACCAGTCCCGAGAGTATGAACCAGAAGGCCTTTACTCCAGTAAGCCAAGAATTCATAAGTGCTGTAGGCCTTGAGTAATGCTATCTAAAACTTTCGCTCAGTTTCTTAAACCGAGGGATGACATCTTCCGGTAGCGGCGTCAGCTCGCTCAGGTCGTCCGTACCTTTCTGAAAGGTGAACATCTGTACCGCCAATAGCGGTGAGCCCGTCCCGCCTCGATGCGCCAGGGCGAACCAGGCCCGCTCTTGTTCGCCAGAACCCGGCTTGGGATCCAGGCGCCAACCCTCCAGGCCAGCCAGGCGCTTGCCGAGCTGGATGCGCTCGATGAAGGAAGTCTTGCGCCATTTCTCGCTGTCGTAGCCAGGTCGGTAGTCGCTGTCGTAGGTGCCTTGCGTCGGCTTGGTCTGCCAAGGGTCATTGGCCGAGGCATTAATCAGGGTAAAGATCACATTGGGTGTTTTGGTGAAGCGCAGGCTGTTCTTGATGCTGTAGGCGGTCTTGCCATCGTCGGCGATAAAACCATAGGGGAAGCAGAAGCCGGGGCCTTTAGGTACCTCGTAAAGCTCGCGCGGCTGAAAGCGTGCAATCAGCGCCTTGATACGCTCGGCGGAGTCAGGGCCGGCCTTGCTAAAGGCGAAGGAGTAAACACGGTTATTGCGCCAGAGCAGTGCTTCGCCCGGCGCAATATGGCCGCCCAAGAAGTAAGCGTCGGGAATGCCGAGGTCGTATTCGTGGATTTTGGTTAGGGGAATCTGGCGTTGAATTTCGTTTATCTCTTTTTCGATATCTGAAATATGTTCTTCTTTGTAATTTTCTCTTTTAAAACGATCAAGGATTCTCTCGAAGGTTACTTTTTTTTTCTTGAGTTCCTCTTGATATAACTGCGCCGTACCCTTGACATACCGAACAGCACCATCGAAAGCGTCTCGTTCGACAATGTCACTGACAAAAATGGTCAGCCCGTCATAATCATAGCTGGCAGCGTCACCGCTGGCGTAAACCTTCGGGGTAAATCCATGTCCGCCCCCTTCGGTAATACGGTCGGTGTACTCAGCATTGTAAACAGCCCATTGCATATCCTCGGGCACATCGAAGGTCATGCGCCCAAGACATTCCTGTCGCGGCGTATCTGCCAAGGCCACGCCGGCAGGGATAATCAGGCCCAGGCTCAGGCTCAGGTATCGGAAAAAGCTTTTCATGTGCGACGGCTCTCTTCTTTACGACCGCTATCAGCCTGCGCCAGTGCGCGATCAGGTTTGGGCTGTTCAAAGGTCTGAGCCAGAATGCTCAGGTTGATACCGGAGTCATTGTTCTCACCCCGCGTCCAGTTGACGGGAAAGGCGCAGATAAAGCCCTGCACACCGGCGGGTGGCGAAAACATTTTCACGTCAGCCAGGGTGTCGGAGCGCCAGAAGCGCTCTTCATGAGGCATGGGCTCCATCAGTTCTCCGCCCAGACGCAGATCGCGAAGATCACGATAGGCCCAAGTTGGCCAGGTCGAGGTCGGGAAACCAGTCTTTTTATATATCCCCAGATCCGGCGTTTTGCGTGGCTGCACTTGGCTAATGTCTTGAGGAATGAAGTCGAATACTCGGTTGTATAGCCCAGTATTTTCCTGCGCCACTTCTTGTATCGACTTCCAAGTTTCTTCAGCAGCAGGCCGCTCCAGATACTGCGCCAGCCCAGAGGCGGGACTGACGCCAGATGAGCCACCAGCCATGGACAAGCCAAAGTGCTTTTTCCATAGATCGACCCGCAACTGATGTACGGCCTTGCCGACCGCGTGTTGCTGCTTGCCGTCGAGCTTAGCCTGTACCGGCGTACTGTCGCGCACGATGACCGCCAACTCTGAGTCTCGCGTGCCCAGCAAACTGCGGTCATTGATATTGGCGCTGCCGAGAATGGCCACACGGTCGTCGGCAATCAGCAGCTTGCTGTGCACGTAGATTTGTTCAGTTACCACGCGCCCCTTGAGGTTTTCCCAGGTGCGCAGGTTGAGCAGGGTCAGGTAACGGCTCCAGTCCTGTTGCTCATAAACGGGCCGGCCGCTCGCGTCCTTGTGCTCGATGATCTTGAGTGCCTCGGCGCGGCTCACCTTGCGATCCAGCAGTTCGCGCAAGGCCATGCGCTTCTGGATACGCTTGATCAGGCTGTTCTCGCCAAAGGCCAGGCTCTGCATGGTGAGCGTGACCTGATGCATGATGTTGAGGACGTTCAGCGCGCCTTCCGGGTGCACCGGCAGAATCATATAGACGTGAAACGGGCGTTTCTCATCGATGGCACGGCCAATGCGATTGGCCAGGGCTTCGCCGATTTCGTTGAGCAGGCCCGTCTGGGCATCGCCCAGTTTATGGGTAAGCCAGCCCTGAGCATTGACGCCCCACATGGCTTGCAGGCTTTTCAGGAACTGGCGCGCCTCGCTACTGGGCTCCTTGGCGATGGCATCGATTTCTTTCCAGTTCAGTTGCCAGATGTCCTCGGCCTCCAGCGCTTCGCGCAGGCGCACACGAGCAACGTAGTCCTGGCGCAGGCTGGCAGGGTCACGCAGGCTGGCCATCGGGCCGGAAAGTTTGACGTTGTTGAAGAGCTCACGCGCTTCACCATAGGCACTCTGAAAGAACTGGTTCTCGATATAGATGAAGTGCTGCGCGCTGGAGATGGCCTGCAGCATCGCCGCCTTGCAGTTGGCCTGCACGCCGCCAATGTCGATACCTACCGGCAGGGGCAGGTTGACGCCCGCCTTGCTACGCCCCGCTTGCTCTTGTTGGGTCATGCGGCTGGAGGCACTGCGCAAAACCTGCACGCTCATGCCCCCTGGCTGTGCGCTGGGTGCAACTGGCAATTGTGCAGGCGCGTTGATCCATACCGGCTGTGGCTTGGGAAAGCTCAGGCGTGGGGCTTCATTGACCCTGAGCCTCGCGCCCAGATGGTTCAGGCCTGTCTCACTGACCAAAGCATTAAGCCAGCGTACGACGGCCTCCAGCAGGTTACGCACCTGCGTGGTGTCCTGCAGCGCTGGCGTATCGGCCAGGTAGGACTGCTGCCCGTTCCAGCGATCGATAAAGTTACGCGCGACGTCATAGACAGAGGGTCCTTCGATTCGGCAGTGCACATCTTGCCAGGGCATACGCGGCTGATATTCGGCCAGGCGCCGATTATCCGGCGAGGCCAGTGGCTGCGGCTTTTCATGCAGGTAGGCGTACGGTTCCAGGTGTTGCCCCGAGCGCTCCTGCAGCAAGTGATAGATGAACCAGAGCATTGAGCTGGCCAGCTCACTGGTGCTTTCTCGGTAGGTGCTGGGAATATCCTCGAAGCTCTTGCCGCTGAGCACGGTCAGAACGCGGCCGAGCTCGGTCTCGCTCATCCACTGGCTGATCAGCTCGATACTCTTGATGCGCAATGACTCATAAAGATTGCCTGCCGCCTCACGCAGCTCCTGCAACCAGGCTTGCAGACGCAGCTTCAATTCCTCGGCCATCGGGACAGTATCAAGGTTGTCACTGATCAGCCTAGCCATCCCCTGGATGCTTTGGATAACCATTTGCCGCTGGATAGCACTGAGTCGCTCAAAACCCTCATCGAGATTTTCCTGGGCGCTGTTCTTGGCACGATTTAGCCATTGCAGAGCGGAGAATGGAGGGCTGCGAAAAAAGTCCGCAATACGACTCATGCCATTAAGAGCTGTACTCCTGCTAAGCGGAATGAGGCTGGTCTCAGATACAGGCTTAGACAGGTCGAACAACGTAGCCATCATCAGCCCCATTGAGCTGACATGCTTGTCCATATCCATCCAGCCTAACTTCGGTAGCCCCGGATTGTAGGCATCGTTACCTTGCCTGTTACTGGCGTCCAAGCTGAAGTTATTGTCATCACGCCGCCCGTAGGCCAGGTCGATGCCCCCGACGTAGGCGATGCGGTTGTCGATCACGACGGACTTCTGGTGGTGCGAGAATGCGACGCCGAGCCCCTTCATATCGCTTTGCTGAATGGCGGGCGTACAGAAGGCACGAGGGCCGCCGGTCAGGCCCGCATTGAGCTGGAAGATGGCCAGCATGGTCTCGAAGTCGTAGGTACCGAGGCTGCCAGAGGGGCTCAACCAGGGCATGACATAAACCTTCAAGGCTGGCTGGCGCTTGAGAGCCTGGTGCAGGCACTGCCAGAGGCTGCGCTTGCCATCGAGCAACACGTCATAGTTGATCTGCCAGCCCGTGATGAAAATGCATCGGCTGGCCTGGTCGATGGAGGCTGCGACGTCCTTGAAATAATCACTGCCGGTCGTGAAAAAACGAACCTGATTACCCGTGCGTTTGGGCGCGAACAGATTCGCCCCATTCAGGAAGAAATCCGGTGCGGAATACGCTGCATAGGCTTTTCCCTCTTGTGTGTTGATCTGGTTGAGTTCCTTTGCACGAACGCCGTTGTAGGCAGAGTCAGTTGCCATGGCCAATCATTCCTTGGACTGCAGGTGGGTATAAAGATCGCTGGTGCACTGGCTATCCTGCTGGCTACGCTCTTTTTCCAGCAGCGCATTGCCCGTGGCATCTCGACCGACGCAACTTTTGAAGTCCATAGCGCCCAGGGCATAACGCTCACTGTCCCAACCCTGTTGCTCCAGATGTACCCGCAGGGCTATCCGCTGGCCGGGATAAGTGAGCCAAAGGCTCTTGGGTGCCTTCGCGTAGATTTTGGCTAGCTGCTTCTGCTGAGTGTCATCCAGCACTACCCGGCCATCAGCATCAGCCTCTCCCTCAAGCACAACATTGCCATCATCTCCCTGTTCAATACTCCACGGGGCGTATGCCAAAGGAAAACCCTCGTCTCCGGGAATATCTTGCAAACGAATATTGAATCGGTACTCGCGAGGATCTACAGGGCTAGGCTCTGTCAGCTCATTGGCCAACGCCTGCTCCAACAAACTTCCCGCCTTGTCGCTATCCGCCGCGCCTGGCAGCACGGGCGGTTTGATGCCGATGCCCGAGCCCTTGCCCGGCGCGCCGCCGGCGTTGATCCTGGCCAGCGGGCCGCTGATGGTGATTCCGCCGGGGTCGAGTTTGATAAAGCTGCCGCC
>NZ_FNJJ01000008.1:73999-278855 GCF_900104265.1 Ectopseudomonas guguanensis
TGGCCGCTTTCGCTGTGCTGGAAGTGGTAGTGGATGCCTTCCTCCTCGCACAGGCGCTGGACGAAGTGCAGGTCAGTCTCGTCGTACTGCACGCAATAGTCGCGCTGCGGGTAGACGCTGGGGCCTAGCTGGAACTGGTAGCGGCCCTCCACGATGCCGTGCTCTTCCAGCACCTGGGCGACGATCTGCGGCACCGTCAGGTGCTGGAAGATGCGCTGGTTGGTGCGGTGCGCCAGGTAGGCGAGCTGCGGCACGATGGCCAGGCGATAGCGGGTCAGGCGTTTGCCGGACTCGCCCTGCTCGACCCGGTGGATCAGGCCGTGGATGCCGTCGCCATTGGGGCTGAAGGCGAGGAAGGCGCGCTGGTGTAGCAGGCTGGCCAGATCGAGATCCGGGCGTTCGCTGATCAGCTCGACATCGAAGCGATAGGGCTGGCTGATGGCCTCGCGGCCGTTGAATTCGAGCACCTGCAGATCGTGCTCGACGCCTTCGATGGTCAGGCTGAAATGGGTTTCATTGGCCGGGTTGAACATGTACGTATCCTTTCGATTGAGTCCTTATGCCTTGCCCAGCCAGCGGCGCAGACGCGACGCCGGTGGCCGGCGAAACGCGTCGAGCAGCTCGCTGCAGTCGATCTGCCGCTGGCTTTCGTCGAAGGCCAGCGCGGTGCGCAGGGCCTGCCAGCAGTGCAGCGGCACCTGCGCCGGGCGTTGCAGCTGCCTGTCCAGCTCCATGCTCTTGGCCTGCTTGGCGCTGAGACGGCGAAACGGGTGTTGCCCGCTGGCCAGCTCGACCAGTACGCAGGCCAGCGCATAGACATCGGCAGCCGCCGACAGCGGCGCGCCTTCGAGCAATTCCAGCGCGGCGTAGCGCGGCGTCCAGGCGGCGATGCGGCTGCGGCACAGGCGCGGCAGACCGGGCAGCAGGCCCTCCACCGGCTGGCCGAGACCATAGTCGAACAGGCGCAGGCCGTCTTCGGCCAGCATCACATTGCTGGGCTTGAGATCGCCATGCAGCACGCCCAGCTGATGCGAATAGCACAGGGCTTCGAGCAGCGGGATGGCAATACCGCGCAGTTCGTCCCAGGGCAGGCCCTCGGGGCGTTCGCAGAGCAGCTGATCGAGGGTCAGGCCGCGCAGCAGTTCCAGGGTGATGAAGGCGCGCTGGCTGGGAATGTCCACCTCGAAACCGAACAGACGCACCACGTTGGGGTGGCTGAGCCGCGCGGTGAGGGCGAACTCGCTGTAGAGCAGGGCGTTGGCGTCCGGGTATTCGGCGAAGTCGTCGCTCAGGGTCTTCAGCGCGACATAGGGCTCGGGGTCGCCGAACTGTTCGCGCAACAGGTCGCGCGCGCGGTATACCGCGCCCATGCCGCCGACGCCGAGCAGACGCTCGATCTTGTAGCGGCCGCCGAGCACTTCCGGCAGCTCGCCGGGAGCCTGGCGCGGCGTTTCGCGCACAGGTTCCCTGGCAGCAGTGGCGGCCAGGGCGAAGTAGGTGAGGTCGCTGGCTTCGGCGGCTTCGATCATTGGCGGATCACCACGGCACTGAGGTTGTCACGGGCAGGGCCGTCGAGCACGCGCTGGAACAGGCGCTCCACGGCCAGGTGCGGCGAAGGCAGGTTGAGGCAGGCGCCCAGCTCGTCGGCGGAAACGCCCTGGTAGAGGCCGTCGCTGCACAGCAGGAAGACGTCGCCGGGCAGCACGTCGAGTTCGAGGATGTCCAGCTGCAGGGTTTCGCTGGCGCCGATGGCGCGGGTCAGGGCATGCGCCGCCGGGTGACGCGCGGCCTCCTGCGGCGTCAGGCCCTGTTCGTCGATCAGTTGCTGCACCAGCGAATGGTCGCGGCTGAGCTGATACAGACGCGCACCGCGCCACAGGTAGCAGCGGCTATCGCCGGCCCAGACGCAGGCGGCGCGGTCGCCGTCGAGCAGCAGGGCGACCACGGTGCTGCCGATCACCGTGTCCGGGCGGTCGGCGGTTACCGTCAGCTCCTGGCCGAGGCGATGATTGAGCCGGTGCAGCGCCTGACGCAGCGCCACCAGACGCTGCTCCAGGCTGCCCTGCGCCAGCTCGGCCAGTTGCTCGACGATCAGGCGGCTGGCCAGGGCGCCGTTCTGGTGCCCGCCCATGCCGTCGGCCACCACCCACAGGCCCTGCTCGGGAAGGGCCAGGAAGGCGTCCTCGTTGCGCGCGCGCACCTTGCCGGTGTCGGTGCGCGCGGCGCTGCGCCAGGCGTTGACGACTGCCGGCATCAGAGCGTCGCCGGCAGCTTGAAGCTGCGCAGCAGGCCGATGTCGAACGGGTTCGGCGAACGCTGGCTGTGCAGCAGGTAGTTGGCGTGCAGGCCGCCGAGGTTGGCCTTGAGGATCAGCACGTCACGACCGCTGTGGTAGTCCACGTCCATCAGGTCGAGCAGGCGGAACAGCGACCAGGGGCCGGTGTTCTTCTCGATGCCGACGCGGCGACCGCCGAGTTCCTCGACCACCAGGCTGGTGCGGTCTTCCTCGCTTGCCGCCGGCCAGCGGAAGGCGGTGGCGACGATCGGGCCGTGGCGGTATTCCAGCTGTTGCTTGCCGAAGCGGAAGTCGGCGCGGCTCAGGCTGGAGTCCAGCGAGTAGGGCTCGAGCTTGAACAGCACCTGCGGCTCGGCCGGGTTCTCGGCGAAGAAGCTGCGGCGGATCACCTGGGCGCGGCTCATCTGCAGGAGGAACTCGCGCGACAGCGGCAGGCCGCGGCCATCGACGCGGCGCAGGCGATACTCGTCGGCGCTGCCGCTGACGAAGGGGCGCAGGTACTGGTCGAAGAAGCGCTCGGCGATGCCCTGGGCCTTGAAGAACTCGCGGAAATCCGCCACTGCCACGTCGCTCTCGCTGTGCGCGCTGAACGGATAACGCTGCTTCAGCGAGTTGTCGTAGGCGGCGTACAGCTCGCTCTGATAGCGCTGGTTGAGGAAGTGGTAGGCGTCGTTGAGCACCAGGGTCCAGCTGTCCTCGGCCAGCAGCGCCAGCCAGTTGCCCACCGGCTGCGGCAGGCGCGCGGCGGCGCTGCGCACCTGGTTGATCGCATCGCGCTTGCCGGCCATGCGCGCCTTGGCCATCTCGAACGCGGCCTGGTCGCTGGCACCGGCATTGGCCAGGCTGGCCAGCTGGCGCTGCAGTTCGTCCAGCGCCTGCAGGCTGGCGGCCAGTTCGATACCGGCACCGCCGTTTTCATCGAGCAGCTTGTGCAGTACCTCGAAGCGGCGTTCCAGGGTCTTGCGCGCGGTGTCCGGGGTGTTCTTGGCCAGGGCCTGCTGCGCCTGTTCGGCGGCGGCGCTGGCCAGCTTGGCGGCCTTGCCCAGCTTGCCCTTGGCGCCTTCCAGCGCTTCGGCGGCGGCACCAGCGTCGTCGGCGGCCTCGGCCAGGCCCTTGAAGCGGGTGTTGTCGCGCACTTCCACCAGCAGTTGCAGCAGCGGCGAGTTGGCCGCGGTCAGGCCGCTGAGCAGGGCGGCGCCACGGCCGGCACTGCCGATCGGCTCCAGGCTGAGCTGGGCGATGGCCTCGCCCCAGTAGTTGCCGTAATCGCGGAAGTACAGCTGCTCCAGCTCCACCATCAGGCGGCCGAGGTCGCCAGCGCTGAGGCTCTCGCCCTCGCCCAGCACCCAGTTGTCGCGCAGGATCTCGCGCACCAGGTTGCCGCCCTGGGCGGTGAAGGTCTTGCTGTAGCCGGCCTGGGTGTAGAAGCCGGGGATGGCGTAGTCGCTGCCATTGATCAGCCCGGCCTGCGGCCCGAGCTTCTGGCTCAGACGGTAGTCCGGCAGGCTGCGCGCCTGTTCGCGCAGCATGCGATAGACCACACCCGCCAGCGACTCGCTGCGCAGCACCTGGCGCGCCTGGGCGACCAGCTGGGCGTTGAGCGCATAGGGCGCGAAGGACTCGTCGAGCAGACGGGCGAAATGGGTGTTGAGGCCGTGCTGCGCCGGGCTGTTGCCGGCATAGCGCAGCGACCAGTCGGCGGCCACCCACTCCTTGAGGAAGGCGGCGTCGCGGCGCTCTTCCAGATTGAGCATCAGGTAGGCGCGCAGGCTGCCGAGCAGGCGCTCGCGGTCGCCGAGGTTGGCGCGGATCTGCGCCTCCAGCTGGCGCGCCACACGTGGCAGCAGCAGGGTTTCCAGCTCGGCGCGGTAGGTCGAATAAACGGCCGGATTGACCGCTTCACCCTGGAACAGGCCGGTACGCTGCAGGTAGGACACCTCGCCCTTGGGCGGGAACACCAGGGTGGCGGCGTAGCTGCTGTCCAGCGCCTTGAGGGTCTGCAGGGCGTCGTCCTGCGGGTTGAGCGCCTGGTGCTCGCGGGTGAGCTTCTGGGCGATCTCGCGCAGTTCTTCCAGGCGCCCGTGGTTGGCCGAGAAACCGCTGGCCCAGAGCACGCCGAACAGCGCCAGCACGGCGAAGGCGGTGGCGTACATGGCGCGCTGGCCCCAGTCGATGCGGCGCACTTCCTTCTGGTCGAGCCCGGCCAGGTCGGCCTCGGGGAAGATCACCCGGCTGAGCAGGTGGTTGATGAAGCGTGCACGGCCGGTGCGGAAGGTCGGCAGGGCGCTGCCGGCCAGGCCGAGGTTGCGGCCGATGCCGGCGGTGAGCGGGTCGAGCTGTTCGTTGAGCTGCGGTGCGCTGGTCAGGTAGAAACCGCGCAGCTTGCTGGCGCGCTGGTAGCGGTTGCCGGCGAAGGCCAGCTCGATGAACAGGCACAGGCGCTCGCCGATCTGGCCGAGCTGGTGCGGGAAGTCGAGGATGCGACCACGGCGCTGGGTATCGCGCTCCTGGTGCATGCGCAGAATCACCTGGCTGTTGAGGCGGCGCAGCAGTTCCTCGAACTCCTGGCGCACCACGGCCACGTCGCTGGCATTCTGCTCCTTGCGGAAGCTGGCGCCGAGCACCTGCTCGCTCTCCTCGCGCGACAGCTGGTCGAAGAACTCGTCGAAGCCCAGCACCTTGTCGGCCTTGCTCAGCACCAGGTAGACCGGCACGTCGGCGCCCAGGCGCTGGTGGATCTCGTGCAGGCGCTGGCGGGTCTGGCGGGCCAGGGTTTCCAGCTCCACCTCGCTGCCGCCCTGCAGCTGTTCGACCGGGATGCTCACCAGTACGCCGTTGAGCGGGCGCGCGCGGCGCTGGCGCAGCAGGCCGAGCAGGGTGCCCCAGGCGCGGCCGTCGACCTGCGCGTCGGGCTGGGTCAGGTAGCGCCCGGCGGTATCGATCAGCACGGCGTGGTCGGCGAAGTACCAGTCGGCATAACGGGTGCCGGAGACGTCCTTGGTCAGGCGCTGGCTGTCGCCGCGGTTGAGCGGGAAGTCCAGACCGGAGAAGTCCAGCAGGCTGGTCTTGCCGCTGCCCTGCGGGCCGAGCAGCAGGTACCAGGGCAGGTCGTTGCGCCACTTCTCGCTGCGCCCGCGGTACAGGCTGGAGCGCTTGAGGGTGCGCAGGGCGTCCTTGAAGCGGTGGCGCAGCTCGTTCTGCTCCTCGCTGATCTGCTCCTCACGACGCAGGCGCTCCTGCGCCTCGGCGTCGTTCTCCTCGGCCTTCTTGCGTGCGGTGGCGCGCCAGCTGGCGAATACCATGGCCAGGCCCCAGAGCAGGAACAGCAGGCTGATGGTCAGCAGGCGGCTGGTGGCCGACTCCCAGAACTTGTAGTCGTCGACCGCCAGCAGCGGGCCGACGAACCACACCAGCAGGGCGAGGACCAGCACCAGCAGCAGGCTCCAGACCCAGGTCTTGCGGAAAAAGGCGCCAAGTTTGGCGAAGAAGCTCTTCATTTCACGTCATCCATGCTGACACCCGAGGCCGGGTCGAGTTGCTGATACGGCTTGAGGACGGTGTCGCGCTGCTCGCCGAGCACCCAGGCGAAACCGGCGTACATCATCACCAGGCACATCAGGGTGAACAGCGCCACCAGCCACCACGGCACGATGCGCACCAGGCGCCGGCGGGTGTCCTTCAGGCCCTGCCAGTGCGGCGAGACTTCGCGCGGCACATCGCCGCGCAGCTGGCGGATCTGCCGATAGAGGCTGTCGCGCACCGCTTCCAGCTCGAGCATGCCGCGCGGCAGCACGCGGTACTTGCCCTCGAAACCGAGCGACAGGCACAGGTACATCAGCTCCAGCATCGGCAGGTGCTTGACCGGGTTGCGCGACAGGCGCTCGAGCAGCTGGAAGAACTTCTCGCCGCCGAAGGTCTCGTTGTGGAAGGAGGACAGCAGGCTCATCTGCGACCACTGGCTCTCGTTGCCCCAGGGCGTGGTCACCACGGCCTCGTCGACCACGGTGCACAGCACGTAGCGCGCGGCCATCACCTGGCTGCTTTCCGCGCCATCATGCAGGGCGCGGTGTTCGAACAGCTTGATCTCGCGAGTCAGGCGCTGGTTGAGGGCGTCCAGGTCCTCGCTTTCAAAGCTGTGCTTGAGCCGCACCACTTCCGAGAGCAGCGCGGAGGCCGCCGCCACCAGCGGGTTGAGGCTGATGTTGAAGCTCTCCGCCGGGCGCAGGCGCGCGGCGAAGATCATGCGCTCTTCCAGCTGCTCGAACTTCGGCGGCGCGCTGAAGTCGGTCAGCGGGCTTTCGGCGCGGGCTTCGCCCTTGCGGTTGAGGATGACCGTCTTGTCATCCTGGCCATATTCCATTTCCTTGATGGTCATCGTCAGTTCCTGATCGCCCAGAATTTCAGCTCAAGCCCGGAGAACTCGCCGGACACGTGGAAGGCGAAGCCGCCGGAGCGTTCCAGCTGCGCCAGTTCCTCGGAGCTGAGCTCCAAGGCGAAGTAGGTCTTGCCCGAGTGGAAGGGGATCTGCCGCGGTGCCACCGGCAGCGGTTTGACCTTGATCCCCGGCAGGTGCAGGTTGACCAGCTGGCGGATGCGCTCCACCGGGCCGACCTTGAGGTGCGCCGGCAGGCGCTGGCGCAGCTCCTCGGAGTCGCACTGGGCGCTGGCGGCGAGCACGAAGCTGGAGGTGCCGAGCAGCTTGTGGTCGTGCAGCGGCGACACCTGAATGCCGTACTGGCGCTGCTGCAGGAGCATCTCGATGGCGTGCTGTTCGAGCACCATCGACAGCACCTGGCGAATGGCGTCCATCAGCTTGCGAAAGCTCATGCCCTGGTCGCTGTGCAGGTAGCGGCCTTCCAGACGCGGGCGCTTGGTCTCGCTGGAGAAGGTGGCCAGCTCGCCGAGCAGGCCGACCAGCTCGCGGTAGATCAGCTCCGGGTGCACCTGCTCGACGCCCAGGTGGTGACGCAGGATCGGCTCGTAGCGGTTGATCAGCTGCAGCATCATGAAATCGCCGACCTCGGCGCCGCCCACCTTGCCGGTGGCGCGGATGCGCTCGGCGAGGATGTCGCCGCGGTGGGCGAGCATGCTGATCACTTCCTTGAGGCAGGAGAGCAGGTAGCCGGAAGCCTGGAAGTTGACGTAGGTCGGGCTGAATTCCGGGTCGAGGCTGATGACCCCGTCCGGCGTGGTGTCGAGCACCTCGCACAGCTTGAGCTTCACATAGGCCTGGTCGCTCTGCTGCTCGCCGAGCAGCAGGCGGAAATCCGGGCGGCCGGTGCTGACCTGGCTGACGCTGCTGTCGCCGGCGTTGCAGTCGGCGACTTCCTCGTCGAAGGCGACGTAGCGCGCCAGCACGTCCTTCTGCTCCGGGCGGCGGCTCTCGATATGGTTGCCGGTGACCAGGGGCAGCGCCAGGTACACCGGGGTGTTGCCGGTGTTCGGCGGCACGTCCAGGCCCAGCGGCTCACGCTCGGCGCCGAGGTCGAACAGGCTGCCGTCGGGCAGCACGCCGCTGGCCTTGCTCACTACCAGCTTGCCCATGTTGAGGAACTGGCGGTCGATCTCCAGTTCGAAGAAGCCCCAGGCGTAACTGTCCAGTTTCTGCGTGCGTACCTTGAGCTGGTGCTCGAAGTAGCGATCGTTCTGCTGGAAGTGCTGCGGGCGCAGCAGCATGCCTTCCTGCCAGATGACTTTATGCTGGCTCATCGGCTGCGCTCCTGCTCGGCATCGAGGTTGCGGATGCCGCGCTCGTCGAGGCGCAGGCGCGCCTGGTTGCGCTGCTGCTCGTCGATGGCGATGACGTAGCGCCAGTTGGCTTCCGGCAGGTCGCGGTAGGCGGCGAGCACGCCGACATAACGGCTGCCTTCACCCACCGAGAGTTTCAGCTCGCGGGTCTCGCCCGGGCGCAGCTCCAGTTCCTCGAGGGTCACCAGGTCCGGCGCCAGGGCCTCCTTGGGGCGCTGGTAGAGGGAGAAGAAATCGGCGTTCTCGAAGGCCACCGGGTGCTTGAGCTCCATCAGGCGCAGCACGATGGGCGAGGGGCGGCCGTGCAGGTCCGGGTTGAGCTGGTCGCTGCCGGCCAGGCTCAGGTCCAGCTTGGTCATGCTCGAATAGGGCGACAGCGCGGCGCAGCCGGCCAGGCTCAGCAGTGCGGCGATGAAGGCGAGGGAAAGCAGGCGAGGCATGGGCATCATCCTTGAAGGTCGGTGTTGAGGGTGGCGATCAGGCGAACCTGCTCTTCGTAGGCATTGGCGAAATCGCGGGTGAACAGGCGGTCGCTCCAGTCGTCGTTCTGCGCCAGATCCGCATGCAGGCGGCGGTAGGCGCGCCAGCGGCTGCCGGCGGTGGCGAGCAGCGGCTTGCGGCCGTTGCGTTCGAAGCGCATGGCCAGCTGCTCCGGGGCGAACTGCTCGAACATGCCCTTGACCGCCGCGCGGCTGGCGGCGAGCAGCGCCACCTGGTGCGCCTGCAGGTCGCGAAAGCCGCGGCTGATGGCCTGCTCGGCAGGCAGCTGGCCGGGTTTGCCGCCACGCAGCAGGGCGCTCAGCGTCTCGCCGCTGTCGAGTCCGTGCTTGAGCGGGTTGTTGCCGGCGCCCTGCACGGTGGTCAAGGCCAGACGCAGCTCGTTCTTCAGTTCGCCGCGCGTGCGCAGGGCCTGCTGCAGGCTGCCGACGCTCTGCCTGAGCAGCTTGGCGGCATTGAGCGCCAGGGCTTCGCGGGCATCGTCGTCGAGATCGTCGAGGCGCACGCCGAGGGCATCGGCAAATTTTTCCCAGAAGCTCGGCGGCAGGCGCTCGGGCTCCGGCGCGGGTTTCGGCTGCGCTGGCGGCGTCGGCATCACCAGCTCGGGCACCAGCAGGTTTTCCTCGTCGATCTGCGCGTAGTCGCGCTGCTGCGCCTGGGCGGTGCTGGGGCGCAGCACGGCGGTCAGGTCGTCCACCTCGGCATAGACGCGCTCCTGCTGCTCCAGCGCAGTGAGCGGGTCGAGGTCGAGGAAGGCGTCGTCGGGGATGATGCTGCCGGCCGCCTGCGGCAGGCCGATATCGCCCTCGAACATGGCCGGATCCTGGATCAGCCGTGCGCGAATCTCGAAGTCGCCCAGGCAGTACACGCTGCCGTGCTCGATACGCTGCGGGCGGCCCTTGGCCAGGCTGGCGCCGCTGTCCTTGAGGGCGATGCCGTTGCTGCTGGTGTCGGTCAGGTAGAAGGCGCCATCGCGATAGCTGACCTCGGCGTGGCGGCTGGAGAGGATGCGCTTGCGATCGGGGATCACCCAGTCGCAATCCTCGGCACGGCCGATCACGCCGCCGGCCTGTTTGAAGGTCTTGGTGGTCAGCAGGCCCGGCACGAACTGCTGTGCGCTGACCATCTCGAATACCAGTTCCATGGTGACTGTGCTCCTTGCGGTCAGTGGCCGCGCTTCTCGGCTTGCGGATCGCCCAGCGGGCGGTATTGGTCGTCGCTGAACTTGTAGTTGCCAGTGCAGCCGGCCAGGACGAGGGCCAGGGCCAGCAGGGCGGCGGTCCGGTAGCGATGCAGCATGGAATGCGCTCCTTGAAGAGAGGTGAAAGTGAACATGTCAGGCCGCTCCGGCTATCTGCGTGGCAGCGGAACGTTTCAACACGGGAGGACCGTAGCGATTGGCCTGGCGTTGCCCGGGCCAGATCAGCAGCAGCGGCCAGATCAGATTGATCAGCAGTACCCAGTAGCCGCTCCGGCCCAGGTCATGCAGGCGACGAACACCGGCAGTCAGCGTGGCGATCCACCAATAGATCAGACCGAAAACGACGAGAACCGAGAGCACGTACTGCATCCACAACGGAGAGTTCTTGTTGCTCAAGGCCATAACCAGGAAAAGTGGCCAGGCGCTCCACACATGGAGCAGCAGATACTTGATTCGCCCAATTCGTCCGCTGGAGATCATTGGCTCCAGCACGAACGACGCTACACGGCCCAGTAAATTCTTCATGGCCTCTCCCATCACACTTCGCTCGGGCTGATCTTCAGCCGTTGCATGCGGTACAGCAGGGTGCGCCGGGGCAGGCCCAGCTCGTTGGCGGCGTTGGTCTGGTTGCCGCGGTTCTTGCGCAGGCAGTCGAGCAGCAGGTTGCGTTCGAGCCGGTCCATGCGCTCGCGCAGGCTCAGCGGCGCGCCATCGGGGTGCTGCGTCTGCTCTAGATTGAAGTGCTCGGGCAGCAGCTCGCCGCCTTCGCACAGCAGCACGGCGCGCTCCACCAGGCCCTTGAGTTCGCGCACGTTGCCGGGGAAGGCGTAGCCGGCCAGGTGCTCCAGGGCGGCGTCGCTCCAGCGGCAGGCGTCGCGCTGCAGCAGGCCGCTTGCGGTGGCGGCGAAGTGGCGGGCGAGCAGCAGGATGTCCTCGCCCCGCTCGCGCAGCGCCGGCAACTCGATGGGGAAGTGCGACAGGCGATAGAACAGGTCTTCGCGGAAGCGGCCTTCTTCGACGCGCCGGCGCAGCTCCTGATGGGTAGCGGCGACGATGCGCACGTCGACCTTGTGCGTCTCGCTGCTGCCCAGGGGGCGCACTTCGCCCTCCTGCAGCACGCGCAGCAGCTTGGCCTGCAGCCCCAGGGGCATGTCGCCGATCTCGTCGAGGAACAGCGTGCCGCCATCGGCGGCGTCGAACAGACCCGGCTTGTCACGGTCGGCACCGGTGAAGGCGCCGCGGCGATAGCCGAACAGTTCGCTCTCCAGCAGGTTCTCCGGCAGCGCCGCGCAGTTCTGCACGACGAAGGCCTTGCTGCGCCGTGCGCCGCAGTCGTGGATGGCGCGGGCGACCAGCTCCTTGCCGGTGCCGGTTTCGCCGGTCAGCAGCACGCTGACCGGGCTGTGCAGCACCTTGCCGATCAGCTGGTAGACGCGGCGCATGGCCTGGCTCTGGCCAAGCAGGCCATAGCCGCTGGCGCAGGGCGTGCCGGGTGCGGGGGAAGCCGGCTCGGGGGTTTCTGGAGCACGCAGGCGCTGTAGCAGCTGCAGCTGGGCCAGGGCAAAACTGCCGAGCTGGGCGAAGGAGGCGGCGAAGCCCTGCAGGCTGCGCCGCTCGTGGCTGGCCACCAGCAGCAGGCCGCGGGTATGGCCGACGCCGTCATGCAGCGGCAGGCACAGCAGGCTGCGCCAGGCACGGCCGGCCTCCGGCAGGCAGGCGATGCCGTGCAGGGCGCTATCGAGTTCGTCGATGCACAGCACCTGGTTCTGGCACAGGCAGTACTGCAGCAGCTGTTCGCCGTCGTAGTCGCTGGGCAGGCTGGCGGCCTCGCGCGGTTGCAGCAGGCCGTCCAGCCACTCGGCGGACAGGGTCAGGCGCGTATGGGTGTTATCCAGCAGGTACAGCTGGCCCAGTGCGCAGTCGGCCAGGTCGGCGGCAGCACGCACCAGATCGGCAAGCAGACGCTCGCCGCTGGCAGCGCCAGCCAGCTTGGCGTAGCTGCTGAGCAGAGCTTCGGCGTAACGCAGCGGTTGCGGGACTTCGGCGAACATCGGCAACACCTCAGGCGAACTCGCAGGTCACGGCCGAGTCGGCGTCCAGGGTGGCGTGCACGCGTTGCAGCTGCTCGCCGGCAGCCATGGCGTCGAGCAGGCGGTCGACCACCAGCGGCTGCAGGTGCTGGTCGATCAGGTGGTCGATCAGACGGGCGCCGCTGTCGCCATGGGTGCAGCGCTCGGCCAGGTGCTCGACCAGGCCGTCGCAGTGGCTGAAGGCGAGCTGGCGACGGGCCAGGCGCTCGCCGAAACGGGCCAGCTTGAGGCCGACCAGCTGGCGCAGCAGGTCGCCGTCCATGGGGTAGTAGGGCACCACGCGCATACGCCCGAGCAGGGCCGGCTTGAAGTGCTGGGTCAGTTGCGGGCGGATGGCCAGCTCCAGGTCCTCGGCAGCCGGGCGCTCGCCGCCGGCGCAGAGGCTGGCGATGCGCTCGCTGGCCAGGTTGCTGGTCATCAGGATCAGCGTGTTGCGGAAGTTGATCTCGCGCCCTTCGCCGTCGTTGGCCACGCCCTTGTCGAAGATCTGGTAGAAGACGTTCATCACGTCCGGGTCGGCCTTCTCCACCTCGTCGAGGAGGATCACCGAGTAGGGCTTTTGCCGCACGGCTTCGGTAAGCATGCCGCCTTCGCCGTAGCCGACGTAGCCGGGCGGCGCGCCGATCAGACGCGAGACGGTGTGTTTTTCCTGGAACTCGGACATGTTGATCACGGTGAGGAAGCGCTCGCCGCCGTACAGCAGGTCGGCCAGGGCCAGGGCGGTTTCGGTCTTGCCGACGCCGCTGGGACCGACCAGGAGGAACACGCCCACCGGCGCATCGGGCCGGTTGAGGCCGGCGGCGGTGGCGCGCATGGCCCTGTCCAGCGCCTGGATCGCCTGCTCCTGGCCGCGCACGCGCTGGCGCAGGTCGTCGGCGAAGGTGATGACCTTGGTGTTGTGCTCACGCGCCAGCTGGCTCAGCGGCACGCCGGTCCAGTGGCTGATCACCTCGGCCACCAGGCGCGGGCAGACCTCGAAGCTGACCAGGCGCTCGCTGGCCTGAGCCGCGGCCAGCTCGGCCTGGAGGGCGCGCAGTTCGGCTTCCAGTTCCTCCAGGCTGGCACGTGGCGCGTCGGTTTCCTCTTCATCGCCAGCGAGACGCGCCGCGGCGCACAGCTTGCGCTGCTCGAGCAGGCGCTCGGCCAGGTCGCGCTGGATCGACCAGCGGGTTTCCACCTGCTCCAGTTCGGCGCGGGCGGCGACCAGACGGGTTTCCAGGGCGTCCAGCGCTTCGTGGTCGATATTCAGGCCGGCGTCCAGGTCGCGGCGCATGGCCTCGCCCTGGCGCTCGCCCTCGGCGATCTCGCCGCGCAGGCGCTCCAGCGCCTCGGGCGCGGCGGCCAGGCTGATGCGCACGCGGGCGCAGGCAGTGTCGAGTACGTCCACCGCCTTGTCCGGCAGCTGACGGCCGGCCAGGTAGCGCGCCGACAGCTCGGCGGCGGCGACCACGGCGTCGTCACGCAGGTAAATGCCGTGGCTCTTCTCGTACACCGGCGCCAGGCCACGCAGGATGGTGACTGCCTCGTCGACAGTGGGCTCGTGCAGTTGCACCGGCTGGAAGCGACGGGCCAGCGCCGGGTCCTTCTCGAAGTACTTCTTGTACTCGCTCCAGGTGGTGGCGGCGATGGTACGCAGCTCGCCACGTGCCAGCGCCGGCTTGAGCAGGTTGGCGGCATCGCCGCTGCCGGCCTGGCCACCGGCGCCGATCAGGGTATGGGCTTCGTCGATGAACAGGATGATCGGCTTGGGCGAGGCCTTGACCTCGTCGATCACGCCCTGCAGGCGGCGCTCGAACTCGCCCTTGACGCTGGCGCCGGCCTGCAGCAGGCCGAGGTCCAGGCACAGCAGCTCGACGCCCTTGAGCACCTGCGGCACCTCGCCGGTGGCGATGCGCAGGGCCAGGCCCTCGACGATGGCGGTCTTGCCCACGCCGGCCTCGCCGACCACGATGGGGTTGTTCTTGCGCCGGCGGGCGAGGATATCGACCATCTGGCGGATCGCGCCGTCGCGGCACAGCACCGGGTCGAGCTTGCCGTCGCGGGCCTGCTGGGTGAAGTTGTGGGTAAAACGCGCCAGGTTCGACTCGCCCGGCGCCGCCGCTTTGCCGCCCGCGGCCTGCGGCTGCTGGCTGAGGGCGAAGTCGCGCAGACGCTCGGCATTGAGCTTGCTCAGCAGCGTCTGATAACGGCTGCCGGCGTAGCGCATGGGGTTGCGCAGCAGGGCGAGGATCAGCGCGGCCTGGTCGATCTGGCTGGCGCCTAGCTCCAGGTTGGCCACCAGCAGGGCGTCCTGCAGCCACTGCACCAGCTCGGCAGAAAATACCGGGTTGCGCGACTCGCTGTGCTCGCCGCGCGGCTGCAGCGCCTGGGCCAGCTCGCCGGCATCGATCTCGGCATCCTGCAGGGCGCGCGCCAGCAGGCTTTCCGGGCGCTCGAGCAGGCCCAGCAGCAGATCCTCTACGAGGATCTTGTTGCCGCCGCGTACCACGCAGCGTTCGGCGGCCATCTCCAGGTCGCGCTTGCTCGCGGCGTCCAAGGCTTGAACCAGTTGTTGCAGGTCGACGTTGATCATTTCATCTGTCCTTAGTGTGAAAGTCGCGCAGCGACGCCTTCCTTTGCCCTTCACCCTCCGGGAGAAGGTGGCGCGAAGCGCCGGATGAGGGCGACGGGCATGCCGTGAAGGCTTTCATCATTGGGCGAGCCTCTCGCGGCGTGCCTGTTCGTGAATCTTGCTGCCGAGGGTGACCAGACCGTCGGCGTTCTCACGGCCGAGCCAGGTGGTCCAGCCCAGCAGGCAGGGGTTGCCTTCGCCGATGCGCAGGTCGCGGATTTCGTCCTGACGCAGCTCCAGGCGGATGTCGTAGTCCAGCGGATCGCGCAGGGTGAAGCGCACCAGCGCGCAGAGCGGCTGGTAACCCGTGCCGATCGGCAGGAACTCGTGAAAGCGCGTCCAGCCCAGCTGGCGCACGTGGATGCGGAACTTGCCGCCGCGGTCGCGGACGCGCTCGCCGAGCACGGTGTCTTCGCCGAGCAGGCTGTTGGCGCGGCCGAGGCGGTTGCGCTGTTCTTCCAGCACCACCACCTGGCGCTCCAGGCACTGCTCGATGAACAGCTCGGCGTGCTTGAAGTAGTAACGCAGCACCGACTCGATCAGCGCCGCCGAATGGGCGCGCAGGCTGAGCAGGCCGAGGTAGGGCAGCAGGCGCTTCCAGTTCAGCTCCTGGGCCTGGCGGATCTGCTCGCTGCCTAGGCCGATCAGGGCAAACAGGTGCGCGGAGAAGGCGTCCATCGCCCCGCTCTGGAAGCTGGCGCGGTAGCGGTACTTCTGCCAGATCGGCAGCAACAGGCGCTGCAGACGGTTGTTGAACAGGTCGAGGAAGTCGCGGGTCGGGTTGCCGTCCTCGCTGTCACCCAGGGCCTGTTCGCTGTAGAAGGCCGGCAACGGCGAGCCGCCGCCGAACAGGCCGACCAGGTTGACGCGCATGCGCGCGCGCAGCTCGCCGTGCTCCTCGAAGAACTGCACGCGATCGATATCGCTGCCGGGGAAACCCAGGCTCGGGTTGGCCTGGAATTCCAGGTACTCGTAGAGGCGCTCGTCATCCAGTTGCGGATGGGCAACCTTGAGGCGCTCCAGCACCAGCTGTACGGCCTGGAACAGGCTGTACTCGCGGATGCCCCGGCTGAGCCGGTTCAGAGCAGGGGCTGCTGCCCCATGCGTGGCGTCCATTTGTACAACTCTCCCTGTGTGCTCTGTACGTGCAGCTCGTGGTAGCTGTTGAGGCTGGCGTAGAGGGCGAAAAATTCATTGAGTACCGAGGCGAAGAGGAACAGGTCGCCCTCGCCCAGGTAGCCGTCCGGGTTCATGGTCAGTTCGGTGCGCACGCCGCGTACCGGCAGGCCGCGATGCAGGCGGTCGACATGGCGGTGGCCGATGCTCTTGAGGCCACCGAGCAGGCGCTTGCTGACGCGCTCGGCGTGCTGGTCGTAGTAGCGCGGCAGGTCGTAGGTCTCGAGGATCACCTTGAGCGCCTCGACGTTGGCCAGCGACAGGTAGTTCAGCGACATGTTGGAAATCAGCTTCCACAGGAAGTCGCGGTGCAGCGGCGGCGCGTAGCAGGGGGTGACCGCACTGATGTTGCGGAAGCTGAGAAAATCCGGGGTGTCCTCGCTGGGCAGGCAGATATCGCCCAGGCTCAGCTGACGCGGCAGATTCTGGTTGGTGCAGGTCAGCTCGATGGACAGCGTCTCGTGCTGGTCGAGGTTGCGCAGGCCGAAGCTGAGCCAGGTCTCCAGGCCGTCGCCGAGCATCGACGGCTGCTGACGCACGCTGTAGTGCGGGCGCGCCACCGGCACGTCGAAGCTGGGGTCGTGCTCGAACGACTCGAACGGCACGTACTCCTCGTAGCCCATGCCGCCCGGCTTCCAGCCGGTGACGCGGTCCACCGAGAACACGCCGCAGTGCTGCGCGTCGAATTCGGCCGGCAGCAGCAGGTACTGGTCCTGCTTGCCGTCGAGGCGGATCGGGATGGCGTCGTGCTGGAACAGGTTGACCACCGGCGTGCAGTACAGGCGCACGTTTTCCAGGGTCGGGCGGATGCGCTGCACCCCGGCCTTGTGGATATCGAAGCGCAGCTCCAGGCCGCGCGCCTGCTTGAGCAGATCCTCGGGCAGGCCGTGGATGGCATCCAGGCCAAGCAGGTCGACGAAGAGGAACTTGTCCTGGAAGGCGAAGTATTCCTGCAGGTAGCGATAACCGCGGAAGGTGTTGAGCGGATAGGGGATCAGCGCCTCGTCCTCGGCGAAGCCCACCGGCTGCACCTGCTCGGGCTTGAGCTGCAGGGTGCCGAGAGTCTGGCCGAAGGCATCCTGCATCGGCTTGCCGGCCGCATCGAGCAGCACCAGCTGGATACCGCCGAGGTTGCGCAGCAGCGCCAGGTAGAGCATCTGACCGATATAGCGCTCGCCGGCCAGGTGCAGACGCAGCTTGTTCAGGCCGATCTCGCCGATATGACCATCGGCGCTCATGCCGAGGCGCAGGCTGAGCAGCGCGCCGTCGCCCTTGACCGAGTAGTCCAGGCCGTTCAGCGCCAGCGGCAGCACCTCGGTGGGGTAGCAGGTGCGAAAGCGGCAGGTGACGCCCTCGATGGCCTTGGCCTCCACCGGCGTGCCGCGCTTGACCGGCAAGGCCGGACCGGGACGGGTCAGCGGGTCGAACTGCAGCATGCTGAAGGCCGGCAGCGGACGCATGTAGTTCGGCCACAGCAGGTGCATCAGCGAATGAGTCAGCTCCGGCAGCTCGTCGTCGAGCTTCTGCCGCAGACGCCCGGTAAGGAAGGCAAAGCCTTCGAGCAGGCGCTCGACATCCGGATCACGCCCAGCCTGGCCAAGAAACGGCGCCAGCGCCGGGCTGCGCTCGGCGAAGCGCTTGCCCAGTTGGCGCAGGGCGGTGAGTTCGCTTTGGTAGTAGTGGTTAAAAGACATGCTATTTGCTCATCCCTAGGCTTGATGTCACGGACACAAGGTTGTATCGCGGATCTTCCATATGACTGGGGTGTGGCCTTTGCGCTCGACCGAAGAGCGTGTCAGCTGTGCAAGGAAGCTCTCCTTGTCAAGCACAACCGATTTTCCTTGCGCCTCAATATCCAGACGGTAGGCATCCGGAATGCTCTCCTCTAGCCTTTCGCTAAACGAGATATAGGAAAGCACCTCAACGGATTCGCCCGCTGCTAGGCTCTGACCGGGCGCGAACGGTCCCTTGCCATTGGAATATTCGCGAACAGATATCTCGACGGGGTAATTGCATACATTCTCGAAATCGACGATATGCACCGTTTTCGGTTGCGCGCTGCAGCCAACAGCAAGGAGCGAGTAGAACCACAGGAGGCGCTTAATCATCAGCCTTTCCTAATTATGCCGTTGCCACGCGTGCACAGGAATTACGAAATATCATTAATCCAACTACTCCGAGCACAATGAACTATCGCTGAAAATCCATATATGGCTATTACCTTTCACCACAGGCTTCATCCCCGATAGCCGCTCGATTAATTCATCCCTACCTAAACTCAATACCTTGCCTCTACCAAAAAAGACCCTGAGCTTATAGTCACTCTGCACTTGATCGGTAACACTCTCTGTGTAAGCCATATAGGAGGCAACAACGGCCTGTTTTCTTGGCGCAAGAGGCGTCTGATATGGCGACAGATCAAAGTTAGATCTATTCTCGGCTTCAACCGTCAACTCTTCTGCACAGCTATTTTCGAACAGCACGACATTGTGACGCGTCACTTGAGATGTACAAGCGATCACTGGCATCAGAAATATCACAATGAATAGTCTTTTAATCATTGAATTTTATCCGGCCCAGCCACACTAAACCTTTAACATCGTTTTCAGACGCCACCATGCGGCTAAATCTGTCTTTCCAGTAAACCTGCGTACTGTGATAGTGCATAATGTCTATTTCACCAGTCACCGGCATCGGGTTATTAGGTTTTTCACTTTGCCACAGGGTCGATGTGCTCTTATGAGTCCACGAATACTGTGGGATCAGACCACCATCGCCATATTCATTAAGCACTAAATGCCCAAACTCATGAGCGGCAGTCTCTTTGAACAGCCCATCAGCGAAGTCCTGTCCATCAGACCACCTAGATGGCGTATTACTCTCAACCACGAACTTGAAATAGGCATAACCCAGGTTATGGTGGATTTTCCGGAACACCCCGAAACTGGTTGAGCGTCCACCATCGTTTGTCAGGTTTTCAACAAGCGGGAAGTTTTTTGCCTTTGGCTCGATATTAATGTCAGCCGTGACACTGACCTTATAGCTCCCCACACTAGTATTTACTGGGACTCCGATACCCAGCGCACGATCTCCGCTGCGCGACCAGTAAAATTCAATGCCAGCCTTTGCCAAGTGCTCTAGCGTTTGGTAACTCAAGGCAGTTATATGGCTATTACTACCCTCTATACCTCCGTCCGAAAAACTCGGTCGCACGGTGACATTTACCTCTCCGGCGCTACGATCCACTCGAACATCGACCCACTCCACTTCTTGGGCCTTGTTCGTCAACTTGAATTCGCTCACCTGCTGCTCAGAGCCCCTGATAGCGGTAAGCCGGATAAACAGATCGGCGCTTTTCAACACCTTGGTATCGAGAACACCCGTGTTGCTGTAACCGTCCCACTGCCAGAGGTGCTCCCCCTCGGGTAGCAACGACGCGGTATCGGTTTCGCTGTAAAGCAACGCTTCACCATCGAAGACCTCCAGAGTCAGTCTGTCGGCCTCCTGCCTGCGATTGCGTATCAGGAAATCGATGGTTTCCTGATTCTTCGTAGTACCTTGAGCCAACTCTTCATAGTCGGGAATCATCAGGGGCGTCAGTACACGATTGCCTCCACGCTTTAGGCTAATGCTGTAATCCAGCCCTGGCTGTTCAGCCGCTTGTACCGGGGGAACAAGGGCGTTGACGACAGTTGCTGCCGCTCCGGCCAGAGAAAGCGGAGCAACCGGGCTGACCGCCGCCCCGCCGCCACTAGCCCCAATAATCACCGTCCCCGATCCGCCAATCACCACATTGCCGTGGCTCCCCACCGAGCCCACCACAGCCGCCGGCTTACCATTGATCAGCACGTTCGGAATCACCGCGCCGGCCATGGCGCCGCCGCAGGCGGAGGCATCGCCCATGCGCGCGGCGGGCAGGCTGTCGAACAGCACGTCGGGCGAGCCGGCGGCGATCGGGTTGGTGCCGTGGCCGGGAATCGGGCAGGCGGTGGGATCGCCGAGGCGGGCTGCGGGTTTACCGGACATGTGAGGCTCCTGGGTTGACCTTGACCTGACCGCTGCCGTCCAGGCTCGCGGAGAAACTGACCTGACGCCTGACGCCATCCATCTCCAGCATCGCGTCGATGGCGAAGGCCTGGCGCAGCGGGTCATGAGTGCGCGGCAGGGAAATCACGCGCACCTGGGTCAGTCGGGGTTCGTACGCTTCGATAAAGCGTTCGATGGCGATACGCGCCTGCTGCAGCGAGTCGTGCAGCGACAGGCGCATATCGTTCAAATCGGGCAACCCGTAGTCGGGCAGCGTCTGCACACTGCCCGCACGGGTGCTGAGCATCTTGGCCAGATGGGCAGCCACCGAGGCCATGGCGGCGACCTCGCGGCTCCAGCCGGCACGTTGGCCGGCCTCGCCACCGAGGCGCTCGAACAGGCTGCCGTAGGCCATGGCTGCTTACTCCTTGTCCAGCTTGCCGACCAGCGACAGGGTGAAGTCGGCACCCATGTACTTGAAGTGCGGGCGCACGTTCAGGCTGACGCGGTACCAGCCCGGCTCGCCTTCGACATCGCTGACGATGACCTGGGCGGCGCGCAGCGGACGGCGGCTACGCACTTCGGAGCTGGGGTTCTCCTGGTCGGCCACGTACTGGCGAATCCACTTGTTCAGTTCCAGCTCGAGGTCGGTACGCTCCTTCCAGGCGCCGATCTGCTCGCGCTGCAGCACTTTCAGGTAGTGGGCCAGGCGGTTGACGATGAACATGTACGGCAGCTGGGTGCCCAGCTTGTAGTTCAGCTCGGCGGTCTTGCCTTCTTCGCTGATGCCGAAGAACTTCGGCTTCTGCGCCGAGTTGGCGGAGAAGAACGCGGCGTTGTCGCTGCCCTTGCGCATGGTCAGGGCGATAAAGCCTTCCTCGGCCAGCTCGTACTCGCGACGGTCGGAAACCAGCACCTCGGTAGGGATCTTGGTCTCGATCTCGCCCATGCTCTCGAAGTGGTGCAGCGGCAGGTCTTCCACCGCGCCACCGCTCTGCGGGCCGATGATGTTCGGGCACCAGCGGAACTTGGCGAAGCTGTCGGTCAGACGGCTGGCGAAGGCGTAGGCGGTGTTGCCCCACAGGTAGTGCTCGTGGCTGTTGGCCACGTTTTCCTTGTAGACGAAGGTCTTCACCGGGTTGTCTTCCGGATCGTACGGGTTGCGCAGCAGGAAGCGCGGTACGGTCAGGCCGACGTAGCGGGCGTCTTCCTGCTCGCGGAAGCTCTGCCACTTGGTGAATTGCGGGCCTTCGAAGTGGTCCTTGAGGTCCTTCAGGTCCGGCAGGCCGGTGAAGGTTTCCAGGCCGAAGAATTTCGGGCCGGCCGAGGCGATGAACGGGGCGTGGGACATGCAGGCCACCGAGGCGACGTACTGCAGGGTCTTGACGTCCGGGGCGCTCGGGTCGAAGTAGTAGTTGGCGATCAGGGCGCCGACCGGCTGGCCACCGAACTGGCCGTACTCGGCGGTGTAGATGTGCTTGTACAGGCCGGACTGCACGATCTCCGGGCTGTCTTCGAAGTCATCGAGCAGATCCTGCTTGGAGGCGTTGAGGATTTCCAGCTTGATGTTCTCGCGGAAGTTGGTGCGATCCACCAGCAGCTTGAGGCCACGCCAGGAGGATTCCAGGGCCTGGAAGTCCGGGTGGTGGAGGATCTCGTCCATCTGCCGGCTGAGCTTGGCGTCGATCTCCGCGATCATGCGGTCGACCATGGCCTTCTTCACCGGCTCGTTTTCGTTCTGCGGCTTGAGCAGCTCTTCGATGAAGGCCGATACGCCGCGCTTGGCGATGTCGTAGGCCTCGTCATCGGGAGTCAGTTTGGTTTCGGCGATGATGCGGTCGAGAATGCCGAATTCGGCGGCGCTGTGGCTGCTTTCTACGGCTGCGCTAGTCGTGCTCATGAATATGCGTCCTTGTCAGTGGGGATCAGGAATCCAGCTTGTCTTTGGCGGCCAGGCCCAGTTCGCCGAGCACGCGGTCGCGCGAGTCGTCGTCGGAAAGCACGCTCTCGATCGCCTTGCGGAAGGCCGGGGCGTTGCCCAGCGGGCCTTTGAGGGCGACCAGGGCGTCGCGCAGTTCCATCAGCTTCTTCAGCTCCGGTACCTGCTCGACCAGGTTGGCGGGGTTGAAGTCCTTCATGGAGTTGATGCGCAGCTGCACGGCGAGCTCGTCATCGGTCTGCTCGTCCTGCAGACGGTTCGGCACGGCGAAGGTCAGGTTCAGTTCCTGCTTGGCCAGCACTTCGTCGAAGCTGTTCTTGTCGATGCTGATGGGCTTGCGGTCTTCGATCTTGCGATCGTCGGCACGCTGGGTGAAATCGCCGAGCACCATGAGTTTCAGGGGCAGT
This sequence comes from Ectopseudomonas guguanensis, assembly GCF_900104265.1. Lineage (GTDB taxonomy): Bacteria > Pseudomonadota > Gammaproteobacteria > Pseudomonadales > Pseudomonadaceae > Aquipseudomonas > Aquipseudomonas guguanensis. The sequence continues at coordinate 95,992 of NZ_FNJJ01000008.1, forward strand.
TCGATTTCTTCCTGGGCGCCGCCAGTGGCGGGTTTGAAGGTGACGTTGATGCGTTCCTTGGGGGCTACCGAGCCTTCTTTGGCCATGGCTGTTCTCCTTTGCGTTGATGGCCCGGGGGCCTTGATTGGCGTATTGGCGCCTTACTCCAGCACCACCTCGAGGTCGAGGTGGCACAACCTGCGATAGATCTCGTCTTTGCTGTCGCGCACCGCATGGTTCTGCGGCAGCAGCTCGCAGCAGTTGTGCAGCAGGCGCAGCACATCCAGGGCGAGATCGGGTTCCCACTCGCCGAGGCCCGAGGCCTGCAGCGTCTGGTCGAGCGATTCGAGTTGGGTCTTGGCCAGGTCGTACTTCTTCGCGGCGAAGCACAGGCGGGCCAGGGTCAGTTGCCAGAAGAAGCGTTCGCGGCCGCCACGGGCGCGCGACATGCCCTGCTTGAGCTGCTGCACGGCGGCCTTCAGGCCGTCCTTGCGCAGGCCGGGGAGCACCTGCTGCAGCGCCTCTTCCCAGGGCGGCGTGGCGCCCTGCTCGCTGGCGGCAGGTTTCTTTTCCACTTCCGGGGCCTGCAGGTGCGGCAGCACATGGGCGCCGATCCAGGCGCGGGTTTCGGCATCGGCGAAGGGCACACCGTCGTGGAAGCGCAGCTCGTCGAGGCCGGGCACGCGCTGCAGGAACAGGGCGAGCTGGATTTCCACCTCGCGCATGGCCTGCTCGGCCTTGAGCTCCTGCAGGCATTCCCAGACCAGGCGCTGGCCATCGAGCCAGAACGGCGCACGGGCAATGCTGGCTTCCAGATCGGCGAGCAGGTCGGCGTAGGCGCCCTGGGCGAAGCGCTCCTTGTACGACGCCAGCTTGTCGGCCGGCAGACCGCGCAGGGCGGTGATCTGTTCGGCGTTGCGCTCGGGCAGTGACTCGATGGGCAGCCACAGCAGGGTACGCGCCAGGCGCAGCGGCTTGAGGTCGGTGGCCTTGTTCTTCAGCCACCAGGCGCACAGTGGGCGGGCGGCGTCCTGCTGGCCGCGCAGGGCCTTGTGCGCATCCTTCTCGCTTTCGATGGGGCCGCTGCCGGTGATGATCTGGGTGGCGACCTGCTTGACCTGGGCGATTGCGGCGCCCACCGCGCCCGGCTCGGCCTGGCCCTGGCTGGCGCGCTTGATCTGCTCGTCGAGGCGGCGGCACAGCGGCAGCAGCAGCGGCGAGTCCTCGCCGAGGTGGCTGGACAGGGCGGCTTCCAGACCATGCAGGTGTTCGGCAAGACGGCGAAACAGCGGCAGCTGCTCGCTGATCGGTACGTGTTCGGCCAGCGCCTGTTCCAGGCGCGGCAGCAGCCAGTTGATGGCGGCGGCGCGGGTCCGCGCCTTGCGCGGGTGCAGCTCGTGCCAGTGGTGCTCGCAGAGGTAGTGCAGCAGGTTCAGGCCGGCCTGCAGGCCGGCGAAGGATTCGCGCTGGAACAGGCCCCAGGTCAGCCAGGTGGCGGCACGCAAATCCTTGGATTGATTGGTCAGCAGGTGCTCGCTGCCCTCACGCACCTTCTGCCAGTCGATGGCGCCGGTTTCGTGCAGCGAGGAGGCCTTGCCCAGCTCGGTTTCCAGCATTTCGTATTCGCTGGAATAGCGCACATCTTCACCCGCGAAGTTGCCCTCATTAATAGGGGTCTTGGCCAGATTCAGATAATGAGCGGTGAGCTTGCTGGAGTACGTCATTCCATGACTCGACTATATAAAGTGGGCAACTTCCGCGACATTGCAAATGGCCATCAGACCACAGCAAAAACACCGCAGTGCGCAACTTTTTGCGCAGCTGTTTGTGCAACAACTTGCGCAAGATCCTTATAGGTCGGGCATCCTAGCCCCATGTCCAGAGGTGGGCAACCGCTTGAAGTGTGAAATGCCTAACATTCGAGGACATCTTTCAAAATATTACCGGAACGTCAGTACCGAGTACTTGTCCTGCACTTCGAACAAGTTGTCATCTATGTTTTGGCAGAGGGGACATATTCTTCGCTAGTTGTAGGAAATAACTTACTAGCAAATTAGTGGCGCATCACATTTAATGGCAAAGTGATACTTTTTTATGTGACGCCGACCGCTGTTTCGGGTACTGGCTTTGTGCCAGGCGGCCGGCGTCGGAGCGTGACGCTTAGTGTTCAAGCGTCTCGCTGGAAAGCCGCAGGTCGAGTCGGTGCCGTTCGTCGGTTTTCAGCTGCACGACGTCCTCCAGCACGTTGGCCGTCTCGATGCACAGCATGTTCTGCCAGGCGTCATCGGGAAACTGCGACAGACGCCTGGCCTTGTCGATCCAGGGATTCCACAGCACGGCCGAGCGTGAACCACGGGCATCCAGATGAATGCGTCGGCCCCAACCCGGATCGACGATGCTCAGTCGTGCAGGCGTGTCGAGATAGATGCGATCGGTTTCCGCGGCAAATACCGGCGCGTCCTGCTGACGCAGTTCCTGCCAGTCCTGCAGGGTGTCGATATAGCGACAGGCCTGCAGCCCCTCGACGCTGACCTGGCGCACGTCGCTGACGGCGAAGTAGGTGTGCAGGGCCTGGCTCAGGGTCAGCGGCGTATCACCGCGATTGTGGGTTTCCAGGCTCATGCCGAGGTCCTGCGCCAGGCGCACGAAGAAGGTCAGGCCGACATCCCGGGGCCACCCTTCCAGCGGCTGGTTGCGCGTGTCGTAGGCGAAACGCAGGGTGACCGCGTCGTCCTCCTCGTCGATGCCCAGCAGCTCCCAGTCCAGCGCCCGCACCAGGCCATGAGCCGGTGCCTGCTCCAGCTGATAGTGCGCCTGCACCGCCTGCGGATTGCGCCGCAGATCGCCGAACCAGGGCCAGCAGATCGGCACGCCGCCGCGCACGCTTTGTCCAGCCCGATAGGCTGCGTCCGGGCTCAGCCAGATCAGCGGCGGCTGCTCGCCCTGGCGGTAACCGAGAATCTGCGCGCCCTGCTGGGCCACCAGCAGCTCGCTGCCGGCGACGCGAATGCGCCAGCAGGTCAGTTGGTCCAGTTCCACACGTTCGACTTGGGCGGTGCTCATGACGACCTCTCGTTGAGATAGATGACCGGTAGTGTGACAACGCAAGAAGCAAAACGCCCGTCACAGGGACGGGCGTCTGTTGACTGCAAGCTATGACCTACTTGCCGTAGACCTGTTCCGGCAGCCAGGTGATCAGGCCCGGGAAGATGTAGGCGATCACCAGCAGCAGAATCTGGATCAGGATGAAAGGCACCACGCCTTTATAGATAGTGCTGGTGGCCACCGACTTCGGTGTCACGCCGCGCAGGTAGAACAGCGCGAAGCCGAACGGCGGCGTGAGGAAGGAAGTCTGCAGGTTCAGCGCGATCATCACGCCCAGCCAGATCGGGTCGAGCCCCATGGCCAGCAGCACCGGCCCGACGATCGGCACCACCACGAAGGTGATCTCGATGAAGTCGAGGATGAAGCCGAGCAGGAAGATCACCACCATCACCAGGAAGAAGGCGCCGAGCACCCCGCCTGGCAGCTGCGCGAACACGTCCTCGATCAGCGCTTCGCCACCGAAGCCGCGGAACACCAGGGAGAACAGCGAGGCACCGATCAGGATCATGAAGACCATGGCGCTGATTTCGGTGGTGCCATAGGCCACTTCACGCAGCTGGCCGAAGTTCAGCTTGCCCTTGCTCAGCGCCAGCAGCATGGCACCCACCGCGCCCAGGGCAGCAGCCTCGGTCGGCGTGGCGTAGCCGGCGAGGATCGAGCCGAGCACCGCGCCGATCAGAATCAGCGGCGGCACCAGGGCCTTGATCAGCTTGCCCCACTCGATCGGACCGAGCTCCTCCTGCGGCAACGCCGGCAGCTTCTTCGGCTGGAAGATCGCGGTGGCGATGATGTAGACGATGTACAGGCCGACCAGCAGCAGACCGGGCAGCAGCGCACCGACGAACAGGTCGCCGACCGAGACGGTCTTCGGCGAGAAGATGCCCATCTTCAGCTGCGCCTGCTGATAGGCGCTGGACATCACGTCGCCGAGCAGCACCAGCACGATGGATGGCGGGATGATCTGCCCCAGCGTGCCGGTGGCAGCCAGGGTGCCGGTGGAAATGGCCGGATCGTAGCCGCGACGGAGCATGGTCGGCAGTGCCAGCAGGCCCATGGTCACAACCGTGGCACCGACGATGCCGGTGCTGGCAGCCAGCAACGCGCCAACCACGCACACGGAAATCGCCAGACCGCCACGCAGGGTGCCGAACAGGCGCGACATGGACTCGAGCAGATCCTCGGCCACCCGCGAGCGTTCCAGCATCACCCCCATGAACACGAACAGCGGCACGGCCAGCATGGTCTGGTTGTTCATGATGCCGAACAGGCGGTTGGGCAGGGCGCTGAGGTAGCCGGGGTCGAAGGTGCCGGTGACGACGCCGATGGCGGCGAACAGCAGGGACACACCGGCCAGGGTAAAGGCCACCGGGAAGCCGGCCATCAAGGCCACGCAGATACTGACGAACAGCAGAATCGCCATCAACTCAGCCATGCTTCACCTCCGGAGCCGGCAGGCGACCGCTGATAACGTAGAGCGCCTTGATCAGGTTGGAAATGCCCTGCAGTACCAGGCTTACCACCAGTACCAGGATGATGCTTTTCTGCAGATAGACGAACTTGAGCCCGCCGGACTCGCCGGACGCTTCGCGCGTCGACCAGGAATTGCTGACGTAGTCCCAGCTGGCCCAGCCGAGAAACAGCGCCACCGGCAGCAGGAACAGCAGATTACCGAGAATCTCCACCAGCGCCTGACGGCGGCCGCTGAACTTCTGGTAGAAGATGTCGACGCGCACATGGCCGTTGCGCTGCAGCACCCAGGCCGCGGCACCCATGAAGACCAGCGCGTGGGCGTACAGAACTGCCTCCTGCAGTGCGGTAGCGCCAATACCGAAACCGTAACGCAGCACCACGACGATGGCGGTACCGATCACCAGAAATACGGTCAACCAAGCGCAGGCCTTGCCGAACACGCTGTTCAGAGCGTCGATTAGATTTGCAAGAGCGAGGGGAAATGAAGGCTTGTCGGACATAGTGAGTCCTTTATCGTTATGAGTAGGAGACAGACAGCAAACCGGTTGGCTGCACGTCACGCCGCCGGCGTCCTTGTGGGCCGCAGGCCGGCGATTCTAGGCAGGCTCTCGGTATCGCAGCAATGCCCGTACAACTTTAGTCGTATTGGCTAGGCTTGTAGGTCACGACCCCCTATGTTATTCACGCCCGGTCTACCTCCGGCGATCCCGTGGTAAGACCAATACAACAAGAAGGAGCATTGCATGAAACGTCGCGACATACTCGCCGCAGCGGGCGTAGGCCTTGCAGCAACCGCACTGGCTGGCTGTAAAGAAGAGGCCAAGAGCGCCGCCCCCCAAGAGGGTTCGAGTTCCCAGACCTTCAACTGGAAGATGGTCACCTCCTGGCCGAAGAACTTCCCGGGCGTCGGCGTGGGGGCCGAGCGCTTCGCCAGGCTGGTCGATGAAATGAGCAACGGCCGCCTGAAGGTCAAGGTGTACGCCGCCGGTGAGCTGGTACCAGCTCTGGAAGTGTTCGATGCAGTCTCCCGCGGCACCGCCGAAATGGGCCACGGAGCGCCGTACTACTGGAAGGGCAAGGTCCCGGCCGCACAGTTCTTCTGCGCCTCGCCGTTCGGCCCGAATGCCCAGGAAATGAACGCCTGGCTGCACCGTGGCGGTGGCCAGCAGCTGTGGGAAGAGGTGTACAAGCCGTTTGGCGTGCTGCCGATGGCCTGCGGCAACACCGGCGTGCAGACCGCCGGCTGGTTCAACAAGGAAATCAACTCGGTCGACGACTTCAAGGGCCTGAAGATGCGGACCCCGGGTCTGGGCGGCGAAGTGCTGACCAAGATGGGCGGCACCGTGGTCAACATGCCGGCCGGCGAGATCTTTACCGCCATGCAGACCGGCGCCATCGACGCCACCGAGTGGATCGGCCCGTACAACGACCTGGCCCTGGGCCTGCACAAGGCTGCCAAGTACTACTACACCCCGGGCTGGCAGGAGCCGAGCGTGCTGTTCGAACTGGACGTCAACCTCAAGGCCTGGGAAACCCTGCCGGCTGACCTGAAAGCCATCGTTCGCGCCGCCGCTCGCGACGTCAACGGCGACATGCTCGACGACTACAACGCCAAGAACATGGAAGCCATGGAACAGCTCAAGGCCGATGGCGTGGAAGTACGCCGCCTGCCGGACGAAGTGCTGGCGCGCCTGAAGGAAGTGGCTGCCGAGGTGGTCGAGGCCAGCGCCGCGGCCGACCCCGCTGCCGCCAAGGTCTGGGAACACCAGAAGGCCTACCTGCAGCGCCTGTACGCCTACGCGGAAAGCAACGAGAAGGACATCTACAATATCCGCGGCTGATCGCCAGGACCCAATGAAAACGCCGGCTGAAGCCGGCGTTTTCATTTCTGCGATTCGCTGCTACGGCGCGAACTCGCTCAGCCGCGGCGCGGCGGCACCGGACGGGTGCGGCCACTGCCATCGATGGCGACGAAGACGAACACCGCTTCGGTGACCTTGCGCCATTCATTGGACAACGGATCGTCGCTCCATACCTCGACCATCATCTGGATCGAACTGCGGCCGATCTCCAGCGCCTGGGTATAGAAGGACAGCTGCGCACCCACCGCCACCGGCACCAGGAAGGCCATTCGATCGATAGCCACGGTCGCCACGCGGCCGCCTGCGACCTTGCTCGCCATCGCGGTGCCGGCGAGGTCCATCTGCGATACCAGCCAGCCGCCGTAGATGTCACCGAAACCATTGGTCTCGCGCGGTAACGCAGTGATCTGCAGGGCGAGGTCACCCTGGGGAATCGGGTCTTCCTGTTCGTAGTCGTTCATCGGCTCGAGACTCGCGGCGCGGTTGTTGTTCTGGGCGCGGAACCCGCATGGCACACGGGCGCAGCGAGTATACCGACTGTGCAGTCGACGGGCGACCGTTCTAGCCCGTCGCAGCGCTCGGCAAGCTCTGCGCCGTCGGGCAAAACGCACGACCGAGAAAACCGCATTCGGGCAGGATGCCCGCCACCACAGGCCATCACCCACTTTTAAATAATTGATTTAAAACAATTTTAATCAAAACGGCAGTCTGGCACGGGCGCTGCAATGTCCTGTTTGGGTAGCCGGTCATGCACCGGTCGCGATGCAAGAAAGGAAGAGACGGAATGCCACGCCATCCGCCTCGAACGCAACAGGAGAACCGCCATGTGGATAGTCGCTCTGGTATTGGCCAGCCTGCTGCTTCTGCTCAGCCTGATGCTCGCCAGCGTCCTGCTGATTGGCCAGACCCTGTGTGCGAGCCGCAACACCGCCGAGCTGGAGCTGCCCACGGGCGCTGAACCCCAGCCATCGGTCCCAAGCAACGCGCAAGACCCCTGGCCTGCCTGGGCCATTCCCCATTGATCCATCGAGGAGAAACACCATGCTAAGTTGGGCAGTCACTTTCCTGATCATCGCCATCATCGCCGCTGTACTGGGCTTCGGTGGTATCGCCGGCACCGCTGCAGGTATTGCCAAGATTCTGTTCGTAGTGTTCCTGGTGCTGTTCATCATCTCGTTCGTGATGGGCCGTCGCCCTCGGATGTGACGCAGGGAGACCTGGATGCAATCGATTCACGCCATCGCTGCCGCCCTGTTGCTGGGCGGCGCCCTGGCGGCGCAAGCCGCCGACCGCGACGCCAGTTTCCATCCCGGCGAGTTGCTGAGCAGTAACGCCGAGTACCGCGAAGCCTGGCAGGACCTGGTCAAGAACGAAGAACGCCTGCCGGACTGGCTGATCAATCTCAGTGGCCTGTCCACCCCGATGCAAGCCGTGGAAGCTGACGGTGATCGCTATCTGGTCGGCCAGGTGTGCGAAGCGCACAAGTGCTTCAGCCAGCGCGCCTATGTCGCCTTCGAATGGCAGGACGACGACGCCTATGCGCTTTACGTACAGGTGCCGGACGGCCTGCCGGAAGACCGCGCGCCCAGCGAACACGCCAGCCTGCGCTGGCTGGGCGACCCCGACGAGGAAATCCGGCAGATGCTGATGGAGCAGCTGCGCAACGATCCCAACTGGTATTGAGTGACGGCAGTTTGCCGGTTGTCCCCTGGAGACTGCCGGCGCGTTATCATCCCCCGCCATAACGGCATGCCCTCCGTCATCCGGCTCCCCGCGCCAGCTTTTCCCGCCGGGAGAAGGACACCCAGGAAGGCGTCGCTCGCGACTTCGAGCTAAGGGGGATCGCAATGCTCAATGGCCTGTGGCTGAGCTTTTTTCTGCTGGGCGCCGTCGCCGCCCTGGCGCGCTGGCTGCTAGGCGGCGACGCCAGCGTGTTCGCTGCCATGGTCGAGAGCCTGTTCGCCATGGCCAAGCTCTCGGTGGAGCTGATGGTGGTGCTGTTCGGCACCCTGACGCTGTGGCTGGGCCTGCTGCGTATCGCCGAGAAGGCCGGCCTGGTCGATCTGCTGGCGCGCCTGCTCGGCCCACTGTTCGCCCGCCTGATGCCGGAGGTGCCGCGCGGCCATCCGGCACTGGGGCTGATCAGCATGAACTTCGCCGCCAATGGCCTGGGCCTGGACAACGCCGCCACACCCATCGGCCTGAAAGCCATGCGTGCCCTGCAGGATCTCAACCCCAGCGCCACCACCGCGAGCAATGCGCAGATTCTGTTCCTGGTGCTCAACACCTCGTCACTGACCCTGCTGCCGGTATCGATCTTCATGTACCGCGTGCAGCAGGGCGCCGAGGACCCGACCCTGGTGTTCCTGCCGATCCTGCTCGCCACCAGCGCCTCGACGCTGGCCGGGCTGCTGGCGGTGGCGCTGGTGCAACGCCTGCGCCTGTGGGACCCGGTGGTACTGGCCTACCTGATTCCTTCCGCGTTGCTGCTCGGCAGCTTCATGGCGCTGCTCGCCGGCATGAGCGCCGCGGCCCTGGCGGCGCTGTCCTCGCTGCTCGGCAACCTTACCCTGTTCGGTCTGATCCTGCTGTTTCTGGTGGTCGGTGCGCTGCGCCGGGTGGCGGTGTACGAAAGCTTCATCGAGGGTGCCAGGGAAGGCTTCGACGTGGCCAAGAGCCTACTGCCGTACCTGGTGGCCATGCTCTGCGCCATTGGTGTGCTGCGCGCCTCCGGCGCCCTGGATTTCGGCCTCGACGGCATCCGCTGGCTGGTCGAGGCGCTGGGCTGGGATACCCGTTTCGTCGATGCCCTGCCCACCGCACTGATGAAGCCGTTCTCCGGTGGCGCCGCGCGCGCCATGCTGATCGAGACCATGGAGAACTTCGGCGTCGACAGCTTCCCGGCGCTAGTCGCGGCCACGGTGCAGGGCAGTACCGAAACCACCTTCTACGTGCTGGCGGTGTACTTCGGCGCCGTCGGCCTGCAGCGTGCGCGGCATGCGGTGGGCTGCGCGCTGGTCGCCGACGCGGCCGGGATCATCGCCGCCATCGGCGTGTGCTACTGGTTCTTCGGCTAGACGGTCTACCGCCTCCTGCCGGGCTTTCAGGGTGTCCGACGCCGCCCGGGCCGCACTCCGATACCCTCGAATATCCGGCTGCGATCTGTAGAACATTGGTGCGCATGGCGCACCCTACTGGGCGGTGGACGTTCTTGTCACCGGCGTATGGCTGAGGGCGGTCGTAGGTGCGCCGTGCGCACCACTGTGCAGATATTCCCGACCATGGCCAACCCGGCCGCGATACGGGAGCGCTTGGCGCACGGCGGCTATTCGCCGAAACCGAGCGTCCTGCCGGCCCAGGTCAGCAGCGGATCATCATGCTCGTACTGGCGCAGGGCGAGGAGCTTGGGCGCGACGAAGGCCTCGAAATCCTCGGCACGCTCGAAGTAGACGCCGGTGAAAATGGCGAACATCGACTTGTTGCCCACCGTGGCATAGAACAGGTTGCCCACCGGCTCACCGTCCTGGGTCAGCAGCTTGAGGCTGGCGCGCGCGGCCAGTTTGGTCTGCAGCGGCAGCTCCTGCTCCACCAGGCCGCTGCCGCGCAGGCCGAACGAAGCGCCGAAGGTTTCCGCGTAGCTGGTCATCAGCGCGTCGCTGGCACGCGGATAGAGCGAGACGCCGCTGTAGAGGTAGAACCAGTCGCTGCCTTCGCTCTCGAAGCTGAGGTCGATGCTGCGCGCCGCGTAGGTCACCAGCTTCTCGTAACGACCACCATCCGGCGCGTCGTAGGCGGAGAAATCCTCCCCGCTGAGCAACAGACGGCGCTCTTCGACGAGCGGAGCTTCACTCTCGATGCAGCCGCCGAGCGACAGCGCGACCAGCAGCATCAGCAGCGATCTGAACATGGCATTCCTCCCTGAACGTGCGCCGCCAGCTTGCCCGAATCGCCAGGAGCTCGCCAGCGATCGCCGTGCGCGCTGTGCACGAGGCCACACCGTTGGTCGGCTCGCGCGCACAGGCATGGCCAATAGCCAGCTCCCCCGCCACCTGGCGGCATTCCTCGACCTAGACTGGCAGAGGGCTGACAACTACAGACACCAGGCCTGCTCAGCGCATGCCCAGCAAGCACCGCCGTGCTTGCCGCGATCGAACGGGCCAGGCGGACGCTCTGCGCCGCGGGGAGATACCCATGCGCATTCTGATCACCGGCGCAGCCGGCTTCATCGGCCATCAACTGCTCGACGAACTGGCCATCCAGCACCCCGAATGGACCCTGATCGCCGCGGACATTCGTCCCCTCGACAGCCGTGGGCTGAAAGCCAATGTCGAGCCGGTCCTCCTCGACATGGGCCGCCCGGCGCAGGTACGCGCCTGCATCGCCGGCTGGAAGCCGGACGCCATCGTCCACCTGGCCACGGTGATAAGGCCGCCACGCGACATGAGCGAGGCGCACCTGCATGCCATCGAAGTCGGCGGCACCCAATGCCTGGTGGACAGCGCCGCGGTCAATGGCGTACGCCAGCTGATCGTCACCAGCTCCGGCGCCGCCTACGGCTACACACCGGACAACGCCGAATGGATCGACGAGCAGCATCCCCTGCGCGGCCATCCGCACTTCGCCTACGCCCGGCACAAGCTAGAGATCGAGCAGCTGCTGGCACGCAGCCGCGCCCAGCATCCGCAGTTGCGTCAGCTGATCCTGCGCCCCGGCACCATTCTCGGCCGTCGCCTGAACAACCCGGTCAGCGACCTGTTCAAGAAACACGCCGTGCTCGGCGTACGCGGCCACGACAGCCGCTTCGTGTTCATCTGGGAGCAGGATGTGGTCGGCATCATCCGCCAGGGGCTGGAGCAAGCCAGCGAAGGCATCTACAACCTGGCCGGTGACGGCGCACTGAGCCTGGCGGAAATCGCCGAGATACTGGGCAAGCCCTACCGCCCGCTGCCGGCGATGCTGCTGGCCGGCGCGCTGCGCCTGCTCAAGCCGCTGGGGCTGAGCCAGTACGGCCCGGAGCAGCTGGATTTCCTGCGCTACCGGCCGGTACTGAGCAACCAGCGGCTGAAAGACGAATTCGGCTACCAGCCACGCTATTCCAGCCGTGAAGCCTTCTTCGCCTTTCTCAACGCTCAGGGCATCAGCTACCGCTCAGGCGAAAGCCGACCTTGAGCGTGACCTGATAGTGACCCACCTTGCCGTTCTCGATATGGCCGCGCGTGTCGACCACCTCGAACCAGTCCATGTTGCGCACGCTCTTGGCGCACTCGGCCAGGGCGTTCTCGATGGCATCCTCGATGCTGGTGCGGGACGAGCCGACGATTTCGATCTTCTTGTAGGTGTGGTGATCGGTCATGACAGAACTCCTGTGGCTTGAAGGTACTTCTTCAGACTAGCCGCACGGATGTAAGTGTCATCTAACGCTGGTGCACTGGCGTCGCGCCTTGCGCCATGCGATCTGACGAGGCGCCGGCGTTCACGCCAGCTCTTCGCGCAGCCAGCGCGCCAGACGCTCGCTGCGCGGGTCGGCGCGACGCGTCCACAGCGCCAGGCAGCCGCTGGTCTCGACGAAGCCCCAGGGCGCCACCAGGCGACCGGCGCACAGGTCGTCAGCCACCAGCGTCTGTGGCGCGATGGCGACACCGAGCCCGGCAGCGGCTGCCTCCAGCAGGTAATAGAGATGTTCGAAACCCTGGCCCTGCTGCAGTCGCTCGGGCGCCAGCCCCTTGGCCTGCGCCCACTGTGGCCAGGCCTGCGGGCGCGAGGTGGTGTGCAGCAAGGCTTCGGTATACAGCGCATCGGCTGAAGCCGCCGCCAAGCGCGCATGGTTGGCGTAGCGCGGGCTCAGCACCGGGCCGATGCGCTCGGCCGCCAGCTCGAACACCTGCATGTCGGCCGGCCAGGGCGGGTCGGCGAACAGCAGGGTGGCGTCCACCTCGGCGCTGCGCGGGTCCAGCTCGCCCTGGCTGGCCGAGAGTTGCAGGCGCAGCTCGGGCAGTTCGCGCTGCAGGCGATCCAGGCGCGGGATGAACCAGCGCGCCAGCAGGCTGCCCGGGCAGCCGAGCACGAAGGGACGCTCCTCGGTTTCGCGGCGCAGCGTGGCGCAGGTATCGCGCAGGCGCTCGAAGGCCTCCGCAGCGGCATCGCGCAGGCGAAGACCGGCGGCGGTGAGCTTGACGCCACGGCCGTCCTTTTCGAAAAGGCTCACGGCAAGCTGTTCTTCCAGAGCACGGATTTGTCGGCTGATGGCACCGTGGGTCACGTGTAGCTCTTCCCCGGCACGGCTGATGCTCATAAGGCGCGCCGAGGCCTCGAAGGCTCGCAGGGCGTTGAGTGGAGGCAGTTCACGACTCATGGATTTGTGACTTTTTCTGACATGTCACTGCAATCTAATCGCTTTTCCCCATCTCGGCCAGGGGTAGAATGAACCCATCACTCACTCGCCCTGCTAGCCATTGGCTGTCGACAAGGAGCACGCCATGACCTCATTTCGTACCGGCCCCGACGCTCGCGGCCTGTTCGGCCGCTTCGGTGGTCAGTTCGTCGCCGAAACCCTGATGCCGCTGATCAACTCGCTGGCCGCCGAGTACGAGAAGGCCAAGAGCGATCCGGCCTTCCTCGAAGAGCTGGCCTACTTCCAGCGCGACTACATCGGCCGCGCCAGCCCGCTGTATTACGCCGAACGCCTGAGTCAGCACTTCGGCGGGGCGAAGATCTACCTCAAGCGCGAAGACCTCAATCACACCGGCGCGCACAAGATCAACAACTGCATCGGCCAGATCCTCCTGGCCAAGCGCATGGGCAAGCAGCGCATCATCGCCGAGACCGGCGCCGGCATGCACGGCGTGGCCACCGCCACCGTGGCCGCGCGTTTCGGCATGCAGTGCGTGGTTTACATGGGCACCACCGACATCGACCGCCAGCAGGCCAACGTCTTCCGCATGAAGCTGCTCGGCGCCGAGGTGATTCCGGTCACCGCCGGCACCGGCACCCTCAAGGACGCCATGAACGAGGCCCTGCGCGACTGGGTGACCAACGTTCACAACACCTTCTACCTGATCGGCACCGCAGCGGGCCCGCACCCGTACCCGGCCATGGTCCGCGACTTCCAGTCGGTGATCGGCAACGAAGTGCGCGAGCAGATCCTGGCCAAGGAAGGGCGTCTGCCCGACTCGCTGGTGGCCTGCATCGGCGGTGGCTCCAACGCCATCGGCCTGTTCCACCCCTTCCTCGATGACGAAGGCGTGCAGATCGTCGGCGTCGAGGCGGCCGGCCACGGCATCGACACCGGCAAGCATGCGGCGAGCATGGCCGGCGGCGCGCCGGGCGTGCTGCACGGCAACCGCACCTTCCTGCTGCAGGACGACGACGGCCAGATCACCGATGCCCACTCGATTTCCGCCGGCCTCGACTACCCCGGCGTCGGCCCGGAACACGCCTGGTTGCACGAGATCAAGCGCGTCGAATACGTGCCGATCAGCGATGACGAAGCCCTCGAGGCCTTCCACCAGTGCTGCCGCCTGGAAGGCATCATCCCGGCCCTGGAAAGCGCTCATGCGCTGGCCGAAACCTTCAAGCGTGCGCCGAAGCTGCCCAAGGATCACCTGATGGTGATCAACCTGTCCGGTCGTGGCGACAAGGACATGCAGACCGTGATGCACCACATGCAGGACAACCAGGAGAAGCACGCATGAGCCGCCTGCAGAACCGTTTCGCCGAACTGAAAGCGGAAAACCGCGCCGCGCTGGTGACCTTCATCACCGCCGGCGACCCCGACTACGCCACCTCGCTGAGCATCCTCAAGGGCCTGCCGGACGCTGGCGCCGACGTGATCGAACTGGGCATGCCGTTCACCGACCCGATGGCCGACGGCCCGGCCATCCAGCTCGCCAACATCCGCGCGCTGGCCGGCAAGCAGGGCATGCAGCAGACGCTGCAGATGGTTCGCGAATTTCGCGAGGGCAACCAGAGCACGCCGCTGGTGCTGATGGGCTACTACAACCCGATCTTCGTCTACGGCGTCGAGCGCTTCATCAGCGACGCCAAAGAGGCCGGCGTCGACGGTCTGATCGTGGTCGACCTGCCGCCGGAGCACAACGACGAGCTGTGCGAGCCGGCGCAGAGCGCAGGCATGGACTTCATCCGCCTGACCACCCCGACCACCGACGACGACCGCCTGCCCACCGTGCTGGCTGGCAGCTCCGGCTTCGTCTACTACGTGTCGGTGGCCGGCGTGACCGGCGCCGGCGCGGCGACCATGGATCACGTCGAGGAAGCCGTGGCCCGCCTGCGTCGCCACACCGATCTGCCGCTGTGCATCGGCTTCGGCATCCGCACCCCGGAGCACGCCGCCGAAGTAGCCAGGCGCGCCGAGGGCGCGGTGGTCGGCTCGGCGCTGATCGACAAGATCGCCGAGGCGAAGAGCCCGCAGCAGGCTATCGACGGCGTGCTCGGCCTGTGCCGCGAACTGGCCGAAGGGGTACGCGGCGCGCGCCGCTGATCGCTTTCGATCCCCCCAAAAAATCGCTGCACCTGGCGACAGGGCAGCGGTTTTTTCATTATGGCATCAGCCGTCTATTCGCCCGCGCGCTTGAGCAACTGCTTGCAACGGTCGGACAGGTGCACCACGCGCAGATGCTTGCCGGCGCGTTCGTAGCGTTCGCGCAGGGTCTTCAGCGCGGCGATGGCCGAGTAGTCGACGAAGCTCAGGTGGCGGCAGTCCAGGGTCACTTGTTGCGGGTCTTCGGCCGGCTCGAACTGCGCCAGGAAGGTGGTGCAGGAGGCGAAGAACAGTGTGCCATGCACGCGGTACAGCTTGCTGCCGTCGGCCTGCATATCGCTGTCGGCATAGAGTTCGCGGGCATGCTGCCAGGCGAAGTTGAGCGCGGCGATGACGATGCCGCAGAGCACGGCGGTGGCCAGGTCGGTGGCCACGGTGATGGCGGTCACGGCGACTATCACCAGCACGTCGTTGGCCGGCACCTTGCCGGCCACGCGCAGCGAACCCCAGGCAAAGGTCTGCTGCGCCACCACGAACATCACACCCACCAGTGCTGCCAGGGGGATGCGTTCGATCAGCGGCGAGAGGAACAGCACGAAGAGCAGGATCATCACCCCGGCGACAACGCCGGACAGCCGCCCACGCCCGCCGGAACTGAGGTTGATCACCGTCTGGCCGATCATCGCGCAGCCGCCCATACCGCCAAACGCGCCGGACACCATGTTGGCCGCACCGAGCGCCACACATTCGCGATCCGGATGGCCACGGGTGGCGGTGATCTCGTCGGTGAGGTTCAGCGTCAGCAGGGTTTCCAGCAGGCCGACCAGGGCCATCAGCACCGCATAGGGAGCGATGATGGCGAGGGTTTCCAGGTTCCAGGGAATGTCCGGCAGCATCAGGCTCGGCAGCCCGCCGGCGATCTGCGCCATATCGCCAAGGGTGTGGGTCGGCAGATCCAGCAGGTAGACCAGCGCGCCGATGCCGAGGATCGCCACCAGGGCCGGCGGCACCGCGCGGGTCAGGCGCGGCAGCAGGTAGACGATGACCATGGTCAGCGCCACCAGACCGAGCATCAGGTGCAGCGCCTTGCCCTGCAGCCAGTGGCCGTCGTGCTGGAAATGCTCGAGCTGGGCCAGGGCGATGATGATGGCCAGGCCGTTGACGAAGCCCAGCATCACCGGATGTGGCACCATGCGGATCAGCTTGCCCAGGCGCAGCAGGCCGAACGCCAGCATGATCAGGCCGCCGAGCAGCACCGTTGCCAGCAGGTACTGCACACCGTGCTGCACCACCAGTGCGACGATCACTACCGCCATCGAGCCGGCCGCGCCGGAAATCATGCCCGGCCGCCCGCCGAACAGTGCGGTAAGGGTGCAGATGATGAAGGCGCCATACAGCCCCATCAGCGGGTTGACCTGGGCCACCAGGGCGAAGGCGATGCATTCGGGCACCAGGGCGAAGGACGAGGTCAGGCCGGCCAGCAGGTCGGCGCGCAAGCTTGCAGGTTTCATGAGCAGGTGCGGGTCGCTAGAAGGGCGCGCATGGTAACCCCCGAGTCCGCTAGGGGCCACCCGTCCTGCCCACTGGTTACTGACGAGCCTCTGCCGTAGGGTGGACAACGCTTTTTTGTCCACCATTGGACTCGTCAGGTGGTGGACGGGTGACGCGTCGTCCACCTTACGCATGATGACCACAACGAACAGGAGACCTCCCCATGAGCAAGAACCTGCTGATCACCGGTGCCAGCCGTGGCATCGGCCGCGCCACCGCCCTGCTGGCCGCCGCTGGCGGCTGGACGGTCGGGGTGAACTACCGCAGCGACCGCGCCGCCGCCGATGAGGTGGTGGCGCAGATCGAAGCCATGGGCGGCACTGCCGTCGCCTTACCGGGCGATGTCGCGGTCGAAGAGGATGTACAAAGCCTGTTCGCGGCCATGGACAAGTTCGGCCCGCTGCACGGTCTGGTGGTCAATGCCGGCATCGTCGCGCCGCCCCTGCCGCTGCTGGAGATGAGCGGCGAGCGCCTGCGCCGTATGTTCGACGTCAACGTGCTGGGCAGCTACCTGACCGCTCGCGAAGGTGCGCGGCGCATGGCCCGTAGCCGCGGCGGTGAAGGTGGCTCGATGGTGCTGGTGTCGTCGGTTGCCGCCAGCCTTGGCGCACCTTTCGAGTACGTCGACTACGCCGGGGCGAAAGGCGCCATGGATGTGCTGACCCGCGGCCTGGCCAAGGAACTGGGCGGTGAGGGCGTAAGGGTCAACGCCGTGCGGCCGGGGCTGATCGATACCGAGATCCACGCCAGTGGCGGCCAGCCGGACCGCGCCGAGCGCCTCGGCAGAACCACGCCACTGGGGCGCGCCGGGCGTGCCGAGGAAGTCGCGGAAGCGATCATCTGGCTGCTCGGTGACAAGGCCAGCTACACCACCGGTGCACTGATCGATATAGCTGGCGGCCGATAGCGCCCAGAGTCGCGGCTAAAGCCCCTCCCACACATTCGTGGTCAGGCCTGCGCACCAAAACCAACGGCTCAATCCCAGCGCGGCGCAAAGCCCGGGTTGGCAACGCGTTCGCCACGATCCAGCGCCTCGATGGCTGCCATGTCTTCGGTGCTCAGGCGCAGCTCGGCAGCGGCCAGGTTGGCGGCCAGGTTCTCGCGCTTGGTCGAGGAGGGGATCACCGTATAGCCCTGCTGCAGCGACCAGGCCAGGGCCACCTGGGCCGGGCTGGCGCCATGGGCGGCGGCGATGCGCTGGATCTCCGGTTCAGCCAGCACCTTGCCGTAGGCCAGCGGCATGTAGGCGGTCAGATGGATACCCTGCTGCCGAGCGAATGTCACCAGCTTGCGATTCTGCAGCAGCGGATGGATTTCCACCTGGTTGGTGGCGATTTCGTCCACGCCCACGGCCTCGATGGCCTCGCGCAAATGGGCGATGGTGAAGTTGGACACACCGATGGCCGCGGTCAGCCCCTGGCGCTTGGCCTCGAGCAGCTCGCCCAGATACTGCGCCACGGGAATCTCGTCATTCGGCGACGGCCAGTGGATCAGGGTCAGGTCGACCCGCTCCAGGCCCAGGCGCTGCAGGCTCTCGCGCAGGCTGGGAAGCACCCGGCCACTGCCGAGGTTCTCGGTCCACACCTTGGTGGTGACGAACAGCTCGTCACGCGCCACGCCGCTGTCGGCAATGGCCTGGCCGACCTCGGCCTCGTTGCCGTAGATCTGCGCCGTGTCGATATGCCGGTAGCCCAGCTCCAGACCGGTGCGCACCGAGTCGA
Organism: Ectopseudomonas guguanensis; assembly: GCF_900104265.1. Lineage (GTDB taxonomy): Bacteria > Pseudomonadota > Gammaproteobacteria > Pseudomonadales > Pseudomonadaceae > Aquipseudomonas > Aquipseudomonas guguanensis. The sequence goes on from NZ_FNJJ01000008.1 coordinate 114,177, forward strand.
CGGCGACCTGATCCTTGAGACGGAAGGTGCCGAGGCCGAAGGGGGGAATGAATTTCATGAGAAGCTCCTCACAGATTGCAGAACGCTGGCCGAGCATCGGAACGCAACGGGTATCGAAAGATTCGGCAGCATCGATCAGGCAAAAGTTGCAGCACCTTGCCTGGCGGCGAGCGGGGTTGAGGTGGCGCAGTATCCGCGCCAGACTCCTGCGGAAAAAGCCGGAAACTCCACAAGCACCTTTGACTGAAGATCAACAATGAAAACCAGCCTGGAAGAAATGCTCGCCTTCGTCAGCGTGGTCGACAGCGGTTCGATCAGCGCCGCGGCCGAGCAGCTGGAACAAACCGCCTCGGGTGTCAGCCGCGCACTGAGTCGCCTGGAGGAAAAGCTCGGCGTTACCCTGCTGCGCCGCACCACGCGACGCCTGGAGCTGACCGAAGAGGGTGAGGTGTTCCTGGCTCAGGCGCGGCGCATCCTGGCCAGCGTCGAGGAAGCCGAGGAGCAGATGACCCTGCGCCGCCAGGCACCGGCAGGGCGCTTGCGCATAAACACCGCCTCGCCCTTCATGCTGCATGCGATCGTGCCGCTGATCGGCGAATTTCGCGCGCTTTATCCGCAGATCGAGCTGGAACTGCACAGCGACGACCGCATCATCGACCTGCTGGAACGACGCACAGACCTGGCCATCCGCATAGGTCATCTGCCGGACTCCAGCCTGCACGCGCGGCCCCTGTGTCACAGCTATCGTCGCGTGCTGGCCAGCCCCAAGTACCTGCGCCGGCAGGGTACGCCGGCACGCACCGAAGACCTGTCGGGACACAGCCTGATCGGTTTCACCGAGCCTGACAGCCTCAATGAATGGCCTCTGCGCCATGCCCTCGGCGAACGCTGGCGCATCACCCCAAGCCTGCGCGCCTCCAGCGGCGATACCGTTCTCGCACTGGCCCTGGCCGGCGAGGGTGTGGTGTGCCTGTCGGATTTCATGACCGATACCGCTCGCGCCAGCGGCGCATTGGTGGAGGTGCTGGCCGAGCAACGGGTGGAGGTGCGCCAGCCAATCAACGCGGTGTACTACCGCAACACCGCGCTGGCGTCGCGCATCACCTGTTTTCTCGATTTCCTCAGCGAACGGCTGGGCTGCCCGCGTTGACGCACCACGACCGTAGCCCGGATGCAATCCGGGACCCATCTGACGGTTTCCCCGGATTGCATCCGGGCTACACGACGGCACAACGAAAAAGGGCGACTCACCGAGCCGCCCTTCTCTGCATCAGTGCCAGGTCATTGCGCGGCCTGCAAGCTCCACTCGGCGAGCTTCTGCTGCTTGTAGCTGAGGGCGGCGGCCGGCACCGGGGTGACCTTGCCAGTCTCCATCCAGCGTTTGAGGCGGTTGGCGTCGGCCATATGGGTGTACTTGCCGAAGGCGCCGAGCACCACGAAAGCCACCGGACGGTTGGCGATGGTGGTGGCCATCACCAGGCAGCGACCGGCGGCGTTGGTGAAGCCGGTCTTGCTCAGGTTGATGTTCCAGTCGGCCTTGCGCACCAGCGCATTGGTATTGCGAAAGCCCAGGGTGTAATTGGGCTTGCGGAAGGCCACGGTGGCTTCGGAATCGGTGCTGAACTGGTGGATCAGCGGGTACTGGTTGGCCGCCTTGACCATCAGCGCCAGATCACGGGCGGTGGCAACGTTCTGTTCGGACAGGCCGGTGGGTTCGACGAAGTGGCTGTTGTGCATGCCCAGCGCCCTGGCCTTGGCGTTCATCGCCGCGACGAAGGCCGCATGGCCGCCCGGATAATGGTGAGCGAGGCTGGCGGCGGCACGGTTCTCCGAGGACATCAGCGCCAGGTGCAGCATGTCGCGCCGGCTGATCTCGCTGCCGATACGCACGCGGGAGAACACGCCCTGCATTTCCTTGGTGTCACGGATGGTGATCGGCAAGACCTCGTCCAGCGGCAGCTTGGCGTCGAGCACCACCATGGCGGTCATCAGTTTGGTGACCGAGGCGACCGGCAGGCGCAGATCCGGGTTGCTGGAATACAGCTCCTGGCCGGTTTTCAGATCGATCAGCAATGCACTACCGGCGGCCAGCTCCTGCTTGGGCTGGGCTGGCGCGGCCTGGAGGTTCGAAACAACAAGGCTACCGCACAGCAGCAGGCCCAAAATCGAATGACGGAGTTTCACGGTTCAGCTCACCGGTTGGAGTGGAGGGGCCGCAAGCACATTTCGCACGATGGCGGTGTGCGGCGGCGCTCAGTATAGGGACTCGGCGCCCGCTATTGCAGTATGGCCCGGTTAAACGGTCGCCGCTGGCGAATCCAGCTCGGCCTGCAACCAGTCGACGAAACGCGCGGTCAGGCGCTGGCGGCGCTTGCGCTCGGGCAGTACCAGGTAGTAGCCGAGCGCCGAGTGCGCTTCGGCCTCGCCCAGACGACAGAGCAGCCCCTGCGCGAGAAGTTCATCCACCAGATGGCGCCAGCCGATGGCCACGCCTTGCCCGGCGATTGCGGCCTGGATCAGCAGGGTGTAGTTGTCGAAGCGCAGGGCACCGGGCATCGGCTGGCTGGCGATGCCGAGGGCGCGGAACAAGCCCTCCCAGTCGAACCAGCGCGAACGGTGTTCCGGGCGCAGGTGCAACAGTGGCAGCTCGGTCAGCACCTGGGCCGGCAGCGGCGGCTGACGCTCACCGAGCAGACGCGGGCTGCACACCGGGAACACCTCTTCACGAAACAGCAGATGCGCTTCGCCGTGCTTGAAACGACCATCGCCGAAGCGGATCGCCACGTCGATGTCACTGGGCACCGCGGCCGGGTCGCGCTCGCTGGTGATCAGGCTGACGTCCACCTCCGGATACAGGCGGTTGAAGCGCTGCAGACGCGGCATCAGCCAGTAGGCGGCGAAGGCGAAGTCGGTGGCCACCTGCAGCACCTCATGCTGCTGACGCGCGGTAACGGCGACGAGCCCGGCATCGAGACTCGTCAGCCCTTCCTGCACATGCGCCAGCAGCAGTTCGCCGGCTTCAGTCAGGACGATGCCGCGATAGACGCGATCGAACAGGCGCGTGGCCAGTTGCTGCTCGAGGCGTTTGATCTGCTGGCTGATGGCCGGCTGGCTGCTGCCCAGTTCGCTGGCAGCGGCGGTGAAACTGAGCTGGCGCGCCGCCGACTCGAACACCCGCAGCGCGTCGAGCGACAGCCCATCGATGGCTTTGAACATAAGCCCTGCTTATCCGAGGCATGTGTCGCAGCCGGGTTTACCCTGCTGCCGTTCTACCGGAATCATGGAGACAGCACTGTCGCATAAACCAACAGTATGGAATAGCCGCCACCATGAAGCGCCCGAACATCCTCTTCATCATGGCCGACCAGATGGCCGCGCCGATACTGCCGCTGCACGACGCCGCCTCGCCGGTGCAGATGCCCAACCTGATGAAGCTGGCCGAGCAGGCCGTGGTGTTCGACTCGGCCTACTGCAACAGCCCGCTCTGCGCACCGTCGCGCTTCACCCTGGTCAGCGGCCGCCTGCCGTCGAAGATCGGCGCCTATGACAACGCTGCCGACTTCCCCGCCGACGTGCCCACCTACGCCCACTACCTGCGCCGCCTCGGCTACCGCACGGCGCTGTCGGGCAAGATGCACTTCTGCGGCCCGGACCAGCTGCATGGCTACGAGGAGCGCCTGACCAGCGACATCTACCCGGCCGACTACGGCTGGGCGGTGAACTGGGACGAGCCGGACGTGCGCGCCAGCTGGTACCACAACATGTCCTCGGTGCTGCAGGCCGGCCCCTGCGTGCGCAGCAATCAGCTGGATTTCGACGAGGAGGTGGTGTTCAAGGCGCGCCAGTATCTCTATGACCACGTGCGCCTGACGCCGGAGCAGCCGTTCTGCCTGACCGTGTCGATGACCCACCCGCACGACCCCTACACCATTCCCCGCGAATACTGGGATCGCTACGAAGGCGTGGACATCCCCATGCCGCGCCAACACATCGAGCAGGCCGAGCAGGATCCGCACTCGCAGCGCCTGCTCAAGGTCATCGACCTGTGGGACAAGCCGCTGCCCGAGGACAGGATCCGCGACGCCCGCCGCGCCTACTTCGGTGCCTGCAGCTATATCGACGACAACATCGGCAAGCTGCTGGGGACCCTGGAGGAATGCGGCCTGGCCGAAGACACCCTGATCGTCTTCTCCGGCGACCACGGCGACATGCTGGGCGAGCGCGGCCTCTGGTACAAGATGCACTGGTTCGAGATGTCCGCCCGCGTGCCGCTGCTGGTGCATGCCCCGAAGCGCTTCGCCGCGCATCGGGTCAGCCAGTCGGTCTCAACCCTCGATCTGCTGCCTACCCTGGTGGAACTGGCCGGCGGCCAGATCGAGCAGGGCCTGGAACTGGAAGGCCGCTCACTGCTGCCGCACCTCAAGGGTGAGGGCGGGCATGACGAAGTGCTCGGCGAATACATGGCCGAAGGCACGCTCAGCCCGCTGATGATGATTCGCCGCGGGCCATGGAAGTTCGTCTATTCCGAACAGGACCCGCTGCTGCTGTTCAACCTGGACAATGACCCGCTCGAGCGTCAGAACCTGGCCGAGTCCAGCGAGCACAAGGGCATCCTCGCCGGTTTCCTCGCCGAGGCCCGCGAACGCTGGGATATCCCGGCGATCCACGCCGCCACCCTGGCCAGCCAACGCCGTCGCCGACTGGTGGCCGAGGCGCTGAGCCAGGGCAAGCTGACCAGTTGGGATCACCAGCCCTGGGTCGACGCCAGCCAGCAGTACATGCGCAACCACATCGACCTCGACGACCTGGAGCGCCGCGCGCGCTTTCCGGCAGTCGGTTGAACCTTTGCTCCACGCCACGAGCCTGAGCCTTGAAGCTGCCACCCCAAAACAGAAGAAAAAAGGAGAGACGCCATGAACCGATTCAGTGTGCTGTTACTCGCCACCGCGCTCAGCAGCGCCGGCAATGTCTGGGCCGAGGATGCAGCCTGCAGCACGGTCAAGCTCGGTGATCCCGGCTGGAGCGACATCGCCGTGACCAACGGCATCGCCAGCTTCCTGCTCGACGGCCTGGGCTACAGGGCGGAAAGCCAGACCCTGGCCGTGCCGATCATCTTCGCCGGGCTGCAGAAAGGCCAGGTCGACGTCTTCCTCGGCAACTGGATGCCTGCGCAGCAGAGCAACTACGACAAGTTCGTCGCCAGCGGCGAGGTGGACAAACTGGCGCAGAATCTCGAAGGCACCGAATACACCCTGGCCGTACCGACCTATGCCTATGAGGCCGGGGTGAAAACCTTCGCCGACCTCGACAAGCACGCCGACAAATTCGGCAAGAAGCTTTACGGCATCGCTTCCGGCTCGCCGGCCAACGAGTCGATCAGGCAGATGATCGCCGCCGACGAGTTCGGCCTCGGTGACTGGAAACTGGTGGAATCCAGCGAGCAGGCGATGCTGGTACAGGTGGGCCGTGCGGTGAAGCGCGAGCAGTTCGTGGTGTTTCTCGGCTGGACGCCGCATCCGATGAACGTGCAGTACGACATGAAGTACCTCAAGGGCGGCGAGAAATATTTCGGCGACAGCGGCCAGGTCAACACCCTGGCGCGCAAGGGCTATGCCGCGCAGTGCCCGAACGTCGGCAAGCTGCTCGCCAACCTCAAGTTCACCCAGGACATGGAGAACGCCATCATGGATCAGGTGCTGAGCAAGCAGGCCAGCAACGACGCGGCGATCAAGGCCTGGCTCAAGGCCAACCCGCAGGTGCTCGATGGTTGGTTGCAGGGCGTCACCACCCGCGACGGCGGCGATGGCCTGGCTGCGGTGAAGGCGCGACTTTGAATGCGGAGCGCTCGTTCGGGCAGGAGCGAACGGGCAGCGTTCCGCTTTATTCGCGATCATGGTCGGGCACCGAGCCAAACCCCGTCGCGAATACATTGAGGGTGCAAAGACCCGTAGGGTAGGCCGTAGGGTGTAATGCTGTTCACATAAGAAACGGTGGAACGCGATCAGTCCCCTCGCCCCTCTGGGGAGAGGGTTAGGGCGGGCCGCGTTCGGCGAGGGGAAACAGGCGGTTTCGCGGTGTTTCCGACCCTCTCCCCCAGCCCCTCTCCCATGAATGGGCGAGGGGAGCAAGGCGTGTGCAACCTTAAGTGAACAGCATTAGGCCGTAGGGTGGGCTTTAGCCCACCAGCGGTAGTTGGCATGGGCTAAAGCGGATCGCCGCCCGGCCCACCCACAAGGCTCCCGAGCCTTCCCTGGAACCCTGGCAACAGCTACCCGGGACATAGCCAACGAACTCGCTCCACCAGCGGTAAAAACCTTAACTGAGCGGCCTTGGGCGCCTGACCGTTACGCAATTTCATCACGGCTATCGCGCTCCGAGCGCGGCGCGGAACGATCCGGATGGTTCCGCAACGGCTGCCGGGCCGCGTCGTTTACACTTCATTTCCCGGACGAAGCAAGCCAGCCAACGATGCCGCTACCCGATCTCCACACTCTGTTGCCCTTCCTGCGCTGGCTGCCCGGCACCAGCCGCAAGACCCTCGGCAACGACCTGCTGGTCGGCCTGACCGGGGCGGTGCTGGCCCTGCCGCAGTCGCTGGCCTATGCGCTGATCGCCGGCCTGCCCGCCGAGTACGGCCTGTACGCTGCCATCGTGCCGGTGATCGTCGCCTGCCTGTGGGGCTCGTCCTGGCACCTGATCTGCGGGCCGACGGCGGCCATCTCCATCGTCCTGTTCACCAGCGTCAGCCCGCTGGCCAAAGCCGGCAGCGAACAGTTCATCGCCCTGGTGCTGCTGCTGACCTTCCTCGCCGGGCTGTTCCAGTGGTTGCTCGGCCTGCTGCGCTTCGGCGCTCTGGTCAACTTCGTCTCGCAATCGGTGGTGCTCGGCTTCACCCTGGGCGCGGCGCTGGTCATCGCCATCGGCCAGATTCCCAACCTGCTGCGGGTGGAAATCGCCAGCCAGGCCACCGCCCTGGCCAGCCTGTTGCAGATCGGTCGACACCTGCCCGAGGCGCACTGGCCGAGCCTGGCCCTGGCCGCCTTCACCCTGCTGCTCTGTGTGGCGATACGACACCTGTGGCCGAAGGCACCAGCGCTGCTGGTCGGCCTGGTCGCCGGCAGTGCACTGGTGTGGCTGTTGCCGGAACGCCTGGTTGGCGGCATCGCCCTGGTTAGCGCCTTCGAGGGCGGCCTGCCGCCCTTCACGCCGCTGCAGTTCGACCTCAACAGCCTGCTGCAGCTGCTGCCGGCGGCGGTGGCCTGCGGCATGCTCGGGCTGGTCATCAGCCTGTCCATCGCCCGCGCCCTGGCGGTCAAATCGCACCAGTTCCTCGATGCCAATCAGGAGGTGCGCGCCCAAGGGCTGTCGAACATGCTCGGCCCCTGGTTCGCCGGCTCGCTGTCGGCAGGTTCCTTCACCCGCTCGGCACTCAACCTGCAGAGCGGCGCGCGCACGCCGCTGGCCGGGGTGTTCTCGGCATTGCTGGTAGCGCTGTTCGCGGTGTTCGGCGCGGCATTGCTGGCGCATGTTCCGCTGCCGGTGATGGCCGCCGGCATCCTGCTGATCTGCTGGGGCCTGGTCGATCTGGCGGCGATCCGCGCGCTGCGCCGGGTCAGCCGTGCGGAGTTCGCGGTGATGCTGCTGACCCTGCTGGCCACTCTTTTGCTGGAACTACAGACGGCGATCTACGCCGGCGTGCTGGCCTCGCTGTTCTTCTACCTCAAACGCACCTCGCAACCGCGCGTGCGCCTGTGGCAGGACGGCGACGACGAGGTGCTGCGCATCGAGGGCTCGATCTTCTTCGGCGCCTGCCATTACATCCAGCAGCTGCTGCAGCGCAGCCGCGGTCAGCGTCTGGTGATCGACGCGCGGCATATCAACTTCATCGACTACGCCGGGGTGGAGATGCTGCACCAGGAAGCGCGCCGCCTGCAGGCATTGCAACGCAGCCTGGTGCTGCGCCAGGCGCGGCCGCAGGTGGTGGAGGAGCTTCTCAAGCTCGAAAGCGCCGAGCGCTGCCCGGTGCAGTTCGAGGATTGAGCCAGATAGGAGCGGTGCGCACGGCGCACCCTACGGACCGGTGTTGCCCTCGCCATCGGTGTTGGGCTACCGGCGGCAAAGGTAGCGATACCCCCTACTTACCGTGCCCGGCAGGGCGGATATCGTAGGGTGCGCCGTGCGCACCAGCTATCGAGCCGTCCGGGCGGCGACGTGCCCCCACAGGCCGGAGCGGGGAAGACTCAGGCTCAGCCCGCCAGCTGACGGCGCAATTCGGCCAGCACCGGCGCGGTGTTCGGGCGCACGCCGCGCCATAGCGCGAAGGCTTCGGCGGCCTGCTCGACCAGCATGCCGAGGCCATCCAGGCAGCGCGCGGCACCGTGCTCGGCCGCCCAGCGGTTGAAGGCGGTGGGCTCCTTGCCATACATCATGTCGTAGCAGAGCGTGTGACCCGGCTGGATCAGGCTCGGCGCAATCGGCGGCAGCTCACCACCAAGGCTGGCGGAAGTACCGTTGACGATCAGGTCCACCGGCGCGTCGATCCAGTCGAAACCAGCGGCGACCAGAGGGCCGAGATCGGCGAATTCGCGCACCAGCTGTTCGGCCTTGCTTAGGGTGCGGTTGGCGATCACCAGTACCGCCGGCTTCTGCGCCAGGAAGGGTTCGAGCACACCGCGCACGGCGCCACCGGCACCCAGCACAAGGATGCGCTTGCCAGCCAGGCTGAAACCGGCGTTGGCCTGCAGGTCGCGGGTCAGCCCGGCACCGTCGGTGTTGTCGCCGAGCAGGCGGCCGTCTGCCAGTTTCTTCAGGGTATTCACCGCACCGGCGCGGCGGGCGCGCTCAGTGAGCTCGTCGGCCAGGCGAAAGGCCTCTTCCTTGAACGGTACGGTGACATTGGCGCCCAGGCCGTCGGCGAAGAAGGCACGGGCATCGCCGACGAAATCGTCCAGCGGTGCAAGCCGCGCTTCGTAGGTCAGCGCCTGGCCGGTCTGCTCGGCGAACAGCCGGTGGATCAGCGGTGACTTGCTGTGGCCGATGGGGTTGCCGAAGACGCAGTAGCGGTCCATGGAAAGTCCTTGAAGGAAGTTGCCGGCTTTTCTCGTAGGGTGCGCCATGCGCACCGGGTACTCTCTGGTGCGCGCAGCGCACCCTACGCAGGTTGCGTGTCCCGGAATCAGGCCCCCGAAAGCCAGTCACGATCTGTGAGGAAATATTCGGTCAGGCGCGCTTCCTCGCTACCCGGCTCTGGCTTCCAGTCGTAGCCCCAACGCACATGCGGCGGCAGCGACATGAGGATCGACTCGGTACGCCCGCCGGACTGCAGGCCGAACAGGGTGCCACGATCGAACACCAGGTTGAACTCCACGTAGCGGCCACGACGGAAGGCCTGGAACTCACGCTCGCGCTCGCCGAAGGGGGTCAGCTTGCGGCGCTGGACGATGGGCAGGTAAGCCTGGATGTAGGCATCACCGATGGCGCGCATGAAGGCGAAGCTGGTGTCGAAGTCCCACTCGTTGAGGTCGTCGAAGAACAGCCCGCCAATGCCACGCGGCTCGCCACGGTGCTTGAGGTGGAAGTAGCGGTCACACCAGGCCTTGAACTTGGGATAGACCTCGGCACCGAAGGGCGCGCAGGCGTCACGGGCGACCTGGTGCCAATGTACGCAGTCCTCTTCATTGGCGTAGTAGGGCGTGAGGTCGAAACCGCCGCCGAACCACCATACCGGCTCCTCGCCTGCCTTCTCGGCGCTGAAGAAGCGCACGTTGGCGTGCGAGGTCGGCACGTAGGGATTTTCCGGGTGGATCACCAGCGACACGCCAAGGGCCTGGAAGCCACGGCCGGCCAGCTCGGGGCGATGGGCGCTGGCCGACGGCGGCAGGCTGTCGCCGAACACGTGGGAAAAATTCACCCCGCCCTTTTCGATCAGCGCGCCGTTCTCGATCACCCGCGTGCGGCCGCCACCACCGGCCGGGCGCTGCCAGGCATCCTCACGGAACAGGGCCTGGCCATCCTCGGCTTCGAGGGCGGCGCAGATGCGATCTTGCAGGTCGAGCAGGTAGGCCTTCACGGCCTCGGTACGGTCAGTCACGGCGGCACCTTGAGCGGGAGCGAATCGAAATCGGCGGGCAGCATAGCATCCACGGCCGCGCCTTCGCAGTTGACGACGGTCGATCAGGGCGTTTGGATAGACCCTTTCGCCGCCCACGGCGGCTCACGCAGAAGGAATCCCAGATGGCCAAGCGAATCCAGTTCAGCCAGCACGGCGGCAGCGAGGTGCTGGAGTACCGTGACTACCAGCCGGCCGCTCCCGGCCCGCGCGAAGTGCGGGTGGCCAACCGCGCCATCGGCCTGAACTTCATCGACACCTATTTCCGCAGCGGTCTTTACCAGCCGCCGGCGCTGCCCTCGAGCCTGGGTACCGAAGGTGCCGGTGTGGTCGAGGCAGTCGGCAGCGAGGTCGACGGCCTCAAAGTGGGCGACCGCGTCGCTTACGCCACCGGCCCGCTCGGTGCCTACAGCGAGCTGCATGTGCTGCCCGCCGACAAGCTGGTGAAACTGCCGGACAGCATCAGCTTCGAACAGGCCGCCGCGGTGATGCTCAAGGGCCTGACGGTACAGTACCTGCTGCGCCAGACCTACGAGCTCAAGGGCGGCGAAACCATCCTGTTCCACGCAGCTGCCGGCGGCGTCGGCTCTTTCGCCTGCCAATGGGCCAAGGCGCTGGGCGTCAAGCTGATCGGCACCGTCAGCTCGGCGGAGAAGGCAGCGCGGGCCAAGGAGCAGGGCGCCTGGGCGACCATCGACTACAGCCACGAGAACGTGGTGCAGCGCGTGCTGGAGCTTACCGACGGAGCCAAGTGCCCGGTGGTCTACGATGGCGTCGGCAAGGACACCTGGGAAACCTCGCTGGACTGCGTGGCACCACGCGGCCTGCTGGTGAGTTTCGGCAATGCTTCGGGTGCGGTGACCGGCGTCAACCTGGGCATCCTCGCCCAGAAGGGCTCGCTGTATGTCACCCGCCCGACCCTGGCCGGCTACGCCACCAGCGCGCAACGCCTGCAGGCCATGGCCGATGAGCTGTTCGGCATGATCGCCAGCGGCCAGCTGCAGGTGGAAATCAGCAACCGCTACGCGCTGAAGGACGCCGCCGCCGCCCAGGATGCGCTGAGCTCGCGGCAGACCACCGGCTCGACCATCTTGCTGCCTTGACGGCGGCGGCGGCAGGCGGCAGGCGGCAGGCGGCAGGCGGATCAGCGTGATACGGTGAACCCAAGGCGAGAAGCGCTCCGACCGCTTCTCGCCCTGGCTTCAAGCCTGCAGCCTGCCGCTTGAAGCCTGCCGCCGCCCCTAGGACGGCCGAATCACATCGCCCGTGCGCAAATCGCGAATCAGGCTGGGATTCCTGCGCCCGCCCAACGCGCCGCCGAGCACCTTGTCCAGCTCGCCGGGAAAATACTGCTCGACGCGCAGACGCGAACGCGCAGCAGGGCGCCCGGCTGGATTGGCCGAGGTCGAAATCAGTGGCCCGGTCAGACGACAGAGCGCTTGCACCAGCGGATGAGCACTGACACGTAACGCCACGCTGTCGTGCGCGCCGGTGACCCATGCGGGCAGGCGGTCCTGGTGCGGCACCAGCCAGGTATTCGGGCCAGGCCAGCTGCCAGCCAGGCGCTCCTGCCAGACCTCCGGCAGCTCATCGAGGAGAAAGTCGAACTGGTCGATATCGTCGGCCACCAGAATCAGCCCCTTGTGCACGGGCCGCTCCTTGAGGGCCAGCAGGCGGTCCACGGCGGCTTCGTTCCAGGGGTCGCAGCCCAGGCCCCAGACCGCTTCGGTGGGATAGGCAATCACGCCACCGTCACGCACCACCCGCGCCGCTTGCCGTATCTGCCAGTTGCTGGCCATGGGTCGTCTCCCCGCCGTTGGAATGGGCGGCAGTCTATCCAAGCCAGACCACTGCGGCCATTACCCTTCATGGACAACGCGCCAGCCAGCGCCCGCCCTCGCAGCAGACCAGGCCGTCCAGCTCCAGTTCGGTCAGTGCCGCCAGCACCTGCGTGAGTGGCCAGCCGCTGCTGTGCGCCAGGGCCTCGCTGCTGTGAGGCGCTGCGTGCAGCAAGGTCAGCAAAGGATGCAGCTCGGCACGCGACTGCGCCGCTGGGGCTGGCTGGCCACCTGGTGTCTGCCAGCCGCGCAGGGCCTCGAGGATATGCTCGATGCTTTCCACCAATGTGGCGCCATCACGAATCAACTGATGACAGCCCCGCGCGCCCGGATGGTGGATCGAGCCGGGAATGGCGTACACCTCGCGACCCTGCTCGGCAGCCAGACGCGCGGTGATCAGCGAACCGCTGGAAGGACTGGCCTCGACGACCAGCACGCCCAGCGACAGACCACTGATGATCCTGTTACGCCGCGGGAAATTGCTCGCCTGCGGCGGACAATCCAGCGGCAATTCGGAAACCAGCGCGCCACCCTGCTCGATGATCCGTGCCGCCAGCCCCGCATGTCGCCGCGGGTACAGGCACTGCAGGCCGGTGCCCAGCACGGCGACGGTTTTGCCGCCCCCATCCAGTGCCCCCTGGTGCGCGGCGCCATCGATGCCCAGCGCCAGCCCGCTGGTGATGACGAAGCCGCCGGTGGCCAGACTGCGGGCAAAGGCCCGTGCGTTATCCAGGCCCGGCTGCGAGGCACGCCGGCTGCCGACCATGGCCAGTTGCGGCACCTCCAGTACGCCTGGCTCGCCGGCCACGAACAGCAGCGGCGGCGCATCGGCCAGCTCGGCCAGCAACGCCGGGTAGCGCGGATCGTCCCACATCAGCACATGCTGATCAGGCTCCTGCAGCCACTGCAGCGCAGCGCGTGCCCGTTCGCGGATTTCCGCACTGCGCCGTGGCTCGGCGCAGGCGGCGGGTAACCCCAGCGCACGCCAGGCGCTGGCCGGTGCACTGAGCGCAGCCGACGCGCTGTCGAAGGCACTCAGCAGCTTGCGAAAACGCCGCGGCCCCAGCTCCGGCAGCAGGTGCAGGCGCAGGCGTGCTTCGAGTTCGGCAGGAGAGATTGCAGAGGAAAACGAGGAGGAGGCTGACATGAGGATTCTTCCCTGATCGGTGGCGCCGCCATCCTGGCGACCGGAAAGCACGAGCCCCGCTATTGCGGGGCTCGTCGGGTATTACGGGTTGCGGACCTTGTCCATCACTGCCAGCTGCCGGCTGGCCTGCAGCACCAGGCCATAGCTGAGCTTGTCGTAGGTGCGGAACACCATCAGCAGGCCGGAGCGCTCATCCGGAATCTTCACGCTCTCGCCAGTGACGCGATCGCGGACGGTCTCGCCGGTCTTGTATACCGCCAGCACGTTGCCGATTTCCAGGCCGTCGCGCGCACCCTTGTTCAGGGTGACCACGTCGAACTGGCCGATCTGGCTTACACCACGCGGCACGTCGAGGATCAGACCGTTGATCTCGCCCGCCGGCTCGCTGGGCATGAAGGTGGAGTTGATCGCCCGCTCTTCGGTGGGGAACAGACGGTCACCGAGACGTACTTCCTGAGTCGAGCGCTTCAGCAGCAGGGTACCGACATCGCCTTCCTCGGCGACGATCTCGCCGGAACCGATGTCATCGGCGTTGATGCCGAGGAATTCCTTGGTTTCCGGGTCCACGTAGGTCTTGCCCTGACGGAAGATGCCGTAGGCCGGATGCTCTTCGTCGAACTGGCCGCGAGCGTAGACGCGGTCGCCGGCGCCACTGACCACGCGCTCGGCGTTGCCGGCGACAATGTAGGGCTTGCCATTGAACTCTTCCGGGGTATCGACGATGCGGTTGCTCAGCAGGAAGCTGTTGATCGCTTCCAGCGGGATGGTCGGGATCGCCTCGGCCATCGGCGTGCTGCGCACTTGCGGCGACAGCTTGATGGTGCCGCGCGACTCGCCGCGGTTGAGCATCAGGCGTGGCTGGCCGTCGACATAGACGAGATTGAGGGTATCACCGGGGTAGATCAGGTGCGGGTTGGCCACCTGCGGGTTGGCGTGCCAGATCTCCGGCCATTTCCACGGCTGGCGCAGGAACTTGCCGGAAATGTCCCAGAGGGTATCGCCCTTGACCACAGTGTAGCGGTCCGGGTGACCGTCCTTGAGTTGCACTTCGGCCTGAGCCAAGCTGGTCAGGGCCAGTCCGCCAGCTGCAAAGAGCAGGGCGAGTAGTGATTTCCTCATACGGTGAATCCCTTTATTATGTGCCTTCACGTGAAGCGCCCTAGCGCCGCGTGCCAAACCCGCTGATTACGCGGCGTGAAGCCGTTTTTCAATGCTGTTCATCATCTTAGCAGCGGATTTTGACTTTATTCCACAAGTGCATCACAAACGCATATGGCGATCCTGAATATCCTCGAATTTCCTGATCCACGCCTGCGTACCATCGCCAAACCGGTGGACGTCGTGGACGACTCCATCCGTCAGCTGGTCGACGACATGTTCGAGACCATGTATGACGCTCCGGGTATCGGCCTGGCAGCGACGCAGGTCAACGTGCACAAGCGCGTGGTGGTCATGGACCTGTCCGAGGACAAGTCCGAACCGCGGGTGTTCATCAACCCCGAGTTCGAATCGCTGACCGACGAGATGGACCAGTATCAGGAAGGCTGCCTGTCGGTGCCCGGCTTCTACGAGAACGTCGATCGCCCGCAGAAGGTCAAGATCAAGGCGCTGGACCGCGATGGCCAGCCCTTCGAACTGATCGCCGAAGGCCTGCTCGCCGTGTGCATCCAGCACGAGTGCGATCACCTCAACGGCAAGCTGTTCGTCGACTACCTGTCCAACCTCAAGCGCGACCGAATCAAGAAGAAGCTGGAAAAACAGCATCGCCAACGCGCTTGACCTCCGATTACCCGAAAGGCTTGCCACGGCAAGCCTTTTTCTTTGGTGACTGCTCCCATGCGTATCGTCTTTGCCGGCACCCCGGAATTCGCCGCCGAACATCTCAAGGCTCTGCTGGCCAGCCAGCACGACATCGTTGCCGTCTACACCCAGCCGGACCGCCCGGCGGGTCGTGGTCAGAAGCTGATGCCGAGCCCGGTCAAACAGCTCGCCGTCGAGCACGCTATACCCGTCTACCAGCCGGCCAGCCTGCGCAACGAAGAGGCCCAAGCCGAGCTGGCGGCGCTCAAGCCGGACCTGATGGTGGTGGTCGCCTACGGCCTGATCCTGCCGCAGGTGGTGCTCGACACGCCGCGCCTGGGCTGCATCAACAGCCACGCCTCCTTGCTGCCGCGCTGGCGCGGCGCGGCGCCGATCCAGCGCGCGGTACAGACTGGCGACCTTGAGTCCGGCGTCACCGTGATGCAGATGGAAGCGGGCCTGGACACCGGGCCGATGCTGCTCAAGGTCAGCACGCCGATCTCGGCGGAAGACACCGGCGGCAGCCTGCATGATCGTCTCGCCCGACTCGGCCCACAGGCCGTACTGCAGGCCATCGACGGCCTGGCCGCCGGCACCCTGATCGGCGAAGTGCAGGACGATGCGCTAGCCAACTACGCGCACAAGCTGAACAAGGACGAGGCGCGCCTCGACTTCAGTCGCCCGGCCGTCGAGCTGGAACGCCTGATCCGCGCCTTCCATCCCTGGCCGATCTGCCACACCACGCTGAACGGTGATGCGCTGAAAGTGCATGCCGCCGAGCTCGGTGAGGGCAAAGGTGCGCCGGGCACCATCCTCGCCGCGGACAAGAACGGCCTGACCGTGGCCTGTGGCGAAGGCGCGCTGCGCCTGACTCGCCTGCAGTTGCCCGGCGGCAAGCCGCTGGCCTTCAGCGATCTGTACAACAGCCGCCGCGAGCAGTTCGCGCCCGGCCTGGTGCTCGGTCAATGAATCCACGTCTGGCCGCGGCGCGTGCCCTGACCGCCGTGCTGTCCGGCAAGGCCTCGCTGGGCAGCAGCCTGCCGCCGCAACTGGACAAGGTCGAACACCACGACCGCGCCCTGGCGCAGGACCTGGCCTTCGGCGCCGCACGCTGGCAGCCGCGCCTGCAACTGCTGGCGGACAAGCTGCTGGAAAAGCCCTTCAAGGCCGCCGACAAGGATGTCGAGGCGCTGCTGCTGATCGGTCTCTACCAGTTGCTGCACAGCCGCATCCCCGAGCATGCCGCCATCGGCGAAACGGTCGGCTGCGCCGGCGCGCTGAAAAAGCCCTGGGCCAAGGGCCTGCTCAACGCCGTGTTGCGCCGCGCCCAACGCGAGCACGAAGCCCTTTTCGCAGCGCTGGATCGCGACCCGGTGCTGCACACCGCGCATCCACGCTGGCTACAGAAGACGCTCAAGGCGCACTGGCCCGAACACTGGCAGGCCATCTGCGCCGCCAATAACGCGCACCCGCCGCTGATCCTGCGGGTCAATCGCCGCCATGGCAGCCGCGACGCCTACCTCGAGGAGCTGCGCGGCGCCGGCTTTGCTGCCGAGCCCTGCACCTTCAGCCGCGACGGCGTGCGCCTGCTGCAGCCCTGCGACGTGACCGCATTGCCCGGCTTCAAGGAAGGCCGCGTCAGCGTGCAGGACGAGGCCGCGCAACTGGCCGCTGATCTGCTCGAGCTGGCACCCGGTCAACGGGTGCTGGACGCCTGCGCGGCGCCCGGTGGCAAAACCTGCCACCTGCTGGAAGCCGAACCGGCGCTGGCCGAAGTGGTGGCGGTGGATCTGGAAGAAAAGCGCCTGGCCCGTGTACGCGAGAATCTCCAGCGCCTCGGCCTGGAGGCGCGCCTGATCGCCGCCGACGGCCGTGCGACCAAGGTCTGGTGGGACGGCCAGCCGTTCCAGCGCATCCTGCTCGATGCGCCCTGTTCGGCCACCGGCGTGATCCGCCGCCACCCGGATATCAAACTGACGCGCAAGCCCGAGGACATTCCCGCCCTGGCGCAGTTGCAGGGTGAACTGCTCGATGCCCTGTGGCCGACCCTGGCGCCCGGCGGCATCCTGCTCTACGCCACCTGCTCGGTACTGCCGACGGAAAACAGCGACACCATCGCCGCCTTCCTCTCTCGCACCCCGGATGCGCAGGAGGTCGCCATCGACGGCGGCTTCGGCCTGCAACCGGCGCACGGTCGCCAGCTGCTGCCGCAGCTGGACGGCCACGACGGCTTCTACTATGCCAAGCTGATAAAGACCGCTGTGACCAGCCACAGCTAACGGAGCGATCAGTGAAAATCATCATTCTCGGCGCCGGCCAGGTAGGCGGCACCTTGGCGGAACACCTCGCCAGCGAGGCCAACGACATCACCGTGGTCGATACCGACGGCGACCGCCTGCGCGATCTGGGCGACCGCCTGGACATCCGCACCGTGCAGGGCAAGGGCTCCTTTCCCACCGTGCTGCGCCAGGCCGGCGCCGACGATGCCGACATGCTGGTGGCGGTGACCAACAGCGACGAAGTCAACATGATCGCCTGCCAGGTGGCCTACACCCTGTTCCACACCCCGACCAAGATCGCCCGGGTGCGCGAATCGGCCTACCTGACCCGCGAGGCCTTGTTCGACAACGAAGCGATCCCGGTCGACGTGCTGATCAGCCCCGAACAGGTGGTGACCAACTACATCAAGCGCCTGATCGAATATCCCGGCGCCCTGCAGGTGATCGACTTCGCCGAAGGCAAGGCGCAGCTGGTCGCGGTCAAGGCCTACTACGGCGGCCCGCTGGTGGGCCAGCAACTGCGCCAGCTGCGTCAGCACATGCCCAACGTCGACACCCGGGTGGCGGCCATCTTCCGCCGCAACCGGCCGATCATGCCGCAGGGCGACACGGTGATCGAAGCCGACGACGAGGTGTTCTTCATCGCCGCCAAGGCGCACATCCGCGCGGTGATGAGCGAGATGCGTCGTCTGGAAGACAGCTACAAGCGCGTGGTGATCGCTGGCGGCGGCAATATCGGCGAGCGTCTGGCCGAGGCCATCGAAAGCCGCTATCAGGTGAAGATCATCGAGATGAACCCGGCGCGCTGCCGCTACCTCTCGGAAAGTCTCGACAGCACCATCGTGCTGCAGGGCAGCGCCTCCGACCGCGACCTGCTGGTGGAAGAGAACATCAACGACGCCGACATCTTCCTTGCCCTGACCAACGACGACGAAGCCAACATCATGTCGTCCTTGCTGGCCAAGCGTCTCGGCGCGCGCAAGGTGATGACCATCATCAACAACCCGGCCTACGTCGACCTGGTGCAGGGTGGCGAGATCGACATCGCCATCAGCCCGCAGCTGGCCACCATCGGCACCCTGCTGACCCACGTGCGCCGCGGTGACATCGAAAGCGTGCACAGCCTGCGCCGCGGCGCCGCCGAAGCGCTGGAAGTGATCGCTCATGGCGATGCCAAATCGAGCAAGGTCATCGGCCGCATGATCGAGGAGATCGCCCTGCCGCCGAGCACCACCATCGGCGCCATCATCCGCGACGAACAGGTGCTGATCGCCCACGACGACACAGTCATCGAATCCGGCGACCACGTGATCCTGTTCCTGGTGGACAAGAAGTACATCCGCGACGTCGAGCGCCTGTTCCAGGCCGGCCTGACGTTCTTCTGAAGCTGGAGAAGGCGCATCTCGTAGGAGCGAGCTCTGCTCGCGAAGCTTTTAGCGCCTGAGATTCGCGAGCAGAGCTCGCTTCTACAATCGACACGAGAGGCTTCATGAGCAGCGAAGCACTGGAAAAGATGCTGGCCAAGGGCATGGACAACGCCCTGCTGCGCTTCGGCCTGGGCAAGGCCCATCTGGATGCCGGCAATGCTGCGCAGGCGGCCGAACACCTACAACGCTGCATCGAGTTCGACCCCAACTACTCTGCCGCCTGGAAACTGCTGGGCAAGGCGCTGCAGGCCGAAGGCGACACCGAGGCCGCACGCCAGGCCTGGCAGCAGGGCATCGCTGCCGCCCAGGCCAAGGGCGACAAGCAGGCCGAAAAGGAAATGAGCGTGTTTCTGCGCAAGCTGGACAAGCCGACGAGCAATCGCGGCTAAAGCCCCTCCCACACACTCAGCACTGCCCCCCGTGGGAGGCGCTTCAGCGGCGAGCTCTTTGCGGCCGACTCAGCAGCGTAGCCCGGATGCAATCCGGGAAAGTTTCTGCAGTCTGCCCCCGGATTACATCCGGGCTACGCATGTGCGATGCGACTCAGGCGGTGGCAGTACGCTGCGGCAACGCCCGCACGATGGCACTGAGCAGCATCCCGTACAGCGGCACGAAGAGCATCAGGCTGATGGCCAGCTTGATCACGTAGTCCACCGTGGCGATCTCCACCCAGTTGGCCGCCATGAACGGGTCGTCGCTGCGCCAGAACGCCACCGAGAAGAACAGGAAGGTATCGAGCAGGTTGCCGAAAATGGTCGAAGCGGTTGGCGCGACCCACCACTGACGCATCTTGCGCAGGCGGTCGAACACCTGGATATCGAGCATCTGGCCGAAGGCGTAAGCGAGGAAGCTGGCCACGGCGATGCGGAAGACGAACAGGTTGAATTCGCCCAACGCCGTCAGGCCGCCAAAGACGCCCTCGTGGAACAGCACCGACACCACATACGAGGCCACCAACGCCGGCAGCATGACGCGGGCGATCACCACCCGCGCGGCATGCTTGCCGATCAGACGGACGGTGAGGTCGGTGGCCAGGAAGATGAACGGGAAACTGAATGCGCCCCAGGTGGTATGCCAGCCGAACAGGGTGATCGGCAGCTGCACCAGGTAGTTGCTGGCGATGATGATGAGGATGTGAAAGGCGATCAGGCCGGCCAGCACGGGCCGACTGACCGACGCGGGAATCAGGGTCATGTCTGTGTCCTTTTTCATGAAGTGGGGTGAGGGAACCCACTGCCGCCGCCGACGTGGCCACGAGCGGCGCGCATTCTAGCGCTTTGTTGACCCGCGGGATAGTTTTTGTCGCAGCCCGCCCAGGCCGCCCGGATAAAAGGTCGCGCCTTCAGGTACTACCGTCGCGGACTGCGTTTGTCTGATCAGCTGGCGCTCGGAGGGGCTCGGCCTCAGGCCTCCGACACCACTCGCTTGGCCAGCTGGAAATGACGCTGCCAGTACGCGTCGTTGAGGCGATCGATACGCACCGTGGTGCCGCGGCGCGGCGCGTGAATGAAGCGCCCTTCGCCGATATAGATGGCGACGTGATCCACCGAACGGCTGCGGATGCGGAAGAACAGCAGATCGCCTGGCTGCAGCTCGCTGCGCTTCACCGAAGGCGCGTCCAGACGCGACAGCGCGCGGGAGGTGCGCGGTAGCTCGAGATCATCCTGGGTCTTGAAGGCATACTGCACCAGCCCGCTGCAGTCGAAGCCATGCCGCGGGCTGGAGCCGCCCCAGCGGTAGGGCGTGCCCAACGCGTTCATGGCACGATCGATCACTTCGCGAGCCGGCTCCGGCTGGTTTGCCTGCGCGGCAGCAGGAACGCTGTGGATACGGAAAGTGGCGGAGGCTTGGGTACAGATGCCCAGTAAAAGAGCGCCTCCCAGGCAACATGACATGAAAAACTTGTTCAAACCCACTGACCCTGGTCACTGGCCTTGGTGCGGAAACCGTTCCGAATCAAGGCATTGCATCGAAAACGAGCCTCCTGCCCGTCCCGGTGACGGACCGACGGGGAAAGGCTTTGGTTCATTTTGATGCACTGCGAGCCGACGAACGGTTTAGCCCTGATCGCAGCGGATAGGCGCCAGATAGCCTCCGTTTCCTCTCATAACGCTGCTCAGATAGCTGCCAAGGCAACCTTGCGCAGGAACCGCCTCCTCATACGCGGCCTCACCGCTCAACCGGCGGGCATGGCCTCCGCGTCCCGCTTCGTAGGAGCGGCTTTAGCCGCGATCTTTCGCGGATGACTCCGCTCCTACAAGAACGTGCGCTTAAGGCTGCTGCCGCGCCTTGATCGCTGCCAGCATCTTCTGCGCCAGCGCTGCGTAATCACCATCGAAGTGATGGCCGCCCTCGATCATCAGCTTCTCACCCGGCGCGCCGGCTTCGGTACAGCCGCTCTCGGCCACTTCCTCGCTGCCGTAGATGCAGTACACCTTGGCTGCCGGCACCTTGCGCAGTTCCGGTCCGGTCGGCGCCTCCGCGCCATCCTGGCCAAGCCAGCCACTGACGGCGATCTCGAAACTGCCGCTGCGGGCAAAGGCCAGCAGCAACATCGCGTCGACCTGCTGCTGATCACTGGCCGGCAGGCGATTGTAGATCGCCGGCAGCACATCGGCGCCGAAGGAGTAGCCGGCGAGCACGAAGCGTTGCACCTGCCACTTGTCGCGGTACTGCTGCATCAGCCGCGACAGATCGGCGGCGCTCTGCTCCGGGCTCTTGTGCTGCCAGTAGTAGCGCAGGGTGTCGATGCCCACCACCGGATAGCCGGCAGCGACCATGTACTCGGCCGAGGCGCGGTCGAGATCGCGCCAGCCACCATCGCCGGAATAGAACAGCGTCAGGGTTTCGGCCGGTTGCGCCGAGGGGTGTTCGATCACCGGCATCGCCGCGCCCTGGCCGGCAAGCAGGTGCTGCAGCTGATCGGCCAGCAGCGTTGGCAGCGGCGTGCCCAACGCGCCGATGCGCGGCTCGCCGTTTTGCTGCTCACGCAGGAAGCGGGCATTGTCATCACCCGGGTTGTCGTTCCACAGGGCGATCCAGTGACCGTGCTCTGCCTTTTGCGGCAGTGGCTCGGCGCAGTCCGGTGTTGCCAGGTCGAAGCCGACCGAAAGTGCCTGTGCCTGGTCATCCTGCTGCGCCGCCAGCCAGCGCCAGGCCGAGGTGGCTGCCGGGCCGATGCCGGCGACCAGGGTCGGCGCGCCGCCCAGCGCCTCGCTGGCCTGACTGATCAGTTGCCGCTGCGCCTTGCAGTCGCCAGGCGAGAAGGGCAGTTGCAACAGGCGCAGATCGCCAGCTTCGGCGAGACGGTGCAGCGTGGCTTCATCCAGCGCCTGCTCGGTCGGTGCGATCAGCAGCACACGCTGACGCGCCTCGCCCTGGCTGAGCAACTGCGCCGATTTACCCTGGATCTGCACTCTCTGCAAATGCACGACCGCGCCCATCGACCACCACCAGCCCGCCGCCCCCGCGGCCAGTGCCACGACCAGCAACAGCGCGCCCAGCCTCCTTGTCATCCTGCTCATCTCAGCGCCTCACCAGTCCACCCAGGCCACCGGCGATCAGCGCGGCGGTATCGGCCAATGCCACCCAGGGATCGAGCCCGGCCGGCACGGCCAGGTAGCGCGGCTCCCACTGCGGCAGGAACTTGTCCTTGAAGCGGCGCAGGCCCTGGAAGTTGTAGAAATTCTCGCCGCGGTCGAACACCAGCGCACCGAGGCGCAGGGGCAGCGGCGCCCCCTTGCGCGTCTGCAGGCCGGCCAGGGGAACCATGCCGAGGCTGAAGCGCGCGTAGCCCTCGCCCTGGAACTGCTGGATCAGGCCGAGCATGAGGAACTCCATGGTCGACTTCGGCGCATCCGGCAGCACGCGCATCAGGTCGAGGCTGGCCACGGCGCGCGTCTCGCATTCCAGCAGGTTGGCGAAGGCCACCGCACGACCTTCGAAACGCACCACCACGACGCGGAAGTGCGCCAGGTATTCGGGGCTGAAACGGCCCAGGGAAAAGCCCTTCTCGCGTACGTTCTTGCCCTGCAGCCAGGCATCGGAAATCGCCTGCAGCTCTTCCATCGGCACCTGGCCAGGGGCATGGAATTCCAGGCTCAGGCCGTCGCGCTGGCCACGATTCCAGGTGTAGCGCAGCGCCTTCATCTCCTTGCCGTTGCTGGCCAGGTCGAAGGTTTTCAGGTCCACCAGCGCCTCTTCGCCGAGCTTCAGCGCGGTCAGGCCGATGTCGATATAGCCGGGCAGATTCTCCGCGCGCACCTGATAGAAAACCGGCCGCGCATGGTGGCGGTCGCACAGGTCGCGAAACTGCCAGATCAGCTCGGCACGAGCAGTCGCCGGACCGATAGGGTCGAACAGCGCCACCAGGCTGCGCCCGCGACGGGCGTACATGAGGAAGGCTTCACCATCAGGGTGGAACAGCAGCGCCTTGTCGCCACTCAGTGCCAGGCCGCCCTCAGGCTGACGCGAGGCCTGGACGATGGCTCGCGCGCGCAGCAACGCGTCCCGGTCCGGCAGGCTGATACTCGGCGGTGTGGCGCGCAGCAGCCAGGTCAGGCCGACCGCCAGCAACACCAGGGCACTGCCCAGTGCCGCGCGCAGGCCACGCGGGGCATTAGCATCCAGTTCGAACTGCCACCACAGCTGATGGCTGTAGGCGACATCCTGATAGGCGAACAGCAGCAACCACACCGAAGCCGCGAGCACCCCGATCGTGGCCGCCAGCGCCAGGCCGGAGGCCGGCACCTCCATCAGCCGGCTGCGCCGATAGAACTCGCGGCGAAACAGCGCCAGCAGCCCGGCGACAATCGCCAGTGCCAGCGACTCCGGCCAGTCGAAGCCCTTGAGCAATGACAGCACCACCCCCAGGCAAAGCAGCACCAGCGTCAGTGCCCAGGCCGCCGACAGACGCCGGCGCAGCCCTTGCGCCAATAGCAGACAGAGCGTGCCCACCAGGCTGGCCGCCAGGTGCGAGGCGGCGATCAGTTGCGGTGGCATGAGAAAGCCAAGCGCCTGCAGATGCTCGTCCACTGTCGGCGTCACCCCGGAGAACAGCAGCACCGCGCCGGCGCAGAACACCAACAACGCCAGCAGCGGCGCCGCCATGCCGCTGGCCATGCGCGCCACCTGGCGCGGAAACCACAGGCGACGCGCTTCGGCAGCCAGCAGCAGGAGCCCGGCCGCCACCAGCGGCAGGATCACATAGAGCAGGCGGTAGAGCAGCATGGCGGCGACCAGCCCGGCCGGGTCGATACGCGAGGAAAAGGCCGCCAGCAACACCGCCTCGAACACCCCGACACCGCCCGGTACATGGCTCAGCACGCCGGCCGCCAGGGCCAGCATGTAGATCAGCACGAAGGACGAAAAAGGCGGCGCGTCGGGCAGCAGCAGATAGAGCACGCTGGCGGCGATCAGCACGTCGAGGCTGCTGATCAGCAGTTGCGTCAGGCTCATGCGCAGGCCCGGCAGACGCAGGCTGAAACGTCCCAGATCCACCTGCCAGCAGCCGGGCGCGGGGCGCTCGGCCAGGCGCTTGCGGCTGACCAGCAGCGCTACGCTCAGCGCCGTGGCCAACACGGCAACGGCCAGCCCTGCCAGCACGGGTT
Source organism: Ectopseudomonas guguanensis (assembly GCF_900104265.1). Classification (GTDB taxonomy): domain Bacteria; phylum Pseudomonadota; class Gammaproteobacteria; order Pseudomonadales; family Pseudomonadaceae; genus Aquipseudomonas; species Aquipseudomonas guguanensis. The sequence goes on from NZ_FNJJ01000008.1 coordinate 138,385, forward strand.
CGGACAAACGCAGCGCGGCCGAGGCATCTTCAAGGTCGAACAGTGCTGCCAATGCTGCGAGAATCGGCAGGCTGACGCCCAGCGACAGGCTGGCGAACAGGCTCATGCGCGCCACATCGCCCGCACCGAGGCCATTGCGCCCATACAGCCGATAGCGCACCGAACCGCCGGACAGCGCCGACAGGCCCACGGCATTGCCGATGGCGAACGCACAGAAGCCGCCCAGCGCCAGGGTCGGCGGCGGCAGCTGGACATTGGCGTAGCGGCTGGCCGACCACTCGTAGGCGAGCATCACCACGAAGCCCAGCACGGTGGCCAGCAGGGCGCCGAGCAGCGCCTGCGGCGGCACGGCCGCCAGGGATTCACGGACCTGATCCGGGTTGATCTCGCGCACCAGGTGCCAGCAGGCCACCAGGGCCAGACCGAACAGCAGCAGCGAGAGGCCAAGGCCGATCAGATGACGGTTGCGTTGCAGCCAGCCGGGTTGAGGAGAAGAAGGAAGATCTGGCGCGTCTGCGCCTTCAGCGGGAAGTTCGGGTACCGCTCGACTCATGTCGAAAACGCCTCTGATGGACGCCACCTCGGAGTGAGGTCTTGATCAGAGCACAGATGTAACAAAATGTTCCATGGATCCGAAACATTTATTGGCGAAGGTTGAACCGAGGCGAATCGCTCAGGCCTCGCCGAGAAACCGCAGGCCGGCGCCTTCGGCGTCCACGCGCATCACTTCCATCTTCAACACCGGGGCGGGGAAGGGCAGGTCCTGCACCTGGCCGGTGACCTCGGTGCCGACCGCCAGGGCGGTGATGTCCGGGTGCTTCACATAGACACCGCTATCGGACAGGTCACGGGTCTGTGCCAGCAGCTCACCAAAGCTGGGGTGGCTGATCTTGATCCGACACTTCATCGGGGTACGCACCTGCTGACGCTGGTTGGACATGACGGCTCCATGATTGGGCGAGCAATGTCGCCTTTAATAGCCTATTCGCGCGTTGGCGCCCAGCAGGTGGCAGAAAAAAGGCGCCATCGCGGCGCCTTACTTACATCTTGCTCAGTGACGGTAGGTCAGTACCACTTGGCCTCGCCGTCCGGGCGCTTCTTGAAGCGCTTCATGCTCCACATGTACTGGCTCGGGTAGTTACGCACGTAGCGCGACACCACCTCGCTCATCGCCGCCACGCCTTCTTCGACGTTCTCGCTGTACATGCCTTCGGGCGCCGCTTCGAGGATCACCTTGTAGCCGCTGCCATCCGGCAGACGCAGCGCATGCAGGAACACGCCGATCGCCTTGCCACCGGTAAGCATGCCGGGGACGAACTTGCTGGTCAGCGCGGTGGTGCCGAGGAAGGGTACGAATACGCCGGACGAACGGCTCGGTTCCGGGTCAGCCGGAATACCCACGGCGCCGCCCTTGCGCACTTCCTTGATGACGCTGAGGATGCCTTCCTTGGTCGACGGCGCGACGCGATTGCCCATCTGCACGCGCTGTTGCTGCAGCAGCTCGTCGACCGCCTTGAGCTTGGGCGGGCGATAGAAAATGATCGGTTTGCACTGGTTGCAGTAGAAGTGGTTGAGCACTTCCCAGTTGCCCAGGTGGCTGGTGATGCCGACCACGCCCTTGCCCGAGGCCAGGGCCTGCTGCAGCACCTCCAGGCCTTCCACCTCGCGAATCAGCTTGAGCGATTTCTGCGCCGGCCAGATCCAGGCGCACGCGCTCTCTGTCAGGGTCTTGCCGATGTCCTTGAGGCTCTGCCCGACCAGTTTGTCCAGCTCGGCCTGGTTAAGCTCGGGGAAACACTTGCTCAGGTTGATACGCACCACGTCGCGCGAGCCATTCGGCAGCTTCCACATCAGCCAGCCGATGGCATTGCCCACGGCCTGCACGGCGCGCCAGGGCAGCAGTGCGAACAGGCGCAGGAAACCCACCACCAGGGCGCCCTTGAGTTTTTCCACGACAGACTCCAACCGCTCACAAAAGCGCCAATTGTACCGTTGGGCGACCGCGCAGTCAGTAAAGGCTCGTCCGAAGCCGCTGTTGCAGGTCATGCTCGTAGGCTTCGACATCGAACTCGTCGTAGATGTGGCGAAAAATATCGCCGGCACTCGGCAGGCTGGCGCGTTCGACCTGACGCGAGACATCCCACAGCTCTGCGCGCAGCGCCGCCTTGGAGCACTGGAAGTAGCAGGTCTCTATATGGATGCGCAGCGCGCTGCGCGGCAGCTTGCCCTGGGCACGACCCAGCTCCAGCCACTCGGGATCGAGGGTGATTTCCGCCCGGCCATTGACTCGCAGGCTTTCGCCGACGCCCGGAATCAGAAACAACAATGCCACCTGCGGGTTCAGCACGATGTTGCGCAGGCTGTCGATGCGGTTGTTGCCGGGGCGATCCGGCAACAACAGGGTCTGGTCGTCGAGGATGTGCACGAAGCCCGGCGCATCACCCCGCGGCGAGCAGTCCAGGCCATCCGGGCCGGCGCTGGCCAGCACCACGAAGGGCGAAGCCTGGATCAGCGCGCGGTAGGGTTCGATCAGCCGCGGCAGTTCCTTGCGCCGCGAGCGCTCGTGGCTGTCGCCGTAAACGGCCTGCAGTTCCTCCAGGGTGGTGATGGCAGTCATGAGCCCTTCAGTTGCGCGTAGCGGTCGCAGTCGGTGGTGTGGTCCATCACCATACCCGTGGCCTGCATGAAGGCATAGCAGATGGTCGGCCCGACGAAGTTGAAGCCGGCCTTGCGCAACGCCTTGCTCATCGCCTCGGCCTCGGGCGTCACCGCCAGCATCTGGCTGCGGTCGCTGAAATGGTTGATCTTCGGCGCGCCACCCACAAACGACCAGAGCCAGGCTACCGGGTCTTCCAGCTTCAGCCAGGCCTGGGCGTTCTGGCGCACGGCCTTGAGCTTGAGGCGGTTGCGGATGATGCCGGGGTCCTGCATCAGCAATTCGATTTCTTCGTCAGTGAGGCGGGCCAGTCGCTGCGGATCGAAGCCGTGCAACACCTGCCGATAACGCTCGCGCTTTTTCAGCACGGTAATCCACGACAGGCCGGCCTGTGCGCCTTCGAGCAGCAGCATCTCGAATAGTTGCCGGGCATCGCGCTGCGGCACGCCCCATTCTTCGTCGTGGTAGGCCTGATACAGCGGATCGTCGGTACACCAGAAGCAACGGGGCATGTTGGAAAGCCTCGGTCAGGGGGCGAAGCGCTGACTATAGCGGCAAAGTAACTGTATATAAACACAGTTATTATCGGCGATGGACGATGCCTATGCGCCGTACCCTGCGGCCTGCGCCGAGTTTCGATATACTCCCCGGCTTTCCCTCGCAAGCCTCCACAGGTGATTTTTTCGTGAGCCAGAACAAGCCTGCCGTGCGCACCTTCCAGGACCTGATCCTGGCCCTGCAGAACTACTGGGCCGAGCAGGGCTGCGTGGTGCTGCAACCCTACGACATGGAAGTGGGCGCCGGTACCTTCCACACCGCGACCTTCCTGCGCGCCGTCGGCCCCGAGACCTGGAACGCCGCCTACGTGCAGCCTTCGCGCCGCCCGACCGACGGACGCTACGGCGAAAACCCCAACCGCCTGCAGCACTATTACCAGTTTCAGGTTGTCCTGAAGCCCAACCCGGAGAACTTCCAGGAGCTGTACCTGGGTTCGCTGAAGGCCATCGGCCTCGATCCGGAAGTGCACGACATTCGCTTCGTCGAGGACAACTGGGAATCGCCGACCCTCGGCGCCTGGGGCCTGGGCTGGGAAATCTGGCTCAACGGCATGGAAGTCACCCAGTTCACCTACTTCCAGCAGGTCGGCGGCATCGAGTGTTACCCGGTGACCGGCGAAATCACCTACGGCCTGGAGCGCCTGGCCATGTACCTGCAGGGCGTCGACTCGGTCTACGACCTGATCTGGACCGACGGCCCGTTCGGCACCGTGACCTACGGCGACGTGTTCCACCAGAACGAGGTGGAGCAGTCCACCTACAACTTCGAGCACGCCAACGTCGAGAAGCTGTTCGAGCTGTTCGATTTCTACGAGAGCGAAGCCAACCGCCTGATCGAACTGGAGCTGCCGCTGCCGACCTATGAGATGGTGCTCAAGGCCTCGCACACCTTCAACCTGCTCGACGCCCGCCGCGCCATCTCGGTGACCGCGCGCCAGCAGTACATCCTGCGCGTGCGTACCCTGGCCCGCGCGGTGGCGCAGAGCTACCTGCAGGCGCGCGCCAAGCTCGGCTTCCCCATGGCCACCCCCGAACTGCGTGACGAAGTACTGGCCAAGCTCAAGGATGCAGGCCTCCTGAAAGACGAAGTACTGGGCAACACCCTGGAGGCACAAGCATGAGTGCGAAAGATTTCCTGGTCGAACTGGGCACAGAAGAGCTGCCACCCAAAGCCCTGAAGAGCCTCGGTGACGCCTTCCTCGCCGGTATCGAGAAAGGCCTCAAGGCCGCCGGTCTGAACTACGCCAGCGCCCGCGCCTATGCCGCGCCCCGGCGCCTGGCCGTGCTGGTCGAGCAGCTCGAGGAGCAGCAGGCCGACCGCAGCATGAACCTCGACGGCCCGCCCATCCAGGCCGCCTTCGACGCCGACGGCAATCCGACTCAGGCCGCCCTCGGCTTCGCCCGCAAGTGCGGTGTGGACATCGCCGAGATCGACCGCAGCGGCGCGAAACTGCGCTTCGCCCAGCACATCCCCGGCCAGCCGGCGGTGAACCTGCTGCCGACCATCGTGCAGGACTCGCTGAACGACCTGCCGATTCCCAAGCGCATGCGCTGGGCCGCCCGTCGCGACGAGTTCGTGCGTCCGACCCAGTGGCTGGTGATGCTGTTCGGCGACGCCGTCGTCGACTGCGAAATCCTCACCCAGAAGGCCGGCCGCGTGTCCCGTGGTCACCGCTTCCACGCCAACCGCGACGTGCGCATCAGCAGCCCGGCCAGCTATGCCGAGGATCTGCGCAGCGCCTATGTGCTGGCCGACTTCGCCGAACGTCGCGCGATCATCAGCCGCCGCGTCGACGAGCTGGCTGCCGCCGAGCAGGGCTCGGCCATCGTGCCGCCGGCGCTGCTGGATGAAGTTACCGCCCTGGTCGAATGGCCGGTGCCGCTGGTCTGCTCGTTCGAGGAGCGCTTCCTCGAGGTGCCGCAGGAGGCGCTGATCAGCACCATGCAGGACAACCAGAAGTACTTCTGCCTGCTCGATGCCAACGGCAAGCTGCTGCCGCGCTTCATCACCGTGGCGAACATCGAAAGCAAGGACCCGGCGCAGATCGTCTCGGGTAACGAGAAAGTGGTGCGCCCGCGCCTGACCGATGCCGAGTTCTTCTTCAAGCAGGACAAGAAGCAGAAGCTTGAAGGCTTCAACCAGCGCCTGGCCAACGTGGTGTTCCAGGCCCAGCTCGGTTCGGTATTCGACAAGGCCCAACGGGTGTCGGCGCTCGCCGGCTTCATCGCCCGCGAAGTCGGTGGCGACGCCCAGCGCGCGGCCCGCGCCGGTCTGCTGTCCAAGTGCGACCTGGCCACCGAGATGGTCGGCGAATTCCCCGAGATGCAGGGCATCGCCGGTTACTACTACGCGCTCAACGATGGTGAGCCGGAAGATGTCGCCCTGGCCCTGAACGAGCAGTACATGCCGCGCGGTGCCGGCGCCGAACTGCCAAGCACCCTGACCGGTGCCGCCGTGGCCGTGGCCGACAAGCTCGACACCCTGGTCGGCATCTTCGGCATCGGCATGCTGCCGACCGGCTCGAAGGACCCCTACGCCCTGCGCCGCGCCGCCCTCGGCGTGCTGCGCATCCTGATCGAGAAGGGCCTGGATCTGGACCTGGCCGCCGCGGTCGACTTCGCCGTCGCCCAGTACGCTGGCAAGATCAAGGCCGCAGGTCTGTCCGCCCAGGTGCTGGAGTTCATCTTCGACCGCCTGCGCGCACGCTACGAGGACGAAGGCATCGAAGTGGCCGTGTACCAGGCCGTGCGCGCGGTCAATCCGACCTCGCCACTGGACTTCGACCAGCGCGTTCAGGCCGTGCAGACCTTCCGCAAGCTGCCGCAGGCCGAAGCCCTGGCCGCCGCCAACAAGCGCGTGTCGAACCTGCTGAGCAAGGCCGAAGGCGGTGTCGCCGCCCAGGTCGAAGCGCACTACTTCGACAACCCCAGCGAGTTCGCCCTGCACGCTGCCATCCAGCAGGCCGACCACGCGGTGCAGCCGCTAGCCGCTGCGCGTCAGTACAGCGAGGCCCTGGCCAAGCTGGCCAGCCTGCGCGAGCCGGTGGACGCCTTCTTCGAGGCGGTGCTGGTCAACGCCGAGGACGCGCGCGTGCGCGCCAACCGTTACGCCCTGCTGGCCCGTCTGCGCGGGCTGTTCCTCGGCGTGGCGGATATCTCGGTGCTGGGCTGATGGAAAATAGGTAGGAGCGAGCTCTGCTCGCGAACCAAGCACATAAAAGCTTCGCGAGCAGAGCTCGCTCCTACCCCCAGTATCTGAAACGGCTCCCATGAATCTGATCATTCTCGACCGCGACGGTGTCATCAACCAAGACTCCGACGCCTATATCAAGACGCTCGACGAGTGGATTCCGATCCCGTCGTCGATCGCCGCCATCGCACGCCTGTCCAAGGCCGGCTGGACAGTGGCCGTGGCCACCAACCAGTCCGGCATCGCCCGTGGCTATTACGACCTGGCGACCCTGGAGTCGATGCACGCGCGTCTGCGCGAGCTGGTGGCCGAGCAGGGCGGCGAAGTCGGGCTGATCGTTCACTGCCCGCACGGGCCGGACGACGGCTGTGACTGCCGCAAGCCGAAACCGGGCATGCTCAAACAGATCGCCGCGCATTACGCCACGGATCTGACAGGAATCTGGTTCGTCGGCGATACCAGCGGTGACCTGCAGGCCGCGCTGGCCGTCGATTGTCAGCCTGTGCTGGTGAAAACCGGCAAGGGCGAACGTACCCTGGCCAAGCCATTGCCGCCAGGAACCCTGGTATTCGACGATCTGGCGGCCGTCGCCGATCGACTGCTCTCATAAGGTGCGAAGCTTCATGGCGATCCTGCAGGCTTTCAGAGTCACGCTTTTCTACCTGCTGTTGTCGTCCAGCTCGTTCTTCTGGTGCCTGATCAGCCTGGTGGTCGCGCCTTTTCTGCCGTTTCGCCAACGCTACCGCTTCGTCGTTCAGGCCTGGTGCAGCTGCGCCGTGTGGCTGGCCCGGGTTATCGTCGGCATCCGCTATGAGGTGCGCGGCGTGGAGAACATCCCCGAGCGCCCCTGCGTGATTCTCGCCAACCATCAGAGCACCTGGGAAACCTTCTTCCTTTCCTCCTACTTCGAGCCGCTCAGCCAGGTGGTCAAGCGCGAGCTGCTGCGCGTGCCGTTCTTCGGCTGGGGCATGGCGTTGCTCAAGCCCATCGCCATCGACCGCAGTAATCCCAAGGCGGCGCTCAAGCAACTGGCCAAGCAGGGCGACGAACGCCTCAAGCAGGGCGCCTGGGTGCTGGTATTCCCCGAAGGCACGCGCATTCCGCCGGGGCAGATCGGCAAGTTCTCCCGCGGCGGTACGTCCCTGGCAGTGAATGCCGGCCTGCCGGTGCTGCCCATTGCGCACAATGCCGGCGAGTTCTGGCCGAAGGCGGGCTGGGGCAAGCGCTCGGGCACCATTCAGGTAATCATCGGCGCGCCGATGTATGCCGAAGGCGAGGGCCCACGCGCCATCGCCGAACTCAACGAGCGCGCCTTCCAGTGGGTCTGCCAGCAGCAGACCGAACTGCGCGGTGAAGAGCCGCAGCTGAGCCGCCTGGGTGAGCCAGCCTGATCTGTGGATAAGCTGTGCAGGAAATACCGTCAATATGCCATTATTCATCCTAGACGTCTGATTTCTCTGGGTAATCGACGACACTAGGAAAATCGCCCGACTGGGTATAAGTTGCACGGACGCAGGTGGTATCGCACTAGCCTCGAAAGGCGCACAACCGCGTGCGCCGCAATGGCTGAAGATTCGATCAAGAAAGGGATTTCGCTGCCATGCCTTCGATCTACCAGCTCAAACCGGCCTTCCAGAACCTGCTGCGCCCCGGCGTCGAACGTCTTTACGCGCGCGGCGTCACTGCCAACCAGGTGACCCTGGCCGCCGCAGCCATCTCCGTTCTGCTCGGCGTTCTGCTCGCAGTCTTCAGCCACATTACCTGGCTGTTTGCCCTGATACCCCTATGGATGCTGTTGCGCATGGCGCTCAACGCCGTCGATGGCATGCTCGCGCGCGAGTTCGGCCAGCAGTCGAAGCTCGGCGCCTACCTCAACGAGCTGTGCGACGTGATCGCCGACAGCGCCCTGTATCTGCCCTTCGCCCTGCTGCCCGGCGTCTCGCCGCTGCTGGTGGTGACCCTGGTGCTGCTGGCGGTGATCAGCGAATACGCCGGAGTGCTCGGCCCCATGGTCGGCGCCTCGCGGCGTTATGACGGGCCCATGGGCAAGAGCGACCGTGCCTTCTGCTTCGGCGTGCTGGGCGCCGGTGTCGCCACGGGCCTGCTGCCTGGCTTGTGGATCAACCTCCTGCTCGGCCTGGTCCTCGCCCTGCTGCTCTATACCCTCTACAACCGCGTTCGCCAGGGGCTGGCCGAAACAGCCTGAGCTCTGCAACGGAATAGGGAGATTCCATGCGCCTCGTACGGTTTCACGCCTTTGGCAGCCAGGACAGCCTCGAGCCGAGCCCGCCCCCCGTGCTTCACGGCCTTGCGCGATGGCTGGGTAGGGCCGCCGATCCGGCGGGCAGATTCGCTGCGCGGCGCGCGGTAACGGACGCCCGTCTGAGCGAGGCTGGCGACTGGCTCGACAGCCAGGCGTGGCAACATCCAACGGCAACGGCTGGCACGTCCCGGGCGAAGCTGCCGTGCGGCGCCGACGTGCGCTGTTCCTGCTGTAAATCACCATCGTTGTGCTCGGAATCCTCATCGTCCTCGCTCAAGGAGTCGCCATGCTCGCCGCATTGACCGCTTTCGCCATCACCTCGGCGGCTCGTCTGCTGACCGGTGCCCGAGCCCTTTGGCTCGGCAGTACCGCGCAGGCGACGCAACGTCTGTACTACGCCAACCACAGCAGCCATGGCGACTTCGTCCTGCTCTGGGCGTCGCTGCCGCCACAGCTGCGCAAGCGCACCCGGCCCGTGGCCGGTGCCGACTACTGGCAGAAGCCCGGGGTGCGCAGCTTCCTGATCAACAGGGTGTTCAACGGTGTGCTGGTCGACCGTGAACGCAAGGAGGCAGGCATCAATCCACTGCAGGCGATGCTCGATGCGCTGGATGGCGGCGATTCGCTGATCATCTTCCCCGAGGGCACACGCAACCTGAGCGACGAGCCACTGCTGCCATTCAAGAGCGGCCTCTATCACCTGGCCCACGCGCGACCGGAAGTCGAGCTGGTGCCGGTGTGGATCGCCAACCTCAACCGCGTGATGCCCAAGGGCAGGGCGCTGCCGCTGCCCCTGCTGTGCACCCTGAGCTTCGGCACGGCGCTGGAGCGCATCGAAGGGGAGGGCAAGGAAGCCTTCCTGGAACGTGCACGTAACGCCCTGCTGGCACTGGCACCCGAGGAGGCCTGAGATGGATCGCAATACTCTGCTGCTGTTCGCCGGTATCGGTGCCCTGCTTCTGCTGGCCAGCCTGGTCGGCTTCGTGCTCAAGCGACGCAGCGGCGATCAGCCCAATCCGGTGATCGACAACCTCAACGCGCGGATCAACGCCTGGTGGGTGATGGTGCTGGTGATCGGCATCGCCTTCCTGTTCGGCAACAACGGCGTGATCCTGCTGTTCTACTTCGTTTCCTTCTATGCCCTGCGCGAGTTCATGACCCTGGCACCGACACGCCGCAGCGACTATCCGGCGCTGGTGGCGGCCTTCTATTTCGCCCTGCCGATGCAGTACCTGCTGATCGCCCTGGACTGGTACGGCCTGTTCGCCATCTTCATCCCGGTCTACCTGTTCCTGTTGCTGCCGATTCTCGCTTCGCTGGGCGGCGATACCACGCGTTATCTGGAGCGTGCGGCCAAGGTACAGTGGGGGCTGATGATCGCCGTGTATTGCATCTCCTCGGTACCGGCGCTGCTGACCCTGGATATTCCCGGCTACGAAGGTCGCAACCTGCTGCTGATCGCCTGGCTGATCATCGTCGTACAGCTCTCCGACGTGCTGCAGTACGTATGCGGCAAGCTGTTCGGCAAGCACAAGATCGCACCCAGGCTGTCGCCGTCGAAGACGGTGGAAGGCTTCGTCGGCGGCGTCGCCCTGGCCACGCTGATCGGCGCCCTGCTGTGCTGGATCACGCCGTTCGCCTTCTGGCAGGCGGCGCTGTTCGCCCTGCTGGTATGCCTGCTTGGCTTTGCCGGTGGTCTGGTGATGTCGGCGATCAAACGCGACCGCGGGGTGAAGGACTGGGGCCACATGATCGAAGGCCACGGCGGTATGCTCGACCGCCTGGACTCCGTGTGTTTCGCCGCACCGGTGTTCTTCCATATGGTGCGCTACTGGTGGGCCTGACGTCAGGCGGAGAATTCGTAGGAGCGGCGCCCCGCCGCGAACAAGGGCGATACGCAATTGAACAGCTTCGCCCCGGGGCGGGGCTCCTGCGAAAGGCCGCTTTGGCAGCCTTATCTGATCGGCAATAGCCCGACGGCCCGCTTTTTCTGAGCCAACAAAAAACCCGCCGAGGCGGGTTTTTTAATGACCTTCCGACATCCTGTCGTTTGCCTTCCTGGCGCGGTCCGTCTTCCTTGACTCGGGATATCCATCTCCCGGTAGGTGTGCTCAGAGTAACCAAGCTTCGAAGAAGAGGGCAGAAGCCCTTTGCGCCTCGTCTTGTAAGCCTTTTGCCATAGGGCAGAAAAACAGAACCCCGGCACAGGCCGGGGTTCGCTTTTGTACCGCCAGTGAATCAGAAGTCCAGGTTCGACACCGCCAGGGCGTTGGACTCGATGAAGTCGCGGCGCGGCTCCACGGCGTCGCCCATCAGGGTGTTGAAGATCTGGTCCGCCGCGATGGCGTCTTCGATGGTCACCTTCAGCATGCGGCGCACTTCCGGGTCCATGGTGGTTTCCCACAGCTGATCCGGGTTCATCTCGCCAAGCCCCTTGTATCGCTGGATGCTGTGGCGCTTGGTGCTTTCGTTCATCAGCCACTCCAGCGCTTCCTTGAAGCTGCTGACCGGCTTTTTGCGCTCGCCACGCTGCACGTAGGCCCCTTCTTCCAGCAGGTTGTTCAGCTGGTCGCCAAGGGCAGTGACGGTCTTGTAGTCATTGCTGGCGAAGAAGTCGCGGTTGAAGGTGGTGTAGCTGGACAGACCATGCGCCTTGACCTCCACCTCAGGCAGCCAGATGTGACGCTCACGGTCCTCGCGCAAGCTGGCGGTGTAGGTCTGGCCGGACTTCTCCATCACCTTCAGACGTGCGCTGAAGCGCTCCAGCCAGGCCTGCATGCCGGCATGGTCAGCCAGTTGCTCGAGGCCGATACGCGGCAGGTAGACGAAATGCTCGGTGATGCCCTTGGGGTAGACGCGCGACAGGCGGTCCAGGGTCTTCATCACACCACGGTATTCGCCGACCAGCTTCTCCAGTGCGCCACCGGACAGACCAGGAGCGTTCTCGTTGACGTGCAGGCTGGCGTCTTCCAGAGCCGACTGGGTCATGTATTCGTCCATGGCCTCGTCGTCCTTGATGTACTGCTCCTGCTTGCCCTTCTTGACCTTGTACAGGGGCGGCTGGGCGATGTAGACGTAGCCACGCTCGATCAGCTCCGGCAGCTGACGGAAGAAGAAGGTCAGCAGCAGGGTACGGATGTGCGAACCGTCAACGTCAGCATCGGTCATGATGATGATGTTGTGGTAGCGCAGCTTGTCGATGTTGTACTCCTCGCGACCGATACCGCAGCCCAGTGCGGTGATCAGGGTGCCGACTTCGGCAGAGGAGAGCATCTTGTCGAAGCGTGCCTTCTCGACGTTGAGGATCTTGCCCTTGAGCGGCAGGATCGCCTGGGTCTTGCGGTTACGGCCCTGCTTGGCAGAACCGCCCGCGGAGTCACCCTCCACTATGTAGAGTTCGGACAGCGCCGGGTCTTTTTCCTGGCAGTCGGCCAGTTTGCCGGGCAGGCCGGCAATGTCCAGAGCGCCCTTGCGGCGGGTCATCTCACGCGCCTTGCGCGCTGCTTCACGGGCGCGGGCGGCATCGATCATCTTGCCGACCACAGCCTTGGCTTCGTTGGGGTTCTCCAGCAGGAAGTCCGCGAAGTATTTGCCCATCTCCTGCTCGACGGCGGTTTTCACTTCGCTGGAAACCAGCTTGTCCTTGGTCTGCGAGCTGAATTTCGGGTCCGGCACCTTGACCGAGATGATCGCGGTCAGGCCTTCGCGGGCGTCATCGCCGGTGGTGGCGACCTTGAACTTCTTCGCCAGGCCTTCCTGCTCGATGTAGTTGTTCAGGTGACGGGTGAGGGCAGAGCGGAAGCCTGCCAGGTGGGTACCGCCGTCACGCTGCGGGATGTTGTTGGTGAAGCAGAGAATGTTCTCGTTGAAGCTGTCGTTCCACTGCAGGGCCACTTCGACACCAACGCCATCTTCCTCGCGCTGGATGTTGAAGTGGAATACCTGGTTCACCACGTTCTTGTTGGTGTTGAGGTACTCGACGAAGGCCTTCAGACCACCCTCGTACTTGAACAGCTCTTCCTTGCCGGAACGCTCATCACGCAGCAGGATGCCCACGCCGGAGTTGAGGAACGACAGCTCGCGCAGGCGCTTGGCCAGAATGTCCCAGCTGAAATGGATGTTGCTGAAGGTCTCGGCGGATGCCTTGAAGTGAATCTCGGTGCCGGTGCCTTCGGTATCACCGACAGCAGCCAGCGGCGCTTGCGGCACGCCGTGGTGATAGACCTGCTCCCACACCTTGCCAGCGCGGCGAATGGTCAGGCGCAGCTCTTCGGACAGCGCGTTAACCACCGATACACCCACACCGTGCAGGCCGCCGGAAACCTTGTAGGTGTTGTCGTCGAACTTACCGCCGGCATGCAGCACGGTCATGATGACCTCGGCCGCGGAAACGCCTTCTTCCTTGTGGATGTCCACCGGAATGCCGCGACCGTTGTCGCGTACGCTGATCGATTCGTCAGGGTGGATAGTGATGACGATCTCGCTGCAATAGCCTGCCAGCGCTTCGTCGATCGAGTTATCGACCACCTCGAACACCATGTGGTGCAGACCACTGCCATCGTCCGTGTCACCGATGTACATCCCGGGACGTTTGCGTACGGCGTCCAGTCCTTTCAGCACCTTGATGCTGGAGGAGTCGTACGTTTGGTTCTCGCTCATGCCTTCACTCCCGATGGTCTTGGGTCTGGGTGATACGACCATGTTCCACGTGGAACATGGATACCGGCGTATCCATCTGCCAGCCTTCCCTCAACAATTCATTATCCACACAGGTGATGAACACCTGGCAGTGCAAATCTTCCAGCAACCGGCACAGTGCCTGACGATGCTGTTCATCCAGTTCCGACGGTAGGTCGTCCACCAGATAGATACATTGGCCACGCTTGGCTTCGTTGACCAGGTGACCCTGGGCGATGCGCAATGCGCACACCACCAGTTTTTGCTGTCCGCGCGACAGGATTTCCGCCGCGTTATGCCCCGCAAGCCGCAGACGCAAATCGGCGCGTTGCGGGCCAGCCTGGGTATGCCCGAGTTGTTGATCGCGAAACAGGGATGAGGCGAGTACTTCGCTCAGCTCACGATCCTTGTCCCACCCGCGGTAATAACTCAGGGTCAGGCCTTCCAACTGCAGCAACTCTGCAAGGGTACGTTCGAACACCGGCTTCAGCGCCTGGATGTAGGCTCGTCGATAGGTATCGATTTCGTCACTTGCGCTGCACAACTCGCGGTCCCATGCGGCCTGCGAAGCACCGTCAAGTGTACCATGGCGCAGCCACGAGTTCCGCTGCCGCAGGGCTTTCTGCAGACGCTGCCATGCACCGAGAAAGCGATGTTCCACGTGGAACACACCCCAGTCGAGGAACTGCCTGCGAATCTTCGGCGCACCTTCCAGCAAGCGAAAGCTGTCCGGGTTGATCAGCTGCAACGGCAGCAGATCGGCCAACTGAGCAGCACTGCGCGCGTTCTGTCCGTCGATACGAATCTGCAGTTCGCCCTGACGATCACGCGAAATACCGAGATTGCTGGAACCGCCCTCGGCAAGCTGTACCTGGCCGAAAACGGTACAGGCCGGCTGCTCGTAATGGATGACGGGTTGCAGGCGGGTGCTGCGGAAGGAGCGGGCGAGGCCGAGTAGATGAATTGCCTCGAGCACGCTGGTCTTGCCGCTGCCGTTGGCGCCGTGGAGGATGTTGATGCGGGGGGAGGGAGAGAGGGTCACCGGGTGCAGGTTGCGCACCGCGGTGACTGTGATACGGCTGAGGGACATTAAAGGCTTATAGCCTCATCGGCATGACGACGTAGGCCGAATCGTCGTTATCGGCTTCCTGCAACAGAGCACTGCTGTTGGAATCGGAGAGGATCAGGCGAACCTGTTCGGTGCCCATCACGCCCAGCACATCCAGCAGGTAGCTGACGTTGAAGCCGATCTCCAGACCGCCGCCGTTATAGTCGACCACGATCTCTTCCTCGGCCTCTTCCTGCTCCGGGTTGTTGGCCTGGATCTTCAGCAGACCGGCAGCCAGGGTCAGGCGAATACCGCGATATTTCTCGTTGGATAGAATCGCAGTACGGCTGAAGGCCTCGCGCAGGCCCTGACGATCGGCCAGCACCAGCTTGTCGCCGCCGCGCGGCAGCACGCGCTCGTAATCCGGGAATTTGCCATCCACCAGCTTGGAGGTGAAGGTGAACTCGCCGGTGTTGGCGCGAATGTGGTGTTGGCCCAGCACGATGGCGACTTCAGCATCCTGCTCGGTAAGCAGGCGAGCCAGCTCGAGAATACCCTTGCGCGGCACGATCACCTGATGCTTGCCGTCCTGCTGGATGGCCGCTTCCATGGAACACATCGCCAGGCGATGACCGTCGGTAGCGACAGCGCGCAGCATGCCGCTCTGCACTTCCAGCAGCATGCCGTTGAGGTAGTAGCGCACGTCCTGCTGAGCCATGGCGAAGCTGGTGCGCTCGATCAGGCGACGCAGCTTGGCTTGCGGCAGGTTGAAGGTCAGCGAACCCGGGCCTTCTTCCACGGTGGGGAAGTCGTTGGCAGGCAAAGTGGAGAGGGTGAAGCGACTGCGACCAGCCTTGACCAGCAGCTTCTGATCATCGACGCGGATGTCGATCAGCGCATCGGACGGCAGGCTCTTGCAGATATCCATCAGCTTGCGCGCCGGCACGGTGATCTCGCCCGGTTCGGCAGCATCTTCCAGTGCGACACGACCAACCAGCTCGACCTCGAGGTCAGTGCCGGTCAGCGACAGCTGCTGGCCTTCGACCACCAGCAGCACATTGGACAATACCGGCAGCGTCTGGCGTCGTTCCACGACACCGGCGACCAGTTGCAGAGGTTTCAACAGGGCTTCGCGTTGAATGGTGAAATGCATGGTCTAGTCCCTTGCCTCGTGGAGCTGCGATCAGGTTGTAAGCGTACGCAGCAGGTTCTTGTAGTCCTCGCGGATGTCCGCGTCGGATCCCCTAAGTTCAGCAATCTTACGGCAAGCGTGCAACACAGTGGTGTGATCACGACCGCCGAAGGCCACACCGATTTCCGGCAGGCTGTGATTGGTCAATTCCTTGGACAACGCCATGGCCACCTGGCGCGGCCGGGCAATCGAGCGCGACCGCCGCTTGGAAAGCAGATCGGTGATCTTGATCTTGTAGTACTCGGCCGTGGTGCGCTGAATGTTGTCGATGCTGACCAGCTTGTCCTGCAGGGCCAGCAGATCCTTGAGCGACTCGCGGATCAGCTCGATGGTGATATCGCGGCCCATGAAATGCGAGTGGGCGATGACCCGCTTCAGCGCACCTTCCAGCTCACGTACGTTGGAACGAATACGCTGGGCGATGAAGAAGGCCGCATCGTGCGGTAGATCGACCTTGGCTTGGTCGGCCTTCTTCATCAGGATCGCCACGCGCGTTTCCAGCTCCGGCGGTTCCACCGCCACGGTCAGGCCCCAGCCGAAGCGCGATTTCAGGCGCTCTTCCAGACCTTCGATTTCCTTCGGGTAGCGGTCGCTGGTGAGAATCACCTGCTGACCACCTTCGAGCAACGCGTTGAAGGTATGGAAGAACTCCTCCTGGGAGCGCTCCTTCTTGGCGAAGAACTGGATGTCGTCGATCAGCAGCGCATCCACCGAACGATAGAAGCGCTTGAATTCGTTGATGGCATTGAGCTGCAGCGCCTTGACCATGTCGGCGACGAAGCGCTCGGAGTGCAGGTACACCACCTTGGCGTTGGGATTCTTCGCCAGCAGATGGTTGCCAACGGCATGCATCAGGTGAGTCTTGCCCAGGCCCACACCGCCATAGAGGAACAGCGGGTTGTACCCATGCTTGGGGTTGTCAGCCACCTGCCAGGCCGCTGCACGCGCCAACTGGTTCGACTTGCCCTCGACGAAGTTGTCGAAGGTGAAGGTGCGATTGAGGTAGCTGGTGTGCTTGAGGCCGCCTTCGACCTGCACCGTGCGTTCGGTACGCGGCGCTACGGCAGGTGTCGGCGGTTGCGGTGCCGATCCGGCCATGGAGTCGAAGCTGGCCCGCGAGGGCTCTTCTTGCACAGGCGGCGGAGCCGGCTTGTTCACCGCGGCAGCCGCCTGAACCTGAGCGGCTCGCGCAGCAGCCGGCAGCGGCGCAGTAGGCGCTACACGAGCAGTGGCCGCACGCTTGCTGCCTATTAATAAGGAAAGCGCAGGGACCAGGCCGCCAGCACGCTCACCGAGTAGTTCGAGCAGACGGCTCAGGTACTTCTCGTTGACCCAGTCGAGCACGAAACGATTGGGTGCATACACGCGCAGCTCGTCGCCTTCGGCTTCGACCTGCAGAGGACGGATCCAGGTGTTGAATTGCTGGGCCGGCAACTCATCGCGCAGAAGCTCGACGCATTGCTGCCATAGTTCCACTGACACTGACTATCCCCTATCAGGCGACGATGCAAAAAACAGCTGCCATTGTAGCGGCCTGCGACCGAGTTATCCACACAACCGATGGTAGATGGCCAAGTAAAATCAAAGCCTTAGTTCCATTCATCAGACTTATCAGCGATCCCGGCAACCTTGTGGATAAGCGCCCGGCAAGCTTCTGCAAAAGCCTGTGGACGGACACACGCAAAACCCGGCTGTGGGTAAACCGGCGATTCATCCTCAGCTTGCAGACAGCCCGCTCACAACCAGAGCACGGCTTCTGGACAGGCTTGTCATTCTGGCCAGCGCCCAGCTCACGGGGCGGGCAGCAGGTTGTCCACAGCACAGGGCGGGACCAATCTACACAAACATGAAAAAAGAGCTTTAAACCCTTTTCCTTCTTTCTATTTCTATCTGGCGAATAAGGTTGGTTGGAAATTGACCTACCGCGCGGCTTTCTCTAGAATTGCCGGTCTCTTTAAACCAGGGTCATTCCGACCCTAGTCGATCACCCAGGTAACGCACCATGAAACGCACTTTCCAACCCAGCACCATCAAGCGCGCTCGTACCCACGGTTTCCGTGCCCGCATGGCCACCAAGAACGGCCGTGCCGTCCTGTCGCGTCGTCGCGCCAAGGGCCGCAAGCGTCTGACTGTCTAATTCATCCGGACAGGTGGTGAGTCGAGGCTTCGGCCGGGAAAAGCGACTGCTGACTCCCCGGCAATTCAAGGCAGTCTTCGACTCCCCAAGCGGCAAGGCTCCGGGCAAAAGTGTCCTGTTGCTGGCGCGCGATAACCAGCTTGATCATCCCCGCCTAGGTCTGGTGATCGGCAAGAAGAGCGTCAAGCTCGCCGTCGAGCGCAACCGCATCAAGCGTCAAATTCGCGAATCCTTTCGCCTCAATCAGGACAACCTGACAGGCTGGGACATCGTGGTGGTCGCCCGCAAGGGGTTAGGCGATCTGGAGAACGGCGAACTCTCTCAGCAGTTCGGCAAACTCTGGAAACGCCTGGCCCGGAGCCGGCCCAGTCGCGACGCAGATTTCTCCCCCGGGACAAGCGACAATCCCCATGCGTAAAGCGGCTCTTGCCTGTATCCAGGTTTATCGCTACGCCATCAGCCCACTGATGGCCAGCCACTGCCGTTTCTACCCCAGCTGCTCCTGCTATGCCTACGAAGCCATCGAGCAACATGGCTTCCTGCGTGGTGGCTGGCTGGCAGCCCGCCGTCTCGGTCGCTGCCATCCCTGGAATCCCGGCGGTTTCGATCCGGTTCCACCCGTAAAAACATCCCGTTCCCCTTCGATGGCCGAATAATCATGGATATCCAACGTTCGATCCTGATCGTCGCCCTGGCAGTCGTGTCCTACCTCATGGTCCTGCAATGGAACGAGGACTACGGCCAGGCTGCCCTGCCAGCCGAGGTTAGCACCTCGACCGCTGCGACGCCCGCCTTGCCCGATACGCCTGCAGCTACCGCCAGCACTGGCGGCGACGACATCCCCACTGCCGTGGCCGAGCCTACCGCAGCTGCCGTTGCCCCGACTGCAGCGGCCAGCGATGAGCTGATCCGCGTCAAGACCGATGTGCTCGACCTGGCCATCGACCCGCGCGGCGGCGATATCGTGCAACTGCGCCTGCCGCAGTATCCGCGTCGTCAGGACCGCCCGGATGTGCCGTTCCAGCTGTTTGACAACGGCAACGAGCGCACCTACCTGGCGCAAAGCGGCCTGATCGGCCAGAACGCGCCGGACAAGTCCAGCGGCCGGGCCCTGTGGTCCAGCGAGAAGCAGAGCTACGAAATGGCCGCAGGCCAGGACAGCCTGGTGGTCGATCTCACCTATAGCGAGAACGGCGTCAACTACATCAAGCGCTACAGCTTCAAGCGCGGCCTCAACCCGCAGTGCTCGGCGCGCGAGCAACAGCTGAAGAAACCTGGCTGCATCGATCCGTCCGCCTACCAGGTCGACGTGCGTTACCTGATCGACAACCAGAGCGATCAGGCCTGGAGCGGCAACCTGTTCGCCCAGCTCAAGCGTGACAACAGCGGCGACCCGTCCTCCACCACCGCGACCGGCACCGCCACCTACCTGGGCGCCGCGCTGTGGACCAGCGAAGAGCCGTACAAGAAGGTGTCGATGAAGGACATCGACAAGCAGTCCTTCAAGGAAACCGTGCAGGGTGGCTGGGTGGCCTGGCTGCAGCACTACTTCGTCACCGCCTGGGTGCCGAGCAAGGACAGCACCAACCTGGTGCAGACCCGCAAGGACAGCCAGGGCAACTACATCGTCGGCTTCACCGGCCCGTCCGTGCAGGTCGCTGCCGGCGCGCAGGGCGAAACCGGCGCGATCCTCTATGCCGGTCCCAAGCTGCAGGAACACCTGGGCACCCTGTCCCCTGGCCTGGAGCTGACCGTCGACTACGGTTTCCTGTGGTTCCTGGCGCAGCCGATCTTCTGGCTGCTGGAAGTGATCCATGGCCTGCTCGGCAACTGGGGCTGGTCGATCATCTTCCTGACCATCATCATCAAGCTGATCTTCTTCCCGCTGTCGGCGGCCAGCTACCGCTCGATGGCGCGCATGCGCGCCGTGTCGCCGAAACTGCAGGCGCTGAAGGAGCAGTACGGTGACGATCGCCAGAAGATGTCCCAGGCGATGATGGAGCTGTACAAGAAAGAGAAGATCAACCCGCTGGGCGGCTGCCTGCCGATCCTGGTGCAGATGCCGGTGTTCCTCGCCCTCTACTGGGTACTCCTGGAATCCGTGGAGATGCGTCAGGCGCCGTGGCTGCTGTGGATCACCGACCTGTCGATCAAGGATCCGTTCTTCATCCTGCCGATCATCATGGGCGCCACCATGTTCATCCAGCAGCAGCTCAACCCGACGCCGCCGGACCCCATGCAGGCCCGCGTGCTGAAGCTGATGCCGATCATCTTCACCTTCTTCTTCCTGTGGTTCCCGGCGGGTCTGGTGCTGTACTGGGTGGTCAACAACATCCTGTCCATCGGTCAGCAGTGGTACATTACGCGCAAGATCGAAGCCGCAGCGAAACCGGCCAAGGCCTGATTCGCCAAAGCTTCCAAGCAACACGCAAACGCCCCATGATTGGGGCGTTTTGCTATCCAAGCATTTGTCGTAGGAGCGAGCTCTGCTCGCGAATCGCTGTTATTCACAGCTATCCACCCTCGTTTCTACAGCCACCCGTACGCATCGAGTAAGTCGCCATGAACCACGCCCGAGACACCATCGCCGCCGTCGCCACTGCCCAGGGTCGTGGCGGCGTGGGTATAGTGCGTGTATCCGGACCGCTGGCCGGGCAGTTGGCTCAGGCCATCTGCCGACGTGAACTGAAACCGCGCTTCGCCCATCACGGACCGTTCTATGGTGAGAAAGAGCAGACCCTGGACGAAGGCCTGGCCATCTACTTCCCCGGCCCGAACTCCTTCACCGGTGAAGACGTGCTCGAGCTGCAGGGCCATGGCGGCCCGGTGGTGCTCGACCTGCTGCTGCGCCGCTGCCTGGAGCTGGGGGCGCGTCTGGCACGCCCGGGCGAGTTCAGCGAGCGCGCCTTCCTCAACGACAAGCTCGACCTGGCCCAGGCCGAAGCCATTGCCGACCTGATCGAGGCCAGCTCCGAACAGGCCGCGCGCAATGCGCTGCGATCACTGCAGGGCGAATTCTCCAGACGCGTGCACGCGCTGACCGAATCCCTGATCCAGCTGCGCATCTACGTAGAAGCCGCGATCGATTTTCCCGAGGAAGAGATCGACTTTCTCGCCGATGGCCATGTGCTGAGCCAGCTCGACGGCGTGCGCGCCGACTTATCCACAGTGCTGCGCGAAGCCGGCCAGGGTGCCCTGCTGCGCGACGGCATGACCGTCGTCATCGCCGGCCGGCCCAATGCCGGCAAATCCAGCCTGCTCAATGCATTGGCGGGGCGCGAAGCGGCCATCGTCACCGATATCGCCGGCACCACCCGCGATGTGCTGCGTGAACATATCCACATCGACGGCATGCCGCTGCACGTGGTCGACACCGCCGGCCTGCGCGACACCGACGACCAGGTCGAGCGCATCGGCGTGGAGCGCGCGCTCAAGGCCATTGGCGAGGCCGACCGCGTGCTGCTGGTGGTGGACTCCACCGCGCCGGAAGCGGCCAATCCCTTTGCCCTCTGGCCGGAGTTTCTGGAGCAGCGCCCGGACCCGGCGCGGGTCACCCTGATCCGCAACAAGGCCGATCTGTCCGGCGAAGCGGTGACACTGGAAACCAGTGCCGATGGCCATGTCACGCTGAGCCTGTCGGCCAAGTCCGCCGAGGGCCTGGAACTGCTGCGCGAACATCTGAAAGCCTGCATGGGTTATCAACAGACCGCCGAGAGCGGTTTCAGCGCTCGCCGCCGCCACCTCGAAGCGCTGCATCAGGCCGAGCAGTACCTCGAACACGGCCGCAACCAGCTCACCCTGATGGGCGCCGGCGAGCTGCTGGCCGAGGACCTGCGCATGGCCCAGCAGGCCCTGGGCGAGATCACCGGCGCCTTCAGCAGCGACGATCTGCTGGGGCGCATCTTCTCCAGCTTCTGCATCGGCAAGTGAGCCCCACCTCCGTAGCGCTTATGTAGGAGCGGATTTATCCGCGAAAGAGCGCACCGGTTCCACCACCAATCCTCCCCTCCTTGGCATAACCCTGATTTCATCCGGGTTATGAACAGCTGCCCGCCGTCTTGATTCTCGGCGGGGCGCCGCTCCTACACTCAACTGACCGGTTTTACGCGCCGGAAGAATCCCCAGAACGAGCTTGGTGGATCAGCAGTAGATGGGCTGCTGCACATTGCTGAGTTATTCAGGACAAAAATAAACCCTGTGGAAAACCTCCCTTGAACCCTGCCCATAAGCCTATGGCAAAGCTGGTCGTAACCACGCCTGTGGGTAACCAGCACTTCCATTCACAGTGGTTCAGCAGCTTTCTCAATGGAACCGAGCAGGAACGACACAGCTTTATCATTCTCTGTACAGCACATATGACAAGGCCTGTAGCATCTTATCCACAGAAAAGCCTGGCTCTATACATAAACATAAAGAACAAGCTTTATAAAAATTCTCTCTTTCTATTCTTTACAAGCCTGAGCGTATTTCACACGGCTAGAGGGCGATCAGGTAAGGAGGTCGGAGGGGCAAGCCAGGGCCAACCTATTGGCTATTTTTTGTGCAGAAGGCTTCATTCAGCAGGCTTAAGTCCCTATACTTGCCGCCTTTCTTTCAGACCCCTTCTCAACAGGCACGAGGTGCGTGGTGGATTTCCCTTCCCGTTTTGACGTGATCGTGATCGGCGGCGGTCATGCCGGTACCGAGGCAGCCCTGGCTGCAGCACGCATGGGCGTGAAGACCCTGCTGCTCACCCACAATGTCGAGACCCTCGGCCAGATGAGCTGCAACCCGGCCATCGGCGGTATCGGCAAGAGCCATCTGGTCAAGGAAATCGATGCCCTCGGCGGCGCCATGGCCACTGCCACCGACAAGGGTGGTATCCAGTTCCGCATTCTCAACAGCCGCAAAGGCCCGGCCGTTCGCGCTACTCGTGCGCAGGCTGATCGCGTGCTCTACAAAGCAGCTGTTCGCCAGATTCTGGAAAACCAGGCCAACCTGTGGATTTTTCAACAGGCGGCCGATGACCTGATTGTGGAAAACGCCCAGGTCAAGGGCGTCGTCACCCAGATGGGACTCAGGTTCCATGCGGATTCCGTGGTGTTGACCACAGGCACCTTCCTCGGCGGACTTATCCACATCGGTCTGCAGAACTTCTCCGGCGGCCGTGCTGGTGATCCGCCCTCAATCGCTCTGGCGCATCGCCTGCGTGAACTGCCCCTGCGCGTTGGCCGCCTGAAGACCGGCACACCGCCGCGTATCGACGGCCGCTCCGTGGACTTCTCGGTGATGAACGAGCAGCCAGGTGATACACCAACGCCGCTGATGTCATTCCTCGGCAAGCGTGAGCACCAGCCGCAGCAGATCAGTTGCTGGATCACCCACACCAACGCGCGTACCCACGAGATCATCGCCGCCAACCTCGATCGCTCGCCGATGTACTCCGGTGTGATCGAAGGCGTCGGCCCGCGCTACTGCCCGTCGATCGAAGACAAGATTCATCGCTTCGCCGACAAGGACAGCCACCAGGTATTCATCGAGCCCGAGGGGCTGACCACCCACGAGCTTTATCCCAACGGCATCTCCACCTCGCTGCCGTTCGACGTGCAGCTGCAGATCGTGCGCAGCATCCGCGGCATGGAGAACGCCCATATAGTGCGTCCCGGCTACGCCATCGAATACGACTACTTCGACCCGCGCGACCTCAAGTACAGCCTGGAGACCAAGGTCATCGGCGGCCTGTTCTTCGCCGGGCAGATCAATGGCACTACCGGCTACGAAGAAGCCGGCGCCCAGGGCCTGCTCGCCGGCTGCAATGCGGCATTGCGCGCGCAGGGCAGGGAAGCCTGGTGCCCGCGCCGCGACGAGGCCTACATCGGTGTTCTGGTCGACGACCTGATCACCCTGGGCACCCAGGAGCCCTACCGCATGTTCACCTCGCGCGCCGAATACCGCCTGATCCTGCGCGAGGACAACGCCGACCTGCGCCTGACCGAGAAGGGTCGCGAGCTGGGCCTGGTGGACGATACTCGCTGGGCCGCCTTCGAGGCCAAGCGTGAAGGCATCGTGCAGGAAGAGCAGCGCCTGAAGAGCACCTGGGTGCGTCCGGGCACGCCGCAGGGCGATGCCATCGCCGCACGCTTCGGCACGCCGCTGGCCCACGAATACAACCTGCTCAACCTGCTGGCTCGCCCGGAGATCGATTACGCGGCGCTGGCGGAAATCACCGAGGCCCCGGCTGTGGATAACCAGGTGGCCGAGCAGGTCGAGATCAAGACCAAGTACGCCGGCTACATCGACCGTCAGCAGGACGAGATCGCCAGGCTGCGGGCCAGTGAGGACACCAAGCTGCCGGAAGACCTGGACTACAGCGCCATTTCCGGCTTGTCCAAGGAAATCCAGTTCAAGCTCGGCAATACCCGCCCGGCCACGCTCGGCCAGGCCGGCCGTATCCCCGGGGTCACCCCGGCGGCGATTTCCCTGTTGCTGATTCACCTGAAGAAGCGCAGCGCCGGCCAGAAGCTGGAGCAGAGCGCCTGATGTCGGTCACTCAGCGTCACGCCGAAGAACTGCTGCAGGGCGCTCGCGAGCTGGGCATCGAGCTCAGCGCGCAGCAGCAGGAACAACTGCTCGCCTACCTGGGCCTGCTGATCAAGTGGAACAAGGCCTACAACCTCACCGCGGTGCGCGACCCCGACGAAATGGTCTCGCGCCATCTGCTCGACAGCCTGTCGGTGGTGCCGTTCGTGGCCGAGCGTGGGGATAACTGGCTGGACGTCGGCAGCGGCGGCGGCATGCCCGGTATTCCGCTGGCGATCATGTTTCCCGAGCGGCGTTTCACCCTGCTCGACTCCAACGGCAAGAAGACCCGTTTTCTGGTCCAGGTGAAGCTGGAGCTGAAACTCGCCAACCTCGAGGTTGTCCACAGCCGGGTCGAAGCGTATCGACCCGAGCAGCCGTTCGACGGCATCAGCTCGCGGGCCTTCAGCAGCCTGCAGGACTTCAGCGACTGGACCCGCCATCTGGGCAGTGCCGATACCCACTGGCTGGCGATGAAGGGCGTGCACCCGGACGACGAGCTGCAGGCGCTGCCGGCGGACTTCCGTCTCGATGCCACCCAGGTGCTGCGGGTTCCCGGTTGCCAAGGCCAGCGCCATCTGTTGATACTGCGTCGCTCGGTCTAAGGGGAAAGAAGATGGCCAAGGTATTCGCGATCGCCAACCAGAAAGGCGGCGTGGGCAAAACCACGACGTGCATCAACCTGGCCGCTTCACTGGTGGCGACCAAGCGTCGCGTGCTGCTGATCGACCTCGACCCGCAGGGCAACGCCACCATGGGCAGCGGCGTGGACAAGCACGGGCTGGAGCACTCGATCTACGACGTACTGATCGGCGAATGCGACCTGAGCCAGGCCATGCAGTTCTCCGAGCACGGCGGCTACCAGTTGCTGCCGGCCAACCGCGACCTGACCGCCGCCGAAGTCGCCCTGCTCGAGATGAAGATGAAGGAAAGCCGCCTGCGTTATGCCCTGGCGCCGATCCGCGAGAACTACGACTACATCCTCATCGACTGCCCGCCGTCGCTGAACATGCTGACCATCAACGCCCTGGTCGCCGCCGACGGCGTGATCATCCCCATGCAGTGCGAGTACTACGCACTCGAAGGGCTCTCCGATCTGGTCAACAGCATTCAGCGCATCGCCCAGTTGCTCAACCCCAAGCTGCAGATCGAAGGTCTGCTGCGCACCATGTACGACCCGCGCATCAGCCTGACCAACGACGTCACGGCTCAGCTCAAGGAACACTTTGGCGACAAGCTGTACGACGCCGTGATCCCGCGCAACGTGCGTCTGGCCGAGGCGCCGAGTTTCGGCATGCCGGCGCTGGTCTATGACAAACAATCCCGTGGGGCCATCGCCTACCTGGCCTTGGCCGGCGAGCTGGTGCGCCGTCAGCGTGCCGCCGCGAAAAACGCTACCGCTTAAGGAACAACCGCATGGCTGCGAAGAAACGAGGTCTGGGTCGAGGTCTGGACGCCCTGCTCGGTGGCAACACCGTCAGCGCACTGCAGGAAGAGGCCGCCCAGGTCGATACGCGCGAACTGCAATACGTGCCGCTGGAGCTGATCCAGCGCGGCAAGTACCAGCCGCGTCGTGACATGGACCAGACCGCCCTGGAGGAACTCGCCGCTTCGATCCGCGCCCAGGGTGTGATGCAGCCGATCGTGCTGCGCCCCATCGGCGGTGGCCGTTTCGAGATCGTCGCCGGTGAGCGGCGCTGGCGGGCCAGCCAGCTGGCCGGTCAGGACAGGATTCCGGCCATGGTCCGCGAGCTGCCCGATGAAGCCGCCATCGCCATGGCGCTGATCGAGAACATCCAGCGCGAGGACCTCAATCCGATCGAGGAAGCCTTGGCCCTGCAGCGCCTGCAGCAGGAGTTCGAGCTGACCCAGCAGCAGGTCGCCGATGCCGTCGGCAAGTCGCGCGTCACCATCACCAACCTGCTGCGCCTGATCGCCCTGCCCGAAGAGATCAAGACCCTGCTCGCCCATGGCGACCTGGAGATGGGTCATGCCCGTGCGCTGCTTGGTCTGCCGCTGGAACAGCAGGTGGAAGCGGCGCGACATGTTGTCGCACGCGGCCTGACCGTTCGTCAGACCGAGGCCCTGGTGCGCCAGTGGCTAAGTGCCAAACCGGCGCCGGTTAAGGCCAAGGCCGATCCGGACATCAGTCGCCTGGAACAGAAGCTCGCAGAGCGTCTGGGCTCGCCCGTGCAGATCAAGCATGGCAGCAAGGGAAAAGGGCAGTTGGTGATTCGCTACAGCTCCCTCGATGAACTGCAGGGTGTACTGGCGCACATTCGTTGAAACAATTCAGTCTGTAGTCCTATTCGCCTCCTACTACAGCACGGTTGATCGGGCGCTGGGAGGCCCATATACTCCCCGCGCAATTTTGTCGGCCACGGCAGACCGTTGAAAAACGTAAGCGAGGCAGCCAGTGCAAGGCAAAAACAGGCGAGGACGCGGAGTTTACAAGCTGTTAATGAGCAGTCCGAGCCTGTTTTTAACGCAGCAATGGCAACGCAGGTAGTTTTTCAACAGCCTGACAGGTCGAGATTCGGTGGCTTTTAGGGAGAGGTCGATGGGCATCCCGAGTAAGGCCCCGTTTCATCGTCAGCCAGGTTTTCCGATCCTGATTCTTCAGGCCATCGTGACGGCTGTGATCGCAGTGATTTTTGCCGTCAGTGGCGGATGGGTCGCGGCCTATTCGGCATTGCTGGGAGGGCTGATCGCCCTGCTGGCCAACGCGTATTTTGCATTCAAGGCCTTTCGTTACTTTGGCGCGCGTTCGGCCAAGGCCATCGTCCAGTCGATCTGGTCCGGGGCCATGGGTAAATGGATTATCACGGCAGTGCTGTTTGCACTGACGTTCGTAGGGGTTGAACCACTGGAACCGATGAAGCTGTTCATCGGTTATTTGCTTGCCCTTCTGGCAGCAGCCTGTGCCCCCCTGCTCATGAAAGTTTTCTGAAGCATTGGACCGTTTGAGGCGTTTATGGCTGATACCCCAGCAGAATATATCCAGCATCACCTGCAGAACCTGGTCTACGGCGCTCATCCGGACAAGGGCTGGATCATTGCCCAGACCCCGGAAGAAGTGAAAGCGATGGGCTTCTGGGCCGTCCATGTGGACACTCTGGGCTGGTCGCTGTTCATGGGCCTGATCTTCATCACCCTGTTCCGCATGGCTGCCAAGCGCGCCGTGACCGGTGTACCGACCGGTCTGCAAAACATGGCCGAGATGTGCATCGAGTTCGTCCAGGGCATCGTCAAGGACACCTTCCACGGCAAGAACCCGCTGGTTGCGCCGCTGGCCCTGACCATCTTCGTCTGGGTGTTTTTGATGAACAGCCTGAAGTGGATCCCGGTCGACTACATCCCTGGCCTGGCGCACGCCATGGGCCTGCCATACTTCAAGATCGTCCCCACCGCCGACCCCAACGGTACCTTCGGTATCTCCCTGGGCGTGTTCCTGCTGATCATCTTCTACAGCATCAAGGTCAAGGGCATCGGTGGCTTTACCAAGGAACTGTCGTTCACCCCGTTCAACCACTGGGCGCTGATTCCTTTCAACCTGTTCCTGGAAATCATCGGCCTGCTGACCAAGCCGCTGAGCCTGGCCCTGCGTCTGTTCGGCAACATGTATGCCGGTGAAGTGGTGTTTATCCTGATCGCGCTGCTGCCCTTCTACGTTCAGTGGGGTCTCAACGTGCCATGGGCTATCTTCCACATCCTGGTCATCCCGCTGCAGGCGTTCATTTTCATGGTGCTGACCGTGGTTTATCTGAGTGCTGCGCACGAAGATCACCACTGATCGACATCGAAAACCCGAAAACCCCTAACTCGTAACCTTAACCTCTAAAAACTCTGGAGCTAACTATGGAACTCGTCTACATCGCCGCTGCCATCATGATCGGTCTGGGTGCCCTGGGTACCGGTATCGGCTTCGCCCTGCTGGGCGGCAAGCTGCTGGAATCCACCGCTCGCCAGCCTGAGCTGGGCCCGCAGCTGCAAACCAAGACCTTCCTGATGGCCGGTCTGCTCGACGCCGTTCCGATGATCGGTGTTGGTATCGCGATGTACCTGATCTTCGTTGTCGCGGGTTAAGAGTTCCTGAGTTCGAGGCAGCATGCGTTGCTGCCTCTTCAGGCTTTTCTTCCCCGGAACACGAGATAGCACGAGGTAAATCGCTGTGAACATTAACCTGACCCTGTTCGGTCAAACGATTGCCTTCGCTATTTTCGTCTGGTTCTGCATGAAGTTCGTATGGCCGCCGCTGACGCAGGCCATGCAGGAACGCCAGAAGAAAATCGCAGAAGGTCTGGATGCTGCCGGGCGCGCCGAGCGTGATCTGCAGTTGGCCCAGGAACGCGCTGCCCAGATGCTTCGTGAAACCAAAGAGCAAGCTGCCGAAATTCTCGATCGGGCGAACAAGACCGCCAACGCGATCGTCGAGGAAGCCAAGGCCCAGGCCCGCTCCGAAGGTGAAAAGTTGATCGCAGGCGCCAAAGCCGAAATCGATCTGGAAGTGAACCGTGCCAAGGATCAACTGCGTGCACAGGTAGCAGCTCTGGCTGTCACCGGCGCCGAGCAGATCCTGCAGTCCTCCGTGGACGGCGCTGCGCACAACGATCTGGTCGCAAAACTGGCCTCTCAACTCTAAGCGAGGCTCGCGATGATCAATACCAACACGCTCGCTCGGCCCTACGCGAAAGCCGCGTTTGAGTTTGCCAGTGCTGCACAGCAGGCCGACGCCTGGCTGAACATGCTGTCGCTGTCCGCGGCTGCCGTTCAGACCTCGGCCGTGGCTCAGCAGTTGGTCAACCCGGCGTTGACCGATGAGCAGAAAGTCAATGTACTGGCGCAGATCTGTGCCGGGCACATCGACGCTTCGTTCAGCAACTTCCTGCGCTCGCTGGGTAGCAACGACCGACTGTCGCTGCTGCCGGTGGTACGCGAACAATTCGCCGTGCTGAAGGCTGAAGCCGAACGCGCCCTCGATGTCGAGGTCGAGTCGGCTTTCGAGCTCAATGCCGAACAATTGCAAACTCTGGCTGCCGCCCTTTCCAAGCGGCTCGATCGCACCGTCCAGCCCAAGCCCGTGGTCAATCCCGCCCTGATCGGCGGCGTTGTCATTCGTGCAGGTGACCTGGTCATCGACGGTTCGGTCCGCGGCAAGCTGAACAAGCTGGCCGAAGCGTTGAAATCCTGATTTGAGGGAACTGGCATGCAGCAACTGAATCCTTCCGAAATTAGCGAAATCATCAAGCAGCGCATTGAGTCGCTTGATGTATCCGCTCAAGCCCGTAATGAAGGCACCATCGTCAGCGTTTCCGACGGTATCGTGCGCATCTACGGCCTCGCCGACGTCATGTACGGTGAGATGATCGAATTCCCCGGTGGCGTGTACGGCATGGCCCTGAACCTGGAGCAAGACTCCGTGGGTGCCGTGGTACTGGGTGGCTACCTGACCCTCGCCGAAGGCATGAGCGCCAAGTGCACCGGCCGCATCCTGGAAGTTCCGGTTGGTCCGGAACTGCTGGGCCGCGTCGTCGACGCACTGGGCAACCCGATCGATGGCAAAGGCCCGATCAACGCTCAAGCTACCGACGCTGTCGAGAAAGTGGCGCCGGGTGTGATCTGGCGTAAGTCGGTCGACCAGCCGGTGCAGACCGGCTACAAGTCCGTCGATGCCATGATCCCGGTCGGCCGTGGCCAGCGCGAGCTGATCATCGGTGACCGTCAGATCGGCAAGACCGCTCTGGCCGTCGACGCCATCATCAACCAGAAAGACAGCGGCATCCGCTGCGTCTACGTCGCCGTGGGTCAGAAGCAGTCGACCATCGCCAACGTGGTACGCAAGCTGGAAGAAGCTGGCGCCCTGGCCAACACCATCGTGGTTGCAGCTTCGGCTTCCGAATCCGCTGCGCTGCAGTTCCTGGCTCCGTACGCCGGCTGCACCATGGGTGAATACTTCCGCGACCGCGGTGAAGATGCCCTGATCGTGTACGACGACCTGTCCAAGCAGGCCGTTGCCTACCGTCAGATCTCCCTGCTGCTGCGCCGTCCGCCAGGCCGTGAAGCCTACCCGGGCGACGTGTTCTATCTCCACAGCCGTCTGCTGGAGCGCGCTTCCCGCGTTTCCGAAGAGTATGTCGAGAAGTTCACCAATGGCGCCGTGAAGGGCAAGACCGGCTCGCTGACCGCTCTGCCGATCATCGAAACCCAGGCTGGTGACGTTTCCGCGTTCGTTCCGACCAACGTGATTTCCATCACCGACGGTCAGATCTTCCTGGAATCGGCCATGTTCAACTCGGGTATCCGTCCGGCCGTCAACGCCGGTATCTCGGTATCCCGTGTCGGTGGCGCGGCTCAGACCAAGATCATCAAGAAGCTCTCCGGTGGTATCCGTACCGCTCTGGCTCAGTACCGTGAACTGGCGGCATTCGCCCAGTTCGCTTCTGACCTGGACGAAGCCACCCGCAAGCAGCTCGAGCATGGTCAGCGCGTAACCGAGCTGATGAAGCAGAAGCAGTATGCGCCGATGTCCATTGCCGAAATGTCGGTGTCCCTGTACGCAGCCGAGCGTGGCTTCCTGCAGGACGTCGAAGTCGCCAAGATCATCAGCTTCGAGCAGGCCCTGATCGCCTTCTTCAAGCGTGATCACGCCGACCTGATGGCGAAGATCAACGAGAAGGGTGACTTCAACGACGAAATCGACGCTGGCCTGAAAGCCGGTATCGAGAAGTTCAAGGCCACCCAAACCTGGTAACCGCAGCGGGGGCTTCGGCCCCCGCCTGCTTGAACCAAAAGGTGTGAAATGGCAGGCGCAAAAGAGATTCGCAGCAAGATTGCGAGCATCAAAAGCACGCAAAAGATCACCAGCGCCATGGAAAAAGTGGCGGTCAGCAAAATGCGCAAGGCTCAACAGCGCATGGCTGCCGGTCGCCCTTACGCCGAGCGTATTCGTCAGGTGATCGGTCACCTGGCCAAGGCGAACCCGGAATACCGCCACTCGTTCATGGTGGAGCGTGATGTACAGCGCGTCGGTTATATCGTGGTGACCACGGATCGTGGTCTGTGCGGTGGTTTGAACATCAACCTGTTCAAGGCGCTGCTCAAAAGCCTGAAGGGTTGGCGCGACCAGAAGGTCGATGCCGATTTCTGCGTGGTGGGCAGCAAGGGCGCGAGCTTCTTCCGCAGCAACGGTGGCAACGTGGTTGCCGCCATCAGCAAGCTGGGTGAAGAGCCGTCCATCAACGACCTGATCGGTAGCGTCAAGGTCGTGCTGGATGCCTACGCCGAAGGCCGTATCGACCGCCTGTACCTGGTCTCGAACAAGTTCGTGAACACCATGGTGCAGAAGCCGGAAGTGCAGCAGCTGCTGCCGCTGGCTGCGAGTGAAGAGAAAGGCGTACAGAAAGGTCTGTGGGACTACGTGTACGAGCCGGACGCCCAGCAACTGCTGGATGCGCTGCTGGTGCGCTACGTCGAGTCGCAGGTCTATCAGGCCGTGGTCGAGAACAGCGCGTGCGAACAGGCTGCGCGGATGATCGCGATGAAGAACGCAACCGACAATGCCGGTGAACTCATCAAGGACCTGCAGCTGGTTTACAACAAGGCTCGTCAGGCAGCGATCACCCAGGAAATTTCGGAAATCGTCGGCGGCGCTGCCGCGGTTTAAGAACGGTTCAAATATTCAGAGGAACCAAAGATGAGTAGCGGACGTATCGTTCAAATCATCGGCGCCGTTATCGACGTGGAATTCCCGCGCGATCAGGTACCGAACGTATACGAAGCCCTGAAGGTACAGGGCGCTGAAACCACCCTGGAAGTCCAGCAGCAGCTGGGCGACGGCGTGGTACGTACCATTGCCATGGGTTCGACCGAAGGCCTCAAGCGTGGCCTGGACGTCAACAGCACCGGCAAGGCCATCTCCGTACCGGTCGGTAAAGCGACCCTGGGCCGGATCATGGACGTGCTGGGCAACCCGATCGACGAAGCCGGCCCCATCGGTGAAGAAGAGCAGTGGGAAATCCACCGCCCGGCACCGAGCTACGCCGAGCAAGCCGGCGGCAACGACCTGCTGGAAACCGGTATCAAGGTAATCGACCTGGTCTGCCCGTTCGCCAAGGGCGGTAAGGTCGGCCTGTTCGGTGGTGCCGGTGTGGGCAAGACCGTGAACATGATGGAGCTGATCCGTAACATCGCCATCGAGCACAGCGGTTATTCCGTGTTCGCTGGTGTGGGTGAGCGCACTCGTGAGGGTAACGACTTCTACCACGAGATGAAGGACTCCAACGTTCTCGACAAGGTAGCCCTGGTCTACGGTCAGATGAACGAGCCACCAGGCAACCGTCTGCGCGTCGCGCTGACCGGCCTGACCATGGCCGAGAAGTTCCGTGACGAAGGTCGTGACGTTCTGCTGTTCGTCGACAACATCTACCGTTACACCCTCGCCGGTACCGAAGTATCCGCACTGCTCGGCCGTATGCCGTCGGCAGTAGGTTACCAGCCGACCCTGGCCGAGGAGATGGGCGTTCTGCAGGAGCGTATTACCTCCACCAAGAAAGGTTCGATCACCTCGATCCAGGCCGTCTACGTACCTGCGGACGACCTGACCGACCCGAGCCCGGCGACCACCTTCGCCCACTTGGACGCCACCGTCGTACTGTCCCGTGACATCGCTTCCCTGGGTATCTACCCGGCCGTTGACCCGCTGGACTCCACCAGCCGTCAGCTGGACCCGAACGTGATCGGTCAGGAGCACTACGAGACCGCTCGTGGCGTTCAGTATGTTCTGCAGCGCTACAAGGAGCTGAAGGACATTATCGCGATCCTGGGTATGGACGAACTGTCCGAAGACGACAAGCTGCTGGTAGCGCGCGCTCGTAAGATCCAGCGCTTCCTGTCCCAGCCGTTCTTCGTGGCTGAAGTCTTCACCGGTGCCCCGGGCAAGTACGTGTCCCTGAAGGACACCATTGCCGGCTTCAGCGGCATTCTCAAAGGCGACTACGACCACCTGCCGGAACAAGCGTTCTACATGGTAGGCGGCATCGACGAAGCCATCGAGAAAGCCAAGAAACTGTAAGTAACGGGTGCGCCCTCCAGAGGGCGTCCGGGCCGGATAGGGCAGCTGCCCGATCCGGCCTCTCAACCGAGGCATTTTTATGGCTATGTCAGTCCACTGCGATATCGTCAGTGCGGAAGAAGAGCTGTTCTCGGGGCTGGTGGAAATGGTCATCGCCCACGGTCACCTCGGTGACCTGGGTATCCTGCCGGGCCACACCCCGCTGCTGACCGATCTCAAGCCGGGTCCGGTGCGAGTGATCAAGCAGGGTGGCACCGAGGAGGTGTTCTACATCTCCGGTGGCTTCCTGGAAGTTCAGCCGAGCATGGTGAAGGTGCTTGCCGACACCGCTGTTCGTGCCGGCGACCTGGATGAAGCCGCTGCCATCGAAGCGCGCAAGGCTGCCGAGAAGGCGCTGAGCGAGAAGGGCACCGAGTTCGACTACGGCAGTGCTTCGGCACGCCTGGCCGAGGCTGCTGCCCAGCTGCGCACCATCGAAGAGATGCGCAAGAAGTTCGGCGGCCGCAGCCGCTGATCGCGTATCGCGGTATCACGCAAAGGGGCGACTTAGGTCGCCCCTTTGCGTTTCTGGCAAACTAGCACTTTTTTCGCGGCTCCCTCTGGCCGCGGTCAAATCCTGCCCAGCAAGGAGCCTTCTATGAGTCTGGATATCGTCATTCTTGCCGCCGGCCAGGGCACGCGCATGCGTTCGGCGCTGCCCAAGGTGCTGCACCCGGTCGCCGACAAGCCCATGCTGGGGCATGTCATCGACACCGCGCGGCGCCTGCAGCCGAGCAGCATCCAGGTGGTGATCGGCCACGGCGCCGACAAGGTACGCGAGCGCCTGACCGCCGATGATCTGAATTTCGTCATCCAGGCCGAGCAGCTCGGCACCGGCCATGCCGTGGCCCAGGCCCTGCCGCAGCTCAGCGCCGAGCGTGTGCTGATCCTCTATGGCGACGTGCCGCTGATCGAGACCGCGACTCTCGAGCGTCTGCTGGCCCTGGTCAGCGACAACCAGCTGGGCCTGCTCACCGTCGAGCTGGCCGACCCGACCGGCTATGGCCGCATCGTGCGTGACACCGATGGCGTGGTGCAGGCCATCGTCGAGCACAAGGACGCCAGCGAAGCGCAGCGGCAGATCCGCGAGGGCAATACCGGCATCCTCGCCGTTCCGGGCAAGCGTCTGGCCGACTGGCTGGGTCGCCTGTCCAACAGCAACGCCCAGGGCGAGTACTACCTGACCGACGTGATCGCCATGGCCGTGGCCGATGGCCTGACCGTGGCCACCGAGCGTGCCGCCGACGAGATGGAGGTGCTGGGCGCCAACGACCGCATCCAGCTGGCCCAGCTCGAATGCCACTACCAGCACCGTATCGCCCGCCGCCTGATGGCTCAGGGCGTTACCCTGCGCGATCCGCATCGTTTCGACGTGCGCGGTGAGGTGAGCGTCGGCCGCGACGTGACCATCGACATCAACGTGATCCTCGAAGGCAAGGTGGTGATCGAAGACGATGTGCAGATCGGCCCCAACTGCGTGATCAAGGACTCGGTGCTGCGCAAGGGCGCCATCGTCAAGGCCAACAGCCACCTGGACGGCGCCGAGATGGGCGAGGGCGCCGACTGTGGCCCGTTTGCCCGCCTGCGCCCCGGCACCAAACTGGGCGCCAAGGCCCATGTGGGTAACTTCGTCGAACTGAAGAACGCCGTCATGGGCGAGGGCGCCAAGGCCGGCCACCTGAGCTACCTGGGCGATGCCGAAATCGGCGCGCGAACCAACATCGGTGCCGGCACCATCACCTGCAACTACGACGGTGCCAACAAGTTCCGCACCGTCATGGGCGAGGACGTCTTCATCGGCTCCAACAGCGCGCTGGTGGCACCGGTAACGTTGGGCGACCGCGCCACCACGGGCGCCGGTTCGGTGGTGACCAGCGACGTGCCCGCGGACACGCTGGCAGTCGGCCGGGCCAGGCAGCGCAATATCGAAGGCTGGAAGCGGCCGACCAAGAAGTGAGTGCGGCCTAGCCTGGATAATCAGGCCTGTGGATAACCTGCCGGAGGCAGTCCTGTATGTTCGGTGTGACGGATTACCCCGCCTTCGTGGTGGCCTTCATCATCCTGCTGGCCATTCCCGGGCCGGGTAACCTGGCGCTGATCCTGTCCACCGGCAAGGGCGGGATTCGCGGCGGGCTGGCTTCGACCTTCGGCATCATCTTCGGCGATCAGGTGCTGCTGTGGCTGGCGGTGGCCGGGGTTGCCGCGCTGCTCAAGGCCTATCCGGCGGCCTTCCATGTCGTGCAATGGCTCGGTGCGGCCTACCTGATCTACCTTGGCCTGCGCATGATCCTGGCCAAGCCAGGTGCTGCGCCGACGCTGGACATCAAGCCGCGCCAATACCTGTGGCAAACCCTGGTGATCACCGTCTTCAACCCCAAGGCCATCATCTTCTACATGGCCTTCTTCCCGCTGTTCATCGACCCGCAGCGCCATCAGGGGCTGATTACTTTCGGTTTCATGGCCGTGACCATCATGGTGCTGACTTTCCTCTACGGCCTGCTGATCGTGCTGCTGACGCACTTTCTCGCCGAGCGCATGCGCGCCAGCCCACGTATCGCGCGAGGTCTGGAGAAGCTGGCAGGACTGTGCCTGGTCGGTTTCGGGGTCAAACTGACGCTGAACTGAAAAGGGCAGCTACAGGCTTCAAGCCACAAGCTGCAAGCCAGAGCTTGCCAAGCGATCGAGATTTGCCCAGGTTTTGAAGCCTGAAGCCTGAAGCCTGAAGCCTGAAGCCTGAAGCCTGAGGCCTGAAGCTTGCAGCTTGCAGCTTGCAGCTGCTTATGTTTTGATTCGCGCCATTATCTTTCGAATCGAAACTTAAGCATGTCGAAGCGCAACACGCCGCAACGTCGTCACACTATCCTCGCCTTGCTCGCCGAGCAGGGCGAAGTGAGCGTGGACGCTCTGGCTCAGCACTTCGCCACCAGCGAAGTGACCATTCGCAAGGATCTCGCTGCCCTGGAAAAGAACGGCCTGCTGCTGCGCCGCTATGGCGGCGCAGTGCCGGTGCCGCAGGAGCTGATCAGCGAGCCGACGCAGCCCATTTCTCCCTACAAGCAGGCCATCGCCCGTGCCGGCGTGGCACGCATCCGCGAGCATGCGCGCATCATCATCGACAGCGGCACCACTACGGCGGCCATGATTCCGCAGCTTGGCTACAAGCCTGGTCTGGTGGTGATGACCAACTCGCTCAACGTGGCCAACGCCCTGCGCGATATCGAGCACGAGCCGGTGCTGCTGATGACCGGCGGCACCTGGGATCCGCATTCCGAGTCCTTCCAGGGCCAGGTGGCCGAGCAGGTGCTGCGCTCCTACGACTTCGACCAGCTGTTCATCGGCGCCGATGGCATCGACCTGGAGCGAGGCACCACCACCTTCAACGAGTTGCTCGGGCTTTCGCGGGTTATGGCCGAGGTGGCCCGTGAAGTCATCGTCATGGTCGAGAGCGACAAGATCGGCCGGCGCATTCCCAATCTGGAGCTGCCCTGGAGCAGCGTCCATACCCTGATCACCGACGAGCGCCTGGATGCCCAGGCGGCCGAACAGATACGCGCGCGCGGCATTCAGCTGATCCTCGCGGCGCTGGAAAACTAAAAAAGGAGAGCCCCATGTGTGGAATCGTTGGCGCCATTGCTGAGCGCAACATCACCCCGGTCCTGGTCGAGGGCCTCAAGCGTCTGGAGTATCGCGGCTATGACAGCGCCGGTGTGGCGCTCCTGACCGAGCATGGCGCGCTCGATCGTCGACGCCGCGTCGGCAAGGTCAGCGAACTGCAGGCCGCGCTGGACGCCGAGCCGCTGGCCGGGCGCCTGGGCATTGCCCACACCCGTTGGGCCACCCACGGTGCGCCCAGCGAGCGCAACGCTCACCCACACTTTTCCGGGCACGAGCTGGCTGTGGTGCACAACGGCATCATCGAGAATCACGAAGAACTGCGCGAGCGCCTCAAGGGCCTGGGCTACGTCTTCACCTCCGATACCGACACGGAAACCATCGTCCACCTGCTCGATCACAAGCTGCAGCAGCTCGGCGACCTCAGCGCTGCGCTCAAGGCCGCGATTCCGGAACTGCATGGCGCCTATGGCCTGGCGGTGATCTCGGCCCGCCAGCCGGACCGCCTGCTCGCCGCGCGCAGTGGCAGCCCGCTGGTGATCGGCCTGGGCCTGGGCGAGAACTTCCTCGCCTCCGATCAGTTGGCCCTGCGCCAGGTCACCGACCGCTTCATGTACCTGGAAGAAGGCGACATCGCCGAGATCCGTCGCGACGGCGTGCAGATCTGGGACGCCGCCGGCCAGCCGGTGCAGCGCGAAGCCGTGCAGTACCACGAAGGCGCCGAGGCCGCGGACAAGGGCGAATATCGCCACTTCATGCTCAAGGAAATCCACGAGCAGCCCAAGGTGGTGCAACGCACCCTGGAAGGCCGCCTGGGCAGCGACCACGTGCTGGTGCAGGCCTTCGGTCCGCAGGCGGCCGAGCTGTTCGCCAAAGTGAAGAACGTACAGATCGTCGCCTGCGGCACCAGCTACCACGCCGGCATGGTCGCCCGTTACTGGCTGGAAGAGCTGGCCGGCATTCCCTGCCAGGTCGAGGTGGCCAGCGAGTTCCGCTACCGCAAGGTGGTGGTGCAGCCGGATACCCTGTTCGTCAGCGTGTCGCAGTCCGGCGAGACCGCCGACACCCTGGCTGCGCTGCGCAACGCCAAGGAGAAGGCGCCAGGACAGGGCGGCTACCTGGCCAGCCTGGTGATCTGCAACGTCGGCACCAGCTCGCTGGTGCGCGAATCCGACCTGTGCCTGCTGACCCAGGCCGGCCCGGAAATCGGCGTGGCCTCGACCAAGGCCTTCACCACCCAGCTGGTCGGCCTGATGCTGCTGACCCTGGCCCTCGGCCAGGTGCATGGCACGCTGGACAAGGCGCTGGCTGCCGAACTGGTGGAAGAGCTGCGTCGCCTGCCGACCCGTCTGGGTGAAGCCCTGGCCATGGACAAGACCGTGGAGAAGATCGCCGAACTGTTCGCCGAGAAGCACCACAGCCTGTTCCTCGGGCGTGGCGCGCAGTACCCGGTGGCCATGGAAGGCGCGCTCAAGCTCAAGGAGATCTCCTACATCCACGCCGAGGCCTACCCGGCCGGCGAGCTCAAGCACGGCCCGCTGGCCCTGGTGGACGCCGACATGCCGGTGGTCACCGTGGCGCCGAACAACGAGCTGCTGGAGAAGCTCAAGTCCAATCTGCAGGAAGTGCGCGCCCGTGGCGGCGAGCTGATCGTCTTCGCCGACCAGCAGGCCGGCATGAGCAACGGCGAGGGCACCCATGTGGTGGCCATGCCGCACATCCACGACCTGCTCGCGCCGATCCTCTACACCGTGCCGCTGCAGCTGCTGTCCTACTACGTGGCCGTGCTCAAGGGCACCGACGTCGACCAGCCGCGCAATCTGGCGAAAAGCGTCACGGTCGAATAAGGCCGCCCGGGAAGAAAAAGCCCGTCCAGATGGACGGGCTTTTGCGTTTCTATCACGCCGAAACGCTGCTCAGGTGCAGCTCTTCCGGGCGCAGCGTAAGCACGCGAACGCCTTCACGGGTGACCGCCACGGTGTGTTCGAACTGCGCCGAGAGCTGGCCATCGCAGGTCACCACCGTCCAGCCGTCGCGCAGGGTACGGACATCCGCCTTGCCCTGGTTGAGCATGGGCTCGATGGTGAAGGTCATGCCTTCGCGCAGCGTCAGGCCGGTGCCGGCTTTGCCCCAGTGCAGCACTTCCGGTGGTTCGTGCATTTCCCGGCCAATACCGTGGCCGCAGTAGTCGCGAACCACCGAATAGCCGTGGGCGCGAGCGTGCCATTCGATGGCATGGCCGATATCGCCGAGGCGGGCGCCTGGCCTCACGGCTGCGATGCCCTGGCACATCGCTTCATAGGTCACTCGGGCGAGCTGACGAGCCTGATCCGTCACCTCGCCGATCAGGTAGGTCTTGCTCGAATCGGCGATGTAGCCGTTCTTTTCCAGGGTGATGTCGAAATTCACCAGATCGCCATCACGCAGAATCTCGTTTGCGCTGGGTACGCCATGGCACACCACTTCGTTGCGCGACGTGTTCATGGCGTAGGCGAAACCATACTGCCCTTTGCTCGCCGGACGTGCCTTAAGTTCCTCCACGATGTACTTATCCACCAGGTCATTGACCTGCAGAGTGGACATGCCGAGCAGATTCAGGCGATCCAGATAGCCGAACACGGACGCGAGCAATCTTCCGGACTCCGCCATCAGGGCGATCTGTTCGGGCGTCTTGCTCATGATGCGTCCGCCATACGTGGCGGTACCGCCACACCGGCCGCGCGCATCTCGGCGGCCATCACCTCATTGAAGCTCAGCGTCGGATTCATTTCGCAGAGCATGCCGATGCGAATCCAGAAGCCTGCCTGGGCATTGATGGAGCGGCCCGAGACGCTGCTCGCCCGGCGGATTTGGTCATGCAGCTCGTCATCGATATTGACGATACCCATATTGGTTTCCTTTATATGTTTCGTATATGAAGCATATATAAGCATGAATCGGTTCAGTTCACCAGCTGGGCAAGTGGGGCCACCTCATCCCTTACACTGTCCGTCCGCCTGCCAGGCTTTTCGGCAGGCGCACCCCTGACAGGCTGGAACAGGAGAGCGGATGAAGCGCGCAGATGTAAAACGCAGAACGGCCGAGGGCGTTCTGTTCGACACCCAGATCATGGTCAACCCGGCCAATACCACGCAGTGGATCGTGTTGTTCAAGAAAGAAGCGGGCCGCAGCTTCTTTCTGGTGGATGAAGACGAGCAGGTGCAGACCTTTGCCAGCCTAGATGCACTAATGCCGGAACTGCGGACTCTGGGTATCAAGCGGGTCGAGGTGCAGCTGTGAGCAGTTGCTCACAGATGACGTGGATCACCCTGTGGGTATCCTCGTGATACCTCGCTAAGGCCTTGATAGTCAGGGCCTTTCAGCGACTTGTACAGAAACTGTTCGCCTACTTGTTCGCTATCCACAGAGCATCTGGATAACAGGCTTTCTATCCTGTTGATAAGCATCTGTAAGCCACCTATTAAGAGGCTTTCAGCGGTTTGTATAGTTTCTCGCCAGGCTATCAGGGGTTCAGTCGCTGCTCGCTTCTGTTGCCCTGCGAGCATTTTTTTGCAGCGGACAGAACAGGTAGCATGTCAGGGAACGCTCTGGAATAGTCACCAGCCCTCGAGAGTGTGGGAGCGTAGGAGATTGTGCGCTCCCCTTGATGCAATGCGATGGTAAATGGCTTTTCAGAGCTATCTAAGAGGGGCTTGTTTTGCCTCTCTTGGAGTCAGTGAGCTAAGGAGATAATCAAGGATGAGATTTCTACCGCTAGCATTGCGCTGGCTTGGCATCGTTGCTGTTGTGCTCTCAAGTCCAGCGTTGCAGGCAACACCTGCGCATGGCTTGGAAATCCCAGGCTTTGGCCGCGCCATATCGATAAGTGAGGTCAATGAATTTCTGGATCGGGGCCGGCGGTTTTCCTATAAGGGGAATTCGCTTCAACCGGTCGGGGACTGGTACCAGAGCAACAGCCGCTATTATCTGCTAGGAGATGACAGGACACTGCTGGCGGTGGGTACGGGCAAGGAGATTCTGTCATTTGAGCACTTCAAGACAGGTGCACAGCTGATTCGCATCCATGAGACGGGTGTACCACTGGCAGTCCCGCTCAGCACGTTCACCATGCTTGGGTGGCCGCAGAGCAATCCCGATCTGCGGGTGTTTCCTCAATTCAGTTTGGCTCTGTCCGCATCGACAGGCGAGCTACGCAAGTACTCAGTTGCGCCATATGGCGGTGACGGTCTGTTGCTGGTTGCTCCAGACCTCAGTCGTGCTGTCTCGCGCAATGCTAATGGCCCTGTTGTCCTGATGGAGCCAGGTAGCGGGCTGATCGGCATGATCTGGCCCGACGAGAGGACATTGGAAAAAGCCCGCCAGGAAGTCCGCTTTGAGGGGCAGCGCCTAGGCGCTACAGGCAGATATGATCATGGTTCGCAGTTTGGTCTGTTTGAGCCCTATGCAAAGTATCAATGGGCGAATAAAAACTTCCACTGGTATTACGCGGATGGGCGATGGCCCTCTTCGAGGGCTCGGTAAAACCACGGAGCCAGAGCCACTTTCGACGGA
This sequence comes from Ectopseudomonas guguanensis, assembly GCF_900104265.1. Taxonomy (GTDB): domain Bacteria; phylum Pseudomonadota; class Gammaproteobacteria; order Pseudomonadales; family Pseudomonadaceae; genus Aquipseudomonas; species Aquipseudomonas guguanensis. Next base: position 179,935 of record NZ_FNJJ01000008.1, read on the forward strand.
TTTCTATAAATTCCTCCAGAGCTATTACCACAGTCTGGTTAAAACCGGAAAGCCATTGCCCTGGCGTAACTTTCGTGCAGGTCACCTTGGTACTAAAGCTCTGCCTGTCGATGACCCAAGATTAATGTCGCCCTGTAATTGTGGTGTGAATTATTATGCTGGTAATCAATTGCCATTGGCTTTTTCCTTGGAACAACCACTTAATTTATTAGGTATTAACGTCGAGGCTTTCGGGCTTTCAGGTGAGAGGCTTATGCCGCGTCTTTACTCGCGCATGAAGCTGGACTCGATATTATCGGCCATGACTCGCCACTTCGCTTCGCAGGGGCTGCGTATGGAGCGCCTCAACGAGGATCATCATGTCATCAGAGGTGGGGCGGTGAAGCTCTTCGTACGAGTTTATCGGACTGCTGATCCCACTACCCTGGCTATCGATCTAGCCAATCATGGGGCGTCTGATTGTGTGGAGTGTTACGGTGACTGAATCAAAACTTCTTTCTTGTCGGATGTTGGTTGTTCTGCGGGTGCTCGTTCTGGCTGGCTGTCGCACGTATGAATACACACCAACCGTACCGAGTGCAGAGTTTGAAGAAAGTAAAAGCTTGGGCAGTATCGAAGTACGATACGCACATGGCAAAGATGATTCTCCTACTTTACATAGCGCATTTCGCCGTAATGTAATCGAGCCAGATCTGGGCTTTGTGGGGACGTATGTCTTTGGCATGGTCTATCCCACGATGAAGATAGATGAAAACTATTCTTCAGTTAAATTGAAAGGGGAAGCGTTGGGAGAGGGGCATTGGCGATTCCTTATTCCCCGTAAGTCGGGCTGGAATGGACCACAGGATCTGAACCTGTATTTCGCCAATAGAGATCTGTTTCTATTTCGCTTTCTCGAGGGGCAGAGTTGTTTGAGTGAGTACTCACTCGATACCCCGGGAAGGGAAGCGCTTCAGATTAAAATAAGTTTCAAAGAGCCGGGCTGCCTGCTGCCGTGTTCGCCTTCGCAAAATGATCCTAACAGATGTTCTCATCTCTGGCGCTGAGCGCTCAGGTTTCCGGTTCTGCTGCGAGAATCCGGAGATTTTTTACAGTCTTTAACTTTTAGAGACTTATGGCCTGTATAGGTGACGATGCCTGGCGTCATATAGCGCCGACTCGGCAAAGGAGCCCGGATCGAGCACCCGCCCTACGAGGATCAATGCCGTGCGACGAAAGCCCTTGGCAGCCACTTTCTCCTCGATATCGGCCAGGGTGCCCAGTACCCAGTCCTGATCCGGCCAACTGGCCCTGTGGATAACGGCAATGGGGCAGTCGGCGCCATAGTGCGGCAGCAGTTCGCTGACGATAGCCGGCAGTTGGCGCACACCAAGGTGGATGGCCATGGTTGCGCGGTGCCTGGCCAGATCCTCTAGCTGTTCGCCCTCGGGCATTGGCGAGGTGGTGCCATAGCGGGTAAGGATCACCGTCTGGGCGATACCCGGCAGCGTCAGCTCGGATTCCAGCAGCGCCGCGCAGGCGGCGGTGGCGGTGACGCCCGGGACGATCTCGAACGGAATGCCCAGAGCACGCAGTTCGCGAATCTGCTCGCCGATGGCGCCGTACAGCGAAGGGTCACCGGAATGCACCCGGGCCACGTCCTGGCCGCGCTTATGGGCCTGATGCAGCAGGGTGACGATTTCCCCAAGATTCAGCTCGGCCGTGTTCACCACCTGATTGGCGCTGTGGCCCTGCAGCACCGCTTCGGGCACCAGCGAGCCGGCATAGAGGATCACCGGGCACGAACGGATCAGGCGCTGGCCCTTGACGGTGATCAGCTCGGGGTCGCCGGGGCCGGCGCCGATAAAGTAGACGGTCATGCGGGTTCTCTATCGAATATGGCCAGCGCACAGGTGGCGCTGGCGCTGCGGTCTTTCTCGCCAAATAGGCGGGCGGAGGCTCCCATGCGCGCTGCCAAGGCCAATGCGCAAGGCTCGGCTACGGCGGGGCTGCCGGTGGTGGCTTGGCTAAGGGCGCTGGCGACTGTCGGCGTCTGATAGCCAGCCAGTTGCTCAGGCGAAAAGAACACCAGCTCCAGGCCCAGATATTCGGCCAGGTCGTGCAAGCCGGCTTCCTCGCGCTTGTGGGCGATGCTGGCCAGGCCGGCCAGATTGTTCAGCGTCAGCTCATGTCGAACCAGGCTGTGGATAAGCAGTTCGAGGAGCTCGTCCCGGCTGCAGCCGCGGCGGCAACCCAGCCCGGCGACGACCTGTGTCGGTGAGGCGGATGGGGGGGTGGAGGCAGTCGGCAACATGAGCGGTATTCGGGCTGAGCGGTGGCGTAGCTCATCATGGCACCTGCCAGCGGTCAACCGCGATTGACCGGCCGCCGCGGCCTGCGTAGCCTTCTCGCTTTCGAGGTTCTTCGCCGCCGAAGCGCGGCGAAGCTAAGAGGGAACAGGGTCGATGCCCTGGCTGCCCCCGCAACTGTGAACGGTTATGCCCTTCGTTAGACCACTGCCAACCGGCGGGAAGGTGAAGGGATGCGCGCCGCGCAAGCCGTGAGCCAGGAGACCTGCCTCGATTGACCAGCCACTTGCTCGGACGGGGTGATCCGATGCGGCCAGCATGCCTCTGCGTGCCTGTCTGCCCGTACCCGTCCGCCGAATTGACCGACGCCACGGGGCCACCATGAAAACCCTCGCCAAACTGCCTGTCACCATCGTCACCGGTTTTCTCGGTGCCGGCAAAACCACCTTGCTGCGCCACCTGCTGGCCCATGCCGAAGGACGCCGTATCGCGGTGATCGTCAACGAGTTCGGCGAGCTGGGTATCGATGGCGAGATCCTCAAGCAGTGCTCCATCGGCTGCAGCGAGGAAGAAGCGAACGGCCGCGTCTTTGAGCTGGCCAACGGCTGCCTGTGCTGCACCGTCCAGGAAGAGTTCTTCCCGGTGATGCGCGAGCTGGTGGCGCGTCGTGGCGATCTTGACCACATCCTGATCGAGACCAGTGGCCTCGCCCTGCCCAAGCCGCTGGTGCAGGCCTTCAACTGGCCGGAAATCCGCAACGCCTGCACGGTCGATGCGGTGATCACCGTGGTCGACAGCCCGGCAGTGGCCGCCGGCACCTTCGCCGCCTTCCCCGATCAGGTGGACGAGCAGCGCAAGCTTGATCCCAACCTCGACCACGAGTCGCCGCTGCACGAGCTGTTCGCCGACCAGTTGGCCAGCGCCGACCTGGTGATCCTCAACAAGTCCGACCTGCTCGATGCCGAGGCACTGGCCGCGGTGCGCGCCGAGGTGGCCGAAGAGCTGCCGCCAGCGGTCAAGGTGATCGAGGCGCACGGCGGCGAGCTGCCGCTGGATGTGCTGCTGGGCCTGAACAGCGAAACCGAGCTGCATATCGACAGCCGCCGCACCCATCACGACGATGAAGACGACGACCACGATCACGAGGAATTCGACTCGTTCCACGTGGAACTACCCGAAGCGGAGGAGGCACGCCTGCTGACCGCCCTGAAGGATGCGGTGGCCAAGCACGGCATCCTGCGGGTGAAAGGCTTCGCTGCCATCCCTGGCAAGCCCATGCGCCTGCTGGTGCAGGGCGTCGGCCAGCGCTTCGACCGCCACTTCGACCGCGCCTGGCAGGCCGACGAGCCGCGTGTGAGCCGCCTGGTGCTGATCGGCCAGCAGCTCGACCGCGCGGCTATCGAAGCCGAGCTGAAGGCAGCACTGAAATGAAGCTTCAGGCTTCAGGCTTCAGGCCGCAGGCGGATGCGGTTCATGCGATCTGCCTGCAGCCTGTGGCTTGCAGCCTGCGGCCCTAGTCATGCATCTCCTGCGCACCCAACCCGGCGCCCAATTGCCGGCCGACAGCATCGCCGACCTCGGCCAGACCCCGGCCGAGCTGGTGATCCTGTGCACGGGTGATTCGCACCTGTCTCTGCTGGCCGAAGCGGCGCGGCAGTTGCCGGAGGACTACCCCAGCCTGCGCCTGGCCAGCCCGGCGCAGCTGAGCAACAACGCCTCGGTGGACTACTACGTCGAGCAGGTGCTGCAGCATGCCAAGGTCATCCTAATCTCGGTGCATGGTGGCGTCAGCTACTGGCGCTACGGCGTCGAACGCCTGGTTGAGCTGGGAGCGCGTGGAGCCACAGTGATCATGGTGCCGGGTGACGACAAGCCCGACCCGGAGCTGAGCGCGCTCGGCAACGTCGCTGAGGAAGACAGCCAGCGCCTCTGGCAATACCTGCGTCAGGGCGGGCTGGACAATGCCCGCCAGCTGTTTCGCTGCATCGGCAACCGCTGGCTGGGGCGTGACGAGGCCTGGCAAGAGCCGCAAGCGCTGCCGCGTGTCGGCCTCTATCACCCGCAGCACAGTCCGGCCACGCTAGCCGACTGGCAGGCGCAGTGGCAACCGGATGCACCTGTGGTGGCGCTGCTGTTCTACCGCAACCATGTGCAGTCGGCGAACACCGCCTTCGTCGATACCTTCTGCCAGCACCTGTTCGGCCAGGGCCTTAACCCGCTGCCGATTGCGGTGGCCAGCCTCAAGGAACCCGCCTGCCTGGATCAGGTGCAGGCCTGGCTGGATGACACTGACGCCGCACTGATCATCAACACCACCGGCTTCGCCCTGTCCAACCCCGAGGCGCCGCAGGTGCAGGTGTTCCGCCGGGATATTCCGGTGCTGCAAGCCATCTGCTCGCTGGACAACCAGGCGCAGTGGCAGGCCAGCACCCAGGGCCTGGGCTCGCGTGACCTGGCCATGCACGTGGTGCTGCCTGAGCTGGATGGCCGGCTGATCGGCACCGCCATCAGCTTCAAGGGCCTGGCCTGGCGCAGCGAGCGTAGCCAGAGCGACGTGGTGTGCTACCAGGCACACGAATCGGGTATGGCCTTCGTCGCTGAACTGGCGCGTAACTGGTGTCAGTTGGCGCTTAAAAGCAACGATCAGAAGCGAGTCGGCCTGATCCTGGCCAACTACCCGACCCGCGATGGCCGCATCGGCAACGGCGTGGGTCTAGATACGCCGGCTGCCGCGCTGAATATCCTGCAGGCGCTGCAACAGCAGGGCTATCCGGTGGATAACCTGCCGGAGAGCGGCACCGCACTTGTCCACAGCCTGCTCGGTGGCGTCACCAATGATCTGGATGGGCTGGATACACGGCCCTGTGCGCAGAGCCTGGCGTTGGACGACTACCTGGCGTTCTTCCACAGCCTGCCGCAGGCCAACCAGCAGGCGGTGCGGGAGCGCTGGGGCGAGCCGCAGGATGATCCGATGTTCCGCAGTGGGCGAATGATGGTCGCCGGCCTGCGCTTCGGCTTGACCTTCGTAGGTATCCAGCCGGCGCGGGGCTACCAGCTCGACCCGGCGGCGGTGTATCACGACCCCGATCTGGTGCCGCCGCATGGCTATATCGCCTTCTATGCCTGGCTGCGCACGGCCTTCGCCGCCGATGCGCTGATCCACGTCGGCAAGCACGGCAATCTGGAATGGCTGCCGGGCAAGAGCGTCGGCCTCTCCGAGGGCTGCTGGCCGCAGACGCTGATCGGCCCGCTGCCGAATATCTATCCCTTTATCGTCAACGATCCGGGCGAGGGCGCGCAGGCCAAGCGCCGCACCCAGGCGGTGATCATCGACCACCTGATGCCGCCGCTGACCCGCGCCGAAAGCTACGGCCCGCTGCGTGATCTGGAGCGCCTGGCCGATGAGTATTACGACGCCAGCCAGCTCGACCAGCGCCGCGCGGTGGAGCTGCGTGGCGAGATCCTGGCCAAGGTGCGCGAGGCCAGCCTCGACCGCGAACTGGGTCTGCAACTCAACGACGACGGCGATAGCTGGCTGCCGCAGCTCGACGCCTACCTGTGCGACCTCAAGGAATCGCAGATCCGCGATGGCCTGCATGTGTTCGGTGAGTCGCCCGCCGGGCAACTGCGCCGCGACACCCTGCTGGCGCTGCTGCGCATCCCCCGTGGTGATGGCCAGGGCGCCAACGCCAGCCTGTTGCGTGCGCTGGCCCGTGGCTTGGAGCTGGGCCTCGATCCGCTCGACTGCGATATGGGCCAGCCCTGGGAGGGGCTGCGTCCACAGGCGTTGCAGGCTGTGGATAACAGCCTGTGGCGCACTGTTGGTGACACCCGCGAACGCCTGGAGCTGCTGGCGCTGCGGCTGATCGAGCAGCGCCTGGCAGGGGAGCGCAGCGCAGCCTTTGGCGCCGAGGTGGCGCTGATTCTCGATGGCCTGGCCGAGCATATCGCGCCGTTGCTCGATGCCTGCGGCGACTCCGAGATGGGCGGCCTATTGGCGGCTTTGGAAGGGCGTTTCGTACCCGCCGGGCCGAGCGGTGCGCCGAGTCGCGGGCGCCTAGACGTGCTGCCTACCGGGCGCAACTTCTTCACCGTCGACGTGCGTCATCTGCCCACACCGACCGCCTGGCGCCTCGGCGTGCAGGCGGCGGATCGCCTGCTGGAGCGCCATCTGCAGGACGAGGGCGACCATCTGCGCCAGCTCGGCCTGTCGGTATGGGGCACGGCAACCATGCGCACCGGCGGCGACGATATCGCCCAGGCCCTGGCGCTGATGGGCGTGCGCCCGGTTTGGCAGCCCGGCAGCCAGCGCGTCGAGCGTTTCGAGGTGTTGCCGTTGGAGCAGTTGGGCCGTCCGCGAGTGGACGTCACCCTGCGCGTGTCGGGCTTCTTCCGCGATGCCTTCAGCAACCTGATTCGCCTGTTCGACGAGGCCGTGCAGGCGGTGATCGAGCTGGACGAGCCGGAAGACATGAACCCGCTGTCGGCGCGGGTCTGGCGCGAGTCGCTGGCGCTGGAGGACAGCGGCCTGGATGAAGCCGAAGCGCGTCGCCAGGCCGGCTGGCGGGTGTTCGGCGCCAAGCCGGGAGCCTATGGCGCCGGGGTGCAGAACGCCATCGAGGAGCGCCTGTGGCAGAGCCGCGCGGATCTGGCCGAGGTGTATCTGAACTGGGGCGGCTACGCCTACGGCAGCGGCGCCGAGGGCGCACCCGCGCGGCAGCGCTTCGTCGAACGCCTGGAGCAGATGCAGGCGGTGCTGCACAACCAGGACAACCGCGAGCACGACATTCTCGATTCCAACGACTACTACCAGTTCCAGGGCGGCATGCTGGCGGCGGTGGAAACCCTGCGTGGGCTCAAGGTGGCCAGCTACTTCGGCGACAACAGCCAGCCGGATACGCCACGCATTCGCACCCTCAAGGAAGAGCTCAACCGTGTGGTGCGCGCCCGCGCCGCCAATCCCAAGTGGATCTCGGGCATGAAGCGCCACGGTTACAAGGGCGCCTTCGAGCTGGCCGCGACCATCGACTACCTGTTCGCCTTCGACGCCACCAGCGAGCTGGTCGATGACCACCAGTACGCGCTGCTGACCGATGCCTACCTGCTCGACAAGGACACCCGCGACTTTATCCAGCAGCACAACCCCGGCGCGCTCAACGATATCCTCGAACGCCTGCTGGAAGCCCAGCAGCGCGGCCTGTGGGAGAATCCCGGCGAATATCGCGAAGCGCTGAAAAACCTGCTGCTCGATAGCGAGGAAAGCTGATGCGCGCGCTTTTTCTCCCCTCTCCCATTTATGGGAGAGGGGCCGGGGGAGAGGGTTCATCCGGCACCGCCGAGCCCCTAGGGTGGGTTAGCCGCCTGTCATGGTTGCTGGCCAATCCGCTGAAGCGGGTGCGGCGTAACCCACCATTGGCGCAACGCGTTCCATCGCCCGGTGGGTTACGCGGCGCGCCGAGTTTTTCTGCAGATACAAGGCCGGCGTTCTGCGCCGCTAACCCACCCTACGGGTGCACGCTGCCCGTAGCCCGGATGCAATCCGGGAAATGCGCGATCAAAGGCCCCGGATTGCATCCGGGCTACGTCCAACTCCACGGATCATGTCCATGACCGAACATCACTTCCCCCTCGCCGCCGTGGTCGGCGCCGATTCCCTGAAGCTGGCGCTGTGCCTGGCGGCCATCGATCCGGCTATCGGCGGCGTGCTGATCGAAGGCCCGCGCGGCATGGCCAAGTCGACCCTGGCCCGTGGCCTGGCCGATCTGCTGGAGGGCGGGCGCTTCGTCACCCTGCCGCTGGGGGCGAGCGAGGAGCGCATCGTCGGCACCCTGGATCTGGACGCGGCGCTGGGCGAAGGTCGGGCGCAGTTCTCTCCCGGGCTGCTGGCACGCGCCAACGGCGGCGTGCTCTATGTCGATGAGGTCAATCTGCTGCCAGATCATCTGGTCGACCTGCTGCTCGATGCCGCTGCCAGCGGGGTCAACCATGTCGAGCGTGACGGCATCTCCCATCGGCATGCTGCGCGCTTCGTGCTGATCGGCACCATGAACGCCGAGGAGGGTGAACTGCGCCCGCAACTGCTCGACCGCTTCGGCCTCAACCTGGCCCTCGATGGCCAGCCGCAACCGGCCGAGCGCGCCGAGATCGTCCGTCGCCGGCTGGCCTTCGATGCCGACCCTGCTGCCTTCCTGCAACGCTGGCAAACCGAGCAGGCTGCCCTGGCCGCCCGTTGCTTGAATGCACGTCGGCGCCTGGCCGATATCCCGTTGGATGACGCTGCGCTGGGTGAGATCAGCCAGCGTTGCTTCGCTGCCGGCGTCGATGGTCTGCGCGCCGACCTGGTCTGGCTGCGTGCCGCCCGTGCTCATGCGGCCTGGCGTGGCGCGGCGGCTATCGAGCCTGTGGATATCGATGCGGTGGAGGACTTCGTTCTGCGCCACCGTCGTCGTCAGCCACAACCGCCGGCTGCCATGCCGCCCGAGCAGAGCCAGGCGCCGCAACAGGCGCAGGAACAGAGCCAGGGCGAAGGTCAGTGGGGCGAGCTGCCGGCGCAGCCACAGGCCATGGGTGAGCGGCGGGTGCCGCCGCGCTGGCCAAAAAAGCCCTGAGCATCCGCCCGCGCACAGCCACTGGCGCGGATGCCCGCAACCGGCCCGGAAGACTCGGCGGCGGCCTGCATGGTGCCGCACGTAGCGGCGTGGCCGGTCGTATCGACTGGGCGGCGACTCTGCGCCAGGGCCGGCCGCAACGCCGCGAACAACTGGTTCTGCGCCCGCGAAGCCAGCAGGCCGAGGAGCTTTGGTTGGTGCTGGTCGATGCCTCCGCCTCGACCCGTCGACACGGCGCTCTGACTCGCGCCAAGGGCGTGCTCGCTGAAGTGTTCGACAGCGCCTATCGCCAGCGCGCTCGCCTGGCCGTGCTGCAGGCCGGTGGCCGCGAAGCACAGTGGCTGTGGCAGGGGCGCAAGGCCAGTGCCGAGCTGCACCACTGGTTGCAGGAGCTGGGCGCCGGTGGCGGCACGCCGCTGCTCGATGCGCTGCAACAGGCGGGTGATTGGCTGTTGCGTCGGCAGCGCGTGAAACCGCACGAACGCCAGCGCCTACTGATTCTCACCGACGGTCGCCTGCGCGACCTGCCAGCGCTGGCGCCGCTGCCATGCCCAACCCTGCTGCTCGACACCGAACGCGCGCCCATCCGCCTGGGCCTAGCCCGCCAGCTGGCGCAGGCGCTGCAGGCCGACTACCACCATATCGACGACCTGGCGCCCGGCGCGTCAGGCCGCACCTGGAGAACCCCATGAAAACCCTGCTGCTGGTCGGCATCGGCGCCGGCGACCCGGACTACATCACCTACCAGGCGATCAAGGCGCTGCGCCGCAGCGACGTGATCTTCCTGATGGACAAGGGTGCGGCCAAGCACAAGCTTAACGCCCTGCGTCGCGAGATCTGCGCGCGCTTTCTCGACGGCCACGCGCCGCGCTTCGCCGAAGGCCTGCAACCGGAGCGCGAGCGCGACGCCGCCGACTACCGCGCCAGCGTCGACGAACTCAATCGCGACAAACAGGCGGTGTTCGAGCAACTGATCGACGAGCAGATGGCCGATGGCGAGACGGCGGCATTCATGGTCTGGGGCGACCCCTCGCTGTACGACAGCAGCATCCGCATCATCGAGGCCATCGCCGCGCGCCGTAGCGATTTCGTCTATGACGTGATCCCCGGCATCACCAGCCTGCAGGCGCTGACCGCGCGCCATCGCATCCCGCTCAACAGCATCGGCCGCGCCGTGGAAATCACCACCGGCCGCCTGCTCGCCGAAGGCTGGCCGCAGGGCGTGGACAGCGTGGCGGTAATGCTCGACGCCAAGGACACCTACCGCCGCTTCGTCGGCCAGGGTCTGTATATCTACTGGGGCGCTTACGTCGGTACGGCCGATGAAATCCTGATCGCCGGGCCGCTGGATGAGGTGGCCGAAAATATCGCTATCACCCGCGCTGAGGCGCGTGAGCGTAATGGCTGGATCATGGATAGCTATCTATTGCGCAAGGAAGGGATCGAGCAGGGCTGAGAACAGACGCGGCGGACAAGAAGGGCGTTGTCCACGCTCCGCACTGAGCTGAGGGGCGGTGGACAAAAAGGGCGTCACACACCGTGCGCCGGGCATGGACACTTGCGCCTTGGTAGCAGCAGAACCTACAATTCTGCCTAAATGGACTGGGGGTTCCCGGTCGGCGTCATGGCCTCGGTGCGATCACCGGGGCCTTTCGCTTTCTAGGGGCGGGTGAATTTTTAGGCCCCATCCTTCGAAGCCAACACCTACCTGCATACGACCCCCGCTGCAGAAGAACTTCCGAGTTAGCAAATCGAAGGCTCGATTCGGTTGGCCAGGCTTGACTACTGATAACCCGATAGGCCGCGCAACGAGATCGGCCAATTGAAGGCCTGACGAGTTGGTTTTCTTGTCGGCGAATACGATCTCGAAGGGTAGCGCTCTGCCAAACCTGTTTTCGCCAGCACAAACGCGGCGAAATTCCAGCTCAAGCTCGTTATCTTCTCGCTTTCCTCGACACTCTACGACCACATGTGTGGTCGTGCCTTCCTGGCCTTTTTCTTCCACCAGTTCGTAGAGTGTTTCCAGACAAAATCCAAGTGCCAGATGGTATGGATTGCTGCTTCGCTCACGCAGCCTGTTCTTATCGATGATGCAACCAATCAGGATGAAATTGCTGGTTTCAATAATGCTGGTTAGCTCGTTGAGAAACTGCTCTTTGTGTTGCCGGCTGTCGAACCGGAATCGACCTTTCTCTTTGCGGATATCCGTTTCGTGCAGCACCACGAGATCATGGCCGAAATGCCTGAACTTGAATGACTCGATTGAGGGCACGACGCGTTGCGCATAGTGATTCTTGTGGAAGACGCAGAAGGCGAGGACGAAAACCGGGTAATTGGCATCGATACTCTCCAGGCCGTGATCGCCGCTTTCGTCTACATAAACGACATATTTGCTGAACTGCCTTTCAGGCAGTTCTCGTTCAGCCGGCACGCTTGGTGTATCCACTGAGCCAGGGAATAGCGGTAACTGTCCTGGCAATGGATAGGTTGATGCCTGATCGCTTTTTTCCGTCATCCTTGGCCTGCTCCTACGATGGTTAACTCGATAGTAGCAGTCGTCGGCTCAGCCCCTTACAACCAACTCCAGGAAACCCCGGTGTACACGCCGAAGCCTTCCCCCGGTGTGGAGCGCGCCGCGTCTGCGCCCTTGTCGTCATAGCCCGGTGTAACGGTGGCGGCGTAGCGTTTGTCGGTCAGGTTGCGCAGGTCGAGCCAGGCTTGCCAGTCGTCCTTCGGCGAGGCGTAGCCGAGGGTGGCGCCAAAGGTGGCGTAGGCGTCGGCATGGTAGGAGTTGGCGTAGTCCACTGCCACCTTCGAGGCGTACTGGGTATTCACGCCGGCATAGAAGCCGCTCGGGTGATCGTAGCGCAGCTCGGCCTGGTAATAGTGGCGCGGCAAGCCGGGCAGGCGATTGTCGCCGAAGGCGTCGTCGTCGCGGTAATGGAAGTCGCTGAAGGTGTAGGCCTGGCGCAGGCTCAGGGCGCCGGCCGCGCCGCCTTGCCACAGCGGGCTGGTCAGGCCGGCTTCGATGCCCTGGTGCACGGTGGGGCTGGCGTTGGATTCGGCGAAGACGTTGGGCTCGATCTCGACGGTGAGCAGTTCATGGCGCACCTGTGAGTAGTAGTAGGCGAGCTCCCACTGGCCCAGTGCGGAATCACCTCGGCCGCCAATCTCGAAGGTGGTGGCGCTCTGGTTGTCCAGGCTGACGGCAGCGCGCTGGCGCGCGGCATAGGGTTGGGTGGTGGTGCTGGAGAAGCGCAGCGGCGAGCCCCAGAGCATCGACCAGGCATGCGGCGGCTCCACCGAGCGGCTGATATTGCCGAATAGCTGCACATCCGGGTTGAGCTGGTAGCGCAGACCGATACGTGGGGCGTAGTCCCAGGTGCTTTCGTCGAGCTTGTCGTCGTTGGTCGGCCAGGTCACCTGCACTTCGCGGCGAGTATGGATCAGCGCCAGGCCGCTGGTCAGCCACAGGTCGGGCATCAGCTCCGTATCGTTGCTGAAGTGCAGCACATTGTCCGAACCCAGATGTTCATAGGCACGCATCAGGGTGCCGGCCGGATAGGGCGTGCCGTTGACGGTGATGGGCAGCGCCGCCGTCTCTTTCGCTTTGCTGCTCGGCAGGTTGCTGGTGCTGCGCCAGCCTATAGTGGTGCTGCTGTTGAGCCCGAACAGGGTGTGCCGACGGGTGTAGTTCAGAGTGCCGCTGATATCGCTGTAGTCCACACGGATGCGATAGGCGCCTCCGCGATAGGCGGTCTCGGTGATATCCATCGGATAGTGGTGATAGACCAGGCCGGCGACCAGGGTGGAGTCGTCGTCGATCTGCCAGGTGGTCTTGTTCGCCAGCCAGGTGCTGCCGGGTTGGTCGCGGTGGGCGTCGATGCTGCGATTGGACGCATTGGCCTGACGTGGATCGTCCTTGAGCTGGGCCTTGGTCAGGCGGCCAGGCGTTTCGTGTTCGGTTTCGCGATAGCGCAGGTAGAACCGCGTTTCCAGGTTCTCGTTGAGCCGGTAGCCGAAGTTTGCGGCGATGCCTTTGCCCTTGCCGGAGGCCTGATCCTGATAGCCGTCGGTGTGGCTGTCGGTCAGCGCCAGGTAGTAGTCGAAATCGCCCAGCACCTGCCCCGAGGCGATGTTGCGTTTCTGGTAGCCATGGCTGCCGGTTTCATAGCGCAGTTGCAGCTTGGGCGCGGTGTAGCCGGTGTGGCTGATGTAGTCGATGGCGCCGCCCAGAGCCAGGGAACCACGGTCGAAGCCATTGGCGCCGCGCAGCACTTCGGCGCGACTTATCCACAAGGGGTCCAGCAGTTCGTAGGGCGTGCCGCCGGAGCCGGTCAGTGGCAGGCCGTCGAGCAGGATATGGGTGCCGGAGGCGTGCGAGCCGGGGCCACGGTTGATACCCGAGCCACGCACGCTGATCTTCACGCCCTCGTTGCCGGGGGACTGCGCGTAAACGCCGGGCTGGTAGGCCAATACGTCGGCGACGCCGGCCACGCGGCCCTGCTCGACCTTGCCCATATCCACCAGATTGGTGGCGCCGGGCACCTGCTCGAGCGCCGCGCGCGCAGTCTCGGTTTCGCTGGTCGGCACACCGCTGACTTGCAGTGGGTCGAGCTGCACGGGCTCATCGGCGAAGGCGTTGTGAGCGCTCAGGCAGGCGAGGGCGAGCAGGGTGAGACGTGCAGGACGGCGGGAAAGCGGCAGGAGCAGCATGCAAGGGTTCCGTTGAGCGGGCGGCGAGTCTGTCTGATGAAGGCCGACGAGGATTCGTCACCGTAGGGGGCGCTGGTAAGGGAGCGCATCATGCCGGTTTTGCCGGTGCCGTGCAGTGGGGCGCTCAGGGAGAAGGGACCGTCAGGGCGGTCGTGCAAAGCCGACCGCATCCTGGGGATAAGCCTCAGGCCAGGTCGGCCTTATCCAGACCGAACTGCTTGTCGGCGGAACCCGGCACGGTGCGAAACGCCACGTTGAGGCGGTTCCAGCCGTTGATGGCGACCACCAGGAAGGTCAGGTCGGAAAGTTCCTGCTCGGAGAACTGCTCGCGCACACTGGCGTAGATGGCATCGGAGACGCCCTGCGGCGCCAGCTGAGTCAGCGCCTCGGTCCACTCCAGCGCGGCCCGTTCCCAATCGGAGAACAAGGCGGACTCGCGCCACACGGCGACATGATGCAGGCGCAGCTCGCGCTCGCCATGGATCTTCGCTTCCTTGACGTGCATGTCGACACAGAAGGCGCAGCCATTGATCTGCGAGGCGCGCAGCATCACCAGATGGGCCAGCGGCGCGAGAAAAGGGCTGCGGGTCAGCAGCATGGAGAACTCGGCGTACTTGCCGGAGGCTTTGGGGGAGAGGGTGAAGTAGTCGAGGTGCTGGCTCATGGTGATCATCCGTATCCGCTTTGGGGGAGCCGGGGCTTTCACGCCCTGGCCCGGTAGACGCGAATCTACGCAGCGGTGGCCCAGTCCCATAGAGCCAATTGTGCAGATTGTGACTGGTCCACTTCAGCACTGGCCGCGCGCGGGGCTGAGCCCTTCGCCAAGAGTTGTGGCGTTGCGATGAGCGACCCGGCTGGGCGAGTATCGCCTGCCCTTATCGATGCCCTGTTCGGAGCCGCTATGCCCCACATCTCGCCCCCGTCGACCTGGCCAAGGCCTACCGTCTGCTCAACCACGGACCCACCGTGCTGGTGTCGGCTCGTCATCAGGCTGTGGATAACGTCATGGCGGCAGCCTGGTGCTGCGCCCTGGATTTCGAGCCGCCGAAGCTGACCGTGGTGCTGGACAAGGCCACCCGCACCCGCGCGCTGATCGAGGGCAGCGGTCTGTTCGCCATCCAGGTGCCGACCGTGGCGCAACTGCAACTGACCCAGGCGGTGGGCAACGCCAGCCTGGCGGATGACCCGGCGAAGCTGTCCCATGCCGGCGTCGAGCTGTTCGCGATGGAAGGCCACGACCTGCCGCTGGTGGCGGGCTGCTCGGCCTGGCTGGTTTGCAGGCTGATCAGTGAGCCGCATAACCAGCAGGCCTACGACCTGTTCATCGGCGAGGTGATCGCGGCCTGGGCCGATCAGCGCGTGTTCCGCGATGGCCGCTGGCATTTCGAAACGGCCGACCCGAGCCTGCGCAGCCTGCATCACGTGGCCGGTGGGCACTACTACGCGATTGGCGAGGCGCTCAAGGCCTGATCACGGGCGTGCTCAGCGTGCCAGCGGCAACGCCACGCCGATCAGCACGAAGAGTACGCCGCAGCTGCGGTTGAAGGCGCGGCCGCCGCGCTGCAGCCAGGGCCGCACGCGGAAGGCCAGCAGCGCCAGCAGCAGCTCGACGAGGAACTCGACCACGGCGAAGGTGGCGGCCATCACCACGAACTGCACGGCCAGGCCGCGCTGCGGATCGACGAACTGCGGCAGGAAGGCGCCGTAGAACAGGATCACCTTGGGATTGGACAGCGCCGACAGCAGGCCCTGGCGAAACAGCCGGCTGGCGCTGGGGCGGGCGCCGCTATCGACCAACGTCAGGTTCATCGGCGGCGAGCGCCACAACTGCGCACCCAGCCAGATCAGGTAGGCACCGCCGATCCACTTGAGTGCCAGCAGTGCGTTGGGCGCGGTCTTGAGCAGGGCACTGAGGCCGAACATGGCCAGGGCGATCAGCGTGCTGAAGCCGACCACGCCGCCGAGGATGGTGGCCAGCGCCAGGCGCGCGCCGTACAGCCCGCCGTGGGTCAGCGCCAGCAGGCTGTTGGGGCCGGGCGTCAGCGCCAGGCCGAGGGTGGCCACGAAGTAGACGAGCCAGAGTTCGAGGGCCATGCGGGTCTCCTGTGAGGGCGGCCAGTCTAGTCAGCGGCAGTGTCGTGATTGAGGTAGATTCTGGTCATCTACCGGTTGATTATGGACTGTCATGGCCGAATGCCCCGATCTGCGTTTTCTTCTGCTGCCGCTGCCGGAGTTCGCCCTGCTGCCGTTCGGCGGTTTTATCGACAAGCTGCGCTTCAGCGCCGACGACGAGGACTACAGCCGCCAGCGCTACTGCGCCTGGACCATCCTCGGCCTGCAGCCGGGGCATGTGCTGTCCAGCAGTGGCGCGGCGCTGCGTATCGAGGCCACGCCGGACGAGCTGACGCTGGCCGACTACGACTACCTGGTGCTGTTCGGCGGGCGCAACGCGCAGGCCACCGCGGCGCTGGCGCCGGCCTACCAGCCGCTGCTGCGCCGCGCCGCGCGCGCCGGGGTCAAGCTGGTGGCGATCGACAATGCCAGCTTTCTGCTCGCTGCATGCGGCCTGCTCGATGGGCATCGGGTGGCGGTGCACTGGCGGCATGAGGCGGAATTTCGCGCCAGCTTTGCGCATGTGCGCCTCGCCCGCGAACGCCTGTATTGCCTCGATGGCGCGCGAATCTCCTGCGCCGGCGGCGCGGCGGCCATCGACCTGGCGGTGGAACTGCTGGCCCAGGGCAGTGGTCGGGCCCGCGCGCTCAAGGGCCTGGCCGATATGCTGGTGGACGAGACGCGCAGCGGCCAGCACGCGCTGCGTTCACTGCAGATGGCGTCCAGCGGCGAACGTCATGTCGATCGCGCCATCGCCCTGATGCGTCATGGTCTGGCCAGCGCCGACGGCATCGAGCAACTGGCGGCCAGCGTCGGCATCAGCCGGCGTCAGCTCGACCGGCTGTTCCACGCCAGCCAGGGCATGAGTGCCCGTGAGTACTGGAACGAGCTGCGTCTGCAGCACGTACGCTGGCGCCTGCTCAATTCCAGCCACAGCCTGGCGCAGCTTGCTGACGAGATCGGCGTCAGCGATGCCAGCCATCTGGGCAAGCTGTTTCGTCAGCGTTTCGGCGTGGCGCCCGGCACCTTTCGCCGTCAGGGCGGTGTGTTGTAGGAGCCGCGCCCCGCGGCGAATGCTGCGGATAAAGGCGGTATCGCGGCATCGCCGCTATCGCTTCGCGCCGGGGCGGCGCTCCTACAGGCTTGCCAGCAACGGCAGCCACACCGAGGCCAGCAGCAACAGGGCCATGCAGCGGTTGAACAGCAACAGCCGGGCCGGTTGCTGCAACAGCCGCGCGCCGCCGACGCCGAGCAGGCCCCAGGCCAGCAGGCAGGGCGTGGACACCAGCAGAAACAGCGTCGCGTAGCTCGCCACCGCGGCGAACGAGGCCTGTCCATCGAGGAAGATCGCAGTGACCGAGACGCTCATCAGCCAGGTCTTGGGGTTGATCAGTTGCAGGCCGGCGCCCTGGACGAAGCCCTGGCGCCGGTCGACGCTGCGTTGGTCCAGGCCGGCAGCTTCGGCACACATCAGCTTGCAGGCCATCCAGCTGATCCAGACCGCGCCGGCCCAGGCCATCGCCGTCTGCAACAGCGGTGCGCGGGCCAGCAGTTCGCCGAGGCCCAGGCCGACCATCAGCAGCATCAGGCTGGCGCTCAGGCTCGCCCCGACCGCGATGGCCAGGGCGATGGACAGGCCGAAGCGAGCGGCGCTGCCGAGGATCAGCAGGTTGGTCGGGCCGGGAGTGATCGAGGCCACCGAGGCGAACAGGATGAAGGGCAGCCACTGGTTCATGGCTGCGCTCGTTGAGCAGTGAAGGGCATCGGGCATCGCTCCATATCGGGGTATGGCGCGATTGTCCGGCTGGCTGATTCAGCGGTCTTGAAGCTTTGTGCAGAGGCTGCGGTAGGCGCCCGGGGTGAGGCCGTTGGCACGGCGGAACCAGCGGCCCAGGTGGCTCTGGTCGGCGAAGCCCAGGTCGCTGGCGACATCCGCCGGTGCCGTGCCGAGGGCCAGCAGGCGGCGTGCGCGCACCAGGCGCAGCTGGATCAGGTAGCCATGCGGGGCGATGCCGAAAGCCGCCTTGAACGCACGGCTGAGGCGGAAGCGATCGACGCCGCAGACGCGCGCCAGTTCGTCGAGACCGATGTTCTGGTGAAAGTGTGCATGCAGGTAGTCGCGGGCACGCAGGGCCACGCTGGGTATCTGCGGGTCGCCCGGCAGGCGCTGACGCCAGTGCAGGCTGCGCGAGATGCGCTCCAGCAGCGCATCCAGCGCGGCGTCGCGGACCATGCGCGGCTCGCCGTCGCGCAGCGCCTGCAGGGCGTTGACGATGCAGGGCAGCAGGCCCGGGTCGTCCGGCTGGGTGCGCGGCACGCCGGGCAGGCAGTCGACAGGCGCCTGTTCGAACAGTGCCGGCAGTGCCTTTTCCAGCCAGGCCGGTTCCAGGTAAAGGGTGGAATAGGTGAAGCCGCCCGGCGTCGGCGCGTGGCCGTCATGAATGTCGCCGGGTTCGAGGAAGAAGGTCTGCCCGGCGACGCTGCTGAGCAGTGCGCGCCGGCAGTGGAACTGCTGCACGCCCTGCTCGGTGAAGCCGATCAGGTAGCTGTCGTGCCAGTGCGGGTCGTAGGCGTGGCCCTCGAAATGCGCACGGATCACCTCGATGCCGGTGTCGGCATCCTGCTTGAGGTCGACCCACGATTGCGCATTCATCGCCTGCTGCCCGTCGTGCTGAGAACGCATGAGCTTACCGCGTTCACCGCACAAGCCTAGAAGGTTTGTGCAGATGCCTTTCGGTAGCGAGGGCCGCAAGGCGCGGATGCCGGATCGGCCTGAACCTGCGCTGGTGCGCACGGCCAGTAGGGTGCGCCGTGCGCACCAATGCCTATTCCTGTGGATAACTGCGCGGCGTATACACCCACTCGCCGCCATCGGCACGGGGGAAGCGGCGGGTCTGGCTGGAGCCGATGATCACCAGGGTACGCATGTCGACCATCTCCGGGGTCAGCTCGCCGAGGGTGAGGGTGCGCAGGGCTTCGGCCGGCCGGCCGATATCGCGGCCGAGCACCACCAGGGTCTGCGGTTCGCGATGCTGGCGCAGCAGCTCCAGGGCGCGGCCGAGCTGCCAGGGGCGGGCCTTGGATATCGGGTTGTAGAAGGCCATGGCCAGATCCGCTGCGGCGGCATGCTGCAGGCGCTTTTCGATCACCGACCAGGGCTTGAGGTTGTCGGACAGCGAGATCAGGCAGAAGTCATGGCCCAGCGGCGCGCCGGCCTTGGCGGCGGTGGCCAGGGCGGCGGAGACGCCCGGCAGCACCTCCAGCTCGACGCCGTGCCAGGCCTCGTTCTGTGGGCTTTCCAGCGCTTCCATCACGGCGGCAGCCATGGCGAACACGCCGGGGTCGCCCGAGGAGATCATCACCACGCGGCGGCCCGTGGCGGCCAGTTCGAAAGCGTGGGCGGCGCGCTGCAGCTCCTCGCGGTTGTCGCTGGGATGCAGGCATTGATCGGCGCGCAGCGGGCCGGCCATCTTCACGTAGGTGTCGTAGCCGAGCAGGTCTTCGGCTTCGTCCAGGGCGCGGCGCACGGCCGGGGTCATATGCTCGGCGGCGCCGGGGCCGAGGCCGACCACGCTGAGGCGGCCACGGCGCTGGCCGAGGCGTTCGATCTGCAGCGGCTGTTCGCCCAGCAGCAGGCGCAGGCCGTCGCCCCGGTGGCATTCGACAGGCAATTGGGAGTCGCTGTGGATAAAACGCAGCGGTAGTTTGAGCTGCCTTGCGGCCGTGTGTAGCTCGGCATTGGCCATCCAGCCTTTGTTCGCCAGCAGGCAGGCCAGTGCCTGCGGCGCCAGCCTGGCGGCGCTCAGCGCCTGCTGCAGGCGGGTGGCCAGGTCGGCGCCGGGGCGTTCGATCAGCGCGGCAGCGACGCGGGGGTGGATCAGCAGTTCGTCGGCCCTCGGTGGACGTTGCTCGGCGGTGATATGGATCACCCGCGACGCGGTCTGATCTACCGGCAGCTGCGCCGCCTCCAGCCAGGGCGCCTGGCCCTCGATGCGCACGCTCTCGCCGCCGAGCAGGTCGCTGACGAAGCGCTTGCCCTGCTGCAGGTCGGCCAGGGCATAGCCAGCCGGTGGCTCCAGCAGGCAGGTGCCGAAGCGCAGTTCGCCGCTGGTGGTGATGGCTGGCGTTACGCCCAGGTGCGCGGCGATCTCGCGGGCCAGGCGATTGACCCCGGCCAGGCCGCCGAGCAGCGGCACCACGGCGCTACCGTCTTCGGCCAGGGCCAGCACCGGCGGTTCGGCGCCCTTTTCCGCCAGTAGCGCGGCCAGGCTGCGGATGACGATACCGGCGGCGCATAGCACCACAAGCGGCTGGCCGGCGCGATACAGCGTGCGCAGGGTCTCGCCGAAGTCGTCGTAATGGCGCTCTGCGCCATCGGCGCGCCCGCGCAGGCCATGGATCACGGCCTGTGGATAAAGCGCCTTGAGGCGTTGTGCAGTGGTCAGCGCGCTGGCGCCGAGGATGACGATGTTCATGCGGTAAATCCTGTAGCCCGGATGCAAGCCGGGGAATGGGTTTCCCGGATTGCATCCGGGCTACGAGCTAAGTCCTGTGTGCTGAGGTAAATGAATTGCCTCGTTAGTGCACGGACTGCTCCCTCTCCCATTTATGGGAGAGGGTTGGGGAGAGGGTGGCTCAGGCGACTCGGAGTTGCCGGTTAGACCCTCTCCCCCGGCCCCTCTCCCGCAAGCGGGAGAGGGGAGACAAGCATATTGGGTGCCTCACCCCCGCCACTTCTGCCCGGGCACCAGAATCATCGAGAAGTACGGCGAATCCATCGGCTCCACCTCGTCCAGCGGCACGATCTTCTGGCTGGCCATGGTGGCGCGCTCGACGTAATGGGCGCGGCCATCCAGGCCCAGCTTGCGCAGCACGCGGCGTACCTTGTCGAAGTTGCGCCCGAGCTTCATCACCACGGCCGCTTCGGCGTCGCGCAGGCGCTGTTCCAGCTCGTCTTCCGCCAGCACGCCGGAGAGCACGCTCAAGCTCTGGTTGCGGTACACCAGCGGCGTGCCGAGCACCGAGGCGCAGCCGAGCATCGAGCACACGCCGGGCACCACTTCCACCTCGTAGCGGTCGGCCAGGCGGTCGTGCAGGTACATGTAGGAGCCGTAGAAGAACGGGTCGCCTTCGCAGATCACCGCCACGTCCTGGCCGGCGTCCAGTAGCCGGGCGATCTGCTCGGCGCAGGTGTCGTAGAAGTCGGCGATCACATCTTCGTAGGAGAGCGGCGGGGCGAGCTTCTCGGTGGTCACCGGGTAGACCAGCGGCAGGCGTTGCTGCGCCCCGGTGAGATGGGCCTCGATGATGCTGAAGGCATTCCCGCCATGACCGGCATTGTGCTTGGCCTTGGCCACGAAGTATGCCACCACCGGCGCCGACTGCAGCAGGCGCAGGGCCTTCAGGGTAAGCAGCTCGGGGTCGCCGGGGCCGACGCCCAGGCCAAGCAGACGACCAGCCATCATTCCACCTCCGAGGCCAGGGCGTTGACCGCGGCCACCGCCATGGCGCTGCCGCCACGGCGGCCACGGATGATCACGTAGGGCACGCCGCGGCTGTCTGCGGCCAGGGCATCCTTGGATTCTGCCGCACCGATGAAGCCCACCGGCATGCCGATGATCAGCGCCGGCTTGGGCGCGCCGGCATCGAGCATTTCCAGCAGGTAGAACAGTGCGGTGGGGGCATTGCCGATCACCACCACGCTGCCCTCCAGATGCTCGCGCCAGTGCTCCAGGGCCACCGCCGAGCGGGTGTTGCCGACTTCGCGGGCCAGCTCCGGCACGCCGGCATCGTGCAGGGTGCAGATCACCGGGTTATTGGCCGGCAGGCGCGGGCGGGTGATGCCCTCGGCAACCATGCGCGCATCGCAGAGGATCGGCGCGCCGGCCAGCAGCGCGGCGCGGCCAGCGGCGCCGGCACCGGCGGAGAAGCGCAGATCCTCCACCACGTCGACCATGCCGCAGGCGTGGATCACCCGTACGGCGAGTTTTTCCAGGTCGGCGGGGATGCCAGCCAGGTTGGCCTCGGCGCGGATGGTGGCGAAGGAGCGGCGGTAGATTTCCTGGCCGTCGCGGATGTAATCAAGCATCGGGTTTTCCTGCGGGATGTTGGCGGGCGAACCAGGCGCCTGCCTCGTCGATGGTCATGGCCGGCGCCAGCAGACGGCCGAAACCGGGCGCCGCGGGCTCGCGTTGGTAGAGCTGGTAGTGGTCGGGCGTGCTGGCCAGCAGGGTGTAGGGCTGCACCCGCGCGCTGGCGCAGCTGCGCGGGCAGGCGCTGAGGTGCACTTGCGGGCGGGTACCGCTTGCGCGCAGCAGCTCGGCCAGATGCAGGGCGTGGTGCTTGCTGTCGGCCAGGCCGCGCGCGCAGGCTGCCGAACCGGTGCAGGCGACCAGGCCGAGCAGCGGCTCGTCGGCCAGGGTCAGCAGGCCCAGCTGGTCCAGCTCGGCCAGCAGCTCGCGGGCGCGGGCTTCGGGGACGTTGCCCAGCAGCAGGCCCTGCCAGGGCGTCAGGCGCAGCTCGCCATCGCCATGGCGCTCGCTCAGCTCGGCCAGCGTGGTCAGTTGTTCGGCGTGCAACCGGCCCAGCTGGGCGCCAGCAGCGACCATGCACAGGCCGCTCTGCGCCTGTGGATAAATCCCCGCCGGCGCGCGCTCGACGGTGGCGGCGGGCTGCCACGTGGCCGGGGCCTGCTGCAGGGCAAAATCCAGGCGCGCCTGCAGGCGCTGCAGCAGTTCGTTGGCCGGGATCTGCGTCAGCAACTGGCGCATGCGCGACTGCTCGGGCGTGGCCAGTTCGAGGAACAGCAGCAGCAGTTGGCGAACCAGTTCGAGCGCCTGGCTCGCTTCGACGCGCGCGACGGGCGCATCGCCAGGGCAGCCGGCCAGGCCCAGCAGCAGATGCTGCTCGTCTTCAGCCGCCAGCCACAGGTCGTGGGGATGTTCGCGCATGGCCAGGGCTTCGCCGCCATCGAGTTGCAGGGCGAACTTGGGCGACAGGGCATGCAGCGCCGGGCTGTCCTGCAGCAGGTCGAGCAACTGGCCGGCCAGTGGGCGCACGTCCATCCGCATGTGCGGGTCCAGGCCGGCGGCGGGGCTGAGCAGCAGGTTGCGCACATCGTCGGCGGCGGCCACGCGCGGGCCTAGGCCGGCGCTCAGCAGCGCGTCGATCAGCGCGTTTTCCTGGCCGGGCAGCACGCCGCGAATCTGCAGGTTGCTGCGGTTGGTCAGCTCCAGCACTCCGCTGGCGCCATGCCGCGCCGCCTCGGCAATCGCCCGCGCCTGGGCGCTGCGCAGCACGCCGCCGGGCAGCTTGATACGGCAGATGCCACCGTCCAGCGCGGGGACGATGCGCAGCAGGCCGGGACAGGCGGAAGGGCGAATGGAGGTGTGCAAGCGGTCACCTGTGGCTAACGACGCGGCGACCGAACCAGCGAAATCCGCCCACAGGGGGATTCCATGGCATCGGTACACCCCGCCCGATGTTGGCACTCGCGACCAGCGTTCGTCGGCAGGTCTCCTGGCTGACAGGTCTTGATCCGCTGCGCCTTCCCGGTTACCCAGTGGCCGATTGCATTGGACTCGCTGTTTACAGTTGCGGGGGCAGCTCGGTCGCGATCAGAGATCGCTCCGGATTCCCTCTTAGGCCCGTTTTATAAGGGGCACCGACGAAGGCTGTATTATGCCCGCTTTGCCCGGCGTCGCGACACGCGCCCTGTCGGCTACTTGCGAGGAAGGTGGATGAAACCCTGGTTGACCCTGGTCGGCATCGGCGAAGACGGCTACCCCGGCCTGGGCAAGGCCGCGCGCCGCGCGCTGCTGGCGGCTACGCGCATCGTTGGCGCGCCGCGTCAGCTGGCCTTGCTGCCGCCGTGCATCGGTGGCGAACGGGAAACCTGGCCCAGCCCCTTCGACCTTGAGCCGCTGCTGGCGCGGCGTGGCGAGGCGGTATGCGTGCTGGCCAGCGGCGACCCGATGTTCTACGGCGTCGGTGCCAGCCTGGCGCGCCAGCTGCCGGCCGATGAGCTGCAGGTACTGCCGGCGCCGTCCTCGGTGTCGCTGGCGGCGGCGCGTCTGGGCTGGCCACTGCAGGAGATTGAGGTGGTTTCCTTGGTCGGCCGGCCGCTGGCCACGCTCAACGCCCGGCTGTTTCCCGGCATGCGCCTGCTGGTGCTGAGCGCCGATGGCGACACGCCCGCGCAGGTTGCCGCAACGCTGCACGCCCGTGGTTTCGGTGCCAGCCGCCTGACCCTGCTGGAGCATCTGGGCGGGCCGGAGGAGCGCCGACTCGATGGCCTGGCCGAAAGCTGGTGCCTGCCGCGCGGCGCCGACCTCAACCTGCTGGCCGTGGAATGCCTGGCCGACGCCGGTGCGCAACTGCTGCCGCCGACCTGTGGCCTGCCGGACGAGGCCTACCATCATGACGGCCAGCTGACCAAGCGTGACGTGCGTGCGGTGACCCTGGCGCGCCTGGCGCCGCTGCCCGGCGAGATGCTGTGGGACGTCGGCGCCGGCTGTGGCTCCATCGGCATTGAATGGATGCGCGCGCACCCGGCCTGCCGTGCCATCGCCATCGAAGCCAATGAGGGGCGTCAGGCCCATATCCGCCACAATCGAGATGCCCTCGGCGTCCCCGGCCTGCAACTGGTCGCCGGGCATGCGCCCGAGGCGCTGGCCGGGTTGCCGGCGCCGGATGCGGTCTTTATCGGCGGTGGCGTCACCGTGCCCGGCGTGCTGGATGATTGCTGGGCCGCGCTCAAGCCCGGCGGACGCCTGCTGGCCAATGCCGTGACCCTTCAGAGCGAGGCGGCGCTGGTGGCCTTCCGCGAACGGCAGGGTGGCGAGCTGCTGCGGCTCACGGTGGCCCAGGCGCAGCCGCTGGGCGGCTTCGACACCTGGCGCGCGGCGCTGCCGATCACCCTGCTGGCGGTGCGCAAGCCGTGAGCGCGCGCATCCTGTTGCTCGGTGGCACCACCGAGGCCCTGCGTCTGGCGCGTCGACTGGGGTCGGAAACCATCTACAGCCTGGCCGGCCTTGGTCGCGTGCCGGATGACCTGGCCTGCCGCGTGCGCGTCGGCGGCTTTGGCGGTGCCGAAGGCCTGGCAGCCTTTATCGACCGCGAAGGCATCGAGCTGCTGCTGGATCTGACCCACCCCTATGCGGCGCAGATCAGCCATAACGCCGCTCGCGCTGCCGAAATGGTAGGCGTGCCCTGCTGGGCCCTGCGTCGCCCCGGCTGGCAACCCGGCGCCGGTGATGACTGGCGCGAGGTGGACGGCTGGGATGAACTGACCCGTGCGCTGGCGCCGTTCAACAGACCCTTCTTCACCTCCGGGCGCGAGCCGCTGGCGCATCTGCACGAGATACCCGAGCACCAGCACTGGACGGTACGCTGCCTGCAGAGCGAACCGGCACCGCCGCGCGCCGAGATCATCGGCGCGCGCGGGCCGTTCTCCCTGGGCGAGGAGCGTGCGCTGTTTGCCCGTATCCGCTGCGATGTGCTGGTAAGCAAGAACAGCGGCAGCGCCTCCACCGAACCCAAGCTGCAGGTCGCCCGCGAGCTGGGCTTGCCGGTGCTGCTATTGCGCCGCCCGCGGCTGCCGGCGGTGACGCGCCAGTTCGAGGAGCTGGACGCTCTCTACGAGGCGCTGCCCTTGTAGGACGGGTGAAACCCGCCAATGCCGGCCTGGCGGGTTGCACCCGCCCTACGCTTGCTGCGCCTGCGCTGATTCCGTAGGGTGCGCCGTGCGCACCGGGCTTGCCTCCGTCCGTAAAACCTCCCCGGATTGCATCCGGGCTACGACTGACTGCTAGACTGCCGGCCCTTTCGGAGCCCGATGATGAGCCACGTCCCTTACGCCCGCATCCTGTTTATCGGCCCCGGCCTGGGTCGTGGGGCATCGGCCGAGCGTCTGCAGCAGCGCATCACCGCGTTGCTGGGCGAGGCGCACTTGCATGACACGGAGCAGGATGGCTTCTGGCAGGCCATCGCTGCGGCGCCGCGGCCGCTGCTGGTGGTGGACCTGGAGCCGCGCGCCGATGCTGCGCACCGCGACTGGCTGCGTGAACGCATCGCCGAGCGCGGCGATGGGGCGGGCGTGTTCGTGGTCTGCGCGGCGCTGGAGGACGCCTGGCTCGATGGCCTCGCTGCGCTGCTGGAGCGTTGTGAGGCGCACCTGCCCTGCAGCGATGTGCCGCCGGTGCCGGCGCACCATGCCTGGTCGCAGATCCCGCCGCATGCGCAGCGCCTGCTGCTGTGCAACGGCCCGCGCTGCACGCGCAAGGGCGCGCTGGGCCTGTGGAAAACCCTGCGTCAGCGGCTCAAGGCCGCGGGAAAGCTGGAGTGCGAAGGCGGCGTGCATATCACCCGCAGCCAGTGCCAGTTCCCCTGCGACCTGGGGCCGACCGCGAGCCTTTATCCACAGGGCGAGTGGTACGGCATCAGGGACGAGGCGGCGGTGATTCGCCTGGTCGATGAGCGCCTGGTGGCGGGCAGGGCGTTGCCGGAGTTGCGCATCGATGAGCCGGGCAACAATTAGCAACTCGGATTACGCCTACGGCCAATCCAGGCTACGAGCAATCGCCGCTAAAGCGCCTCCCACAATTACCCTCGCGCCTTGACTTGAGCGGGTGTGGGTGGTCATATCCGCCCCGCTTCAGGTGTCTCACGCCGCCGCGCGTGAGGTGAAACGGGAAGTCGGTTGAAGTCCGACGCTGCCCCCGCAACGGTAAGCGAGCGACCGCATCGATACGCCACTGTGCGCCACGCGCATGGGAAGGCGATGCGTTCATGACCCTCGCAAGCCCGGAGACCGGCCTGGAGTCATTTGTCTGGCAACCCGCGGTGGGCGGGCGTTGACTCCAGTAGGGCGCCGCCGTGCCCCTGTCTGCTGTTGCGCATTTCCATCGGATTGCCGTGCCTTCCCTCTACCGATGGAACCCCTATGGCGCGCCATTTCCGCTACAAGAACCTCTTTGCTTTGCGTCCGAACGAAGGGCTCGAGCCTACCAGCTGCTGCCTGCGTAAAGCGATAATGTTATGTTATAACAATAACATTATCGCCTCAGACCGTGCCGGCGAGGAGTCGAAGCTGAACGCTTGCAACTCGCCCGCACGTGGCCTGGAGCGACTCCACCAATCCCCTCGAAGCCCCGGAATCACTCACGTGCAGCACTTTCTTCGTCATTGCCCCCTGCCATTCGCGCTGCTGCTTGGCGGTGTGGCCATGGCCAGCGAATCTCCTGTCGATCTGCCCGATGTCACGGTCCAGGCGCAAGCCGTGGAGGAGGGCGAGAGCGATCTGCATACGCCCACCACGTCCGGCTCGCGCCTGGAGCTGTCGGCGCTGCAAACCCCGGCCAGCACCAGCAGCCTGAGCGGCGCCGAGGTACGCGGGCGCAACAACCTCACGGTGCAGGACGCCGTGACCCGCACACCGGGCATCAGCAGCATCGGCTCGCCCGGCAACGGCGGCACCGCGTTGTCGGCGCGCGGTTTTACCGGCCATGCGGCGACCATGCAGCTGTACGACGGTACCCGCCAGTACGTCGGTGCCGGCACCGTGACCTTCCCAGTGGACACCTGGTCGGTGGCGCGCATCGACGTGCTGCCCGGCCCGGCCTCGGTACTTTACGGCGAGGGTGCCACCGGCGCGGTGATCAATGTGGTGCCGAAGAAGCCCTTCGCCGGCGAGGTCCGCAACCAGCTGCGCCTCGGCTACGGCAGCGACGACCGCCGTCAGGCCGCGCTGGACAGCGGTGGTTCGCTGAGTGACGAACTGAGCTACCGCTTCAACGTCAACCAGCAGGCCAGCAATGGCTGGGTCGACCGGGGCGATTCGGACAGCGTCGCGCTCAGCGCCGCCCTGCGCTGGGACGCCCATGAGGACCTGAGCTTCACCCTGTCCCACGACCATGGCGACCAGAGCCCGATGCGTTACCTCGGCACGCCGCTGGTGGCCGGCAAGTACCGCGAAAGCATCCGCGAGCGCAATTACAACGTCGCCGACGCGGATATCCGCTACAACGACCAGATCACCCGCCTGGTGACGGACTGGCGCATCAACGACACGCTCAGCGCCAGCAACCAGCTCTACTACATCAAGACCCAGCGCTACTGGCGCAATGCCGAGGCCTATCGCTGGCAGCCGGGCGATACGGTCGAGCGCAGCGAGTTCTACCGGATCAAGCACACCCAGGAGCAGGTCGGCGACCGCCAGACCTTCACCCTCGATCACGCCCTGTTCGGCCTCGATAGCCGCACGGTGGTCGGGGTGGATTACAACCGCATCCACTTCGCCCGCCAGCACGATTTCTCCAGCAGTTTCAGCGACAGCGTACCGTTGGCCGGTTCCGGCGGCGGGCAGTACCAGAGCACCGATCCGCTCGGCTACGGCCCGCGCGAGCGCAACCTGGCGCGACAGTTCTCGCTGTTCGCCGAGAACCGCACCCAGCTCACCGAGCGCCTGTCGCTGGTCACCGGTGTGCGCCGCGATCAGGTGCATATCCAGCGCGACAACCTGGTGAATGGCAGCAGCACCGATCGCAGCCTGAGCGGCGACAACTGGCGCGCCGGCCTGGTCTTCGCGTTGACTCCCGAGCTGTCGCTGTACGGTCAGTACGCCACCAGCACCGAGGGGGTGAGCAACCTGCTGACGCTCAACCCGAGCCAGCAGCAGTTCGACCTGAGCGAAGCCAAACAGACCGAAATCGGCCTCAAGCAGATGTTCTGGGGCGGGCAGGGCGAGTGGACGCTGGCGGCTTATCACATCGTCAAGAAGAAGCTGCTCAGCCGTGAAACCCCGACCTCGCCCACCGAGCAGATCGGCCAGCAGTCGTCCGATGGCCTGGAAGCCACCCTGGAACTGGCGCTGGGTCAGGGCTGGCAGGTGTCGGCCAACGCCGCCCTGGTGCGCGCCGAGTACGACGATTTCATCGAAGGTGGCGGCGACCGCAGCGGCAATCGCCCGACCGACGTGCCCAGGCGCACCGCCAACCTGTGGCTGAACAAGGCGCTCGGTAGTGGCGTGGAGGCCGGCATCGGCGCGCGTTATGTCGATGCGCGCTACGCCGATAGCGCCAATACCGCCAAGGTGCCCGGCTACACCGTGGTCGACGCCAACATCGCCTGGCAGGCGTTGCCGGATGTGCGCCTGGGTCTGGAACTGAACAACCTGTTCGACCGCCAGTACGCCACCAGCGCCAGCAGCGACGGCGAGCAGTGGTACCTGGGCGCGCCGCGTTCGTTCTTCGTCACGGCGGCTTACAGCTTTTGAAGCGAGCGTGCCTGTGCAGGCGTGCCGCGCATGGAGACTTTGTGTGTCAGTGAATAGTGCCGCTGGCTGGCCTGCCAGTCTGTTCTCGCCGCCTGCGAGCCGCCGTACGGCGGCGCCTGAGCCGCGCCTGTGCATCCGTGACCTGGCCTGGTCGCCGGATGGCCAGCGCGTCTTGCTCGAGGCCATCGACCTGCAGATCGGCGATGGTGAGCTGCTCGGTCTGATCGGCCCCAACGGCAGTGGCAAGACCAGCCTGCTGCGCTGCGCCTATCGTTTTCAGCGGCCCAGCGGCGGCAGCGTCGAACTGGACGGTGAGGCGCTGTGGCAGCGCCCGCCGCGCTGGAGCGCACAGCGCGTGGCAGTGGTGCTGCAGGAGTTTCCGCAGGACTTCGGCCTGCGCGTGCACGAGGTGGCGGCCATGGGCCGTACGCCGCACAAGGGCCTGTTCGACGGCGACGATGCCGAGGACCAGCGCCTGGTAGATCAGGCGCTGGCCCGTGTCGGTCTGAGCGACCTGGGGCAGCAGCCCTTCGCCTGCCTCTCGGGCGGCGAGAAGCAGCGCGCCCTGCTCGCCCGTGCCCTGGTGCAGCAGCCGCAACTGCTGATCCTCGACGAGCCGACCAACCACCTCGACCCGCGTTACCAGCTCGAACTGCTTGGCCAGATCAAGGCACTGGGTCTGGCGACCCTGGCCAGCTTCCATGATCTGAACCTGGCGGCGGCCTTCTGCGACCGCCTCTGCGTGCTCGACCAGGGCCGTCTGGTGGCCGTCGGCACGCCCGCCGAAGTGCTCACCGCCGAGCTGCTGCAGCAGGTGTTCGGCCTGCAGGCGCTGGTCGATACCCATCCACTGGCGGGGCATCCGCGTATTACCTGGATTGTTTGATGAAGCGTTTACGCACGGCTGAACCTGTAGGAGCGAGCTCTGCTCGCGAATCCTGGGAAAAGACAAAAGCTTCGCGAGCAAAGCTCGCTCCTACACTCGTTGGCGCAATCCTGCTGGCGCTGGTCAGCCCCGCCTGGGCCGTCACCGTGACCAGTTGCGATCGTCAGGTGAGCGTCGCTCAGCCGCCGCAGCGGGCGGTCAGCCATGACGTCAACATGACCGCCATGCTCCTGGCCCTGGGCCTGGAGGAGCGCATGGTCGGCTACACCGGCATCAGCGGCTGGAAGACCCTCGATGCGAGCATGCGCGAGCAACTCGCCGGCCTGCCGGAACTGGCGGCGCGCTACCCGTCGCTGGAGAACCTGCTGGGTGCCGGCACCGACTTCGTCTTCGCCGGCTGGAACTACGGCATGCGCATCGGCGGCGAGGTCACCCCGGCCAGCCTGGCGCGCTTCGGCATCCCGGTGTACGAGCTGAGCGAGTCCTGCGCGCATGTGCTGCCCGGCCGCGTCGCCAGCCTCGAGGATGTCTACGATGACCTGCGCAACCTCGGCCGCATCTTCGCCGTCGAGCCGCGTGCCGATGCCCTGGTGCAAGGCATGCAGCGGCGCGTGGCGGCAGTGCAGGCGCGCCTGGGCGAGCAGCCGACGCGGCCGCGGGTGTTCGTCTACGACAGCGGTGAGGACCTGCCTTTCAGCGCCGGGCGCCAGGGCATGCCGCAGCCGCTGATCGAGGCGGCCGGTGGGCGCAACGTGATGGATGGTGTGGCCGGCAGCTGGATCAAGGTAGGTTGGGAGTCGGTGGTCGAGCAAGACCCCGAGGTCATCCTGATCGTCGACTACGGCGAGCGCACGGCGGCGCAGAAACGCGACTTCCTGCTGCAGCATCCGGCGCTGCAGGGGGTGACCGCGATCCGCGAAAAACGCTTCGTGGTGCTCTCCTACCTGGCGGTCACGCCCAGTCTGGACAACGCGCAGGCCATCGAAACCCTGGCCGCCGCGCTGCACCCCGAGGCCTTCGCCCAGTGAATCGCTATCGCCTGCTATTGCTAGGGCTGGCCGTGCTGCTGGCACTGTCCTGCGCCTGGTCGCTGGCCTTTGGCGCGGCGCAGGTGCCGCTCGAGCGCGTGTGGGCGATCATTGGCCAGCACCTGTTCGGCATCACGCCGCAGGTGCCGGTCAACAGCGGCCAGGACAGCATCGTCTGGCAGCTGCGCGCGCCGCGGGTGCTGCTCGGCGCGCTGGTCGGCGCCGGGCTGGCGCTGGTGGGCAGCGTGCTGCAGGCGGTGACGCGTAACCCGCTGGCCGATCCGCATCTGCTCGGCGTCAGCTCCGGCGCGGCCTTCGGCGCGGTGATCGTGGTGCTCTATCTGGGCGAGTTCGCCGGGCTGCTCAGCCTGCCGCTGGCGGCCTTCGTCGGGGCGCTGGCGAGCATGCTGCTGGTGCTGGCCATCGCCAGCCGCAGCGGCCGTCTGCACAGCGAGCGTCTGCTGCTGGCCGGGGTGGCGGTGTCCTTCGTGATGATGGCGGCGAGCAACCTGCTGCTGTACCTGGGCAACCCGCATGCAGCCAGCTCGGTGCTGTTCTGGATGCTCGGCGGCCTGGGCCTGGCGCGCTGGGAACTGCTTTGGCTGCCGGCGCTGTGCCTGGCGTTGGCCCTGGCGGTGCTGCTTGGCCTGGGCCGGGCGCTGAACGCGCTGATGGCCGGCGAGCAGAGCGCGGTGAGCCTGGGCCTGGAGCCACGCCGGGTGCGCCTGCTGGTATTCGTGGTGGCGTCGCTGCTGACCGGGGTGCTGGTGTCGCTGTCCGGCGCCATCGGCTTCGTCGGCCTGATGCTGCCGCACGTGGCGCGCTTTCTGGTCGGCGCCGAGCACCGTCGCCTGCTGCCGGTGGCGGCGCTGCTGGGGGCGCTGTTCCTGGTCTGGGTCGATGTCGCCGCGCGCACCTGGCTGGCGCCGCAGGATCTGCCCATCGGCATCGTCACCGCCGCCATCGGCGGGGTGTTCTTCGTGGCGCTGCTGCGCCGCCGCTAGTCGCGCGGATCGAACCCGGACGCGCCGCTCCGGTCATCTGCTCTAGGCTTCATTCATCTGGCCGGAGGAATGACCATGCTCGCGCAACTGCCCACCGCACTTCGTGATCTACGACTACCGCTGCGCCTCAAACTGTGGGACGGCAAGCAGATCGATCTGGGGCCGAAGCCGCGGGTGACGCTGGTGGTCAAGGACCCCAGCCTGGTCACCCAACTGGCCCACCCCAGCCTGGATGCGCTGGGCGCTGCCTATGTCGAGGGCCGGGTCGATCTGGAAGGCCCCATCGAGGAGGCCATCGAGGTTGGAGATGCGCTGAGCAGCGCACTGCTCGGTGACGAATCCGCACCCGTCGAGCCTTACGCCGCGCACGACAAGCGCAGCGATGCCGAGGCCATCAGCTATCACTACGACCTGTCCAACGAGTTCTACCGCCTGTGGCTGGACCGCGACATGGTCTATTCCTGCGCCTACTTCGAAACCGGCCAGGAGAACCTCGATCAGGCTCAGCAGGCCAAGCTGCGTCACCTGTGTCGCAAGTTGCGCCTGCAGCCGGGTGACAGGCTGCTTGACGTCGGTTGCGGCTGGGGCGGCCTGGCGCGCTTCGCCGCGCGTGAATTCGAGGCCGAGGTGTACGGCATCACCCTCAGCCAGGCGCAGCTGGAACTGGGCTTGCAGCGGGTTGCCGAAGAGGGCCTGGAAGATCGCGTGACCCTGGAGTTGCTGGATTACCGCGACCTGCCGCAGGACGGCCGCTTCGACAAGGTGGTCAGCGTCGGCATGTTCGAACATGTCGGCCATGCCAACCTGCCGCTGTATTGTCAGCGGCTGTTCGCTGCGGTCAGGGCCGGCGGCCTGGTTATGAATCACGGCATCACCTCGCGCTTCACCGATGGTCGCCCGGTCGCCCGTGGTGCCGGCGAGTTCATCGACCGCTACGTGTTCCCCCAGGGCGAGCTGCCGCACCTGGCGACCATGGCCAAGGCGATCAGCGAGGCCGGGTTGGAGATCGTCGATGTGGAGAGCCTGCGCCTGCACTATGCGCGCACCCTGCAGCTGTGGAGCCAGGGCCTGGAGCGACGACTGCAGAAAGCGGCGCAGTGGGTGCCGGAAAAATCCCTGCGCATCTGGCGTCTGTATCTGGCAGGCTGCGCCTACGGCTTCCAGCACGGCTGGATGAACCTGCACCAGATACTCGCGGTGAAGCCGCGCGACGATGGCGGCCACGATCTGCCCTGGACCCGCGCCGACCTCTACGCCTGATGGGGTACCATGCGCCTCGTACTGAACCCGCGAGCCGTCCATGCCCCTACCGCAACAGCATCGTTACCGCGTTCTTTTCACCGTGCTGGCGATTCTTGCCGGCCTGCTGGTGAGCCTGTGGCTGGGCGGCCGCTATGCCGAGCGCCGCGCCTGGGACGAGCGCAGCATCGAGGCGCGCGGCCAGCTGCAGCTCTACGCCCAATCCATTCGCACTCTGGTCGAGCGCTTCAGCTCGGTGCCCGAGGTGCTGGCGCTGGATAGCGACATCCGCAGCCTGCTGCGCGCGCCGCATGATCGCCAGCTGCGCCTGGCGCTGAACCTGCGCCTGGAGCGACTCAACGCGGCTGCCGGCTCCACCGTGCTGTACCTGCTCGATAACCATGGCGAGACCCTGGTGGCCAGCAACTGGCGTGACTGGAGCAGCTTCGTCGGCAACAACTACGCCTTCCGCCCCTATTTTCAGGATGCCGTGCGCAATGGTGGCGCGCGCTACTTCGCGGTGGGCGTGACCACCGGCATTCCCGGCTACTTCCTCTCCCACGTGGTGCGGGGCGATGACGGCGAGCTGCTTGGCGTGCTGGTGGTCAAGCTCGAGCTGGAAGACCTGCAGCGCGAATGGCTCGGCCAGCCCGGCGTGCTGCTGGTCGCCGACAGCTACCAGGTGGTGATCCTCAGCAACAAGCCGGCCTGGCGCTTCCGTGCCCTGCAGCCGCTCGACGAGCAGGCCCGTGCCGAACTGGTGGAGGTGCGCCGCTATGCCGAACAGGCGTTGCAGCCGCTGGCCCATCAGGTGCACCGGCAGATCGACGCCGACGCCGACTGGGCGCGCGTCGATGGCCCCGACGGCAATCGCGATTATCTCTGGCAACGTTTGCACATGCCCGAGGAAGGCTGGACCCTGCATCTGCTCAGCGAACCCTCCGGCCTGGCCGACAGCGTGCGCAGCTATCGCCTGGCCGCCGCCGGGATATGGATGACCCTGGCCTTCCTCCTGCTGTTCCTCGCCCAGCGGCGCAAGAACCAGCGCCTGCAGGCCGGCATCCGCGAGCGCCTGGAACGCGAAGTGGAGCTGCGCACCGCCGAGCTGCGCGAAGCCCAGGACGGCCTGGTGCATGCCGCCAAGATGGCCGCGCTGGGGCAGATGTCGGCGGCCCTGGCGCACGAGATCAACCAGCCGCTGACCGCCTTGCAGATGCAGCTCGGCAGCCTGCGCCTGCTGCTCGATAGCGACCGTCCCGAGGCGGTACGCGAGGGCCTGCAGCGCGTCGACAGCCTGCTGCAACGCATGGCGGCGCTGACCGGCCACCTCAAGACCTTCGCCCGCAAGACCCCGGCCGGCCTCAGCGAGCGCCTGTGTCTGGGCGACGTGCTGGAGCAGGCCCTGCAACTGCTGGCGCCGCGCATGCGCAGCGAGCAGGTGGAGTTGCGCACGCAGATCGACGACCACGCCGAAGTGCTCGGCGATGCCATTCGCATCGAACAGGTGATCCTCAACCTGCTGCACAACGCCCTCGATGCCATGGCTGATAGCGAGCCGCGCATCCTGCTGGTACGCATCGCCCGCGACGACGACAGCTGCCTGCTCAGCGTCGAGGACAGCGGTGGCGGCATCGCCGAAGAAACGCTCGGCCGGGTGTTCGAACCCTTCTTCACCACCAAGCCGGTGGGGCAGGGGTTGGGGCTTGGGCTGGCGGTGTCCTACGGTATCGTGCGCGACCTGGGCGGCAGCCTGCAGGCGAGCAATGGCGAGCGCGGGGCCGTCTTCACGATGCGATTGCCGGCGGCGCCGTAGGGCGGGTGGGAGGGCCTCAGTCGCGACAGTGTTTCGCTCGGTGCGCACGGCGCACCCTACGGGCGGGTGCCATGGCGGCTTACGTAGGGTGCGCCGCGCGCACCGGTCGTTCCCCCGGATCGCATTCGTCGGGCTACACTGCCCGCCGTTCTGAAGAGGAGGTGCCATGAGCGCTCAGGTCATAGTGGTCGACGACGAAGCGGCGATTCGCGAAGCGGTGCAGCAGTGGCTGCAGCTGTCCGGTTTCGAGGTGCGTACCTGCGCCAGCGCGGCCGAAGCCCTGGCTGCGGTGGACCGCGACTTCCCCGGCATCATCGTCAGCGATGTGCGCATGCCCGGCAGCGATGGCCTGCAGCTGCTCGAGCGGCTGGTCGAGCTGGACCGCGACCTGCCGGTGATCCTGGTCACCGGCCACGGCGACGTGCCCATGGCGGTGCAGGCGCTGCGCCAGGGCGCCTATGACTTCATCGAGAAACCCTTCACCCCCGAACGCCTGCTCGACAGCGTGCGCCGCGCGCTGGACAAGCGCCGTCTGGTCTGCGAGAACCGTCAGTTGCGCCGGCAGGTGGCCGACAAGGGCCGCATCGAAAGCCAGCTGATCGGCATCTCTCGACCCATGGAAAACCTGCGCCGGCAGATCCTCGAACTGGCCGGCACCTCGGTCAACGTACTGATTCGCGGCGAGACCGGCAGCGGCAAGGAGCGCGTGGCGCGTTGCCTGCACGACTTCAGCCCGCGCGCTGGCAAGGCTTTCGCCGCGCTCAACTGCGCGGCGATTCCCGAGACCATTTTCGAAAGCGAGCTGTTCGGCCACGAGAGTGGCGCCTTCACCGGTGCCCAGGCGCGGCGCATCGGCCGCATCGAGCATGCCGACGGTGGCACCCTGTTCCTCGATGAAGTGGAGAGCCTGCCGCTGGCGCAGCAGGTCAAGCTGCTGCGGGTGCTGCAGGAGAAGACCCTGGAGCGCCTCGGTTCGAACAAGAGCATCCAGGTCGATCTGCGGGTGATCAGCGCGGCCAAGCCGGACCTGCTCGACGAGGCAAGGGCGGGGCGCTTCCGCGAAGACCTGGTGTACCGCCTGAACGTCGCCACCCTGCACATTCCACCGCTGCGCGAGCGTCGCGAGGACATTCCGCTGCTGTTCGAGCATTTCGCCCGCAGTGCCGCCGAGCGTCACGGCCGCGAGGCGCCGCCGCTGGCGCCAAGCGAGCTGGCGCGCCTGCTCGGGCATGACTGGCCGGGCAATGTGCGCGAGCTGATCAACGCCGCCGAGCGTCATGCCCTGGGCCTATCCAGCCCGCCGCCGGCCGAGCGCTTCGCCGGCCAGGCGCTGGCGCAGCAGATGGAGGCCTTCGAAGCGCAGTGCCTGCACAACGCCCTGCTGCAATGCCAGGGCAACATCACCGCGGTGATGGAGATGCTGCAGCTACCGCGCCGCACCCTCAACGAGAAGATGCAGCGCCACGGCCTGGCGCGCGGTGACTACCTGCCCAGCGGCGAGGAATAAAGCACCGCCTGCCGGAGCCGGCTTGATCTGTGGGAGCCCCGCCCCGGGGCGAAGCTTTTATTTTGGGATGGCCGCCATTCGCCGCGAGGCGCGGCTCCTGCAGGGCGCATAACGCGATAAGCGGATTTTTGCCGACTCGGTCACAGATGTAGGCGATTTCCCGCTCAGTGACCCTTGGGTCTTGCAACAAGACCGCTCTAGATCGCGCCTTTCAGCCTCTGGCACGGCATCTGCTATGTCCGTTGTAGCCGCGCGGCAGCCTGCCGACGCGGCGACCATAACAACGACAAGAGGTCAGCCCCATGAACTGCCATGCCCCTCGCGCCATGCCGCACTCGCTGCTTTGCATGGGCCGTCTTCCTACCGCGTTCGCCGCGGCTCTTGTCCAACGCTGCACCCCGCGCTGCTGATCGCGCGACGCCGGCGTCGCCTCGGCGCGTCGAGTGAAACTCTGCATAAAGCCATAACAACGACGGAGATACTTCCATGCGACTGACCAAGAAAATCAGCCTGTTCGCCGCGGCTGCGGCCATCACTGCCAGCACCGCGGTGCTCGCTGCCCCAACCTTCATCAACGTGCTTACCGGTGGCACCAGCGGCGTGTACTACCCGATCGGCGTGGCCCTGTCGCAGCTGTACAGCAACGGCATCGACGGCGCCAAGACCTCGGTGCAGGCGACCAAGGCGTCGGTGGAAAACCTCAACCTGCTCGAAGCCGGCCGTGGCGAGCTGGCCTTCGCCCTCGGCGACTCGGTGGCCGATGCCTGGAACGGCGTGGAAGACGCCGGTTTCAAGGCGCCGCTGAAGAAGATCCGCGCCATCGCCGGCACCTACCCGAACTACATCCAGATCGTTGCCAACGCCGAATCCGGCATCAAGACCCTGGAAGACCTCAAGGGCAAGCGCATCTCCGTCGGCGCGCCGAAGTCCGGCACCGAGCTCAACGCCCGCGCCATCTTCGAAGCCGCCGGTCTGAGCTACAAGGACATGGGCAAGGTCGAGTTCCTGCCTTACGCCGAGTCCGTGGAGCTGATCAAGAACCGCCAGCTGGACGCCACCCTGCAGTCCTCCGGTCTGGGCATGGCCGCCATCCGTGACCTGGCCTCGACCATGAAGATCAGCTTCGTCGCCATCCCGGCCGAAGTGACCGCGAAGATCGACAACGCCGCCTACGAGGCCGCCACCATCCCGGCCGGCACCTACGACGGTCAGGACGCCGACGTGCCCACCGTGGCCATCAACAACATCCTGGTCACTCATGAAGGCGTCTCCGACGAGGTGGCCTACCAGATGACCAAGCTGATGTTCGACAACCTCGAGCGCCTGGGCACCGCCCACTCCGCGGCCAAGGACATCAAGCTGGAAAGCGCCACCAAGAACCTGCCGATCCCGCTGCACCCGGGTGCCGAGCGCTTCTACAAGGAAGCCGGCGCGCTCTGATGCCGTTTCAGGCCGCGACCTGAGTCGCGGCCCGATCGCTCTGCATCCACGCCAACCCTGCTCTTGTAGGAGCGGCTTCAGCCGCGATGTTCGCGAGCAAATCGCGGATAGGTCCGCTCCTTCAGCGCAAAGGCCGGAACGCACAGAGTCCGCAGAATCGCGAATAAAACCGGCGTTCACAGGCGGTAGGTTTTGTTGGCGACTCTGTCACCGCAATCGAAGTAGTCATGAGGTTTGCACTCCATGAGTGAGCAGAATCAGGGCATGGGCGCCAGCCCGTCCGACTGGCCGAAGGCGCTGTTCGCCGTCGCGCTGCTGTTTTCCATCTTCCAGATCGTCACCGCCGCCTTCCACCCGGTATCCACCCAGGTGCTGCGCGCGGTGCACGTCGGCTTCCTGCTGCTGCTGGTGTTCATCAGCTTCCCGGCCTTCGGTACCAGGCGCCCCTGGCAGCCGCTGGCCTGGCTGCTGGGCCTGGCCGGCATGGCCACGGCCATCTACCAGTGGTATTTCGAGGCGGACCTGATCCAGCGTTCCGGTGACATGACCACTGGCGACATGATCATCGGCATCACCCTCATCGTGCTGGTGTTCGAGGCCGCACGCCGGGTCATGGGCATCGCCCTGCCGATCATCTGCGCGCTGTTTCTTGCCTACGGCATGCTCGGCCAGTACCTGCCGGGCGACCTGATGCACCGCGGCTACGGCTTCGACCAGATCGTCAACCAGCTGGCCTTCGGCACCGAAGGTCTGTACGGCACGCCGACCTACGTCTCGGCTACCTACATCTTCCTGTTCATCCTGTTCGGCGCCTTCCTCGAGCAGGCCGGGATGATCAGGCTTTTCACCGACTTCGCCATGGGCCTGTTCGGCCACAAGGTCGGCGGCCCGGCCAAGGTGTCGGTGGTGTCCTCGGCGCTGATGGGCACCATCACCGGCTCCGGCGTGGCCAACGTGGTCACCACCGGGCAGTTCACCATTCCGCTGATGAAGCGTTTCGGCTACCGCCCGGCTTTCGCCGGCGGCGTCGAGGCGACCTCGTCGATGGGCAGCC
This sequence comes from Ectopseudomonas guguanensis, assembly GCF_900104265.1. Lineage (GTDB taxonomy): Bacteria > Pseudomonadota > Gammaproteobacteria > Pseudomonadales > Pseudomonadaceae > Aquipseudomonas > Aquipseudomonas guguanensis. Next base: position 218,903 of record NZ_FNJJ01000008.1, read on the forward strand.
AGATCATGCCGCCGATCATGGGCGCCGTGGCCTTCATCATGGCCGAGACCATCAACGTGCCGTTCTTCGAGGTGGCCAAGGCCGCGCTAATCCCGGCGCTGCTGTACTTCGGCTCGGTGTTCTGGATGGTCCATCTGGAAGCCAAGCGCGCCAACCTGCGCGGCCTGCCCAAGGACGAATGCCCGAACCCGTGGAAGGCCGTGCGTGAGAGCTGGTTCCTGCTGATCCCGCTGTTCATCCTCATCTACCTGCTGTTCTCCGGGCGTACGCCGCTGTTCTCCGGCACCGTCGGCCTGGCCCTGACCGCCATGGTCATCCTCGGCTCGGCGATCATCCTGCGGGTCTCGTCCAAGGTCATGCGCTTCGCCTTCTGGATCGCCCTGGGCGTGCTCTGCGCCGGATTCTTCCAGCTCGGTATCGGCGTGGTGTTCGGCGTCATCGCGGCGCTGGTGGCGGTGTGCTGGTTCGTCAAGGGCGGCCGTGAAACCCTGACCCTGTGCCTGCACGCGCTGGTCGAAGGTGCGCGCCATGCCGTACCGGTGGGTATCGCCTGTGCCCTGGTCGGCGTGATCATCGGTGTGGTGTCGCTGACCGGGGTGGCCTCCACCTTCGCCGGCTACATCCTCGCCATCGGCCAGGACAACCTGTTCCTGTCGCTGGTGCTGACCATGCTCACCTGCCTGGTGCTGGGCATGGGTATCCCGACCATCCCCAACTACATCATCACCAGCTCGATTGCCGCGCCGGCTTTGCTGGAACTGGGCGTGCCGCTGATCGTCTCGCACATGTTCGTCTTCTACTTCGGCATCATGGCCGACCTCACCCCGCCGGTAGCGCTGGCCTGCTTCGCCGCCGCGCCGATCGCCAAGGAGCGTGGTCTGAAGATCAGCTTCTGGGCGGTGCGCATCGCCATTGCCGGTTTCGTCGTGCCGTTCATGGCGGTGTATTCGCCGGCGCTGATGTTGCAGGGTGACAGCCTGCTGGCGACCTTCTATGTGCTGTTCAAGGCGGCACTGGCCATCGGCATCTGGGGCGTGGTGTTCACCGGCTTCCTGCAGGCCAGGCTGGCCTGGTGGGAGCGCATCCTGGGTCTGGCCGCCGGTGCCAGCCTGATCCTGGCCACGCCGATCAGTGACGAAATCGGCTTTGCCCTCAGCGCCATCTTCATCGCTCAGCACCTGTGGCGCGCCTGTCGCGCCGAGGCAGCGACCGCGTGATCGGCCTGTGCCTGGGGTTGGCCGGCGCGGTGTGGGCAGAGCTGCCCACGCCGGCCTTCACCCTGGCCTGGACCCACACCATAGAGAAGGTGCGCTGGGAAGAGGATTACCGCGTCACCGCCGAGGGCCTGGTGCTCGGCGAGGCGCGGGTCAAGGGTTCCGGCGCCGGAATGGAGATTCCCGACGGCGCCGAACTGCGCAATGGCAGCTGGCACTACCAGCGTCAGCTTCCGCCCTTGCAACCCCTGCGAGTCGGGCGTACGCCCGAAGCCGGGGATTACCAACTGTGTATCGACCAGCGTTGTCGCCCAATGAGCGACTGGCTCGGCCCGCCACAAGCGAGCCAGCCGGCGTTGGAACTCTGGAGCTGCGAGCTGAGCTCCCCCGCGGCCGACGCGGGCTAGGTTCGCCAGAGCGGACCCAGGCTTCCGGCGCCACAAGTGCCGGATCAAAAAAGAAGAGAACCCCCGTGTGGTGTGTGCCCATGGGGGTTTTGTTCATCTGCGGCCTGCTAGGCTTGGCCAACCACCTGCCAAGGAGATTCGCCATGCGCCCCACCTTTCGTTTCGCTCTTCCGCTCGCTCTCTGTCTGTCACCGCTAACGGCCAGCGCCCTGAATATCCAGCCCGGCGTCTGGGAGATCAGCTCGCAAGACATGCAGGTGGGCGGCCAGGCCATGCCCGGCATGCAGGAAATGCTGGCGCAGATGCAGAACCTGCCGCCCGAACAGCGACAGATGATGGAGAGCATGATGGCCGAGCAGGGCCTCAGCCTCGGCGCCGGTGGCGTGCAGATGTGCCTGACCGCCGAGCAGATCAAGGCTCAGGAAATCCCCCTGCACGACGACTCCGACTGCAGCAACGAGTTCCTCGAACGCAGCGCGACGCTGTGGAAGTTCCGCTTCAACTGCCCGGACGCTCAGGGCGAAGGGGAGACGCGCTTCATCAGCGACAAGGAGTTCACTACCCAGGTCAAAGGCACCTACAACGGCCAGCCAAGCAGCATGGAAACCCGTGCACGCTGGGTCGGGTCCGATTGTGGCGCACTGGGAAGGAACTGAGCAGATAACGAGTATGTAAATAATTCGCATTGACTGGGCCGTTCTTCTGCTGCGAGAATTTTGTCGCTAATTATTTGCATTTGCGATTCGCAGATGCCTGCCAGTGAGGCCAACAGCTGCGAAGGGACTATCGGCGGCTATCGACAGCGCATCAGGAGAATGTCCCTTGTTCAGCAGAAAAACCCGCCTGGCCGTGGCGATCGCGGCCGCCTGCAGTTTCCATCATGCCGCGGCCGCCGAGCAGCAGCTCGAACTGGATGCCCAGACCGTCGTTGGCAGCACTGCAGCGAACGAGGTCGACAGTTACAAATCCACGCCCAGCAGCGCTGCGACCAAGCTCGACCTGACCCCAAGGCAGACTCCGCAGGCGATTTCCACCCTGAGCGGCGCCCAGCTGCGCGACTTCAAGCTCACCAGCGTCAACGATGCGCTCAAGGCCGTGCCGGGCGTGCAGGTGCAGGAGGTCGAAACCGATCGCACCTACTACACCGCCCGCGGCTTCGACATCACCAACTTCCAGTACGACGGCATCGCCGTGCCCTTCGTCTATGGCAACGTCGAGGGTGATCTGGATACCGCCATGTACGAGCGCGTGGAGGTGATTCGCGGCGCCAACGGCCTGATGTCGGGCACCGGCAACCCCTCGGCGACCGTCAACTTCGTGCGCAAGCGGCCAACCCTGGCACCGCAGGCGCGCGTCGACCTGACCGCCGGTTCATGGGACAAGCGCCGTATCGACACCGACGTATCCGGCGCGCTGACCGATGCCGGCAACATCCGCGGCCGCGTGGTGTACGCCAACGAAAACAAGAACTCCTACCTCGACCGCTACTCGCGCGAGAAGAACGTCTTCCACGGGGTGCTGGAGTTCGATCTGGACGACCGCACCCTCTTCACCCTCGGCCACACCCTGCAGACCAGTGATGCCAACTCGCCGATGTGGGGTGCGCTGCCGCTGAACTACAGCGACGGTTCGAAGACCGACTATTCCCGCTCGACCAGCACGTCCTCCGATTGGGCCTATTGGGACGTCAAGGAAAACCGCACCTTTGCCGAGCTGGCGCACACCTTCGACAACGGTTGGCAAGCCAAGACCGTACTGACGCGAGTGGAAAAGAAGGGCGATGGCTCGTTGTTCTATATGTACGGTACGCCGGATCGCAATACCGGCCTCGGCCTGTTCAGCTATCCCTCCGAGTACAAGGACGAGAACAAGCAGCTGATCATCGATGTGCAGGCCAGCGGCCCGTTCAGCCTGGCGGGCCGTCAGCATGAAGCCGCGCTGGGGGCCAGTTGGTCGCGCTCGGAGCTGAACGATATCTCCTATTACGACTCCACCACTGGCACTGCCCTGCCGCCGCTGGAGCAGTGGCATGGCAACATCGGCAAACCGCTGAACGACCGGCCTACCAACGGCAGCGATTTCACCGACCGCATGAAGAGCATGTACGGCGCCGCGCGCTGGAGCTTGACCGACAAGCTGAGCCTGATCACCGGCACGCGTGTCGTCGACGTGAAAAGTGACGGTACCAATTACGGTGTCGCGAAGACCTCGAAGAACAGCGGCAAGGTGGTGCCCTATGCGGGCGTGGTCTACGACATCACCGATCAGTATTCGGTCTACGCCAGCTATACCGAGATCTTCGATCCGCAGACCAAAACCAATGCTGCAGGCTCGCGCCTGGCGCCGGTAGAGGGCGTGAACTACGAAGTGGGCATCAAGGGCGAACTGTTCGACGACAAGGTCAACGTGGCGCTGGCGGTATTCCGCACCGAGCAGGACAACTTCGCCGAACAGGCAGGCAGCATCGGTGGCCGCGCCTATTACCGCGCGGTCGAGGGGCTGACCAGCGAAGGCTACGAAATCGAGATTTCCGGCCAGCCCATTCAGGGGCTGGAGCTGAATGCGGGCTACACCTTCGTCGACATCACCAATGCCGACGGCTCGCATGGGGTCACCTACTCGCCCAAGCACATGGTCAAGACCGCCGCGACCTATCGGATTCCGGCACTGGACAAGCTCAAGGTTGGCGCCGCCGTACGTTGGCAGGACGATATCCACAACGGCATCGCCGAGCAGGACGCCTACGCCGTGGTCGACCTGATGGCCAGCTACGACATCGACCCCAACTGGAGCGTGTCGGCCAACCTCAACAACCTCACCGACGAGAAGTACCTGAACAGCCTGTACTGGACACAGGCCTATTACGGTGCCCCACGTAACGTCAGCGCCACCCTGACCTGGAAATACTGACTGCCTGGGCCGCCCGCACGGGCGGCCTCGACGAGAGAATTCGATGCGTCCGATTCTGGTTTTGCTGCACCGCTGGTGCGGCCTGTTCATCGCCCTGTTCCTGTTCACCGCCGGCTTGACCGGCGCTGTCATTTCCTGGGATCACGAACTGGACGAATGGCTCAACCCGCACCTGTTCGATGCGCAAACCGAAGGGCAGGCGCAGGACCCGCTGCAACTGGTGGACGCCCTGGAAGCGCGCGATCCGCGCCTGCAGGTGAGCTTCATGTCGCTGGCGCTGGAACCCGGCCATGCGCTGGGCATCTTCGTCGATCCGCGTATCGATCCAGCCACCGGCAAGGCCTTCGAGCTCGGCTTCAACCAGCTCGGCATCGACCCGGTCACTGGCGACATCCAGGGCCAGCGCGAATGGGGGGCTATCTCCCTGAGCCGGGCGAACCTGCTGCCGTTTCTCTACAAGCTGCACTACAGCCTGCATATCCCGGACGGCTTCGGTATCGAGCTGGGCGTGCTGTTTTTCGGCATCGTCGCCATCGTCTGGTGCCTCGATTGCCTGGTGGCGCTGTGGCTGTCGTTTCCCAACTTGCGCAGCTGGCGCAAGTCGTTCGCCTTTCGCTGGAGCCAGGGCGGCTACAAGCTGAATTTCGACCTGCATCGCTCAGGTGGCGTGTGGATCTGGCTGTTGCTGCTGGTGCTGGCCGTGACCTCGGTGTCGATGAACCTCGAACGCCAGGTGGTGCGCCCGCTGGTGGAGCTGTTCTCGCCGCTGACACCCAGTCCCTTCGCCAGCCGCACGCCGGTGACCCTGGATAAGCAGATCGTGCCGCTGATCGACCGCCGCCAGGCCATCGCCGTGGCCGATGCCGAGGCGCGGCGGCTGGGCTGGGACGCGCCTCCTGGCGGGCTGTTCCATTCGGCCGAGTTCGGCGTGTATGGCGTCGGCTTCTACGAGCCGGGCGACGATCACGGCGATGCCGGGCTGGGCAACCCCTGGATCTACGTCGACAGTCAGACCGGCGAACTAGCCGGCGCGCATGTGCCGGGCACCGGCAGTGCCGGGGATATCTTCCTGCAGGCACAGTTCCCGCTGCACTCGGGGCGCATCATCGGCCTGCCGGGACGTATCCTGGTGTCGTTGCTCGGTTTGGCCGTTGCGGGCCTGTCCGTGACGGGTGTGGTGATCTGGGCGAAGAAGCGCCGTTCGCGCCTGCTCGCCGAGCAGCGCCTGCGCGGCGTTTCACAGGCCATGACGTAAACGAAGCGTCGTGACCAGCTCGGCGCGCTGTTCGAGGAAACGGTCGAAGGCCTCGATCAGCTCGGGATGGCGGATGCTCGACAGGTAGTAGTGATCCTCGACGTGCGCGAGCTGCGGGTCGAACACTAGGGCGTCCGGCGCCAGGCGCATCTGGCGCAGCTGATGGGTGACCACGCGGGGGTTGAGGTACACCGCATCGACCCGGTCGCTGGCGGCCATCATCAGCAGTGATTCGATCTGGTTGGCCTGGATCAGCTTGATGTGCCCGGCCTGGATCTCTGCCAGATATGGCCAGGGGGTGAAGCCGTTCTGCGTGCCGAGCAAGGCGATGCGCTGCTTGCCCTGGCCGAGATACTGCGGCTTGACCAGCACGCCATCGATGTAGGGGGCTGCCGGCCGGCTGTAGCGCACCGCATGGCCGGCCTTCTGATCAGCGTTCCACTGAGGGTGGTCGGGAAACTTCAGATCGACCCGGCCAGCGAGAAAATCACTGAGCAGGCGCCTGACCGGCAGCGGCGTATAGACGAACTGGTAGCCGTATTCGGCGGCGAAGGCATCCAGCAGCTCGCGGGCGTAGCCGCGGTACTCGCCGCCCTGTACATCCGAGTAAGGCTGATAGGGCTGTAGTTCGACGCCGACGCGAATCTCTTCCTGCGCCACGGCGGGCAGAACGAACAGGCACAGACTGAGCAGCAGGGCAGGGCGTGTTTTCATGTCAGGCAGGGTCTCGCTGACGGCTAACAGCGGCTCGCTTCGGTAACCATAGCCGTGCCTTCGGGCCCGTTCAAAGTTTTCCGTGCGGACCCGGGGCAGGCTAAACCAGGCGCCGTGCGTGACATCAGAGAATCGGCGAGATCAGCCGTGCCACGCGCATGCCCAGTTGCTGCAGGCGATGCAGGTTGTGCCGGTCGGCATTGGCCAGTTCGCGCGAGCGGCTGAAGTCCTCTTCCAGCATGTTCGCCACCTGGGCGTTGAAGGACTCGTCGAAGGTCAGCAGGCTGGCCTCGAAATTCAGGCGGAAGGAGCGGTTGTCCAGGTTGGCGCTGCCCAGCAGGCAGGCGTCGTGATCGATCAGCAGGGCCTTCTGGTGGAGGAAGCCCGGCTGGTAGCGGAAGATGCGCACGCCGGCGCGCAGCGCCTCGAAGGCATACAGGCTGGAGGCGGCGTAGACGATGCGGTGGTCGGGGCGCGCCGGTAGCAGCAGGCGCACGTCCACGCCGCGCATCACCGCCAGGCGCAGGGCGGCGAACAGTGCCTCGTCGGGCACGAAGTAGGGGCTGCTCAGCCAGACCCGTTCGCGCGCCGCGTGAATCGCTTCGACGAACAGCAGCGAGCAGGTTTCCTGCGGGTCCGCCGGGCCGCTGGCGATCACCTGGCAGAGTAGGCCGGGGTCGTCCTGTTTGCTCGGCATCAGCAGCGGCGGCAGCTTGCGGCAGGCCCAGTACCAGTCTTCGGCGAAGGCTTCCTGCAGGCTTGCCACCACCGGCCCGCGTACTTCCACATGGGTGTCGCGCCAGGGCGCCAGGGGTGGCTTCTGGCCGAGGTATTCGACGCCGACGTTGAGCCCGCCGAGAAAGCCGATTTCGCCGTCGACCACGACGATCTTGCGGTGGTTGCGGAAATTCAGCTGGAAGCGATTGAACAGTCCGGCGCGCGTGGGGAAGGCGTGCACCTGCGCGCCGCCGCGGCGCAGGCTGTCGATATAGGCGCGCGGCAGCGCATGACTGCCGACGCCGTCATACAGCACGTGTACCTGCACGCCTGCGGCGGCGCGCTCCAGCAGCACGTCGCGCAGGCGCCGGCCGAGGGCGTCGTCACGGATGATGAAGAACTGCAGCAGGATCACCTGCTGCGCGCTGGCCAGGGCTTTGAGGATCGCCTCGAAGGTGGCCTCGCCGTCGATCAGCAGATCGACGCGGTTGCCGGTCACGCCCGGCAGGTGCGACAGGCGCGGCAGCGCCCGCAGGCGATCGTAAGCCGGTGATAGATGCGCGGCCTTGGCTTCCTCGACCCAGGGGCGCCAGTCCTGTGCGGCCATGGCGTGGCGCATTTCCCTGTCGGCCTGGCGCCGCGCCCTGACGTAGGCATCGAAACGGCTGCGGCCGAATACCAGGTAGGGCAGCAGCGTCAGGTAGGGCATGAAGAACAGCGACAGACCCCAGGCCAGCGCGCCCTGGGCCGTGCGCACGGTGAGCACGGCGTGGATCGCCGCCAGTACGCCGAGGGCGTGAACGGTGGCGATCAGGTAGGCGAACAGGTGGGGAATGCCGAAGTCCGCGGGCATGCAGGGTCTTCCTTTGCACTGGTTGTGTGCAGCTGACCGTGGGTGTTGCGCAGCGTTCGCCGCCATCCTGCCACGGCCATGCCGCGAATGGCAGTGCCGGGCAAATTGCCAGCTGTCAGGGAATTATTCGGGGCTTTCACGTGTCTTGGTTTCCGAATGAACGGAATTCATGTGTTAGCCTTTCCGGTTCGACCCCTGTCCGGTCGATCTCAATTGGAGGAGGGCAACCGTCCTGTTCACGCTCGTTCAGCGAGTCAAACGCATCAAGGAGAACGCCAACCATGGGAAACGTCCCTTCGCATGACACGACACCGCCATCCGCAGCGGAAACCAACGAAGGCATCCCGGCACCGACCGGCGAGGCCAACCTGATCGATACCGATTACGTCATCGGCCAGGACAACATTCAGGGCAAGTTCATCTTCGCCCTCGACATTCACGGCAAGGTCTTCACCATTTCCGCGCTGGTCGCGGTGATCTTCGTAGTACTCGCCCTGGCGCTGCAGAACCAGATCGAGCCGCTGTTCAGCGGCCTGCGCGACTGGCTCACCCATCACATGGCCTGGTTCTTCATCGGCGCCGCCAACGTCTTCGTTCTGCTCTGCCTCGGGCTGATCGTTTCGCCGCTGGGCAAGGTGCGCATCGGCGGGATGGAGGCCACGCCCGATTACACCTACCTGGGCTGGTTCTCCATGCTGTTCGCCGCCGGCATGGGGATCGGCCTGATGTTCTACGGCGTGTCCGAGCCGATGTCGCACTACAGCGCGGCGCTGGGCGGCATCAGTGTCGGTGAGGACGGCGTACGCACCGACTGGGCGCCGCTCGGCGGCGCCGCCGGCAACACCGAGGAGGCAGTGCGCCTGGGCATGGCGGCGACCATCTTCCACTGGGGCCTGCACCCCTGGGCGATCTACGCCATCGTCGCCCTGGCGCTGGCGCTGTTCTCCTTCAACAAGGGCCTGCCGCTGTCGATCCGCTCGATCTTCTATCCGATTCTCGGTGAGCGCGTATGGGGCTGGCCGGGTCATGTGGTCGACATTCTTGCGGTGTTCGCCACCCTGTTCGGCCTGGTCACCTCGCTGGGCCTCGGCGCCGAGCAGGCGGCCGCGGGTGTGGAATATCTGTTCGGCATCCCCGCCACGGATACCACCAAGGTACTGCTGATCGTCGCCATCACGCTGATCGCCCTGGCTTCGGTAGTGGCCGGTCTCGACAAGGGGGTCAAGCGTCTATCGGAGATCAACATGGGCCTGGCCATGGCCCTGCTGCTGTTCGTCATCATCGCCGGGCCGACCCTGGCCATCTTTACCGGCTTCTTCAAGAACCTCGGCGCCTACCTGCAGTACCTGCCGGCACTGGCCAACCCGGTCGGGCGCGAGGACACCAACTTCAGCCAGGGCTGGACCGCCTTCTACTGGGCCTGGTGGATCAGCTGGTCGCCGTTCGTGGGCATGTTCATCGCCCGCGTCAGCCGTGGCCGCAGCGTGCGCGAATTCCTCATCGCCGTGCTGCTGGTGCCGTCGCTGGTCTCGGTGCTGTGGATGACCGCCTTCGGTGGTACCGCCATCAACCAGCTGCTGGTGGATGGCTTCACCGGGGCGCAGGATGCCGGCCTGGAGCTGAAGCTGTTCAGCATGCTCGGCGAGATGCCGCTGACGGCCATCACCTCGTTCATCGGCATCGTGCTGGTGGTGGTGTTCTTCATCACCTCGTCGGACTCCGGCTCGCTGGTGATCGACACCATCACCGCCGGCGGCAAGGTCAACGCGCCGGTACCGCAGCGCATGTTCTGGGCCAGCATCGAAGGCGTGATCGCCATCGCCCTGCTGCTCGGCGGCGGCCTGGTGGCGCTGCAGGCGATGGCCGTGTCCACCGGTCTGCCGTTCACCATCGTGCTGCTGGTGGGCTGCATCGCCATCGTCAAGGGGCTGATGAGCGAGCCGCGCTGACTCACCCGGTTCGCCACTGACGAGAGCGCGCCCGTGGGCGCGCTTTTGCATTTCTGGGGCAGTCGTTAATGGGAAAGCCTGCGGCGTTTGCGCAGAGCAGGCCCGATTTTCCTTCTGATAGCGTCAGCTCCGCGTATGGCAGCGGTCGTCGCCGCATTGCTCGCGAATAGAAAAAGAAGGAGCAGCCCCTTGAGCCAAGGCCCCGTATCCCGCAAGAACGATTCATCAGCAGACGGTATTCCCGCGCCCAGCGGCGCGGTCAATCTCATCGACACCGACTATGTGGTTGGCCAGGACAACATCCGTGGCCGTTATCTGGTCAATCTCGATATCCACGGCGTGGTCTTCCTGATATCGGCCGCAACCGCCTTCATTTTTGTCGCGCTGGCGCTGGCCATGCACGATCAGGTGGAACCGCTGTTCAAGGCCGTGCGCGACTGGCTGACCGTGCACCTGTCCTGGTTCTTCATCGGTTCGGCCAACATCTTCGTACTGCTTTGCCTCGGCCTGATCGTCTCGCCGCTGGGCAAGGTGCGTCTCGGCGGCACCCTGGCCCGCCCCGATTATTCCTACTTCTCCTGGTTCGCCATGCTGTTCGCCGCAGGCATGGGCATCGGCCTGATGTTCTACGGCGTCGCCGAACCCATGTCGCACTACGGCACCGCACTGGGCGGTACGGCGGTGGATGCCAACGGCCTGCGTACCGACTGGGCGCCACTGGGCGGCGCCGCCGGCGACTCTGCCGAAGCCGCTCGCCTGAGCATGGCCACCACCATCTTCCACTGGGGCCTGCACCCCTGGGCGATCTACGCCATCGTCGCCCTGGCGCTGGGCCTGTTCGCCTTCAACAAGGGTCTGCCGCTGTCGTTCCGCTCGATCTTCTTCCCGCTGCTCGGTGAGCGCGTGTGGGGCTGGCCGGGCCACATCATCGACATCCTGGCGGTATTCGCCACCCTGTTCGGTCTGGTCACCTCGCTGGGCCTGGGCGCCGAGCAGGCCACTGCCGGCCTGAATGCGCTGTTCGGCCTGCCGGCCGACACCACCACCAAGGTGCTGCTGATCACCGTGATCACCCTGATCGCGCTGTGCTCGGTCCTGACCGGCGTGGACAAGGGGGTGAAGATCCTTTCCGAAGTGAACATGGGCCTGGCCCTCGCGCTGTTGCTGTTCGTGCTGCTCGCCGGTCCCACTGCGCTGCTGCTGACCGGTGTGCTGGACAACCTCGGCGCCTACCTGCAATACCTGCCGGCCCTGGCCAACCCGGTGGGCCGTGAAGATGCCAACTTCAGCCAGGGCTGGACCGCCTTCTACTGGGCCTGGTGGATCAGCTGGTCGCCGTTCGTGGGCATGTTCATCGCTCGTGTCAGCCGCGGCCGTACCGTGCGTGAATTCCTCACCGCCGTGCTGCTGGTGCCCTCGCTGGTCTCGGTAATCTGGATGAGCACCTTTGGCGGCACCGCGCTGCACCAGGCTCTGGGTGGTCTGACCGAACTGAGCCAGGCCGCGCTGGAACTGAAGATGTTCGTCATGCTCGACCAGCTGCCGATCAGCGCCATCAGCTCCTTCGCCGCCATCGTGCTGGTGGTGCTGTTCTTCATCACCTCGTCGGACTCCGGCTCGCTGGTGATCGACACCATCACCGCAGGCGGCAAGATCAACTCGCCGGTTTCGCAGAAGGTGTTCTGGGTGGTCATGGAAGGCGCGCTGGCCGTGGCCCTGCTGCTGGGCGGCGGCCTGGTGGCGTTGCAGGCCATGGCGGTGTCCACCGGCCTGCCATTCACCATCGTGCTGCTGGTTGGCTGCATTGCCATCGTCAAGGGCCTGTGCAGCGAGCCGCGCTGAACCTGACGCCAGCTGTCCAGAGGAACGTTCAGCCCCTGTAGGCACCAGGCGGTCCCTGAACACGAAGCCCCTATCAGTCGATAGGGGCTTCGTTGTTTATGGCTGAGGCAAATGCAATTGATCGGCGCAGCAGAGACCGATTTCCGCCATTCAGGTTTGGGTTGGTCCCGATCTGCCTCGACGCTAATGCCAGTCGGTTAAGGCTGTACGCGTTTAGCTCCCCCTCTCCCGTTTACGGGAAAGGGGGCTGGGGAGAGGGCCGAAATACCTCTAAAAGCGTCATACCCCTCTCTGAACGTGGCCTGCCCTGACCAGAGAGGGGACTGATCGTAGCCAGTCGGCGCTTAGCTGATCGGCATTAGCCCCTTCGCCCCTTTTTGAAAAGTTGAGGTGGGCCGGCTTTTGATCCCGGTAAGTTTCAACTGCCCGCCTTCACAGGGCATGAGGAAAAACAGGCGTCTACGCGACCTGTGTGGCCACCGATTCAGGCCGTGAGTTGCTCTTGGCGACAGGCGTGCGCCTGTACAAACGAAAACGCCCCGGATCGACCGGGGCGTTTTCAGGGCAGGCCGGGCATCAGCACTCGATGATGTTCACCGCCAGGCCACCGCGTGCGGTTTCCTTGTACTTGGTCAGCATGTCGGCGCCGGTCTCGCGCATGGTCTTGATCACCTTGTCCAGGCTCACGTAGTGCGCGCCATCGCCGTACAGCGCCATGCGCGCGGCGTTGATGGCCTTGACCGAGGCGATGGCGTTGCGCTCGATGCAGGGGATCTGCACCAGGCCGCCGACCGGGTCGCAGGTCAGGCCCAGGTGATGCTCCATGCCGATCTCGGCGGCGTTCTCGACCTGCTCCGGGGTGCCGCCGAGTACCGCGCACAGCGCACCGGCGGCCATCGAGCAGGCCACGCCGACCTCGCCCTGGCAGCCCACTTCGGCGCCGCTGATCGAGGCGTTTTCCTTGTACAGGATGCCGATGGCACCGGCGGTGAGCAGGAAGTCGATCACGCCGCGCTCGCTGGCGCCGGAAATGGCGTTGGCGTAGTAATGCAGCACGGCCGGGATGATGCCGGCGGCGCCGTTGGTCGGTGCGGTGACCACGCGACCACCGGCAGCGTTCTCCTCGTTCACCGCCAGCGCCCAGAGGTTGACCCAGTCGAGCATGCGCAGCGGGTCATCGAGGTAGCTGCGCTGGAAGCCGCCCAGCTTGCGCGCCAGGATCGCCGCGCGACGGCGCACCTTGAAGCCGCCGGGCAGGATGCCTTCGGTGCGGCAGCCGCGCTCGACGCAGGCCTGCATCACCTTCCAGATTTCCAGCAGCCCGGTATCGGTCTCTTCGTCGCTGCGCCAGTGGCGCTCGTTGCGACGCATCACCTCGGCGATGCCGATACCGTGCTCGCGGGTCAGCTTGAGCAGATCGGCACCGCTGCGAAATGGCAACGGCAGGGACGTCGCATCCGGGGCGATGATCTTCTGCTTGCTGCCATCGGCCAGCACCGCCTCGCTGACCACGAAGCCGCCGCCGACCGAGTAGTAGGTGGCCTCGTGCACCTGGATGCCGGCGGCATCGAAGGCGGCGAAGCGCAGGCCGTTGGCGTGCAGCGGCAGCGCCTTGCGGAACATCTTCAGGTCGGTCTTCTCGTCGAAGGCGACGGCGTGCTTGCCGGCCAGGACGATGCGCTTCTCGCGCCGAATGGTCTCGATGTAGACCGGCACCTGATCGACGTTGACGGTATCCGGCTCATGGCCGCTGAGGCCGAGCAGCACGGCCTTGTCACTGCCATGGCCCTTGCCGGTGGCGCCCAGCGAGCCATACAGCTCGGCGGCGACGCGGGTCACCTGCGGCATGTGGCCGTGGTTCTCCAGGGCGTGGGTGAACAGCGCGGCCGCGCGCATCGGGCCGACGGTATGGGAACTGGAGGGGCCTATGCCGACTTTGAACAGATCGAAAACGCTGATAGCCATGACGGAGTTCTTCTGGTCGATTGAGTGGACACGCGCCCGGTTACGCGCGTGTGGATGTCCCTATCTAAGAACGGTCATATCATTATGTATACTGATTTATTTTTAATGTATTCATTAGCGACCCTTAACTATTGAGATCGCGCCATGGACCTCACCCGCCTGCGCACCCTGCGTGAACTGGCTCGCTGCCGCACCATGGCGGCGGCTGCCGAGTCGCTGCACCTGACGCCCTCGGCCGTATCGCAGCAGGTCGCCCAGCTCGAACGCGAAGTCGACGTGGCGCTGATCGAGCGACGCGGGCGCGGCGTGGTGCTGACCCCGGCGGGCGAGCGCCTGGTGGCACATGCCGAGCGCATCCTCATGGTGCTCGACGAGGCGCGCTCGGAACTGGCGCTGCTGCGCGGGGAAATCGCCGGCGAGCTGCGTGTGGCCGCCTTCCCCTCGATCGCCGTGGCGCTGATCGCGGAAACCGTGCGCGCCCTGCGCAGCGCCTACCCGCGGCTGAACGTGGTGGTGCTGGACCTGGAACCGCAGGAAAGCCTCAGCGCCCTGGGCGCCTGGCAGATCGACGTGGCGGTGATCGACGACCTGGCCGTGACCCCGGACGAGAACCGCGAGCACTACGCCCTGATTCCCCTGACCCAGGACCTGCTGCACGTGCTGCTGCCCGTCGACCATGCCCTGGCCAGGCGCGACAGCCTGACCGTCGCCGACCTGCGCGACGAAGCCTGGGCGCTGGATTCCAGCGGCAGCTCCTTCGGCGAATTCATCACCAACCTGTGCCGCCGCTCGGGCTTTGCACCGCGCATCAACGCCCACTGCGCCGGCTTCGAGATGGTCGCGGCCATGGTCGCCTCGGGCAACTCCATCTCCATCGTCTCCGGCCTGCGCCTGGTGCGCCCGCTGCCCGGCGTCACCGCCGTGCCATTGCGACCGGATATCCAGCGCGGCGTGTTCCTCGCCTACCGCAAGGGCGAGCGCGATCATCCGGCGGTCAACGTGTTTCTCGACGAGGCGATCTATACGGCAGACAGGGTGCTGGGTTAGCCCGCTCATGTGGGAGGGGCTTTAGCCGCGATGCTCTTGGCGTTTCGATGCTGCCCACGCTCATCGTGGGCATCATCCGTCTATCCGACTTTTACTCCACGGGCGCGAGAGGCTCTTGAGCCGCTTCAGCCTCCAGCTTCGCCCTGTCCGCTTTGCTGATGTACTTGGGTTTGTTGCTTTTGGGCGCAAGCTTGGCGTTGGCCTTCTTGGCGTGGGCTTCGAGCAGTTGCTTGATCTTTTTGCGGCGATTCATGGTTGTGAGTCTGCTTTGTCCTGAATTGATGATCCTCACGCGGCGCCCGCAGGATGGGTACCGCTATGCTCAACCACCCCCCTCGTTACTTAATGCCCGGCTTGCAACGCGGCATTGGAAAGCAAAAGCTTCGCGGCTAAAGCCGCTCCTACAACGTGGGCGGTTGGTTTCAGCTCCACAGCGCCCCAACCGGTGTATGCGCCGGGTAGTGCGTCGCCGCCTGTGCCTGCAGCAGTTCACCACAAGCCAGGGCGTCGGTCAGCGCATGGTGCGCGGAGTAGATCGGCAGGCCGTAGCGCTGGCGGCTGTCGGCCAGGCGGATGGATAACGGGCGGCGGCCGCGCAGGCGGTCCCACCAGCTGATGCCGCGCTTGGGATGCAGGCGCGCTTCCAGCTCCATGGTGTCGATGATCGGGAAGCTCAGCCCTTCACCCAGGTGCTGGCGCAGCGCCTGGTCGAGGAAGTTGCGTTCGATCTTGCGGTAGTGCGCCACCACCACCTTGCCGGCCAGGGCTTCGAGCAGTTCATCCAGTACATGGGCCAGGCGCGGGGCGTGGCGGATGTCGGAGTGGGTGATGTGGTGGAAGGTGACCGATTCGGCGCTCAGCTCGCTGGTGGGTTTGACCACCCAGTAGCGCGCTTCGCTGCAGCGGATGCGCTGCAGGTTCAGCGGCACCAGGCCGAGGCTGACGATGGCATGTTGGCGCGGGTCGAGGCCGGTGGTTTCCACATCCAGCGCCACCAGCGGCACCTCCGCCAGCGGCGTATCGGCAGCGATGCAGCCGGCGCCGTAATAGGCGCGCAGGCGCGGGTCACGGCTGCTGGCCGCCAGCTCGGCGAACAGTCGTGGCCAGTCGCGCAGCTGATGGTCGCTCATTGCGGACGAGCCATCGGCTGCGCCGGATAGCGAAAGCGCAGGAATTTCTGGGCGTTGCTCACCACCTGAAAGGCTTCCTTGAGGTGGTGACGTTCGCTGGAGCTGAACTTCTCCGGCTCGACGTAGTTGTCCGGCGGGTTGCCGGCCTCGACCTCACGGGCCTGGTGGCGGATGCGCACCAGGCTGAGGAACTCGAAGGCATAGCGCAGGTGTTCCAGCGCCTCCTTGGGCAGCAGCTTGGTGGCGGCGATGGCGTCGAGGCGCTCCAGCGAGTTCTGCGCCTTGGAGCCGCAGGCCAGGGCATGCACACGGATCAGGTCGGTGAGTGGCGCAGTGCCGCGGCCCTTGAGGTTGATGATGTTCTTCTGGCGGCCGTCGGTCTCCATGACGAAGGTACGGAAGAAACCCAGCGGCGGCGTTCGATTAAGTGCGTTGCGTGCCAGCGCCGCGAGGAAGGCCGGGGTGGCGCTGGCCTTTTCCGCCAGCAGCTCCTTGAGGTTTTCCACCAGGGCGGTATTGCCGTATACGCCATCGAGGTCGAAGAAGATGCTGCTGTTGAGCAGCGTCTCCGGGTTCGGCTGCTCGATCCACTGGCTGAAGTAGCCGCGCCAGACTTTCAGCGGCTGGCGCCATTTCGGGTTGCTGGCCATGATGCCGCCCTTGCAGTAGGCATAGCCGCAGGCCGACAGGCCGTTGCTGACGAACTGCGCCAGTTCGGCAAAGTAGGCATCGTGCCGGTCGGGGTCGAAGCTGTCGTCCAGTACCAGGGCATTGTCCTGGTCGGTGAGCAGCAGTTGCTCGTCACGTGCCATCGAGCCGGCGATCATGAAGCAGTAGGGCACCGGCGGGGGGCCGAGCTTTTCCTCGGCGAGTACCAGCAGGCGGCGGGTGAAGGCGCGGCCGATGCTGCTCATGGCACGGCCGACCATGTGTGCGCTGGCATCGTCGGCGACCATGCGTACGAAGGTCGCGTGCAGGTCCGGCAGCAGGCTCTTGAGGCCTTCCACCGAGTTCTGGTTGAAGATGCTGTTGACCAGGTACAGGCTGCTGCGCGACTCGTAGCGAATCACGTCGGCCAGCGAGATCATGCCGACCGGGCGCCGCCGCTGCAGCACGGGCAGGTGGTGAATGTTGTTGCGCAGCATGCACAGCATGGCCTCGAACACCGACTCGTCGGCCTGCACGGTGACCGGGCCGGGGGTCATCACCTGGCTGACCGGCGTATCGCCTGGCAAGCCTTCGGCCAGCACGCGGGTGCGCAGGTCGCGATCGGTAAGGATGCCGGCCATCACCTGGTTCTGCTGATCGGCCACCTGCACCTGCGCCGGATTGGGCCAGCGCCGCTCGGGGTTGACGATGATCACCGACGATACGCTCTGCTCGCTCATCACCTTCGCCACCTGCTGCACGGGCATGTCCAGCGGGACGCTGACCGGCGAGCGGCTGATCAGCTTGCGCACCCTGATCTTCATCAGCTCGCTGGCTTTGCCGTGGCTGTCTTCCAGGGCCGACTTGAGCCGCGACTGGCCTTCGGCCTCGACGAAGTCGGCGAAGCTGTCGAACTGGTCGCACAGTTGTTGAAACAGCGGGCCGGGGATGAAGTAGATCAGGCTGTCTTCCAGCGCCCTGGCGCCCAGGCGTACCTTGTTGCCACGCAGCAGGCCGGCCTGGCCGAAGATATCGCCTTCGGTCAGGCGGTTGTGCAGCTCGCCTCCGCGGCGGTGGATTTCCACCGCGCCGCTGCGCACGTAGTGCAGTTCGTGGATCGGCGCGCCGGAGGCGAGTATCTCGCTGCCGGCCTTGAAGTAGCCGACCTGCACCTGGCGGGCAATCTCGTCGAGTGTCTGTTCCGGGAGGTTGTCGAAGGGGGCGAAGCGATTCAGGTGATCGCGGATCTCGATCAGCTCGATCTGCATGGGGGGCCTCGCTGGCAGGCTGGCACTAGAGGATACGGGCATAACCACGGGATGTCCCCCGGGGCGTCGCGATGAGGACAGTGGGGGTCACAACTGGCCAAACAAGCGGCGCTTGGCCCCCGGGCCTAGGCAGCCGGCTTCGGCTGACCTGTCATGACTCGAAGGCGTGGACAGCCAGGGATCAGCTCCAGTTCCAGCGGCTTTCGGCCACCGCGTCGTGGGCGTGCAGGCTTTCCGCGTGTACCACCCTGAGGCAGAAGGCGCTGGCCTGTGGCAGCTGGCGCAGGGCGCGGTGCAGGCGGCGGGCGGCGTCCTCGCAGAACATCAGATTCTGCCCGTTGGCCAGGGCGAAGGCCTGTTCGTCTGCGCGTTTCACCGCGGTTTGCACCGGCGTGCCGAGCGCGCGTTCGGCGCTGTCGATCAGCGCCAGCAGCGGCAGCTCGGCGCAGTCGGGGGCCAGGCGTAGCCGCAGGGTCGCCGTGCTGCGCTGGCTGTGCGGCGTGGCGACTATGCCCTGGGTCGAGCCGAGCCAGTCGAGCACCTCCAGATAGTCCAGCGACTCCTGCGCAAAGGTCTCGGCGAAGCGCTGCTGAATCAACTGGCGGGCCAGCGCTGCCGAGCAGGGGCAGGTCGAGGAGTAGTCCAGTTCCACCTGCAGTTCCGTATGCAGGCCGCGGCCATCCTGGCGGGCGTGAATCTCGAAGGGGTAGTGCTTCCAGCCGCTCAACTGGCTGACCAGTGCCGGGCGCTGCAGCGGCAGCGCGCCGCGCACCGTCAGCGAGGCGCTGTCGGACAGCTCGTGGTGACTGCTCAGGCAGCCGTCCAGCAGATGCTGCAGCGCAGCGAGGGTCAGCGGCTTGCCCGCCAAATGCTGCAGGGCCAGATACAGGCGCGACATGTGAATGCCGCGCGCACCGGCATCGTCGAGGCTGACGCCGATATCGACGCTGGCGGTCACGGCCGCGCCCGCCAGGCGAATGGGCAGAGCGATACCGGCCATGCCGACCCACTGCAGTGGCAGATCGTGGTGAGTGGCTTGAGCGGCAATATCCGGCAGAGGCTGTTCGTTCATCGCAAATCCGTGGGTTGCTGTCGGAAATAAATGTTATGTTATAACAATTGAAACAAGCCAGCCGATTTGCCATGACCCTGACCATGCCCACCGAAGCCGAACTGCTGGCCCAGCCAGCCGACGACTACATGAACGATGCCCAGCAGCGGTTCTTCCGCGAATTACTGCTGGCCCAGCGAGCCGAATTGCAGGCGCGCATCGACGAGGAATTCACCGAGCTGCGTCAGCCCGATACCAGCAGCGACGTTGCCGATATCGGTGCCGCCGAGGAGCAGCGCCAGTGGCAGCTGCGCCTGCTGGAGCGGGAAAAGAAGCTGCTGGACAAGATCGACCAGGCGCTCGAACGCCTGGCGCGTGGCGAATACGGCTGGTGCGCCGAGACCGGCGAACCCATCGGCCTGAAACGCCTACTGCTGCGTCCGACCGCGACCCTGTGCATCGAAGCCAAGGAGCGGCAGGAGCAGCGCGAAAAACATCAGCGTGACCGTGACTGAACGAGGAACACCCCCATGAATCAGCGTCTACCCGTTACCGTGCTGTCCGGCTTTCTCGGCGCCGGCAAGAGCACCCTGCTCAACCATGTGCTGAAGAATCGCGAAGGCCGCAAGGTCGCGGTGATCGTCAACGACATGAGCGAAATCAACATCGACGGTGCCACCGTCCAGCAGGACGTCAGCCTCAACCGTGCCGAAGAGAAGCTGGTTGAAATGAGCAACGGCTGCATCTGCTGCACCTTGCGCGAAGACCTGCTCGACGAGGTCAGCCGCCTGGCCAGCGAAGGCCGCTTCGACTACCTGCTGATCGAGTCCACCGGCATCAGCGAGCCGCTGCCGGTGGCCGAGACCTTCACCTTCCGCGACGAGCAGGGGCGCAGCCTGTCCGACCTGGCGCGGCTGGACACCATGGTCACGGTGGTCGACGGGGTGAACTTCCTGCGCGATTTCCATGAGGCCGACAGCCTGGCCAGCCGTGGCGAAACCCTGGGCGAGGAGGACGAACGCTCGATCACCGACCTGCTGATCGAGCAGGTGGAGTTCGCCGACGTGATCCTCATCAGCAAGATCGACCTGATCAGCCAGGCCGAGCGCGAGGAGTTGATGGCCATCCTGCGCGGGCTCAACACCCACGCGGACATCCAGGCCATGAGCATGGGGCAGATCGCCCTGGACAAGATCCTCGACACCGGCCGCTTCGATTTCGACCGCGCCTCGCAAGCACCGGGCTGGCTCAAGGAACTGCGCGGCGAGCACGTGCCGGAAACCGAGGAATACGGCATCGCCTCCAGCGCCTACCGCGCGCGTCGGCCCTTCCATCCGCAGCGCTTCTTCGACTTCCTCTCGCAGGAATGGACGAATGGCCGCCTGCTGCGCTCCAAGGGCTTCTTCTGGCTGGCCAGCAAGTATCAGGAGGCCGGCAGCTGGTCGCAGGCCGGCGGCCTGATGCGTCACGGCCTGGCCGGACGCTGGTGGCGCTTCGTGTCCAGGCAACACTGGCCGCAGGACGAGGAAGGCCTGCAGGCGATCATGAAGCACTGGAGCGCAGAGGTCGGTGATTGCCGCCAGGAGCTGGTGTTCATCGGCCAGAACATCGACTTCGCCCGCCTGACCGCCGAGCTGGACGCCTGCCTGCTCACCGATGAGGAAATGGCCGGCGGCCCGGAAGCCTGGCGTCTGCTCGCCGACCCGTTCGGCGCCTGGCAGCAGGAGGCCGCCTGATGTTCGCCCTGCAGTTGCCGAAAGTGTCCCGGCAGGTGCTGGGAGCGGATATTCAGGTGCTCGGCGAGGTGCTGCACGACGGCGTCAACCTGGCCGTCTGGCAGCGCCGCCTGCCGGCGCAGATCGCCGACTTCGCCGATGCGCTGCTGGCCCAGGGCGAGCCCCTGGCGCATTCCATGACCCTGGAACTGCCGCGTGCCGACAGCGAGCCGAACCTGAGCGGCCTGGTCGCGCAGTATGCCGACCTGCCGGGCCAGGCCGCCTTCCTCGCCGACGTGGCCTGGCTGGTGCGCGCCTACGCCTGCCTGCTCGATGCCCAGCGCATAGGGCTGCGCCTGCGCGCGCTGGACAAGGCCATGTGCCCGCGCTTTCACGTCGACCATGTACCGCTGCGGCTGATCACCAGCTACGCCGGAGTTGGCAGCGAGTGGCTGGAAGAGGGCGCGATGCCGCGCAGCAGGCTCGGTCAGCCGGATGCAGAGCCTACGGATGAGGCGGTGATCCAGCGTCTGGATACCGGGCATGTGGCGCTGGCCAAGGGCGAGAAGTGGCAGGGTAACGAAGGCCGTGGGCTGATCCATCGCTCACCGCAGCCGCCGGCCGGTCAGCGGCGCCTGCTGCTGACACTGGATTGGCTGGCCTGAACGAAACTGTCGGCATGGCAAAAAAATAGGCCGGAGCGACTGCCCCGGCCTCAAGCACCAAGAGATCATGTCGACGCGTGACTCGACATGAGGGTCATGTGAGGTACCCATCGTCATTAGGCGCTTGTTGGATGACGCTTTGATGTCAGGGCTTGATCCACTTGCCCTGATACTGCGTCTTGCAGGCCGGCTCCAGATACAGCGCATCGCTGGCCACGCCGTAGTAGTGGATGTCCTGCAGGTACATACCGCTGCCGGCGCGCGCGTTCTGGCAAATGCCATAGGCACCCTGCGGGCACTGCTCGACGAACTCCACCTCGACCGTCTGCCCCTGCAGCTGCGGCTGGCAGAAGCCCTCGCGAAACAGCGTGGCGGGAATGTTGCGATTCTCCTGGCAGACCTTCACATCCAGACGCTCGGCCTGGCTATGCACCACACAGGCTTCGGCCAGGGCCAGGCCCGGCAGCAGAGAGAACAGCAACAGCCATGCACGCATCGTTTCGACTCCCGAAAAACTGCCGGCGAATCTAACATGCCGCTTCCTTGCAGTCTGTGCTGGCACTTGCCCGGCGAACCACCGACCATAGATTCATGCTCAGTCAAATCCCTACCCACCTCATCGCCGGCCCGCTGGGTGCCGGCAAGACCAGCCTGATCCGCCACCTGCTGGCGCAGAAACCGGCGGGCGAGCGCTGGGCGGTGCTGATCAACGAATTCGGCCAGATCGGCCTGGATGCGGCCTTGCTGGAGCAAGGTGACGATGGCATCGCCCTGGCCGAAGTGGCTGGTGGCTGTGTGTGCTGCGTCAACGGCGCGCCCTTCCAGATCGGCCTCGGCCGCCTGCTGCGCAAGGCCAGGCCTGATCGCCTGTTGGTCGAACCATCCGGTCTGGGGCATCCGGCGCAGTTGCTGGCGCAGTTGCGCCAGCCGCCCTGGCTCGGCGTACTGGCCGTGCAGCCGGCGTTGCTGGTGCTGGACGCCGCCGCCCTGGCGGCCGGTCAGCCGCTGCCGCAGGTGCAGCGTCAGGCGCTGGATGAGGCTGGCCTGCTGCTATTGAACAAGAGTGAGCATCTGAGCGCCGCGGACCGCACTCGCATCGTCGCGGCATTGCCGTCATTGCCGCTGCACTGGACCACCCAGGGCCGCCTCGACCTGGCCGCGCTGCCAGGTTTCGGCGCGCGCGCAGCTGAGGCCGAGACGGCCGAGCTTCCCGCCGCCACCGCTTCTCTGACGCAGCTTTGGCGTGCGCCGGACGAACCCATCTGCCTGATCCAGGACCAGCCCGAGGGCTGGAGTATCGGCTGGCGCTGGCACCCGAGCCAGTGCTTCGACCTCGAGCAGGTCAGCCGCTGGCTGCAGAGCCTGGGTTGGCGCAGGGCCAAGGCCGTGCTGCATGGCGCCGAGGGCTGGCGTTCGCTCAATGCCGTGCAGGGGCAAGTGCCGCAGCCCTGGAGCCCGAGCGAATGGCGCAAGGACTCGCGGCTGGAGTTGATCTTCGAGCAGGCGCAGGGCGCCGACGCACTGACCGCTGCGTTCGCCGCCTGCCGAATCCCTGCGGCCGGCTGATACACTCGCCGCGCTTTTTCTGCTGTGGATAACCCTTATGCACCTGCTGCCCTGGTCCCATGACACCTCTGCCGGTTTCACCCTGCGCGGCTGGCATACGCCGCCGTCGGGCAAACCGCTGCTGCATTTCCTGCACGGCAACGGTTATTGCGGGCGGGTCTACACGCCGATGCTGGCGCTGCTGGCCGAGGATTTCGACCTCTGGCTGTGCGACGTGCAGGGCCATGGTGACAGCGATCACGGTGGTCGTTTCCACGGCTGGAACCGCAGCGCCGAGCTGGCGGTGGAGGCCTTCGAGGCCCTGCGCGCGCCGTTCGGCGAGGTGCCGCGCTTCGCTCTGGGGCACAGCTTTGGCGGTGTGCTCACCAGTCTGATCCTGGCGCGCCATCCCGAATTGTTCCGGCGCGCCGTGCTGCTCGACCCGGTGCTGTTCAGCCCGGCGATGATCGGCGTGATGGCGCTGTCCGACGTGGTCGGCCTGGCGCAGCGCACCGGCCTGGCGAAGAAGGCCCAGAAGCGTCGCCGGCAATGGCCCGATCGCGCCAGCGCACATGCCGCGCTGCACGGCCGCGGCATGTTCCGCGGCTGGGACGAAGCGGCGTTCGACGCTTATATCGAGCATGCGCTGAAGGATGTCGAGGGCGGCGTCGAACTCAAGTGTAGGCCCAGCCGCGAGGCGGAGATCTTCGGCTCCTACCCGCGGCGCTTGTGGCCGTCGCTGGCCAGGGTGACGACGCCGACCGAAGTGATCCACGGCGCGCACACCTATCCCTTCGTTGCCCGATCGGTGGCGCGTTGGTGCGCGAGCAACGCCCATGTGCGCAGCCAGGTGGTGCCGGGCGGGCATTGCTTCATGCAGGAGCAACCGGTCGACAGCGCAGCGCGGGTCGCGGACTTCCTGTTGCAGCGCAGCTGAGCGAGTAGGGCGGGTGCAACCCGCCACCCTCGCGGGTTATGCCTTGCGTCGCCAGTCTTCGAGGCGGATCACGTTGTCACGAGTCTGCACCGACACCGGTTCGGGCTGCGGTTCCAGCACCGGGTGCGGCTCCAGTTCGATGCGTCCGAGGTGCGCGCCGAACATGCTGATATGCCCGCGCAGACGCTGCTCACCGGTGACGGTGAACTCGAAGTCATACAGCCGCGCCAGGCGCCGGTGCCCCCTGGCATCACGCTGGATGGCCAGGCGGCGTAGCGCCACGGCGCCGTCGAGCAGCTCCACGTCGAGCTTGGCGCAGTGCTGCTTGGCCAGCGCCAGCGCGCGCTCGCGAATGCCGTGGCCGCGCCACAGCCAGGCGCAGACGGCGGCGAACAGCATCAGCAGGAAGACATCGAACAGGTTGATCATGACGACTCCGGAGCAGGGAAACAGAGCTTAGCCTATCTGTCGCCCAGTTCTCAGCATCCCGCTTGCCCTTGCGTCGGCTGTGCATTAGCGTTCGCGCACTTCACACGAAAAGGACGTCATCATGCATTGCCCCGCCTGCCGTACCAGTCGCCTGCAACCGACAAAATTCGACGATGGCCTGCTCGGCCATGGCTGCCCGCAATGCGCTGGTACGCTGGTCAGCCTGCTGCATTATCGTGACTGGGCCGAGCGCCGGCCCGCGCAGGAAACCTCGACAGCCCTTGCCGCCGAAGCCGAAGTGGGTGAAACCAGCCATGCGCTGAGCTGCCCCAAGTGCGCCAAGCTGATGAGCAAGTACCAGATCAGCGGCACCCGCGCCAACCGTCTGGACCTGTGCGGCAGCTGCGACGAAGCCTGGCTGGACAGCGGTGAATGGCAGCTGCTCAAGGCCCTGGAGCTGAGCCAGCGCATGCCGGCGATCTTCACCGACGCCTGGCAGCGCCAGGTGCGTCAGGAGGCCAGCGAACAGGCGCGGCGTGAGCGCTTCGGCCGTATCGCCGGCGCGGATGCCATCGCCCGCGCCGACGAGATTCGCGCCTGGCTCAAGGATCATCCGCAGCGCCGCGAGCTGCTGTTCTACATCGGCCACGACTAGGCGCGAGCTGCTGCCTGCGGCGGGTTGCACCCGCCCTACGCGTCGCTGTTCTTCTCCTCGCTCAGCGCCTGGTAGCGCTGCTGCAGCTCATCGCGAATCTGCCGGCGCTGCTTGGCCTGGCGCTGGCGCCGCAGGCCGTCGGGGGTATCGGGCTGCAGTTCGGGCACTGCCACCGGGCGCCCCTGACCGTCCACCGCGACCATGGTGAAGAAGCAGCTGTTGGTGTGGCGCACCGAGCGCTCGCGGATGTTCTCGGTGATCACCTTGATGCCGATCTCCATCGAGGTGCGCCCGGTGTGGTTGACCGAGGCGAGGAAGGTCACCAGCTCGCCGACATGCACCGGCTCGCGGAAGATCACCTGATCCACCGACAGGGTCACCACGTAGCAGCCGGCATAGCGGCTGGCGCAGGCATAGGCGACTTCGTCGAGGTACTTGAGCAGCGTGCCGCCGTGCACGTTACCGGAGAAGTTGGCCATGTCCGGGGTCATCAGTACGGTCATCGTCAGTTGCGCGGTTCCGGCTTCCATCGTCGCTCCGAGTACGTGTGGGGCTTATGAGAGTAAGGCCTGCTGATTACGGGGATGCAAGATACACACTCACTACTGCAAGGATGTTCATTCATGCTGATTCGCCAGAAATTGCCGCTTCTAGCGCTGCTGCTGGGGCTGGCCGGTACCGTGCAGGCGACCGAGGAATGCGCCACAGCGGTGCAGTGCAACCAGGTCGGCAGCGCCGCCTATCAGGACGGCCGCTTCGAGCAGGCCATCGAAGCGTTCGAACGTCAGTTACGACGGGTCGAGGAGGGTGACACGGCACAGTTGGAGCTGGCGCTGAACAATCTCATCCTGGCCAACCTGCGCGCTGGCAATACGGGCATGGCGCGCGCCTGGCTGGGCGTGGCGCTGCATAACAACCTCAGCGGTTCCTCGACCCGCCTGCACCTGCGCAAGGTGGCCGAAGCACTGGATTACCAAGCACTGGCTGCCAGTCCGGCAGGACGCTACCTGCGCTACGCTGGCCAGGCGGTTTGGAGCGAGCTGCTGATCAGCGAGGATGGCAATGGCGGCTATCACGCCAGTTTCTCGCCCGTGCGTGCCGGTGCTCGGGTGGAGGAGTACGGCCCGGCAGCGCTTGGCGAACTGGAGGGCAAGCTGGTCGGCGACGCTGTGCAGATGCACCTGGAGGATGCCGGCCTGGGCGCCGATTGTGCAGTGCAGCTGCTGCGCGAAGGCATCACCGTGCAGGTGCTGGAAGTGTTCGCCGATGGCTGCCAGGACTACGGTGGCATGGGCATCAGCGTGGCCGGCGACTACATCAAGGTCGCTGCCCGGCCGCGCTGACAAAGCCGTGTAGGCAGGCTGCCCGTCCTGCTGCTCAGGCGTGATTGAGGTACCAGCGCCAGTCCTGCTCGCCCACTTCACCCATGAACTGGCGGTACTCGGCCCACTTGATCGCCAGGAACACCTTGAGAAAGTCCTCGCCCAGCGCTTCGCGCGCCCAGCTCGAATTCTCCAGATTGCGCAGCGCGGTGAGCCAGTCGGTGGGCAGGGTTTCGCGAGCCTGCTCGTAACCGTTGCCGACGATGGCCTGACCCGGGTCGATCTGCTCGCGAATGCCCTTGTGAATGCCGGCGAGGATCGCCGCCGCGGCCAGGTAGGGGTTGGCGTCGGCGCCGCAGATGCGGTGCTCGACATGACGGCTGCCCGCCGGCCCGCCGGGAACGCGGAAGGACACGGTGCGGTTGTTCACCCCCCAGCTCTTGGCCAGCGGCGCGTAGCTGTTGGCCTGGAAGCGGCGGAAGGAGTTAGCGTTGGGGCAGAAGATCGCCAGCGCGTCGTCGAGCGTGGCCATCATGCCGCCAATGGCATGGCGCAGCAGCGGCGTGCCCTGTGGGTCGTCCGAGGCCATCAGGTTATTGCCGTTCTCGTCCGCCAGGCTGACGTGCATATGCAGGCCGCTGCCGGCCTGGTCGCCGAACGGCTTGGCCATGAAGCAGGCCTGCAGCCCGTGCCTGTTCGCCACACCCTTGACCAGGCGCTTGTAGCGCACGCCTTCGTCCACAGCCTGCAGCGCATCGAAGCGGTGTTCCAGGGTCAGTTCGAGCTGGCCGGGGGCGTATTCGGAAATCGCCGTGCGCACGGGCAAACCCTGTACCTCGCAGGCGGCGTAGAGATCGTCGAGAAACGGCTGCATCTGCTCCAGCTCGTACACGCCGTAGACCTGCGGCGCCTGCGGGCGCATGCCATTCATCTGCACGGCGGGCTGCGGGCGGCCATTGGCATCGCGGGCCTTGTCCAGCAGATAGAATTCCAGCTCCACCGCCATCACCGGGTGATAACCGTCGGCCTTGAGCGCGTCGATGGTACGCGCCAGCACGTGGCGCGGATCGCCCGGCGTGGCCGGCAGGCCCTGGGTCGGGTGCATGCTCACCTGCACCTGGCCGGTGGGCACCGCGCGCCAGGGCTGCAGGCACAGCGAGCCGGGCAGGGGATAGGTCCAGCAGTCGGCGTCGGCGACTTCCCAGACCAGGCCGCTTTCCTCGACGTCCTCGCCCTGGATGGTCAGCGAGAGGATGGAGCTGGGCAGCGGCCGGCCGTTCTCGTACATGGCCAGCAGCTCGTCGCGATGCAGCAGCTTGCCGCGCGGGATGCCGCCCGCGTCGATCAGCATCAGCTCGATGCTGCGCACCTCGGGGTGCTTGGCGAGGAAGTCGCGGACTTCCTGGGGATTGGCGAATTGCATGATGGTTCTCGCGTAGGGTGCGCCGTGCGCACCACTGGGTTAACGGTGCGCACGGCGCACCCTAGGGTTTGGCGTGTGTTTACTCGCGGGCGCCGGGGATGGCCAGCAGCTCGGTCAGGGCCTGGTCCAGGGTGGCGATCAATCGGTCCACATCGGCTGCGGTGGTGCTCGGGCAGCACAGGGTCATGTTGTGGAAGGGCGTGATCAGGATGCCGCGGTTGATCAGGTACAGGTGCAGGGCCATCTGCAGCTCGTCGTGAAAGGCTGCCTCGGCCTCGGCGCCGGTACGCGGCGGCGTGGCGCAGAACTGGAATTCGCAGCGTGCGCCCAGTTCGGTTACCGACCAATTCAGCTCGTGCTTGCCGATCAACTGACGGAAGCCTTCGGCCAGTCGTGCCGCCAGCGGCAGCATGTGATCGTAGGCGGCCTGGGTCATCACCTGTTCCAGGTTGGCGCGCATGCAATGCATGGCCAGGGCGTTGGCCGACAGGGTGGTGCCCATGCCGCTGTGGCCGTGGCCGTGGCTTTCCTCGCTGGCGCGCTGGCGGGCCCGGGTCATGGCCGTGGCCATCTCTGCGCTGCAGCCGAAGATGCCGCAAGGTACGCCGCCGGCGATGGGTTTGCCGACCACGAAGAAGTCAGGCTCCAGGCCCCACAGCCGCGTGCAGCCGCCAATGTCGGTGGAGATGGTGTGGGTTTCGTCAATGATCAACAGCGAACCGTATTTACGCGTGAGTTCCCGGCATTTCTGCATGAAGCCTGGATCGGGCAGCACCATGCCGATATTGGTCATCGCCGGTTCGCAGAGCAGGGCGCAGACGTCGCCCTGAGCCAGCGCCGCCTCCAGCGCCTCGACGTCGTTGAAGGGAATGGCGCGGCTGTGCTCGGTCAGGTCATAGGCCTGGCCGACCAGGCCGGAGCGGTGCACGGTCTGGCCATCGCGATGGCGCACCATCACGTCGTCGACGGTGCCGTGGTAGCAGCCGTCGAACACCAGTAGGGTCTTGCGCTGCGTGATGGCGCGAGCCCAGCGCAGCACGTAGCGGTTGGAATCGGTTGCCGTGGCGGTCACTTGCCAGTAGGGCAGGCCGAAGCGCTGGGCCAGCAGCTCGCCGCAGACCACCGCGTCCTCGCCGGGCAGCATGGTGGTCAGGCCGTTGCCCGCCTGCTCGGCGAGGGCGCGGGCCACCGGGTCCGGCGAGTGGCCGAACATGGTGCCGGTGTCGCCCAGGCAGAAGTCGACGTACTCGTGACCGTCCACATCGAAGAAGCGCGCGCCCTTGGCCCGCTCGACGAACAGCGGCACCGGCGTCGACCAGTCGGCCATCCAGTGCATCGGCACGCCGCCGTACAGCGAGTGGCGGGCGCGCTCGGCCAGGGCCACGGATTTCGGATTGCAGGACAGGAAGCGTTCGCGCTCGGCAGCGACGAAACGGTCTACGGCGACTTGGCTGATGCCACTGGCGGTGGTCATGGGTCATACCTCGTTTGGATGCTGCCGGCATGATATTTTGTGATCACAAAATAGTAAACTGGCACTCGATATTCGGCCTAAACCTATTTTTATATTAATCTGTGATCACAAAATATTTTCGCTGCGTGGATTTTCATACAAAATCGCGCACTGACGTAGACTCGACGCATTCTTGACTGGAGCCTTCCATGCGTGACTGTAGCCTGACCCTTGCCCAACTGCCGGCGCCTCCGATGGAGGTGGTGCATGGCTGACAACCTGCAGGAACAGCTGTACCAGAACATCCGCTCGGGCCTTCTGGCTGGGCGCTTCCAGCCAGGGCAACGGCTGAAGATCCGCGACCTGGCGGCCGAATGGGGCACCAGCCCGATGCCGGTGCGCGCAGCGCTGCAGCGGCTGGTGGCCGAGGGCGCGCTGGAGGGCGAGCAGCAGCGCTCGGTACGAGTGCCCTCGATGACCCGCGAACGCTACGAACACATTTTCCAGGTGCGTCTGGCGCTGGAAGGCCTGGCGGTGGAGCTCGCCACGCCGCGTCTGCACGGCGACGACCTGGCCCGGCTGCGTGACTGCGTGCAGCGCATGGATGTGGCCATCGAGCAGCGCCAGGTGCAGGACTATCTCAACGCCAACAGCCAGTTCCACCTGCACCTGTACGGCGCCTGCGGCAACCCGGTGCTGGTGCGTTCGATCGAGTCGCTGTGGCTGCAGATCGGGCCCTTCTTCAACCGCCTGTTCACCGGCGCCGACCTGTCGCTCCGGCTCAACGATTTCCACGAAGACGCCTTCGCCGCCATCGAGGCCGGCGACGCCAAGGCCGCGCGCCAGGCCATGGAGCAGGACCTGATCTACTTCGCACGTTTTCTGCTCAACCTGCTGGCGCTGGAGCAGGGCGAGGGCTGAGACGGTGCGCCGTAGCCTGGGTACAAGCCGGCGCAGAAGGACGGTAGATGACGTACCGGGCACCCACGACGGGTGCGCGGTGCCCTGGCCCTGCGCAACGCCGTAGGGTGCGCCGCGCGCACCGCGCATGCTGCTGGATTGCGCGAGGCGGGTGCGCATGGCGCACCCTACGGCGAAGGCGGGCTCAGCTCTCCAGCCAGACGTCGCGGCACCAGTGCCAGACCGAGTCCCAGCTCTCGTCGGTGAGTTCGCCTTCGTCGCCGTCCCACAGCCACACCTGGCCCTCGACGTCCACCGCGTAGTAATCGCGGCCATCCTGACACAGAGGCACCAGGTCGCGTGGCAGGCCCAGGCTCCAGGCTTCGGCGGCGACTTCCGGCAGGTAGGTGTGCGAATGCGGGTCGCTGGCGGTCACCGGCTCCAGGCGGCCATAAACCACGTCGCTGACCTTGAGCAGGAACTCGCGCAGCTCGAAGGGCAGGTGGATGAGGATCTGCTCCTGAATCTCCACCAGGGTTTCCTCGTCCGGCAGCTCCAGCGGTACCGGTACCGGCTCGTTGAGTTCGCGCAGCTGTTCGATGACTTCTTCCACGGCGTCGGCTCCTCATCATGGGGGATCGGCTTTATACAGTAGCCGGCAGGCAGAATGAAAACCTGTCGCC
Organism: Ectopseudomonas guguanensis; assembly: GCF_900104265.1. GTDB lineage: Bacteria > Pseudomonadota > Gammaproteobacteria > Pseudomonadales > Pseudomonadaceae > Aquipseudomonas > Aquipseudomonas guguanensis. The sequence goes on from NZ_FNJJ01000008.1 coordinate 249,600, forward strand.
GTCATCCCATAATGGTGCTTTTGCGGAGTTCTCCCATGTCGTCCGTCACCTGGCACTGTCTGCACCACAGCGAACTCGATACCGCCACCCTCTATGAACTGCTGGCGCTGCGTACCCAGGTGTTCGTGGTGGAGCAGAATTGCCCCTATCTGGAAACCGATGGCCAGGACCTGATCGGCGATACCTGCCACCTGCTGGCGCGTGAGGGGAATGCGCTGGTGGGCTATCTGCGCCTGCTCGACCCGCAGCGCATGGATGGCGAGGTGGTCATCGGCCGGGTGGTGATCGCTGAGCAGGCGCGCGGCAGCGGCCTGGGCCATAGGCTGATGGAGCAGGCCCTGGCCGAGTGCAGCCGGCGTTGGCCGGGGGTGGCGGTGTACCTGTCGGCGCAGGCGCACCTGCAGGGCTATTACGGGCGGTATGGCTTCGCGGCGGTGACCGAGGTCTACCTGGAGGACGACATCCCGCATATCGGCATGCGCCGGACGGCTACCGATCTGTCGTGATGGGGCCGTCGCCGCTGAAGCGCCTCCCACGGGGCGGATCGTAGGAGCGGCTTTAGCCGCGATGACGGGTGAAACGAAAAACCCCGGGCAAGCCCGGGGTTTTTCATGCGTCGCTCAGATCAGTTCTGGCGAATGCCGGCGATCAGCCAGGGCTGGTTGTCGCCCTGGGCGCGCTCCAGGCGCCAGCTTTCGCTGAACGGCTCGCCCTGGTCGAAGCGCGAGGTCTTCGACACACCGCTGAAGGTCAGGGTGGCGATGGTCTTCTCGGCGTTGTCGTCGACGCCATCGAGCTGGATCTGCAGGTCGTCGATGTAGGTGGACTGGAAGCCGTCACCCAGCTCGGCACGCTCGCGCTTGAGGAATTCCAGCAGTTGCGGGGTGACGAACTCGGCGATTTTGTCCATCTCGTTCGCGTCCCAGTGCTGCTGCAGGTTCATGAAGTGCTCGCGACCGGCGGCGATGAAGCTCTGCTCGTTGAACCAGGCCGGGGCGTTGATCACCGGAGCGGCCGAGGCCAGACGAGCGCCGAAGATGTTGCTGCCGGCTGCCGGAGCGTTGCCGGTGTTCGGCATTTCGCGCTGGTACGGCGCGCCGGCAGTGGCTGCTTGCGGCTGCTGCTGGGCGCGACGGGCGGCGAGGAAGCGGAAGATCAGGAAGGCGATTAGGCCGAAGATCAGGAAGTCCATGATCTGCAGGCCTTCGAAGCCGTCACCCATGAACATCGAGGCCAGCAGGCCACCGGCAGCCAGACCGGCCAGCGGGCCGAGCCAGCGTGAAGCGCCGCTGGCGGCAGCGGCCGGTTGCTGACGACCCGGAGCCTGGGCGGCGGGCTGTGCAGGCGGAGTGGCCTGGCGGGTCTGGTGGCTGGGGGCGGAGCCGAAGGATTTGCCACCGCCAAAACGCTTGGCGTGCGCTTCGAAGCTGAAGGTCAGCGCCAGGCACAGGACCATGGCGATACTGAGGAAACGCTGCATCAGGGTCTTCTCTCTGAGGAAAGTGCGTGGGCCGCATCTTGCCCGCCGTAGCCGGCGATGGCCAGTGACAGAATGTTTCCGGCTTTTGCCCGCCGAGCGCGGAGGCTAGGGTGCGCCGTGCGCACCGATGGCCCGTGACATGAAAAGCTGGTGCGCACGGCGCACCCTACGGCATGGCCGCGTAGCCCGGATGCAATCCGGGGGCGAGGGGCGCGGTTTTCCCGGATCACGGGCGCCGCAGCAGCATGGTCAGCGGGCCGCAGCGCAGCTGGCGGCGCAGGAAGGCGCGAAACTCGGCCGCGTCTTCCTCGGGATGGCGCAGCCAGTGCACGAAGCTGCGCAGGTAGGCGCCGGTGAGCAGGCTTTCCTCGGCGATGCGGCACAGGTGCTGGGTTTGTCGCCCGGCCGCTTCGCGCCACCACTGCACGGTGCGGCTGATGCGCATCAGGCCCAGCACCTGCAGATGAATATGTCCGGGTTCGAGCTTGTACAGCAGCATCTGCCCGGTGACCGAGCGGTGCGCCGCCAGGCTGCCGAGCCAGGCCAGCAGGCAGCTTTCCAGGCGCTGCTCGGCGTTCAGATGGTGCAGATCGGGATTGCGGGCGTGGCCGAGCATGGCCTGATCGGCGCGGTCGAACCAGGCTTCCACCAGCTCGTCCTTGTCGCGGTAATGGCGGGCGATATCGTCCAGGCCAATGTCGAGCGCGGCGGCCACCTCGAACAGGTGCAGGCGCTCCCAGCCGCAGACGTCGGCCAGTTGCAGGGCGGTATCGAGAATCTGGGCGGGGTCGGTCGGCTTCTTTTTCATCCGTGAAGTATGGCCGCCGGTGCATGAGCTGGCGTCTGGAACGACAAACGGAGTCCGCCAGGTCAGGTGTGGCCGCGCCGCATGGGTGGGAGCGGCGCCCTGCCGCGAAGCTTAGGTAATAAAAGCTTCGCCCCGGGGCGGGGCTCCCACAAAGGTAAGGGCTATAACCCTCAGCGGCTCAGCGCCAGTCGTACAGTTCCTTTTCCGACAGCGCATGCATCGAGGTCGCCAGCGCCTGGAAGGCCTGCATCGAGGCCCAGATGCGGCCGTTGAGCTCGCTCTGCGCGGCCAGCTCGCCGAGCACCTGCTCGCTCTCGCGCTGCATGGCCTGAAGCACCTCGTCGGGGAAGCGCTTGAGCAGCGTGCCGCTCTTCTTCAGCTCGTCCAGCGCCAGGGCGTTGTGGAACACGTAGTCGTCCATCATGTCCTGGGTCGCCGCCCGTGCCGCTTCGGTGACGATGGCCTGCAGATCGGCCGGCAGCGCATCGAAGGCCTTCTGGTTGATCAGCAGTTCGAGCACCGACTGCGGCTCCTGCCAGCCCGGGTAGTAGTAATACTTGGCCGCCTTGTGCAGGCCGAAGGCCAGGTCGTTGTAGGGGCTGACCCAGTCGGTGGCATCGATCGCGCCGGTCTGCAGCGCGGTGAAAATCTCGCCGCCGGGCATCACCACGGTAGTGGCGCCGAGGCGGCTCCACACTTCGCTGCCGAGGCCCGGCATGCGGATCTTCAGGCCCTTGATGTCGGCCAGGCTGTTGATTTCCCTGTTGAACCAGCCGCCCATCTGCATGGTGCTGTTGCCGGCGGTCAGCGGCTTGAGGCCGAACGGCGCGTAGGCTTCGTCCCACAGTGCCTGGCCGCCGCCCTTGTTCAGCCAGGCGTTCATCTCCTGGGTGGACAGGCCGAAGGGCACCGCACCGAAGAACTGCGCGGCCGGCACCTTGCCCTTCCAGTAATAGGGCGTGCCGTGGCCGAGTTCGGCCGTGCCGCGAGACACCGCATCGAACACTTCCAGCGCCGGCACCAGCTCGCCGGCGGCATAGACCTTGATGGTCAGGCGCCCGGCGCTCATGGCGTTGACGCGTTCGGCCAGGCGTTCGGCCGCGGTGCCGGTGCCGGGCGCGTTCTTCGGCCAGGTGGTGACCATCTTCCAGTGGAAGGTCTGGGCGGGCGCTGCGGCCTGGTCGGCCGGGGTGGAATCGTCCTTGCAGCCGATCAGGCCGAAGGTGAGCAAGGGCAGGAGAAGCAGAGAGCGAAGACGCATCGGCAGTTATCCCTAAGAAAAACGCGCCAGAACCCAATGATCTTCGATGCAGATTCGTCTGGCCGCGTTGTAGAGAGGAGGGGCCAACGCGCTCGCGCTGTCTTGCCCTCTCCCCCAGCCCCTCTCCCCTGAATGGGAGAGGGGAGCAGATGGCTCAACGCCAGTTGTACAGCTCTTTCTCGGTCAGCGCCTGCATGGCGCTGGCCTCTTCGAGGAAGGCCTTCTGCGAGGCCCAGATGCGGCCGTTGAGGTCGTTCTCGGCGGCCAGGGACTCGAGCACCAGGTTGGATTGCTCGCGCATGGCCTGCAGCACCTCGTCCGGCAGGCGCTTGAACTGCACGCCTTCGCTCTTCAGGCTTTGCAGCGCCTTGGCGTTGTTGAACACGTAGTCGTTCATCATGTCCAGGGTGGCGGCGCGCGCGGCCTCGACGACGATGGCCTGCAGGTCGGCCGGCAGCGCGTCGAAGGCCTTCTGGTTGACCATCGACTCGACAACCGCCTGCGGCTCCTGCCAGCCCGGGAAGTAGTAGTACTTGGCCGCCTTGTGCAGGCCGAAGGCCAGGTCGTTGTAGGGGCCGACCCAGTCGGTGGCATCGATGGCGCCGGTCTGCAGGGAGGTGAAGATCTCGCCGCCGGGCAGGTTGACGGTGATCGCGCCGAGCTTGCTCCAGACTTCGCCGCCAAGGCCCGGCATGCGGATCTTCAGGCCCTTGATATCATCCAGGCTGTTGATTTCCTTGTTGAACCAGCCGCCCATCTGCATGGTGGTGTTGCCCGCCGACAATGGCTTCACGCCGTAGGGGGCATAGGTTTCGTCCCACAGCGCCTGACCGCCGCCGTGGCTGAGCCAGGCATTCATTTCCAGGGTCGAGAGACCGAACGGCACGCTGCTGAAGAACTGCGCAGCCGGCACCTTGCCCTTCCAGTAGTACGGGGTGCCGTGGCCCATCTCGGCGGTGCCGCGCGATACCGCGTCGAACACTTCCAATGCAGGTACCAGCTCACCGGCGGCGTAGACCTTGACGGTCAGGCGCCCGGCGCTCATGGCGTTGATGCGCTCGGCCAGGCGCTCGGCAGCGGTGCCCAGGCCTGGGAAGTTCTTCGGCCAGGAAGTGACCATCTTCCAGTGGAAGGTTTCTGCCGGCTTGGCGGCGGCTTGCTCGCTGGCGGCCTTGTCGTCCTTGCAGCCAACCAGGCCGATGGCGGCGATCAGCGCCAGAGCGGCGCCGAACAGATTGCGGCGATTCATCGATTCTCTCCAGATACGGTGTGCTAACAGGCTTCCAGCTTGGCGTACGCCAGCATCAGCCACTTGCTGCCTTCGTTTTCAAAATTCACCTGCACCCGTGCCTGGGCGCCGGCACCCTCGAAGTTGAGGATGGTGCCCTCGCCGAACAGGCTGTGGCGTACGCGCTGGCCCAGGTTGAAGGGCGTCTGCGGCACGGCGCTGCCGGCGAACAGGCTGCCACCGCTCATCGAGCTGGTGCTTACCGGACGGCTGACGCTGTTGCTCAGACGCACTTCCTGAATCAGCGGTGCGGGGATTTCGCGGACGAAGCGCGACACCTTGTTGTAGGTCTCGCTACCGTAGAGACGCCGGGTTTCGGCGTAGCTGATCACCAGCTTCTGCATGGCACGGGTAATGCCGACATAGGCCAGGCGGCGTTCTTCTTCCAGTCGGCCCGGTTCTTCCAGGCTCATCTTGTGCGGGAACAGACCCTCCTCCATGCCAACCAGGAACACCAGCGGGAATTCCAGGCCCTTGGCGCTGTGCAGGGTCATCAGCTGAATGCTGTCCTCGTTCTCGGCGGCCTGGGTATCCCCGGCCTCCAGCGAGGCGTGGGTGAGGAAGGCCTGCAGCGGGGTCAGCTCGTCGTCTTCGTCATTCTCGAAGGCGCGCGCGGCGCTGACCAGTTCCTCCAGGTTCTCCACCCGGGCCTGGCCCTTCTCGCCCTTTTCCGCTTCATGGTAGGCGAGCAGGCCGCTCTGCTCGATGACCACCTGGGTCATCTGGTGCAGGGGCATGGCCATGACCTTCTCGGCCAGGCCTTCGATCAGCTCGATAAAGCCGCCCAGCGCGCCGGCGGCCCGGCCCGGCAGGGCCTTGTTGGCCAGCATCAGGCGGATCGCCTCCCACATGTGTACGTCGTGGGCGCGGGCGTACTCGCGGATGCTCTCGATGGTCTTCTCGCCGATACCGCGCGCCGGCACGTTGACGATGCGCTCCAGCGCCGCGTCATTGCCGCGCCCGTCGAGCAGGCGCAGATAGGCCATGGCGTTCTTGATCTCGGCGCGCTCGAAGAAGCGCTGACCGCCGTAGATGCGGTAGGGGATGCGCTCGCGCAGCAGCGCCTCTTCCAGCACCCGCGACTGGGCGTTGGAGCGATACAGAATGGCGATCTCGCTGCGCTTGAGGCCGTCCTTGCGCAGGGCGTCCTCGATGGTTTCGACCACGTAGCGCGCTTCGTCGTGTTCGTTGAAGGCGGCGTACAGGGCCAGGGGCTCGCCGTCGCCGCCGTCGGTCCACAGCTCCTTGCCCAGGCGCCCGTTGTTGTTGGCGATCAGCGCGTTGGCAGCTTTCAGGATGCCGGCGGTGGAGCGGTAGTTCTGCTCCAGGCGGATCACCTGGGTATCGGGGAAGTCGCTGGAGAACTGCTGGATGTTCTCGATGCGCGCGCCGCGCCAGCCGTAGATCGACTGGTCGTCGTCGCCCACCACCATCAGGCTGTCGCCGCCCTTGGCCAGCAGGCGCAGCCAGGCGTACTGCACGGCGTTGGTGTCCTGGAACTCGTCCACCAGGATATGGCGGAAACGCCGCTGGTAATGCTCGAGCAGGCCCGGCTTGTCGCGCCACAGGTCGAGCGCACGCAGCAGCAGCTCGGAGAAGTCGATCACCCCGGTGCGTGCGCAGGCCGCCTCGTAGGCCTCGTAGATGCCGCGCATGGTGGCCAGGAACAGGTCGCCGCCGGCCTGGATGTGCTGCGGGCGGAAGCCCTCATCTTTCTGTCCGTTGATGAACCACTGCGCCTGCTTGGCCGGCCAGCGCTGTTCGTCCAGGCCCAGCTCGCGAATCACCCGCTTGATCAGGCGCTGCTGATCGTCGGAGTCGAGAATCTGGAAGTTCTCGGCCAGCCCGGCCTCCTGCCAGTGCGCGCGTAGCAGGCGGTGGGCCAGGCCGTGGAAGGTGCCGACCCACATGCCGGCCGGGTTGTGGCCAAGCATCTGCTCGATGCGGTGGCGCATCTCGGCGGCGGCCTTGTTGGTAAAGGTCACCGACAGGATCGAATGAGGCGAGGCGCCCATCGCCTGGATCAAAAAGGCGATGCGGTGCACCAGCACGCGGGTCTTGCCCGAGCCGGCGCCGGCCAGCACCAGCTGGCGGCCGAGCGGGGCGGCCACGGCCTGGACCTGGGCGTCGTTGAGCGAAGCGAGGAGGAGTTCGGGGTCGTTTTGCATCGCGGCATTCTAGGGGGCACGGCAGGGGAGGGCAAACCGTCGGCCGGGTGAAGGGAAATGGGCCGGGCGCAACCGACGACCGGCGGGTCGAGGCGCAGATGGGCGTGCGCAGGCGGCCAAGGGCCAGCATGGCTGGCGAGCGCCCGCCGAAAGTTGGGCGCGAAACTGTGAAATTGCCCACATCTTTGTTGGGCACAGCGTCTGTCTCGGGTATTCTCCGGCGACGTCAGGGCTGGGGGCGTCGATATCCACCCCCGCAGACCCTTAGGCAACCATTACAAGAACATCGCCTATGACCGTCACGACTAGCGCCGTAATTCAAGAGGTGACGCTGGACCCGCGTCAGGCCGAACGTCAGTTCGCCACGGATATCGCCGTCGAGCGTACCCGTCTGCTGTTTCAGGGCTCGCGTCTGCCCACCATGCTCATGCTGCTGGTCGGCCTGGCCTGCAGCCTGTTGCTATGGAGCCAGCAGAGCGCGCCGTTGCTCGCCGCGTGGCTGGGCTGGGTGGTGTTGCTGGTGCTGCTGCGCCTGACCCAGGTGAATGCCTTCAACGCGGCGCTGCCCAGTCGTCAGGCCGAACCCTACTGGCGGCGCATCTTCCTCTTCGGCGCCGGCGCTTCCGGGCTGACCCTGGCCTTCGTGGTCATCGTGCTGGTGCCGCCGGACGTGTTCTATCAGCAGGCGCTGGTCTATGGCCTGATCGCCGCGGCGATTCTCTCGGCCAGCGTCGCCTATGCCGTCAGCCTGTCGGCCTTTCTCACCTTCGCCCTGCCGTGCCTGGTGCCCTCGGCAGCCTTTCTGCTGCTCAGTGACAACAGCCTGCAGCGCGGCTGGGGGCTGCTCAGTGTCATCCTCTTTCTCGCCCTGCTGGTGGTGGCCTGGCAGGTCAATCGCCTGGTGCAGCGCAGCCTGCTGCAGCGCTTTCACAACCTGGCGCTGATCAGCAACCTGGAGCATGCCAAGCAGCGCGCCGAGGGGCTCAACGAAGAGCTGGCGCGCGAGGTGGAGCAGCGCCGCCGCGCCGAACGCGAGCTGCGCGGCGCCCATGGCGAACTGGAAATGCGCGTGGCCGAGCGCACCCTGGAGCTGGACGAGGCGACTCACGCCCTGGGCAAGAGCCAGGCGCGCCTGGCCCTGGCCCTGGAGGCCAGCGAGCTGGGCCTGTGGGACTGGGACCTGGAGAGCGACCAGGTGCACCATTCGCACCTGCGCGAACTGTTCGGCCTGGAGCCGGAGCAGGTCCAGGTGATGCTGCGCGACCTGACCCCGCGTCTGCACCCGGATGATCTGCCGCGGCTGCGCCGGGCGCTGGTCCAGCATCTCAAGGGACGCAGCGAGGATTATCAGATCGAGTACCGCGTGCGTCATGTCGACGGCCACTGGGTGTGGGTCGAAGACCGTGGCCGCGCGGTCGAGCGCGACGCTGCCGGCCGCGTGCGGCGCATGCTCGGCACGCGACGTGACGTCAGCGCGCGGCGTCAGCAGGAGCAGCAGCAACGCCTGGCCGCGACGGTGTTCGAGGCGGCCAGCGAGGGCATCTTCATTCTCGACCCCGATTACCGCGTGCTGGCGGTCAACCGCGCGTTCAGCTCGGTGACCGGCTACAGCAGCGACGAAGTGGTCGGGCGCACCGTGACCAGCCTGATCGGCAGCCGCGAGATGCGCAGGCAGTACCAGATGATCCGTCAGGAGCTGGACAGCTGCGGCACCTGGCAGGGCGAACTGATCGAGACGCGCAAGAGCGGCGAGCTCTACCCGCAATGGTTGCAGCTCAACCTGGTGCGAGACACCAGCGGGCGGCCCAGCCATATCGTCGGCTTCTTCGCCGACCTGACCGCGCGGCGCGAGGCCGAGGAGCGCCTGCGCTACCTGTCGCACTACGACGAGCTGACCGGCCTGGCCAACCGCAGCCTGTTCAAGGCGCGCCTGCACGAGGCCGGCCAGCGCGCGCGGCAGAGCGGGCGCAGCATCGCCCTGGTGCACATCGACCTGGATCGCTTCAAGCTGCTCAACGACAGCCTCGGCCATGAGGTGGCCGACCAGTTGCTGCGCCAGATGAGCCGCCGCCTGACCCAGGCCGTGCCGGAGGCCGACTGCATCGCGCGGCTGTCGGGCGACGAATTCGCCGTCATCCTCGACGCCTACGGCAGCCTCTCCAGCCTGGCGCGGGTGGCCAGCCGGCTGCTGGCCAAGCTGCGCGTACCGATGACCGTGGGCGGCCACGAGCTGGTGGTCAGTGCCTCGCTGGGGATCAGCCTGCTGCCGGACTATGCACGCGAGATCAGCGCGCTGATCAGCCAGGCCAACATGGCCGTGCAACACGCCAAGCACCTGGGCGGCAATACCTTCCAGTTCTTCACCGACAACCTGCAGGCCTGCACCCTGGAGCGCCTGCAGCTGGAGAACCAGCTGCGCAAGGCCATCGACGAAGGCCAGCTGGAGGTGTTCTACCAGCCCAAGCTGAACCTCGCCGACGACCAGCTCAACGCCGCCGAAGCGCTGGTGCGCTGGCGCCATCCGCAGCAGGGCATGGTGGCTCCGGGCGAGTTCATCGGCCTGGCCGAAGAGACCGGGTTGATCGCGCCGATTGGCGAATTCGTGTTGCGCCAGGCGTGCCGTCAGGCCTGCCAATGGCAGCGCCAGGGACTGGCGGAAATCCGCGTGTCGGTGAACATCTCGGTGCATCAGCTGCGCCAGGGCAACCTCACCAGCCTGGTCCGTCAGGTGCTGGAGGAAACCGGCCTGGCGCCGCAGTACCTGGAGCTGGAGCTGACCGAAAGCCAGCTGCTGGACAACGTCGACAGCGTCATCGTCACCTTCCGCCAGCTGCGCGAACTGGGGGTGAAGCTGGCCATCGACGATTTCGGCACCGGCTACAGCTCGCTCAGCTACCTCAAGCGTTTCCCGGTGCACTACGTGAAGATCGACCAGACCTTCATCCGCGACCTGTCGCCGGGTGGCGAGGATGCGGCGATCACCCGCGCGATCATCGCCATGGCCCATAGTCTGGAGCTGAAGGTGGTCGCCGAGGGCGTGGAAACCCAGGCGCAGATGGATTTTCTCAAGAGCCAGAACTGCGACGAGATCCAGGGTTTCCTGATCAGCCGGCCGGTGGAGGCTGCGGCCTTTGCCGAGTTGTTGCGCGCGCAGCGCGACCACCCGCTGGATTGAGCGGCGTTTCCTCTCTACCCAGTCGCTGACGGTGGCTGGGGGCGCGACCGGCGCAAAGATGGCTGCGCCATCAGCCGTGCTACGGGATGCTGCAGGCCTCGGTCACGACAAGGAGTACCCGATGGCCAAAGCCCCCTCCCTGAGCATGGCCCAGCGCCTGCTGCTGGCCTCGCAGAGCATGGCGCCGGTGGCGGTGAAGGCGGCGCTGGTGCAGAAGCTCGGGCCCGAGCAGGCCGCGCAGCTGTCGCCGCACATGGCGCCTGCGCAACTACGCGAGCTGATTCTCGAGCTGCCCATCGACTTTCTCGCCCAGGTCACCACTCACCTCGATCCGCAGCTGATCCTGCCAACCTACCTGGCCTTGCCGGACGAGCTGCATCTGCAGGTGGCACGCCAGCTGTGCGCGATCGGTGCCTTCGCCACCGCTGCGCGCTATGCCGAATGCCTGTCGCCCAGGCAGGTGAAGATGCTGATCTACGGCATCAATGATGCCGATCACGTGCTGCAGATCGCCCGGCATATCGTCGATATCGAGCTGATCGTGCAGAGCCTGCGCAGCTTCTCCACCGGTTATCTGTGCAAGCTCACCGAGGCGGCCGCGGCCGATGACAACGTCGCGATTTCCGCACGTGTGCTGGCCGGCCTGCCGCTGCCGCGCCAGGCCGATGTCTGTGCCCATCTTGAGCCTGCACTGCTGGGCGAGCTGCTGCCGCTGCTGCTGCAGGCCAACGACGCGCTGCGCGAGCTGCTACCCGAACGACTGTTCGAGGCCCCTGCGGTTTAGCACTGCCGCGCGCTCATTTGGCGAACAGCTGGCCAATGTCCTTGAACGCCTTGAACTCCAGGGCGTTGCCGCAGGGGTCGAGAAGGAACATGGTCGCCTGTTCGCCGACCTGGCCCTTGAAGCGCACGTAGGGCTCGATGACGAACTGCGTGTCGCGGCTGCGCAGGCGCTCGGCCAGCGCTTCCCAGTCGGCCCAGCCGAGCACCACACCGAAGTGCGGCACCGGCACGTCGTGGCCATCCACCGGGTTGCTCACGGCCGCTTCCTGATAGGCCAACTTCGGCGCCTGGTGGATGACCAGCTGATGGCCGAAGAAATCGAAATCCACCCAGTGCTCGCTGCTGCGCCCTTCGGCGCAACCGAACACCTCGCCATAGAAATGCCGCGCCGCGGCCAGGTCATGAACGGGGATCGCCAGGTGAAAGGGAGCAAGGGCCATCGCGCAGTACCTTGGGTTGTCTGTGTGGGGCGGGTGCAACCCGCCATGGATATTCGCTGCGTCAGCCTATCAACAAAAAAATTGTCGAAAAACGAATATTCTTTCTCGCAAGCTGAAATATTTCTGATCAATCGAGACTTCGATGCTGCGCGAGCTGAAAACCTTCATCACCGTCGCTCGTCTGGGTACCTTCGCTGCCGCTGGCCAGCAGGTGGGACTGACCCAATCGGCGGTCAGCGCGCAGATGCGCGTACTCGAGCAGCACCTCGGCGTGCGCCTGTTCGACCGCAGCGGCCGCGCCGCCGTACTCAACGCGGCGGGCCGCCACGCGCTGCCATTGGCCGAGCAGATGCTCGCGCTCTATGCGCAGATGGCGCTGCCGCAGGCTGCCGAGCAGTGGCAGGGCGAGCTGCGCGTCGGTGCCATCGCCACCCTGCAGACCGGCCTGCTGGCCGAGGCGCTGCCGCGCTTTCGTCAGCTGGCGCCGCGGGTCGAGCTGAAGCTGGTACCGGGGGTGTCGCTGCAGCTGTTCAGTCAGCTGGATGCGGGTGAGCTGGATCTGGCGCTGCTGATCAGGCCGCCGTTTCCGCTGCCCAAGGAGTTGCTGGAGGTGCCGCTGGCGCGCGAGCCCTTCGTGCTCATCGCCCCGCTGGAGGTGGCCGGCGACGATCCGCTGCAACTGCTTGCCGAGCAACCTTTCGTGCGTTACGACCGTGCCTCGTTCGGTGGCCGTCAGGTCAGTCGATTCCTCCGCGAGCAGCGGCTGAGCGTGCGCGAGGCGCTGGAGCTGGATGAACTGGAAGCCATCGTGCGCCTGGTGGAGAACGGCATGGGCGTGGCGCTGGTGCCGCGTGCCGGCCTGTGGCTGCAGCGGCCGACCCGGCTGCGGGTGATCGAGCTGGGCGAGCTGGTCTTTCACCGCGAGCTGGTGGCGCTGCTGCGGCGGGCGCAGCGCCAGCCGGCGCTGGATTGCTTGTTGCAGTGCCTGAGCGCGTAGGGCGTCCCGGTACGTTCTGCTTGCTGGCGAGGTTGGGCCTGGTGCGCACGGCGCACCCTACGGATCACCGACGCATTTCACCCATAAAAATGCCGCGCGGCTTTGCAGCGGCGCGGCATCGGGTACAGCGTCAGCGGCGATCAGAACGCCGGTACGACGGCGCCCTGGTACTTCTCTTCGATGAACTGCTTGACCTCGGCGCTGTGCAGGGCCTTGACCAGCTTCTGCACGGCGTCGCTGTCCTTGTTGTCGGCACGGGTCACCAGGGTGTTGACGTACGGCGAGTCGCTGCCTTCGATGGCCAGGGCGTCCTTGGTCGGGTTCAGCTTGGCTTCCAGCGCGTAGTTGGTGTTGATCAGGGCGAGGTCGACCTGGCTCAGCACGCGCGGCAGGGTAGCCGCCTCCAGTTCACGCACCTTGATCGCCTTGGGGTTCTCGACGATGTCCTTGGGCGTGGCGAGGATGCCGGCTTCCGGCTTGAGCTTGATCACGCCGGCCTTCTGCAGCAGCAGCAGGGCGCGGCCGCCGTTGGTGGCGTCGTTGGGGATGGCCACGGTGGCGCCTTGTGGCAGCTCGCTCAGGTTCTTGATCTTGCTCGAGTAGGCGCCGAAGGGCTCGACATGCACACCGGCGACGCTGACCAGCTCGGTCTTGCGGCTGGCGTTGAACTCGTCCAGGTAGGGCTGGTGCTGGAAGAAGTTGGCGTCGAGGTTCTTCTGCTGCACCTGCAGGTTGGGCTGCACGTAGTCGGTGAACACGCGCACCTTCAGCTCCACGCCCTCTTTGGCCAGGGCCGGTTTGACGAACTCGAGGATCTCCGCGTGCGGCACCGGGGTGGCGGCGACGTTGAGGGTTTCGGCCTGGGCCGAGAAGGCCGCGCAGGCGGCCAGGGCAGTCAGCAGCTTCTTCATATCAAGGTTCCTTTTGGGAAGGTTGGTGCGGGTCTCGCGGGTGGCGAGTCGCCGCTTGTTGGGGTTACTTGCGGGAAAAATGTATGACCAGGCGATCACCGACCATCTGCAGCACCTGCACCAGAACCAGCAGCAGGACCACGGTCACGGCCATCACGTCCGGCTGGTAGCGCTGGTAGCCGTAGCGCACGGCCAGGTCGCCGAGGCCGCCGCCGCCGATCAGGCCGCTCATGGCGGTGTAGGACACCAGGGTAATCGCGGTGACCGTGGTGGCCGCGAGCAGGCCGGGCAGGGCCTCGGGCAGTAGCGCGCGGGTGATGATCTGCCAGGTGCTGGCGCCCATGGCCTGGGTCGCCTCGATGATGCCGCGCTCGACTTCGCGCAGGGCGGTCTCCACCAGCCGGCCGAAGAACGGCGTGGCCCCCACCACCAGCGGCGGGATGGCGCCGGCGACGCCCAGCGAGGTGCCGACCAGCAGTTCGGTGAAGGGGATCATCAGGATCAAGAGGATGACGAAGGGCACCGAGCGCAGGATGTTCACCACCAGCGACAGCGCGCCGTACAGCACCGACTGTTCGAACAGCTGGCGCGGGCCGGTAAGGAACAGCAGCACGCCGAGCGGCAGGCCGAGCAGCACGGTGAACAGCATCGAGCCGAGCAGCATGTTCAGGGTGTCGAGGCTGGCCTGCCAGATTTCCGGCCAGAACACGTTGGGGAGCAGTTGTTCGAGCATCAGCGCAGTACCTCCAGATGCACGTCGGCGGCGCCGAAGCGCGCCAGCGCGGCGTCGATGTCGCCACCGGTCAGGGCCAGGGTGAGCTGGCCGTAGGGGGTGTCCTTGATGCGGTCGATGCGCCCGGCGAGGATGCTGTAGTCGACCCCGGTCTCGCGGGCCACGGTGCCCAGCAGCGGCGCGTAGGTGGCCTCGCCCTGGAAGGTCAGGCGCAGGATGCGCCCCGACACATGGGCAAAGTCGTCGCGCTGCTCGTCCTCGTCGACGTGCTCGGACTCCAGCACGAAGCGCCGCGTGGTCGGGTGCTGCGGGTGCAGGAAGACCTCGGCCACCGGGCCTTCTTCGACGATCACGCCGGCATCCATCACCGCCACGCGGTCGCAGACGCGGCGGATCACGTCCATCTCATGGGTGATCAGCACGATGGTCAGGCCCAGTTCGCGGTTGATCTCGGCCAGCAGCTGCAGCACGGCGGTGGTGGTCTGCGGGTCGAGGGCACTGGTGGCCTCGTCGCACAGCAGGATCTTCGGCCGGGTGCTCAGCGCCCGGGCGATGCCGACGCGCTGCTTCTGCCCGCCGGAGAGCTGCGCCGGGTACTTGTTGGCATGATCCTGCAGGCCGACGCGCCCCAGCAGCTCGGCGACGCGGGCGTCGATCTCGGCACGGCTCAGCTCGCCGGCCAGGCGCAGCGGCATGGCGATGTTGTCGGCGACGGTCTTCGACGACAGCAGGTTGAAGTGCTGGAAGATCATCCCGACCTGCTGGCGGAAGCGGCGCAGGCCGGTGGCATCGAGGGCGGTGACGTCGACGCCGTCGATCTCGATGCGGCCGCCGGAAGGCTCTTCCAGGCGGTTGATCAGGCGCAGCAGGGTGCTCTTGCCGGCGCCGGAGTGGCCAATGATGCCGAACACCTGACCGCTGCCGATCTGCAGCGTGGTGGGCTGCAGCGCCGGAATCTCGCGGCCGGCGACGCGGTAGGCCTTGTGGACGGATTGAAACTGGATCACGCGAACGACCTTTTGGGTGTGTTCAGGGGCGGGCCTCTGTGTGCAAGGGGCCGGGCGCCGGGTGGGCGCAAAAGGGCGCTAGTTTACCCGGCAGTGTTTAGGCCGAGAAAATCTTTGTTGGCCTATGGTTATTACAAAACGGCATTACCGACGCGCGGTGGACGGTGCTTGCCTCATGGGCGCTGCGGGCTCAGCAGCAGGCGCGGCGTCTGCTGGGGCACGATCTTCTGGCTCAGTTGCGGGCGGAAGCTCGGGTCGAGCTTCTTGATGCGCGCCGACAGCAGCGCCGCGACCCAGGGATAGTCCTTGGCCTCGCGCACTTCGATGCGCACGGCGCAGCGAAAGGTCACGACATCCGCTGCCACGCTGTCGAGCAGGCGGCGCAGGTTCTCGTTGTCCTGATTGTCCAGCATCGGCATGGCGATGACGCTGGTTGCCGCGCTCGGGTCGATCAGGCGCGCCTTGGGCTGGCTGCTGGGCGCCGCTGTCGGCTGGCCTGCAGGGGGTGTCGCTTGGGTCGCCTTGGCCTGGCGCTCGCTGGCCTGGCGCTGCTGGCGCAGTTGCTCCTGGCGCTCTGCGTCGAGCCTGGCGGCCGCCTCGCGCGCCTGCTGCTCGGCGGCGGCCTGGCGAGCGGCGCGTGCGCTGTCGATGGCCTGGTTGAGGTCGTGGCTCAGGGCAGGCGCCTGCGGCATCAGGCTGCGGGCCTGGCCCAGCGCCTGCGCGGCGCGATCCAGGTCGCCCTGCTGCAGCGCTTCGCGGCCCTGCTCCATGTAGGCTTCGGCCAGCTGGCGTTGATACTGCTCCAGGCGGGTATCGCGGCTGGCACGCTGCTGCAGCTCAGCGAGCTGGCTGCGCGCGTCGTCGAGCCGTTCTTCGGCCAGGCTCAGGTCGAGCTGGCGGAAGGCAACGACCAGATCGTCGACCGGCGGCAGGCTGTTCTGTTGACTGCTCTGGCAGCCGGCCAGCAGAACCAGAAAAAGAGGAAGACCACGGAAAACGAACGACTTCATCAAAACGAGTCTCGAATTGTGCAAAAAACGCGCAATCATACAGAGTTGCGGCAGCGATTTCACGTTGATCGCTAGCGCCATGGTTCTATGCCGCGCGGGGCCTGGCGAGGTATCGGCCAGGGCGCGGATCCGTAGGGGGGGTTAGCGCCGTCAACCGCTGCGCCTGGGCAAGGCAAAGCTGGCCAGGAACAGCGCCGCGGCGCTGACCACGATGGACGGCCCGGCAGGCGTGTCCTGATACCAGGACATGGCCAGACCCGCGCACACCGCCAGCAGCCCGAGCAGGCTGGCGCCCACGGCCATCTGCTCCGGCGTGCGCGCGTGGCGCTGGGCCGCGGCAGCAGGAATGATCAGCAAGGAGGTGATCAGCAGCACGCCGACGATCTTCATCGCCACGGCGATCACCACCGCGATCAGCAGCATCAGCGCCAGGCGAATCGCTGCCACCGGCAGGCCTTCGACCCGCGCCAGTTCCTCGTGCACGGTGATTGCCAGCAGCGGTCGCCACAGCCAGGCCAGCAGCGCCAGCACCAGTGCACTGCCGCCAATGATCCAGGCCAGATCGGTCGCGCTGACGGCGAGCAGGTCGCCGAACAGGTAGCTCATCAGGTCGATGCGCACGTCATGCATGAAGCTCAGCGCCACCAGGCCCAGCGACAGGGTGCTGTGGGCG
Organism: Ectopseudomonas guguanensis; assembly: GCF_900104265.1. Lineage (GTDB taxonomy): Bacteria > Pseudomonadota > Gammaproteobacteria > Pseudomonadales > Pseudomonadaceae > Aquipseudomonas > Aquipseudomonas guguanensis. Next base: position 266,334 of record NZ_FNJJ01000008.1, read on the forward strand.
AGGATGCCCAGCAGGGTGTCGGAGGCCAGCGGCTGACGCTGCTGCAGGGTCACCAGCAGCACGGCGAGCAGCACGCAGCCGACCGTCACGGTGAGGGTCGGGCTGACGTCCAGCAGCAGGCCCAGGGCCACGCCGAGCAGGGCGGCGTGGGACAGGGTGTCGCCGAAATAGGCCATGCGTCGCCATACCACGAAGGAGCCGAGCGGGCCGGCCACCAGGGCCAGCGCCAGGCCGGCAAGCAGGGCGTTGAGGAGAAAGTCGGGCATCAGTGTTTGCAGTCCGGGCCGTGAACATGAGCCGGGCCGTGGATGGTCAGGCCGGGCTTGACCACGCCGCCATGCAGGTCATGAGCGTGGTCGTGATGGTGGTGATAGACGGCCAGGCTCTTGGCGTCCTGGCCGAACAGTTCGATGAAGGCCGGATCTTCGCTGACCTGTTCCGGATGGCCGGAGCAGCACACATGGCGGTTGAGGCAGACCACCTGATCGGTGGCGCTCATCACCAGGTGCAGGTCGTGCGAGACCATCAGCACGCCGCAGCCGTGGCGCTCGCGCAGCCGCGAGATCAGCCGGTACAGCTCGGCCTGGCCGGCGACGTCGACGCCCTGCACCGGTTCGTCGAGCACCAGCAGCTGCGGCTCGCGCAACAGTGCGCGGGCCAGCAGCACGCGCTGCATCTCGCCGCCGGAAATGCTCTGCAGCGGGCTGTCGATCACCTGCTCGGCGCCGACTTCGGCCAGCGCCGCCAGCGCGCGCTTGCGATCCACTCCCGGCACCAGGCGCAGGAAACGCAGCACCGACAGCGGCAGGGTGGCATCGACATGCAGTTTCTGCGGCATGTAGCCGATACGCAGGCGCGGTGCGCGGCGCACGTTGCCACGCTGCGGCTGCAGCAGGCCGAGCACCACGCGCACCAGGGTGGTCTTGCCGGCACCGTTGGGGCCGATCAGGGTGACGATCTCGCCAGGCTGCACGCTCAGCTGCACCTCGTCCAGCACGGCCTGGCCGTTGAAGCTGACCGCGACCCCGTCGAGACGGATCAGCGCCTCGCTCATGGCTTGTCCTTGCAGCCCGCGCACAGCCCGACCACTTCCACGGTCTGGCTTTCCACGGCGAAACCAACGCCGGCCGCACCGTCGACGATGGCCTGGCTGATGGCCGGCTGTTCCAGTTCGGTGGCGGCGTGGCAGCTGCGGCAGATCAGGAACTGCCCCTGGTGCGCATGCTCCGGGTGGCTGCAGCCGACGAAGGCGTTGAGCGAGGCGATGCGGTGCACCAGGCCGTTTTCCAGGAGGAAATCCAGCGCGCGATAGACGGTCGGCGGCGCCGCGCGGCGGCCGTCTTCGTCGCTCAGCACGCCGAGGATGTCGTAGGCGCCGAGCGGCTTGTGGCTGGCCCACACCAGTTCCAGCACCCGCTTGCGCAGCGCGGTCAGGCGCAGACCCTGGCGCGCGCAGATGGTTTCGGCCTCGGCCAGGGCATGGCTGACGCAGCGGGAATGGTCGTGAGGGCGTGCAGACAGGGGGGTGTCGGTCATGGGCAAGGACGGCGCAGGTGAGAGACGTTATTATATTACCCGTTCAATCCCGCCCGAGTATGCCCCGTGTCGCGTCTTTTCTGCCTCATTACCTTGCTGTTCGTCGCCAATGCCCAGGCCGAGGTGCGCCTGCTCACCAGCATCAAGCCGCTGCAACTGATCGCCGCGGCGGTGCAGGACGGCGTCGGTTCGCCCGATGTACTGCTGCCCCCGGGCGCCTCGCCGCACCATTACGCACTGCGTCCGTCGGACGTGCGCCGGGTACGCGACGCCGACCTGCTGTACTGGATCGGCCCGGACATGGAAGGCTTCCTGCCGCGGGTACTGGAGGGGCGCAGCCAACCGGACGTGGCGGTGCAGGCGCTACCCGGCATGACCCTGCGCCACTTCGGCGACAGTCATGGGGAGCACGACCACGACGATCACGATCATGCTCATGAGCACGCCAGTGACGGCCTGGGCCACGATCACGACCACCGCCCCGGCAGCCTGGATGCCCACCTGTGGCTGGCCGCCGACAATGCCAGGATCATCGCGGCACGCATGGCCGCCGACCTGGCCAGGCTGGACGCCGCCAACGCCGCGCGCTACGCCGCCAACCTGCAGGCCTTCGAGGAGCGCCTGGATGCGCTCGACGGCCGCATTCGCCCGCAACTGGCCGCCCTGCAGGGCAAGCCGTATTTCGTCTTCCACGAGGCCTACGACTACTTCGAAGCCGCCTATGGCCTCAAGCATGCCGGCGTGTTCAGCGTGCTGACCGAAGTACAGCCTGGCGCCCGTCACGTCGCCGCCATGCGCAAGGCGCTGCAGCAGGCCGGGCCCAGCTGCGTGTTCAGCGAGCCGCCTCTGCGCCCGCGTCTGGCCGAAACCCTGACCGCCGGCCTGCCGGTCAAGCTGGCCGAGCTCGACGCCCTGGGAGGCGACCTGCCGGTCGCCGCCAGCGGTTACGAGCAACTGCTAGAAAACCTGGCGGGCGGTCTGAGCGAGTGCCTGGGTAGCCTGTAGGACTGTAGGGTGGAACGCCCTTTATCGTTCCACCCGGGATTCGCCAGTCGAGGATTTCTGGTGGATGAATACGCAGCGCGCTGGGTAGCCTAAAGGGCCTTTGGGGTCACATGCAGGGCCTTCGCGTAGCCCGGATGCAATCCGGGAGCGATGGTGCTGGCCCCGGATTGCATCCGGGCTACAGGTAATCGAACTCCCATGCCGTGGGAGGGGTTTCAGCCGCGACGAGCCTGCCTACGAACTGTAACCACCCTCGCATTGCCGCTGACCGGAACAAACCACTAGGCTTGCGCTTTTACTGCGAGCGCCCGCCATGTCGCCAACCGCACCTCGCCCATCCAACGCCACGCTGGTGCTGCTGGCCTCGCTCTATTGCGCGCAAGGCCTGCCGTCCGGGCTGATCGCCCATTCGCTGCCGGTGCTGCTGCGTCAGCACGGTGTCGACCTGGCGCTGATCGGCCTGCTCAAACTGCTGGCCTTGCCCTGGCTGCTCAAGGTGCTCTGGGCGCCGTGGATCGACCGTCTGGCCTCGCAGCGTCTAGGTCATCACCGTGGCTGGATCCTGCCGCTGCAGACGGGCGTGATCCTTTGTGTGGCCGTGCTGGCGATGCTGGCGCCGCAGACCCTGTTCGGCTCCGGCCTGTGGTTGCTGCTTGGCCTGCTGCTGCTGATCAATCTGCTGGCGTCGACCCAGGACATTGCCACCGATGGCCTTACCGTGCGCCTGCTGCCCGAGCGCTGGCGCGGCCTCGGCAACAGCCTGCAGGTCGGCGGCTACAAGGTCGGCATGATCGTCAGCGGCAGCGGCCTGCTGCTGGTGATCGACCCGCTGGGCTGGAACCTGGCTGTGGGGCTGGTGGCCGGCCTGATCCTGTTGATGACCGTGCCGAGCTGGTTGTTTCCCGAGCACCGGGTCCTGCCCTTCCAACCCGCCCTGGCCGAAACCGCGATCGGCCCGCGCCTACTGCTGAACCACTATCGCGGCCTGCTGGCGCAGCCCGGCATGCTCCTGTGGCTGGCGGTGGTGCTCACCTTCAAGCTGGGCGACTCGCTGGGTTCGCCGATGATCAAGCCGATGCTGGTGGACCAGGGCTGGAGCAGTGCAGCGCTCGGCCAACTGACCCTGATCAGCAGCCTGGCCGGCATCGCTGGCGCGGTGCTCGGCGGCCTGCTCTACGCCCGCATCGGCGTACTGCGCGCACTGATCCTGTTCGGCACCCTGCAGGCCATCGGCATCGCCGCCCTGGCGCTGCTGGTAGGGCAAGGGGGCAATGTCGGGCTGGTCTATGCCGTCACCCTGTTCGAGCAGGTGGCCGACGGCATGTCCACCGTCGCCCTGTTCGCCGCCATGATGCGCATGTGCCGCCCCGAACACGAAGGCGCCGACTTCACCCTGCAGGCCTCGGCACAGTTGCTGTTGTCCGGCTTCGTCGGTGCCAGCAGTGGGGTGCTGGCCAAGGCGTTGGGGTATGAGGGCTTGTTCGTCGGGGCGGGGGTGTTGGGGTTGCTGGTGTTGGTGGTCGTGCTGATGCACGCGCGCCGTACTCAAGGCTGAGAACGGCGCGGCATGACCAAGGAGCAGTCCAGCGAGGAATGCTCAGGAACCAGTCTCAGGCGTTAGTCGGCGCAGGCTCGCTCAGACCTTGAAGCGATTTCTTCGCGCCGAGAATACCGATGACGCCGACGGGGACGAAGGGCACGCAGCCGATGATGAACAGGATGGCGCCCAGCTTGGTCTTGTCGAGCATGACCAGCAGCATGCCAACCAGGTTCAACGCCAAAAACGGCAGCATCCAGACGAATAGGCCTTCATAGCGGGGCTCCACGCTGATCCAGATCACCGCAAGCAGGTGAATGACGGCGCCCAGCGGCATTTTGAAATCCATTTTGTTCATGCGTTCTTTCCTTGAGTGTGTTGTTGGAGGTTGAGGTTGGTTGTCTGCAATCAATCGGCATAACGCACATGGCGAGTCATTAGGTTGAGGCGGCCAGTGATGTCATAGGCGTTGACGCGGGCCAGGTTCTGCGTCAGTTGTGCTTCCCAGGTGTCATCGCCCATATCGCGCCAGTAGCGCTCGGGGCGGCCCGTGCAGCGGTCATGTGCCGCTGTGATCGGTTCGTTTGCGCGGTGCTGCTCTGAGAAGGGAATTATTTATTGATTTTGTCGTTGCGGCACAGATTATGACGGATCGGTCTGCGGCGCGTTGCTTGGGCCCCCGCTGATAAGTGCGCCCGCTTCAGCCAGGAAAGTATCCGTCAGGGATACGTTGCTCAAAAAGAAGCGCTGGTTATTTCCCTTCATGTCAATTGTCAGTGACTTGAAGAATGGATTGCGTCGAACGCGGATATTCTTGATATCACTGGCACGAAGCAGTTCGTTACGACGGTAGGACTCGGATTCGTCAGTGTATCGAATTCCCTCGGCTGTCAAAGAGACGCTTACATATTGGTCGCGTCGTGCGAGTGAAGAGGCAATGAATAGAATGACATTCACGGTAATGGATAACCCGAGGGGCCAGCCAACTAGATAAGCTCCCAAATTAGTAAAGGGAAAGAAGATAAGCGCGAGTAGGATGCTCGTTATCGTTGTGCTGAACATAGCCCAGGACATGACGCTGAGGTATTGTGCAGGGTTCCAAGTTGCTTGTGACATGATTCTTCCTTGTGATGATCTATTGGTTGGGGAAATTAATTTGTGTGTCTACTTGGAGTGCTTCTGTAGTTGGGAGAGTTTGCTCCACTTTCGCGCGCATGTGGCACCTGCAAGGGGAGCGGCCAAATGTTCTGTGAAAATGGCGCCATATCGGTACTGGATTTCGATTGATTTTTAGAATTGTAAAACTTCTACTTTTTCGTGTGTGTGGGGAGTGTCTGTGTTTTTTGAAAGTATGATTTCAGCAGTGGTTTCAAAATCTCTTTTGTGGCAGAAAATATATGTCCACCACGGCAGTGTCTTGTTGATATTCTCGTTGAGCCATTCATATTCCAAGCTGACAAGGTGGCGTGATTTGTCTATGTAAATATGATTTATTTCATTCCAGGTAAATACATTGTGCCTGTAGAGGCTGTGCATTTCTTGGAATTGCTTTGAGTTAGCCAGTCCTAGATAAAGCAAGCCCATGCCGCCAGGCCCAGCGAGCGCTACCCAAAAGGCCGATGGGTCAAGTGCAACAACGAATATAACGGCGATAGCGGCGATAACTGTCAGCCATTTCAACGCGATCATCCAACCTTTACTTGGTGCTTTCCACTCGCAGACTTCTATGCCTGTTTCGGTCAGGCGATAAGCGAATTTTGTTTTTTGATGGGTTGTGCCATATAGAGCTAAAAAGAAAACAGAAAGAAATATTGCGCTCCAGGACAGTTTTTCAATTAAAGGAGAGTTATCGTTCTTGAAAAACATCAAATAGCAGGCGCCCAAGGCTACGCTCATCATGAACCAAAACATACCATTGGCAACTGTCGTGTTATAAGGCCTTGCCTTGATTTCCCATTCCAACAGTGCGTTTTGATTGGCGCACTTCCAGTTGTGGTGGTCTGGAAGTTCGATGGACTGGTTCCAGGGTAGAGCCTGTAGGAATCTGTTCAAGGTACTGCTCATAAGCAATCATTCACTCGTATGTGGCATCTGCAGGGTGGCGTAAGCACGTATTTTGTGAAGAGAGCAAAATAGTAGGGTTGGGCTTGGCGGCTAGAATTGCAGTACTGAGACGCTCTCTTCTTTTAGGGGGAGTTCTTTTAGCTGCTCACGGATGAGGGAAACGTGTTTGTCGAAGTTGCGTTTGTCCGAGAAAATGTAGAACGGCCAATCCACATATTCATTCGAGTGCGGGCTAAGCCAAGGTGTCTCAAGGCAAATTATCTTCTTAGATCGATCCAATGTGATATTTTTGAACTCGCTCCATTGATATTCATACGTATGGTAGCTTGTATGTAATTCTTGGAATTGCTTTGAGTTAGCCAGGCCTAGATAAAGCAAGCCCATGCCGCCAGGCCCGGCGAGTGCTATCCAAAAGGCCGATGGGTCAAGTGCAATAACGAATAGAACGGCGATAGCGGCAATAACCGTCAGCCATTTCAAAGCGATCATCCAGCCTTTACTTGGCGCTTTCCACTCGCAGACCTCTATGCTTGTTTCGGTCAGGCGATAAGCGAATTTTGTTTTTTGATGAGTTGTGCCGTAAATGGCCGTCATGGTTAATATATAAAAAGGTATTCCTATTGCTATGGATTTTGAAGAGTTAGGGTTAAATATCTCGCCCATCCACCCAAAAAATATAGTGGTGAATAGGAAGAGGCAAATAAACATGCCATTGGCAACTGTTGTATTATAAGGCCTTGCCTTGATTTTCCACTCTAGGAACGCATGTTGATTGGCGTGCTTCCACTGATGTTGCTCTGGAAGTTCGATGGACTGGTTCCAGGGAAGAGCCTGGATAAGTTTGTTCAAGGTACTGCCCATAAGTAATTATTCACTCGTATGTGGCACCTGTAAGGAGAGCAGGCGGGTGCTTTGTGAAGAGAGCACCATATCGTTATTGGGTTCCTTGCTGAACGCATCGCTTTTCAGATCCGCCTCGGAGGACGAGGTGCCTATATCCACGCGGAACATGTAGCCCTGGCCGTTGGCGCTTTCCAGAATTTGCTCCGGGTAGCGAACTTCCAGTTCCAGCACGGGGGGGCGCTGGTAGGCGATCCAGGTTTGCCAAAGGCGGTGCTGTGTGCCCTCGGGGTAGAGGGTGTCACCAGGCAGCGGCCCGTTCGGGCGCTGTGCGGGGGGCTGGCCAAATTGTTCGATGGGCGCCCAGTGGCCTTCGAGGAACTGGTCGTAGAACTTGTCTGCCATGCCTTGCATCAGGCTGTCGGAGAACCAGCCACTGTCCACCATGGCCGGTTGCAGTTTTACGGCTGTTCCCTCCAGCTTGGATGGTAGCAAGAGCTGTAGCCAGAACCCGGTATAGATACGCGGGCCTCGCCCGTAGTAAGGCAAGGTGGAGGCGCGAGCCGCCAGGCTGGGGCGCAGGCTGATTTCCATCAGGGTGCGCAGTTCCTTCTTGTGATCTTCGTCACTGTGCGTCCACTCAGGAGATTTGCCCCAACTGCTGCGATACAGCCAGAGCCGCAGACCCTCACGTTTGTATTGGTTGGCGACCATGCTGGCGATCAGGTAGATCACGCCGAGTAGCGCGATGATGATGGTCACCGGATTGGACATGACCCAGGCAAAACCGAACCAGAAGCCCAAGGCGCTACCTACTAGTTGCACGCCGGCAACCGCCGTCATTCCCATCAAGGCGTACATTTTTACGTTCAATGCAGTTTCTTCGGCTTTGCTAGTGGCCTTATCCACATCCTTTGAAACCTGCCAAGCTTCCACCCCCGCCGCGATAGCGCCGAATGCGGCCATACCCATGGTGCGCAAAACCAACTGCCGGGCCAAGACTGAAAACTCTGCGCTTCCAGCTTTCAGCCAAGTGCTGACCCCTGCTTTTGCTAGCTGTGTTGTTCGTGTTCTGAGGGTTCCCTGCATATTCGCCCATTTGTTCCACGCCGGCACCGTCCAGAGCGCCATCAGTGCGTTGGCGGTATAGGCGGCATTGGCGCCGACCGTGCGCAGCTCATCCTCACTGAAAATGCCGTCATTGCGTGCCTTGTCCAGGCTATTGATGAAGTTCCAGATATTCAGCCCGGCGACCAGCACGGGCAAACTGCCGCCAAGCTCCTGATTCATCCACTGACGGCTGCGGGCTGCATAGCCTGCCGAATTTTTTGCTTTGAGCTGCAACTGATCGAGCAGTTCTGATTGGCCCAGTGTCGCGAGCCACATGTTCACTTGGCGGGTTTGTACCTTGGTTATCTTGGATTCGGTGACGACATTACCGATTACCTCGTTAGGCCTTTGCAGGTACAGCGTCTCGCGCTTTTGTTCCAGGCCGAGCAACTGTATGCGCGCCGAGCGTTTGTCGGGGCCTTTACCGGGTAGAGAAAGAGTACGCTGCAGGCCTTTGATGTTCTTCTCGAGCTGGGCAACCTGCATTTGCCATTTACGGTTCTTCTTCGCGAACTCGGGGTCAAGAATCAAGCGGGTTTGCGTCGATATTTCCGTAGACACCAAAACCTGGGTGACGCTGAAGGCAAAGATTCGAACCGTGGGTACGAATTTCTCGCTCAAGGCAGGTAGCAAAACAAAAGCCATCAGGTTCCAGCTGTCCTTGGCTTTTTGTCCCACTACGTTGCGCAGGGTCTCGAAGGCACGCTTGCCTGGCTCGGAAAGGCTCTTGTACAGGTTGCTAGCCTGTACGCTCGGCAGGTCAAGTACCGATTTCACCTCGTTGGCTCGGCTGACTTCACTGGTGGTGTCGGAGAGTCCGCCGTGGGCTTGCCCACTACCGTCGCTCTGCCGCCCCAGGTTGTCGATGGTGCCGTAGGTGGTGAAGTTCGTAGAGATTTGCTCAATCAGCGTGGAAAGCTCCGTGCTGAAATTGAACAGCGCCAGGCCTGCCAGCGTGGAGGGGTTGCCGTACTGCTTACAGAGCCATTGCTGACCCGTGTCGCTCGCGCCCAACTGCTCATATAGATTGGCCATGGTGTCCAGCAGATCTGTCGATTGCTGCGGATGGCAGGGGTCATAGAAAACCTCTTCTGCTTTCGGGCTGAGGTTCTTAAGCCAGTCGAGCAGGTCGCTTTCGCTGCGTTGGATGTGGGTATTCAAGCGATCCTTTTCATTGGCTCGCTCCTGGAGGTAAGTCCAGACCTCATCGAAGCGAACATCCTCGCGCCAGATCTTTTTCTGCTGCCATTCTTCTACCAGCGCGCGCCATTCCGGCCCCGACGGTGAGGTGCCCCAGTTTGTGCGGAACTGCTTTTGGGCCTGCTGTACTTGAAGGGATTTGAGAGTCAGGGTCGCGTCACTGCCGCTGTGATTGAGTAGCTGAGCTTCGCTATCGAGCAGGCTATGAGCCTCCTTGATGAAAGCTTGTTTGCGGCTTGGGTTGGCTGACACCGACTTGGGGATAAAAGGATCTAGGTTGACACCGCAAAGGCGTTGAACGTTCTCGGCGCTATTGAGCTTGTTGGCATGCTGTTTTTCTGCTGCTGCCAGCTCCAGCCAGCGGCCCTGTAAATTCATGGCCAGGTCGTCGACGATGGCCATAGGGTCGTCCAGGGCAACGAAGAGGGCGCTGTCCTGATCGGGTACGCTGCCGAGTATTAGGGCCTGGTCGATCGACTGTTTGCAGGGGCGGGACGAATCGTCTTTGTTCGTCGCTACCAGGCAGCTCTTGAAGGTCGGGGCTGTTCCTCCGGCCAGGATATCGGCGACCGCACTGCCTATTTCACGGATAGGTGCGGCATGTGCTGCCTGCATCTGGGTGCAGTATTGCGGCAGGTTAAGCGCGCGCATCCAGCGCTTTTGCTCTTGTGGGTTGCTGCGCATTTTTTCGCACAGGCGCCAGGTCCACTGCACGGGGGAGTAAGCGAGGAGCAGGCGGCTGCGTTTCGGGTATAGCAGGTAGGATTTGCTGTCACCGGGGTTGTTTCGCTCATCCTTGCCCAATTGGGCATTACCCCATTTATGGCGGATGAATTGGTGACCCTTGACCTGATACTCGTGAAGCGTGCGGTCCGTTTCATCCCACACGTACAGCCAGCCGTCGCGCAGTTGGCGCAGGGTGTAGCTGCGCGTCTTGAGCTTTGGTAGATGGCCGGCGTTCCAGCCCTTGGGTAACGGGTTTGGACCTTGGGCACTGCCGCGAGCCGGTGACTCGTCTATCGCATAGCGTACGGGGTGGATGGCAATTTCACCTGCTTTCAGCGGGCATTGACCATTTGCAGTGGCCGGCTTGTTTTCAAAAGCCTGGTTGCGTTTGGCTTGTTGCAAGGTTTTGTCGGAAGTTGTCGTGCTCATGGAGATCCGTTCCTTTAGCCGGCAAGGCAGTCTTCATCCAGGGCCTGGATACGTTGTTCTGGCGCTAGTTTCTGGGCGTCTGGTGTCCTGGCTAGCCAGGCCTGGTAGGGGCTGTCGGGGCGCGTAGCGAAGTCGTTGCCCCAGCAGGCACAGCGCTCGAGCCAGATCGCAATGCTCCGCTCGTTGACCAGCCCCCAGGCCTCGGCGTCGAGCAGGCGTTGTTCCAGCCACTGCCCTCGTTCCTGTTCGCCAAGGCCTGAGAGGCTTTGTGGGTAATCTGCGATCAGCCAGTCGTATAGCCGTTCCTTGAAGCTGCGCCGGTAGGCCTGTTCCAGTGCCTGAACCTGATCATCGGCGAGATGGTTGAGCTTGCCTTCCAATCGTGGGCTGTTGGGATGCGGGCGATAGGACTGCCATTCGACTGCCTGCGAGGGAGCCCAGTTGGGTGGGGGCAAGGGCACTAACCATTCGCTTATGGGGCCCAGGAGGCCTTGATAAGCGGATGAGGGGTAACTGTTCAGCCAGTAAGCAGTCACCAGTGGATCTGCGAAGCGAAAGAGGCTGTAGCTACCCAGGTTGTCGGTGATAGTGATGAACTGACTCAGGTGATCGGCGACATCGTTCAGCGTTGCTGAACTTTGTAGTTTGCTGGCCTGCCTCTGAAGGTGAGGGTTGCCTTGCCATTCACCCAGCAAGAACGAATGGCTGTCCAGACCAACCAGAATTGGGCCGAGTTCTTTGACGCCGTCCCAGCGGGTGCCGTTGTAGAGTGGAATGACCTCGATAGGTTCGCCTGTCCCATAAAGCCATTGCAGGGCGTCCTGACGAAGTACGCCATCCACGAGCAGGAAGTCTCGGTTCATGCTTTGGCGTCCTGTTTGGCTCGCTCGCAGATTTCACACCTTGGTGTGGCGCGTAACAGCGCCTGTCGCTGAGCAGGTACAAGCAGTTCTCCCGCCTTATCCGCGTCCGCAGGCTTCGCCGCTCCCGGCAATACCGGCGCTGCCCCCGAACCACTGCCCGGCGCGCCGCCGGAGTTGATCTTGATCACCGGCCCGACCAGGGTCACGCCGCCGCCGTCGAGTTTGATAAAGCTGCCGCCGCCCTTGAGGGTCAGTTCGCTGCCGGCTTCGAGCACGACTTTCAGGCCGCTGGAGAGGTGGATTTCCTGGCCGGCCTGGATGAACTGGCCGTTGCCCAGCTTGATGTGCTGGCTGTCGCCCACCGTGAGGTGGTCGTTGGCCTTGATCTCGGCCTTGCGGTCGGCGTGAGTGGTGCGGTGTTCTTCGGCCTTGAAGTGGCTGTAGGCGTTGGCCTCGACGGTGTCGTGGCGCTCAAAGCCGACGCGGATCTTCTGGTCGTGCTCGATGTTCTCGTCCCAGTCGCGCTGGGCGTGGATGTAGATCTGCTCGGCGCCCTTGCGGTCCTCGATGCGCAGCTCGTTGTAACCACCACCGCCAGGGCTGCTGAGGGTCTTGAACACGCTGCGGGTCTTGTTCGCCGGCAGGTCGTAGGGCACCACGTGTTCGGCGTGGTACAGGCAGCCGGTGATCAGCGGCTGGTCGGGGTCGCCTTCGAGGAAGGTGACCAGCACTTCCATGCCGATGCGCGGGATGGCGATGGCGCCGTAGCGATCGCCCGCCCAGCTGGAGCTGACCCGTAGCCAGCAGCTGGTTTTTTCATCTGCCTGACCTTCGCGATCCCAGAAGAACTGCACCTTGACCCGACCATATTGGTCGCAGTGGATTTCCTCACCGGCAGGGCCTGTGACCACGGCGCTCTGGCTGCCGAGGATGCGCGGTTTGGGGTGGGCCAACTGGGGGCGGAAGGGCACGTCCCAGGGCGTGGCGGTAAAGCGGTTGCGGTAGCCTTGGTGGAAGTCGGTGTTGTCAGCTTTACCCTCTCCCCCGGCCCCTCTCCCGGGGGGAGAGGGGAGGTTCAACACCGACTCTTCCAGCACCTGCGGCTGCTTGCCTTCGTGCAGCACTTCGGTCAGCAGCCAGAGCTGGTTCCAGGCCTCGCGCGGGTGCTCGGTCAGGTCGAGGAAGTGGCCGCTGACCAGGGTCGGCGAATCG
>NZ_FNJJ01000010.1 GCF_900104265.1 Ectopseudomonas guguanensis
TCCAGCGCCACATCGACGATCATGTCTTCTTGGCCGCCGACCATGCGCCGCTTGCCCAGCTCGACGAGGATGTCGAGGGTCTTCAGGCCGTACTTCTCGGCGGCCACTTCGGCATGACGCAGGAAGCTCGAATAGACGCCGGCGTAACCCAGGCCCAGGGTTTCGCGGTCGACCCGCACCGGGCGGTCCTGCAGCGGCCGGACGATATCGTCGGCGGCGTCCATCAGCCGGTACAGGTCGGTGCCGTGGTTCCAGCCCAGGCGTTCGGCGGCGGCGATGAACACCTCCAGCGGCGCGTTGCCGGCGCCGGCGCCCATGCCGGCCAGGCTGGCGTCGATGCGGTCGCAGCCTTCCTCCACCGCGACGATGGAGTTGGCCACACCAAGCGACAGGTTGTGGTGGGCATGCATGCCTACCTGGGTTTCCGGCTTGAGCACGGCCTTGAAGGCACGCATGCGCTCGCGGATGTCGCGCATGTTCATCGCGCCGCCGGAGTCGGCCATGTAGATGCAGGTCGCGCCGTAGCTCTCCATCAGCTTGCCCTGCTCGGCCAGCTGCTCGGCCGGGATCATGTGGCTCATCATCAGGAAGCCGACAGTGTCCATACCCAGGTTGCGGGCGTATTCGATGTGCTGCTTGGACACATCCGCCTCGGTGCAGTGGGTGGCGATGCGGACGATGCGCGCGCCGGCCTCAAAGGCGTTCTTCAGGTCGTGCACGGTGCCGATGCCGGGCAGCAGCAGGGTGGCGATCTTGGCGTGCTCGATCACGTCCGCCGCCGCCTCGATCCACTCCAGATCGGTGTGGGCAGCGAAGCCGTAGTTGAAGCTGGAGCCCTGCAGGCCGTCGCCGTGGGCCACCTCGATGGAGTCGACCCTGGCCCGGTCGAGGGCGCGGGCGATGTCCTGTACGTTCTGCAGCGAGTACTGGTGGCGGATCGCGTGGCTGCCGTCGCGCAGGGTCACGTCGGAGATATACAGCTTCTTGATCGGGTCGAAGGTCATGGTGCTCTCCTCAGCCTTGGATCATCGACTGCGCCATGCGCTCGGCGGTGGCCAGCGCGGCGGAGGTCATGATGTCGAGGTTGCCGGCGTAGGCCGGCAGGTAATGGGCGGCGCCTTCGACTTCGAGGAACACCGAGGTCTTCAGGCCAGAGAAGTGGCCATGACCAGGAATATTCAACGGCGCGGACTCGGGGATGACGTCGAACTGCACCTGCTGCTTGAGGCGGTAACCCGGTACATAGGCTTCCACGGCGGCGGTCATCTCCTCAATGGAAGCTTCCACCGTGGCCTGGTCTGCGGCTTCCGACAGCACGAACACCGTGTCGCGCATCATCAGCGGCGGTTCGGCCGGATTCATGATGATGATCGCCTTGCCCTTGGCGGCGCCGCCGATCACTTCGATTGCTTTCGACGTGGTCTCGGTGAATTCGTCGATATTGGCGCGGGTGCCGGGGCCGGCGGACTTGCTGGCGATGGAGGCGATGATCTCGGCGTAATGGACCTTGGCCACGCGCGATACCGCCGCCACCATGGGGATGGTGGCCTGGCCGCCGCAGGTGACCATGTTGACGTTGCGCTGCTGCAGGTTCTGCTCCAGGTTGACCACCGGTACGCAGTAGGGGCCGATGGCCGCCGGGGTCAGGTCGATCAGGCGGATGTCCGGCTTGATGCCGCGCAGGAAGGCGTCGTTCTTGACGTGGGCGCCGGCCGAGGTGGCATCGAAGACGAAGTCGATCTCGCTGAAGATCGGCAGGCGGGTCAGGCCTTCGACGCCTTCATGGGTGGTAGCAACGCCCAGGCGTGCGGCGCGGGCCAGGCCGTCGGACGCCGGGTCGATGCCGACCATGGCGCCCATCTCCAGATGCTGCGCATTGCGCAGCACCTTGATCATCAGGTCGGTGCCGATATTGCCGGAACCGACGATGGCGACTTTTAGTTTCTTGCTGCTCATGCAGATTCTCCAGGCCGGCAGTTCAATGGAAGTGGCAGCTGACTTCGCCCAGGCGAGTCAGGCGCAGGTGCAGATGGTCGCCGGCCACTACCGGGGTCATGGGACCGAGCGCGCCGGACAACAGCACGTCGCCGGCCTTCAGCGGGCGGCCGACTTCGGCCATGGTGCGGGCTAGCCACAGGCAGGCATTCAGCGGATTGCCCAGGCAGGCGGCGCCGACGCCGATGGCGGCCTGGGCGCGGTTCTTCTCCAGCAGCATGCCTTCCAGGCGCAGGTCCAGTGCCGACAGCTTGGTCGGTTGCTTGCCCAGTACGTAGAGGGCAGAGGAGGCGTTGTCCGCTACCGTGTCGACCAGGGTGATCTTCCAGTCGACGATGGCGGAGTCGACGATTTCGATGGCCGGCAGCAGGTACTCGACGGCGCTCATCAGTTCGGCCAGGGTGGTGTCGGCATTGGGCAGGTCGCGGCCGAGGACGAAGGCAATTTCGCCCTCGGCCTTGGGCTGGATCAGGCGACTGCAATCGACGGCGCCAGCGTCGGCGACTTCCATATCGGCGAACAGCATGCCGAAGTCCGGCTGGTCGACGCCGAGTTGCTGCTGAACCGCCAGCGAGGTCAGGCCGATCTTGCGCCCGACCAGGCGACGCCCCTGGGCGAGTGCGCTCTGGGTGTTGATCTCCTGCACCGCATAGGCGGCGGACAGGCTGTCGATAGCGAAGCTGGCGGAAATCTGTGGGCAGGGGATTCTGTCCTGGCGCGCCTGCTCCAGAGCGGCGGCGGCCTGCTCCAGTTTGTTCGGGGCGGCGTGGCTCATGCGCTCTTCCTCAACGCGGCGAAATCGACCTGGCCTGCTGCCAGATTGGGCCGCCAGCCGAGCTGGCTTTTCAGTTCGCTCAGTGCCGTTTCCAGCTCCTTGGCCGGGACCAGGGCGAAGACGAACTTATCGGGGCGCACGATGGCGACCAGGTCGCGCCCGCGTCCGGCGCGTCGGAACCAGGCGACCAGATCGCCGTCCGGCTCTTCGACTTCGAGCACTCCGGCCGGCGCATAACGTTGCACCGAGGCGCCCTGAGGGCGCCCGCCGAAGGGGTAGAGCGTGACGTAGCGGGTGTCCAGCGCCGCCAGGAACTTTTGCGATTCGGGGGCGAGTGCGGTCAGCGGATTGTGTTCCAGGCCGATCAGGGCGAAGCCTTCGCCCAACAATTCGTCGAGCAGTACGCGTTTGCCTGTAAAGGTGCGTACCTGAGGTTGCGGCAATAGCGTGCCCTCGACGCCGCGGCGGCCTCTTCTGGGCAGGCCCAGATAGCTGCCGGCCTTGTAGGTCGGGGTGGGCTTGAAACCGCCTTCACGTAGCCACTTGCCGGCCACCGGCGTCGCGTTCAGGGTCTTGACCACGGCGTTGCGCAGCGCCGTCTTGAACGGATTGGACATGGACACGAAGTCCTTCATCATCACCGAGATGTCGATCATTGCCTTGGCATGGTGGTAACGCTCGCGGCCGTAAGTATCGAGCAACTGCTCGGAAGCCTTGCCGCGCAGCACGGCTTCCAGCTTCCAGGCCAGGTTGTAGGCGTCGCGCACGCCGGAGCTCATGCCCTGGCCCATGAACTGTGGGGTCATGTGCGCGGCATCGCCGGCCAGCAGCACACGGCCACGGCGCCACTCCCTGGCGACCAGGGCGTTGAAGGTGTAGACCAGCTTGCGCTTGACCTCGAACTTGTCCGGGTCGACATAGCGACCGACCAGTTCACGGACGGTGGCTGGATCCTCCATGTATTCCTTGCTCTGCCCAGGCATCAGCATGAACTCGAAACGGTGGAAGCGGCCTGGCTGCGGGCAACTGACCGTCGGGCAGCGCGGATCGCAGATGAAGTTGAAGTAAGGAATGTGGCGTAGGGCGTCCTCGCCCTCCTTTTGCTCCAGGTCGACCACCAGCCAGGGCTCGGGGAAGTTCTTACCATCCATGCCGATGCCGAGCGTCTCGCGCACCGTGCTGCGGCCGCCGTCGGCACCGACCAGGTAGCGCGCCTTGAGGGTGACCGGGGCAGGATCTATTTCGAGTTCGACGCGCTGGCCGTCGCCATCGCCGAAGCGGCAGTTCTGCGTGGCCTGATGGGTCAGGCTGACCAGTTCGCCGTCCTGGGTAAAATCCACCAGCTCGCGGCCGCGCAGCACCCGTACCGCCGGATAGCGCGACAGCAGCTCGCTGAGTTTGGTCTCCAGCCAGGGCTGGTAGAGGAAGTTGATCACCGGCCAGCCGAAACTGCGCTTGAGCTGCCAGTAGCGGCCGATCACCCGGCCGTCGGGGAAGGTCCACTGCGCAGGCGTGTCGATCTGCATGTCCGCGGCAAGCTCGGGGGCGACGCTGGCGGCCTGCATCACCCGCATGCATTCGTCGTCGGTATAGACCGCGCGGGCATTGCCGTAGAACACCGGTTCGCGCTCTAGCACCAGCACCGAGAGGCCGCGCTTGCCGAGCAGGTGGGCGAGGGTGGCGCCGGTCGGGCCGAGGCCGGCGATGACCACGTCGACGATTTCGTTGTTATGGTTGTTCATTTCGAATGCCGCTCCTGCAGCGGGGAGTACTCGGGCTTGAGCAGCGAGCGCAGGCCGCGGCCGAAGTTGCCCAGGTTGGTGGTGAGTTGGTTCCAGGCACCCAGCTTTTCGGGCTTGTGTCCCCATAGGCTGATGCCCTGATAGGTGCTGGCCTGCCAGCTGGCTTCCTCAACTTCCAGGGCGTTCCAGCCCAGCTCGATCTCGAAGCCAGACGGGCTGAGCACATAGAACGACTGCTCGCGGTCGTTGGGGTGTTCGCCGATTTCGTGGGCCATCTCGAAGCCCAGCCTGCGGCAGCGTAGGAAGGCCGCAGTAAGCTCCGTCACCGAGGTGGTCAGCAGGTTCATGTGCTGGGCCTTGGTGCGGATCGGGTCGATGGGTAGGCCGCGCACCTGAGCGATGGCGATGGAGTGGTGGCGCGGATTGACCCGGAAGAACTCGATATCCAGGGTCACACCGGCCAGTCGCTCGACGATGCTGTCGCTGTGCCGGGCGTCGAAGATCTCCTGCCAGAAGCGGCGCATGTCCTTGCCGCGGCGACTGGTGATCGCCAGGTGGCCCATACCGGCCTCGCCGGTGATGAATCCTTGGCTAAGCATCTCCAGCGGCTCGTCGCTGGTCAGTGGCTCGACGAATAGCTCGATGGCCAGGCGCTTGGGCCCGATCACCCGCCAGAAGCGCGCGACGCCGCGTTCGGCGGCCTGCGCCACAGTGCTTTCCTGGATGGTGATGCCGCGTGCGTGCAGGCGCTGCAGGGCGATGTTCAGTGTGGCCTGGTCGCGCAGTTGCCAGCCGACGGCGGCGAAGTCTTCCGCCGGACCGCGTTTGACGATGATGCGGCGCTGGTGGCTGTCCATGCGAAACGCCAGACAGTTGCGATCCGCATGCTGCAGATGCAGGCCGATGCCGTCCTTGAGAAAGCTCTGCCAGCGCTCGAGTCGTTGCGACTCGATCAGGGCGTAGCCCATGCTGCTGGCGCCGAAAATGTCCTGGTTCATAGGGCGTGCTCCGTGCTCGTTCAGACCGGCGTGCGACATGCGAGGAAAGCGGCGGTGACGGCGTTGAACTCCTCGGCGCGTTCCCACTGCACCCAGTGGCCGGTCTTGCTGAACAGGTAGAGGTCGCAGTGGGGCATGCGCTTGCACAGTGCCGGGCCGCCGCTGGGGCGGTTGACCTTGTCGTCCGCGCCCCACAGCACCAGGGTCGGCACCCGGCACTGGGCCAGGCGGGCATCGCGGGTAAAGTCCATGCGCAGCGCGGCTTTCAGGCCAGGCGGGCGGCGCAGCGGCGGGGCGGCGACCACTTCTGGGTCGATGCTGGCGCGATAGCGCTCCTCGATCATCGCGTCCGACACCTGGCTGCCGTCGTACACCAGATAGTCGCGGATGAAGCGGGTGATCTTCTCCAGCGTCGGGCCTTCGCCGTTGTAGTAGTCGAGCAACAGATTCAGCCCGGGGGTCGGCAGGCTGCGGGTGGTGTTGATCCCGCCCGGGCCCATCAGCACCAGGGCCGAGACGCGTGCGGGGGCGTCCAGGGCCATGCGCAGGGCGCAGGCACCGCCGAGGGAGTTGCCCACCACATGCGCCGACTCGATCTGCAGCGCATCGAACAGGCCGAGCATGGTTTTCGCCAGGTCGCCGAACGGATCGTTGCGATCCACGCCCTTGGTGGATTGGCCGTAGCCGGGCATGTCCACCACCAGGACGCGGAACTGCTGGGAAAGCGCCGCGATGTTGCGCGAGTAGTTGGATAGCCCGGAGGCGCCGGCGCCGCCACCGTGCAACATCAACAGGGGGTAGCCTTGGCCAATTTCGCTGAGAAAGATCTGCCGGCGGCCAACGGCCACCTTGCGGGAGGTGAGAGCTGGGATGGCTGAGTTGCTGTTCATCGTGCACTCCAGAGGTTCTTATTTGCTGTTCGCTGGAATCTATCAGTGCTCATATATGAGCACAAGTGTTCATTTTTGATGAGTTGATCTCTGCCTGCATGCAGCCAGCGCTCATAAGGTTTAAAAAGCCGCCCCGAAGGGCGGCAAAGGTCTCCGGCAGGCGCCTTCGACCATGGAGTAAGCGGTTTAGCGGATGCCCGCGTTGCGCAGGGCCGCCGGGGTGTATTCGGAGGGCAGCGAGGAGAAACCGAATTCGACGGGCTCCTTCTCCTCGTTACGCATGCCGGAGACGATGTAGCGGCCGTTGATCAGGTCATGCAGCGTCTCTACGCCGAGCCAGGGCACCTGCACGTCGTAGCGCGGCGTCATGTGACCTTCCGCGGTGCGCCACAGGGTGCCGCGGGAGTCGTAGTGTTCGGCCAGGGCGATTTGCCAGGTGTCTTCGTCGATGTAGAAAACGCGCTTGGCGTAGATGTGACGCTGGCCCGGCTTGAGCGTGGCTTCGACCTGCCATACGCGGTGCAGCTCATAGCGCGTGGCTGCAGGATCGAGATGGCCCGCCTTGACGATGTCGGCGTATTTGCGCGTGGGCGAGTCGAGTTCGAAGCTGTTGTAGGGGATATAGATTTCGCGCTTGCCGATCAGCTTCCAGTCGTAGCGTTCCGGTGCGCCGTTGTACATGTCCAGATTGTCCGCTACGCGTTGTCCCTCGGAGGCCGGATAGGGACCGTCATAGGATATCTGTGGGGCGCGGCGAACGCGGCGCTGGCCGGCGTTGTAAATCCAGGCCATGCGCGGCTCCTTGACCTGGTTGAGGGTCTCGTGCACCAGCACGACATCCCCGGCCAGGCGAGCGGGCGCGGTGACCAGTTGCTTGTAGTAGAACAGCACGTTGCCTGGAGCGGCCGGATCGAAGTCCTTGATGCGGTCCCTGAAGGTGAACTGCTGTTTGAAGTAGACCGGCATGAAGGTGCCGTTGGCCAGCGGGGTAGCCTGCACATGGGTGCGTTTGGCGCTACCGCCGCGGTAGCGGGTGATGTGGTTCCACACCACTTCCAGACCGTTCTGCGGTAGTGGGAACGCGACCGCCGTGGAGAAGTCGCTCAAGCCGTTGCCGCCCTGAACGAGACCGGTTTTGACGGCATTCTGCTTGGCCGCCTGGTAGACGAAGTCCGGCATGCTCGCCGTGCGATGGCTCGGGTAGACGGGAATCTGGTAGCTGCCGGCGTAGCGTTCGAGCATTGCCTGCTGGCCCGGCGTCAACCGATCCTGGTACTGCGCGGCGTTCTGCGCGGTAATGGTGAACAGCGGTTTTTCGTCGGCGAAGGGATTGCTGAGGAACCCCTCCTTGCTCAGCGTGCCGGCAGTCGTGGGCAGTCCGCCGGTCCAGGCCGGGATGCTGCCGTCGGCGTTGCCGGCCATTTCGGCACCTATGGGCGTCAGGGTGGTACCCAGCTGCTTGGCTTGGTCTGGGCTGACGGCGCCCCAGGCGACATTGCTGGACAGGGTGTAGGCAAGGGCGAGCGAGCACGCCGAGAGTGTTTTTTTGTGCATGGTCGGTAACTCCACTTAGAACGACACGCCGAAACTGAGGGCTACGAAGTCGCGATCGGCGTTCGCGTTGTAGTCGCCGCCGAAGTAGTCGGTGTAGGCAAGGCTGGCGGTGTAGGTGTTGAGGTAAACGGCATCCAGGCCCAGGCTGATGGCCTTGGAACCTTCATTGAAACCCGGTTCCGGTCCGTATCCGTTGACGTCGTGCGACCAGGCCAGGCTGGGGCGCAACTCGACGCCGGGGATCAGGTTGCTGTACTCCCATATCGCCCGAGCCCGGTAGCCCCAAGCCGTGCTGGTGGTGAAGCCCTCGTTGGTGCAGTACTGCGGGGTGCGGGTATTGATCTGCCCGGTGCAGATGCTGTTGTCTGCCAGTTCGCCCATGCCGAAGGTGGTGCTGCGGCCATAGCGCAGGCCGTCGCCGCCCATGCCGCTGACGTGGACGACGCCGACCTCGCCGACCAGAGTCAGGCGATCCGCGCCCATGACCTGATCGAAGAAATGCGTGGCGGTGACCTGCGCCTGGGTCAGCTCCTTGCGCTGATAGCCCTTGAGCACTGCGCTGTTGCTGGGCGGGAAGTAGCCGGAGGACAGCACCGGCGAGGCATTGGCATCGCCGGCCGCGGCGGAAATGAGGTCGACCGGACTGATCTGAATCGGCATGTTCGGTCGGTAGCTGATTTCGCCGGAGAGGGTGGTGCCGCTCGGCAGGCTGGTGCTGAAACTCAGGCCATAGAGCTGGATGTCCTCGGGGTAGTCGGCAAAGTACTGCGACGTCCCCAGGCGATAGGCCTGCACCAGCGCCTGGCCCTGAGCGCTGCCGAGTACGGCGTTGCATATCGTCGGGTCGTTGATGCCGATATTGGCGCAGGCCTGGCCGGCGAACGCCATGTCGGCCATGTTCGGGCTGCCGATACCGCTGATGAATGGCATGCGGCTGTGGTAATTGACGAAGTAGGCAGCGAACTCGCTGTTGAGCTGCGGCGCGAACCAGCGCAGCGCCGCGCCCCATTGGCCGGCGTCGCGGGCATCGTTGTCGCCTGCTCGCGGGATGCGGATGCCTTCGCTCGTCAGGTCGACGCCGAAGGGCGCCAGCGCGGCCTGGGCCAGGGGATTCTGATCCAGGGCGGGACCGGCGACCAAGCCGGTGCAACCGTCGGCGATGGCATCGTTGGGTGCGAAGAAGGTGCCGCAGTTGTCGATGACGGTCTGGTCCCATTCCAACTGGTAGAACAGCTCGGCGGTCAGATCGTCGGTGAGGTTCTGCGACAGGTAGAACATGTTGACCGGGATCAAGCCCTCCTTGAGCTCCGAGCCGGGGCGCCGCAATGCCGCGATGTCCACCGGGTTGATGCTGTTGATCCCGCCTTGGATGAAGGTGCTCTCGCCCCAGCTAACCACCTGCTTGCCCAGCCTGACGGTACCCGGCAGATCGGCGACGCTGTAGTTGTGATAGGCGAAGGCGTCGAGCAGTTGCACGCCGCTGGACTGGGCACCGGTCTTGCGGTTGTGGTCGTCGATGTCCTTGAACAGTCGGCTCTCGTCCTTCAGCTCGAAGTCGTACCAGTACTTGCCGCGCAGGAAGACGCCCGACTCGCCATGGCTCAGTTGCAGGTCATGGATGCCCTTGAAGATCTTCGAGAAGGTTTCGCCCTTTTTGAAATTGCGCCGGCCGTCGTCGGTGACGGGGCTTCCCAGCAGATCCGAGGCGGGGTTTCTCAGGGCCCAGCTGGCGCCAACCGAGAGGGTGGAATCGAACTGCCCATCGATCTCGCCGATGGAGAAGTCGATGGCCTGGGCCGATGTGGAAAACAGCGCTGCAAGGCTCACTGCGCACGCCAGGCGCGCTGGCTGCGACGGGGGATGCTTGAACATCTTGGTTACCTCTTTTGTTTTTGTTCTGCGACGCCGGCCATTTTTCGGGATGAGCCAACCCGTACAGGTCATCGAGTGCTCGATGAGGTCCGTATTGCGGTGTTCGGGTATCGATGTGCGGGGGCGGGCAGCGCCCCGGTCTGCTATTGCCCGGCGCTTGCGTTAGCCGCTATCGGGCGGGCAGTGCGCGTTCCAGGTTGTTAGGGCATGCCTGGCAAAGGTTTCGGTCATCGGTTGTCCGCCTTTTTCGGGCATGACTATGCCCTGCATGCCGTCAGGCACGCTCGACAACGTCAGCTTGCGGTTGTGTTCAGTCCAGGCTGGGCAACGTCGGCAAAGGCTCGGTCGCAAAAGCCCGGGCCTCATCCGGCGGCACGCCCAGGGCGCGCAGCACCAGTTCGGCGGTATCGGCGCCGGCATCGCGCCAGGTCTTGTGCCCCTGCAGTACCAGTGAAATCGCGATCAGCACGGACCCTGCAATCATGCCGATCACCGACATCAGCTGTTCCTGGCGAAAGCTGTAGCGCTGGCTGGCGAGGCCGGCCAGCACGTCGCGTACCGGGGGGCCGTCCCAGAGTTTTTGCATCGACACATGCGAGGCGGAGTAGCGCACCAGAAAGCTGCCCCAGTGGGGTTCCTCATGGGCGCGGCGAATGTAGAAGCGAATCCCGTTGGCCAAACGCTGGGCTGGATCCAGATCCGGGGCGGCGCTTTTGCCGACGCGCTCGTTCATCTCTTCAGCCAGCTCGCTGGCCACGGTTTCGAACAGAGAATCGATGGACTCGAGGTTCTTGTAGATGGTGTTGCGAGCCAGGCCGGCAGTCTGGGCCAGCTCGCTGATGTTGACGTCGGCAATCTGCTTTTCGGCGAAAAGCTTGATGGCGGCGGCATGGATGCGTCTCTGAATAGCGCTCACGGTCTGAACCCTGGATTGAGGCGAATGGCTAGAGTGAACATCAGTGCTCACTGGAAATCAACATGGTTCATTGATTAAATTTTCGCTGAACCATCCATGCCCTCTAGCGGGCCGCTCTGAACCGGGGTTCTTGCCATTTATCAGACGCTCTTGGCGTCACCACGTCGGCGTTCTCGGCTAGAAAGCGCGGAATCTATCCTTGATATTTGTGAACAATGCTGTTCATCATAGGGCTGTTGTGTATTTTCTAGGTCTTCACGCTGCGGCCGCCGGCCAGTCGTGTCATTCAACGTCGCCATCGAGGTGAGAACGCTCATGTCCATCCAGCAAGGGCGCATAGACGTCCATCACCACGTCATCCCGCCTGCCTTCGTCGAGACCATGCACGGCAAGGGCATCCACAAGGTCGCGGGGGCGCCGCTGCCAACCTGGAATGCGGAAAAATCCATCGCCGTTATGGACGACAACGGCATCCAGACGGCGATCACCTCGCTTTCGGCGCCGGGGGTGCATTTTGGCGACGGTGTTGCCCAGGCGGTGGAGCTTGCGCGTCGTTGCAACGAATTCTCCGCGGAAATGGGCGCCCGGTATCCGGGGCGCTTCGGCTCCTTCGCCGTACTGCCGATGCCCTTCACCGAGGCGGCTTGCGCTGAAGCCATCCATGCGCTGGATGTCCTCAAGGCCGATGGCGTGGTGTTGCTGGGCAGTACCGACGGCTATTTTCTCGGCAATGCCAGATTCGATGAGCTGATGAGCGAACTGGATCGCCGTCAGGCCACCGTTTTCGTCCATCCCAACCTGCATGCCAGCAGCGAAAACATCGGCCTGAACATGCCGGGTTTTCTCATCGAGTTCCTCTGCGATACCACCCGCGCGGCGGTCAACCTGATCCTCAGCGGCACATTGGAGCAATATCCCAACATTCGCTGGATTCTGGCGCATGCCGGCGGTTTTCTGCCCTTCGTCGCCGGTCGCGTGGCTGGTGCCGAGATTCCAGGGCTAAACGCCAAGGCGCCGAAGGGGGTGATGCACTACATCCGCCGTTTCTACTTCGATACGGCGCTTTCGCCCTCGCGTTACTCCATGGCGGCGCTTCGCGAGCTGGTCGAGCCGACGCACATTCTTTTCGGCAGCGACTTCCCCTTTGCCCCTGCGCCCATCACCGCGCTGCAGTGCCGCACGCTGGACGCGTCGGATCTATTCGCCGAGCCGACCCAGTACGGGATTGCCCGTGGGCATGCACTCGAGCTCTTCCCCCATTACCGCCTGCCGGACGAGCGTGTGACGGCGCTGCCGGTCTTCGAGAACGAATCGCTGTCCAGCCGGGTGCGGCGAGCCATGACCGGCCCCATGGCCTCCCTGGGCGAAAGTATGCGCAATCGCTGAGCCGGTTGCTGCAGGGCAGTGCATTCAAGACATTCCAAGAATATGAGGTGCTCATGAATCGTCGTAAGTTCGTGGTGGGGGCAGGGGCGCTGATTGGTGCCGGAGTACTCGCTTCAGGTATGCGTTCCGAATCGGACAGCGCACCGAGCGGCTGGGCCGAGCGCGGCGAAGACAGCTTGGCGTCCGCGGGGGCAGGTGCGGCGGCAGGTAAGATCGACGTGCATCGCCATATCGTCACGCCGGCGATGCAGACGTTGTTGGGGCGACGCAATCTCGACACCCTCGCAGGCGTTGCACTACCGGGGTGGTCGCCCGAGGCCTTCATGGCGTCGTTGCAGGCCGACGCGGTGCACACCGCGATCACCTCGGCCGTACTACCTGGCATTCACTGCGATGTCGGAGAGCTGGCGCAGTTTTCGCGCAGCAGCAACGAGTACAGCCGCTCGCTCGCCGACCGCTATCCGGGGCGCATCGGCTTCTTCGCCCACCTGCCGCTGCCTTACACCGAGCAGGCTTGTGCCGAGGCCGTTTATGCGCTCGACACCCTGGCGGCCGATGGCGTGGTGCTGATGGCCAGCAACGCGGGCAAGTTTCTCGGCGACCCGGAGTTCGACGAGCTCATGCATGAGCTCAATTCGCGCAGTGCCGTGGTGTTCGTGCACCCCAATATCCCGCCGTCGACCGATCAACTGGGACTGAACACACCGCTCAGTGTGCTGGAGTACCCCTGCGACCTCACCCGTGCAGGCCTCAACCTGATCCTTTCCGGCACCATGGAGCGTTTCCACAAGATTCGCTGGATCCTGGCCCATGCCGGCGGCTTTCTCCCCTATGTCGCCTGGCGGGTGTCGCTGGCCAATGCCATGCCCGAGTACGGCGAGACCGCCACCCAGGGCGTGCTCACCTATCTGCGACGCTTCTACTTGGATACGGCGACCTCCGTTTCACGTTCCTCGATGGCCACGCTGCAGGAACTGGTCGAGCCCTCGCGCCTGTTGTTCGGCAGCGATTCGCCCTTTGCCCCCGAGCAGCAGACCCAACGACAGATGGCCGAGCTGGTGCAGGCGGGATTCTGGAGGGCAGGGCTGGCACTGCAGGTCCAGCGCAGCAATGCGCTGAGCCTTTTCCCGCGCTACAGGCAGGATGGCGAACGAGTGGCGGTTGCCCCAGTATTCGAACAGGAGTCGGTGGTCGGTCAAGCTAAGCGGCAGATACTCACTCCAGTACGTTCGCTGGCGCAGAAGCTGAGAGAGTAATCGCTAAGGTCCTTCCTGCGATGCTCTCAAGGAGAGGATGGGATAATGGAACTTCGCCACCTTCGCTGTTTTCTAGCCGTTGCAGAGGAACTGCACTTTGCCCGTGCTGCTGAGCGGTTGCATATCGAGCAATCACCTCTGTCGCGTGCAATCAAGGAGCTGGAGGAGGAGCTGGGGGTCCAGCTTTTCTTGAGAACCACGCGAAGCACCAAGCTCACGCATGCCGGACGGCTGCTCCTAGAGCATGTGCCGCGTGTCTTCATTGCACTGCAACAGGCGCGCGACAGCGTAAAGGCCGCTGCCAATGGTTTTCGAGGCCAGTTGCGGATGGCGCTTTCTGACGGGATATCCCCATCACGCTTTTCCTCTTTCCTGGCGCTCTGTCGGGAGGAGGAGCCGGAAGTCGAGATTCGCCTATCTGAAGTGCCATTGGCCCAACAGATCAAGGGGTTGCTCGAAGATCTGTACGACGCAGGTTTTGCTCAGTCGGACGAGGTCGGCGATGGCATCGTCGCCACTCCGGTCTGGAGCGAGCCACTGATGGTGGCGGTGCCTGTTCGACATCCCATTCTGTCGTACAAGCGAGTCCCGGTGGAAGAGCTGCTGCGCTACCCCCTGGTGCTCTGCGATCCACAGGTTTGCGAGGGGCACGCGCGGCAAGTCGAACGCTTTCTGCGCCAAAGCGGATCGGAGCCTCTGGTCGCGGAGCAAGTGGCCTCTTGCGACCTCATGATGGCACTGGTGGCTGCGGGTTTTGCGTTGGGTTTGGTGGGTGAGTCGAACATCGCAACCTGCAGGGAGCCTGGAGTGATAGGTCGTCCACTGGCAGGGGTATGCCCGCTGCTGACCACTTACCTGTTGCACTCGACACGTGAGCCACCGGTGGCGTTGAGCCGCATCATAGAGCGGGTACAGACCATCGAATCCGTTGAAGCGACCTAGCGCGAACAATCCGCCACAGAGCAATGGAGGAGTTGAGCCATGCAGAAAACTTTCCTGATTCTCTTTGTTCTGGCCCTGACTGCCTGTGGTGAACCCGGCACGCAGGTACCATCAAGGATACCCTCGGTAGATGAGCTGGCAGCCGATCCTGATGCGCTGAAAAAGCTGCGCCAGCAGTGCAAGATGGGGCGAGACGAGCTGGGTGACCAGTTGTGCAATCGCGTTGCCGAAGCCACGCGCAAGCGATTTTATGGTGACGGGACGGTGCCCTATACGCCCTCGGATGAGCCGCCAAGGTTCTAACCGGTATGAAAAAGCCCCGCCGGATGGCGGAGCGTATTCATAGAGGCCCCGAGGGGGCAGCGGCCCCTTGTCGCAGAGACGGTCTCAGGGAAGACCGTGCCCAAACCTTAGCCCAGCGTTCGACAAGATCAAGCCCAAGGCTCAGGTCGCACGAAGGGAAGTGAAAGCGTTCAGCCGTCTGTTTCCGCAGTTCGCAATACGCTAGGAGTTGCGGTGGTACTCCTTATTTCGCCCTCGCATGAATTGATGCGCTCCAGTCCAGTTTTGTCCCGATAAAGGTCTTTGACCGGCACTGCCTCGGCACCGAATCTCGACCATGCAGCCAGCTTTACGGGCTGTATTCACGGGGACTCGGAGCAGGGAAATGCAAGGGACGAATGTGCTGTTCGGACAGGTCGCCGCCGTGTTCGGCATCGTGATCACCGGCGTGTGGGGTGCCACGCAATGGACAGCCGCCACCCTGGGCTACCAGGTACGCCTGGGCACGCCCTGGTTCGAGTGTTTCGGGACGCCGGTCTATCACCCGTGGCGGCTGTTTGAATGGTGGTTCTTCTTCGGTGCCTATGCGCCGCAGGTTTTCGACATTGGTGGTGTCATCGCCGGTGCCAGCGGCATGGTGGCCGTGGGCGTCGCCATCGCCATGTCGGTCTGGCGCGCGCGTCAGTCACGCCAGGTCACGACCTATGGCTCGGCGCGCTGGGCGGAGTCCGAAGACATCCGCAAGGCGGGGCTGGATCGTCCGGCTGGTGTCTTCCTTGGACAATATGACGATCGATACCTGCGTCACGATGGGCCGGAACATGTCCTGGCCTTCGCACCGACGCGATCAGGCAAGGGCGTGGGGCTGGTGGTTCCTACGCTGCTGAGTTGGCCAGCGTCTGCCGTCATCCACGACATCAAGGGCGAGAACTGGAACCTCACCGCCGGCTGGCGTTCGCGCTTCTCGCACTGTCTGTTGTTCAACCCCACCGATCCACATTCGGCTGCCTACAACCCTCTGCTGGAAGTGCGCCGGGGTGATCACGAGGTGCGTGATGTGCAGAACATCGCCGACATCCTGGTCGACCCGGAGGGCGCGTTGGAGCGCCGCAACCACTGGGAGAAGACCTCGCACGCGTTGCTGGTCGGCGCCATCCTGCACGTGCTCTATGCCGGCGAGGACAAGACATTGCGTGGCGTCGCCAACTTCCTTAGCGACCCTGAATGTCCATTCGAGGTGACGCTGCACCGGATGATGACGACCCGGCATCTGGGCGACGGGACGCATCCGGTGGTGGCATCCGCCGCCCGCGAGGTGCTGAACAAGAGCGAGAACGAACGCTCGGGAGTGCTGAGCACCGCCATGTCGTTTCTTGGGCTGTACCGCGATCCCACGGTGGCGCAGGTGACCTCGCACTGCGACTGGCGCATCGCCGACCTGATAGCCGCCGATCATCCTGTCTCGCTGTACTTGGTGGTGCCGCCTTCGGACATCAGTCGTACCAAACCGCTGATCCGCCTGATCCTCAACCAGGTCGGCCGGCGCCTTACCGAATCACTCGACGGCAGCGATGGCGTGCAACGGCGGCACACCTTGCTTCTGATGCTCGACGAGTTCCCCGCACTGGGCCGTCTGGATTTCTTCGAGTCGGCGCTGGCGTTCATGGCTGGCTACGGCTTGCGTGCATTCCTGATTTCGCAGTCGCTCAACCAGATCGACAAGGCCTACGGGCAGAACCATTCCATCCTGGATAACTGCCATGTGCGGGTGACGTTCGCCACCAATGACGAACGCACGGCCAAGCGCATTTCCGAGACGCTGGGCACCGCGACAGAACTGCGCGCGCAGCGCAACTATGCGGGCCATCGGCTCGCCCCCTGGCTGGGGCACCTGATGGTGTCGCGCCAGGAAACGGCGCGGCCGCTGCTGACCCCGGGGGAAGTCATGCAGTTACCGCCAGACGAGGCGGTGGTGATGGTGTCCAGCGTTGCACCGGTCAGGGCCAGGAAGCTGCGCTACTACAGCGATGTCAATTTCAAGCGGCGAGTTCTGCAACCACCGACTCTTGTGCTCGGACGCTACGCCGATGCACCGCCTGCGCGTGCGGACGACTGGAGCGGACTGGCTCGGCCACCGGCGCCAGCCCCTTCGGTAATCGGTGAAGGCCATGCGACCTGCTCGCTCGACGATGGCGGCCCGCGCCGCCAGCCAGAGCTTTCCGAGGCCGTCACCTACAACCCCGAGCAGAAGCCTGCGTGCAACGACCTGGCCCTGCTCGATGACGACGACTCATCGCCTGTTCTCCCTCGCCAGTTCGATCCTGCCATGCAGCGTGTTGCCCGGCTGGCTGCCCTCGACCCCGACGACGGAATCCAGCTATGAGCCAGTACCGCCTCAATCTGTTTATCCAGCCTGAGCATGCCCGCCGCCTGGACGAGTTGGCTGCCAAGAAGGGCGTGTCCAAGTCTTCCATCGTCGCGGCGGCCCTGGCGTCCTGGTTGTCGCCGGAGGCCGGCGATCAGCGCGAGGCCGCCATCGCCAAGCGGCTGGATCGCCTGTCTCGCCAGTTTGAGCGCTTGGAGCGCGACCAGACCATCGAGATCGAGACGCTGGCGTTGTTCGTGCGCTACTTCCTGACGGTCAGCACGCCCGTCCCTGAGGCACACCAGGAGGCCGCCAAGGCCCAGGGCAAGGCACGCTTCGAGCAGTTCGTGGAGCAACTCGGTCGCCACTTGGTGCGGGGACGCAGCCTGGCGCGAGACGTGATGGAGGAGTTGCACCCTAGCGGCCCAAGCGCGAATGAGTCGGTACAGGGCGAAGCGCGGGAGCAAGCGTCATGAGCGCAGCGCCGCATTCGTTCATTGCCGATACGCTGGATCGGCGTATCCGCATGCTGCGCACGGCGATGGGGCCATTGATCGCCGCCGCGCTCGAGGATCCGGATGTGGTCGAGGTCATGCTGAATCCCGACCGCACGCTGTGGGTGGATCGCCTGTCTTCGGGGCGCGCGCCGCTAGGTGCGGAGCTATCCGAAGCGGACGGAGAGCGCATCATCCGCCTGGTGGCCGCCCACGTCGGTGCGGAAGTGCATCGTGGCCAACCGTTGCTGACTGCTGAGCTGCCGGAAACCGGAGAGCGCTTCGAAGGCGTGCTGCCACCGGCGGCGCCGGGGCCGGCCTTCGCCCTGCGCAAGCGGGCCGTGGGCGTCATACCGCTGGAGCGCTACGTGACGGACGGGATGATGAGCGCCACCCAAGCCGCCTTCCTGCGTAGCGCGGTGCGCGAGCGGCAGAACATCCTGATCGCCGGCGGTACCAGTACCGGCAAGACCACTCTGGCCAATGCGCTGCTCGCCGAGATCGCCGCCACCGGCGACCGTGTGCTGGTGCTCGAAGACACCATCGAGCTGCAATGCGCCGCGCGCGACCACGTGCCGCTGCGTACGCGCGCGGGCGTGGTGTCCATGCGCGAATTGGTGCGCGCCACCATGCGGCTGCGTCCCGACCGCGTGGTGGTTGGCGAGGTGCGCGGCGGTGAGGCGCTGGACCTCGTCAAGGTATGGGGCACTGGCCACCCAGGCGGTATCGCCACCATTCATGCCGGATCCGCCCAGGGCGCTCTGCTGCGCCTGGAACAGCTGGTGCTCGAGATCGCCCTGAATCCGCCGCGCGGGTTGATCGCTGAGGCGGTCAACGTCGTGATCTTCATCGCTGGTCGCGGGCGCTTGCGCCGTATCGAGAGCATCGCTCGTGTGACCGGTTTCGACGATGCCGGTTACCACCTGTCGGATGTGCTGGGAGGCTCGCTGGGTGACCAGCTCACGCCTTTTTTTCTGTCCCCGACCGAACCTGGAGAACTGCCATGACGCAGATAAACGCCCGTGTTTCCCGTTATGCCTCACATCCGGCTTTGTACCTGCGTCGCTCGTTGGGGGCTGCGCGCCGCCGCCTGCTGCTGGTCGTTGTTATGCTGATGACAGCCGGCACGGCGAGAGCCGCCGGTTCTTCGATGCCTTGGGAGGGTCCGCTCGAGTCCATCCTCGAATCGATCCAGGGGCCGGTCGCGCGCATTGTGGCGGTGATCATCATCATTGCCACGGGATTGGCGCTGGCCTTTGGCGACACCTCGGGCGGATTCCGCAAGTTGATCCAGATCGTCTTCGGCTTGAGCATCGCCTTCGCGGCGTCCTCGTTCTTCCTGTCCTTCTTCAGCTTCTCCGGCGGGGCCGTCGTATGAGCACCGGAAGCGACCTGCCGGGCTTCGAGGTGCCGCTGCACCGCTCGCTGACGGAGCCGATCCTGCTCGGTGGCGCGCCGCGCACGGTGGCCATCGCCAACGGCACGCTGGCCGCGGCCGTCGGGTTGGGCCTGCAGCTCTGGTTGCCGGGGCTGGTGCTGTGGCTGATAGGACATGCGCTCGCGGTCTGGGGCGCGCGGGTCGATCCGCAGTTCATGCAGGTGTTCGCCCGACACCTGAAGCACAAGCCACTGCTGGACGTGTGAGGGGAGGGCGCTGCGATGCTGAACCTTACCGAATACCTCCAGCGCCCGGCGCTGCTCGCCGACTGGCTGCCCTGGGCCGGCTTGGTCGCCCCCGGCGTCCTGCTGAACAAGGATGGCTCGTTTCAGCGCACGGCACGTTTCCGTGGCCCCGACCTCGACAGTGCGACGCAAGGCGAATTGGTGACCACCACGGCACGGCTGAACAACGCGCTGCGCCGGCTCGACGCGGGTTGGGCGCTGTTCGTAGAGGCTGAGCGCTGCCCAGCAGCGGGTTATCCACACTCGGATTTCCCCGAGCCGCTGTCCTGGCTCGTGGACGAGGAGCGTCGCGCGACCTTCGAGGAGTCTGGCAACCACTTCGAGAGCCGCTATCACCTCACGCTGCAGTACCTGCCGCCCGAGGAGTCGCATGCCCGTGCCGCCATGCTGATCTATGAAAACACCTCGACGGCAGGTGTGGACTGGCGCGAGCGCCTCACGGCCTTTATCGGTGAGACCGAGCGCATCTTCGACCTGCTCGCGGGCGTGATGCCGGAGATCGACTGGCTGGATGACGGCGAGACGCTGAGCTACCTGCATGCGACGGTCTCGACACGACGTTATCGCGTCGGGGTTCCGGAGGTTCCGTTCCACCTCGACATGCTGCTGGCCGACGTGCCGCTGCTCGGTGGCCTGGCGCCGATGCTGGGCGATGAGCACCTGCGTGTGATTACGCTACGCGGATTCCCGACCTCGACCTGGCCGGGAATTCTGGATGACCTCAACCGGCTGGGCTTTGCCTACCGCTGGGCTACACGCTTTCTTTGCCTCGACAAGGACGAGGCGGAAAGGGAGCTTAGCCGCCTCCGTCGCCAGTGGTTCGCCAAGCGCAAGAGCGTGCTGGCGCTGCTGCGCGAGACCCTGTTCCAGCAGGAGAGCCCGCTGCTCGATACCGATGCCAGCAACAAGGCGGCCGATGCAGACGCCGCCCTGCAGGCGCTGGGCAGCGACCAGGTTGCCTTCGGCTTCCTGACCGCGACCGTGACGGTGCTAGATGGTGACGCCGACCTGGCCGACGAGAAGCTGCGCAGGGTGGAGCGCGTCATCCAGGGACGAGGTTTCGTCACGGTTCCGGAGCGTCTCAACTCGGTGGAGGCGTGGCTGTCATCCATTCCGGGTAACGCCTACGCCAATGTGCGCCAGCCCATCGTCTCGACGCTGAACCTGGCGCACCTGATGCCGCTGTCGGCGGTCTGGGCCGGGCCGGAACGTAACAACCATCTCGACGGGCCGCCACTGATCGTCACCCGCACCGAGGGCGCGACGCCGTTCCGACTGGTGACACATGTCGGCGACGTGGGGCACACGCTGGTTGTCGGTCCTACGGGCATGGGAAAGTCGGTCCTGCTCGCCACGCTGGCGCTGCAGTTCCGCCGGTACCCAGGTTCGCGCATCTTCGCCTTCGACATGGGCCGCTCGATGCGCGCAACCGTGCTGGGGCTGGGTGGCGAGCACTATGACCTGGGCGCCGATGGAGCGATTGCCTTTCAACCGTTCGCACGCATCGACGAGGAGGGCAGTCGCACCTGGGCGGCCGAGTGGGTCGAAGGGCGTCTGCTGCAGGAGGGTGTAGCCGTCGGCCCCGATGAAAAGGCAGCTATCTGGTCGGCGCTCGGCAGCCTCGCGGGGGCTCCAGTCGAACAGCGCACGCTCACCGGCCTGTCAGTGCTGTTGCAGTCGAATGCGCTTCGCCAGGCGCTGGCGCCCTATGTGCTCGGTGGCGCGCACGGCAAGCTGCTCGATGCCGATCTGGACTATCTGGGCATGGCCGATGTGCAGTGCTTCGAGATGGAGGAACTGATGCACAGCAAGGCGGCGGTGCTGGCCGTGCTGGGCTATCTGTTCGCGCGCCTGGAGGAGCGCTTCGATGGCGCGCCGACGCTGTTGATCCTCGACGAGTCCTGGCTATTCCTCGACGACCCGGTGTTCGCCGCGCGCATTCGTCAATGGCTCAAGACGCTGCGCAAGAAGAATGTCAGCGTGATCTTCGCCACGCAGTCGCTCGCCGACATCAAGGATTCCAGCATCGCCCCGGCGATTATCGAAAGCTGCGCCAGCCGCATCTTCCTACCCAACCCGCAGGCGACGGAGCCACAGATCCGCACGATCTACGAGGGCTTCGGCCTCAATGCGCGGCAGATCGAGATCGTCGCTACCGCGCAGCCCAAGCGTGATTACTACTACCAGTCCCGTGCGGGCAATCGACTGTTCGACCTCGACCTGGGGGCTGTCGCGCTCGCGTTCGCTGGTGCCTCAAGGCCCCAGGACCAACGAGCCATGGACAACGTGCTTCGCGATACCGGGGTGCCAGGCTTCGCCGCCGCCTGGCTGCGCCATCGCGGCCTCGATTGGGCGGCCGAGTTGTTGTCGTCCGCGCCATCCGTCGTCCCCTCTCTTGCCGCCCAAACCCTGGAAACTTCGCCATGAAAGCCCGCGCGCTTTTCACGTCTCTCGCCGTCGTACTGTCGGTCTCGTTGTTGGCCATTCAGCCCGTGTCGGCACTCACCGTGATCGATCCTACCAACCTGGTGCAGAACACGCTGACGGCGGTTCGTACCCTGGAGCAGGTCAACAACCAGGTGCAGCAATTGCAGAACGAGGCGCAGATGCTCAGCAACCAGGGGCGCAACCTGGCCAACCTCGATTTCAACGTTGTTAGCCGGTTGCGCGCGTCCCTGGCCAGGAGCGAGCAACTGATCGCAGAAGCGCAGGGCCTTGCCTACGACGTGCAAAGCCTCGACAGCGAGTTTGCCCGGCTGTACCCGGACGAGTATGCCGCTACCGTCAGCGGCGACCAGATGTACCGGGATGCCCGAGAGCGCTGGGAACACGCCATCAATGGCCTGCACACCGCGCTGCGCATGCAGTCGCAGGTGTCACACAACCTGGGCGAGGACGAAAGCGCGCTGGCAGACCTGGTCGGCCAGAGCCAGTCGGCCACCGGTGCACTGCAGGCCATGCAGGCGACCAACCAGCTGCTGGCCCTGCAGGCCAAGCAGTCCATCCAGGCGCAGCAGCTCCAGCTCACCCAGGATCGGGCCGCCTCCCTGGAGCTGGCGCGGCAGGCCGCGGCCAGCCAGCGGGCTCGGGAGGTGCGCCGCCGTTTCCTGGGCGAGGGTACGCCGTATACGCCGCACGCGGTGCAGTTCTACGGGTATTGATGGAGGTTTCGCCATGAATGACGTGACGGTTATCGACCGCTTCCTTGATACGTTCTCGCGCTACATCGACTCGGGCTTCGGGCTGCTGCAAGGCGAGGTTGCCTACCTGACCGCCACACTGATAGCCATCGACATGACGATCGCCGGGCTCTACTGGTCGCTCGGTCACGCCACCGGCCAGGGCGAGGACGTGATGGCGAAGTTGATCCGTAAGGTGCTCTACGTCGGTGCCTTTGCCTACATCATCGGCAACTTCAACTGGCTGGCCGGCATCGTCTTTCGTTCCTTTGCCGGGCTGGGCCTCGCGGCGACCGGCACGCTCAGAATGGAGACCTTCCTGCAACCGGGGCGCCTGGCGAAAACCGGCATCGACGCGGGCGCGCCGATTCTGGAGCAGATTGGTGAACTGACGGGCTTCCCCGAAGTATTCGTCAACCTCGATCCCATCGTCATCCTGTTCCTGGCCTACCTGGTGGTCATCGTCTGCTTCTTCGTGCTGGCGATTCAGCTGTTCATCACCCTGATCGAGTTCAAGCTCACCGCGCTGGCGGGGTTCGTGCTGGTGCCGTTTGCGCTGTGGAACAAGACCGCGTTCCTCGCCGAGAAGGTGCTGGGCAACGTGGTGTCCTCCGGCGTCAAGGTACTGGTGCTGGCAGTGATCGTCGGCATTGGTACCGGGTTATTCGCCGAGTTCCAGGTGCACCCCGACGAGCCCTCCATCGACCATGCGCTGGTCGTCATGCTGGCCTCGCTGGCGTTGCTCGCCCTGGGCATCTTCGGCCCGGGCATCGCCACCGGGCTGATTTCCGGAGGCCCTCAGTTGGGGGCAGGGGCAATGGCTGGTGCTGCGCTTGGCACGGCTGGTATGGCCGTCGCCGTGGGCGCCGCGGCAACTGGTTTTGGTACCGCAGTCGCCGCCGGAGCTCGCATGGCGCCGGGAGCGAAGCTGGCGGCCGGAATGCGCTCGCTCAAGGATCGGTTTGCTGCTGGAGGCGGAGCGTCATCTGGTGGCGGTGCGGCCGCCGTGAGCAACACGACCCAGGTTGCCACCGATGCCAAGGCGCAACCCGCCTGGGCCAGGCGTTTGCAGCGCCGCCAGCAGATCAGCCATGCCGCCACCACTGTCGCGCACACGCTGCGTGGCGGTGACAGCGGCGGGTCGGGCAGTGGCCCGAACCTGCGGGATTCGGACGCATAGGGAGGATGGACCATGCGCTTCAGACGACCGCGGGTGCGCTACGCCGAGACACCGCAACCCGCTACCCCTTACCAGGCCGCTGCCCAGGCGTGGGACGAGCGTATCGGCTCGGCCCGTGTGCAGGCGAAGAACTGGCGCCTGATGGCCTTCGGCTGCCTGGTGCTCGCCCTGCTGATGGCGGGTGGACTGGTCTGGCGTTCGGCGCAGTCCATCGTTACTCCCTACGTGGTTGAGGTGGATAGGTCCGGCCAAGTGCGCGCGGTCGGCGAGGCCACCACACCCTATCGGCCGGCCGATGCACAGGTCGCCTACCACCTGGCGCGCTTCGTCACGCTAGTGCGTTCGTTGTCCATCGATCCGATCGTGGTGCGACAGAACTGGCTCGACGCATACGACTACACCACCGACCGGGGCGCGGCGGCGCTCAACGACTATGCGCGCACCAACGATCCATTCGTCCGCGTGGGCAAGGAGTCGGTGACGGTGCAGGTCAGTAGCGTCGTGCGGGCCAGCGACGCCTCCTTCAACGTGCGTTGGACGGAGCGGCGCTTCGTCAACGGCGCGCCTGCTGGAACCGAGCGTTGGAACGCGGTGATCTCTATTGTCCTGCAAACCCCGCGCACCGAGCAGCGACTGCGCAAGAACCCCTTGGGTATCTACGTCAATGGGCTGTCGTGGAGCCGCGAGCTTGATGCCTCTGAAGGAGCCAAGCCATGAACCTGTTCTTGCGTAAATCAGCGCTCCCCCTGGTCCTGCTGGCCTTGGCCGGCTGCTCCAGCCAGGGCAAGCCGCCTCCGCGCATCTCGCTCGACGAGCCGGTGCAGGCGCAGCTGTTGCCCGAGCCGCCGAAACCGGTGGAAGTGGTGGCGGTGCCGAAGGTGCTACCGATGCCAGGGCAGATGAAGCCATTGCCGGACGAGGCCGGTCCTGCCCCGGAACCGGCCGACGAGAAGGTAAGGGTGTCACGCGCGAATCAGGAGGCGAGGGTGGCGCCCACCCGAGAGGGCTACGTCAATGCGATCCAGGTCTGGCCCTATAGCGACGGCGCGCTGTACCAGGTCTATGCCGCGCCGGGACGGGTGACGGTGATCACGCTGCAGGCCGGTGAGGAGCTGGTGACGGTCGCAGCTGGCGACACGGTGCGTTGGATCGTCGGTGACACCTCCAGCGGCGCCGGCGAGGCGCTGCGCGTCAACGTGCTGGTCAAGCCGATCCGCTCGGATCTGAAGACCAATCTGGTCATCACCACCAGCCGGCGTACCTACCTGATCGAGCTGACTTCGACCGAGAGGGCCTGGATGGCCTCGGTGTCCTGGGACTACCCGAAGGACCGGATGCTGGCCCTGCAGCGCCAGGCGCAGGCTGCACAGGCGACCGCACCGATCAATACTGGTCTCTCGCTGGAGAAAATCCGCTTCCGTTACGCGATCAGCGGCAGCAGACCGCCGTGGCAGCCATTGCGTGCTTTCGATGATGGCGAGAAGGTCTATATCCAGTTTCCCGCAGGCATCGCCCAGGGCGAACTACCACCGCTATTTGTCATCGGCCCGCAAGGCGATGGGCAACTGGTCAACTACCGTTTCCGCTCGCCGTACTACATCGTGGATCGGCTGTTTGGCGCGGCGGAGCTGCGCCTGGGCGGCGACAAGGGCGACGTGGTGCGCATCGAGCGCACGGATGGCGTGGCGCGGGGGAACTGAGCATGAGCCAGGACGATACCCCCGACCTAGCCGCTCCGCCGGCCGGCAAGGTCCCGCCCGAAACAGTCGCGCTCCGTGCTCAGCCACGCCCGGTCACGCGGTTGAACCGGCGTACCCTGGCGCTGCTTGCAGGTGGGCTCTCCGCTGCTGTGCTGGGGGCAACCATTTGGTCCTTGCAACCACCGAAGTCGCGGGGCGGGAACGATCCGGCCGAGCTGTACAACGTCGACCGGGTTTCGCGCCCCGAAGGGCTCGACAGACTGCCCTCGGACTATTCCAAGCTACCACCGCCTCCGCCCGAACTGGGGCCGCCGCTACCGGGCGACCTTGGCCCCGCCATCGTGCAGTCGCAGCGACCTGCGGCACCCAGCTACACGACACCCGGACACGATCCCGCCGAGGCTGAGCGGCTGGCGCGGCTGAAAGAAGCGGAGGAGGCAGCAGCCTCGTCGGTGTTTTTTCGCACGGGTGGCGAGCGCCCAGCCATGGCTGTACCTGCACAACCTGTCGCAGATGGAGCAACACTGGCGGGCTTCGATCCGCTGGCCTCCGGTCCGGCGTCGACCGCAGCGCAACCCGCTGATCCAACAGCTGTGCAGAACCGACAGGAGCAGAAAGAGGCATTCCTTCACGCAGGCACTACGGAAACCCGCAATTCTGGGAACCTGCAGCTGCCGGCGTCGCCGTACCAA
Organism: Ectopseudomonas guguanensis; assembly: GCF_900104265.1. Taxonomy (GTDB): domain Bacteria; phylum Pseudomonadota; class Gammaproteobacteria; order Pseudomonadales; family Pseudomonadaceae; genus Aquipseudomonas; species Aquipseudomonas guguanensis. Next base: position 25,902 of record NZ_FNJJ01000010.1, read on the forward strand.
GTCATGGCCGGCACGGTGATCGCTGGTGCGCTGGTCACGGGCATCAAGTCGGATCTTCCGGGTGACGTGATCGGCACGGTGACGGAGCCGGTCTACGACACAGCGACCGGCAAGCACCTGCTGATCCCGCAGGGCTCGCGCATCCTCGGTCGGTACAACAGCCAGGTTAGTTATGGGCAGAGCCGTGTGCAGGTGGTGTGGAATCGCATCATCCTGCCAGACACGTCCTCACTAACGCTCGACAACCTCGTGGGCACTGATCCGGCCGGTTATGCCGGCCTGGAGGACGGAGTCGACTGGCATTGGGATCGCGTCTTCGCCGGCGCGGCGCTGACGACGCTGCTGGGCATCGGCGCCGAGCTGGCCGCGCCGGAAAACCGCCAGGATGGTGATCGCATCATCATCGCTGGTCGTGATGGCCTGCAGGACAGCGTGAACCAGGTCGGCCAGGAGATGACCCGGCGCAACATGAACATCCAGCCCACCTTGACCGAACGTCCGGGCCTGCCGGTGCGGATCATCGTCAACCGGGACCTAGTGCTTCGTCTTTACCAGCCGCTGTTCTTCAATCGAGGAGCTTTCCGATGAGCACAACACGCAAATTGCGCCTTGGGCCGCTGCCCAAGACCGAGAGCGTCAAGCTGACTTTCGCTTGCCCGGCCAGCCTGAAGGCTGACCTAGACCGTTACGCGGCGCTACATGCAGAGGCCTATGGTGAGAGGGTTGACGCTATGATACTGATTCCGCACATGCTGGAGGCGTTCATGGCAGGAGATCGAGGGTTTCGCCGCGGAGTCGCTACGCGCAAGACCACCGCGCAAACAGGAGCTGTTCCGATCAGCCGAGAGTCCCACGCGGACTGATGATCGTGCTGTCCTCTGCGGCAGGTTACTCTCCCCGCTGGCTGGGCGGAACCATTGGGGGGGCTGTCACACAGCCTCAGGTCAAGATAGCAAGTTCCTCTACGTTGTCGCCTCCAAAAAGACGATTCACCGCTGCGAGAGCTGTATCCGGCATGGTCTGTGTGGCCAGCACGGCGAGTCGCGTCATAGGTCGGGAGATGGATACATAAAAGAGATTACGAGCACGATAGAAGCCCTTCGTGTTCTTTGCATTCAGCGCATTTGTCTCAATTAGCTCGAGTAGTTGTGGCCAGTTATAGTGGTTCCAGCCGCCTCCCAGCACTACAAGAACGTTCTCAAACTCGGCGCCCTTGACGCTATGTTGCGTGGCAAAGGAGGTCTGCTTTTCGATGAATTTGACCACCTCAACGACCTCTCCGTAACGAATGTCCCGAAGCTTGCTGTACCGCATAAGTGCGGATGCATCCTCAGGTATTGGGTCGCCGTTTAGTGCTATGAGTTCTTCGTCGCGCCGCAATACGCGGTCTGGTGGCGATGGGCGTCTTGTCACTTTCAGGTGGTCAATGACCTGTCCGATCGTGCCTTCTGCACGCAGCTTTTGGAGGGCATCCATGTCGCGACGCCAACTGGCTTTGTCTTCATGTTTGGTTATCGCAGGACCGGAGCCGTATGCCCTGAACATATCGCCGTAGCGAGATGCGCCGTAGGCTGCACATATGGGTTCAACGACTTCTGCAAAGAACTTGATCGCCGGGTCTTCCTTTTTTGCGAACAGATCGTTACGGCCGCTGAATACCTCAGCGAGGTTGGGATAGCCCTGTTCAGCGGCTAGGACGTTGTGGGTAAGCATCAGTACCTTCGTCCTGCTCAGGTCCCAGCCCTCGGCTTGCAGCCGTTGCATCAAATCTTCCCGAGTGCATCGGGCCAGATCAGGTGGCAGATCCTCTTTGGAATGCCTGTCATTTGTCCGTTGACCCTTGTAAGCGTTGGTGTGAAAGAAGCGCGCCTCGCCCTTTGCCTCGGGGTCATGCACGGCTTGGTGTAGTTCAGGGCGCAGCTTATTCAGCACATCTACGACAGCGGGAACCGACCGAAAGTTGGAGCCTTTGGCAATTTCTTTGATCGGATACTCCGCGAGCTCGTATTCACTTCGATAAATGGTTTGCCAGTGATCTCCAAATAGACCAACGAGGGGCCCGGTGGCGGGCTTTAAGAAGTGCTCGGTAATCGCCTCCATGAATTGGCGATGGGTATCTTGATACTCGTCGATAAAAATCACTGGGAACTGCTGGGTCAAGATTCGTCGAAATTTTTCCTTCTGCAGCAGGTTGGCCATCATCTCTGGGATGTCGTCGTGACTCAGCGTGACTCTGTCCATGTCGACGCCGAAGAATCCCAGGTCGTAATCCACGGGCTTTGAGCCGATACCGCCGCCTTGTTCGACTTTCTCTTTCCTATCCTCCATTTCCCCCACGAGGTCACGTAGCGCCTTCTGAAACTGGCGTAGGAATGCCCACGAGAAGCCGTGGATGGTATTGACCAGAATGGCGGGATGATCCTCAATCTCTTGGGCAATCTCATTACGGGCAACTTCGGTGTAGGTGATGCAGGCTACCTTTTGCCCCGCTCGAACTAAGGCTGGGCCTCGCTCCGCAATCAATCGCTTCAGCGCGGCGACCAAGGAATACGTCTTGCCTGCGCCGGCGCCAGCTTCAAGGCGAAAGCTGTGACCCGCATCAAGGGCCTCATTGATCTTTCTTTGAGCCTCTTGTGCAGCGATGAGTGCGGGATTCTCGTCAGGTTTAGTCATACTGCCTCCTCCTTAACTGGCGCTTCCACGTTCTGTGCGGGTGGAGGAGGGGGTTCGGAAAGCCATGCCAGGCCTTCCTGGATATAGCGGGGTACCACCCATTCTTTCTCGCGAATGGCGAACCGCAAGGCCGTATCCGCTTTCGCGAGCCCCTGGGCGATCTCCCACGCTTCAGTGGCCTCGTCCTGTTCCTTTGGCCACTCAAATCGGTCCGGGTTTGCTAGGACGAGCGCGTCTTCATAGCTGCGGGCGCATACGTTCGTACCAGGCTTCTCTGCAATCTGATAGGCAATGCGACGGTAACCGCTTTGCTTCTCTTCGGCAGTCTTGGCAACAAGCTCGGCAGGAGTGATTTGCCAGTCATCCTTTCCCTCGGTATCTTCGGGGCGAAACCATTCTTTGATAGCCGCGTTCGACGTCCGCTCGCCTTCAGCCACAGGGCACTTGTCCCAGGTCGTAATCGTTTTTCCTTTCTTGTTCTGCTTTTCCACCGGTTTGGTTGAATCCAGGTCGGTGACGACCAAGGTCTTGAGTTCGAGAAAGTCGAGGAGTGGATAGAAGATGTGCGCATAGGCTCCGCCGACCTCGACGCAGGTCACGTACTGTCTGGCCAGCTTGTGCTTGTCGTCGAGCGACCTATCAACCAATTCGCACAGCCGAGGCATCAGCAGCCGCTCCGTCGTCCCCTCGACCATAATGGCCTTGTCCGCAAAGTACAGATCGCACTTGGTCAACGTCATGTACTGGTGCAAGAAGTTCTGGTCGTCGGGAGAGATACTGCTCATGCCCTTCTTGAAATCTTTAACCTTGGTCTGACGAGCATTTGCCTGGCTCGGTGACTCATTTAAGAAATACCGTACAGCTTCAAACGATGCGGCATTTGCAACATGCGGAGAATGCGTCGTGATGACAAACTGAACGTTCCACGCAGCCTCTTCGGGGTAGCTCGCCGACAGTTTTCTAATGGCGGCATTCAGTTGACTGATGAAAACTTCTTGCATCTGCGGATGCAAATGAGCCTCAGGTTCTTCGACGAAGATTAGATGTGTGGCTGGGCGGTTTGCCTTGGCTCGGTAGGCCTTGTGATAGCTCTCGAGCTGCAACAGCATGTAGATCAGATTGCGAGTGCCGAGGCCGTTGTAGCCTTCCGGTAGATGTACCCCGTCTGTGCCGGTGTAGACCACCTTTGTGTGGTCCGACAGAAGGGCCTCAACATTCAACGAGGTCTCGGGCCGAAGCTCGGTATCATTGAGGCTAGGAAAACCCAGTACTTCCATGGCAGGCAGCAGCTTCTTCAGCATCTCATCGAAGTTACCTTGAATGCCGCGTTCGATATCTTCGACAGATGCCTTCAACTTCGCCGCCAGATCCTGATCTACGGCCGCAGCAGTTGGTGTGGAAGCAGTCTTGAATAGCGCACTGAGCAATTTGCCAATGACATCGGCGTCGCCATGCTTCGCATGGTCGAGAGTTCTCTGAGCACGAACGAAGTTGCACTGTAGTAAAGCCGCTAGCGTAGCGGTGCCCTCAAAGTCACGCCGATTGGTATCGTCCGTGGGGTCTATGGCAAACACATGGATGGCATATGCCTTGGCCAACGTGTCGCGTAATGAGCGGAAGAAGTGGTTTTTGGGCTCGACTCCTTCTGGCGTGGGGGGGACATCGAGCAGAGTGTGGAGGGTTGCCAGCGTCGCTTGGTACTCGACGCGCACAATGGCCGTGGTGGAGTCGACGTCCAAGTCAATGACGAAAGGCGAGAGAGGCCCCAAACTCGGGGCGGTGCTGTCGTATCGGATGGTTAGTGTAAGAGATATCGTCGGGAGTGCCGCGAGTACGTCTTCTGGCTTTGCCGCTTTTTCTCTCAGCTTCTTTGCGTTGAAGAAGCGCTCGCGCTGGAGAGGCGAAAAGTCTTCCAGGCGAAATCGCGCTCCGGTCTCCCCGGTGAAACGATCAAAAATTTCGGTGAACGATGTTTTTCCGCTGTTATTGCGCCCTACGATGACTGTGGAATTGCCTTCCAGTATGATTTCAACATCCTGGAGGAGTCGAAATCCCTCGACCCTAACTCTCTCGATTCGCATGCTTCCTCCTGATTGATTTTCCTAGTGGCTTCCTGCTTGTTGGATTTGGATGTCTTTGTGCGTATGTGTGCTGATAACTCCTGTGGGCCAGATGTAGTTTTCGCTGCTAGTTGAGCTGTCCGTGGCACTCAAGAACTCGCATCAAGATGCTGTTTGCATGCATGAAGTTCTCTCGCTGGTCGTGAAGCTCGTATGCCCATTTTTCGCCATGAAAAAGGTTGTTGCGCAGGCGCCAAACGATCATTAGCAAGCAAAGAGTTCGGTCGCGGGGGTCGTTGTTCGCGCCAGTGATGACGGCATGAACGAGGTCGGGATGATCCGGCGGCCGGAGGTAGAGATAGGGGAAATGATGGGTCATAGCGCCATCGGTGAAGTAACGGTTTCGAAAGTAGGCAAGTTCCGTGTCGTAGAGATTAGCATCAAGCGTGCCGCTCGCCGCCCAAGAGTCGACTCGCTCCCGGATACGATCGGCACGAGCGAAGTTGCCCATGATTTGTGCTTCGAAGAGGCTCCAGAGAAAGGCGAAGTCGTAAATTGCATGGCGGTCTAGATCGGTGAGATTTCGAAAACCAGGAGCGTGCGCTTCCAGCCATAGCTCACTTCTACTAAAGTTGTTATCGTCCATATTTAGCCTTCCATCCCGTCTTCATGCGGATTGAGTTCGGAGAAGTCGATCAGCGCGTCACAGTTCAAACAGTGGTACATCTGCGATGCTTCCTGGAAGTGCATACCACATAGGCATCCGCAGAACGGGCAACATTCGTAGAGCTCAAAGTCGCCCCATTCCCAGACACCTAGATATTCGGGAACTGCATCGCGGTCATAGCCCACGACCTGGAAGGCGTCGGCGTTCTTGGCTACAAACCCATCGAGACCTGCGCGCATGAGAATGGGCAATATGTCGGCTGGTTCAATGTTGAACCACTCCCCGCGCACACGTGTAGATCCAAAATGCTGGTGCAGATGTCGCTCAAGCTGAAAGGCGTTGTCTGCTTCTATCCAGCCGAGCAGTCGTAACTCTAGAGGATTTCCGGTCTGGAGGTTGCGTTTGCGCGCGTCTATGTTCTTTGCCACCCCGATTTTGATTGGGCAGCATTTACTTTCACTTTCGCCAATAAAGTAGACCGGCATAACGCGTTCCTTGTGGCTTTCAACAAAGCCTGATTAGCAGTTCTTCGACCATTTCTCGGTTGGACTTCGCCACTATGTCTAATGGTCTATTTTCCTGTCGCAGGAGTGCAATTAGCATGCAAGCGGTGAACATCCAGAAAGATGAGGGGTTTGGGAGGTTGTAACCACGAATCATCGCCGATAATCGTTCGGCAATTGGCGGGTATTCTTGATCTCCCCAACGTACATGTCCTGGTGTTATCGCATGGATGATCACTGCTGCCAGGGTTATTCCGGCTGCTCTCTTCCATTGAACTTCGGTGAAGCTGTGTCCGTGCTTTTCTGCATAATCAGCGAGACCACTCATCATGAAGTCACGGGCCCAGGTGTCACATGCGATTTCCTCTTCAGGTCGTAGTGAAGGTGCGTTCTTGTCGGCGCAAAACATGACATGTTGGAACTCGTGAAGAATCGAAAATGCGAGCGCGAGTCCTACCAGATCGAAAGCAGCTTTATGCTGGACGTCTTCAAGGTCGTCGCGAATATCAATCGGTTTGGGTATGTCCGCTGGCCAAGAAATATCAGCTGGTTGCTCGGCCGCGATAAGGGAATGGACGCTGGCGATGCGCTGTTTATAGTCGAATTCGAATTGCCCTCGTTCTTCGTCCATATTAAGTGCGTCATCAAGCGATGCCCCAGTCATTGTCGCTACGACCACGGCCGGTGAGTAAACTTCGATTGCACGCCATGCGCTAAAGCCGAGTAGCCAATAAATCTCGATCGTCTTGATGTTGAACTTGATGCGTTTAGAGTTGGCGTTCATCGTCACGCCCTTCGCATCCTTTGCAATCTCCACGCTGTGTCCATACTTCCTCCAGAGGCCACTGATCTCATCAGCACGTTCCGGTACGGCTCCACGCAGAAGATTAAGGATAATTGTTTTGTCGGATGCTGTGGTTGCCATAGTTGGCGATATTCCTCTGGTCAGAGAACAGTTCTGGGATCAACTGCTAGCAGGACGAACTTCCTTATGCCTTGCTAGCTCCGTCCGGGGGCTGTGTGAAGTATGGTTACTGAGGAGAGAACCGTGTTTTTCCAGATTGTGCTGCATTCGATGTGACCGTGACGCTCGAACCAGTGAGTGGCGCCTGGAAGTAGTTGGAGCGATAGGGGGTTGGTAGCTAGTGGATTGTGAAACACTTCTAGCTCCTGGCACCATGCTTCGCCCCATGGCCAGAGCGCCTCATATTCAGGACTGTCGACCGACAGCTCGAACGGGACTGGCTCCAACGCGCCGGGGGTTCGATCGAAGAGGATGCCGCGTCGGATCATTGTCAGGCCGGGAGGTCGCCATCCTGCAAGAAAGCCCATGCGGTTGAACTTGGCGAGCGTCGCTGCGTTGCTGAAGATTACGGCGGAAAGATGGGCGAAGTCTGGATCACGGAAGAGCCCTGCAGGGATGCCATGCTTGCCCGAGAGGTTGGCTATCGGCGTCCCGACTGCCCTGCGTTGTGCTCCTTCTCCTTCGATATCGGCGCGTAGCCCATAGAGATAGGTGGGCAGCGCCTCTCGGCTCCAGACCATCGAGCCGGATTGGTGGAAATCCGCCAGCGCGAGGGCAAATGGTCGGCCCTTCACATACTCCAGCTCATGATAGTTGCGTTGGAGCTTTCCCCGCAGCGTCTTGGCGAAGCGTTCGGCAGGATCTCCGGTCAGACGTTCGTTACGATCCTCCGGTGCCTGTACCCATTCGCCTATCCCGCCGGCTCGTGGAGTCTCGGAGTTTGCTGTTACCGCCTCGATCCAGCACTCGATACTGTCTTTCTCGATTAGGAAGTCTGGCGAGACGTAGTCTTGTAGGACGTTCACACCTTGTTCGCGCAAGCAGGCGAGAAGGTAGAGTTCGAAGAGCCGAGAGGAGAAGTTGTTGGTCTGAAAATCAGGAACAAAGTTGGCGTCAGGGTTAGGAAGCGCGAGATAACATTCGCCTATCGCCATCAGCGCCGGTAGATGGCTGTTTGTGCTCGTCAGCAACTCGAACTCCGGGGATGTCCCTCGCGGCCCAGGTTTTATCAATAGAGGGCGGCGCTTGGAGCCTGGCGGTAAGGGTTCTGGTGGGGCACCGGCACGCATGCTAATGCTGAGACTGCTTAGCGCGGATTGGGGGGTAGGGTATGGGCCGCTTTCATTAATGACGGTCCAGCGATGATCGACGCGTCGGCGCAGTGCCAAGGTGGTGAAGACTCCGAGCTCCGGGTCGAGTAGGATACAGCCGCTCGTGCTGCTGCGCTCTGCCTGATAGGCTCTGAAGATACGTGCTGGCTCGAAATTGGGCCCGCGTTCGAGCGACAACGCATACAGCTCAAACTGCCGTTGGCTAATTGGCGTGATCAGGCGCTTCTCATCAGCTAGCGGCATCACCGACCTCATGGGCCTGCGGGCTACGACTTGTCTTCGAATATTTCGTCATCTTCTCCCCCTTTGCAGGCCTCCTCCTTACTAGCCATCTGTCTGAGCATCTCGCCCATGTCGGTGGCAATCATCCGATGGCTCATGTTTGCGTTCAGGCGGACCATTTCGTTCACGCTGAGCATGTCGATACGACCGTTCGGCAGGTGTCGCACGTCCAGCAAGCCGTCTAGGCCAGAGGGGTGCAGTTGTCCTGTTTCGATCTGCTCAAAGGTGAGATAGATGCGTTCTTCGAATTCACCCCGAGTCATCGGTTGCTGCATGGTCGTCAGTTTTGGAAGCATGGTTAGTGCGCCTTATTAATCTTTGCGTGGATACTTCCATTGACTCTCAGTATCCATTGCAGGCGCCAGCCTGGAGGTAGTGTCAGCGCTTCGCGTTGGATGGCAAGCATCGAGATCTCGTGAGGGCGGCTCGCCCCTGGCGTTCGGACGGTGCTCCCATCTCTCCAGTGATATCTGACTGTTGCAGAAGTGGGGGCGTGCAGGAGCTCATGGAACTGTGGGTTGGCGATAGAAGGTGTGAGAGATCCGAAGTGCGCCAGTCCCGGCTTCACACGACTGCAAACCGCGACTTGATCGCGTGGGAGCGGTCGCGGCAGCTCGGTCGGCCTGAAGGTACCCAGCTCTACTGGATGGGGATCCCGCTGCCCGGGCGATAGCAGATGCGACGTAAGGTCTACCCTAACTATCTGTCGTCTGTGTTCGAGGTAGCCTTGGACGTCCAAGAACACTAAATCAGCAGCCGAAGGGAGGAAACGGGCGAAATCTCCTGAGGCAATGGTTTCGATCAGGCTAGCGATGAGCTGCCGTCCATCTGGCGGTTCGATGAGGGATTCTGGGTTGTGCATGCGCAGCACAGCTTCAATCTTGACCAACTGCTCGATCGACGCAGGTCCGAAGAGCGCGATATTGAGTGCAAACCGAAGCCTCGCAGCCCAACGATCCGGGATGAAATTTGCATTCGCTTTGAATCTTGCTGCGGCCAAGGACTCCAGTTGCTGAGCGTCATCGAAGGAGTGTTGTCCGCACAACTCTCTTAGAACCGATACGATCCTAATCAGAGCTGCCTCGTCTAAAACCCCAAAACTCTGCAGCTCTCTCCAAGCCGCAGCCAGACTTGAATGGACATGGGCAGCATGCAAGGTGTCTTCCGGCTGGACGATTGGGCTCTCACTTCTCAGTGTCTTGGCCCGAAGAGTCTTGACTGCGTCGGTGGCCGAAGCAATGCCTTTGGAGCTGGCGCGGTTAGCAATCCGTATAAGCGTTACATATCTGCTTGCATGCGCGCACCCCTTCGTTACTTTGTTAATATCGATGAAGCGAAGGACGCGCTCCCATAGGGTTGCTGCGCTCTCACGCGAAAGGACGTCCAAGGCTGCCGCTGCAATATCAGCGCGGTTGCCGCTCTCCATGGAGAAGGCGAGGGGGGCTACTTTCTCCATCCATATGTCATCGCTTCGCAGGAGCCAGAGCACCATTGCTGCGGCTGAGTCTCGTCGCTCCCAGCTTGGATGATCAAGTGCCCAAAGAAGGAGTTCCAAGAGGGCGTCTGACGCCGTTGCAGACGTTTTCGCACCGATGTAAGCGAATGCGTCCGAAGGCGCAGCACCGACCAACTCGCGGACATGGTCGGTCGCCACTGAAAGCAGCTGTGTCCGCTGGGTGGCGTCGAGATTCGGGCCGACAAGTTCCATGAGCTGGTAGGCTACCGACCAACTCTGGGCGTGCTGTTCACGTAGGGCTAATGGCCCGTAGAGGCGTGCCAGTTCATCTGCAGAGCGGACGTTATCTTGGATGAGGAGATCCGCCATCCTGGCGGGGTGACCCTTTGACCAAATCGACCAGCCACCGTCTTGCACCGCCCTCAGAGCTGACATTGCATGCTCGACTGCCGCCGACGTGTTCCGGCGCTTCAGGTGCTTGCGTGCCTCTTCCATAGACTGCTCAGCCGCTCGCACTGAAACTCTCGTGCCAAAGGTGCCTCGCATCACCACGCGGTCCTCCAGGCTCTCCTCTTCTGTTGGGCTTGCGGTGGCTTCCGTCTTGGGCTCAGCGGCCGCTTGGGCCTTGGCTGGACTTGGCCCCATTGGTATTCCGGACCTGCGGCTCAATGATTCGAGGTCATCCGGTTCGAAGGCATCGCGATAGCGCTCGAACAACGCCGAGAAGCTATCACGTGTGGTATCTGGCAACGCCTCATTCAAGCAGCTAAGAAGCATCCACGCTCGTTCGTCGTTCATCGCTTGCGCGATGCTGCTGATTCGTTTGACGGCCCACTCCAAGTCGACGGAGCTAGGTGCAATTTCCTGAATAAGCTTTGCATAGGCCCGCCCCCAGTCCCTGAGATATCGCTCGTCTCCATGCAGGTAAACCTCTAAAAGCGCCCAGCGAACCCGCCAGTTTGCGGCGGTGCCAATATGCTCAAGCAGACTCACTAGGGAGGCTTGCTCATCCAAAGCTCCCCCCGGGAAACGCATGCCCACGAGCGGTGCGACGCGGTCTAGGCCACCGTGCGACGCCTGTGCGCGCATCTCGTCAATGCTGCCGCAGGCCTGGTGCTGGAAGTAGCGAACGGCGTCCGAGTACATGCCGCGTCGGCTCAGCTCGCCTATGAAGGTTGCCTTTTCCGAACGGACATACCGCTGGAACGTCATCTCCCCACTAGCGTGCTCTAGGTATGCAGCAATTTGCGCAAGCGCCGCGGGGGCGATCTCCGCTGTGGCCGGAAGTACCTCAAGCGTCTTAGACATGATGGCGAACTGGTCTTCTTTGTACCAACTGGGGCCCATCGAAACTGCGAGGACAGTCTGGTACGTTTGAAGGGCTTCTTCTTCCGATTTCATCCGGGCAAGTAGTGGAACTATGGACAAGAGTTCGGGAACAAGCTCATGCCTGTTCTCCACGTTGTCCCGGACGTAGTTCCTCCAACGGATCAATAGGTCGAACACCCTATCGGCGACATCTTCCGATACTTCTGTGTTGACGAGCCTCGGCACAACAGCCTGCATTACGTGTCGGAAGCCTTCGTTGTATAGGCCGAGTTGCCCGTCGAAGGAGTCCTCAAGGATGGCAAGAAGGTCTGTAAGCGCTTCTGGCATGCAGTCGAGGTAAAGGTTCGCCAGGTAGCCGTAGAGAAGCGGCACGATATTCTCGGGGATGAAGTACGTCCCCTGCCAGGAAATGCGTGAAGCGAGGTTAAGCTGCAGACAGGGGAGCAGGTCCTCTTTCAGATACGTACGCGCATCTGCAAGTGCCGCGTCATTGCTGGATGCACTGGCGTGACGTGCCTTTGCGTCTACCCAGGCAACCGATGCGGCGAGCGTTTCAAGGCTGTCCTCCCAGTCGTAGGCCAGCAGAGCTTCTGGGGCGGGTTGGTATTCGTCTCGCCCCAGAAAGTACTCCGCTCTAAGCCGACCGTAAGCGTCAAAAAAAGCAGCGCTGTCGGCGAGGGAGCGATGCTGTGTGAACAAGGGGAGGCCGCCTGCCTCCCATTCCAACCCGCCAGCGTAGGTCTCGACCAAGCTCGGGCTCGCGCCTGTCTCGATCAGCAGGTCGACAAAGTCAAACTGCTTCTCTTCCGCATCTAGGGATGCATCGAGCTTGCTGCTAATGTCCTCAAGCAGCACGCCGACCTTGTCTCTTGGGAGTCGAACCTTGTAGCTCTGCGCATGGTTGTAAGCATGGCCAAGTATTGAAAGGAGCGAAAGCACCTGGAACTTGTTGGGTACGCCAGAAGACAGGGGAATCTGAGCGATAGGCTTGTAGGCATGGACTATGCACAAACTCGTACCAAGCATGTTGCCGACCAGGTCTCCGAGGATGCGCTGAGCATTCTGCGGCGAAATTCTGTTCCTTGAGGCGGTCACGAGCCCCACCACATACTCAAGAAAATCTGCAGTGGGAGGTTCGGCTCCAGCCTGGTCGGCTAGAACCCAGCCCTGCAGTCTTATAGCTGCCGCGTTCAGAAACTCGCCGATCTTTACACCATTGCGTGTGAGGGTTGGCTGGAGGAGGCTATCAACCTTCTGAAGAACCTCAATTGCTTCTTTTGGGTGACCAGCTTCGATGAGCAGCCTGACGATGGAGAATGCCGAACTGTGCTCCACTATGAGGTGCCCATGGCGGAGGATGTGGCGCAGCGCCTGGTCAGTCTTCCCGAGCGCGATGAGCGCTTCTGCAGCGAGACTTGCCGACTGCGCAAAGAGCGTGTCGTATCGGAATTTGAGTCGCTGAGAAAGAAGCAGCAAACGAACAATCTCGGTCGCGGTTGCCAGGCGAGTGGCAGCCTCAAGCGAGTCCTCAATGTCGCCAAGTAGGACGTCTGGCTCAGCTCCAAGCAGAACAGATTGGTCTACCCATTGTTGCTGACAGCCATCTATTGCGGCCAGCTGTCTTGTCCTGTCAGCAAGAAGGCCGTGGAAAACTCTGTTGAGTTGTCCGTAATTCCCGCTATCCGGAAGCTGACAGTAGTCGGCGAGTCGACCTTGCACCCAAACGCTTTGGGCTGACGTCTTGTGAACCACGAAGTCAGAGAACGAAGAGTGGTAGACCTCGGTGGTGTCTGGTGCAGTCAGCAGATGCCGGATGCGTGTAATGGTCGGAACGAAGGCAGCCGACTCAGGGGGTGTCAGCATGACCAGCAGGTTAGAGGTCGGGATCCCCCAACGCAGCCGTGCAATGATCCCAAGCAGATTGACAGCATCTGCATCCGTCAGAAGCTGTGCCCAAATGGTCTCGTAGTAGTCCTCGATTGCTCCGCTGAACGGCGGCAGCGATTCAAGGTCTTCCTCACCGGCCCCACCATTGACGATGTCGACGAGATAGCGGAGGTACAGCGGGTGGCCCTTCGCCCTCTCACAAAGGGCGGCGACCAGCGCCGGTGATACCTTGTCCTGGTCTAGCGTCGAAGTGCAGAGGCTGTACTGGATGCTGTCATCTAAGACAGGCAGGGTCAGGCGGTGCACGGGTTGGAAAATGGGAGCGAGCTTGCCTGCAATGGCATCCAGTCCAGCTCCCACAATCACGACTTGCAGTCCTTGCGGAATGGTTGTCGGTAAGAGCCCGATGAAGCGCTGCAGGACGTCATCGCCAATGGTTGCAGCCTCATTCACGCCATCTATGAACAACACTCCAACCTTGCCGTCGTTTGCGCAGTGTTGAGCCAACGATTGGAGTGTCTGGTGCGTAGTCTGGACGAGCTGAGCATAGGTCGCTTGCGACAGCCGAGCCGGTCGGCCAGTGGCCAGTACCGACAGCAGCGATGTCAACCAATCAACGAATACCTCCGGTTGCGCTTGGAGGGCTGCTGTCGAGCCTCGACTGCGCTCGGAGAAGGCGTAGACACCCAGGACTTCAATGTCATTGGAGTCCGGTCTGAAGTTCTTGCAGTAGGTCGACTTGCCGATGCCATGGGCACCGTCCAAAAACAGGTACCCGCGACCTGTCTTGGAGAGGCTTGATTCAAATGTCTCGTCGAATGTGGGGCGCTCGGCAAATGGGGAGGTGTCATCCTCGGATGCACCTTCATTTGAGAGGAGGTTGTTGTCGGAAAGGAAGCCGCGCAGAGCGGCCATGCTCACGGCTCCAAGAGAGTTGTCGACGCTGACGCGTAGCAAGCCTTGGCAGCCATCTGCAGTCATAAGCGCGGCACCGGACATGCCGCGGTAGTCCGACAGGGTTGTCTCTGCGCTTACCGACAGGTCGAGATCAATGCCATTGGCTAGCTCGCTCAATGCCTGCTGTACCGTTCCATCAAGAACTTGGCCTATCTGCAGCTTGGCAACAGGGTATCCGAAGGCGTTCCATCGTGTGCCTGGTCGAGGTGCGGAGACCGCAAGTGGCAGGGGGGCGGCGTCAGTAGATGCTGGAAGCCGTAGCACGCAAACGTCGAGGTCCGCGTCAAGGACTTCCAGTTTTGCCTTGTGCTTGACGGCAGACGGGCCGACGCCGAAGCTGACCTCAACGTCCGTTCCTAGGGGCACCGCCTCGCCGAGACAATGGTAGGCCGACAGAATTTGGTCGGCCGAAATGAGCCAGCCTGTGCCTGCTTCGCTAGTACCTATGACTTGGCAGGTTGCCTGCTGCACTTCACCTTCAGTCATTGTTTGTCTCCCTAGACATGGATCCAGCCGTCTTGAACGACTTCCACGTTGAACTTGGCGCCAGACCTTGACGCGTGTGCCCGAAGGCGAGTCGATGCAGGGGTCTCGTAGTTGAAGTAAAGCGTTCGCTCAAACGTCGCAGGCCTGTCGACGATTTCGGCGAGCACTTCAAAGTCTGGGTGGTTGTGCGCCGACCCATTCGACGAGACCAGGAAAACAGGAGCGTCAATGAGCGACAGGAGATCCACGCTTGTGTTGTGAATGCTGCCGTGATGGGACACCTTAATGACGTCGAACATCTGTAGAGCATCGCCCTTGTGTATCCGTTTGAGCTCTGCAGCAACGTCCTGGGCCCAAGCGTCGCCGAGGAAGAGCAGTCGCTTGCCTTCCGCTACGATGACGGCGGCGATGGAGCTGCCATTGGTAGGTGATACGTCAGGGACGTACAGTTCAGCGAGCCTCTTGGACCCTCCGGACGAGATGGTCTTGACCGTCGCCGGCATTGGTTCGCGAGTGGACGCGCATAGCATCTCGTAGGCGTCCTCCACCAGGGCATCGACAGTTGCCCCGCCTCTGTAGGAGAGCTTTCGCATCTGCGCAAGCCACCAAGAGCGCAATTCCTGCAGTCTGGTCACCGGCGGCCCGATCAACTGGATCTGAACGCCGTTTGGCAAGGCATGCGTCGGCCGCCCGCTGGTCATGCACGTGGTGCCATCACCTGAGTTCCAGAGGTAGCCTTGTTCCTTGAGAAGCTTTGCTAGGGAGCTTCCTTGCTTGGCGCTGATGGGGTTGACCACTGGCCCCGGGGGCGATGGTAGGAGAAATCCTCGCCTCTGTACCGCCTCCAAAAGCTGGCGGTCTGACAAGGTGTCGGGAGCGCCGGGTGTTGATGGTAGCGATCTGAGGCTGTTGTGCCAGACCTCTTTGACCTCAATGATGCTTCGAGCTCCATGAGGGCCGTTCGAAGAGAGAAACTCGAGAAGTCCGCCGATGTGGTCTTTGTCAATGTGTGTGCAGATGAGCAGATCTAGCGCGTCACCGGCGCTGGCCACCTGCCGGAGGTCGTCCAGAATGTAGTCGTTGAAAGTGCTCGCGTAGCCTGCGTCGATAAGGATGTGTGTGCTTGAGGCTTGGACGAGAAAGGCATCGCCGTTCTTTGCAGCGTACATCTTCAGTTTTGGCATGCGCTGTTTTGGCCTTAGTGGAAGTCGCACGCTAGACCTGACCTGCTGTGCGTTCTCAGCCGAGCTAACCATAGCGCTCGAGTATTTTGCATCAACACGGCATTCGCACGCCTGAAATTCTCGCGCTGATCTCGAAACTAGTAGGCCTACTTCGCGCCATAGAGGAGATTGCTGCGTAGGCGCCAGACAATTATTAGAAGAGCCGGCATCCGGGCGCGTGGGTTGTTACACCTTATGGCTCAGATCGTCTATGAGAGTGCTGACAACCGCTTCCTCTGGAATTGCGAGTCCTTGGGTGTCCATGGCCGTGTGCAGCGCTTTGTCCCATAGAGCCTCGACCCCATTGAGGGCCAAATCGCGCGGCCGCGTCGGCGCTACCATCACCGCCGCGAGGTAGTCTCTGTACCCGAATCTCCAAGGGATTGCCTGCCAAGTGCGCATGACGTGATTGCCGATGCCGATCCCGGGCCAGTCATAGTCGCCGTGGTAGTGCAGGCGAGCGCCGGCGGCGGCCAATTGGTCGAGTAGAAATCGCTGCGCAGCGGCGGGCATGCCATCGGTGCAGACTAATGGAGCACTATCGGCACCCAGACGGTCGGCGACGATGGCTACTATGTTCGGGTTTTCACATACGTACACATTCCGTCCGTCTACTGCCCAGGAATACGGCTTGCGAACCAACTGCCGCAGTGAGAGGTAGGCGGGCTCGCCAGGCAGCCAGGTGCGGGCTGTGTCTGGCAGTGCAGGCAAGTTAAGAAAGAGAGCAGGGCGGGCCAGCTCGTTGACGAGAACTCCCGCCCTCGACCAAACCTCCCGCACACGCTCTTCGGTGCCATCGCCAGTCTCGGTTGTTGCCTCATCTTCTTGAGAGCCGCCTGTGCGCTCGTGCAGGCGCCACGCCGACAGTACCAGGGTCGCTACAGGACGGCCGGGATCCAGCGCATGGGCATCGCCCAGCGTTTCGGCGGCAAGTTGCGAGCGAGGTAGTCCTTCCTCGGGCAGACGGCGGAGCACAGTATCAGTCGCTGCCAGTAGCTGATTAGCGCCCGCGGGGTCGCGTCCAAGACGCTTGAGCAGGGGCATGGAGGTAGCTGTGTTTTGCAGCCAGGCGCGGAGGAGAGGGCTGCCTTCGTCCGACGCCGAGGTTGTCAGAGCCGACCATTGTGCCGATAGCGTTTTACGCAGGCTGGCTTTCGCAACGATAGGGCCATCCAGCCTCTCCAGAGCATCCTGTAGCGAGTTGGCTAGCCCTGCGGCACGCAGTCGTGCATCGAGATCGGCAATGTCCAGCGTCATCGAGCGCGCTATACGCGAGGGGCGGCCAGTCAGTTGGCAAAGAGCCGAGTACTCTACCGGGGCGAGGTTGCTCAAGTGAACCGAGGATAGCGACTGCTCGGCATCGGCGAGCTCAAAACGGCGGCGCAAGCGCTGGCGGAGGGCGTCCAGTTCTGGCCCGCCGAGCAGGCGCTGTAGACGTAAGTCGGGGCTGGTCTTCATGCCAAGGGGAACCTGCGATCAGGATCTTCCTCGAGTCGCTTAGCCCGTCCATCCCAGGTCCAGCGCGAGACGAACACCGCTTCGATACCTTCGCGACGCTGCAACTGGCAGATCGACACGCCAGGTAGCTCCGCATAGCAGGCCCACTCCCGCTCGCTGGTGATGACGAAGTCCAGGTCAAATTCCCGTACCAGTCCCATGCAGTGTGCCCGAGCGGTATCGTCGATACCGGCGAAGGCTTCGTCTAGCAGCATCAAGCGTGGCGCCAAGGGACTGCCGCCGTGGCCGTAGAAACTGGCAATAGCGGCGAACAAGGGTACGGTCAGGCCTAGCGCGCGTTCGCCGCTGGAGGCCGGTCCAGACAGCTTGCGCCATTGACCATCCTGCTGACGCTGGATGCGGAAACGATGCCAATAGCGATAGTCCAACGCGTGGGCGAGTTGATCGAGAAGACTTCTACCTGCGCTGTCAGCGTCGGCCAAGGCGCGTTCGGCGGCGATCTGCTGTTGCAGCATGGTACCGACCGCACGCCGGTCTTCGGTCGACCAGAGGTCGGCGCTGGTATTTAGCAGGCTCTTGCGGGCGTCCTCCAGGCCTGCCGGTGCGCCTTCTTCGACCGATAGCGGCTCCCATAGCAGGCGGTAGCGTACGCCTGTGGTGGTAGGGCGCTTGTGCAATTCGTCGTTTATCGCCTTGACACGGTCGTCGGCAGCCCGCATCAGGCGCTGTAGTTCGGCGGCGATCTCCGCCTGCAGGTGGTTTTCCAACACTTCACGCTCGCGCGCCGACAACAGTTCGCTGCGCTGGGCAATATCCTCGGCCAACAGTAGCGCGAGCGTATCGGGACGCTCGGCACGGTTCTGGTACTGGATTGTGACGGTGATGCCCCAATCGTTGGGTTCCGAGATGGCCTGGTGGTTCAAGGCGCTCAGCCCGCGCTGCAGTTCACTCAGGTCTTCGGCGATCTGTTTCTGTACGCGGGCCCAAGTGGCCTCGTCATCGGCGATGCCAGTCAGCGCCTGTTCGATGCGGCGGGCTAGGTTCAGCGCCGGGTCGATGCTCCAATGCTCAGGCAATTGCAGGTCCGGCAATGCGGCTGCCAGCAGGCCGCTGGCGCTGAAATGGCGAAGGCGTTCGACGGCCGTAGTGCGCTCGTCGCTACGCTCGCTCAGTGTCTGCTCGGTGCGTTCGACGTGCGCTGCGATCACGGCCAGCCGTTTTTCCGCTTCGCCCAGCGCCGTGCGGCGTGTTTCGGCTTCCTGCTCGGCCTGGGTACGTCCGGCGAGCGCGGTGGCCAGTTTGGCCAGCAATTCTTCCACCTGCTGGCCGATGGACTGGCGTAGTGTCTCCAAGCGGCCCCGGGCCTGTTCAGCCTGCTCGTCGGCGACCATCAGGGTTTCCTCGGCCTGTTCCAGCACCCTGCGCGCTTCGTCTTCGCGCTGTTGCTGCTGGCTCTGATCGGGCCATGCGCGCTGCCACTCGCGTGCTGCCTGGACCAGATGCGCCTGGACGTTGGCGAAGTGTTCCAAGGCCTCTTCGGTTGTCGGTAGTAGCTCGGGGTCTGCCGGCAGGCTCAGGTCGGTCGCGTCGTGGTGTAACTGCTCGCGTGCCGATTGCCATGCGTCTTTGGCTTCCTGGCTGCGCGTTTCGGCCAGCACCAGCAGTTGCCGGCTCCGATCGACATCACGGGCGGCCTGCAGCGCGGCAGCAATCGCATCGTGCAGTGGGCGCTCGGAGGGTACGCTTTTCCGTTCCAGTTCGGCTTGGTTGCGCTCGGCGGCCAGGGTTTCGTATTGTCGTTCGAGCTTGGCTTGCGCCATGTCGAGTTCGGCGAGGAGGGTGGCGAGTGCTTCCAGCCGTCGTTGTCGTGCCAGTTCCCGTGCGCTGCGGCCGATGTAGCCTGCCTCGGTTTTTTGCCAGGCACCTGCCAGCGGCCCCAGACGATAGCGACCATCAGGCGACAGCCAGGCTTCGGCATCGCTCGGCTCCTGCGTGCCGTAAGCCACGCCTGCCAACAGCGCAGTCAGCGTTGCTAGTGTGATCGGACAGGCCTCGGGCAATGCGGGAATCAGCGCAGCGTTCAGGTTGGCAGCGTTCACTGGCGCGCGCTGGTGCCAGCTGCTATCCAGCAGCGGCGTACCGTCGCTATCGCTCAATATCCCATTTGGCGACAGCCAGGCGTCAAGCAAGCCGCTGGCTTCCAGGGCGGCTTCCAGCCCGGCCCGTTGCGCGGCATCCAGGCTCGGGTGGAAATCCACCAGGTGCCAGAGCGGCGCGCCGTGCCGTTGCAGGCGCACACCACTGGCCCGGGTGGGCGGCTCGGCGGGCAGCGCATCTTCGCCAGCGGCCAGGCGGGTGCACTCATCTTCGATATCGGCGCGCTGTTTGTTCAGGCTAGCAAGGTAACTGTCCAGCTCCGCCTGCTGGGCGGCGTTTCGTTGCAGCGTCGTCTGCCAGGCGTGGTCCAGTGCCACTTGCGCTGGGTTTTCGCCTTCCGGGTGGGCCACCCACTCGGCCAGTTGCAGCAAGGACTGCTCAGCATCGAAGCGCAATTGGACGAGGCTTGTGCAGTGCTCAGACCAGGCTCCGAGCAGCGCGCTGCCTGCCTGTTCGGCTTGCTGGTCGGCCCGCTCGCGTTGCGCCAGTGCTATGTCCATTTCACCGCGAATGGTTCGAACGTGTTCTTGCTTGTCCGCCAGTACCGCTTGGTGTTGGCTAACTTCTGCATGACGCTTACGCAGATGGGCGATGTCCTCGCGCCGATTCCTCACCAGCTCGCGCAGGGCTTCTTCAGCTGCTCTGTACTCGGGAGGATGAGCCGCCAGCGCTTCGGCCTCAAGGCTAAGCAGTGGGTTGATTGCGAGGTCTGCTGTTATAGCGAGTGCTTCGGCCGCGTCCAGCGTACGAGTACGCGCCTTGTCCAGCTCATCGCGAGCCTGAGTGGCCGCAGCGGTCCGTCGCTGGCTCAGTTCTACTTCGCTATTGAGTTTGCTACGCGCTTCATCGCGCTGTCGGCTTGCCGTGTGAGCTGCATGTTGCCGTTCGGCGGCATTGCGTTCTTCCAGGGCAAGACGGTTGGCGTCCTGGTTGGCGGGATCGCTCTGCAGCGTATCTACCAGCTCTCGGGCCGCCGAATACTTCAGCTTCGCGGCCTCGTGCTTCGCAAAAGCCTCACCCTGCGCGTTCTGTGCGCTGACGAGTTCAGCCTGCGCTTGATTGCGGGCCTCGCTGGCGTTGTCGAAGTGGGTTTGAGCCTGGCGTAGTTCGCGTGCCTGGCGCCGCGCCAACATACCGGTATAGATGCGGTAGCGTCGTTCAAACTGGGTGACGGTTTGCTCCAGTAGGCGCGTTTCTTCCAATTGAATGCGGTCTTCCTCCAACTGGTTGAGCGCTTCGGCCACATCGCCCAGCAGCTCGGGTGGTAACGGAGGCAGAGACTCACTCAGGGCATTGGACAGGCCGGTTTCGTCGGGTTTCTTTGACAGTTGTGGCTGGCGTAGCTGGATCAGCGTATCCATCAGAGCGTCATAGCGCCGTGTCCCTAGCTGGAACAGGCGCTCGTCCACGGCACGGCGATACAGCTGATGGTTTTCGAATAGTTGACCTCGTCCGCCAAGTGCATCGCGCAAGCGTTCGCGAGTAAGGACCTGGCGCTCGGCAGTGGTAAGCCAAAGATCTTCGCCGATACGCGGGTCTAGTGTCGTGCCGTCACCTTCGACGATGAAAAACCAGCTGTCTACTTGAGCCCGGCCATCGACTGCCGACAAACCGACCCCCAGGGTCAGGTAGCGAGGGCGGCCATCGCGCTCGCGTCGGCCGAACTCGATCCAGCTGTAGCCGATACGGCGGGGATAGCTACCGACAAGAAGGTTCCAGGCCATCTTCTTGCCGCTATCGCCGTCGGGCTCGACGCGCGACGAGCGCAATTGTGCGTCCAGCAGCAACGGTAAGGTCAGCGACAGCACCTTGGATTTCCCGGTGCCGTTATTGCCGCGCAGAAGTAAATGGCCATCGTGGAACCAGAACTCCTCGCTGTCGTAGTGGAACAGTTCGACGAGGCCAAGACGTAATGGCTGCCAGCGTTCGCGTAGAGGCTTGGGCAGTGGGGGGCGGGAAGAGGTGATGAATAGGTCGCTGGTCATGCGTCAGGCTCGGTTAGAAACAGGGTTTCGGCGCCCTGGGCGTTGCGCACCTCGGTCTGTCCGAGGGAGAAGCGGGCAATGGCGGGCAACGGATGCACGCCATGCATATCACGCAGCATTAGGCCCAGACGACATAGGCGAGCGATGGCGATTTCCGCCAGCTCGTGTTCGGCGCCTGGCGCGCGCGCCGACTTGCGCCAATAGCGGCCATATCGCCCAGCGGCCTCGCGCAGGAACAGGGCAATTTCGCTTTCGGTTGCTCGCAATGGGGCACGTTTATCACGCAGACGCCGGGCCAGGTACTCCGCTACCAGCAGTGTGACATGAGCCTCAGTGCCTTCGGCGGGCATGGCTACATCCGTCAGTTGTCCGCTCTCGTCGATCAGGGCCAGGCCTTCGGCGCGTTGCTCGGCGACCAGTCCGGTGGCTTCACACAAGCGGTTGGCGAGAACACCGCGCTGATTGACGAAATAGCTGCGCGTCTCTTCGTCCAGGGTGTCGGTATACAGCACCGGATCGTCGAGCAGGCGTCGCGCCAGGTGGTGGCGTATGGCATCTCGCCTGCCTTGCTCGCTGTCCACCGTAAAGCCAGCCACCAGTGCATGCAGCCGAGCCTCGGTATTTCCCGGAGTCTCCTCTGTGCTCCAGGTCGAGGGCCCGCGCACCGCAGCTAGCAGGCCGGCCAGCAAGCGCCGGTGAATGTCGTAGAGGGCGTCGGACTGTGGCCCGCTGCCGTCCTGCACGAAGCTCTCTTCCTCGCCAGCGACACGTTCGAGAATGCCATGATCCAAGAGGGTACGGCACACCATGACCAACTCGCGTCTTTCGGCAGCACCGTGCAAGGTGAAGGCGAAACCCAATGTCTCCAATGCCGGGTCGGCGGCTTGTTGTACGATCCGCTCGCCGATTTGTCGCAGGGTAATCTGCGGATCGGCTCGCTCCAGCACTGCAGCAGCTAGGCACAGCAGTACATAGCGACGCCGGTCATAGTCCGGCAGGCCACGGGTCGGGGCGGATAGGTCGGCCGGGCGCTTGAACAGGCGGGCACCTTCGCGGTCCACATGCAGCGGCCAGCCGGTCTCGCGGGCGAACCACTCGCGCAGGCGCTCGGCTTGGCGACGTACGGCGGGGAAATCCGCGTGCCCTGGCGGCATGAGCGGGCACATCAGCAGGCTGCGCAGAGCCCGGCGGAATTCGTCTTGCTGCTGCGCCTTCTGTGTTTCTCCGACATGTCGGGTGCCACGGCGGGACGAGGGTATGCTCATGATCTGTCCTCGGTGAGCCGGATCGTCAGCAGATGATCCCGGCCGGAGAAGACCCCGGCTGCCGTGCAGATTTGGGCGCGGCTGTTTTCAGCCAGAGGTTCCAGGCGAATACGCAGCAGACCGTCGCCCGTTTGACGCTCGACAGGACTGTTCGGGTCGTGTTGTTCGGCCAGCGCCTCGCCAAGCAATCCTAGAAAGAGGCCGAAGGCATGCACATCGAGCTCGCCCAGTTCCGATAAGCGTGTCGGGCGGCCGGTCGCCAATCGCCGGCGCGCGGCGTCGACTTGGCGCGATTCCTCCGCCAATTGCTGAGCCATCAGCGCCCGATCCCGGCTACGATCGCGCACTTTCGCCAGTGCGCCGCGCGGCGCGGCTTCACCGTACTCGCGCAAGCGCGGATTGATGATCAGCTGAGGTGCATCCAGCCAAGAGGTGCTCGCTGGCACGTCGTCTGCATCAGCAACCTCTAGTGAGAAATGGCGTGCTGGGTGCAGCGCGAACGCTGCTTGCGCGAGACGGTGTGCATCGTCGTCGCTGTCGCATGCAGCGAACCACTGTGCCAGCACTCGGAAATCGGCCGACCGGTCGCTGCGCCCGCTGCGTCGCTCATTAATTGCCGCGATGGCGCTAAGCAGTTGCGGAATCGCCGAGCGCGCTCGGGCACGCAGTAGTTCTGCTTGAGGTGGTTCGTTGCCGGTGGCCAGAAACCAGCCGCGCAATCCTTTCCAGCGCTCGCGCCAGATATCCTGGCGACGCTGCGTTTCCTCTGCCTGCTCGCCAGTGCCGTCGGGGGCGGCATCACGCGCTTCACGTGCAGCGACTTGGCGTAAGACATAGTCGATGGCGGCGGACAATTCATGCAGCGTGCGGGCGATGGCATCGGAGCGGCGGATCAGATCACCCATGAAGCGCTCGAGATAGTCGATCAGCCGTCGCTTGTAAGCGACCAATGCGGTGGCGTCGGCCTGCTGCAACTCTAGACTACGTGCCACTCCAGCCATGAACGCCTGGGCGTTTTCAGTGAGACCCTCAAACACCCGCACTAGGTCGCGTAGAATCTCATGTGCCTTGGCGGTATCAAGGTCGTTGACTGATTGCGCCTCAGCCATCAATCGCTGCAAGGCGCGCAAGCGGCTGTCGATGTCCTCCAGCGCAACTGTCTGCAGTTCTGCACGATGACGTAGGCTCTGTGCGAATGCTATCAGGCCGGCCTCTACCGCCTCGCCGCCGCGCGAGAGCCGATAGAGAAAACGTGCTCGATAATAATCGTTGAGCGTAGATACGCGCGTCATGTCCGGCTGTGATTCGAGATTGCCCCAGGCAGCTAGCTGAGCCAGTGCGGCGGCAATCTCTTCCTGAGCAGGTGGCGTTCTGTTGCCCCAATTCGCCTCGGACAATACTTCGTCGGGTCGCAATTGCAGGCGGTACTGGCGCTTGGCGGCAGCAAACACCTCCATAATGGAGCGATAGAGGGTCGCTTTTTCCGCAGTGGCGTGGCGGAACAAGTCTGCAGAAGTCTCAGGCCAAGATGAATCGCGAATCACCAAATCTTCCCCAGTGACCTTCCGTGATCGATGAGGCCATTCTTCAGTCATCTTCGCTATTTGCCAAGCTTCCCTTTAAGCCACGTGATTCTGATGGCTTACTCATCGTGTCGATGGGGAATACATGCTGGTGTCGCGGACTAGTTCACCGGGCTCATCGCTCAAGTGATGAGCATGATGAGGTGATGCCGACCTAGTGCTGGCTCTGCGCGCTGGCCAGCGCATTGAACAACCGCTTCCAGTTGGTCATGCGGCACTCTCGATTGCTTGCAGCGACTGCTGGGTCTGCATCCGCTCAGACCTCACACGGTATCGGCGAGCACGCGGTTTCAAGATGAAAGGGGCAATTCGCGTCGCCAATACCTGTCTTGCCAGGCATCAGATGATAGCCTGCAAGCCCTTGTCGGCGATGACGTTGAGCAGTTTGAGCGCCGGCCCCGTGGGATGGGTTTCGCCTTGCTCCCACTTGCGCACTGTCGAGGCCGACGTGTGCAAATGAAGAGCGAACACCGGCTGGCTGAATTTCAAGGATTCGCGCAGACGCTTGATGTCGACAGCACTGAACTCCCGCACCGGCGGCGGGCAGATCGCGTCGAATTCGCGCATCGTTACCTTGCTAATTGCTCCCGCTTCGTGGAGCGCAGCTAGGTCACCACGCAGGGATTCAATGATCTTGCTCACAATGCACCTCCAATAACACACCTGACTGCAACGCCTTCGACAAGGCTTCGGCGGACAGTTCCAGGAACACCTTGCCGGCGAACTGCAGTGCTTTCTTCTCGTCCTGCGAGATGTTCGCCTTGTCGCTCTTGGGAAATCCATGCAGGAACACATAGCGGTTGCCGACTCGGGCCGACAGCAAGGTGCGGTAGCCGCCGCTCTTGCCGCCGCCGGGACGGGCAACCCGTTTCTTGTAGAGATGGCCGCCCAGGTCCGCGTCGATCAGACCGCCTTCCATCTCCTTAACAGCCCTGCACAATGCGGCGTCAGGTAGCTTCTCGTCCGCCTGCCACCGTGCGAAGTCCTTTCGCTTGAGGATGTGCGTCATTTCCACCTCCAAACTATACCCGTAACGGGTATAGTTTTCCAGATGCCGGTGCATTGCACTGGTAGGGCGGGGCGGCGAGACGGCACCACACCGACTGGTGTCGATATGGCGGGGTGCTGGTCACTGATCATATGGTCACCTCTTTCGGTTTTTGGCGGGCACTGATAACCGTCTTGCGCCGGTTTGCCACCAGTTCGGCTGCCTTGCGCACCGGGTCGTCCTCGGTGTGGACGTAGCGCATGAACATCGCCACGGTCTTGTGCGCGGTCAGCGCCATGCCGACCTTAACTGGAATGCCGGAGTTGGCGATGTCGGTGGCCGAGCGATGACGGATACCATGGGTGCCAATCCTTGGCACGCCGGCGCGATCGAGGATGCGCCGCCAAGCGTTGTAATAGGAATGGGGGCTGAGCGGTTTACCATGGTTGCGGGTCGCCGGGCAGACATAGGGCGACTCGCCATAGCGGGGCGCGTTCTCCAGCAAGCGGCGGGCTTCCATGCTCAAGGGTTTGGACATATCGCCGGTTTTGCTGTCCGGCCAGACGACCCGGCTGTTGGGCAGGTCGAGCCAGTCCCATTGCAGCAGCAGGATCTCCGACATGCGAGCTGCAAACTCGAATTGCAGGCGGATGGCCAGTAGGTAGGTCGGATGCTCTAGTTCCTCGGCCTCCGCCTTGTCCAGATAGGCAAACAGCTTGACCATCTGCCCGTCAGTGATGAGACGGGTCGAGCCTTTCTCCGGATACTTGGATACGTGACGGCATGGATTCGAGCCATCGGGGCGGTAGCACCACAGCTCAGCCAGGTTGAACATCTTGCGCACGCAGGACAGCACTCGGTTGGCCTGTGTTGGGGACTTCTCCATGTGCTTCATCAGCGCGATGATATCGTGGCGCGTGACCTCGTGAACTTTCTTGCCACCGAAGGCGGGGATGATGTAGCGGTCGATATGGTACTGGTAGGCGGCCTGGGTGCTCGGTTTGTTGCGCACCTTGGAATGATCGTCCATGAATCGGCCGCACAGCTGCTTGACCGTCGGTGCCTGGCGGGCCTCGGTCTTGTCGCGCCCAGGGTCGCCGCCGCGCCGGACTTCGGCCAACCAGCCTTGCGCCAGCGACCGAGCCTGTTCAACGGTCAGTTCTCCGAACTGACCGAGTGCAGGCTTGCGCCGCACGCCGGAGTTCGTGCGGTACTGAACCATGAACACCTTGCGGCCGGTTGGAGTGACCTTGCACAAGAATCCTGGAACGAGCGTGTCCCGGAGTTCCACGTCGCAGGTTTGCGCTTGCGCCGTGTCAACGACGGATTTGGTGAGCTTGATCTTTGCCATGAGGTGCTCCCGAAAGGCCCCGATTCCAGGGGCCGGCTAGGAGCCAGGCGAAAGAGAACCGGGGCGGTTTGCGTCGTGCACCGGCATATGATCCAAAACGTGGGCTCTACGGAAAACCTGCTGCAGCAAGCTGTATCCAAGTCGAGAGAATGCCCGGTGCAGGAGCCATGCTGTTGCTTAAAATCTCTCGCTCGCAAGGGCGTGCCGGTTCGAGTCCGGCTTCGGGCACCAGTCACACCGCTTGTAGCAGTCCGCAAGGCTGTTACCGTCTTGCTCGATTCCGAGCCTGCTCCACAATTCCCCTCGCCGGGCATCTGCTCGCCCCAATGCATCGCTCGCCTGAAGACCGCGACGCAGCCGCTTGATCAGGCGTGCTCAGCTGCGCATGGCATGGCAGCTTGCTGCTCATCGGCGGAGCAGGGCGCTGTGGCCGACATGCGATAGGCGGCAGCGCGAAGCGTCAGAACATCCCGAGGAGGCACTTGTCACTTGATAGGTCACCCCTCAGGAAATAGTCGCCATGAAAAAACACACCGATAACGACCTTCACGACTGGCAGCGCTACGCGTCGATTGGCGGCGGTCTGGCGCTGCTCGGCGCAGGTTTGCGGCGCGGCGGATTGCTCGGCGCGGCTGGTGCCGCGCTGGGCGGATGGTTGCTGTCCCGGGGCCTGGGCGAGCATCGTCCGCTCCAGCGCCCAGGGTTGGCCGACCCACTCGCGCCAGGTGCCGAAAAGGTCCGCTACGCGCACATGCCGCTGGATTCCGAGGTGCACAGCCCGGACTTCGCCACGCAGGGCGCACTGCCCGATACCACGCCGGTGGGGCACGAACGGTCGGCGCGATGAACGATCCGTTCGATCTGGCGCGTTTCGTCGAGGCGCAGCAACGCGATTATCAACAGGCCCTCGACGAGCTGCGTGCCGGCGCCAAGCGCAGTCACTGGATCTGGTACGTGTTTCCGCAGCTGCGCGGCCTGGGCCGCAGTGAAATGGCCGAGCACTACGGCATCTCCGGCCTCGACGAGGCGCGGGCCTACCTGGCGCACCCGCTGCTGGGCCGGCGCCTGGAAGATTGTGCCCGGGCGCTGTTGTCTCATCGTGGGCGCTCGGCGCGGCAGATCATGGGATCGCCGGACGACCTCAAGTTGCGTTCGAGCATGACCCTGTTCCATGCAGCTGCGCCGACGCAGCCGCTGTTTGCCGAGGTGCTGCAGGCGTTCTACGACGGTGAGCAGGATGCTGCGACCTTGCAGCGTTTGTAAGCCTCAGGGCGCGCTGTGCTGGACGGGCCAGATACCGCCGTCGCCGACCACCACGATGCGCTGATCGGGTTCTGCGCGAAAGGTCATGCTGCCGGTGAAGCTGCCGAAGGCGGGCAACAGGCTGACCTCGTCACCCAGGACGAAGCAGGGCAGGCGCAGACGCTGTCGCCCCCTGCCGCGCAACGAGTAGGCCGGGTGCAGGTGGCCGGCCAGCACATGGTGGCTGGCGTGCGCGAGAGGTTCGTGCTGCAGGGCGAAGGGGCCGAGCAACAGCGGTTCTTCCACCACCGCGATGCGCAAGCCTTCAGGCGGGTCGCCCGCACGTTTGTCGTGGTTGCCGCGCACCAGGGTCATGGCCAGCTCGGCATGCCGTTCGCGCCACTCGGCCAGCGCCGCCAGGGTGGCCGGCGTGCGTGAGCCGGGGGCGTGGAGAAAATCGCCGAGAAAGATCAGTTGGCGACAATCGAAACGCTGCAACAGGGCGTCCAGCCGCTGCAGGTTGGCGGCGGTGGTGCCCTGTGGCACCGGCTGGCCCAGGGCGCGATAGGCCGCAGCCTTGCCGATGTGGATGTCGGCGATCAGCAGCGCCTGCTGCTGCGGCCACCAGATGGCCTTGTCCGCCAGTAGCCAGAGTTCGGCGCCGGCCAGGGACAGGATCAGATGGCCGGGGTGGTGCTCGCTCATGAAACCTCTCTAGTCAGCGGCGTTTTTTCGGGCGCTGCGCCGGTGGCCGTGGCAGGCCGTCCTTGCCCTGACGCGGGGAGCGGCCTTTGCGCGGCGCCGGGCGCTCGTCGTCGATGGCGAAGGCCGAGTCCTGATAACCACCCGGGCCGGCGGCCTGTTCCAGATCGGCCACCATGCGCCGGATACGGTCAGCGAGTTTCTCCGAACTCAGGCTTTCGCGAAAGCGTTCCACCAGCAGGGGGAAGGCGAACGGCGTGGCGCGCTTGACCGTGCGGATATCCAGCCGGCGCGATTGCAGGCGCTGCAAGGTGTGTTGCAGGCGCTGCAGGGGTCATGCCGAGATAAAGGGAAAATTCACTCACTTCCCTCCTATCTACTTGTTTTCTATGTTTTTTTCAGAGCGCAACCGGGTCAGGCGTATGCCGAGATAAGGCCAAAATCAGGACATTCGTTTTCTAACACACTGTATTTAAACGAATAAAATAGGTGCCCTGCTCAGGCAAAACCTGCTTCGCGCCCAATCGCTTCAGCCATCCAGTGAGCCGTTTGGTTGCACTCGCAGAGCGTTAACACGATTCGAAACTCGCCTGCGGCGGTTGATAATTGACCAATTATCTATGTCGAGATAATTGCAGATAATTCCAGCTATCCGTGGCCGGCACGAGATTAGAGAATTGGAGAAATGCCGAGTTAGAGGGCTTGCGAACAGCCTTGGTCGAGGCTTTGTGCTGCGACGCGCACAACGCGGCAGTGGACTGCTCAGCACTGCCCCCCTCCAGAAGTGACAAAGGCGGCCTCAAAGAGACCGCCTCAAACCAAGTTTCATCACCGGTATTTGTACCCGGGAGAGGAAGCTCTTGGGCAGATATCAAGGATAGCACCGATCAAAGCGCCACGGCTAAAGCAACCTCGCTCTGCCGAGTTGCCTTCAGGTAGGGTGTTCATCTGGTCTGTCTCGAAGCCACGAGGCGCATTATTCGGGAGGCGGTTATGGGCATGCTCCACGAAAAACTGGGTTTGCCGAAAGGCCACTACTATCTGCATCTCGCTGTGTTGGCGGGATTGCCGGCTTCGTTGGTCTCCGATTTGGCAAGCGAGTTGGGGCGATCGCCAGCGCAGATCGCGGAGTGGGTCACTGCGTTCCCCGGCAGTGCCGTGATGTCTATGCAAGCAGGTGAGGTGTTCTGTCGTCTTATCGAGATCCTCGATGCGCTACTGGAGCTGTACGATGGGGATCTAGGAGCTGCGCTCCAGTGGTTAACGGCACCGAATGTGGTGCTGTCCAACGAGGTACCGGTCGAGCTGCTGATAACCGAAGCTGGTACGCGCGCCGTGCGGCAAGCTATTCGTGCGATTGAATATGGACTGCCAGTTTGACCCCTGTCGAGGGCGGCCTTCGAGTCGAAAACGCTGGGTCATGTACCGGTTTCATTACCGCCGCCGGTGAGAGGCGTATGCCCGAGTAGCTTCAGGTGCGTGGCTGCCTCGGCCAAGCGCTCTTGCAGGCCCTGCACTTGCTGCGCCTGGGTCGCGGAGGTTTCGTTCAGCCGTGACACTTCCTCCTGCAATGTGCTGCAGCGCTGTTCCAGAGCCTCATTCGCGCGCTCAGCGCCGACTAACGCGCTCTGGGCGGTCTCCAAGGCCTGAACCTTCTGTGCCAGTAGCTGTTGCTGCGCATGTTGCTCTTTTTGCAACTGCCGCGCCTCGGTGAGCAGGCGCGCATTGTCGCGGTTCAGTTGGGTCAATTCGTCCTGTTTGACGATCAGGGTCTGCTGCAGCTGCCGCAGTTCCAGTTGCAGCTGTTGTACCTGCGACTCGTGTCGACGTTGCTCCTGCTCACGCTGCTCCTTGCTGGCCAGGCGGTAGTGCTCCAAGGCGTCGCGTGCGTGCTGATGTTTTTCCTCCAGCGAGCGAATCTGTCCATCGCGATCCTGCAGGCGCTCCTCCAGGTCGCGGTTAGCCTGCAACAGGCGGGCATTCTCGATCTCGCCCTGCTGGCGTTGCTGCTGCTCCTGCTGCAGCGCTTGCTGGGCAGCCAGCAGCTGTTCTGTGAGCCCGGCGCACTGGCTTTCCAGCTGCTGGATTCGGCCTTCGGCCAGCCGAGCCTGGTTCTGGAAATCGAGCCGTTCACGTGCCAGTTGTTCGCGCTCCAGGGCCACGGCGGCCTGAGCATCCTCCTCCAGTTGACCTGCCAGTTGGCCGACCAGGTTGACCAACTGTTCGCTGAGCGGGATTGAGCCCGCATCCCGGCCGCGCTCGGCATCTTCGAGTTCTTTCAGATAGCGGTGAATGGTGGTTTTCGAGCCGGTATTGCCTAGTTCGACCCGTACCGCGTCGATGCTGGGGTTCTCGCCCCGCGCCAGGATCGCCTGTCGCGCCTTCTGAACCAGCGCCTTGTTGATGCCTCCGCGGGCCATGGTCTGCTCCTACAATTTCGTAGTGGATTACATACCATGTATTTACATATCAAAATAGACTGATGTAAAGCAGGAAATAGCGACTAATATCAGATAAAATAATGAAGGCTTATTCAATTAGATGGGCGAAAATGGCTGTTTCGCAGTCGTTTCCCAGTACATATAGGGCGAAACCCAGGCGATGAAGGACGTCGAGCGCTATCTGCAAGCCGGCACGCGGGAAAACACCCGCCGCAGCTACCAGTCGGCCGTCGAGCACTTCGAGGTGATCTGGGGCGGGTTCTTGCCGGCGACCGGGGACAGTATCGTGCGCTACCTGGTGGACTACGCCGACACCCTGAGCCTCAGTACGCTGAAACAGCGTCTGGCCGCCCTGGCCCAATGGCACATCAGCCAGGGCTTCCCAGATCCGACCAAGACGCCCACGGTGCGCCAGGTGCTCAAGGGCATCCGCACCCTACATCCGGCGCAGACTAAGCAGGCAGCCCCACTCCAGTTGCAGCACTTAGAACAGGCGGTTCAGTGGCTGAATCAGGAGGTCGAACGCGCTCGGCAGTCGGGCGACTTGGCGAGCCTGCTGCGAAGCCGGCGCGACATGGCGTTATTGCTGATCGGCTTCTGGCGGGGATTTCGCAGCGACGAGCTCTGCCGCCTGCAGGTTGAGCATGTCCAGGCTGAAGCCGGCGCCGGCATGAGTTTGTTCTTGCCGCAGAGCAAGGGGGATCGGGAGAACATTGGCACGACCCATTACGCCCCGGCCCTGAAACGCCTCTGCCCGGTACAGGCCTATCTCGACTGGATCAGTGTCGCCGGCATGGCGCGCGGGGCCGTGTTCCGCCGCCTGGATCGCTGGGGGCATCTGAACGACAGAGCGCTTCACCCCGGTAGCCTGATCAGCCTGTTGCGCCAGATTCTGCAACGCGCCGGCATCCCGGCAGAGCTGTATACCAGTCATTCGCTGCGCCGCGGCTTCGCCACCTGGGCCACGGCCAATGGCTGGGATCTCAAGGCGCTGATGACCTACGTGGGCTGGAAGGACATCAAGTCCGCCATGCGCTACATCGACCCCGCCATATCCTTTGGTGGCCTTGCAGCGAAACCCGCCCTTGAGCGTCATGTTGGCCCGGCAGGGCAACTTCCAGCCTCCCAGCAGTGACGACGGCCCTGCTGGCCTTGCAGGTTGCCGGAGCGCTCTAGAATGAGCTTTATAGGCAATTATAAAGTGATTATAGAGCGATTATAGAATCTGGCTTTTTGAGCCCGATCCCAACCAAGGTCTACAGTGACCCCGTTGCCGAGGACGCGACTCTGTTACCGGCACTATCAGCCCGAGAGCCCCACTTGAATGACCACTGGCGGAAGGCCTGACCACAGGTGGCTGTTCCGCCATGTAGGGTTGTAGGTTAAATGAGCCCAACAGCACGCATCAGGCGCTCCTGAAGCGCTACGACCCTGGCTTCGGGGGTTCAAGTTGGCTGTCGCCGGCGACCCGACAAGGAGCTATCGCCGTGCTTGAGCAGATTACCCAGGCGACCGAAAAACGTTACGGCATCGAGACCGATTGCTGCAAATAACCGGTTGCTAGCGTGGAGGGCTGGGCTGGGTCGACTCGAATTGGACCCAAAAAGAAAGCCGCCCGAAGGCGGCATTGAGCGACAGATGGATGACCTTCCGGAACACTCGGACTCTTGGTTCCGCTTACTTCTTCAGCGATTGCAGGTAGTCCTTCAGAGTCTGATCGTCAGCGGCTTTAACCGTCATGCCGTTCGGGCCGCTACCGATGTCGGTGAACTGCTTGGCCGGCTCGCCGGTTTTCTTGAACTCTTCCAGTTCCTTGGAGCCTTCGCGGAATACCCACAGGCGACCATCTTCGACCTCGGTGACAAAACCAGGCTTGTCGTACTGACTCGCGAAGGCGGCGGTGGCGAATAGGCTGGTCAACAGCATTGCAGTCAAAGTCAGTTTTTTCATCGCAAGGTTCCTGCTTGGGTTAGAGATGCGATGAAGCCTAAAGCTCCTCTGATGACGGAAAGATTACAAGATTTGAATATACGTTTATTCAGATGTTTCAGGGTGTTTCCAGCTCCAGACTTCGGCCCGCTTGCTTCCGTAAGCCAGTAGGTATGAGCCATTCAAACGCAATATACGTGACTCTACCCCCTGGATTGGTCATTTCCGCTTTACTGAATATTCGCTAAAACGTATATTCCTTAAACCATATTCGGTTCGAGATTTAGCAATGGCTTACAAAACCCGCGTGCTGTTCGTTTGTGTGGCTAACGCTGCTCGCTCGCAGCTGGCTGAAGCGCTGCTGCGACACACTGATTCCGAACGCTTCGAGGCATTCAGTGCCGGCACTGAGCCTGGTGAGGTTGATCCGCGCACCCTGGCTGCGCTTGAGCACCTTGGCGTAAACACCGAGGGGCTGCGCAGTAAGTCCATCGATGAGTTTGCCGGCGAGCGTTTCGAATACGTCATCACGCTGTGCGATAAGTCGTCTTTGGAGTGCCAGGCCCTGCCAGGTGCTGGTGAGGTACTGGCGTGGAACTTTGAAGACCCGGTGACCAGCACCCAGCCCGACGCATTCCGCCACACCCTTCACGAGATACACGAGCGCATCAAGATGTTCGTGCTGGTGAAAACCAAACGTTGAGACCTCTATGGCTGACCACCTGACACCGACAACCGTATTCAAATGCCTGGCTGACGAGACCCGTGTTCGCCTGATGCTGCTCATCACCCGTGAGGATGAGTTGTGCGTCTGTGAGCTGACCTGCGCGCTGGATGAAAGCCAGCCGAAGGTTTCTCGCCACCTGGCGCAACTGCGCAACTGCGGCCTGCTGGAAGATCGCCGGCAAGGTCAGTGGGTCTATTACCGCCTGCATCCCAACCTGCCGGACTGGGTGATCGCCATCCTGAAAACCACTCTGGATGCCAATCAGCATTGGCTCAGCCCAGATGCCAAACGCCTCGATGTGATGGGCGACCGCCCGCAGCGCCTTGCCGTCTGCTGCTGAGCAGCGCTCTGCCTTAACGAGATAGCCTGATGAAGATTTTGTTTCTCTGCACCGCCAACAGCTGCCGCAGCATTCTCAGCGAGGCTGTGTTCAATCACTTGGCACCGGCTGGCATGAAAGCCTACAGCGCCGGCAGTCAGCCTAAAGGTGTCGTGCACCCACTGAGCCTGAAAACGCTGGAAAACGCCGGCATCTCGACCGCAGGGCTCGCCAGCAAGTCCAGCGATGTTCACGAGGGCCTCGCCCCTGACTTCGTCATCACGGTCTGCGACAAGGCTGCCGGCGAAGCCTGCCCGGTGTTTTTCGGTCCCGCAACCAAGGCTCACTGGGGGCTGGCTGATCCGTCGGAATACCAGGGCAGTGAAGAGGAGATCGAAGCCGCTTTTGCCACCACCTTGGAGCAGATCAGAACCCGTATCGAAGCCTTCCTGGCATTACCGCTCAAGCAGATGGATGCCGAGCAGCTCAAGGCCGAGTTGGCCTTGATCGGCACGCTCTAACACTGGAGGCATGACGATGAGCAAAAGCCGCCTTTCATTTCTGGATCGTTACCTGACGCTCTGGATCTTTCTCGCCATGGCGATTGGCGTCAGCCTGGGTAGCCTGTTCGAAGGCCTGCCGGTCTGGCTCAACAGTCTGTCGGTAGGGTCGACCAATATCCCGATTGCCATTGGCCTGATTGTGATGATGTACCCGCCGCTGGCTAAGGTCAGGTATGAAGAGCTGCCCGAGGTGTTCAAGGACAAGCGCATTCTGGCGCTGTCGCTGATCCAGAACTGGGTGATCGGCCCGGTACTGATGTTCACCCTCGCGGTGATCTTCCTGCGCGATTACCCCGAATACATGACAGGCCTGATCCTTATCGGCCTTGCACGCTGCATTGCCATGGTGCTGGTGTGGAACCAGATCGCAGGCGGCAACAACCAATACGTTGCCGGCCTGGTCGCGTTCAATAGCATCTTCCAGATCGTGTTTTTCAGCCTGTATGCGTGGATTTTCCTCGGCCTGCTGCCACCTTTATTCGGGCTACAGGGCAGCGTGATCGACGTAAGCTTTGTCAGCATCGCCGAGTCCGTGCTGATCTACCTCGGCATTCCGTTTCTGGCTGGTTTCCTGACGCGCAAGATACTGATCAGCCGCAAAGGCGAAGAGTGGTTCAACAAGCGTTTCATCCCACGCATCAGCCCGCTGACTCTGGTCGCTCTGCTGCTGACCATCGTGGCGATGTTCAGCCTCAAGGGCGACTTGGTGCTGCAACTGCCGCTGGATGTGCTACGCATCGCCATCCCGCTGACCATCTACTTCGTGGTGATGTTTTTCATCAGCTTCTGGATGGGCAAGCTGCTGGAGGCTGACTACCCCCGCGCTACCGCACTGGCCTTCACCGCTGCCAGTAACAACTTCGAACTGGCTATTGCGGTAGCTATTGCCACGTTCGGCCTGGCTTCGCCGGTGGCCTTTGCCACGGTAATCGGCCCGCTGGTGGAAGTGCCGGTACTAATTGCCCTGGTCGGGGTGGCGCTGTGGCTCAAACGCTGCTGGTTCGACACCGAGCAGGCCGATCTGGCCCAGGAGCAAAGCCGATGAACGACGATCACATCCCCCAACTCGATGCTGACCTGGCCGAACTGCCCAGCGCCGAGCGCCTCGGCGTCGCCCAGCAGTTCAACCACAAGCCGCGCATCCTGCTGCTGTATGGCTCCAACCGCGAGCGTTCGTTCAGCCGCTTGCTGACCATGGAAGCCGCGCGCCTGCTCGAACGCTTCGGCGCGGAGACGCGCATCTTTCACCCTGCTGGCTTGCCGCTGCCGGACGATGCACCGGACAGCCACCCCAAGGTGCAGGAGCTGCGCGACTTGATGCAGTGGTCGGAAGGACAGGTCTGGTGCTCGCCCGAGCGTCACGGCTCGATGACCGCCGTATTCAAGGCACAGATCGACTGGGTACCGCTGGCAATGGGCGCGGTACGCCCGACGCAGGGCAAGACCCTGGCAGTGATGCAGGTCTGTGGTGGCTCGCAATCCTTCAACGTGGTCAACCAGTTGCGCGTGCTAGGCCGCTGGATGCGCATGTTCACCATCCCCAACCAGTCGTCCGTACCGAAGGCCTTCCTAGAGTTCGATGAGGCTGGCCGCATGAAACCCTCGGCCTTCTATGACCGCGTAGTGGACGTGATGGAGGAGTTGGTGAAGTTCACCCTGCTGCTGCGTGAGCGTTCCGACTACCTGGTTGACCGCTATTCCGAGCGAAAGGAATCGGCGGAAGAACTCTCCAAACGCGTTAATCAACGTTCCATCTGAAGGATTTTTGATCGTGCAACAACATCCGTACTCCGTGCTGACCTCCGAGCAGGTTAAGGGCCAACTGATCTTCACGCCGTGCCCTGGCACCAAAGACACATCGGTCGCTGAAGCGCTGGACACCCTCAAGGAAGCCGGTGCTTCGGCCTTGCTGACCTTGATGCCCACCGAAGAACTGACCCAGAACGAAGTCGAGAATCTGCCTGGGCAGTGCCAGCAGCGCGGCATCGAGTGGTTCCACCTGCCGGTGGAAGACGACCAGGCACCCGGCGAGCCGTTCCAGGTGGCCTGGGATGCCAACCGCGAGCGGATCAAGCAGTTGCTCACGGAAGGCAAGAACATCTCCATTCACTGCAAAGGCGGTTCGGGTCGCACCGGGCTGATTGCCGCACAGCTGCTGATCGAGTGCGGTGTGCCATTTCGCGAGGCGGTCAGTGAAGTGCAGGCGCTGCGCCCCCGTGCGATTCAACATCCCGCGCATATCAACTACATAAGCCAGTTCGACATAGCCAAGTCGTAATTGCCCGCAGCTAGCCGCCCCGAGAGAACAAAACATGAGCATCAAAGTAGGTATCAACGGTTTCGGTCGTATTGGTCGTCTCGCTCTGCGTGCAGCGTGGAGTTGGCCGGAGTTCGAATTCGTCCAGATCAACGACCCGGCCGGCGACGCCGCCACCCACGCCCATCTGCTGAACTTCGACTCGGTGCACGGCCGCTGGCAGCATGAGGCGAGCAGCGATGGCGAGAACGTGGTGATCGACGGCAAGCACATTCGTGTCAGCGCCAATAAGGCTATCGCCGACACCGACTGGAGCGATTGCGACCTGGTGATCGAGGCCAGTGGCAAGATGAAGACCGTCGCTGTGCTTCAGGCCTACCTAGATCAGGGGGTGAAGCGCGTGGTGGTCTGCGCACCGGTCAAGGAGAAAGGCGCGCTAAACGTGGTCATGGGCGTCAATCAGCACCTGTTCGATCCGACCCAGCACCGCATCGTTACCGCGGCGTCGTGCACCACCAACTGCCTGGCTCCAGTGGTCAAGGTGATCCACGAGAACCTGAGCATTCGCCACGGCTCAATCACCACCATTCACGACCTGACCAACACCCAGAGCATCCTCGACCAGCCGCACAAGGATCTGCGTCGTGCCCGTGCCTCGGGCATGAGCCTGATCCCGACCACCACGGGTTCTGCTACCGCGATTGCCGAAATCTTCCCCGAGCTGCGCGGCAAGCTGAATGGCCACGCCGTGCGCGTGCCGCTGGCGAACGCCTCGCTGACCGACTGCGTGTTCGAGGTGGAGCGTGCGACCACGGCCGAGGAGGTCAACGCGCTGCTCAAGGCGGCCGCCGATGGCCCCCTAATGAACATCCTTGGTTACGAGGAGCGTCCCTTGGTCTCAATCGACTACCGCACCGATCCGCGCTCTTCGATCATCGATGCGCTGTCGACCATGGTGGTGAATGACACCCAAGTGAAGATCTACGCCTGGTATGACAACGAGTGGGGATACGCCAACCGCGCTGTCGAGCTGGCCAAACTGGTCGGCTTGGCCGGTTAACAGGGAGCGATCATGAAGGCGTTGTCTTCCCTTTCCCCGGAAGTGCGCCAGTACCTGCTGGTCACCGGCAATTACTGGGCCTTTACCCTCACCGACGGCGCGTTGCGCATGTTGGTTGTGCTGCACTTCCACACATTGGGCTACACGCCGCTGCAGATCGCGGCGCTGTTCCTGTTCTACGAGATTTTTGGCGTTATCACCAACCTGGTAGGCGGCTATCTCGGGGCTCGGCTGGGCCTGAATCGCACTATGAATATCGGTCTGGGCCTGCAGGTGCTGGCCTTGCTGATGCTGACGGTGCCCGCCGCCTGGCTGACCATTCCCTGGGTGATGGGGGCACAGGCGCTGTCGGGTATCGCCAAGGATCTGAACAAGATGAGCGCCAAGAGCTCGATCAAGCTCCTGGTACCGGACAGCCAACAGGGCATGCTGTACAAGTGGGTGGCCATCCTCACCGGCTCGAAGAATGCGCTCAAGGGTGTGGGCTTCTTCCTTGGCGGCGCCCTGCTGGCCCTGCTGGGCTTCACGGGTGCCGTGCTGGCCATGGCGTCGGTGCTGGCCCTGATCTGGATTGCCAGCCTGTTCCTGTTGAAGAAAGACCTGGGCAAGGCCAAGGCCAAACCGAAGTTTCGCGACATGCTGTCCAAGAGCCGGGCGATCAACATCCTCTCGGCTGCGCGCCTGTTCCTGTTCGGTGCCCGCGACGTGTGGTTCGTGGTGGCGCTGCCGGTGTACCTGAGTACGGTGTTCGGCTGGGACTTTTGGCTGGTCGGGGGCTTCCTCGCCGCCTGGATCATCGGCTACGGCATCGTCCAGTCCTTCGCGCCCAACATCACCGGTAAGAAGAGCGGGCACGTACCGGATGGCCGTGCCGCCTTCGCCTGGGCTCTGGCCCTGGCGGGGCTGCCGGCGCTGATTGCCTTGGGCCTGGGTGCCGGCTGGCCAGCACAGGCCGTGCTGCTGGGCGGGTTGATGCTGTTCGGCGTGCTGTTCGCGGTGAACTCCTCGCTGCACAGCTACTTGATCGTCAGCTATGCCAAGGAGGACGGGGTGTCCCTGGACGTGGGCTTCTACTACATGTCCAACGCCATGGGCCGGTTGATTGGCACGCTGCTCTCGGGCTGGGTATTTCAGGCCTATGGGCTGGTGGCCTGCCTCTGGATATCGAGCATCTTCGTACTGGCAGCCGCACTTATCTCCATTGCCTTGCCCAAGCACGGCGACGCTACGCAGCAGCCAGATTGATCAGGCAGTGACAAGGCGGAGCACTCAAGCCTCCGTCTTGGCAAGACATTGCTCTATCTCGGCGGCCGTGCTGCGAGCCGTACGGGTCACCCCGATCAGCGTCGCGGAAGCCGAGCCCGTCCACTCGCCATAGCCCACCAGCCACAGCCTGGGCTCGTTGATCGCGCGAGTACCCTCGACCGCCACTCGGCCTTCTTCAGTCACCAGCCCTAGTCCGGCCAGGTGTCCCAGCGCTGGTTTAAAGCCGGTGCACCAGATCACCGCATCGGCGGCGCTCTCTGAGCCATCGGGCCAGATCACGCCATCGCGAGTGAAGCGCTCGAAGGGGCGCACGGCATGCAGGACGCCGCGTTCGCGCGCCTCGACAACGGGTGGCACCATCACGACATCGCCCAGGCCACCCGCCGGCTGTTCGATGACGCGACCTTCCTGTTGAGCTTTCCAGCGCTCGGTGGCTCGCTCAAACAACACGCGACCATCAACATCATCGGGCAGGAACAAGGGCTCGGTAGGTGTCACCCAGATAGCGTCAGCCGCTTTCGAAACCTCCGCCAGAATCTGCGCACCCGAGTTGCCGCCGCCTACGACCAGCACTCGTTTGCCTACGAAAGCCTGGGCATCGACATAGTGGGCCGAATGCAGCTGCTGGCCGCGGAACAACTCGCTACCCGGATAGCTGGGGATATGGGGATTGCTCCAGGTACCAGTGGCGCTGACCACTGCCTTGGCATCCCAATGCCCTTGCTCTGCATGGACACGCAGCGCGCCATTGATGCGTTCGATCGAGGTGACGCGCACGGGACGCTGGATGGGGAGCTGGTAGCGCGTCTCATAGCGTGTCAGGTAGTCGATGACGTGATCGCGTGAGGGGTAGCCCTCTTGAACTGGCGGCATCATCCAGCCGGCAATCGAACTCCAAGTCGCCGGCGAGAACAGTCGCAAGGAGTCCCAGCCATGACGCCAGGCCCCGCCGGGGCCATCCTCGGCATCGAGCATCACAAACGACAACCCCGTACGCCGCAGAAAGTACGCGGTGGCCAGCGCGGCCTGGCCGCCGCCGATGATGACTACATCCCACTTATTTTCAGAGCGAGCTTCCACTGAGGCACCCCAAACAGACCGATTGCGCAGTGTAATAGCCCGCATCAGCCAGAACGCTGATCTATCTCAGGTAACTACCTGCTCAGTTGCCTTCGCGATCTGGCAACCCACTGACTCTATGCTTTGGTACCAGATCGACCAACGGCGCGATCATCATCTGAGCAGTGCGAATCCAAGAGCTCAACGTCTCAAGATCGAGCTGCACGGATTCAGCTACCTCCCAGACGCAGGATTCCTCGGTCGTAACCGGCGGTAGAGTGCCTTCGACCAACGCCAGTGCCATCGTATGCAGCTTCAGCAAGTCGTCGCGTAGAGCAATCATCCCCCCCATCTCAGCCAGGCTAGTGTCCAGTCGATCGACCAGTCCGAGTAGCTGTGACGTGTCGAAGCTGTTGCGAAGCTTCTCCAATGCGGCGGCGTCCACCTCTCCGCACGGCGTAACGCGAAAGGATGCGGGAGGAATGTTGATCATGTGGCCCTCTCGGTATCGGCCTGGCGGGTCGTGCTGACCCGCAGCGAGCCGGCGGCTTGTTGAAACACCGTATCCTTGATCCAGGGCTCCGGTGGCCGGTTGAGCTTGAGGTTGAACTCGCCGAAGCGCTTGACGTTGCTGGTCAGGTAGGGGCTGAGGAACGACACGTCCTCATCGGTGAACTGCCAGCCCTCGCGGGCCAGTTTCTGCAGGATGCGCATCATGTCCACGGTGTTCTGCAGGATTACCGACGAGGCCACCATATCGTTGTAGCGCAGCCGCTTCTGCTGCTCGTCCGGATCGTTCTCGGCAATCACATCGCCGCCGAAGGACAGCCACTTGGAGAAACCGTTGTAGGACTCAATCTTGTTGGTGTTCGCGGTGACCTCCTGGCGCAACTCGCGACTGCCGATCCAGTTGAGCAGGAAGATCGTACGGATCACGCTGCCCAGTGCCTGCGCCGCATGGTAGAGCTTGTTGCGCCGGCTGTAGGAACCGAGTTTTCGCAGCAGCATGGGTGAGGAGATTTTGCCGGCCTGGATAGACAGCGCGACCTGCATCAGATCCTGCCAATGGGTTTCAATCAGGTTCCAGTCGGCAGTGTCAGTGAACAGGCGGTTGATATGTTTGTACGAGACGCCGCGATCGGGACGGCACATCACCAGGTCGCGCCAATTGCGAATACGTGGCATCAGGTTGATGCCCAACAGATGGGTGAAGGCA
Organism: Ectopseudomonas guguanensis; assembly: GCF_900104265.1. Taxonomy (GTDB): domain Bacteria; phylum Pseudomonadota; class Gammaproteobacteria; order Pseudomonadales; family Pseudomonadaceae; genus Aquipseudomonas; species Aquipseudomonas guguanensis. The sequence goes on from NZ_FNJJ01000010.1 coordinate 67,129, forward strand.
AAGACTGTCGCCGACTGCCCCTGAGTATCGGAATACACAGTGTCGGCCTCGACACTGAGGTCGGCCTTGAGCAGCCCCTCGATCACATAGATCGCCTCCCAGATGCCCGGAGGGATGAAGTGTTGGAACACCGCGATGTAGTTGTTGGCCACGTGCCGATAGGCCACGGCGCCCATCTTGCGGTAGCGGAAGTGATAGCCGGCCAGCAGGTTGTCATCGTAGAAATCGAACTGGGTGCCGTCCGCGGCCACGGCCTTGCCGTCGCCCCAGAGCTTGGGCAGATCGAGCTGTAGGTAGAGCTCCACCAGCTCGCGGTTGGCCTTGTCCAACTTCTCCAGCGAGAGGTGGCGGCGATTGGTATAGGACAGCATGTGCGGCGTGACATTGCCGGCCAAGTGCCGGGCCGCCTGGTTGGGGCCAAGATTGCAGCCCATGGCGAAGATGGTCATCAGGTAGCGCTCGGCCGGCTCCTTGAGCTTCGGCTCGTTGCCTGACATGGGGCCAAAATGCCGGGTGAACTGAATCCAGTGCTCGATGTTGGCCATGATGTCGAGTACGTGCCTGGCCGGCATGCGCTGCATAAGTGCCGTCTGCAGCGAGATGGCCGAAGGCGGGATGTCACGAGCTATCACGCGACGTAGCACCGGCTCGCCGGCGTCGTTGATCGATACGTCACCTCGGCATGAAGGGAACTTGTCATCCAGCTGCTGCGCGGTTTCTTCCAACTGGGTCTTGAGGGAGGCAACGAACTCCTTCGCTGTGCCAGGCAGTCCCACCTTTTCACAGTAAGCCGGTAGTCGCTGGAGACATTCTTCCCACGGCAGCAACTGCTTGCGATAGTCGGCGAAGGATTCCGACCCTTGTACGCACATGTCACCGGATCGTAGCTCGCTGGCCAGGTAGGAGAAAACGCAAACCTCCAGATAGCGCCGATTGGTCGGTGGCCCCTCACTGGAAGGACGGCGAACGACCTTGACCCAGCGCTCCGACGCAAATGACAAGTCAACATGCTCGTCGATCCATTCGCGGTGTAGGTTTTCGCTGTCCTGGATCAATTGAAGCGCCTGGATCAGCGACCGATCCTGAGTCGTGGGCTCCAGTTGAAGAAGATGGCTGAGGCGGAACAACAGCGATCGATGGGACCTGAAGTGCTTCCAGATCAGCGGCAGGTAGTTGTTACCACCGGTCGCCTGGACTTCGGCACAAGTCTCACGCAACCGATCCAGATTGCCATCGGGGGAGAGGTATTCCCGAATCAGGCTGCCGGCCTCCTGGTCATCCGGTTCTTGAACCAGAATCTGCACTACACCGTCCAGGGTCGCCGCCAACTGCTCCAGCTTCTGGCGTTGCCGTGCCTGTATTTGCTCCAACTCCTCCTTGGCGCGTTTATGAATCGTCGAAATCCGTCGGATGAACATCTCGGCCAGGTGATCCCGTGTCCGTACACGCATGCGGTAGATCAGAGCCAGCATCAACGTGTAGCGCTTCGGTAGCGAGCAGTCCTTCAGCTCGGAGACGTCCGATGCTGCTGCCTGGGCAGCGAAGTGGCGGATCTTGGTGTCGACTATCCCTTCAAAAATAGCTTCCAGATCCCCGAAGCTCTCTAACCAGGTCAAGTGGTCGATCAACACTTCCAGGTGTTTGCGAGATGGCTTCTTGGGCGCCTGTTTCAGTGCATTAAAGTCGCTCTGGCGTCGCCCGAAGTCAGTGTCCAGCAGATCCTTTAGCTTATGGATCACCTCGATTGGCGTTCGGGTTACCACCAGGTTGAATATTGCCTCTTGGGATTCGGCATGAATCCGCTCAGCGAGATCATTCAGGGTCGAGTACGCAGGAAGCTCATAATCCTGACGGATCAGTTCTTCGATCACGGAGTTGATGAGGTCGGCACGCTGATCAAGCACGAACGACATTGCTTTGGCATGCCGCTCGGCAAGCTCGATAGCATCAGATCCGTAGAATGCAGTCACACCGAGGCGAGATCGGATCGCGTTCATGTGGCGATACTGCTGAAACCACTTGTACTCCGCGAGTTTGACCTTGCTACGCTGACCTAACTCTCCGCGAATGAACTCCACCAGTTGATCAGGTATGTCGGTGATATCAGGAAAATATCGGAGTACCTGAAAGGTCTTCAGGAGAACGGCGAGATTGAGGTGAAAGGGGGCCTTGGACTTGCTTCGTACCCACTTAATCTCATCATCTGAGAAGGAGAAATCACGCTGCAGCTCAGCTTTCGAATACGCCTTTGACAGAGTGGGGTACGCCGTGCGCTCTAATGAAGCCATAGGACCTCCTTTCCTGACGAATCAGAAAAGATAGTCCACGATCAGGCGAGGCGCGCATGATTTAGAAAATATCGAATAATCAATGCATTACGCGCGAAGTGAGTGAATTTTCCCTTTATCTCGGCATGACCCCCTGCACGTCCAGCTCCTGGCGCAGCACTTCTTCCTGGGCCTGGCCGAGCAGCAGGTTGCCCGGGTCGTATTGGCTGAACACGTCGAAGAACAGTGCACTGGAGGCCTGTAGCTGGCGGGTGCTCTTCGGCGCGCCGGGGTAGCCGCTGAACACCAGGCCGGCGATGCGGGCGATCTCGCGAAAGCGCCGGCGCGCCAGCTCCCCGGCGTTGAGGCTGGCGAGCACGTCGGAGAGCAAGTCGTCGGTGCTGAACAGCGCGGGCGTGAGCCGCGCGGCGAAATCCACCTCGCTGGGGCACAGCAGCTCCAGGCCATAGTCGTTGACCGCAATGGAGACACTCAGCGGTTGTTCGCGGGCCAGGCGCCAGGCCAGCAGGCTGGCCAGCCCCAGATGCACCGAACGACCGGCGAAGGGGTAGAGGAACAGATGCCAGCCTTCGCGGGACTTGAGCACCTCCGCCAGCAGGGTGGCGGCACCGGGCAGGGCGGACCAGGCCTGCTGCACGTCGAGCAATGGGCGCAGCAGCTGCATCTCCGGGCCGACGTATTCTTCCTGGGCAGCGGCGTCGAGCTTGGCCAGCACGGCGTCCGCCAGTTCGCTGGAGAGCGGCATGCGTCCGCCGTTCCAGCGCGGGATCGCGGCCTTGCGGCTGGTGGCGCGGCGCACGTAGACGGTCATGTTTTCCACCCGCACCAGTTCCAGCGGGCGACCGGCGAAAAGGAAGGTATCGCCGGGGCGCAGCCTGGCGATGAAACCTTCCTCGACGCTGCCCAGAGAGCCTCCGCCGCCGCCCTTGCTCCAGTATTTCACCGCCAGGCTGGCGTCGCTGACGATGGTGCCGATGCTCATGCGATGGCGCCGCGCCAGGCGCGCATCGGGCACCTGCCACAGGCCGCTGGCGTCCGGCTCGGCGCGGCGGTAATCGGGGTAGGCGGTCAGCGAATGGCCGCCGTGGCGGATGAAGGCCAATGCCCACTGCCACTCGTCATCGCTGAGGCTGCGGTAGGCCCAGGCGCTGCGCACCTCGGCCAGCATGGCATCGGCGTGGAAACCGCCGCCCAGGGCCATGCTCACCAGGTGCTGGACCAGCACGTCGAGCGGTTTGTCCGGCGAAAGCCGTGCCTCGACCTTGCGCTCGGCCACGGCGCTTTGCGCGGCGGCCGCTTCCAGCACTTCCAGGCTATGGGTGGGCACCAGCGTGGCGCGGGACGGGCGCCCCGGAGCGTGGCCGGAGCGGCCGGCGCGCTGCATGAGACGGGCCACGCCCTTGGGCGAGCCGATCTGCAGCACCCGTTCCACCGGCAGGAAATCCACCCCGAGGTCCAGGCTCGAGGTGCAGACCACGGCTTTCAGTCGGCCTTCCTTGAGCGCCTGTTCGACCCAGTCGCGCACCTCCTGCGACAGCGAGCCGTGGTGCAGGGCGAGCAGGCCGGCCCAGTCCGGGCGCGCCTCGAGCAGGGCCTGGTACCAGCTTTCCGCCTGCGAGCGGGTGTTGGTGAACACCAGTGCGGTGCTGCTGGCCTCCAGCTCCTCGACCACCTGCGGCAGCATGCGCAGCCCCAGATGCCCGGCCCAGGGAAAGCGCTCCAGGCCGGCCGGCAGCAGGCTGTCGATGCGCAGATCCTTGGCCAGCTTGCCCTGCACCAGGCGCCCGGCGGGCATCAGCACCTCAAGGGCATGTTCAAGATTGCCGAGAGTGGCGGACAGCGCCCATACCAGCAGCGGCGGATGCCACAGGCGCAGGCGCGCGAGGGCCAGTTGCAGCTGCACGCCGCGCTTGTTGCCGAGCAGCTCGTGCCACTCGTCGATCACCACCATGCGCAGGTGGGCGAAGGCCTCGCGGGCATCGGCGCGGGTCAGCAGCAGGGTCAGGCTTTCCGGCGTGGTGATCAGCGTGCTCGGCAGCTTGCGGCTCTGCCGGGCACGTTCGGCACTACTGGTATCGCCGGTGCGCAGGCCGATGTCCCAGGGAACCTGCAGGTCATCCAGCGGCGCCTGCAGGGCGCGCGCGGTATCGGCGGCGAGGGCGCGCATCGGGGTGATCCACAGCACCGTCAGCGGCGCCATGACCGGCTTTTTACGCGGGCGAGGGCTGGTGGTAACGGCAGGAGAGGGCGTGGCGAAACGCTCCAGGGCCGCGAACCACAGGGCGTAGGTCTTGCCGGCGCCGGTGGAGGCATGCAGCAGGCCGGACTCGCCTGCCTTGACCGCCTGCCAGACTTCCTTCTGAAAGGCGAAGGGCTTCCAGCCGCGCAGGGCGAACCAGGCGCTGGACAGGCTGTGGCGGCGAACGGGTTGATTCATCAGAGCAGGCCTTGCAGCGTGGCCAGGGTGTCGGCGTCCTCCACCCGCTTGTCGGTACGCCAGCGCAGCATGCGTGGAAAGCGTACGGCGACGCCGCTCTTGTGCCGCTTGGACAGGGCGATGCCCTCGAAACCCAGCTCGAACACCAGGGTCGGAGTGACGCTGCGCACCGGGCCGAATTTCTCCACGGTGGTCTTGCGGATGATCGCATCGACCTTGCGCATCTCGTCGTCGGTGAGGCCCGAGTAGGCCTTGGCAAACGGCACCAGCACGCGCTCGCCGGGCGTGGAGTCGTCCCACACGGCGAAGGTGTAGTCGCTGTACAGGCTGGCCCGGCGACCGTGGCCGCGCTGGGCATAGATCAGCACCGCGTCGACGCTGAACGGGTCGATTTTCCATTTCCACCACAGGCCCAGGTCGCGGGTGCGGCCGACCCCGTACAGGGAGTCGCGGCGCTTGAGCATCATGCCTTCTACGCCCAGCTCACGGGAGGCTTCGCGCTGGCGGGCAAAGTCCTGCCAGTCGCGCCCGGTGAGTTGCGGCGAGAGCTGCAGACGGGCATCGCCCACTTCCGCCACCAGCAGCTCCAGACGGGCGCGGCGCTCGTCCTGGGGGCGCGAACGCCAGTCTTCGCCACGCCATTCCAGCAGGTCGTAGGCCAGCAGCGCGGCGGGCACTTCTTCCAGCAGTTTCTTGCTCAGGGTCTTGCGGCCGATGCGTTGTTGCAGCAGGGCGAAGGGCTGAATGCCGAACACCGCGCCGCTGCCTGTGGCGGGCTCCTTCCAGGCCACCAGCTCGCCATCGAGCACGCTGCCGTCCGGCAGCGCCTCGGCCAGTTCGTGCAGCTCGGGGAAGCGCTCGGTGATCAGCTCCTCGCCGCGGGACCACAGCCACAGACGCCCGTCGCGCTTGACCAGCTGCGCGCGAATGCCGTCCCACTTCCATTCCACCAGCCAGTCGCTGGCCGGACCCAGCTGAGCGTCGAACTGTTCCAGCGGATGCTGCAGCGGATGGGCGAGGAAGAAGGGGTAGGGCTGGCCGCCGCGCTGGGCGTGTTCGTCCTCCGACTCGGCGGCGATCAGCGCCAGGTAGCGCTGTGCGGACGGCCGATGCGACAGATCGGTGTACCCCACCAGCCGCTGCGCCACACGCTTGGCGTCGATCTGCGCCAGGCCGGCCAGGGCACGGGTCACCAGCAGCTTGGAGACGCCGACGCGAAAGGCGCCGGTGAGCAGCTTGAGGCTGACCATCAGGCTTGGTCGATCCAGCTGCGCCCATAAAGGTGGAAGACGCTCGGCCAGCTCCGCGGGCGGCAGGCCGCGCAGGGGCAGCAGTTGTTCTTCCAGCCACCAGGCCAGCCCCTGTTCGGAGGCGTGCTGCGATTCGGGCAGGAGCAGTGCGATGGTTTCCGCCAGATCGCCGACGGCCTGGTAGCTCTCCTCGAACAGCCAGTCGGACAGGCCGGACAGCCGGGTGGCCAGCTCGCGCAGCACCCGCGTCGGCACCACCTGACGGGGGCGGCCACCGGCCAGAAAGTACACCGCCCAGGCCGCATCCGCTGGCGGCGCTTCGGCGAAATACTCCTGCATCGCCTGCAGCTTGGCGTTGCTCGAGGTGGTGGCGTCCAGCCGCGCGTAGAGTTCGGCGAAGGCTTTCATGGGCTCGGCTCCACGTCGTCTTCATCGCCGTATTCGGTCTGGAAGGCGCGGGCATCGAGGCCTTGCTCGCGCAGATGACGCACCAGCACGTTGACCTGGCCGTGGGTGACCATCACTCGTTCGGCGCCGGTCTGCTCGATGGCCCACAGCAGACCGGGCCAGTCGGCGTGGTCGGAGAGGGCGAAGCCGCGGTCCACGCCACGCCGCCGGCGGGTGCCGCGCAGCAGCATCCAGCCGCTGGCGAAGGCGTCGCTGTAGTCGCCGAAACGGCGCATCCAGGTGCTGCCGCCGGCCGAGGGCGGTGCGAGGATCAGCGCCTGGCGCAGCAGCGGGTCGTTCCTGGCGATATCACCGGCGTAACGGGTTGGCGGCAGGTGTACGCCGCCGGCGCGATACACCTCGTTCAGCGGCTCGACGGCGCCGTGCACCAGGATCGGCCCGATGCTGGCGTCGATGCCGTGGAGAATGCGCTGGGCCTTGCCGAAGGCGTAGGCGAACAGCACGCTGGCCTTGCCGTCGGCGGCATTGGCGCGCCACCAGGCGTCGATACCGGCGAAGATCTCGGCCTGGGATGGCCAGCGGTAGATCGGCAGGCCGAAGGTGGATTCGCTGATGAAGGTATGACAGCGCACCGGCTCGAAGGGTGCGCAGGTGCCGTCCGGCTCGACCTTGTAATCACCTGAGGCGACCCAGACTTCGCCCTGGTATTCCAGACGCACCTGCGCCGAACCGAGCACGTGCCCGGCGGGATGAAAGCTCAGGGTTACGCCGTGGTGCTCGAGGCGTTCGCCGTAGGCCAGGGTCTGCAGGCGGATATCGTCGCCCAGGCGCGAGCGCAGAATGCCTTCGCCGGGTGCCGCCGCCAGATAATGACCATTGCCGCGGCGGGCGTGATCGCCATGGGCATGGGTGATGATCGAGCGTTCCACCGGTCGCCACGGATCGATGTAGAAGTCACCGGGCGGGCAGTAAAGACCTTCGGGACGGGCAACGACCAGATCCATGAAATCCTCTTGGTGGCTTGCTAGAGCTTGGAATGCCAGGAAGCAGATTAGGTTCGGATTCAACCTGGGGTAAAGCGTCGAACTCGGCCCGAGACTCATCCTAGCATACTTCGCATAATGTATATTATGTTAAATTACGTATATCCATGAGTCCCTGCGCTGCGCCCACGAGTGATCTGAACTAAAGATTCGAATTTCTGGTAACTACAGATTAGAAACGGGAGTGAGCTCTCCGTTTCTAACCTTCAGTTCACTCCATGCCCTCCCGTTTCCAATCTTTGGTTCACGAAATAATCCCATTTCTAATCTTCAGCTCATGGATGACCTTTCCATTTCGAATCTTTGGTTCACCTGCCTCTCCGTTTCTAATCTTCAGTTCGCCAGCGCGTCCATTCGATTCGGCCACGCATCTCTCGATCAGTTGATCCCCTAGACACCCGGAACTAGCCTGAATCAGTACGACTCACGTCGCGCTCAGGTACGCACGCCGATTCCCTTATGGCTCTTAGGGCTCAGAGCCGGGATTAACGTCATGAAGATCGCGCCACAACCTCTTTTTGAGGTACTCACTCGTTTCAAGAAGCTCGAGTTTAAATCCCCAGAGCTGCGATATGAGCTACCTGAGGTGCGCGCGTTCCTGGAAGGGTTTCCGGCGGCGCTTCGCGCCAAGGAGGGATACGCTGCAGTAGGTGCTTTCCTAAAAACCCGCAGCGACAACGAGACAACATTCAACAGCTACCGAAATCATGCAGAGTGCTTACTTCTTTGGTCGCTCCTGGAGGCCCAGAAGCCGCTCCTCGAGTTAAACCACTCGGATAGCAAGAGCTTCATAGCATTCTGCCTTAAACCGCCGAACAGCTGGGTTGGGCCGGTCGTAAGGGGTAGGTTCACTCGCATTGGCAGTAGGATGGCGCATGAGTCAGACAGCTACATGGTCAATGGAGACTGGCGGCCGTTCAATTGGCACAGTCCAAAACGCGATCGATCTGCCTCCTCAGGATCCGCACCTCCTCCGCTATCCGGTCCACCAGTGGGCCTATCTCAGGCAAGCCTTAATAAGTGCATATCTGTGTGCAAATGCCTCTTTGTCTATGCCGTTGGTGAGGATCTAACCAACGTCAACCCATTCGCATCTAGACGCCTTCCTACTCGTGGAGGCCGTATCCTGCGGAACGATGGAGCGCGTTCGCTGAGCAAGGATCAATGGCTATACGTGATTGATACAGCAGCTGGTATGGCTTCAGAAGACGTCCGACATGAGCGGACGTTATTCATCCTCGCCACCGTTTACGCCATGTACCTGAACGTATCCGATTTATCAGGTACAGGGCGCGACGCTCCGGCGATGAAGGATTTTCGCAGGGACGCTGCTGGTCTCTGGTGGCTCTATTTGCGTAAAGGCGGCCGGTTGATAGACAGAGTTCGTGCGCCGCAGGAGTACCTGGATGTTTACCTTGCACGTTACCGGCGCATTTTAAACCTACCTCCCCTGCCCTCCGACGACGAGGCCGTACCTCTACTATGTACCCTGAGAGGGCGACCGGGATTGTCCGACCACCACATCCGCGGACTCCTCCAGCCGGTGTTTGATTTAGCCCTTGTTCGAATGCGGCAGGACGGGTGGAGTGAAATGGAGGTTGATCAGTTACGATCGGCATCGCTCCAGTGGATCCGTAACACCTCTGCCAGGCTTGCCTCACCGAACCTCAATGTTTTGGAGTTACAAGCCGCTCTTCGCATCCGTGATGTAATCCGCTACACCGCCAAGGTGCCTAATGAAGAAAGTGACAGCTAAGGGACCTGCTGCCCGCCTAAATCTGCAAATAAATCTGCAGAACAGCACATCTGCCGGCACTGGAACCCTTATTCTAGAGGCCTTAAGCTGTCATGGTGAAAAGTGCAAAAATATATGCATATTCATCAGTAAAGATCGTTCGTCCGAGCCCTCAAAAGAGCTTTCCCCACTCTCTGTGGGCTAACGCGCTACACACACTGGGGGCGCCACCAAAGCAACGTAGCGACACTATTTTCATCCGGGCCTCTGAGTCGTAAGTCACTGTTACGCCATCTTCGTTAAGCAACACACCGCCAGCCCCGATTAGCAGAGCATGGCCACCAACGACGTCATGAGCCGAGACCGGCACGAGAGAAATTCCCGCAATAGCGTCGCCGGCGGCTACGCGAGCCAAGCGATACGCAATGCTGGGGGAAGGAACAAAAGCTGCGGGCGCGCACAGCTCGGCGTTGAGTTCTGGCTTGTTAATTGCCGCAGTGCTCACCAGGACCTGGCAGCCCGCGTCCAGAGCTCGATGCGCAAGCTGAGCGCTCACTTTGTGGTTATTGCGGATAACGCTTCCGCAGCCTTCCGCCCATGAGATGCAATCGGGCCCCAGATCTGGAGTGACCGGTGCGTAGACCACACCGAGAACGGGCGTCGCATTGCGCAGAAGCCCTACTGAAACTGCAGATCCTTTATGCCCTTGTAGAAAATCGCTGGTTCCATCGTTGGGGTCTACAACCCAACAATACTCGTGGCCAGCCAGGCTGGAGCCTGTTTCTTCTCCCCAGAAATCGCATGGCAGAAGGTCAAGGAGCCCCCTGCGCAGTACCACTTCGATTTCGGCGTCTACTTCTGCCTTGTCGCCGTAGCCACGCGGCCCGCCTGGAAGATCCCACTCGGCTGCAAGGAGCTTCCCTGCCAACAGCACCTTCTCAGTGACGAGCTTTAGCAATTCCTGGTTCATGGTCGGGCACCTGCGCTAAAGACCCTGCACTCAGTGTTGCACATCTGTGGGGTTTGCTATGGGACTGCTCCCCTGCCCCCTTTACCAACTGTCGGATACCTGCTGGTAAGCGCTTACCAGCGGGGAAAGCGAAACGGATATCGAACACCGAAGACATGATGGGGATGTTGCTCCGCGTACCACATGATGTGCGACCGGCAAAAATCACGGAACGCCTCAGTCGTCCACAGCTGACGCAACTCAGATCTGGTTAGACGTAGTGAACCATCTTCTCTGTGCTTGGAGCTAAATACTCTTCCTGTGTACGGGTTGCGCTTCGGCCATGCCCGGTTTGCATTCCGAAGATGCCCTTGCGGTTTTGAGGGGTAAGCCTACAGCCAGTCACCAGTACGGAGCGCGAAGCTCCGTACTATGAGAAACCTTCGCGCCCAGTCCTTCGGTGGCGACGTGATCGCCGAGAACGATCCGGACGAGCAACAGAAGCGACTGCGCTACAACGACATGGTGGCCTCGTCGGTGATCCTGCAGAACACTGTGGACATGATGCGGATCCTGCAGAAATTGGCCCGCGAGGGCTGGCAGTTCACCGATGAAGATGTGTCCTTCCTCAGCCCCTACCTGACCAGCAACGTCAAGCGTTTCGGCGAGTTCAACCTCAAGCTCAACCGGCCGCCGGAGCCCTGGATCAAAGACTCGGTGTTCCAGCAGGCAGCCGGGTCCATCCGCACTGGCAAGCTCGGTACTGCGGAAACCGAGGAGATGACCTGATGAACATTCCTCCTGCGTCATTTCGCGTCACGCCCTACGGCGAGGTAGATGCCGAGGCGCTGGAGCGTTTGCATGACGACTACGACACCATCCAGTTGCTGCGTCTAGTCGATGGGCTGGATCTGCTGCTGAAGGAAATGAACAACATCGGCGGCCTCAGGGATGGCCTCCTGCGGGTACATGCCATGGCGAAAACGGTGCTCGATGGTGCGGCACTATCGGTGTCTGTGACGGAAGGCGGCAGTATCTGGGAGGAAGCCGAGTCGCTTGATGAGGATCTGGTGGAACTGGGCAATTGGCTGGCCAGTGTCAGAGTTCAACTGAAACCCTTGATCGAACTCATGCCGGTCGATCCTCATTAACCAGCTAGTCGCCAGCGACACCGAGCAAGCTACTGACTTCTGAACGGCTCGACAATCTGACCCACATAGCCTGTCGGATAGTCCCGGTCACGCAGTCCTACTTCGGCGCTGCTGGGCTTGCTTGCGCTGTCATAGAAGGTTCCAAGCAGTTGATCCCACACCAGCAAGAACTCACCAAAATTGACCTGCGCATCCTCGAAGTCGCGTTTGTGATGCCAGCGGTGTGTTTCTGCAACGCCGATGACGCGCCGTAGCCAGCCCAACGAGTAGTCCAGATTTGAGTGCTGGAAGGCCAAATGTACCGTCAGGATGCCGAACCAGGTGGCCACGAGTGCAGAAGGAGTGCCCATCGCAAAGAGCACGAGCAGCCCAGGCCCTGCCATGATGGCGGCATGCAACGGGTGCCGGCGCTCGCCGTTCATCCAGTAGAGCCGCTCAGCGCTATGATGTGGCTCATGCAAGCGCCACAGCCATGGAACCTGATGGCTGAAGCGGTGCATGGCGTACAAGCTAAGGTCCAGCACGGCGGCGACAATGACTAGCTGAGCCCACAGCGGTAACTCTGTTGGGAAGACACGGAACTCTGCGGGCACCCAATCGCCCAGCCGGGCCAGCACGGTCGCCGTAATCTGGATCACGGACAGGTTCACGACCATATGGATGATATCAGTAAGGGTATCCTGGTGGTCCTCCAACCAGTCGTCACGGAACGGCTGCACGCGTTCCAGCAGCGCCACCAGCAGAATCCCTAGGGCGGCAATGATCGGCGTGCTGGGCCAATACGGAATACCCGTGTAGAGCAACCAGATCATCCAAGCTGCGGCCCCGCCCAAGATTGTTGGGTAGCTGAGCCAGCGGATCATGAACCTGAGTGAATTGCCCATCGTGAAGCCCTCCCTGAGATGACTCCACTTTGTGCCAATCACCTGTGATGGCGCTTGAACAGAAAAGCTGAATTCAGCCTTTCAGACTGACATGACCCAAGGCAGATGAGGGGTCGAGGCCAAACAGGTCGCGGAAGGTGCGGGAAAAGTGGGCAGCGTCAGCGAAGCCGGCAGCGTGGGCGGCCGCAGTCAGGTTGGCGCCGCTGGCGATATGCTGGAGCGCTATGACCAGGCGATTCCATTTCCGGTAGCTGCGCAGCGGCAGACCGGTCTGTTCGACGAACCAATGTGAGAATCGGGTAGGCGACAGATGAACGCGCTTGGCCAACGCCTGCCTGCCATTAATCGGCTCTTTTAACGCAGCGAGGACCGACTGCAGTCGCGGATCGGAGGCCGGCGGAGTCGTAAGGTTGAGAACAAGGCGCACCATTTCCCGAATTTGCTGGGCTGACGGATCGGAGCTGCTCAGCAATTTTCGCAGCGATGCTGTATCGCCCATCTGAATCGGAGTGATGCCCTCCCCGATGTTATCGGGAAGTGCTCGCGCCTCATCGGACAGCGCGTCGAGGTAGATCGACAACACTTCGTCAGCTTCGATCTGATGGGCCACCCCTGCCCTGATGCAGATGGCCCTTGCCGTCACCGACGAGGATGTACACTTCACAGTCAAGCTGCCGTTCAAGCTGACGGTAATTTGATGCGCCATGTGGCTATGCCAATCTTGGCTACCCGCCTGCCCCAGAAAAATGCCCAGCCCGGGTGAAATCCAGGCTCTGCCATGCCAGCCGATACCCTGCGTTGCGTTCATTCAGCGGCACCTCAGGGTTCCACATCCCGCTGCATTTTGTGCACTAATGAGCTTTATAGCTAATTATAGAGTGATTATAGAATCCTCTTTGGCCTGAACTCTATCGCTTGCTCGATTGAAATCTCACCCGCTACAAAATCAGCTCGCCCTGTGAGACTAGACACTCTATTTGATCCAAATCAACGAAGTGCTGTTATCGTCAAAAGGAGCATTCATGGCTCGGGGGCAATCTGCTATCGTCGGCCTATTGCCCCGCCTGGTGAATTGCTGTGCGTCGGATTGGATTGATCCTGCTAATGATTGCTAGCCTCGTGCTGCCGACCTTCGGCGGTGTGGCTTTCAGCATGCCGGCACAACCTTGCCCGATGCAGAGCGCCGATCATCAGGGCCATGCAATGGCCGATGCTCCGTGCTGCGAGCAAATGGACAAGTCTGATGGGGTGGCCAAGAAGTCCCCTTGCAAACCCGGCCAGGAATGCAAGACCGGAGGACTTCTCCAGACCACCGTGATCAAGAGCATATCCCCTCTCCCCTCACGCCCCGAGATATTGCTGACCCAGTCGGTGATTAAGCGAGAGCCCGCAGGACTCTGGCGCCCTCCTCGTTTCGTCTAATGCAGTGATCATCCCGCGCCTTACAGTCAGGCGCATCGTCGCGGTCACGTTTCGTAGTCGCGACTTCGATCAATCGCAATGGAGGCGAAAGCATGTCCGCTTTCCTTTTTCCACGCCGTGGCTTTCTCGGTGTGTTGGCTGCCGCATTCTGGGCAGCTCCCTGGCTTGCCGCGCAGGCGCAGCCCCTAACTTTCGAACGAGCCCAAGCTCTGGCCGAGCAGAGTGCCCCTGAGAACCTCGCGCGCCAGGCGCAGATGGCATCGGCACAGCAGGCTGTCGAGCCCGCAGACGCCCTGCCCGATCCCAAGCTGATTCTAGGCATCGACAACCTGCCGATCGAAGGCCCTGACCGTTACACGCTTAATCGTGACTCCATGACCATGCGCCGCATTGGGTTCATGCAGGAAGTCCCCAACAGTGACAAGCGTCAGGCTCGGCGCCAGTTGGCCGAGGCTTCAGTAGGCCGAGCCGAGGCCGAGCAGCGTGCCATGCAGTTGGAGATCAAGCGCCAGACGGCAGTGAGCTGGCTGGATGTGTACTACGCCGAACGCAGTGTTGGCCTCTTCGATCAACTGGACCGTCAGATCGAGATGCTCCGCTCGACCGTGCAATCGCTGATTGCCGGCGGTAGTGCTCAGCCTGGCGAGCTGTTGCAGGCCGACCAGGAAGCTTTGGCGTTACAAGATCGGCGAGATGAACTGAATCGCGATGTGGCAGTAGCTCGTGCCAAGCTGCGCCGCTGGATAGGCAACGAGGCTGACCAGCCTTTGCAAGGAGGTGTTCCCAGTCTGAACCTGGTGGCACCGCACCTGCAGCAACGCATTGCCTCACACCCTGAGTTGCGCGCTGCCTCCGCCCGAGTCGGCGAGGCTAGCGCCGAGCTGAACGAGGCCATCGCCGAGAAGACCCCCGACTGGGGTGTTGAGTTTGCCTACAACAATCGCGACAACCAGTTCGGCGATATGGTGATGGTGCAATTTACCTTCGACCTGCCGTTGTTCGTAGGCACACGTCAGGGGCCCAAGATCAACGCCAGACAACAAAGCGTGTCGCAGATGGAAGCCGAGCAGGAAGCATTACTGCGCGCCCATCAGGCTGAGCTGGAAGGCGGTATTGCCGAGCTTGAGCAACTGCGCAGGACCTTGTCACGCACCGAAAAAACCTTGATCCCGCTTGCAAGCAAACGTGCCGATCTCGAACTGGCCGCCTACCAAGCCGGTAACAGCCAGCTCACATCCGTTATTACTGCCCAGCGCGACCTGATTGATGCGCAACTGCGGCAGATTGAACAACAGCGCAAGTTGAGCCAGCTCTCCGCAAGCCTGTACTACGCCTATGTGGAGGGCCTGAAATGAAGATATCGACATTTGGTTTTGCGGTCGCCGTGCTGACCGTGGGCATTGGCGCGGCGGGCGGTGGCTACTGGCTGGCCCAGCGGCAAGCCAAACACGAGCTACTGCCTAGCTCCGCACCGACGGACGAGCGCAAGGTGCTCTATTGGTACGACCCGATGCAGCCTGAGCAGCGCTTCGATAAACCGGGCAAGTCACCTTTCATGGATATGGAGCTTGTCCCTAAATACGCAGGATCCGAGCAAGATCCGTCTGTCCTGAGCGTCCCCGCTCAAGCCGTGCAGAACCTCGGAATGCGGACCTCGACGGTGATCCGCGGTGTACTGCCCTCGGATATCGAGGTGGTCGGCTCCCTGGCCTATAACCAGCGAGAGGTAGCGAACCTCCAGGCCCGCGCTGGCGGATTCGTCGAGCGGGTTTACGGGCGTGCCCCTGGCGATGTACTGCCAGCTGGAACACCCCTGGTCGACCTGCTGATTCCCGAGTGGTCCGCCGCGCAGTTGGAGTTCCTCGCGGTACTGCGTACCGGTGACGCCCGCTTGATCACTGCGGCCCAAGAGCGCCTCCGCCTGCTCGGCATGCCACAAGCGTTGATAGAGCAGGTTCGCCGCAGCGGCAAACCGCGGGCAGTGCAAACCCTCACCACACCTATCAGCGGCGAGCTCCAAGCCTTGCAGGTACGCGCCGGGATGACCGTTGAAGCCGGGCAGGATCTGGCGTTGATCAACGGGCTGTCCAGTGTCTGGCTCGATGCGGCGATACCCGAGGCCATGGCCGGAAGTATCCAGGTCGGGGACGAGATCCGCGCCAACCTGACGGCCTTTCCTGATCGACCGCTGCTGGGCCGCGTCATAGCCTTGCTGCCGAGTGCCGATCCGCAAACGCGCACGCTCACGGTACGCAGCGAGCTACCCAACCCTGCCGGTAAGTTGCGCCCCGGCATGTTCGCCGCCGTACGCCTGAACAGTGCCGTCGAACAATCCACGCTTCTTGTGCCGAGTGAAGCCGTGATTCGCACCGGGAAGCGTGCATTGGTGATGCTGGCCGAAGGCGACGGACGCTACCGTCCCCAGGAAATCACCTTGGGCCGCGAGGCCGATGGGCGTCTGGAGGTGTTTTCCGGTCTTGAGGAAGGTCAGGCGGTCGTTACCTCCGGCCAGTTCCTCATCGATTCGGAAGCCAGCCTGCAGGGCATCCTGGCCGGCAATGCAGAACAGGACAGCACGGATGGGCTGCATGTGTCTCACGGCGTTATTCGCGCACTGGACGGGAAACAAGTCACCCTGGAGCATGGCCCCTTCGAGAGCCTGAATATGCCAGGTATGACCATGGCTTTTCCTCTGGTCAGCTCCGAAGTAGCTGTGGGACTTAAGCCAGGAGATCACGTACGCATCGCCGCACGTCAGACAAACTCCGGCCTGCTGATCGAGCAGCTCCGCAAGGAAGGAGACCAGCCATGATCGCGCGCCTGATCCATTGGTCGATCGGCAACCGCTTCCTGGTACTGCTGGCCACCCTGTTCATCACCGCCCTGGGCCTCTGGTCGCTGCGCAACACGCCGTTGGATGCACTGCCGGACCTATCTGACACCCAGGTCATCATCAGAACCAGCTTTCCCGGACAGGCACCGCAGATCGTCGAGAACCAGGTGACCTACCCACTGGCCACAACCATGCTCTCGGTACCGGGGGCGAAGACGGTGCGCGGCTACTCGTTCTTCGGCGACTCCTTCGTCTACGTGCTGTTCGAGGACGACACCGACCTCTACTGGGCGCGCTCGCGGGTGCTGGAGTACCTCAACCAGGCGCAGGAACGCCTGCCCGAGGGTGTTACCACCACCCTTGGGCCGGATGCCACCGGCGTGGGCTGGATCTACCAGTACGCCTTGGTCGACCGCAGCGGCCAGCATGATCTTGCCCAGCTGCGGGCACTGCAGGACTGGTTCCTCAAGTACGAACTCAAGAGCCTGCCCAACGTAGCCGAAGTGGCCACCCTCGGCGGCATGGTCAAGCAATACCAAGTGCTGCTCGATCCGCAGAAGCTGGTGGCTTATGGGGTAACTCAGCAGGAGGTCGAAGCGGCGCTGAAGAGCGCCAATCAGGAAACCGGCGGCGCCATCCTGGAGCTGGCAGAGCGCGAGTACATGGTGCGGGCTTCAGGCTATCTAGAGAGCCTGGCGGATTTCCGCAATGTGCCGCTGCGGGCTTCGGCCAGCGGAGTTCCGGTGCTGCTGGGTCAGGTGGCCACCATTCAGCTGGGGCCAGAGATGCGTCGTGGCATTGCCGAGCTGGATGGCCAGGGTGAAGTGGTAGGCGGCGTGGTCATCTTGCGCTCCGGAAAGAATGCCCGCGATACCATCGCCGCGGTGAAGACCAAGCTGGACAGCCTGAAGGGCAGCTTGCCGGCCGGCGTCGAGGTGGTCACCACCTATGACCGTTCGCAATTGATCGACCGCGCCATCGATAACCTCAGCTACAAGCTGCTGGAAGAGTTCGCGGTGGTTGCCCTGGTTTGCCTGATCTTCCTCTGGCACCTGCGCTCGTCGCTGGTCGCGATCATCACCCTGCCCCTGGGCATCCTGATGGCCTTCATCGTCATGCGCTACCAGGGCGTCAATGCCAACATCATGTCGCTCGGCGGGATCGCAATCGCCATCGGCGCCATGGTCGATGCCGCCGTGGTGATGATCGAGAACGCGCACAAGCACATCGAGGCCTGGAAGGCTCGACACCCCGGTGAACCGCTTCAGGGCGAGGCGCACTGGCGGGTGATCGGCGAAGCTGCGGCCGAGGTCGGGCCGGCGCTGTTCTTCAGCCTTTTGATCATCACCCTGTCTTTCCTCCCGGTCTTCACCCTGGAGGCCCAGGAGGGTCGCCTGTTTGGCCCGCTGGCATTCACCAAGACCTATGCCATGGCTGCCGCTGCTGGCCTCTCGATCACCTTGGTACCGGTGCTGATGGGCTATTGGATTCGTGGGCATATCCCCAGCGAACAACAGAACCCCTTGAATCGTTGGCTGATCGGTGCATACCGGCCGGTGCTGGAGTGGGTGCTGGCTTGGCCTAAGGTGACCCTAGCGCTGGCCTTGCTAGTGTTTTTGTCCAGTCTCTGGCCCCTCAGCAGACTCGGAGGAGAGTTTCTACCGCCGATGGACGAGGGCGACTTGTTGTACATGCCATCAGCCCTGCCCGGCTTGCCGGCCAGCAAGGCCACCCAGCTGCTGCAGCAAACCAACCGGATGATCCTCACGGTGCCCGAAGTGGCACGGGTATTCGGCAAGGCCGGGCGAGCAGAGACCGCCACCGATCCAGCACCGCTGGAAATGTTCGAGACCACGGTGCAGTTCAAACCACGCGATCAATGGCGCGCGGGGATGACACCCGAAAAGCTGATCGAGGAACTGGATCGCGCGGTAAAAGTTCCGGGGCTGTCCAATATCTGGGTGCCGCCCATCCGCAACCGCATCGACATGCTGGCGACGGGGATCAAGAGCCCCATTGGGGTGAAAGTGTCCGGAACCTCCTTGGTCGACATCGAGCGCATAACGCGCGATATCGAGGCCGTGGCCAAAGAGGTGCCTGGGGTGAGTTCGGCCTTGGCAGAACGCCTTACTGGCGGCCGTTACGTGGACATCCAGATCGATCGACTGGCCGCGGCGCGCTATGGCCTGAGCATCGCCGATGTGCAGGCGGTGGTATCGGGCGCCATCGGCGGCAGCAATATTGGTGAGACGGTTGAAGGACTGGCCCGCTTCCCGATCAACCTGCGCTATCCCAAGGAGTGGCGAGACAGTCCGCAGGCACTACGGCGTATGCCGATCCTCACGCAAGCCGGCCAGCAGATCACCTTGGGCACCGTCGCCCAGGTTAGTCTGACCGAAGGGCCGCCAATGCTGCGCAGCGAGAACGGGCGTCTGTCCGGTTGGGTCTATGTCGATGTCCGTGGGCGCGACCTGGCATCGACCGTGCGCGAGTTGCAGCAACGCGTAGCTGAGCAGGTACAACTCGATGCTGGCATGACCGTCTCCTACTCCGGTCAGTTCGAGTTCCTGGAGCGCGCCAATGCACGGCTGGCCTGGGTGGTACCGGCGACCTTGTTGATCATCTTCGTGCTGCTTTACCTGACCTTCAGCCGCTTCGGTGAGGCCCTACTGATCATGGCAACCCTGCCCTTCGCCCTATCGGGCGGCATCTGGCTGCTCTACTGGTTCGGCTTCAACCTGTCGGTTGCCACTGGGGTCGGCTTTATCGCCTTGGCCGGCGTCTCGGCGGAATTTGGGGTGATCATGCTGCTGTACCTGAAGAATGCCTGGCATGCACGTATGGATGCCGGGCGCAGCGGTGACCCGGCACTACTGGAGGCAATTCGTGAAGGCGCAGTGCTGCGCGTGCGGCCCAAGGTGATGACGGTGGCCGTGATCATCGCCGGCCTGTTGCCAATCCTCTGGGGCGGAGGTGCCGGATCTGAAGTGATGAAGCGCATCGCCGCGCCCATGGTCGGCGGCATGATTACCGCGCCGCTGATGTCCATGTTGGTTTTGCCGGCCGCGTACTGGCTGATGCGAAGGCAGCGTACACAGAAGGTTCGCGCACCGCAGGAGCTATAGCTTTACAAACCCGGGCAAGCCACGCGCCAAGCTGACTCGCCCGGGTAACGCGGCAGGAAGCATTACGGCGATGTAACTTTGACTTCATTTTTATGACAGGTTGAGCGGATATATTTTAATCACCACCTTGAAGGAGTGATTAAACATGAAAAGCCTCAAAGTTATTGCAGCCCTTGCCGCTATGGTTGTTTCCTCTGCCACTCTGGCAGAAGGCGGCGCTGATCGTGTTTATGGTCGGATGATTCAGGCCAATGAGCAGGCCATGCAAGAGTATGCTGCCGCTAACGGAAAGAATCCGCCTGAAGTTATTCATTACCGCTACGGCATGAAGCTCGATATCGCCAGGGTCGTGGCCACTACCTCAACGGACTCTAGCTGCAATGTGATGCCAGCCCAGATGACCTACGAGGACTCCAACGGCGATCTGAATATTCTTGAATACCGTGCAGCCGGAACAGGTTGCCGGAACCAAAACTAATAAATGACATCGCGCTGACTGAAAAGTAATTTTCAAGTCACCCTGACGTTATTTGGCATGTGGAAATATGGCCAAGGCGCGCCTGGTTATGCCCGGCGCGCTTGGCACATATATGCAACCACACCATGACAACTGCCAATAACATCAGGAGCATTTATGAATAACAGAACCCTGTTAGGACTTTCTCTACTCGCTCTGAGCATCAGTACCGGGCAAGCTGCAATGGCCGCCGACGAGAAAGGCGAGGGATTTATCGAAGGCAGCAGCCTGACCATCCTCAATCGAAATCTCTACTTCAACCGTGACTTCCGCAAAGGCCAGTCCAGCAGCTCGGGTAATGGCTATTCGGAAGAGTGGGCGCATGGCGTGATAGGCCGATTCGAGTCTGGCTTCACCGAGGGCACCATAGGCTTCGGTGTCGATGCCTTTGCCATGCTAGGACTCAAACTTGACACCGGCGACGGCCGTTCAGGAGCCGGTGGCTCAGTCGATGTGCTGCCTTACAACAGCCTCGGGCAGGCTGAGGATAACTACTCCAAACTGGGTGGCGCGGTGAAAGCTCGGTTCATGGATACCGAGATCAAGGTAGGCGACGTCTTTCCTGTCAGCCCTGTCGTCCAATACGGTGATGCGCGGCTTTTACCGGAGAGTTTCCGAGGTATCACCGTGCTCAACAGCAGCGTGGAAGGACTGTCGCTTCAAGGTGGTCGCCTCCACTCGATGAGCCAACCCAATACCAGCAGCATGCGCGACGGCTTCGCTACCTTCTACGCAGGCGAAGTGGACTCGCCATGGATCGCCTATTTCGGTGGTGATTACACGCTTAATGACAACGTCGGCTTTAGTCTCTACACCAGCCGCCTCAAGGATGCCTGGAATCAATATTACGCGGGCACCACGCTGAGCTACCCGCTTGCGGACGATGTCGCCTTGATCGGCGGGCTGAACTACTACAAGGCGGTCGATGAAGGGAAGCAGCTCCTCGGGAGCTTCGATAACAACATCTGGAGCGGCAAGGTCGGCATCCAATTCGGCGCTCACACAGTGCTGGTGGGTCTCCAGCGCAACAATGGCGATGATGACTTCGACTACTTGCGCCAATCGGACTCCATCTACCTCGACAACTCCATCCAGTACAGCGACTTCAACTCGCCGAAGGAGAAGTCATGGCAAGTGCGCTATGACCTGGATATGGAGCCTTTCGGTGTGCCTGGGTTGAGCTTCATGACTCGATATGCCCAAGGCTGGGATGCCGACTACAGCAAGGCCAACGAAGTCTATATGCGCCGTGATGACAACGGCGATCCGTTGACCAACCAGAAGCGCTGGGAGCGGGACATCGAGGCCAAGTACGTTGTGCAGACTGGATCACTGAAGGATATGTCTTTCCGTGTTCGCCAAATGACCACTCGCGCGACCGATTACGAGTCGGATCTGGATGAAGTCCGCCTGATTGTCGAGTACCCGCTGGAAGTTCTCTAACCCTGGCAAGCGGGCGGGTTGATTGCCCGCTCGCGCCTTGGTCCTGCTGTCCCCTCATAGTGCTCCTTTGGTTTGGAGACAGCCCTTGGCGCCCTCGGGCGCCTTTTTTACTTAGGTTAAAGGGCGTATGAAAAAGAGTCGGCCACTACACACAAGCGGCCGTGCTGGCAGGCAGTACTACTGAGCGGGATATTCTGCAACGACCTGATCAGACCCCGCCTTGGTCAAGCCAATGACCTGGTAGGCATGCTGTACGCCATCGACTTCCATACCGGGGGAGCCCGCCGGCATCCCGGGAACAGCGATGCCCACGAGATCATCGCGCTTGGTGAGCTCGATGACCTGAGCCGCCGGCACATGACCTTCGACGAACTTGCCGTCAATCACCGCGGTGTGACAAGACGCCAACCGCGGCGCAACGCCCAGACTTTGCTTCACTGCCGACATGTTGCTTTCGACATGGTCGACGACTTTGAAGCCATTCGCTTCGAGGTGTGAAATCCACTTCTTGCAACATCCGCAATTGGCATCACGATGGACATCAATCGTCAGGGCATCAGCTGCTTGAACTGCAGATGTGACGGAGAGAGCGGCCAGCAAGGCCAGATATTTAGCTTTCATGCACGTGCTCTTTGCCATCGGCGTGGGTGTGGGTCTTGGGCGAGGCATTCGGAGTTTGCTCGGAATGATGGTCTCCGCCGCTTGGGGCGGCCTCATCCCCGGCATGGTGATCATCGCCACTCATGTCCGAATGGTGACCTGCCTCAGGTGCGGAGCCACCCTCGCTATCAGTAGCCGCGGCATCGTGATGGCCAGGCTCTCCGGCATCACCTGTTCCATGATGGTCTTCGCCACCGCCGCTATTGCCATGATGGCCAGGCTTGTTGTCGCCGTGCTGACCTTCATGATTGTGCATTTGCGTTTCCCCACCACCATGCTGATGGCCGCCACTGGATGCGACGAGTGCTTGGTATTGCTTGGCATCCATCGTCGGCAATTGGTCAATGAAGGCAACCATGCCCCAGATGTACTCATCGCCCATGCTCTTGCCCCACGCAGGCATACCCGTTGCCTTGATGCCATGCTTGATCACCCAGAACGCTGCTGACGGATTGCCATCGACACCGATCTTGGCGAGGTTGGGGGGCGCAGGATAAAGCGATTGGCTTAGCTCGGTCTCCGCCACACCTGGCGCCAAATGACAGCCGATACACATGGAGTTGTAGTTGCCCGCACCGGCGCGAATAAGAGCTTGATCATCCAGGTTGGGAACCTCGATGTTCCGCGAACGGACTTCGATAGAGCGGTCACGGGCCATCGTGAGAAACGCATTCACTGCAGGAAAATGGGGATCGTCGGCCCCCACGTTGACCACGCCAAAGTAGGCACCGGCCAGGACAGCTGTGCTACCGACCACGCCGGCCGCCACCAAAGTTTTAATTGTTCTTTTCATGTCAGGTTCTCAAAACCACATCCGGATACCGGCGACAAAACGCGCCTCGTCTACATCACCGCCCTCGTCGCGCACCATGTCTGCCGTGTTGCCATAGGAGCGGCTCCAAGAAACCCCGATATAGGGGGCAAACTGCCGGACAATCTCGTAACGCAGACGTAAACCGAGCTCGGTATTGGCCAACCCGGACCCCACACCTCGCTCAGGATCGTTCTTGCCGTAGAAGTTCATTTCGGCAGTTGGCTGGAGAATCAGCCGGTTGGTCAGCAGAATGTCGTACTCGCCCTCCAGTCGGGCAGCAGTTTGGCCATTCTCGCCGACGAAGGCCGTGGCTTCGGCCTCAAAGGCGTAAAGCGCCATGCCCTGGATACCGAAGGCGGCCCAAGTCTGCGGCGACTCCGGTTTGAAGTCCTGGCGGACGCCCGCGACGACATCCCACCAAGGGCCGATCGAGCGGCCGTACAGCAGCTGTAATTCAGCGTCCTCGGTAACGCCGTTGGTACGCTCGCCTTCGGAGCGGAACCAGACCCGGTTGATATCACCGCCTACCCAACCCGACGCATCCCAGGCCAGGGTGCTGCCCTCATCTGCGTCTTGGTATTCGAGCTGATCGAGCAGGAAAAAGCTGTTGATGGCGCTGTCATGCACCTTGTGGCCAGGCAGTGGCGGGAAAGCCGCTTGGCGATCAGCATCCGTCAGAACGGGAATCGGCGTACGACTGGTAGTTCTCGGGGCTTCAGCGGAGCCATGGTTCATCTTCGAATGATCCATGCCCTCCATCTGTCCCTGCATGGTGCCGTGTCCCATCTTGCTGTGGTCCATGGCTGGGGCCTTCTCTTGGCTCTGGCTGTGGCCCATCTGGCTATGGTCCATGCTGCCCGATTCGCTCTGCATGGCACCATGATCCATCTTGCTGTGATCCATGCCCTCCATCGGCGCTTTGGCGGAACCGTGGCCCATCTGGCTGTGGTCCATCGACATGGAGCCGTGCCCCATTGCCGAATGATCCATTTCTTCCGCAGCCTGGGTAACGCCGCCGCTGAGTGCACTCAGCGACACGACCAGCGCTATGAGGGACGGGCGTGAAAACCTAGTGGTCATGGTTCGAACCTGCTTCGGCTTCGGTGCCGCCATGCTTATCCATCATCTTCTCGTGCCCCATATCGTCATGGTTCATGCCCTCATGATCCATGGTGCCATGATCCATCTGCTGGCCAGCGGCCTTGCCTTTCGATTGATCTGCAGGCTTGTCACTGATGGCCTCGGGCGCAGCCGACTCGGCAGCATGTTGTTCGTGCTCGCTGTGCCCCTCACCTGCCAATGACGTCGGCGCATACAAAGCAGCCAAAAAACTGAACATCGCTGCGCTGCCAAACAGGGCATTACGCTTCATAAAAGTACTCATCAGAAATCTCCTTTACTCATCCACACGGACTTCACGGAACATGCCCATTTCCATGTGGAGCAACAGGTGGCAGTGGTAGGCCCAACGCCCCAACGCATCGGCGGTCACCCGATAGCTGCGCTTGGAACCTGGCGGCATGTCGATGGTGTGTTTACGCACCAGGAAATTGCCGTTCGCATCCTCCAGATCACTCCACATGCCATGAAGATGGATCGGGTGAGTCATCATGGTGTCGTTGACCAGCGTGATGCGAACACGCTCGCCGTACTTGAGGCGTAGAGGCTCGGCGTCAGAGAACTTGATTCCATCGAAGGACCAGGAGAATTTCTCCATATGCCCGGTGAGGTGCAGCTCGATGGTGCGACTTGGCTCACGCCCGTCCGGATCAGGGAAGGTGCTGCGCAGGTCAGAGTACGTCAGCACGCGCCGGCCGTTATCACGCAGGCCGATACCTGGGTCGTCCAGCTTGTGCGTCGGCGTCATGGTCTGCATGTCGACCAAAGGATTGTTGGTCTCTGAGGCCGGGTGTGCCTGCATGTTGCCAGCCATGCCAGCCATGCCAGCCATGCCAGCCATGTTTGAATGATCCATTCCGGCCATCTGGCTGTGATCCATACCAGCCATGCCACCCTGCATGCTGCCATGATCCATTCCCGCCATATTGCCCTGATCCATCCCGGCCATGTTCCCGTGATCCATACCGCCCATGCTGCCGTGATCCATACCCATGTCGCCCATGGCAATCAGCGGACGCGGGTCGGGGCTGGGTACTGGTGCACTCAACCCCTCCTGTACAGCAAGGGTGCCGCGCGCATAGCCAGTGCGATCCATGGATTGTGCAAACACGGTATACGCCTGTTCGCTGTCTGGTTCGACGATCACGTCGTAGGTCTCGGCCACGGCGATACGGAACTCGTCGACGCTGACCGGTTTGACGTGCAGACCATCGGCCGCAACCACAGTCATCTTCAGGCCCGGGATGCGCACATCGAAATAGGTCATCGCCGAGGCGTTGATGAAGCGCAGGCGGATCTTTTCGCCTGGTTTGAATATGCCGGTCCAGTTGCCATTGGGTGCCTGGCCATTCATCAGGTAGGTGTAGGTGTAGCCACTGACGTCAGCGAGATCCGTCGGGCTCATCTTCATCTCGGCCCACATCTTGCGATCGGCTACGGCGGCGGACCAACCCATCTCGCTTACGTCATCGATGAAGTCACCAACGGTGCGTTTGTGCTGGTTGTAGTAGTCCGACTGTTTCTTGAGCTTGGCCAGTACCCGCGTTGGATTTTCATCCGTCCAGTCGCTCAGCAACACGACGTAATCACGGTCGTAACTGAAGGGCTCGGGCTCCTTGGCATCGATGACCAGCGCGCCGTATACGCCGACCTGCTCCTGCAGCCCCGAGTGACTGTGATACCAGTAGGTACCGTTCTGGTTGACCTTGAACTTGTACTCATACATGCCGTCAGGGGCGATGCCATGGAAGCTCAGGCCAGGAACACCATCCATGTTCGCCGGCAGGATGATGCCGTGCCAATGGATGGAGGTGTCCTCCTTGAGGCGGTTGCGCACGCGCAATGTGACGGTATCGCCTTCGCGCCAACGAAGAATCGGCCCAGGGAGCGAGCCGTTGATGGTCATGGCCGTGCGCGCTGCGCCGGTGATGTTCACCGGGGTTTCACCGATGAATAGGTCGAATTCGTTACCAGTCAGTACGTTGGGCTGGCCGGGGCTGTTCACCGCCCAGACCGGCGTGCGCCACAGGCCAAGTCCGCCGATAATACCGGTGGCTGCCAGGCCTTTGACGAAGGTGCGCCTTGTGGTTTTGCTTTGCATGCCGTTTTGTCCAATCCGTCAAATGAGCCGGTGATGGTGTGCCCGGTCTCGGGTTCATGGCTGCTTCAATGTCGGGGATTTACCCCTCAACTTTCCACGTCGGTGCATTGCACAAGCCTTACCGACGATGAGCAGTATGAAACTGCCATATCCCAACCATCCGGGTGATTACATTTCTGTAAGGTAGATGACTTCAGCAGTTGGTGTGCTCTGCTTGCTCGGTTGGACTGCTGGCTACAGGAGCCTCAACTTTCTGCTGCTGGGCCACCCGGTAGGCCTCCAGAGACGTCTGGCGTGCCTGCTCCATGCGCGCGAAGGTTCGGTCAGCACCACCTTCAGCCATTGCCAAGCTGGAGATGCTCAGAGCAGTAACTACAAGCAGAGCTTTGATCGATTTCATTTTGGGTATTCCTCGTAAGTTAAGTGGTCCCTGCAACTGCAGAGGCCGAGCTTTAGGCTCGATGTCACGTTAACTAAGAGGGCCTGTCAGCAACCTGAGCCGAACATTACAGTTCTGTCAGGTTGCTATTTCTTTCTTGTAGCCCATCCAGAAGGCTCGGTACTGTCTTTCATGCCCTCATAAAGCCTTGCGAATTTCTTGAGAGGGCATGCTCGGCAGCGATGCCTAAGCTACTCAGGGTCATTCGCACCCGCGGATAAGACCACCAACAATTAAGAGAGATTGTCACTATGTCGAATAAATCCAACGTCGCTACCGGTGCCGCTCTGGCTCTCGTGGCCGCCAGCCTGTTTGCTACCCTGCCTGTCCAGGCCGCCCAGGACACCAAAGCAGCTGAAGTGAAGTGCTTCGGCGTCAACGGTTGCAAGGGCCAGAACGACTGCATGACCGCCAAAAATGCCTGCAAAGGCCAGGGAGAATGCAAAGGCCAGGGCTTCAAGCTGATGACTCAGGCCAAGTGCGATGAGGCCGGTGGCAAGACCAGCGAATAATGCCGTTGCGGGGAGTGCCTGCCACTCCCCTGCTGGAGTCTTGAATGAGTAAGCGCAAAACACTGGGTTTCGGTCTTGGCCTTCGCAGTGAGTATTACCAGCAGATTCTTGAACAGCGACCTGCGGTCGACTGGTTTGAGATCATTTCCGAGAATTACCTGGTGGGCGGTGGCAAGGCCCTCTACTTTCTCGATGCGATTGGCGAGCAATACCCGTTGGTGATGCACGGAGTATCGCTGTCGATCGGCGGTTCGCATAACCTGGACATGGGCTACCTACGACAGCTCAAGCAACTGGCGGACCGGATACAGCCCCAGTGGGTTTCCGACCACTTGTGCTGGAGTCGCGGCAACGCCCATCAACTCCACGACCTGCTGCCGCTGCCGTTTACCCAAGAAAGCCTGCTGCATGTCGCCGCGCGGGTGCGTCTAGTGCAGGATGTTCTGGAACGTCCCATTGTGCTGGAGAACGTTTCTTCTTACGTGCAGTGGAAGACGTCCAGCATGAGCGAATCGCAGTTTCTCTCGGAACTGAGTTTCCTGACCGGTTGCGAATTGCTCCTTGACGTGAACAACGTCTACGTCAGCGCACGAAATCAGGATTTCGACCCATGGCAGTTCATCTTGGAATTGCCGCACGAGCGGATTCGTCAAATTCATCTGGCCGGGCACAGCGATTACGGGCAGTACCTCATCGACACCCATGACCAGCCCATCGCTGATCCGGTTTGGTCTCTCTACAGCAAGACTTTGAGCTACTTGGGCCCGACATCGACCTTGATCGAGCGGGATGACCAGTTTCCGCCGCTGGAAGAGCTGTTGTCCGAATTAGCACATGCCCGTGCTATCGCCAAATCTGTGATATCGGGGGCCACCCCTTGAGCCTGATCGCCCTACAGACTGCATTTGAAACTTACCTGACAGGTGGCAGTGCCCTGCCCTCCAACGAGCTTTTGGAGCAGATCCGAGGTAGCACAGCGCTGAGTGCTCTCGAAGGCCTGCAGATCTACCACAACGCTTACCGTTCGCGCCTGCTTGCGGTCTTGCGAGAAGACTTCCCTGCCCTGCTTCACTGGATCGGCAACGAATCATTCGAGCAGCTCGCACTGGCCTACTTGGCCGCCTGGCCACCACGACATTTCAGCATTCGCTGGCTGGGCGAGAAGCTGCCCGAGTTCATTAGCAGCTACGTCGAAGAACCCCAACTATCGCCGATGCGCGAACTCGCGGAGCTTGAGTGGGCTTTTACACTGGCTTTCGATGCTCAGGACGTCGAAGTGCTTTCACTGCAGGCCATCAGTGATTTTTCGGCTGAAGACTGGATTTCACTCAGGGTTTCCCTGACTGCATCTGCCCGGTGGTTGCAGCTGCAGTACAACACGCTGGAGTTGTGGAAAGCCGCCAAGTCCGGCAGCTTGCTGCCTGATATTACCCGCCTGCCAACGAACCTAGCCTGTCTTGTTTGGCGTCATGAACTCGTCTGCCAGTACCGGAGCCTGGAGCCAGCGGAGGCTTCGGCATTGCAGTTTCTCATCGAGGGCGGATCGTTCGCTGAACTCTGCGAGTCGTTGAGCGCCACGCATGGCGAGCAAGCTCCCTTGCAAGCCGCGACCTGGTTGAAGTTGTGGGTCAACGACGGTTTGCTAAAGCGCGGCCAGCTATTACACGAATGACCCGGAACCTTTAGGCTAGCGCTCTCTCTTTGGCCACTCCGAGCGCTTCTATGACTCACCGCATCATTCATTTCAAACAGCAAGCCTTGCTTGACCCGGAGACCTATCAGGCAATGCTGGCCGACGGCGTTGGTCACTGGGAGCGGCTTGCAGGAGAAGTCGTCGGCATAGAAGACGAAAAAAGCCACGAGTTCGCTGCATTGAAAAGCCTGTTCAAGCGCAAGCGGTACTCCTATGACACGCTGGAAATGCGCGAGCCAGGCGATCACTCAAACTGGCTTCGCGGCCGAGATGGTTCAGAAGGTATGACCAACGAGGTCACCAGTATCCCAGGGCTAAAAGAGCTCTCAGAACTGGAGATTTAGTGGGATAGCAGGTCAGCGCTCAAGCGCTGACCTGGGCCGAATAGCCAAGCTCCTGGATGAGTTCGCGGATCGATTCGGCACTTTCTGTGCTCTCAACGGTGACCTTGCCGGCCGCTCGATCCACTTCTACTCGTGCATCCTGATCCAGAGCTTGAATGGCCTTCGTGATTTTGCTCACGCAACTGCCACAGCCCATCCCCGCAACACTCAGACTAAACATGTCTTTCACCTCATTTCGTCCGCGGCTCAAGTTACCGCACGGACAGCATCGACCTTGACACGATGGCAAGGTCAAGCCCGTACTCTACAAGAGGTTCAAGCGCCAATGCAGGCTGCGATCTGGCTGAAGTGACGAGCTACTGGTCCGCTCAAGGAAGGCCAATGAAGATCCTTGCTATGAATAGGCCCAGAACACCTCATTCCATGTGGGGAAACACAGCAACGAGTTGATTGATGCTTCAGTGGCGATGGCTCTTGCCAACGTGCGTATGCTCTGCCTCAGGCAAAGGTTGAACCCCTCCGCTCGAACTAAGTTGCTGGATGATTGCGCATGCATCGACACTTCTCTCCGCGGCGCATCGATGGCGCAACTCAACGAGCTGCTTCTGCAGAGCTAACAGACTGTTGATCCGAAGCTCCACATGGCGAATGTGCTCGTCTACCAAGCCGTTAACGCTATCGCAGCTCTCCTCCGGACGATCGATGAGCAAAAGCAGCCGCCGTATTTCATCAAGCGTCATGTCCAGGGTTCGGCAGTTACGGATGAATACGAGCCGCTCTAGGTGCTCCTTCCCGTAGACCCGGTAGTTCCCCTCGCTTCGACCAGGAACAGGCAGCAGCCCTTCACGTTCATAGTAACGAATAGTCTCCACCTGACAGTCAGCCTGCTTTCCGAGCTCACCAATCTTCATGGGACGAATCTCCTGATCAATGCTTGACCCTATAGTGGCTTCAGGGTGTTGACTCTGCAATGACTTAGATAAGAGGTCCCGCCATGAGCAGTTGCTGCAGTCACGACCACTCGGATCATCATAAACCTGAAGACCAAAAGCGCGAGCCAGCGCCACCAGGAACGACATTCAGCGCTTTCCACATCCAGGCGATGGACTGTCCGACAGAGCAGAGCCTGATTCAGAGCAAGCTTGGCTCGCTGGCCGGGATACACCAGCTCGACTTTAACTTGATGACTCGCGTTCTAGGGGTACAGCACAGTCTCCCTTCGGTCACCCCCATCATTGATGTGATCGCCTCCCTGGGTATGCAGGCCGAGCCCACGGACGCTCATGTACAAACACGAATTCGCATCGAGCAGATGGACTGTCCTACTGAGGAGAAGCTCATTCGCGACAAGCTCGCTAACCAGAAAGGCATCAGCAATCTGCAGTTCAACCTGCTGCAACGCACTCTGGTCGTAGACCATGTTCCAGAGCTGTTACCTCAGCTCATGGCAGCCATCCAGGAGCTCGGGCTTTCACCGGTTGTCGAGGAGAGTGCCGACCGCCAGGAACCTACCCCAACGAAGAAGAAGCATTGGTGGCCGCTGGCGATCGCGGGGATCGCTGCGGTTTCAGCCGAAATAATCCACTTTGGGCAGTTGGCCCCCGAATGGGCGGTTGCAGCCTTAGCAATAGTGGGGATAGCGCTAAGTGGGCTCGGTACCTACAAGAAGGGCTGGATTGCGCTCAAGAACCGCAACCTGAACATCAATGCCCTCATGAGCATTGCTGTAACCGGTGCCGTATTGATTGGCCAATGGCCCGAAGCGGCCATGGTTATGGTGCTCTTCGCGGTAGCCGAGGTTATTGAAGCGCGCTCACTGGAGCGTGCACGTAACGCCATCCGTGGACTCATGGACTTAAGCCCCGAGCGGGCCACTGTTTTGCAGGCGGATGGATCCTGGCTAGATGCGGACATCAAGGCGGTAGCACTTGGCGCTGTTGTTCGGGTACGGCCAGGTGAGCGAATTGGCTTGGATGGCGAGGTGACGGCAGGCACCTCCACCGTCAATCAAGCACCTATAACCGGCGAGAGCTTGCCGGTAGATAAGAGCATTGGAGATCAGGTTTTTGCGGGCACGATAAACGAGGCAGGGTCGTTGGAGTTCAGGGTAACAGCAGCGTCTACCAACACTACCCTGGCTCGGATCATTCATGCGGTGGAGGAGGCTCAGGGCTCTCGGGCGCCGACCCAACGTTTCGTTGACCGCTTTTCTCAGATCTACACCCCCGCCGTGTTCTTGGTGTCCCTAGGGGTCGCCTTGCTCCCACCGCTATTGCTGAGTGGCGCATGGCAGGAGTGGATCTATCGAGCGCTGGTATTGCTGGTCGTCGCGTGCCCATGCGCGCTGGTCATTTCCACTCCCGTTACCATCGTCAGCGGCCTGGCAGCGGCGGCTCGCAAAGGCATCCTCATCAAAGGTGGGGTCTATCTGGAGAGCGGCAAAGATCTGGCACTGCTTGCACTCGACAAGACTGGAACCATCACTCAAGGGAGGCCGGTTCAGACAGACTTCCTGCCGCTCAAAGAAACAGATATCGAAATGCATCGTGTCAGTGCCGCTAGCCTAGCTGCTCGCTCTGATCACCCGGTATCAAAAGCACTCGCTCGACATGCGATGGATAACGATGTGTCGCTACTGGACGTCAAGGAGTTTGAAGCGCTTCCTGGACGGGGAGTCAAAGGCCGTGTGAAAGGCCAACTGTTGTATCTAGGCAACCATCGTCTGGTTGAGGAGCTGGGGCTCTGTTCTAAGGAGCTGGAGCTTACGCTGGAGCGGCTGGAGCGTCAGGGTAAGACCGTCGTCATCCTGTGCGACGGCCAACAGCCCCTTGTTCTATTCGCAGTCGCAGACACCGTGAAAGAGACCAGTGCCGATGCCATGCGGCAGCTCCACGAGCTTGGGGTAAAGACATGTATGCTCAGTGGCGATAACGAGCACACAGCCCTGGCGATAGCCCAGCAGGTGGGTATTGATGAGGCTCGTGGCAACCTGTTGCCGGCAGACAAGCTCACAGTCATCGCTGAAATGCAGGCCCAAGGTTTAACGGTTGGCATGGTGGGAGACGGAATTAACGATGCCCCAGCGCTGGCAAAAGCTCAGATTGGCTTTGCCATGGGTAGCGCAGGGACCGACACGGCGATAGAAACCGCGGACGTTGCACTGATGGATGACGACTTGCGCAAGGTCGCTACGTTCGTCCGTCTATCTCGTAGTACTGCTGCCATCCTCAAGCAGAACATCGCCCTGGCACTTGGCATCAAGGCTATCTTCCTGGGCATAACCATCACAGGAGGCGCCACTATGTGGATGGCTGTCTTCGCTGACATGGGCGTCAGCCTGCTCGTGGTGTTTAACGGCCTGAGGCTGCTCAGACAATAATGGGAGGTAGCCATGCAATCTCAACTGAAATCAGCAATTGCAGAGGCCTTTGCGCAAGCCGATACGAACCTGCGGCTGAAGCAGCCTGGTAGAGCATTTGAGTGGTTAGAGCGCGCCCACATCCTGACTCAACGGCATCCCTACCTGCATGCAAAGTCACATTGGCTGATGCTACGCCTAGGCCTGCAGACCAAGAACTATCGGGAGGTCCTTGGGCAAATACCTCGCATAGTGGCTGCACTACTTTTCTCACGCATCTGGGTCCCCATTGGCAATACTGGGCGTGCACGAGTTAGCGCATTCCTCCCCATGACCGTCCCAGAAGATCTGCAGCAGCTCCTCGCAAACGGTAACTAAACCAGAACTGACTCCCTCGACTCTGCGCACCATTCGAGTGCGCCGCTGGGTGTCGTTTGTGCAAAAAATGTCAAATTAAGCAGCCCATCCCTCATCTTTTCGAAGATTACAAAATTGTAATTTTCCAATCATCTTCAAGTTATCTACGGCTTGCAACGATAGGTGCGACCGCCTCTGGCTGCTCTCGCACCGGGGCTCAATACCTACAAGAACAGTCATGGCAAATATCCAATTCTGCCAAGAATAAAGGAGCAATTAATGAGCAAGACCAAATTATCTCTTGCAGTATTTTCGGCAATCATTGGAATCAGCCCCATGGTGGCCACTGCTGAGGAAACAAAAGGCGAGGGTTTCGTTGAAGGAAGCAGCCTTAATATCCTCAATCGAAATTTCTACATGAACCGTGACTTCCGAGATGGTCAGTCCAGCTCAACTGGAAATGGCTATTCCGAAGCATGGGCGCATGGCGTCATGGTGAACTTTGAGTCCGGCTTTACCGAGGGAACCGTCGGGGTGGGTATCGACGCGTTCGCCATGCTGGGCATCAAACTGGATACCGGTGATGGTCGCTTTGGCCCTGGCGGCAGCATCAACCTGCTTCCCGTGAACAGCGATGGGGAAGCGGAAGACGAGTACTCCAAGCTGGGCGGAGCTGTAAAAGCTCAGCTCTTCGATACGGTCATTAAGGCCGGCGATGTGTTCCCGATGACCCCGGTTCTTCACTATGGTGACTCTCGCCTCCTTCCGGAAACCTTCAAGGGTGTCACCGTCGTCAATAACAGCGTTGATGGTCTGACCCTGCAGGGTGGTCGAGTTCATGCGATGAGCCAACCGCAGCAGAGTGGCATGAGCGAAGACTTCGCCACCTTCTACGCCGGCGGCGTGGATGCACCTTGGGCGGCCTACTTTGGCGGCGACTACACCCTGAATGACAACCTGGCGTTTAGCCTTTACACCAGCCGCCTGGAAGATGCCTGGAATCAGCACTATGCCGGCATGTCCTGGAGCCACCCGCTTTCTGAGAGCGTCTCGTTGTTCGGCGGCCTGAACTACTACAAAGCCGTTGACCAGGGGCAGAAGCTGCTGGGCGAGTTCGACAACGACATCTACAGCGGCAAGGTCGGTGTGAAGTTCGGTGCCCACTCCCTGGCGTTGTCTCATCAGCGCAACAACGGCGACGATGACTTCGACTATCTGCGTCAGTCTGACTCGATCTTCCTCGATAACTCGATCCAGTACAGCGACTTCAACTCCCCGAATGAGCGTTCCTGGATGCTTCGCTACGATCTCGACATGGCCACCTTCGGTGTCCCTGGCCTGAGCTTCATGACCCGCTACGCCTTCGGTACCGACGCCGACTACTCCGATGCGAACAACGTGTACATGCGTCGTGATGAAAACGGCAACCCGCTGACCGATCAGAAGCGCTGGGAGCGAAACATCGAAGCGAAGTACGTAGTTCAGTCTGGCTCGCTGAAGGATATGTCCTTCCGCGTTCGCCAGATGACCACTCGTGCGACCGACTACGAGTCCGATCTGGATGAAGTTCGCCTGATTGTCGAGTACCCACTGGAAGTGCTCTGACTAGAAAGTGGAGCGGGTAACTACTTGCCCGCTCTCTCTAGCGCTGCATGTCAATATTGTAATTTTGAGCTCATGCTGCCGTTAGCTTCATTTTCGTAAAATCTAGGCATCTTCACAGAGCGCAAGCAAATAGCTCATTACAAACTGAACGAGGCCTGATTTATGAAGATCGCAAATATTGCACTTATTGGAATTCTCGCACTCGGTACTGCTACTTCTGCACTTGCAGAAGATGGCTACGGCCGCTCTTTGGAAGCGGTGAAAAAATTTCGGGAAAACCAAGAAAAAATTCACGGGAAAGACAACAAGGCATTTCAAGTAGAAAGCCAGAAAAGTGGAGTTACTGAAGAAGACGCCGCCAAAAGCAACAACACAACCAACGAAGACTGATTGTTTTTCCCCTACCGAGTCCACCTCTAGAAGCTCCACGAGCTCCTTTGGAAAGAGGTGTACCCTAAGCGCCCTTTAAGGGCGCTTTTTTATGCATTTCTTTGTCATCATGGCGCGCGACCATGAGAGCTCCTGCACTTACTTGAGGGTCAGTTGTAGGTTCAGCCAGATCTGCCCCTTCTTTATAGTCCTGGATGTCAACATTTTAATTTTGAGCTCACGCTCCGGTTAGTTTCATCTTTCTAAGATTTAGGCGTGTTCAAAGAGCGAAACCCAATAGCTCATCACCAACTGAGAGAGACCCAGCTTATGAAGATTGCACATGCAGCACTTATTGGAATTCTTGCCCTCAGCGTTACAGCTCCCGTGCTTGCGCGAGGTGATAGCCATAACCGTCACGAAATGGTAAAGCGATTCAAAGAGAATCAGAAAAAGATTTACGAAAAAGACAACCAGGCGGCACAAGCAGAAAGCCAGAAAAATAGCAGCACTAAGAAAGATACAGCCCAAGATAAAAATACAGCAAACGAACGCTGATAGCCTTTTCCCTGCCGAGTTCACCTCTAAAGGCTCCACGAGCTCCTTTGGAAAGATGTGTACACTTTGCGCCCTTCCTAGGGCGCTTTTTTATCCCTGTTGTGGCTCAATGATTCTGGACACCCCGATAAGGCGTTAAGCTTCGCCCAAAGTCGTGGTTCCGCAGGAGCCAGAACATTATCGGCAGCGCTGCGAATACAGGGTGTGCAGGTTGGTCACTTTCTGGCTGGACGCCTGATGAAAGAAGCCAGGCTATACAGCTGGCAATGTCGCAAGCATCGCCACCGCAAGGCCGATGGTGAAGGTGCCATTGCGGCCAACACACTGGATCGGCAGTTCACAGTGAGCAGCCCCAACCAAGTGTGGTGCGGTGATGTGACATACATCTGGGCGGGTAATCGTTGGATCTACCTGGCAGCAGTCATGGATTTGTATGCGCGCCGCATCGTCGGTTGGGCACTGCCCAATCGACCTGACTCGCAGCTCACGACACGCGCGTTACGCGTGGCCTACGAGTCCCGAGGTTGCCCGCAGCAGCTAATGTTTCACTCTGACCAGGGTTGCCACTACACCAGCATTGAATTTCGCCAGATGCTCTGGCGCTACCGTATCAAGCAGTGCATGAGCCGCCGCGGTAACTGCTGGGATAACGCGCCGATGGAGCGTTTTTCAGAAGCCTGAAAACGGAATGGTTGCCGGAGCATGGATATGCCAGCCAAGGGCAAGCGGAGGCTGATGTGCTGCGCTACCTGACGGATTACGCCTTGCGCTGGATGCAATAGATGGGGCAGATGCATACCCAGAAATGTTTGAATCTTCCTGGGCAGCCCAACCTGATTGGTTTGACGATCCGATGCGAGAAGACTAAAGATTTGGGCGGTTGCAGCGGGTCTAGATGTGGAGCAGACCACGGCTGAGACGAGCTCATCTGACATCGATGACACGCTCGAAGCCGATTGCAGGCTGTATCGGGGATCTGTGTTTCAGGTGCGCCCGCGCTCTTGAACGGCTAGCTGCTGCAGAAGTTCGGCCCAGGAGTCCTGCGCAAAATGGCTCTCGATGAGATTGCGAAAGCAAAAGTGAGTTGACCATGTGGTGGTCCGATACCCTCCGGGGTACGGACCACCTGGTTCATTCGAGTAACGTCAGCCCTTGTGCAAGGCTACATCTCCATCGGTTTCCGACGACTCAGCATCCTCTTCCTCATCCCGCCGGTGTACCCACTGATATAGCACCGGCAGTACCAAGAGCGTGAGGGTCGTGGAGGATAGGATCCCTCCGATGACGACTGATGCCAGAGGTCGCTGCACTTCGGCCCCGGTACCTGTCGCCAGCGCCATTGGCACAAAACCCAGCGACGCCACCAACGCTGTCATCAAGACCGGCCGCAAGCGAGTCAGAGCGCCTTCAATGATTGCCTCGTGCAGCGTCTTTCCTTCCTCGCGCAGATTACGGATAAAGGAAATCATCACCAAGCCGTTCAGAACCGCGACGCCCGACAAGGCAATGAAGCCGACGCCAGCCGAGATGGACAGGGGAATATCTCGCAGCCAAAGGGCGAGTACACCACCAGTCAACGCGAAGGGAATGCCTGTGAACACCACTAGGCCATCCTTGACGTTATTGAACATCATGAATAGCAAGGTGAAGACCAAGAGCAGAGCGACCGGGACTACGATCTGAAGCCGCTTGGCTGCTGACTGCAGCTGCTCAAACTGGCCACCCCAGGTGGTCCAATATCCAGCCGGAACCTTCACATCCTGCAGCAGGCGATCGCTGGCCTCTTGAACAAAGGATCCGATATCCCGTCCCCGCACGTTGGCACTGACCACCACCAGGCGTTTACCGTTCTCACGGCTGACTTGGTTGGGGCCAAGTACCAGGTCGAGGCTGGCGACTTCAGATAGTGAGATGAACGATATCTGTTCTGCCGCTCCGCCTGATAGCGCAGGAACAGGAATCAGCAGGCGGGAAAGGCCCTCGATATCCGTACGCAGCCGATCCGAGAGCCGCACCACCATGTCAAAGCGGCGGTCGCCATCGAACAAGGTGCCTGCACGCTGGCCTCCCACCGCGAAAGCGATAGTGTCTTGAACATCGCCTACGTTCAGGCCAAAGCGAGCAGCCTTGTCACGATCAATGTTGATGGTCAGCACGGGCAGCCCAGTGGTTTGCTCCACCTTTACCTCGGAAGCGCCCTCTACTTTCTCCAAGGTTTCCGCAATCTCAGCAGCAGTGCTGTTGAGCACACCCATATCGTCACCAAACACCTTCACCGCGACGTCACTGCGCACACCTGAAATCAGCTCGTTGAAGCGCAACTGGATGGGTTGAGAAAGCTCGTAGTTGCTACCTGGAACTTCCGCACTCACACGCTGCAGGTCAGCTATCAACTCTTCTCGCGACTTGTCCGGATCAGGCCACTGGTCCTTGGGCTTGAGCATGACGTAGGCATCCGAGATATTCGGCGGCATTGGGTCAGAGGCGATCTCAGCGGTACCGGTCCGGGCAAATACCCTCTCGATCTCCGGCACTTTCTCTACCAGTCTCTTTTCCAAGCGCGCCTGCATCTCCACCGACTGCGTCAGGCTAGTTCCTGGTACCCGCAACGCCTGCAAAGCAAAGTCCCCCTCGCTGAGGCTAGGGATGAACTCGCTGCCCATGCGACCTGCCAATACACCGGACAACACCACCAAGGTAACTGCACCGGTAAATACTGCGGTTCGGTTGCCCATGACCCAGCCCAGTACCGGCTCGTAGCCTTTGCGGGCGGCACGCATAACGAAGTTCTCTTCCTCTTTGACCTTGCCGGTGATGAAGAGCGCAATCGCAGCTGGAACGAAGGTCACGGAAAGAATCATCGCTCCCAACAGAGCAATCACCACAGTGAACGCCATGGGGTGGAACATCTTCCCTTCAACCCCTGTCAGCGCAAAGATCGGAAGGTAGACCACCATGATGATCAGTTGGCCGAAGATCAGGGCTCTGCGCGCCTCTCGTGAGGCGGCAAACACTTCATGCAAGCGTTCGGAGCGGGTAAGCATCCGGCCATGGTGCTGTTGTGCATGAGCCAACCGGCGAATGGCGTTCTCGACAATGACCACCGCGCCGTCAACGATGATGCCGAAGTCCAAAGCACCGAGGCTCATCAGGTTAGCGCTCACCTTGTAGGTGAACATGCCAGTGAAGGTGAAGAGCATCGACAGCGGGATCACCATCGCGGTGATGATCGCTGCACGAATATTGCCGAGGAACAGGAAGAGGATGGCGATTACCAGGATCGCGCCCTCGATGAGGTTTTTCTTAACCGTGGCGATGGCCTTGTCCACCAGATCGGTTCGGTCGTAGACCGCGATGGCTACTACCCCATCAGGGAGCGATCGATTGATTTGCTCCAGCTTGGCGGCAACTGCCTGCGAGACGCTGCGGCTGTTCTCGCCAATGAGCATGAACACCGTGCCGAGCACAACTTCGCGACCGTTCTCGGTGGCAGCGCCAGTACGCAACTCTCGGCCAATCTGCACATCCGCAATATGGCTGACCCGAATGGAGGTCCCGTCGACGTTGCTAATGACAATGTTGGCGATGTCCGCTGCAGTGGCGACCTGACCGGGAGCCCGAATCAGCAGCTGCTCGCCACTGCGCTCGATATAACCGGCACCAACGTTGGCATTGTTGCGTTCAAGCGCAGTGACCAGGTCTCCCAAGGTGAGCTTATAAGCGGCCAAACGCTTGGGGTCCGGGGCGATCTGGTATTCCTTCGCGAAGCCACCGATGGTGTTGATCTCGGCCACGCCTGGAACATTGCGCAGCTGAGGTTTGATGATCCAATCCTGGATTACCCGCAGGTCGGTGGGCGTGTATGGCGTGCCGTCCTCCTTCAACGCCCCCTCTCTAGCCTCGACCGTCCACAAGAAGATCTCACCCAATCCTGTCGAGATTGGGCCCATGATTGCCTCTGCTCCTTCTGGCAGTTGTTCGCGGGCAACCTGCAGGCGCTCATTGACGAGCTGGCGGGCAAAGTAGAGATCCGTGCCGTCTTCGAAGATTACGGTCACCTGCGACAAACCAGAGCGCGATAGCGACCTGGTCTGTTTGAGGTGCGGTAAGCCGGCCATGGCCGTCTCGATCGGAAAGGTAATGCGCTGCTCGGTTTCTAGAGGTGAGAAGCCTGCTGCTGCGGTATTGATCTGTACCTGAACGTTGGTGATATCAGGGACAGCGTCTATGGGGAGCTTCTGGTAGCTGGCAATACCTAAGCCAGCCATCGCCAGTACGGCAAGCATCACGATGATGCGCTGCTCGATAGCGAACTGAATTATGCGTTCGAACATACGAATTTCCCGTCAATGGCAGGTCAGTGGGCGTGGTCGGCGGAGCCTTTGCCCAGCTCGGACTTGAGGATGAAGCTCCCTTCTGTCGCTACCTGCGCTCCGGCGGCCAAGCCTTGGGTAATTTCCACAGCCCCTTCGCTACGGGCGCCTAGCACCACGGGAAGCGCCACGAATCCATCGTCCACGCGAACGAAAACCGTGGGTTTCTCTTCGATGGTCTGAATTGCCTGGACTGGAACGGTGACGTTGGCCTGGCGGGAGTCGGCTGACAACGCGACGGATACGAAGAGGCCTGGGCGCCATGCGCCATTTGGATTTTCGAGAGTGGCGCGGGCAGTCGCCGTGCGTGTCTGCTCGCCAAGCAAGTTACCCACGTACGAAACGTTGCCTACAACCTCAGCCTCCAGCTCCGGGGCACTGATCTTGACCGGCTTGCCGACCTGGACCTTGCCCAAGTCCCGCGGTGCAACACTGAAGGTTGCCCAGACACGGCCGAGATCTGAAATGGTGAAGGCGTTGCTCGCCTCGTTCACAACCTCGCCAAGCACTAGGTGCTTTTCCACCACGATGCCATCGAACGGGGCCCTTAGCTCGTAGCGGTTCCCCCCCGCAAGAGCAACGTTTTCGCCCAGGGCTCCCATTTTCTGACGAGCATTGCTGAGAGCAATTTCTGCCTCCTGTAGCGCCTGGCGGGCCTGCAGGTAATCCTGTTCTGCAGAAATCATCTCCTTCCACAGTTGCTGCTCTCGCTCAAAGGTTGTGCGGGCCAGTTCGACCCTGCGCTGGGCCGCAGCAAACTCACTACGCTGATCTGATATTTGCTGGCTTGCGATAACAGCCAGGAGTTGCCCCTTCTTAACTGACTCTCCCAGGTTGACCTGGACGCTTTCCACGACACCAGCAGTTCGAGGAACCACGTGAGCCGTATGGTCCTCATCGAAGCGAATCTCACCGGGAAGGCTGATGGTAGTGCTCATAGCTCCGGCAGTAGCCTTCACCAACTGGATTCCGGCGGCATCGATTTGCTCGTTGCTGAGCTCGATGAGTCCCTCCTCTTTGGCGTAGCTGAAACGATAGGCCCTTCCTTCTCGCTCAATCAGAATGCGAGCCTCGAAGTAGTGCGGCTCGGCGATACCCATGGCACTGACAAAGGCATCGCCCTTGGGCTCGAATCGGAGCGTATTCACTTCACCTGAAGGACGTCTGACCTCCATGGACACCCGGGTATTCTCCCCGGGCACAATCTGCTGCCCTTCCTGTGCTAGATACAGCGACATGGGAGCACTTCCATCCTGACTCTCTGGCGCAACTAGCTCGGCACTGAAGTTGTCCTGACTGAACAGCGTTCCTCCGTTTGGACCGCGAGAGTGATGCTCGGTATCTCCATGTTCATCAGCATCGCCGTGACCCTGCTTTGCTTCTTCGCCATGGTGCTCTGTGTCCTGATGGCTGCTTGTCTCGGCGTGCTCATCCGATTCATGGCCTTTCTCCTCATTCATGAGGGTTACTCCGCCACCAATAAGCCCTATGCCCGCAATGATCGCGAGTACGAGGGGTAATTTTTTGCTCATAAGCAACTCCTAAAGGAAATGCAGCGACCCGCACTCCAGATGCGGGTCACCAAGACGGTCGGTAGGAACTCGGCGGCTCAACGTGCAGCGGGGATGGCTGATACATCGCCATACACGCGCTCTAACTGCACCCATGCCGCGGTGGCTGAGGCCAGGGCGTCGACATACTGCGTGCGGGCACCAATCAACGTGCGCTGAGCATCCAGCACATCGAGAAAAGCGAATTTGCCCATCTCAAATCCGCGGGTAGCGCTATCAACAGCGCTCTTGGCCGATGGGAGAATCGTCTGGTCGAACGAGTTGATCTCCTCCTTCGCAACGACCCACTGATCCATGGCTTGCTCTACATCTGCCCTGAGGCGTAGCTCGGTCGCGTTGCGCAGGTCGCGGGCTTGGTCGGCGCGACGTGCAGCGGAGAGAATGTTGCCCTGGTTACGATTGAAGAGAGGGATCGGCATCGATAGGCCAACTACGTTGACTCGCTCCCGATCTTCAGCGCTGTATTGGCTGCCCAGGCTCACATTCAGGTCTGGAATGCGCTGGGTCTTTTCCAGCTCGAATGAAGCCTCTTGCTGATCCACAGACAGCCGGGCTAGGCGCATTTCTGCGGTTGTCTCCAAGGCAGACCACAGCTGATTGACTGTTGGCGGTTCTGGGATGCTGGTCGCACTCCCAACAACCCTGATGTCTGCGTTGCCACCGATGACAGCCTGCAGTCGAGAATGGGCTCTAGCCTGATCCCGTTGAGCTCGACGTAGCTCAAGTCGGACCTCAGAGAGCTGCACCTGGGCCCGAGTTAGCTCAACTGGTGAAACCTTGCCCGCCTTGACTCGCCCCTCGGCCCCCTGAACTCCTCGCTCAGCCAGCGCGAGAGATTGCTCCGCCAGCTCGACGCGCATCCTTGCTTGCAGGTTGTCGTAGAACGACTGGATGACATCGGCGCGCAGCTCATTCTGGCTGCGCTCTAGCTCGACCGATGCCGCACTCTGCCCCTTCTCCGCTAGCTCGATGCGTGCCCCTCGCTTTCCCCCAAGCTCAATCGGCTGCGTAATCTGGGTGGTAGTGGTCCGCGTGTTGCTGCGGGTGTCTTCCACCTCCCATGACAGCTCTGGGTTTGGCAGCAGGCCGGCTTGCTGCCGCTCGCCCAAAGAGATGTCTACCAATCGGCTCGCAGCCGAGAGAGTCGGACTGTTGTCTTGCGCCTGGCGCAATGCTTCAGCCAGCGACAGCTCCGAGGACGCAGCGACTGCTGGCCGGCCAACCACCCATAGGGACACCAGTAACACCGGAAGCAACTTCCGATAAAAACCTGCAACACCACCATCGCAAGAGAGCAAGGGTTAATCCTCCGCAACCAATGATCATCCCTGACTAAAACGGCTCGACCCGGCAGTAGCGGTCAGCTGATGAAGACAGGAAATGAGTTAGCCGCAGAATTTAGATATCAGTTCATATCGCCAAGGTGACTGGAAAATTACAAATATGTAATCAAGGCCTACAGGCTATTTCGCTGTATTAAGATGCCCCCATCAGAGAGTCCTGTGAAGTTACATGCTGATACAAATATAGCGTCAGCGAAGGAACCTTTAGGGAAATCAGTAACCCCACCAGGGAAATCTGCCTGAAATACTCGCTAAATGTGACAGCTTGTCGCAATGCCAGTCACAGCAAGGCTTGCGCATTGACCCTGTAGCCGCTACAGGCTTTAGGATTGTCTACTCCTATCGTGCGCTAAAAGCCTCTTCATGCCACGTCATTATTAATTTATGAAACTTTACGCGGCCCAATAAACAACAATATGCCGCCTGCCTGGGTAAATTTAATATGCGAATCCTAGTTATCGAGGACGAGCCCAAAACTGCCGAATATCTGCATCAAGGACTGACCGAGAGTGGCTATGTAGTCGACAAGGCCTCTACTGGATTAGATGGTCTTCATCTTGTGCGCCAACACACTTACGACTTGGTCATTCTGGATGTAAACCTTCCAGAGATAGATGGCTGGGGCGTATTAGAAAACCTTCGCCGTGATAACAACACAAGGGTCATGATGCTCACCGCCAGAGGAAGGCTGGCAGACAAGATCAAGGGCCTGGACCTAGGTGCGGATGACTACTTGGTGAAGCCCTTTGAGTTTCCTGAGCTGCTGGCCCGAGTTCGCACCCTTCTGCGTCGCAGCGAGCAGGCTCCGGCACCAGAAACTCTACGTGTAGCAGACCTAGAGCTGGACCCTGCCAGACATCGAGCCTTCCGCGGTGAGCAACGGATAGACCTGACGACCAAAGAGTTTGCGCTGCTGCACTTGTTGATGAGGCGTTCGGGTGAGGTGCTTTCACGCACTCAGATCATTTCGTTGGTGTGGGACATGAACTTCGATTGCGACACCAATGTGGTCGAAGTCTCCATCCGCCGCTTGCGCGCCAAAATCGATGACGCCTTTGAAAGGAAGCTCATCCATACCCTCAGAGGGGTTGGTTATGTACTCGAGGAGCGGGAATGAAACCTGCCAGCCTCTCCATGCGATTAGGGCTATCTGTCGCCCTGATGGGAGCCGCATTGGTGGTGCTCCTGGCCGCCCTTGCTTACTTCTCGCTGACGCACGAGCTGGCCTCGCTGGCCCGAAGCAGCCTGAACGGCAAGCTTGAGCAGATCCAGCACCGACTCAAAGAAGATTCGATATCGAGTGCCGACATCGCCAAGCAACCGCATGGACTGCTCGACCTTGTTGTAGGCCACGACAACCTACAACTTGCCATCTATGAGCGAGGGCCTGAAGGGAAGAAGCTGCTGAGCGTTAGCAACAGGTCGAACGCTCCGAAACTGCATTCTGAAGGCGCCGTGGGCGTTTTCTTCCACGAATGGCTGGATAGCACCAAGCACAGTTTTCTGACGGCCTCGAAGCATGTGCGCTTGAAAGATGGCAATGAAGTCACGATCCAGCTCTCTATAGATCGCTCTGCAGACGACGCACTGCTAACGGCGTACCTGCGATCCACCATGATCGCCTTGCCTTTTCTTCTGCTCTTCATTGGCGTTGGAGCTTGGTGGATTGT
Organism: Ectopseudomonas guguanensis; assembly: GCF_900104265.1. Taxonomy (GTDB): domain Bacteria; phylum Pseudomonadota; class Gammaproteobacteria; order Pseudomonadales; family Pseudomonadaceae; genus Aquipseudomonas; species Aquipseudomonas guguanensis. Next base: position 111,500 of record NZ_FNJJ01000010.1, read on the forward strand.
CCAACGCGGATTGTCACCGCTGCGCCAGTTCAGAAAAATAGCGTCACAGGTTTCCACTCAGGACCTGACCCATCGCATACCAATAGATCGACTGCCTCAAGAGCTAAGCGAGCTGGCACACGGCATCAACTTCATGCTCCATCGCCTGGACAGTGGCGTTCAACAGCTCTCGCAGTTTTCTGACGACCTGGCCCACGAGCTACGTTCCCCCATCAGCAATCTGATGGGTAAGGCTCAAGTAACGCTTTCACGAGAGCGTCCACCAGAAGAGTACAAGGCGGTCCTTGAATGCTGTACCGAGGAGCTTGGGCGCGTGACACGCATTGTCTCGGACATGCTCTTCCTCGCTCAGGTAAGTCACCCCGCTTCGTTGGTGCCTTTCGAGCGAATTGATTTAGACGACGAAGCACGGCGAGTTGTAGACCTCTTCTCTATCTCCGCCGAGGAAAAGCAGATTGCGATAGACATCAGTGGGGCAGGCCACACCTTCGGTGATCGATTGATGATCCAAAGGGCCGTCTCGAACCTCTTGTCGAACGCCATACGTCACAGCCCCCGCAACAGCAGCATCTCGCTGCTGATTGAAAAGCAGCATGAGACGGTCTCGCTGTCTGTTGGCAATCCAGGGATTGGTATCCCAGCCCAGCACATTCCTCATCTGTTCGAGCGCTTCTACAGAGTAGATACCAGTAGATCCCGAGCAGAGGGAGGCACGGGCCTGGGATTGGCCATCGTGCGCTCCATCATGAGCCTGCACCAAGGCACCGTCGATGTGTCCAGCGTGCCGGGCAACTACACCGTTTTCCGATTGTTGTTCCCTCGCGCGCCAGAAACTCCAACGAGCCTGGTGCGTGCCGGAATCGGAAAGCAGAGAAGACAGCTGAGCTGACTTCTATCGCCTTAGCCGCTGTGATCTCACATACGGCTGAGCCGCCTTTACCCCGGAGCATCACCATGAAAAAAATAAGTGCCTCCCTAGCACTGGGACTTTTGAGCCAGCATGTATACGCCGCCGGCTTCATCGAAGACAGCAAGGCCAGCCTCGGCCTGCGCAATTTCTACATCAACCAGGACACCCGCAACGCGGACGGCGCCACCCAGGAAGAATGGGGTCAGGGCTTCCAGTTCAACTACATCTCCGGCTACACCGAGGGGACCGTCGGCTTCGGCGTCGACGCTCTCGGCCTGCTCGGCGTCAAGCTGGATTCCGGCAAGGGTCGCCATTACAACCCCGACTCCAGCAAATACGGCGGCACCGTGTTCCCCACCGACGAGAACGGTCGCGCGGTGGACAACTTCGGCAGCCTGGGGCTGACCGGCAAGGTGCGTCTGTCGAAGACCGAGGCACGCATCGGTACCCTGCAGCCCAAGCTGCCGGTGGTCACCTTCAGCGACGGTCGCCTGCTACCGCAGACCTTCGAGGGTGGCCAGATCACTTCAGCCGAGATCGACAACCTGACCCTGGTCGGCGGCCAGCTGGAACACGCCAAGGGGCGCAGTTCGAGCAACAACGAAGGCCTGTCCATCTCCGGAGCCAACAACGCCAAGACCGGCCAGTTCAGCAACAAGTTCTACTACGCCGGTGGCGACTACAAGATCGGCAAGGACCTGCTGGCGCAGTACTACTACGGCGAGCTGAACGAGTTCTACCGCCAGCACTTCCTCGGCCTGACCCACAGCCTGGCCATCGGCCCGGGCGCGCTGAAATCCGACCTGCGCTACTTCAAGAGCGACGCCGACGGCAAGAACGACAGCGCCGCCGGGGTGGCCAAAGGCTATGCCAGCACTGGCTACTACGGTCTGAACGCGGCCGGCAAGGCGATCACCAAGGGCGAAGTGGACAACGACACCTGGAGCGCCCTGTTCACCTACAGCCTCGGCGGCCACGGGCTGAGCGCCGGCTACCAGGAAGTCTCCGGCGACAGCAACTTCCCCTACCTGAACCAGGGCGACGGCGCCACCGCCTACCTGATCACCGACCGGCAGATCGGCAAGTTCGCCAGTGCCGGCGAGCGCACCTGGCTGGCCGAGTACGGCTACGACTTCACCAAGGCCGGCGTACCAGGTCTGAAGGCCACTGTCACCTATCTATCCGGCGACAACATCGATTCGGCCGACGGCGAGAAGAAGGAATGGGAACGCGACTTCCGCCTCGACTACGTGCTTCAGGACGGTGCCCTCAAAGGCCTCGGTTTCTCCTGGCGTAACGCCAGCCTGCGTGGCAACACCAGCGCCGCCGACCAGGACGAGAACCGCCTGATCGTCAGCTACAGCCTGCCGATACTCTGAGCTAGCCCCAAGAGGAGCCTCGCCTGATGGCGAGGCTCTTAGATTGCTATGTCGTGGGCGATGGGGAATGCCCCTACGATGAAATGGCGTCAGCTTGCCCTTCGTCGACCGAGGCAAACGATGTTAGCTACCGCAAGGTCTAATCGATCCGTGACTGCCGCAGCCGTAAGGCGTTAAACACCACGGACGCGGAGCTGACACTCATCGCCAGCGCAGCGATCAAGGGCGACAGAAGATGTCCTGTCAGCGGATACAGCAGCCCGGCCGCTAGCGGGATTCCCATCGCGTTGTAGAGGAATGCAAAGGCAAGGTTCTGCCTCATGTTCTTCACCGTGGCCACCGACAAGGTGCGCGCCCGCAGGATGCCCATCAGGTCTCCCTTGACCAGGGTCACTTGGGCGCTGTTCATCGCCACGTCGGTGCCCGTGCCCATAGCGATGCCTACGTCGGCCCTGGCCAAGGCCGGCGCATCGTTGATGCCGTCGCCCGCCATGGCAACACGCCGGCCATAGCTCTGCAGTTCGGCGACTAATTTCTCCTTGTCCTGCGGTTTCACCTCGCCATGCACCTCCTCGATGCCTAACTGCTTCGCCACGGCTCTTGCTGTGGTGAGGCCATCGCCAGTGGCCATGATGACCTTCACGTCAGCGTTCTGGAGTTGAGCAACAGCCTGTTGGGAGGTCGGTTTGATTGGATCGGAAACGGCCAGGAGACCCGCCAGGCGACCATCGACGGCCAGATAGATGATGCTGATGCCCTCCAGGCGCAGTTGCTCTGCACGGTTACGCAGCGGAGTAATATCGACGCCCGCCTCCTCCATCAACGCTGTGTTCCCAAGCTGCAGTTGATGGCCATCGACCTGTCCGCGTACACCAATACCTGAGCCAGATTCGAAGGTCTCCGGTTTCACCAGGGCAAGACCCTGTTCACGCGCATGATCGACAATGGCATGCGCCAGCGGATGCTCGCTGCCCTGGTCCAGGCTTGCGGCCAAGCGCAGAACCTCGACCGAGTCGAACGGCCCGGTTCCCTCTGCACTATGAAAGGCCGGCCGCCCCTGCGTCAGTGTCCCGGTCTTGTCGACGATCAAGGTGTCGATTTTGCAGAGGTTCTCGATAGCGCTGGCATCGCGGAACAACACACCGCTGCTGGCGGCCTTGCCGGTCGCGACCATGACCGACATCGGCGTTGCCAAGCCCAGGGCGCATGGGCAGGCAATGATCAGTACGGCCACAGCGTTGATCAGGCCAAATACCCAACCTGATTCCGGCCCGAACACCCCCCAGCCAAAAAATGTCAGGATCGCGATCAGGATCACCCCCACCACGAAATACCCTGCCACGGCATCGGCCATACGCTGCATGGGCGCCTTGGAACGCTGGGCCTTAGCCACCATCTGGACGATCTGCGACAACATGGTTTCGGCGCCCACCTTCTGCGCTTCCATCACCAGGCTGCCGTGGGTGTTCAGGGTGGCACCGATGAGGGTATCCCCTGCCCGCTTGGTGACGGGCACCGGCTCGCCGGTGAGCATCGACTCGTCGACAGCGCTCTCGCCCTCCAGCACGGTGCCATCCACCGGGACTTTTTCGCCCGGCCGAACACGCAAGTGGTCACCCTGATGGACGTGGGTCAGCGGAATATCTTCTTCCTGGCCGTCAGGCCTGATGCGCCGGGCAGTCTTGGGGGCCAATCCCAGCAGTGACTTAATGGCGGCAGAGGTCTGCGAGCGGGCTTTGAGTTCGAGCATCTGGCCCAACAGCGTGAGCGAGATGATCACCGCGGCGGCCTCGAAGTAGACGCCGATGCGTCCATCCTGAACGAAGGCCGCCGGGAACCACTGCGGCACCAGGGTGGCTGCCACGCTGTAGAGGTAGGCGGCTGCAGTTCCTAATCCGATCAGGGTCCACATATTAGGGCTGCGTTGCCGGATGGAGTCTATTCCGCGAGTGAAAAATACCCAGCCACCCCAAAGCGTCACGGGCGTTGCCAGAACCAGCTCAACCCAGTTCTGGGATGTTCCATGGAACAGCTGCAAGGAATGACCAGCCATCGCCAGCACGGTCACGATGACGGTCAATGGCAGGGTCCACCAGAACCGTCGCGAAAAGTCTTTCAGCTCCGGATTTTCTTCGTCCTCCAGCTCTGGAATGACGGGTTCGAGCGTCATCCCACAGATCGGGCAGTTGCCAGGGCTCGGTTGGCGAATCTCGGGATGCATCGGGCAGGTGTATTCAGCCCCCAGTCCTGCCTGAGTTGAGTACTCTGGCGGAGCGGCATGCTGGTGGTGCCCGGCATGCGATTGATGGCTCATGTACTGATGAGGGGCTGCCTGGAACTTCTCCTGGCATTTTGTACTGCAGAACCGATAGGCCCTTCCCTCAAAGTTCTCCTGGTAAGGACTATCAGATTTGACCTCCATGCCACACACCGGATCGCGTGGGCTCTCTGGATGGCCGTGCGAGTGATGTGCATGGCCCTGGTCATGATGGCAGGAGGTCTTTTGCATTCGAGTTACTTCCTATCCTCGTCCTTGGAAACTGCGGCTCCGCTGGAGTGGGAGTGCCCGCCATGATTGTGGCCAAACAGATGCATCAGCGGGCATAGCAGCAGGATGAGGTATGGCAAAGCCTGCGAAAGATGACCGTAATGCTCGCGCGCGACATAGAAGATGCCGATTACGGCCAGCATGATCAGTGCGATGCCAATCTTGCTCTTCCAAAAAGGTGGTTCCGTAGTGCCAGTGTGGTGCGTGTGATCCATGACAATAGCCTCGGTTCAATGACCATAGAATCAGCATAGGTTGCTCTAGCCAGGCAGAGTTGACGCGTATCAATGGAGTTCAGCGTACGGTCACCTTACCGACCATTCCCGACTGATAATGTCCAGGAACATTGCAGGCGAACTCCAGATCAGTAGCGTCGGAGAAGGTCCAGATCAGCTCTTCGCGTGCACCTGGCTCGACCAGAACGCTGTTGGGATCGTCGTGCTCCATGCCGACCATCTTCATGCCGCCCATGGCGTGGTCCATTTTGCTCATGTCATGCGCTGCAGTCGGGGACAGCGTGCCGTTCTGAAACATCGCAGCCATCTCTTTCTGATGCGCAGCATGGGATGCCGCTTTGCCAAGGTTGAACTCGTGCAGCAGGGCTCCCTCGTTCAGCAGTACGAAGCGAACCGTCTCGCCCGCCTTGATTTCCATTGCCTTGGGTTCAAAGAAGATGTCCCCCATTCGGACTTCGATGGTGCGATCTACTGCCTGACTGTCTCCCGGTTGCCCGATACTGTCTTTCTTGTGGCCCGGGCTGGCCAGCGCATTGGCAGCACTGAGCAGTAAACCAAGGGTGGTGATTATGAAAGCGGGTCTGAGTTTCATGGTGTGCCTCTGAGGTGTTGAGGAGGGATGAGTCCCGATGCTAATGAGGTGCAACTGGCGGTACGCTGACGCGAAAACTACATCGCAGTAAGGTTCGTCAGATCGGTGCTACCCAGCCCGCGGCCAACGGGTAGCACCGGTGCCGGACTAACGCAGAGCAAACTCACCGACCATTCCCGCCTGGTAATGCCCAGGCAATGTACAGGCGAAGCTCAAACTGCCCGCCTGAGGGAAGGTCCACACGAACTCTTTAGTTGTGCCGGGCTCGACGAGAACCGCGTTCGGGTCGTCATGCTTGGCTTTGATGACTTCCGGATAGCCTGGTGGGTTGGAGTCTCCCGTGCCATAACGCTCATGCCAGACAATGCGCTCGGCCATGCCGGTCGGGGTCAGTGTGCCGTCCTTGAACAAGGACGCCATCTTGCGCTGGTGCTCCAGCTGGGACGCTGCCTGCCCGATGTTGAACTCGTGCATCAACGCGCCCTCGTTCTTCAGAACGAAGCGCACGGTTTCACCTGGCTTCACATCGATCGTTTTCTGGCTGTAGTTGATGTCGTCCATCTTTACCAAGATGGTACGAGTCGCTGGCGTCGCCTGGGCCTGCTGCCCAATGCCATTGCTACTGCCGCCGACCTCGGCAAATGCCGGAAAGGTGGTGCTGATGAACAGAGTGCTGATCAGCAGTTTAAGGGGTAAGCGTTTCATGGTGAGACCTCGCGATGGGTGCTGGAAATCTCATGCTATTCCCCGCTTGCTGCCAGGCCGCTGACCCCAGAACTACAATTGCGTCAGCTGGGAAAAAGCACGGCGCCACAAAGGCGCCGCTAGGCCAAAGGAGCAATCACGAAAGGCCTGGAAGATGGGGGAAATCTTTACTGATGGCATTCCTTATCGGCCATCATCAACTTGTGCTCTCGAATCATTTGACCCAGCACGTCGTCTACCAACTTGTCATGCTTTTCCATCCAGGCCAGATGCTCTTCGGCAGACATGTTCGGCGCGGGATGCTCGTTGTGCAGCTGGCTCATGATGTCTTCGAGCATGTTCATATGCGCCTTCATGTGCACATGCCGCTCGCCGACCGGGGCCTTCTCCGCCTGGTTCAGCACGACTTCTGCTTTGTCGCGCATCTGCTGGATGCGCTCGAATACACGGTCGCTGCCCCCCTCGGCCCAAGCCATAGAAGAGAGCAGTAGCGAGCCAACCAGAAGCAAAGGTTTCAGCGATTTCATGGGACAGTCTCCATCAGTGCAAACTATGGCCGGCACCTCTGCTTTTGGTCTGTCGAGGGCCGAGAGCACAACCTAGTACTCATGCTTGCACCTTAGACAAGCCACCCTGTCAGCGAGCTGAAGCCAGAATTACATTTTCGTAAGCTTCTGGTTGGGGCCGCGGTTTGCCTGCAAACTCAGGCCACCCGATATTTGGAGTCTGCTCGCATGAAACTACTGGTAGCTGAAGATGAACCCAAAACCGGTGCATACCTGCAGCAAGGCCTCAGTGAAGCGGGCTTCAATGTCGACCGGGTTATGACCGGTACAGATGCTCTACAGCACACTCTGAGTGAGTCCTATGACCTCCTGATCCTGGATGTGATGATGCCTGGGCTGGACGGGTGGGAAGTGCTGCGCATGGTGCGCGCCGCAGGAAAAGACGTCCCCGTATTGTTCTTGACGGCACGCGATGGTGTGGAGGACCGCGTTAAAGGGTTGGAGCTGGGCGCGGACGACTACCTGATCAAGCCATTTGCTTTCTCTGAACTTCTGGCCAGGGTCAGAACGCTGCTGCGTAGAGGCAATGGCTCACCCACGCAAACAACGATGAAAATTGCCGATTTGGAAGTCGATCTGATGAAGCGTCGCGCCATCCGCGGCGGTAAACGAATTGACCTGACCGCGAAGGAGTTTTCACTGCTGGAACTGCTACTGCGCCGGCGCGGCGAGGTGCTCCCGAAGTCGCTGATTGCCTCTCAGGTTTGGGACATGAATTTCGACAGCGACACCAATGTTATTGAGGTTGCGGTACGCCGGCTACGCGCAAAAATCGATGACGATTTCGATCTCAAGCTGATTCATACCGCCCGCGGCATGGGATACATGATGGATGCTCCGGAGTGAATATGAAGCACCTTTCGCTGACCGCACGCATGAGCCTGATGTTCATGTCCGCGGTAATTGCAGTCCTGACGGTAGCAGGGCTGAGTTTCAATATGCTCAGCCAGCACCACTTCAAGATGCTGGATCGGCAGGCCCTGGTGGAGAAACTCGAATCCGCCAAACATATCCTCAACAATGCTCGCGGTGAAGCGAGCCTTTCGGAAGAATTACCGCAGTTGCGAGCTTTGCTGGGAGCCCATCAGGATCTGGCCGCCACTATCCTGGCCAGTGACGGTTCTGTACTGTTTTCCGACCCCAGAGCAGTCGAAGTACCTGAGCGTTTCAGACGTGTAAATGAGCAGAGCATGTGGGAGTGGCAGAACGGCCAACACATGTACCGTGGCATGACGGAGCAAATCTCGGTAGCCGATCAGGCTGAGCCGCTCACTGCGTTGCTGATTCTTGACGTCACCGATCACACACACTTTTTCGACACGCTGCAACGATGGTTTTGGATTGGATTGGTCATCAGCGCCCTGTTCAGTGCCACACTCGGCTGGGTGGTTGCTCGCAGCGGCCTTAGGCCTCTGCGGCAAGTCACTCATGTGGCCTCCGGGATGTCCGCTCGCTCGTTACAGGAGCGAATCCCTCTCGAACCAGTGCCGCGGGAACTTCAGCAACTGGTTCTCTCCTTCAATGCGATGTTGGCTCGGCTAGAGGATGCCTTCGTTAGGCTCTCCAATTTTTCGGCCGACATTGCCCACGAGCTACGAACTCCAGTCAGCAATCTGATGACCCACACCGAGGTCGTGCTGAGTAAAAAACGCGATATCAATGCCTATGAGGAGAATCTGTACTCCAACCTGGAGGACTTGAAGCGCATGTCTCGGATGATTGATGACATGCTGTTCTTGGCCAAGGCTGATAATGGCCTGATCATCCCCGAGCAGGCCAGGATCGAACTGGCTGACGTAGTCTTCAAGCTGTTTGACTACTACCACCTTCTGGCCGAAGAGCGCGGCATTGAGCTATCGCTCACAGGCAAAGGCCAAGTGCTGGGAGATCGGCTGATGCTTGATCGCGCGCTATCCAACTTGCTGTCCAATGCGCTGCGCTACACGCCGGCGGGACAGACAATTTCGGTTCTGATCCGCGAGACAGAGGACTCCACTACCTTCAGTATCGAGAACCCAGGGGACACAATCAGCTCAGAGCATCTAGAGAAGCTCTTCGACCGCTTTTACCGGGTTGACCCCGCTCGGCGGGAGGGCAGCCCGAGCAACGCCGGGCTCGGGCTTGCAATCACCCGATCCATCATTGAGGCTCACAAAGGCCGCATCTGGTGCACCTCAGCGGCTAGCCTCACGGGCTTTCACATCGAATTGCCCCATCCCAGATAATGCCGGTCTGGCGGTAAGTAGGCTACAGCTAACCGCTAGCCCAACTTGACAGGGTGGGTGCAGGTGCAACTCGACTGAGCGCAGATTGCATTCGCCATCCAGATAGGTAACGAGCGGTGAGCTGACACAAGAGCACCCCATTCGCTCTCGGGTAGCAGCTCATGAAGTTTGGAAACTGCATCCCCCGCGCTTGCCTCGCCAAGCCAAACCAATGCTCGGATGGCGTCCCCCGCTCCAGTAGCGCCAAGAGCCATTAACCATTGAGGCGCATGCCGAATCGATACGGTGGACTTGCCAACCTGAAGCTCCCTAGAACGTCCGGTGGTTAGAAAGACATACCGAATAGGAACCTGCGTTGTCAGCCCCCATTTGTTTGCGGCGCTAGCCCCAGTGGCGACTATCAACTCACCCCGCACGTTTGCCGATGAGCGGACGACCGTCTCAGGTGCCGGTGCGCGCACGCCGAACCGAGTTTCGACTGCTGCAACATAAAAGCCCCGAGCAACGCGAAACAGCATTCCACCCTCGACCAGTCGAGAGAACCCTCGCTGCACAGCATGTCGATTCCCCTGATGCAGGAATCTGCCTGGTGTCAGAATTTCACCCTCTGGAAGCTGTTGAATGATGTCCAGGATTTTCTCGGGAAGAGTCTTCATTGGCCGGCCAGAGCAGATGAAATCGATGCAGTTGGTCATCGAAGACTGGGATGGCGACGGAGCTATTTCACATTCCCGACGAGGTGCTCCAAGAGCTCGGTGTCGACGTCGGGGACAGCCTTTTCCTCATTGAGGAGTATGTCGGTACCGCCCGCTGTTTTGTGCTCAGTAAGTCGCCACAGATCCCAGATCGGGTAGATGAGCTTGTGAGCACCTGGGAAGCCTCCGTTCCAAAGCCCCCAGTAAAATGAATTGGTTTTGCAATCCCCTGCAGCTACTCTATGTCTGCAGCCCAAGAGCTTCCTCTCCCGGGCGCTGTACCGGTGATGAAACTTGGTTCGAGGCGGCCTCTAAGGCCGCCTTTATCATTTCTGCCCCGCCGAGCGATATACCTAGCCTGTAATTGAGGAGCTGAAGACTGGTCCCAAAGCCCCCAGTGGCAAGGTCTCCGACTGCTCTTCTATTCGCCCTGCCAGAAACACATCGTCCTGTGTAGGGAAGTGCCGCAAAAGGAACTTGGCATCTCGCCGCACCTTTTCAGGCAGGCTGCTATCTCGGGACAGTTCAACGAGAAAGTCTCGAGTCATTATCACCGCGCGAGAGCGCTCGTTCGGCATTGTCATTTCTGTCTCCATTGGAACCACGACTCCTCTGGCAGCATACGCCTGGGTTCGTGATTGCCCATACTGACGCAGCCAGACGCAGAGCCAAAGCCCCAAGATATCTTTTCCGGAAGCAAGAGCAGCGGCTCAGTCAGACCGGCAGTCCGTACTCAATGGCAAGCATCACCTGGCGTACAGCTCGACCGCCGACTTCGGTGCTCAGCAGGGAAACGGGTTGCACATTTCCTAGCGCAATATTTGGCGACGTGAGCCAGCGAGTCGCTGCGGCTTGATCTGATTCCAAGACACTCATCAGCACGTCGACAAGATTCGCCAGTCGACAAAACGCATCGCCTTTTGCTGAAGTCATGAGGGAAGCCTCTGGAGCGATGCCGATCCAGCCTGCCACGACGCAGGCATCAATACCCAACTCCTCCGCCAAGCGCGAGGTTAGCTCAACCGGGAGTCCTGTTATGGTCGCCTGGTGCAGGCTCTTATGGCTGTGGGGCAGCCCAAGTCGCTCGATAAGACTTTTCATCATGCCAATCTCTGGTTGTGATGTTGGCACCTACCCCGACATTGGTACTGGTCGAGTATTCACATGAAAGCTGCCAGTCATTTGCACAGCCGCCAGCATTCAGTTGCACGCATAACCAACAGGCTTTCGTATCGTCCGGTCCTAGGTCTTGCACGCTTGACTGCTACCCTACCGCCGTAAGCGGACAGCGCAAATCAGACGTCCAGAACGAATTCTATAATCGCTCTATAATTGACTATAAAAACCTATAAACCCCATCCTAGAGCAGCCTAAGCAACCTAGGATGCTTCATCGCGAAGCCGATAAATTCCTTGCACTGGCGCATGGCCCCAACCAATACAATCGTAGCTATCCGGGCTAGAAGAAGCGAGGTGAATGGTTGTTTTCTGCCAGAGGGTCCTACCACGCAAGCCTTCAAAGACATCAGGATGCAGCGTTTGCATGACCAATGCTGCCGCAACGCGCCTGCAAACTCACATATGGCCGGCCAGCAGCGTCCTGTAACGCACTCCTGCGGGAGATTGAGGCCGTCCACCCCCTCTGTTTCACGACATCCGCCGGCGCAGGGCCTAGTGGCAGCCCCATCGGGGCTGCCTGGTAAGGGGTCAGATGACCCGCTTGATGCTGATGTAGTCGCCCTGGGTGCGCAGGGTGACGGTCACTGGTTCGCTAGTGCGATTACGCCAGAACCAACCGTGCTTGCCATCGAATGCGGCCTCCAGTACACCTGAATCTTCTGGGGTCGAGCGTCCCTTCCCATAGCCGTGGTAGAAGTCGCGCGGTGCGTTGTAAGGATCGCCATGGGTGTCGTAGTTAACGACGCCGCCGTTGGCAGTCCAGAGGTACTTCACCTTGGCACCTTGCTTCATTTCCAGTTTCACCTCGGCGCCTTGATTCGGGCTCAGGGTGATGCTCATTTCATGCTGAAGACCAGGTGCTGGCTCAGGTGCCGTCGATTGCTCCGGAGCGGGAGTGACCTCAGTAGGAGCGGCCGGGGTAGTTGCCGGGGCTGCGGGTACTGCGGCGATAGCTTCAGTTGGCTGCGGAGTGGGCGCTGGAGCTGCGGCCTCATCGGCCAGAGCCTCTTCAGCCAACTGGATCTTCACCTCACCCATCTGGGTGAGTCCAAGTGCTCGGCCCACGCCAGTGGGGTCGATCGCATACTCCGAAGGCATCACCACGGTAACCTGGAGCACGCAGGCAATGATTGCTGCGGTGATCGTGGAGCGAAGCAGCTGCGCTGTCGATGGGAGTTCGTTGAGGGTCGGAAGCTTGGTATTGAACATTGAGAGAATTCCTTACTGAGAGACGATCAGGCCAGTGATCTGGTAGCCCATGAGCAAGAAGCCGGCACTCATCATGGCGACGTTCGCGGTATAGGCATGGCGCCAGAAGCTGGCAGTACGTCGCCAGTAGCCCATCAAAATGAGAATGCCGCCGAGGGCCAGTAGCTGGCCGATCTCGACACCTACGTTGAAGGCAATCAGGTTGGCGATCAGGCCATCAGGAGAAATCTCGAACTCCTGGATCTTGGTGGCCAGACCGAAGCCATGAAGCAGGCCGAAGATCAGCGTTGCTGCACGGGTATCGGGCTGGTAGCCAAACCAGCGCTGGAAGGCGCCGAGGTTATCCAGGGCCTTGTACACGACCGAAAAGCCGATGATCGCGTCGATCACATACGAGCTGATGCTGATGTTGCTGAGCACTCCAAAGAGCAGAGTGATCGAGTGGCCAACTGCGAACAGCGTGACGTACAGCCCTACGTCCTTCAGGCGGTAGAGAAAGAAGATCACGCCGAACAGGAACAGCAGATGGTCGTAGCCGGTAATCATGTGTTTGGCGCCCATGTAGATGAAGGGCATCAACATCACGCCGGTACTTTCCTGGATGAAGCCTTTGTCTCCTTCGGGCACGCCGTGGGCTAGCGCCTCAGGCATGACTGCCATCAGTAAAGCGAGGGTAAGCAAGGGCAGAAAGAGCGATCGACGCAGGCGTGCGATCAGCGCCGTTGCCCCGCTTAGGGGAAGCGATTTCATAATGATTTCCTAGGTTGTAGTGGTCTGGGGCCGCGAGGCGGCCGGTTTCAGAACACGAACCTGGAGCGTGGTGGCCGTTCGATCAGGTAGATCGGCACTTCAGGGACAGTTGTCCGCAACGCGTTGGGAGGGGTTTCCCGCTCGGGGCGTGACAGCAGTGTCAGCGCCGACCCGAGATAAGGGATCTCATGGCTATGGTCAGCCGCATGTTTGTGGCTCAGGAACGCCGGCGCGTCCACGTCATGGGAATGACCATGGGACACAGCACCAGAGTAATCCCCCGGTATCAGCGGTACTTTGATGGCGGCCAGCGAATGCCCTACCCAGGCCAACAGCAAGGCCAGTATCAATGCGATAACGGGTTTCTTCGAGGCACTACGGCGAGCCATTTTCCTATGTCTTGCAGCTTGCAAAGGGCCAACAGGGTCGTTTGACCATATCCCCCCCAGGGGGATAGGATGCGAGCGTAAATCATCGAGGCATAGGACTCAAGGCATGAGCGATCACGAACACAGCCATGGCCACCGACACCAAAGCCACAGCGATGTCATGAAGCGCCTGAAGCGCGCCGAGGGCCATCTGCGCAGCATCATCACCATGATCGAGGATGGCCGTGAGTGCGTGGATATCGCGCAGCAGCTGCATGCCGTGGAGAAGGCCGTATGCCAGGCCAAGCGCACCCTGATTCAAGATCACATCGATCACTGCCTGGAGCACACGATGGACGCCCTCGCTACTGGCGAGCGCACCTCCCTTGAAGACTTCAAGCAGATCACGAAGTACCTGTAGGTATCCCCATGTCGAGCTTTGCCGAATTGCTGCAGCAGGGCGCGTCTCACGCCTGGCTGTACTTCCCCAGCGCCATCCTCCTAGGGGCATTGCATGGCCTGGAGCCAGGCCACTCGAAGACCATGATGGCGGCCTTCATCGTAGCCATCCGCGGCACCGTGAAGCAGGCGGTCTTGCTGGGGCTGGCGGCAACCATTTCGCACACCGCAGTGGTCTGGCTGGTGGCCATGGGCGGCATGTATCTGGGCCAGAACCTGAATGCGGAAACGACAGAGCCCTATTTCCAGCTCGCTTCCGCCGCGATCATCATCACCATCGCGCTGTGGATGCTTTGGCGCACCTGGCGTGGCGAGCAGATGTGGCGTTTCGAAGAAGGTGATCACGCGCATGATCACCACCACGATGAGACCCGCCGAATCGATACCGGACACGGGCGTATCGAACTCTCGATCTTCGAGGAAGGGGTTCCCCCGCGTTGGCGCTTGCGCACTCTGAGTGGTCACTCTTGGCCAGCAGAAGACGTGAATCTGTCGACGACGCGTCCTGACGGGACAGCTCAGCTGTTCCGCTTTGTGCATCGCGGCGAATACCTGGAGTCGGTCGCAGAAATTCCCGAGCCTCATCAGTTCACCGCGCGTCTAAGCCTTGGTCACGCGGGCCATTCGCACGACTATGACCTCGATTTCCATGAGCACGACCACGGCCACGACCATTCCGATCTACAGGGCCTGGAGCTGTCGCTGGAGGGATACCAGGATGCCCATGAGCGAGCCCACGCCAACGACATCCGCAACCGCTTCAATAACCGCAACGTCACTACAGGCCAGATCATCCTGTTCGGCCTGACCGGAGGACTGATCCCCTGTCCTGCCGCGATTACGGTGTTGTTGCTATGCCTGCAGGTGAAGGAAGTCGCACTCGGGGCTGTTCTAGTGCTGTGCTTTAGTGTCGGCCTGGCGTTGACGCTGGTATCCGTCGGCGCAGCTGCTGCGGTGGGCGCTCGCCAGGCCTCCAACCGGTGGCCATGGCTGGGAGCGGTCGCGCGTCGCGCGCCCTACCTCTCGAGCATGCTCATTATTGGGGTCGGTATCTACGTCGGTGTTCATGGCTGGATCGGTCTGACCGCGTAGATGTGGGAGCTATCAGGCTACCTGGGCCTATTTCTCGCGGCCTTCAGTGCCGCAACGTTGATCCCTGCGCAGTCCGAGGCGGTGCTTACCGGCCTGCTGATAAGTGGCAACTACTCGGTGGTCATGTTGTTGGTAGTGGCTACGGCAGGAAATGTTCTGGGTTCAGCGGTCAACTGGCTGCTTGGTCTTTACATCGAGCGTTACCGGCACAAACGCTGGTTCCCGGTCAGTGACAACAAGCTGGCCCGCGCGCAGCGGGCCTACCACCGCTACGGCCGTTGGTCACTGCTGCTGAGCTGGGTACCGATCATTGGCGACCCGCTGACCCTGATTGCCGGCGTCATGCGCGAACCCTTCTGGAGCTTCTTTTTGATCGTGCTGCTGGCCAAGGCTGCTCGATACCTGGTGCTCACCGTGGTGACCCTCGGGATCATGGGGTAATGCGCTCGACCAGCCTGGATCTCGTCAAATGGCTCGCCATGCTGACGATGGTGATAGACCACCTGCGCTATCTATGGCCTGAAGCGACAGCCTGGCTGTTCGTGGTTGGACGCTTCGCCTTCCCGCTGTTCTGCCTTGGCATCGCCGCCAACGTGTCGCGTTCCCGCCCAGGAGATCTGTACAGCGAAAATAACTTTCGCTACTTGAGTTGGCTTCTGGCCTTCAGCCTCATATCCGAGATGCCGTATCGGGCGCTGTCCGAGATGAGCAATACGCTGAATGTGATGCCGACACTGATGTTGGGGCTCATAGTTGCTTGGAGCGTCCATCACAGCGATCGTACAGGCTTGGTGCTGGGGCTATTCACGCTGACCGTTTCGATAGCGCTGCATGATCGGCTGATGTACGGCGCGTTTGGTGTCCTACTGCCGGCGACCATGGTGCTGGCAGTGCAGCGCCCCTGGATTATCTGGCTCATACCTGCAGTCTTCAGCGTCTAGGTGCAGATCGGGGCCGCGGAAGGCGGTCTTATGGCAGTCCCTCGGGTCAGTTTGAGATGTGTTGTAGCGCACTCAGCTGCCCAGGGAACACTCCTGTGCTCTCGACATAGCGCAATGCAGATTGACCATCGCTCCAGCCTACGTACTGCATCAGCGCTTTGAGATCCCAGCCGCTGCGGGTGGCCCAGGTGGCAAAACCGCGGCGCAGTGAGTGGCTACTGTACAGCTCCGCAGGCAGCCCTGCCGCCTGCAGGACGGCGCGCATGAGTGGGACAACGCTATTTGGGTGCAACCCCTGCTCACCTAAGTGCCCCCAGCGATCAACTCCACGGAAGACCGGACCACGCGCAATGCTCGCCAGGCTGATCCAGTCGACGTAGGCCTGTACCGGGCACAGCCTGGCCAACGCCGGCGCGCTAAAGGTCTGGCCTTGGTTGTCCCGGTCACCTTTGCTCCAGGGTAGGAACAGTTGCATGCCCTCCCCGATCCGCACTTGGATGTGTTCGACCTGCAGGCGGCATAGCTCATCGCTGCGAAACGCCCGCCAGAAACCAATCAGAATCAGCGCGCGGTCGCGGCAACAGCGCAGCAACCGTGGCCAGTCGTCTTCCGCTCGTGCCCTCCCCTCGGCTTGCTCCAGCCACCCCACGCACTGTTCAAGTTGGCGTAACTGCAACGGCTCGGCCTGCTTCTCCTGACGTGGGTGCAGCGTCCGAATGCCCTTGAGTATCTGACGAACCAGCGGGGTCTTGGTCGGATCCGGGAAGCCCTGGCTGACATGCCACTGCGCCAAGGCCGCCAGGCGCAGCTTGAGGGTGTTGCTGGACAGCGTGGCGGCGTGATCGACCAGGTAGCGCACGATGGCATCGCTGGTCGCCGGCAGAAAGCCGCCCCAGCTCACCTCAAAGTGCTCGAGCGCTTGCTGGTAGCTGCGCCGGGTGTTGGCGCGGGTGCCGGCCTGCAGGTACCGCTCGATCTCCTGGCTCATCTGGGCGTATCCCCTTGGTGTACCGGTGAGCGACTGCCAAACGACGAAAATGGCGCTTCACCTTGGATAATTCGTGATTATTTTATCTGACAGACAGTCAGAATTCTCATTTTAATTTTTCGATAATCAGTATGTAATTACGTGGTACGTAATCCAATACGAAATCGTAGGAGCAAGCCATGGCCCGCGGCGGCATCAATAAGGCACTGGTACAAAAGGCCTACCAGACGATCTTGGCTCGAGGCAGCAACCCAAGCATCGACGCGATACGAGTTGAGCTTGGAAATACGGGTTCGAAGACCACCATTCACCGGTATCTCAAAGAGCTCGAAGACGGCTCCGGCGGGGACGGCGCTCCCCTCCCCCTCAATGAACAATTGGCCAATCTGGTAAGGCAGCTTTCCGACCAACTCAAGGCAGATGCGCAGGCTTCTGTAGCCAAAGAACGCGAGCATTTAGGGCAAGAACGGAGCCGCCACCAGGCGCTAACTCAGCAGGCAGAAGCACGTTCGCTTCAGTTGGAAGGTCAATGCAAAGAGCTTTCAGACCAGCTCAAAGCTAACCAGCAAGCCCTCTCGTCCGAGCAACAGCTACGCCAGGAGAATGAAGTTGAGCTCGCACGCTTGGCCCAGGCCAACCTAGACTTGGAAAGACGAGTACAAGATCGTGATGGCCAGATAAGTTCTCTCGAGGACAAGCATCAGCATGCCCGGGACGCCTTAGAGCACTATCGCCAAGCTAACAAAGAGCAGCGCGAGCAGGAGCAGCGCCGGCACGAGTCACAGGTACAACAGCTGCAACTAGAACTGCGGCAGCTAAAACAGACTTTGATTGTCAAACAGGATGAGCTGACCCATCTAAATCGCGACAATGCGCGCCTGCTTGCCGAGGCGAGGCAGCAACGGAAAGATCAGCATGCGCAGCAACAGCTTCTCGCTCAGAGTACTCAAGCCCTGAAGGTGGCCGAGAGCACATTGGCCGGTACTGAGCGCACCAATGTAGCCTTGGAGGAACGCTGTCATGCCTTGCAAGAGGAAGTGACCCGGCTTGGTGACGTCACCCAGGATCAGTCACAGAAAGCAGAGAGCCTGAATGCCCGCCTGGCGGAAGCAATCGCACAATTGAAATTGGTTGAGCAGACCAGCGGTATCGCAAACAACTCCTGATCCCCCACACTAGAGCAGAAGCTGAGTGGAGGTTGCTATGACACTACCCTACGAACGCACCCGCTCAGTGGTGCAGACTCAGGAATTTCTCACCAGGCTCACACGTGACACTGCCCTACCGGAATCCATTCGCGATGAAGCCCGTTATCTGCTGCGCCACTATCCGAGCAAGCATGAAGTACTACAGGCCGGCCTGAATGAAGAGCAATCTCCACGTGGCATACTTTCCCAGCCCGTCTTCAGCTCGAAGATGGAGCGCTGAACAGCCGGCACCACCATGTCTGCGGCCGCACCGCATACGGATCAGGCCGAAATGCCCTATTCAATCGCATGAGTTACCAACTACATAGCACCCAAGCCAGCTTCTTGACGCTAGCACTTAAATGAGAATGTGGGCGTGGTGGATCAAGTTCACGTTATTGCAGAGAATTATATGGTAACTAAACTTAGCTTTTCTCACCAAGAATCGCTCTGACTCGGTAACATATTGATAGATTTGACCCGCCCCGCACTCTGACTCACGAGGATCAAAGTTACGCACAAATTCAACGCCCATACCGCGAGTTGTTGAGAAATTCTCAATCATATTCGTAAGAATTCCACCACCAGCGCAAATTCGAATCTCAGCACTGGACTCAGAATCGATCAGAAGTTTTATTTCGCCTAAAATTTTGAGAAATAGCGCCTCGTAGAAGCCATCATCAACACTGACTAGCCACGGGTGAACCATTGCGAGCCGTTTAATATGAGCAAACCCAAGTGCCCCAACTGGCTCTTCGCTTAAATTATCCCCGTGACGGAATCTGAGTCTAAGCCGAAAATAACTGTAAGCAACAGCTAGCGGACACAGTGGGCATATGTAGCTGTCATCAGCTTGATAATCAAAAGACTTTTCCATCCTCCTCAAGCACGATTCGTGACCGATTAAATATGTCTTTTCGATAGCGGCGCATATTCTGTTTAGGCGTGTCTCAAATTTTCTGAGCGCGAGCTCATCAACGTCATAGGGGGAACACTCGTCTGCCCTCCAGTGATGAAGCTCAATCGATGATGGTGTAACCCCGCGATGGGTGGAAAAAAATGGATTTTCCACATTTAAAAGCTGTATTACAGCTCGGGTTAAGTCTTCGTCATCCTCGTAACACTTTAATCGGACTATTTTGTTAAAAGGATAGCCTTCCTCCTGCTTGGCCATTATTGTCCCAAACCATTTTTTCTGAGCGAGTCCAGCCTCCTGCATCATTGCTCGAAGCGCATTGTCACCTCTGTATGGCAACTGATCTAGAGATGTTGGAATGTGGTATCCACAGTCTGAGCAGCGATGTCCAAAGGATGGATGGGGAGTGTCATTTAGGTGCAGTCTAGAGCAGGAATCGCACATCTTTTTCAAAGGCGAACCATGCAACAAGCAGCGATCTACTTGTAGCACAAATGTAAAGGCTGAGTGATATCCAAGCGGCGCGCACTCAGCACAGTACCGGTGATGCTCATTCGACGGAAAATAGCTCGAAGGAAAATGATCTTCTAATCCACTCGGCTTACATGCTGGAAGACCTAATTCCGAGCGAGGGCGCACATAAAAGCACGAGTCGACCTTAGCAGAGTCAAACCCTAAAAGCTCCAAAGCCTCAATCTCAGTAAGCGAATTAAATATTGCTAAATTTGAAACCATTCCCCCCACCGACTCAAACGGATAGGGGCCGGCTTTAAAAAACGATAGCCGCATCACGCCACCTTGGACTTGCCGCTGTAAGTACAGAAATCTTGTAGCGAACTAGACTCAACCCCGGCCATTATCTGTGTGTCCGTTAGAACTAAACCATCACGATCATGAGAAGAGCACCACATGAGAATGTATTTGATCGAAAACAAAACATGCTCCATAGGCAGGTTATTTCTGTAGCTCCCTATCGCACAGCCAGTTAACGCAAGCCAAATTGGCTTTGCATACTTTTCCAGCCGGAACCCACTCGAAAACGCTATGGGAGCAAAGGCTTGTGTAAAAGTAATTCTAGAGCCCGGCGGATACTCGGCAATAGAGTCATATCCTTTCAAAATAATTGTCAAATCATCAATACTGGAGCAGCCTTTAAATACAATGAACTCACTCATGAACCTGGCAATTATTTGCCTCTGTTCAGACGCAAAAAGATCATCGCGCAATTGGATCACTTCTGGCATAGCAAATGAAACAACAGTCATCTTGATGCCAACATTGTCAAGAGAGTTGTACAGGTCGGCCAGCTGATATAGATCAGCGCTCCTTAGGCGCTGAAATTCGTCTATCAAGCATACATACTGATTGCAGTCGTTTTCTCGAACCCGAAGAACGATCCTGTCCGTAAGCTTTTTGAAAATCGAAAGCCTTGTTTCGCGAGACTTTATCGGGCAGTTCTCAATGTCAGCAAGCTGACGGATGATGTTGGAGCAATTTAATCCTTCCCTATTAATAACGGTTACCGAATTTACATATAGCTTAGGGAAAGTGGCCATCAAATAACCCTTCAAAGCCTTGCAGCATTGGGACTTTCCGAGTCGAGCTGGTCCGTAGAATATAACTCCGGTTTTTCGCATGAACACACGATCTTTAACGATTGTGCTAATGCGCGAAATTTCGTTTGAGGCAATTAAAAATTGCGTTTCAATTACCGGATGATCGAGATCGTACATAGGCAGCCCTCTCAGTAATCGTCCTCAGGCCCCGGAATCAACTGACCAGGTTTCAGATCAAAACCAATCATGCTCGTAACAGACTGAACCTTCACTTTCTCGACTGGTGCGGGAATTGCGGGAGCTTCTTTTTCCACATCGCCTTCCAGCCCGAACTGCTCATCAAACAGTCGCTGCAACTCTAAATTAGTGCTTCGGGTTTTTGATGAAATTAGATGCTCGCGATATTTCACAATAACATCGTCAATCATTGAACACTCAAGCACCCGCTTTTCTATCGCTCTATTAATGATCTTTCTTGTTGTAACGCTGTGCTTAGAATGACGCCATATACCTTGAACATGAAGGGTGCCGAAAAATT
The DNA here is from genome assembly GCF_900104265.1 of Ectopseudomonas guguanensis. Lineage (GTDB taxonomy): Bacteria > Pseudomonadota > Gammaproteobacteria > Pseudomonadales > Pseudomonadaceae > Aquipseudomonas > Aquipseudomonas guguanensis. The sequence continues at coordinate 132,538 of NZ_FNJJ01000010.1, forward strand.
CACCGGAGGTGTAGTACGCGTCGACCGCTCTATAGTCTTTCGGGTCTATTTTCACCCGCAGGCGCACCCCAATGAGTGCAGGCCGGCTCGCCAGTTCGGCGCTCGTGTAATGAGCTTTGTCGAGCTGAATATAAGGCCGTATTCCCTTTTTAATGCCTCCACGAATGGTGCATTGTTTGACATGGCTTGACAGTTCGCTTACGGATTGCAGCCTGTCCTGCAGGCGTGGAAAGATAAGCCCATTTTCCCGAAAGAACTGCCTCATCACTTCAACAGGGCTCAAAGAGTAGCTCCGCCCCCTGCGAGGGGTGATGTTGTATGTAGCCATAAAGACATCAACAACCTGCGCGGCCTCGTCAATATTGATTTGATATTTTTCAGCGTTCTCTATCGGCGCCTCTGATCTGCCATTCCAAGGATTACTTCCTGTGCTTGAGGGTATAAGGTGCAAGAATCTTTGACTTGCTTGCCGAAACAGGCCTTCAATTTGAGAGCGACGCTCGGGCCTTCCAAGCTGACCGTAATTTATAGAGAATCCGAGAATATTTCTGGCATTACTAGAAACAAGCGCGGCATGATGCGCCATTGCATTGTCTAAGTACAAACAACCCCACAGCGCTCCCCTCGACTCTTCAATTAAGTAGCAAGGCATCCCGGCCCCATTAGGATATTCCAGGCCAGGTACGTCCAGCTCACTGATTGGTTCCCATCCTCCAACTGATGCGTCACATATCAAATCAAGAATGTCTTGCGCTCGCACCTCGCTGCTAAAGACAAGCCGATAAGCAAGTACCGCTTCAGACCTGCTTTCAACTGCAGCAATCAACCAAAATCGATTAATAACAGTGGTGGTAGTTAGATTGGGCTCAGGGCGTACCGCAAGAGAAAAAAATCCATCAATTTTATAAGCATCTATTTCAATCACATCAAAAGGTGCACTGCCAACTATCAATCGCTGCATTCCGTTGCCAACCTGTAGGTGAGCTTTACCTCCTACATCTGCAACAGCGAATACTGCTTTTTCGAAATCCTGATTCGAGATCGAATCTATTAGCTTTAGAATTGTTCTTTTCCCGGCGCCTTGCACCGAAAAAGGCCACTCTGCATCTGTAACACCGTCCTCTCTTAAAAGGTTAAGGAACTCAGCATAGTAATAACTCTTCTTGTATTTCAGTCCGCGGAATGCTGTCGTTCCCTGTTGGAGAACACGTTTTACAAATTTGCGGAACACATCAGGATGTTTAGCAATAGTTAGGCCTAATATGCCGCTGAGACTTCCTTGCTGCTCGCTACGTTTGCTTTGCTCTATATTTGTTCTGGTGTATTGTTTAATTCGTTTATTCGGCAGCAGAGCGACCTCTCCATGGTACACACCAAAGTCATCAAGTGTTGTGAACCTACTAACCAGTCGACACACTTCTTGCGGTTTCAGCCCTGTGTAGGTTTCAATTTCCTTAAGCGCTTGCCCCTCAAGTTTTAGCTTTACCGCTTCCCTTCTGAGCAAAAAAATATTTTTATCTGGTTCTTTAAGGCAGGCCTCGTCTACCCGCCCATACCCACAGCGGTTCAAAGATTCCCAGGTTATTGAAGACTTCATGACACCAATGCCCACTTGGTGTTTTTTGCAAAAAATGCGCTTTCAAATTCTACTGCTATCTTGCCTAAAGAATAATGCTGACAAAATAAGTATAGAAGCACATCTTGGGAGTGACTATTCAAATGCCTTAGATACTCGTCAAGCGTGCCTGAGGCGTGACCTATAAGATAATCTGCAACATCCAGATTAATTGCCGGAGGGATAAAAAAGTGCCTACCTGCTGCCAAACAGGCCGCTACCTTTAGTAGCGGCATGATGCTGCTTGCTCTAGGCGCAAAGTCATCATCATTAAAAATTCGATAATTTACGCCAGCTGCTTTTGCAAGTTCGCGCTGAAGTTCTATTTGTGGTGTCGATTCCGCGTCTTTGTTGAAGCTTCCCTCCTTTATCTCATGCCATTCTATCGACCCACCCCGCACTATCACCTCAGCATCGAGAATGGTTCTCTTCGCACCAGGCTCCGGTGATTGACTACGCGGTTGTGGGTTCAGATCGAAACGGATTACGTCGGGATTGAACTCTAAAAACAGGATCCAATGCGCTAATTCCCGATCGCTACTAAGCGAAAAATCCTGATCGCATTTTGCGCTATATACCCGCCATACGTTCCCGAACACTTTTCCGCGCTTCGTGAACGCATGCACCTTGCTTTGCTTACTCATATCTAGACAGCCCCATAAGGCCATTTCGATTAAACGAATCGCCTGCCAAACCTCTCAGGTTTTACATTAGTAATAAGAAAGATGGCTTTGTATAATGATTCGAAATATCTAGACTTGATTCCAATAACTTTTTGGGAATTATCCCAATTGGAATCTGTAGTTCATTTTTTTCTTGAGGAGGCTTTACTGACTGAAGCGCTGTATGAGAAGATGCTAAATATTCTAGATTTATTTAATGAAGCGACTATAACTCATTGATTTTGCTGCGCGGTCTGGTGTTGGAAATTTAGAAATGTCAGTTCAGATCGCTCCACGTTTTCTCAGGACCTGTCATTTCCCCTCTGCTCGTTTCGAAGCTGCCTGCCACTCATCGTAATACTGCAACCTTGTGATCCGGCCTCCACTCCAGACTGAAAGGCTCTCCCGCCTTTGGACCAATCTGGAGGAACACAGATGGAAACCCTGACTAGCCTGTTCGACACCAAGGGTTGCCCCTTGGAAAAGCAGAAATTCACCTGGCGCGAAATGGCCGGCAAGCCCATCAGCAAGCTGGATGACGATGCCTTCACCCGTGTACGCATCATCCTCATGAACGGCATAGAGACCGATGCCCTGCGCCTGAAGAACATCGGTGCGCGCTTCAATGGGCACCTGCGCCAGGCCTTGGCCGAGGTGCGGCGCACCGAGCAGCATCAGGCCACCATGGTCAACTGGCTGCTGTCTGCCGATCACTCGCCGCTGGAAACCACGGTGGCCTATGAGCAGGTGGCGATCGAGGTGACTGCCGCGGTGGCGCAGAACGAGCCCGATCCCTATCAGGCGCAGACCTATCGCTTCGGCCTGCTGGAGGATTTCGATCACCTGTATCGCTATTCGGCCATGCTCGATCGGCTCGAGGGCAAGGATGCCAACAACATCCTGCAGGGCTACACCGACATCATTCCCAGCCGCCCCACCACGGTGCATCACCGCGCGCCTGAGGACGACCTGCGCGACTCCTATCAACGCGAAAGCGCCGCGCTGATCACCAAGATCCATGCGGCGATGATCACCGCCGCCGAGTACCAGACCCACGACTATTACATGACCATCGGCCCGACCTTCGCCGATCCGCTGGCCCGCCAGCTGTATGCCGAGATCGCCTCGGTCGAGGAACAGCACGTGACCCAGTACGGCTCGCTGCAGGACCCCGACGAGAGCTTCCTGGAGAAGTGGCTGATTCACGAGGCCATGGAGGTCTACGCCTACAACAGCTGCATGGAGCAGGAAGAGAACCCACGCATCAAGGCGATCTGGGAGCGCTTCCTCGACTACGAGCAAGGCCACCTGCACCTGGTATGCGAGCTGTTCAAGAAATACGAGCGCCGCGACCCGGCGGAAATCCTCGGCGGCTCGGTGCCCAAGCTGATCGAGTTCAAGAGCCAGCGCGAGTTCGTGCGCAAGACCCTGGCCGAGGAAATGGACCTGCGCGCCAAGGGCCACGACTACGTCGACAAGAAGAACGAGGGCCACGCCAGCCGCGACTACCGCAACCAGCTGAACTCCGAGGGCGTGCCCGCCGAGGCGGTTTCCGCCGGTTATCAATGGGCGCCGGGCACCGAGCTCAGCCTGAAGAAAATATCCTGAGGATCAAGTCATGCAGAACGCTACCAAGATGGGACTCAATTACACCGGCGCGCAGATGTCGCCGATCGACAGTGAAGCCATGCTCAAGGCCAGCCAGGAAGTGCCGCCAGATGTGCCCGGCGACGAACGCAAGCTGGCCGTGGTACGCAGCGAGGAAGTCACACGGGCCGACAGCGTTGGTTCGGTGCCGCTGCCGGGCTCGGTCAAGGGCATGCTGAAGACCGCGCTGAACAAGCTCACCGGCGTCAGCCCGGAGATGCTCATCGACAAGCTTGGCGAACGCCTGGCCTTCGAGCGCACCGGGGTGCGCCTGTACGAAGCGCTGCTGGCCAAGGCATCGGTGGTCGGGGTGGTCGACGATACTCAGCTGGAAACCCTGCAGCGCTTTCGCGCCGAGGAAGCCGAGCATTTCCAGCTGGTGGTGGCCGCCATGGAGAAACTGGGAGCGGACCCATCGGCGATGACCCCCTGCGCCGACGTCGTGGGCGTGACCGGGATGGGTGTGTTGCAGACCATCAGCGATCCGCGAACCAACCTGGCGCAGTCGCTCAATGCCCTGCTCACGGCCGAACTCACCGACAACGCCGGGTGGGAGCTGCTGATCGAACTGGCCGACACCTGCGGCCAACCGGAGATCGCCGAGAGCTTCTACAAGGCGTTGAGTCAGGAGCAGGTGCACCTGCAAACCGTGCGTAGCTGGCTCAGGGATGAAATCGTAAGGCAGGTGTAAGACTGCGGCGTGGAGGGGCCGGTGGCCCTTCCACGCCACATCGATCAAGGGCTTTCGCCACCACGCAGCATGCGCCGCAGACTGCTCAGTATGCGGCCATGGTTACCCTCCCCCTGGCCATCCTCGGCAGCGTCCCTGTTCTTCTCGATGCGCTTCCAGAACTTTTCGTGGAAGTAGTACGCAACCGTGTTGCACGCCGGCTCCAGCAGCGCGATCAGGCCGCCGGTGAGGATGTCACCGGTCAGCGCGAAGGCGATCCCGAAGGCGATGGTGAAGTGCAGGATGGCAAAGGTGAAGGTCTTCAGCATGGAAGGCCCCAGCACCGGTTTGCCGGTGCCGGGCTCGCTCAACGCTTGGCGTCCAGGTCAGGCGCCGCGCTGCGCTGGAGGAAGGCAACAGTGATCTGCGGCAGGTGCTCGCGCAGCCACTCGGCCATGGCCACTTCCTGCTTGAGGATCTGCTCGCAGGCGGTCTGGGTCTGGGTATCGCCGGCTTCCTTGGCCGCCGCGATGAGGACGGTGTAGGAGGCGATCTCCATGTTTTCGAAGACGTAACCGCTCATCGCGCCCTTGACCACTTCGTCGCTGACGGCCATGCCGGCGACTGCCTGGCCGAAGGCCATGACCTTGGCGGACAGGTCCTTGAAGGTCGATGGGCTGCTGCCCAGGCGCTGCAGGCAGGACTCCAGCAATTCGCGCTGGCCGCGAGTCTCGTCGATGTGCTGGACGATACGCGCCTTGAGGTCCGGATAATGTTCCAGGCGTTCGGCCTGGGCGCTGAGCATCTTCTCGGCCTGCTGCTCCATGGCATGGGCATCTCGTAGCCAATCCAGCAGGTTTTCAGTGGCTGTGGACTTGGTCATGGTAAACCTCTCCTGTCGGTCGTATGGCGCATTGCCTGTGCTTGCGCGGACGGCGAAGCACAGGACGAGCGCCCGAAAAACTTGATAAGAGGGTCGCCGCGATTGCGTTGGCCCTCCCTATTGCTGAGTCGTCCCAGGCTGCGCCAGTTCAGGTTTTTTGCTGCGGCCTTGACGGGCGGCATGGCGCCGCCTGCCAATGGGCGGAAAGGTTGAACCGCGCGGCGCGACAGGGTTTCTACACGGCAAACCCTGCGCAAACGAGGAACAGCCCATGACCGAGCCATCTGCCAAACCCGGCTGCTGCTGGCCCGCCTCCGCACCGGCGATCGACTTTCCCCGCCTCAGCGGTCGTTGCGAATGCGAGGTGGCGATCATCGGCGCCGGCATCGTCGGCCTGAGTACCGCGCTGGCGCTGTGCGAGGCCGGCAAGTCGGTGGTGGTACTCGAAGCGAGGCAGGTCGGCCGCCAGGTCACCGGCCTGTCCACGGCCAAGGTCACCACCCAGCACGCACTGATCTACCGTGACCTGATCGGCAAGGCTGGCCGCGCTACCGCGCAAGCCTATGCAGACGCCAACCGGCAGGCGCTGCAGCGCATCGCCGACTGGGTCGAGCAGTATGCGATCGACTGCGATTTTCAGCGCCGCTCGGCCTATGTCTATTCATTGAGCGAGGAGCAGGACGCCGCCCTGGTGAGCGAAGCCGAGGCCGCTCGTTCCCTCGGGCTGGAGGCACGTGTGCTGGCCAGGGCACCGCTGCCATTCCCCACTTCCAGTGCGCTGGAGTTTCCCGGGCAGGCGCAGTTCAATCCGGCGCGTTATCTGCTCGGGCTCGCGCAAGCGGTGCAGGCCAAAGGTGGGCGAGTCTTCGAAGGCACCCGCGCCACCGATTTCGAACACCGTGAACGCTGGCAGATCGGTTTCGCAGGCGGCGTGCTCAGTGCCGACAAGCTGGTAATCGCCACCCATATGCCGGTGAAGACGCCGGTGGACTATGTCAGCCCGACGCAGCCGCGTTGCCATGTCGCCATCGCCTTTCGTCCCAGAGCAGATGAAGTCCTGGAGGGCATGTTCATCGCCGCTGCCGAGCCCACCCACTCCATCCGCATGGCGCAGGACGAAGGCGGGCCGCTGATCCTGGTGCTTGGCCCGCGTTTCAACACCGGCCAGGACGCCGACGTTGCCCAGCGTTTCGTCGAACTCGAGCGCTGGGCGCGGCAGCACCTGCCGGTGGCCGAGGCCGTGTGGCGCTGGTGCAACGAGGACTATGACACTCCGGACCGCATGGCCTATGTCGGCGAGCCGGATGCGCAGAAGGCACCAGGCCTTTACCTCGCTACCGGCTTTAGCGCCTGGGGCATCACCAATGGCACGGCTTCCGGCCTTGGCCTGGCGCAGCAGATCAGCACCGGCCAATGGCCCTGGGGCTCGCTGTTCGATCCCCGGCGCGATGCGGGGGAAGACCTCAACCAAAGCAGCGACAGCCATACCCTGATCGATGATGTGCAGGCACTGCAGCCTGGCCAGGGCGGGGTCATCAGCCATGGCGATGACAAGCTGGCGATATGGCGCGATGACGATGGCAAGCTGCATGCTCTGTCGGCCGAATGCACGCACATGGGCTGCCCGGTGACCTGGAACAATGCCGATCGCACCTGGGATTGCCCGTGCCATGGCTCGATCTTCGAGGCGGACGGCCAGGTACGGCACGGGCCTGCCTGCGAACCGCTGGCCAGGCGTTCCATGCCGGGCTGAGCGGCCCTTTCCAGGGCCTACAGCCGCGCGCGGATCAGCTGTTCGAATTCGACGCTGCGGCTGTTGTGCTCCTGCAGCTGCTGACGAAATTGCGGCGACAACTGCTCGGCCAGCACCTGCTCGAAACCGTGGCGAATCTGCTTTTCGCTGCGCAGCGCCGCGCGCAGGCTGGCCCGGCCACGCTCAGGCAGCAGCGCTGCAGTGAGGCTCTGCCCGAGATGACGCAGTACGCCAGGCAGGCTCGGACGCTGCGCCGGCAGGCCGCCATAGGTGAGTATCTGGGTGTGCAGGCAGTCGATCAGCAACGCGCACTGCTGCTCGCGCTCGCTGAACAGCCGCTGCTGCTCGGATGTACCGGCGTTGCCGGCAAGGCGCCGGTAGCTCATGCTGGCGTCGTGGCTGGTGGTCAGAAGATGGTTGAGCCGGGCGATGGTCTTGTCCAAGGTCGGCATGGGTTGCGCCTCCCCTGCGCTTGCTGAGGTACATGAATGAGCCAGCCGGGTGCGCGCATGGTCGCGCACCCGGTAGGCGGCTCAGCTCTTGGCGCGGGCCACGTCGCGCAGGGCTCTGACCTCGTTGTGGTTATGCAGCACGCCCTGATACTGACGCTCGACCATCGTGCGAATCTCCGGCGGCAGGTTCTGGGTCAGGGCTTCGCTGTAGCGCTCCTTGGCGACGTCCTCGCCGCGTTCGGCTTCGTTGAGGATGGCCTCCTCATCCTTGCCGGTGATCAGCGATTTCAGGTCGACCCAGCGGCGATGCAGGTCAGCGCTCACGCTGGTGCTGTCCTCGGGCTCGCCACCCAGTTCCAGGACGGTACGTTGCAGCTCCGCCGCCGCTTCGCCGCACTGCCGCGAGCGTTGCGAAAACAGCTGCTTCAGGTCCGGGCGCTTGACGTCCTCGGCGCAGACCTTGAAGCCAGCCTCGCCGTCCTTGCAGGTTTCGATCAGCTTGTTGAGGGTGCGTACCAGGTCTTTGCGATCGTTTGTGAGATCCATAAGTCGCCTCCGGGCCGGCTAAACGGCCATTGCTTGGTGGTATGTCCCTTGGCGGGGCCTACATGGATTCGGACGCTAAGGCTTCGCTGATCGTTCAGGAAAAATTCCAGGCGGTAGCCGCAACGCGGTCAGGTATGCACGCACCAGTTGACCGCCTCGGCCGGCATGCCCAGGCAGTCTTCGCGATGGATCACCCCGGCTGCCAGCGCCTCTGCGACGTTGAGAATGCGCGGCGCGGACATCAGGCATTGCAGCACGTCGAGCGGTGCCTCGGCGCCGGCCGTGCGCTCGGCGACGATGTCGGCATACAGCTGCAGGTCGTAGTCCAGGCTCATGGCGTATTCGGACATGCGCGCATGGTCCACGGCGCCGTTGACCGTCCAGTGAAAGGGGTGGAACAGGAACTTGCTGTGCGGGCAGGCCGTGCGCGTTTCCCCGGCGAGGAAGATGATGTTGCCCATCGACTCGACGGTGCCGAGGTTGTGTGTCCTGACCGGTATCGGCAGGGAAATCAGGAAGTTGTACAGCGAGAAGCCGTAGCTGCACTCCCCGCCCATGGTGGCGATCTTCAGCACCAGTTCGTCGGCGCCCTGATGAATGGCCTGGCTGCATTTGTCGATCAACTGGCCGCAGGTATAGGAGTTGATCGGTGCGGTGAAATGCACGACGTGGGTTCTCATGATGGTCTCCTTTGCCAGCGAAGCACCTTCGGGTCCGCGCAGGCTGAGGCGTCCGCCCCGCAGCTTGCCGGGGCCTGCGCCTGTCGCCTTGGCACGGGGCCGCTTTGCGCGGCTGTCTCTTGAAGTGAGTGAAAACTCGGCGCCGGGTTTCAATTTTCTGCCCGCCGCCGTTTGTGACGCACGCCGCGACTTCGGTGAAAAAGCTTGAACGCAAGCGCGGTGGCGCAACTCTGTTTGTTTCAGGGGCAGCTTGGCCGGGCCTCACACCTCGGCCTGGCCGGCGCAATAGCGCCACCGAACGAGCATCAATGCTGCCCTCGGGCCGCCGCACCGTCTCCTCCTTCTCCTTGCGGCGGTTCCTTCTTTTTCACCCGGGAGACGATCACGGCCCGTTCTGGACGGCGGCCGAACTCAGACATCCATCAGGCAGTCACACAGTCGTCTGCCCCATCAGGGCCATGTGCTCGAAACGAACGGACGCACGGGAGAGCATCGATGCCACTGCTCAAACTGCTGCATTTCATGGCGCTGATCGTCTGGTGCGGCGCGCTGCTGTACCTGCCCGCGATGATCGCAGCCGGCACGCGCAGCAGCGATGACCTGTTCTACCGCGACCACGCCCACCTTACCCGCACGATATTCAACCTGGCCGCCACGCCTGCCGCGCTGCTGGCCATCGGCTCCGGCACGGCGCTGTTTCTGCGCGAGTCGATCTTCGATGCCTGGCTGATCGTCAAGCTCACCACCGTCGCCGGCATGGTGCTGTGCCATGCCCTGTGCGGCGTGCTGATCCTGCGTATCGAGCGCGTTACCGATCCGTCACTGCGCCGCGATTGCCTGCTGATCGGCCTGCTGCTGGCCGGCCTGATCAGCGCCACGCTGTGGCTGGTGCTGGCCAAACCCTTCTGACCATGGAGTACCCGCGAACATGCCTGCCCTGCCCCGCTCTCTCTACCATCCAGTGGCTGGAAAGCAGGGGGCGGGGTGTTCACCGCGTATCCACCCCGACGCCGTGTTCGTACACCAGGCGCCCGCCCAGGTAGGCCGCCAGACCGATCAGGGCGGCGGTCAGCAGCGACAGGTACAGGCCCCAGCGTTCCATGCCCTGCTCCGGGCCGGCGTAGCGCAGCAGCCAGTTCAGCGAGGCCAGCGACAGCATCATCACGGCGATGATGGCGTGGCACCAGGCGGTGATCTTGCGTCGGATGCTGCCGACCGTGAGCAGATCGACCAGCCCCGCCATGCTCGCCACCCAGCCACCGAAGGCACCGACGCCTGCCAGCCAGATGCTGGCACGCGCCCAGAACGGATCGGCCAGCAGCAGATAGGCGATGTCGGTGGCCACAAGGCCCAGCAGCGCAGCCACCGGAAAGTGGATCATCATCGGATGCAGCGGATGCCCGGCGATGGCCGCGCGACTGATGATAACTTCCTTAATTTCGGCCATCCCGGCCTCCCTGAACAGATGAATGAAGGGGTGAAACGGGAGCGCCATCGGCTGACTCCCCGTTTCAAGTTGACCACGCTGACGCTGGCAGTTCCGTTTCTCGTTGCCTGCCAGGGCCCGCAATCGGCGCTCGACCCTGCCGGGCCGATGGCACGCGAAGTAGCGATCCTGTGGTGGGCGATGTGCGCCTTCGCCACCCTGGTGTTGATCGTGGTGACGGCCCTGTGGGTGCACGCCATGCGCCGCAAGACCCCGCAAATGGATGCCGCGCGGGCACGCCAGCTGACGCTGCGCTGGCTGGTGGGCGGTGGCCTGCTGTTGCCGACGCTGAGCATCGTCGTGCTGCTGGCATTCGGCATTCCCATCGGCCATCGCATGCTGCCCCTGCCGTTGGACGAGCCACCGCTGCGCATCGAGGTGATCGGCCATCAATGGTGGTGGGAGGTGCGCTACCCGGACAGCGGCGTGGTCACCGCCAACCAGTTGCACCTGCCGGTCGGCCGCCCGGTGGACCTCGATGTCAGCAGCGCCGATGTCATCCACTCGTTCTGGGTGCCGCGCCTGGGTGGCAAGATCGACATGATCCCCGGCCGGGAAAACCGCATCCGCCTGCAAGCCGACCGCCCCGGCACCTTTCGCGGGCAGTGTTCGGAGTTCTGCGGCACCCAGCACACGCACATGATCCTCGACGTGCAGGCCCATGAGGAAGAGGACTTCACCAACTGGCTGCAGGCCCGCAGCGACTGGCAGGCCGCCGCCCTGCCCGGTCCTGCCGGCGAAGCCTTCGCCGCGCGCTGCGGCCAATGCCACCGCGTGGCGGGCGTCAGCGAAGGCGATCGTGCCCCGGATCTGAGCGATATCGGCGCGCGCTCGATGCTCGGCGCCGGCGTCCTGAACAATGAGTCGGGTGCGCTGTTGCGCTGGCTGCAGGCGCACCAGCGGCTCAAGCCCGGCAACGCCATGCCGTTGCACGACGATCTCGACCCTGACCACCTCAGTGCCATCGCCGACTGGCTGGAGACCCTGCACCCGTGAGCGAACCAAACAACCCAGGGGTTGCCGACCCCGAGCAACTGCACGATCAGTTCAACGATGTCTGGGGCAACCCGCGCGGCTGGAAGTCGCTGACCATCGTCAATCACACCACCGTCGGCATTCGCTTCATGCTCACCGGGCTAGGCTTCTTCCTGTTCGGCGGCCTGCTGGCGATGCTGGTGCGCACGCAGCTGGCGATACCCGGCTACCAGTTCCTCGAGCCGGACATGTACAACCAGGTGTTCACCATGCATGGCACGGTGATGATGTTCCTCTTCGCCGTACCGATGATGGAAGGCCTGGCGGTCTACCTGATTCCGAAGATGCTCGGCGCGCGTGACCTGGTGTTCCCGCGCCTGTCGGCGCTGGGCTACTGGTGCTACCTGTTCGGCGGGCTGATCCTCTGCGCCAGCCTGCTGCTGGGTATCGCGCCCAAGGCCGGCTGGTTCATGTACACGCCGCTGTCCAGCGCGGTGCATACGCCGGGGCCGAATTCGGATTTCTGGCTGATCGGTATCACCTTCGTGGAAATTTCCGCGGTGTCGGCCGGCGTCGAGCTGGTGGTTTCGATCCTGCGTACCCGCGCCGAAGGCATGGCGCTGAACAAGATGCCGATCTACGCCTGGTACATCCTGGTCATGGCCATGATGATCGTGGTCGGCTTCCCGCCGCTGATTCTTGGCAGCATCCTGCTGGAGCTGGAGCGCGCCGTCGGCATGCCGTTCTTCGAGGTGGCGCGCGGCGGCGACCCGATTCTCTGGCAGCACCTGTTCTGGCTGTTCGGCCATCCGGAGGTGTACATCATATTCCTGCCGGCGGCCGGCATCGTCTCGACCCTGCTGCCGGTGTTCTGCCAGCGGCCGCTGGTGGGCTATCGCTGGGTGGTGCTGGCGATTCTCACCACCGGGTTCATCAGCTTCGGCCTGTGGGTGCACCACATGTTCACCGTGGGCATTCCGCAACTGGCGCAGGCGTTCTTTTCCGCCGCGAGCATGCTGGTGGCGATCCCCACCGGCGTCCAGGTATTCGCCTGGATCGCCACGCTGTGGGTCGGCAAGCCGCGTTACCACGTGCCGATGCTGTGGTTGGTGGGTTTTCTGGTGATCTTCGTCTGCGGCGGCCTGACCGGCGTGATGCTGGCCCTGGTGCCGTTCGACTGGCAGGTGCACGACACCCACTTCGTGGTGGCGCACATGCACTACGTGCTGGTGGGCGGCATGTTCTTCCCGCTGCTGGCCGGCATCTATTACTGGCTGCCGCATTTTTCCGGGCGCATGCCGTCGCTGCGTCTCGGCAAATGGGGCTTCTGGCTGGTGTTCATCGGCTTCAACCTGACCTTCCTGATCATGCACTGGACCGGGCTGATGGGCATGCCGCGGCGCATCTACACCTACCAGTCGGGCCTGGGCTGGGACCTGCCCAACCTGATCTCCTCGGTGGGCAGCTTCATCATGGCCATCGGGATCGCCACGGTGCTGCTGGACATCGTCCTGCATTTTCGCTTCGGCCAGAAAGCGCCGATCAATCCCTGGGATGCCGACACCCTGGAGTGGAGCACGCACCTGCCGCCCAGCGCTTTCAACTTCGTCAGCCTGCCGCCGGTGCGCACCCGTCATCCGATGTGGGAATGCCCGGATCTGGGCGAGCGCATCGACAATGGCGAGTTCGCCCTCACCGTGATCGACCACGGCCGCCGCGAAACCTGGGGCGTCGAGCCGCTGACCGGCAAGGTGCGGGAAATCGTGCATCTGCCCGGCAACAGCTGGCTGCCGTTCGCGGCGTCGGCGTTCATCGCCATCATGTGCCTGGGGCTGCTGAGCAAGTTCTACTGGGTCGCCCTGGCCGCCTGCATCGTCGCAGTCGCGGTGCTGCTGCGCTGGAGCTGGGAAAACGGCGCGCACCCGCTGGCGGCGCCGGATGCGCGGGTACAACCGGGCGAGCCGCCGCTGCACTCGCGCACCTGCGACGGTCCGGGCCTGTGGGGCATGGGCGTGACCCTGTTGGCCAACGGCGCCCTGTACCTGTCGCTGCTGTTCGGCTGGTTCTACCTGTGGACGGTGTCGCCCAATTGGCTGGTGCCGGATGATCCTGTCATCGACCAGCGCCTGCTGCTGGCCAGCGCCGTGGCACTCAGCATCGCGGTGTTCTGGCAGCAGCCGGTGCTCAATCGTCTGCGCCGCGGCCAGGGCGAACCGAGCGCGTTGATCACCTGCTTTGCCGGCGTGGCGTTGCTCGGCGCGCTGCACGCGGCCCTGCTGCTCTGGACGATGCTGGCCGGAGATCTGGCACCGCGCGCCACTGCACATGATGCGGTGATCACCGTGATGCTCGGCTACAGCCTGGTAAACGGCGTGCTGGCCGCCATCCTCAGCGCCCTGCAGGCGCTGCGCGTGCATTACGGTTACGTGTGCAAGCGCACGCCCTATGAGCCGCTGGTGGTGCAGCAACTGTGGCAATACAACCTCGCCGTGCTGTGGATCACCTACTTCAGCGTGGTGCTGTTCCCGCCCACCTTCGGAGGTGCGTGATGCAGCCGTTACGCAGCCCCTACAACCCGGTCCATATCCCGCTCGGGCTGGTGCTCTGGAGCATCTGGTTCGTAGCCATCTACGGCGGCCTGTCGGTAGGTTGTGCGTGGCTGCCGCCAGCGCCGGAACAGGGCCAGTGGACCTGGCTGAACGGATCGCTGGCAGTGCTCAGCCTGCTTACTGCGCTCGCCCTGCTCGGCCTGGCGCGGCTGTTTCAGCTTGCCGGCAGAAAAGACCGCGCCAGCCCGCCCGAACGTTTCGTCGCCCGTCTCGCCGCCGGCGTTAACCTGGTCGGCGCCATCGCCACCGTCTTCGTCGCCATCCCAATCCTGAGTCTGCCGCCATGCCTGTGATCGCCCTCGCCCTGCTCCTGCTCCCCGGCGCTGCTGCCGCCCACGGCCTGCTCGACGGTCATCTGCACCTGAACGAGCGCCTGCCGCTGCTATTGAGTGCCCTGCTGCTGGGCGCCGCCTGGCTGCTGTACATCATCGGTTGTCGCAAGGTCCGCCCGCACGGGCGCGAGGCGCTGTGGATGCACCTGGCGATGATCATCACCGTGCTAGCCGTGTTCGGCCCCATCGATGACTGGGCGGAAACCAGCACCAGTATGCACATGGTCCAGCACATGCTGTTCATGATCGTCATCGCGCCGCTCTGGGCGCTGGCGCGGCCCCTGCCACAGTGGCGCGCGGTGCTCGCCCGCTGGGTGGCGCCGGTCAATGACGCGATCCTGCGCAGTGGCCGTTATCCGGTGGCGCTGGCGATGGTGCACGGGGCGATGATCTGGATCTGGCACACCCCGAGCCTGTACATGCTGGCGCTGGAAAACACCTGGTGGCACGCCATCGAGCACGCCTGCTTTCTGTTCAGCGCCTGGCTGTTCTGGTGGTCCTGCCTGCGCGCCAATCCGCGCCAGGTGCCGCACGCGCTGATGGCCATCCTCCTGACGCTGATGCATACCGGCCTGCTCGGCGCCCTGCTGACCTTCGGCAATGCGCCCTTCTATGGCGAGTCCCGTGACCTGGCCGACCAGCAGCTGGCCGGCCTGCTGATGTGGGTACCGGACAGTCTGGTCTATCTGGCCGCCGCCGGCTGGATCAGCTGGCGCTGGTTGACGCGCATCTGGCGCCGTCAAGTGCGCGAAAACGTCAAGAGTTACCTTTAGCGCATGCTTCGTGCGCGCTAACTACTTGTAAAACTTTTATTCAGTTTTGCCGCCAGCCGCCGGGCGTTTCGGTGAAAGCGTGGCGCCATTTTGGTTCAAGGTATTTTTTCTGACAGTGCGAACCCGTGAACTTATTGCCTTGGCGCAAAGTGCTGTCGGCAAACAATAAACTCAGCACCGTACTTTAAACGGCGCACGCCTCTTTAAAGTTACCCCCAAGCGGCCCGCTAGTTGTATAACTTGAGTAAATGATGTCAATTTGAATTTTTTTTTTACTAATCGTCCCAGCCGTTGGTATGAACTGCATACATCGCTATGGTTCATGAGTGCTATCAAGGAGATGCTCATGAAACATGACTTGGAAAGTATTAGATCGGCGCTGTGCAATTATGAAGTTGATATGACGCCACGGCCGGATGGCAGCATCGTGCTGACCGTCGCCCATAACGAACGACAACTGGTCCGCGTATTGGACGGGAGTTGTTCCACCCAGGAGGTGATCCGACTGATTCATTTCGATATGACCCTGGACGAAGATGGGGCATCGATAAGCGAAGCGGTAAAACACTGCAGCGCCATGCAATTGCCCACCTATTCGCGCGAACCGATATTCCGTACGCGCAGCTCCCGTTTGTGGGCCATGAGAAAGCTCACCAAGGAATGAGGAGATATGCACGTGCCCAGATGCAAGGATTCGGCAACGCTTCGGGACAAGCCCGAAGATCTGATGGGATGGATCGGAAGGCATATGCCCTATCGACACCAGCTGATGTACGAGTGGCCCTACGTAGCGGGGGCGACCTGCCTGGTGGTCCTTCTGGTCTGGCAACCCTTCAAGCCCGCGGCCATTTTCCCGCCCTCCGGTACCCAGAATGCCCAGCGTTCGCTGCAGGAGATCGACACCAACTGCTATCAGGTTCGTAGCCAAGCGCCCAGCGATCAACCTTGCGAGAATTGCGGCAAGGACAAGGTGACAAGTGCAGGGCCAGAACAGGATTTCCAGTTCAGCCGCTCGATCTTCACCTGTCGCGATGTTCAGCATGCGCCGCTGCGTTCTCGAGCAGCGGAAAGACCCTCTAACATGATGATCGAAGTGATCAGATCCAATCACTCCTTCTAGCCGCCTATGGCGTACTCGGGTGGTATTTCCAGTCTTTATCCTGCCTTACTTCGTCGCACCCCGATTGTTTGAGCGAATGATCGGGGTGGCTGTCGACATGCATGACGCCATTCGCCGGAGGCCCGTCATGCCGGACTCGATGATCTATCTCTCCATTGCCGTGGCTGCGCTTATCGTAGTGCTGCATCTTTGGGCAATCATCAGCGTATTTCGCAGTAACCGAAGTGTCGGCAGCAAGACACTCTGGGCATTGCTGATCTGGATATTTCCCCTTGTTGGCCTGATCGCCTGGGTCGTTGCCGGCCCACGGGGCCATAACGGTCATGCTCAACATGGCAAATGACCGTTCGATATGTTCTTCAGTCTGATCAGATATTCAGAACGCAGTTATTTTTATGAAGTTGTTCCTTGTTGGTGCAACGCTATTCTTATACAGATCCAATATGGAGCACTTATGAAATATCGATGCTGTACAGCTTATTGAAACTGCCTGCTCGACTGCGGGCCAGAACAACCAGCCTGGAGCCTCCCGATATGAAAAATGAAACGCCGGTCAGCACTCCGAAAACGCCAGTGGCACGCGCCGACGAGGCGACGCTGGACGACCCAGGCAATGAAGATCCCGGATCGCTGCTCGATGCGCCGGTGCCGCTACGCCCCTCGAGCGGGACGCAGGCCGAGCAGAAAACTGGGCCTGGCGACGGAAAGCCGCGCTAGGCCGTAATACTGTTCACATAAGAAACGGTCGAACACGATCAGTCCCCTCGTCTTTTTGGGGAGGGGAAATCGTCGGTTTCGCGGTGTTTTCGGCCCTCTCCCCCAGCCCCTCTCCGATGAATGGGAGAGGGGAGCAAAACGTGTGCAACCTTAATTGAACAACGCTAGCGCTAGGCCGGGGCCTTTGCTTGCTCAAGCCGGGATGCTCTTGGCGCGTGCCTCCCGTGCCCAGATGCGATGCTGCTTGAGCGCCGTCTCGAAGCGCATGTACAGCGGGTCGAAGGCGTCGCCGCAGAGCATGCCGTCGTCCTCCTGCAGGCCCAGCATGACCGCAAGCTGAGTGGCATCGCCGCTGAGTGCGATGGGTTTGAGGTGTTTGTAGGCCTCCAGCAGGTAGTGCTTGGCAACGCCGTCATCCTGCAGTGCCTTGAGCACGTACTCGCCACCGGGCACGAACACCGCGTCGACGGTGATCGAAGGCTCCGTGGCGAAGCTGCCGTCAGGCTGCATGGGCTGGCCGTCCGAATCCTTCAGGGCTGCCGCCGAGGGCGCCAGCAGTTTGGCTACGGCGCCAGCGCTTTCCAGCATCTTCTTCAGGCTGCCGACCTCGTCGGCCTTGCAGCCGGGCGTGAGCAGGATGGCGACACGGCGTCCGCGAATATCGCCAGGCAGCAGATTCATCTGGCTCAGCGCCGGGGAAACCTGCGCCTTGCCTTCCAGCGTCGGCGTCTCGGTGCTGTCCAGGTCGATGCCCAGGTTCTGCGCGACGCGCAGCGCCAGCAGCGGGTCGATGTGGGCGAGGATTTCCTTCACCTGGCGCTCGCGAATGTACAGGCGCTCGACCTTCGACAGCTCGAAGCTGTAGGCATCGACGATGTGCTGCTGCTCGGTCTCGCTCATGCTGCGCCAGAACATCGTGGCCTGGGAAAAGTGGTCGGCGAAACTGGGCGAGCGCACGCGAATCTTGGTGCCGTGCACTGGCTCGGGATAGGAGGCGTAGCCGCCTGCGCTGGGCGCCGGCGGCGTTTCACGCGGCCAGTTGCCGTCGATCGAGTTCGGTTCGTAGGAAGCTCGGCCGCGATTGATCTGCTGACGGTGCGGTGCGTCGCGCTGGTTGTTGTGAAACGGGCACAGCGGGCGGTTGATCGGGATTTCATTGAAATTGGGACCGCCCAGGCGCAGCAGCTGGGTGTCGGTATAGGAGAACAGACGGCCCTGCAGCAGCGGGTCGTTACTGAAGTCGATGCCCGGCACCACGTGACCAATGTGAAACGCCGCCTGCTCGGTCTCGGCGAAGAAATTGTCCGGGTTGCGATTGAGCACCATGCGCCCAACCACGCGTACCGGCACCAGCTCCTCGGGTACCAGCTTGGTCGGGTCGAGCAGGTCAAAGCCGAAGCTCTGTGCGTCTTCCTCGTCCATCACCTGCAGGCCCAGTTCCCATTCCGGGTAAAGACCGCGCTCGATGTCTTCCCACAGGCCGCGGCGGTGGAAGTCCGGGTCCTTGCCGGCGAGTTTCTGCGCCTCGTCCCATACCAGCGAACAGACCCCGGCCTTGGGCCGCCAGTGAAACTTCACCAGCTTGCTCTGACCCTCGGCGTTGATCAGGCGGAAGCTGTGCACGCCAAAGCCCTGCATCGAGCGATAGGCGATGGGAATGGCGCGGTCGGACATGGTCCAGAGCACCATGTGCGCCGACTCCGGGGTCAGCGAGACGAAGTCCCAGAAGGTGTCGTGGGCTGACGCGCCAGTGGGGATCTCGTTGTGCGGTTCGGGTTTGACCGCATGCACGAAGTCGGGGAACTTGATCGCGTCCTGGATGAAGAACACCGGCATGTTGTTGCCCACCAGGTCGAAGTTGCCCTCCTCGGTGTAGAACTTCACGGCAAAGCCGCGCACGTCGCGCACCGTATCGGCCGAACCACGCGGCCCCTGCACGGTGGAGAAACGCACGAACACCGGAGTGCGCTTGCCGGCTTCGCTGAGAAAGTTGGCGCAGGTCAGGTCGGTGGCCGGATCGGTGACCTCGAAGTAGCCGTGGGCTGCCGAGCCGCGCGCGTGCACCACGCGTTCGGGAATGCGCTCGTGATCGAAGTGGGTGAGCTTCTCGCGCATGATGAAATCTTCCATCAGCGTCGGGCCGCGCTCACCGGCGCGCAGGCTGTTCTGATTGTCGGCGATGCGCACGCCGGTGTTGGTGGTCAGCGCCTCACCGGTGGCGTCCTCGCGGAACTGGTCCAGCTGTTCGAGCTTGGCGTTGCTGTTGCCTCGGTCGAGCGTATCGCTGCCGGCCATCTGGCTCTGCTCGGTGGGGTTCGGTTGCTTGCTCATGGGCTACTCCCGGCTGTTGGGGGCACGCATAGGGCCGCGCGCTTGATTTGTCGGTGGCCATGCCAGGCATGGCGGCCACGCAGGCGACGAGGGTCGCTACGGATAATTTTTGAGGTGGGCTGGCGCTGCTTCGTTCGACCTGAATTTTCCTTCGTAGCCAGCGGCTTGCAGCCGGCTCGCTTGGGCTGGCGCGGTTTCGCTGGGGCAAATTTGTCCTGAACTTCGCCTTCGTCTGGGCCTTCTACCCCTGTGAACACATACCCAGGAGGAACCACCATGCTTGCATTGAAACCACTGGCCCTGTTGGCCGCTGCCGCCTTCGCCATCTGCGCCGTCAGCAACCTGCAGGCCGCCGATCAGACGCAATCGATCAGCAGCGAAGATTTCGTCGAGGAGGCTTCGGCCAAGGGCGTCGCCGAGATCGAAACGGCCAAGCTGGCGCTGGAGAAATCGCAGAACGAAGCGGTCAAGGGTTTTGCCCAGATGATGATCGACGATCACCGCCAGGCGAATCAGAAACTGGCCGATCTGGCCAAGAGCAAGGACCTGGAAGTCTCCGACGATGCCGAGCTGCTCAACCAGGCCAAGGCCCTGGTATTGAAAATGCGCGGTGAGGCCAGCTTCGACAAGGCCTACATGAACAATCAGGTGGTCGCACATCGCGAATCCATCGAACTGTTCCGTCGTGGGGTGAATGTCGACGACGCGGAAATCGCCGCCTTCGCTCGCGAAACCCTGCCCAAGCTGGAGCAGCATCTGCAGCGCGCCGAGCAGCTCAACGGTCAGTTGCCGGAGCAGTGATCAAGCCCCTGCCGGGCCGCCGTTGCGGTCCGGCAGCGCCTTCGCCGTCAGACCTGGCGCAGGCGTTCGTAGTAATAGGACAGCTGCGTCAGGGCGTAGCGCGCTGCCTTCTCGCGGACCTCGTTGCGCTCTCCGCTGAACTGCACCGTCTCGCTGACGATGCCCTGGTGCTGCTCGAGGCGAATCGCACAGGCGATGCACTGCACGCCATCCATCTCCCCTTCCGCTTCCGCCAGTCCGGTATTGGCCAGGACGATGTCGGCGTCGCTGCGTTGCAACGCACCCAGTGCCATCTCTCGTGCCACCTCCTCGCTGGTCAGGCCGAAGCGTTCGATGGTGTCCGGGTTTACCCCCAGGCAGCGCTGCTTGGCCTGCGGCGAATAGGTGACGAATGCGCAGTCGAGCACCTGGCCGCTGCCGGGCACGTCCGCCACCAGCGAGCTGATCAAGCCCGCCGTACAGGACTCGGCAGTGGCCAGGCGCAGCTTGTACTTGCTGAGAAAATTAACCACCTGCTCGACGCTATGCATCTGTCGTTCTCCTCGACCTTGCCTGTTGAGCTCTGTGGAAGGGTCTGCGGCGAGCAAAGTTCAACCTTTCACGCTGCGCTTGCCCAGTAAAAAAAAGGTCGAACCTTTGTGGCCATCGCCCCGTCAGGAAAAGGGTAAGGGGAAATTGCCGATTTCTCGTCGGTTCCCCCCAGGCTCTCGCCCCCTGGCGAGTCGTCCTCAGGATCACACCCCCATCTGGAGAGAGACATGGCAAGTGCTGCAGCCTCCGCACATATTCCGTCCACGCCCGAGCTCTGCTCAGCAGCCAGACCACCCCTGCAGATGCACAGCGAACACCCCGAGCGAAAGCGCGTGTTGTTCGTGACCTCGGAGTTCGCCGACCTGATCAAGTGCGGCGGGCTCGGTGACGTTTCCGCCGCGCTGCCGCGTGCCCTGTCGCCCCAGCACGACATGCGTCTGCTGATCCCTGGCTACCGACAGATCGTCAACAGCGGGCGGCCGATCCGCATCGTCGGGCAGGTGCCCGGCATCGCCGCGCTGCCGCCCTGCCAGATCGGCCGCATGGATCTGGCCGACGGGCTGATCGTCTACGTGCTGCTCAACCACGCCCTGTACGAGCGTGATGGTTCGCCCTACGTGGATACCCACGGCCGCGACTGGGCCGACAACCACATCCGCTTCGCCCGCCTCGGCCTGGCCGCGGCGGAAATCGCCGCGGGCGATGCCGGCATCCAGTGGCGCCCGGAGCTGGTGCATGCCAATGACTGGCCCGCGGCGATGGCGCCGGCCTACATGGCCTGGCGCCAGGTCGCCGCACCCTCGGTGCTGACCATTCACAACCTGGCCTACCAGGGCCTGTGCGACATGCGCTGCGCCAGCGAGCTGGCGATCCCTGAGGCGGCCTGCGGCGTCGACGGTCTGGAGTTCTACGGCCAGCTGTCGTTCCTCAAGGCCGGCATCGCCTATGCGCGGCACGTGACCACCGTGAGCCGCCGCTATGCCTGGGAGATCACCACGCCGGAACAGGGCTGCGGCCTGGACGGCCTGCTGCGTGCCAAGGTGCTGGGCAACCAGCTCAGCGGCATCGCCAATGGCATCGACGAAAGCTGGCACCCGGAAAGCGACCCGCACCTGCTGCAGGGGTTCAGCGTCGGCGACTGGGCGGGCAAGCAGGCCAATGCCGAGTACGTGCGGCGCTGGCTGAACCTCGATGCCGACGGCCCGTTGTTCGCCGTGGTGTCGCGCCTGGTGCATCAGAAAGGCATCGATCTGACCCTGGAAGTGGCCGAGCACATCGTCGCCCGTGGCGGTCGCATCGGCGTGATCGGCCAGGGCGAGCCGGCCCTGGAAGCAGCGATGGCCGACCTCGGCAGGCGCCACCGCGGCCGCATCGGCGTGCACATCGGCTTCAACGAGAGCGACGCCCGGCGCCTGTACGCCGGCAGCGACTTCCTGCTCATGCCGTCGCGCTTCGAGCCCTGCGGTCTCAGCCAGATGTATGCCCAGCGCTATGCCTCGCTGCCCATCGCGCGCTGCACCGGCGGCCTGGCGGACACCATCGAGGATGGCGTCAGCGGCTTCCTCTTCGACGCGCCCTGCGCCGCTGCCTATCGCCAGGCCATCGACCGCGCCCTGCAGGTCTTCGAACATCCGCAACTGCTGGAGGCCATGCGTTGCCAGGCCATGCGCACCCCGCTCTACTGGCGCCAGTCGGTGCAGGCCTATGACCGCCTGTTCCAGCGCCTGCTGAGCCCGGTCAGCGCGCGTCGGGCGCTGTGCTGATGTACAGCCATGGTGCTCGGCCAATGGCCGATGGACGCGTGCGCTTCGCCCTCTGGGCACCCAGCAGCCGCCAGGTGGAAGTGGAACTGCAGGACGGTGGGCTGCTGCCGATGCAGGCCGAGGACGACGGCTGGTTCGTCGCGCTGCTGCAATGCCCGGCCGATACCCGCTATCGCTACCGCATCGACGGTCAGTGGTCGGTCCCGGACCCGGCCTCGCGCCGCCAGGTCGAGGACGTACATGGTTTCAGTCAGGTGGTCGATCATGCCGCCTACTCCTGGCAGCACCGCGAATGGCAGGGGCGGCCCTGGCACGAGACGGTGCTGTACGAGTTGCACGTCGGTCTGTTCGGGGGCTTCCGGCAGGTCATCGAGCACCTGCCGCACCTGGCCGACCTGGGCGTCACCGCCCTGCAGCTGATGCCACTCAACGCCTTCTCCGGCACGCGCAACTGGGGCTACGACGGCGTGCTGCCGTTCGCTCCGGCCAACGCCTACGGCAGCCCCGAGGAACTCAAGCAGCTGATCGACAGCGCCCACGCCTACGGCCTGATGGTATTCGTCGATGTGGTCTACAACCACTTCGGCCCGGACGGCAACTATCTGGGCGTGTACGCGCGGCAGTTCTTCCACGAGGAGCGCATCACCCCCTGGGGCGCCGCCATCGACTTCAGCCGCCCGCAGGTGCGCGACTTCTTCTGCGAGAACGCCCTGATGTGGCTGCTCGACTACCGCGTCGACGGCCTGCGCCTGGACGCCGTGCACGCCATCGACGATGACGACTTCCTCAAGGAGCTGGCGGCGCGCGTGCGTTCGGCGGTGCCGACAGGGCGCCAGGTGCACCTGGTGCTGGAGAACGAGCACAACGCCGCGCATCTGCTGCGCGACGGCTTCGATGCGCAGTGGAACGACGACGGCCATAACACCCTGCATGCCCTGCTCACCTTCGAGAACGAAAGCTACTACGCCGACTACGCCCAGGCGCCGACGCGCAAGCTGGCCACCTGTCTGGAGCAGGGCTTCGTCTACCAGGGCCAGGTCAATCGTCACGGCCAGCCACGCGGCGAGCCCAGCGCCGACCTGCCGCCGCACGCCTTCGTGCTGTTCCTGCAAAACCACGACCAGGTGGGCAACCGCGCCTTCGGCGAACGTTTGACGCTGCTCGCCGACAGCGATGCGCTGAAGGCGGCCACCGTGCTCCTGCTGCTGTGCCCGATGGTGCCGCTGCTGTTCATGGGTGAGGAATGGGGTAGCAAGCGGCCGTTCCTGTTCTTCACCGATTACCACGACGAGCTGGCCAATGCCGTGCGCGAGGGCCGGCGCAACGAGTTCGCCGACTTTTCCCAGTTCAATTCGGCGCACAGCCGCGAGGCCATCGCCGATCCCAATGCCGAGGCCAGTTTCCAGCGC
This sequence comes from Ectopseudomonas guguanensis, assembly GCF_900104265.1. Taxonomy (GTDB): domain Bacteria; phylum Pseudomonadota; class Gammaproteobacteria; order Pseudomonadales; family Pseudomonadaceae; genus Aquipseudomonas; species Aquipseudomonas guguanensis. Next base: position 156,293 of record NZ_FNJJ01000010.1, read on the forward strand.
TCGCTGCCGGACCTGGCGCCGGCGCTGGAGCCCGAGCAGCGCGAGTGGCTGGCGTTCTATCGCGGCCTGCTGCAGGTGCGCCACAGCCGCCTGCTGTCAGGCCTGCACCAGGCCCGCAGCCTCGGTGCGCAGGTGCTCGGCGATGGCGCGGTACTGGCGCGCTGGCGACTTGGCAACGGCCCGGCGCTGAGCATCGCCGTCAACCTGGGCACCAGCGCCGTGCCCCTGCCGACGACGGCCATGCACGGCGAACGCCTGTACAGCCTGCGCATCGACGACGCCGACCTGCGCCAGGCGCAATTGCCGGCGCGCAGCGCCCTGGTCACCCTGGAGCCCGCCCGATGAGCGATCGATTACTGGCCGAATTGGCCCAGGCCGCGGACCTCAGCATCGACTGGATCGACGCCCACGGCCAGCCGCAGAGCGTGACCCCGGAAGCCCAGCGCAACCTGCTCGAGGCGCTGGGCTACCCGGCGCAAAGTCCCGAGCAGATGCGTGAAAGCCTCAACTCGCTGGTACAGCGCCAGGCGCTGCCGGAGGACGCCGCCCTGCTGTTGCAGGATCAGGGGCAGCCTCTGGCGCTGAGCCTGTACCCGGCGCACAGCCCCTATCGGCTCACCGACGAGCAGGGCAACGTCAGCGAGGGCCGCCTCGATGCGGACGGCCGCCTGCCGGCGCAAGCACTACCCGGCTATTACCAGCTCGACATTCGCGATACCCGGCACCGGCTCGCCGTCGCGCCTGCCGCCTGCATGTCGGTACCCGAGCTGTGCGGCAAACCGCGCATCTGGGGGCTGACCGCCCAGCTCTACGGCTTGCGCCGTGCCGGTGACGGCGGCCTGGGCGATACACTGGCCGTGGCGGACCTGGCCCGGCATGCGGCCAATCACGGCGCCGATGCCATCGCCCTGAGCCCGGTGCATGCGCAGTTCAGCGCCGATCTGCAAAGCTACGGCCCCTACTCGCCATCCAGCCGCCTGTTCTTCAACACCCTGTACGCCGCCCCCGTCACCCTGCTGGGCGAGCAGCGCGTCAGGCACGCCATTGAGGTCGCCGGGCTGCACAGCGAAATGAGCCGCCTGGAAGCGCTGGAGCTGATCGACTGGCCGGCGGTGGCCGCTACCCGTCAGCGCCTGTTGCGCCAGTTGTACAGGGACTTCTGCCACGACCCCGGGCAGCTGCAGGCGCGCTTCGAGGCGTTTTGCACCGCCGGCGGCGACGCGCTGCAGCAGCATTGCTGCTTCGAGGCCATCCATGCGCAGCGCCTGCGCGAGGGCGCCAGCGGCGACTGGCGCACCTGGCCGCAAGCCTTGCGCAGCCCCAACCTCGGTGCGGTGACCCGTTTTGCCGTCGAGCATGGCGATGAGCTGCGCTTTCACGCCTTCTGCCAGTGGCTGACCGCTCACGGACTGGAAACCGCCCAGGCCAGCGCCAGCGGCGCCGGCATGGGCATCGGCCTGATCGCCGACCTGGCGGTGGGCGCCGATTGTGCCGGCAGCCAGGCCTGGTCGCGCCAGGACGAACTGCTGCCGCACGTCACGGTGGGTGCGCCCCCGGACATCATCAACCGTCAGGGGCAGAACTGGGGCGTCGCCGCCTTCTCGCCGCAGGGCCTGCGTCAGCACGGCTTTCGCGCCTACATCGAGATGCTCCAGGCCAACCTGGCGCACGCCGGCGGCATCCGCATCGATCATGTGATGGGCCTGCAGCGGCTGTGGGTCATCCCCCAGGGCGCGGAGTCGCAACACGGCGCCTACCTGCGCTACCCGCTGGACGATCTGCTGCGCCTGCTGTCGCTGGAGTCGCATCGCCATCGTGCGCTGGTGATCGGCGAAGACCTCGGCACCGTGCCCGAGGGCCTGCGTGACAAGCTCGCCGCGCGCAATATCCTCGGCACGCGGGTCCTGCTGTTCGAGCAGGACGACCTCGGCTTCGTCCCGGCCGCACGCTGGCCCGCCGATGCCCTGGCCACCACCACCACCCACGACCTGCCGACGATCAAGGGCTGGCTCGCCGGGCGCGACCTGGAATGGCGGGTGCGTGCCGGGCAGCGCGACGCCGAGCTGCTGGAAGGCGACCACGCCGAGCGCGCCGGCGAACGCGTGGCGCTGCGCCAGCTGCTGGAACGCCAGGGCATGGTCAGCGGCGGTGATGACGACGCCTGCCTGCAAGCCTGCATCGAACAGGTCGGCCGCACGCCGGCGCCCCTGGCCCTGCTGCCGCTGGAGGATGCCTGCGGCCTGGAGCAGCAGCCCAACCTGCCCGGCCCCGGCGATATCCACCCCAATTGGCGGCGGCGCTATCCGCTGGCGGTCGGCGAACTGCTGGAGCAGCCGGCCACCAGCGCACGTCTGGCCGCCCTCGACGGCGCACGCCGGGAGACTGACGATGACTGAGTTGCGTGCCACGCTGCGTGTGCAGCTGCACAAGGACTTCACCCTGTTTGACGCGGCAGCCCAGGTGCCCTACCTGGCGCAGCTGGGCATCAGCCACCTGTACGCCTCGCCGATTCTAACTGCGCGCCCCGGGTCGCAGCACGGCTACGACGTGATCGACCCGAGCCGCATCAACCCCGAACTGGGCGGCGAAGCCGCGCTGCTGCAACTGGTGGAAACCCTGCGCGGCCACGGTATGGGGCTGATCCTGGACATAGTGCCCAACCACATGGCGGTGGGTGGCGACGGCAACCCCTGGTGGCTGGACGTGCTGGAATGGGGGCAGGACAGCCCTTACGCGAGCTTCTTCGACATCCAGTGGCAATCCCATGATCCGCTGCTCAGCGGCCAGCTGCTGGTGCCCTTCCTGCGTAGCGACTATGGCGAGGCGCTGCGCGACGGTACCCTGCAGCTGCACTTCGATGCCGAGCGCGGGCGCTTCCATGCGCAGCACTTCGAGCATCGCCTGCCGCTGACGCCGCCCAGCTACGCCATCATTCTGCGCGGCAGCGAGGATGCCGGCCTGCGCGAGCTGGGCCAGCGCTTCGCCCGTCTGGGCAGCATCGCCGACCGCCGCGCTCAGGCCGAGCAGCTGTGCGCCGAACTGGCCGCCCAGGCACACCAGGTCCCGCCGCTGCTCGACGGTTTTCAGGGCACTGACGAAGCGGCGCAGAAGCGTCTGCATGCGCTGCTCGAGCGCCAGCACTACCGCGTGGCCAGCTGGCGCACCGCGGCGGACGACATCAACTGGCGGCGCTTCTTCGACATCAACGAGCTGGGCGCGCTGCGCGTCGAGCATCGCCAGGTGTTCGAACAGACCCACGCCAAGGTCTTCGAGCTGATCGAACGCGGCCTGATCGACGGCCTGCGCATCGACCATATCGACGGCCTGGCCAACCCGCGCGCCTATTGCAGCCGCCTGCGCCGGCGCATCCGCCAGTTGCGCGGCGACGTGCCCTTCCCCATTTTCGTGGAGAAGATCCTCGGTGCCGGCGAACAGCTGCCGCAGCAATGGCCGGTGGACGGCAGCACCGGCTACGAATTCATGAACCAGGTGTCGCTGCTGCAGCACGACCCGCATGGCGAGCTGCCGCTCAGCGAGCTGTGGCAGACGCTCAGCGGTCGCCCGGCGGCTTTCGAGGAAGAGATTCAGCAGGCGCGCCGCCTGGTGCTGGAGGGCTCGCTGGCCGGGGATCTGGAGGAAGTCGCCCAGCGCCTGCTGCACGTCGCGCGCCACGACATCGCCACGCGCGACCTGACCCTCGGCGCCATCCGCCGCGCGTTGCGCGAGCTGATCGTGCATTTCCCGGTATATCGCACCTACGCCCAGGCCTGCGGCCGCTCGCAGCAGGACCAGCGCTTCTTCCAGCAGGCACTGGACGGTGCCCGGCAGACCCTGGCCGAGGCTGACTGGCCGATGCTGCCGCATCTCGACGACTGGCTTGGCGGCGCCTCGCTGCGCACCCTGTCCCCAGGCCGTGCGCGGCGCCTTCGCGCCCAGGCGCTGACGCGCTTCCAGCAATTGACCTCGCCGGTGGCGGCCAAGGCCGTCGAAGACACCGCCCTGTATCGCGCCGGCGTGCTGCTGTCGCGGTATGACGTGGGCTTCGATGCCGAGCATTTCAGCGCCAGTGTCGAACGCTTTCACCAGGCCTGCGCCGAACGCGCGGCGCAGCACCCGCTCAACCTGCTGGCGACCGCGACCCACGACCACAAGCGCGGCGAAGACTGCCGCGCACGCCTGGCCGTGCTCAGCGAGCGCGCCGCCTGGTTCGCCGAACGGGTCAGACACTGGCATCGCCTCGCACAACCGCTGCGCAGCGCCGAGCTGCAGCAGGCGCCGGACGGCGGCGAAGAGGCGATCCTCTATCAGGCACTGATCGGCAGCTGGCCACTGGAGCTGAAAGCCGACGATCAGGCCGGACTGCAGGCCTACCTGCAGCGTCTGCTCGGCTGGCAGCGCAAGGCGCTGCGCGAGGCCAAGCTCAACAGCGCCTGGAGCGCACCGAACGAAGACTACGAAGCGGCCTGCGCCGACTTCCTGCGACGCCTGCTATGCGAGCCCGCAGGGCTGGCCATGCGCCAGGAACTGGTCGATGCCGTGGCCGAGGTCGCGCCCGCCGGCGCCCTGAACGGTCTGGTGCAGTGCCTGTTGCGCATGACCACGCCCGGTGTGCCCGACCTTTACCATGGCTGCGAATTCTGGGACTTCAGCCTGGTCGACCCGGACAACCGCCGCCCCGTGGACTTCCCCGCACGACTGGCGGCCTTGCAGGCCGAGGACGATCCGGCGGCCAGGCTGGCCAGCTGGCAGGACGGACGCATCAAGCAGTGGCTGATCCATCAGGTGCTGAGTTTGCGCGCCGAGCGCCCGCAACTGTTCAGCCAGGGCAGCTATCGCCCGCTTGGCGTCACCGGCGAGCACGCCGCCCAGGTGCTGGCCTTCCTGCGCAGCCAGGGCGACGAGCACCTGCTGGTCATCGTGCCGCGCCTGGCGGCGGGTCTGCTCGGCGAGCAGCAGGTGCCGCACGTGCCTCCGCAGCGCTGGGGCAATACCAGCGTCGTGCTGCCGGAAGAATTGCGCGGCCGGCAGGTCACCGACCTGCTCGGCGACTGCCAGGCCACCACCGATCAGGGCGTAGCGCTCAGCGCGGCATTGGCCGCGTTTCCGCTCAACCTGCTTCGCATCACCCCGTTATCACAGGAGCCACGCCATGAGCATCGATGAACAGCGTATCCGCGAGTTTGCCTTCCAGATCTGGGAATCCGAAGGGCGCCCGCATGGTCAGCACGAGCGGCACTGGAAGATGGCCAGCAAGTTGGCCGAAGCCGAGGCGCAGGCACAGGCCCAGGTGCAGCCCCAGGCCGCACCCAAGCCGCGACGTATCAGCAAGCCGAAGACAGTACCGCTGAGCGAGGCCGAACAGCCTGCGCTGCTGAAGAAACCCCGTGCCCCGCGCACCCCCAAGACGCCAAAGGCCTGAGGTCATGACCATGCGCAAACAGCAGCGCTCACGCGTTACCGAAGGCAGACCGTTTCCGCTGGGTGCCAGCTGGGACGGCCTTGGGGTCAACTTCGCCCTGTTCTCGGCGCATGCCACGCGTGTCGAACTGTGCCTGTTCGACGAGCGCGGCGAGACCGAGATCGAGCGCATCGAACTGCCGGAACACACCGACGAGATCTGGCACGGCTACCTGCCCGACGCGCGTCCGGGCCAGGTCTACGGCTACCGGGTGTATGGCCCCTACGAGCCGGAGGCCGGGCACCGCTTCAACCCCAACAAGCTGTTGATCGACCCCTACGCCAAGCAGCTGGTGGGCAAGTTGCAGTGGTCGGAGGCGCTGTTCGGCTACACCATCGGCCATGCGGATGGCGATCTCAGCTTCGACGAACGCGACAGCGCGCCCTTCGTGCCCAAGTGCAAGGTGATCGACCCGGCCTTCACCTGGGGCGAGCAGCCGCCACCGCGCATCCCCTGGGACAGCACGGTGCTCTACGAGGCGCACCTGCGTGGCCTGAGCATGCGCCACCCGGCGGTGCCCGACGCGCACCGCGGCACCTGCGCCGCGCTGACCAACCCGCAGCTGCTGCGCTACCTGCGCGAATTGGGCGTCTCCAGCCTCGAGCTGCTGCCGGTGCATGCCTTCGTCAACGACCAGCACCTGCTGGAAAAAGGCATGAGCAACTACTGGGGCTACAACAGCATCGGCTTCTTCGCGCCTCACCCGGCCTACCTGGCCAGCGGCAAGATCAGCGAGTTCAAGGAGATGGTCGCGCACCTGCACGCCGCCGGCCTGGAGGTGATCCTCGACGTGGTTTACAACCACACCGCCGAGGGTAACGAGCGCGGCCCGACCCTGAGCATGCGCGGCATCGACAACGCCAGCTACTACCGCCTGATGCCCGATGACCGGCGCTACTACGTCAACGACACCGGCACCGGCAACACCCTGGATCTGAGCCATCCCTGCGTGCTGCAGATGGTCACCGACTCGCTGCGCTACTGGGCCACCGAGATGCGCGTGGACGGCTTTCGCTTCGACCTGGCGACCATCCTCGGTCGCTACGCCGACGGCTTCGACGAGCGCCACAGCTTCCTCGTCGCCTGCCGCCAGGACCCGGTGCTGAGCAAGGTCAAGCTGATCGCCGAGCCCTGGGATTGCGGCCCTGGCGGCTACCAGGTCGGCGGTTTTCCACCTGGCTGGGCAGAGTGGAATGACAAGTTCCGCGACAACGTGCGCGCCTTCTGGAAGGGCGACGAAGGCGAACTGGCCGAACTGGCCAGCCGCCTCACCGCTTCGGGCGATCTGTACAACCAGCGCGGCCGGCGGCCATTCGCCTCGGTCAACTTCATCACCGCCCACGACGGCTTCACCCTGCGCGACGTGGTGTCCTACGACCACAAGCACAATGAGGCCAACGACGAGAACAACCAGGACGGCACCGACCACAACATCTCCTGGAATCACGGTTGCGAAGGCGAGACCGATGACCCGCAGATTCGCCAGCTGCGTCTGCAGCAGATGCGCAACATGCTGGCCACCCTGCTCTTCGCCCAGGGCACGCCGATGCTGCTGGCCGGCGACGAGTTCGGTCGCACCCAGCACGGCAACAACAACGCCTACTGCCAGGACAACGAACTGAGCTGGGTCGACTGGGCCGTCGACGAGGAAGGCCAGGCGCTGACGGCGTTCTGCCAGCGCCTGATCGCCCTGCGCCGCAGCTACCCGATCCTGCGTCGCGGGCGTTTTCTGGTCGGCCACTACAACGAGGAGCTGGGTGTCAAGGACGTCACCTGGCTGGCCCCCGGCGGCGAGGAAATGACCGAGGCGCACTGGCACGATGGCGAGGCGCGCTGCATGGGCATGCTGCTCGACGGCCGCGCCCAGCCCACCGGCATCAAGCGCAGCGGTGCCGACGCGACCCTGCTGCTGCTGCTCAATGCCCATCACGACGGCCGCAGCTTCCAGCTGCCGGAGGTGGCTGGCGGCAAGCACTGGAGCTGCCTGATCGACACCCATCGCCCGGATGATGCCGACGAGCAGCGCCTGCAGTTCGGCGAAACCCTGGAGCTGGCCGGCCGCTCCCTGCAACTGCTGGAGCTGCAGCGCTGAAACCGCAGCCATGGATGGCAGGCCGAAAAATACCCTGAACCCTGCTTTCGTCCACCGACTCGAAAAACAAAGACGCCGGGCAAACCGTGGCGCCATTTTCGGCGCGCACGGTCGTGCCCTATGGCAGTTGGCTGGCCGTTATCCAGGCGCGCCGGCATCTGCCCGACAACGGGAGACGATCATGAAAGCAGTGGTATTCCACGATATCGGCGACATACGCCTGGACGACGTCGCAGAGCCTCAGGTGCTGGCCAGCACCGATGCGGTGATCCGCATCACCGCATCGGCCATCTGCGGCACCGACCTGCACTTCGTGCGTGGCACCGTCGGCGGCATGCGCAAGGGCACCATCCTCGGCCATGAGGCCGTGGGTATCGTCGAGGCGCTGGGCAGCGACGTGCGCAACCTGAACATCGGCGACCGCGTCGTCGTGCCCTCCACCATCGCCTGCGGCAACTGCAGCTATTGCCGCGCCGGCTACTACGCCCAGTGCGACGTGGCCAACCCCAACGGCAAGCAGGCCGGCACCTCCTTCTACGGCGGGCCGGAAATCACCGGCGCCTTCCATGGCCTGCAGGCCGAGATGGCGCGCATCCCCTTCGCCAATATCGGCCTGGTCAAGCTGCCCAGCGAGATCAGCGACGACCAGGCCATCCTGCTCTCCGATATCTTCCCCACCGGTTACTTCGGCGCGGAGCTGGCCGAAGTCGGCAGCGGTGACACCGTTGCCGTATTCGGCGCCGGCCCGGTCGGCCAGTTCGCCATCGCCAGCGCCAAGCTGCTGGGCGCGGCGCGCGTGTTCGCCATCGACCACCTCGATGATCGCCTGGACATGGCGCGCCGCCAGGGCGCCGAGGTGATCAACTTCGACCGCGAGGACCCGGTAGAAACCCTGCGCCGGCTGACCGACGGCATCGGCGTGGACCGCGCCATCGATGCCGTGGGCGTGGATGCGCAATGCCCGGCCCATGGTCACGCCGCGCATCAGGCCGAAGGCCGGCAATGGCAGCCGGGCGACGCCCCCGAGCAGGCCCTGCAATGGGCCGTCGAGGCACTGGCCAAGGCCGGCACCCTGGGCATCATCGGCGTTTATCCGCAGCAGGCGCGCGAGTTTCCCATCGGCCAGGCGATGAACAAGAACCTCAGCGTCAACATGGGCAACTGCAACCATCGCCGCTACATCCCGCAGCTGATCGAGATGGTGCAGGCCGGACGCATCGACCCGGCGAAGATCCTCACCCAGGTCAAACCCATGAGCGACGCCATCGAAGCCTTCAAGGCCTTCGATCGGCGTGATGCCGGCTGGATCAAGGTGCAGTTGCGGCCGGCGAAGAACGACGCCGGCCATGGCAGCGAGGAACAGGTGCATGACGATGCCGCTCTCGACCGGGTCATCGCCGAGGCCGACCCGCTTGGCGAGTCGCGCTCGAAGAAGCCCGGCAGCCTGTGAACGAGTACGCCCCCGAGATGAACCAGACCATTGCCAAGCCGGAGGTGATCATCGACCGCGTGACGCCGGTCAAGCGCCTGCGCGTGCTGACGATCAACACGCACAAGGGCTTCACCCCCTTTAACCGCCGTTTCATCCTGCCGGAGCTGCGCAGCGCCGTGCAGGCCACCGGCGCCGACCTGGTATTCCTGCAGGAGGTGCTCGGCAACCATGCCCTGCATGCCAAGCGCTTCCATGACTGGCCGCGCGTACCGCAGTACGAATTTCTTGCCGACAGCGTATGGCCGCAGTTCGCCTACGGGCGCAATGCGGTGTACCCGGCCGGCGATCACGGCAACGCCCTGCTCTCGCGCTTTCCCATCGTCGAGCATCACAACCTCGACGTGACGGTCAGCGGTACCGAACAGCGCGGCCTGCTGCACTGCCGCCTCGACGTGCCGGGACATGCCGCCGTGCATGCGGTGTGCGTACACCTTGGCCTGCGCGAGGCCCATCGGCGCAAGCAGATCGGCCTGCTGCTCGACCTGCTGGCGACCTTCGAGCCCGAGGCACCGGTGATCGTCGCCGGCGATTTCAACGACTGGCGCCTGCGCGCCGACGAACGCCTGACGCCGCATGGTCTGCGCGAAGCCTTCGGGCACCGGCACGGCAAGCCGGCGCGCAGTTTTCCGGCGCGCATGCCGCTGCTGCGCCTGGACCGCATCTACACCCGCAACGCCACGGCGCATGAGCCGCAGGTGTTGTCTACCCGGCCCTGGTCGCACCTGTCCGACCATGCGCCACTGGCAGCGGAGATCCATCTGTGAGCGGTATCTGGCGAGATGGCAACCAACTGCACCTGCTGATCAACGGCGAGGCCTATTACCCGCGCGTGTTCGAGTGCATTCGCCAAGCGCGCATCGAAGTGCTGCTGGAAACCTTCATCATCCGCGAGGACAAGGTCGGCCTCGAACTGCAGCAAGTGCTGATCGAAGCCGCGCGCCGCGGCGTACGGGTGGTGATCGCGGTGGACGGCTACGGCACCGCCGACCTGCAGCACGAGTACGTCGCGGCGCTGACCCGCGAAGGGGTGAAGATCCACGTCTTCGACCCCAGCCCGCGGCGCCTGGGCGTGCGCACCAACCTGTTTCGCCGCCTGCATCGCAAGCTGGTGGTGATCGACGGCCAGCGCGCCTTCGTCGGTGGCATCAACTATTCTGCCGACCACCTCGGCGACTACGGCGAGATGGCCAAGCAGGATTACGCCGTGGAAGTGGTCGGCCCGGTGGTCAGCGACCTGCACGTGGCCATGCTGCGCCTGCTGCGTCCGGCGGTCAGCGAACCGAGCCCGGCACAGCCCTCCAGAAAGCCGGTGGGCGATGCGCGGGTGATGCTGCTCGAACGGGACAACGAGCGTCACACCACCGACATCGAGGACGAGCACCTGCGCGCCTTCGAGTCGGCGCGCAAGCGCCTGGTGATCGCCAACGCCTATTTCTTTCCCGGATATCGTGTCCTGCGCGCCTTGCGCAACGCGGCGCAACGCGGCGTGCAGGTCACCCTGATCCTTCAGGGGCAGCCGGACATGCGCTGGGTCCAGGCGTTCTCGCGCCTGCTCTACAACTACCTGCTGCGCCATGGCGTGGTGGTCTACGAATACTGCCAGCGCCCGCTGCACGGCAAGGTGGCGCTGGTGGATGACGAGTGGTCCACGGTGGGTTCGAGCAACCTCGACCCACTGAGCCTGGCGTTGAATCTGGAGGCCAACCTGGTGATCCGGGACCGAGCCTTCAACCAGTACCTGCATGATCATCTGCTGGAGCTGTCCGCCCAGCACTGCAAGCGCATCGAACTGGAACGGGTGATCCGCGGCTACTGGTGGCGCGCGCCACTGGTATTCCTGTGTTTTCACTTCCTGCGCCGATTCCCGGCCATCGCCGGCTGGCTGCCGGCGCACCGCAAGAACCTGAAACCGCTGGAGCCAGCCGACAAGGCCGGCGGTTATGAAGAAGGAAAAACCGGATGAACAGCGCTCAGAACAACCCCTGGATGCGCTGGGGCAAGCGCGCACTCACCCTGTTCTTCCTCCTCGCGGTGCCGGCACTGCTGTACATCCTCGCGCGCAACCTGGAGTGGGCCGAGGTGCGCCAGGCGCTAGGTGCGTACAGCATGCAGACGCTGCTGGTCGGCGCGCTGATCGCCCTCGCCAGTTATCTGACCTTCAGTGCCTACGACTTGCTGGGGCGCCAGTACAGCCGCCACCACCTGCCGGCGCGCCAGGTCGTGCCGGTGGCGATGGTCTGCTACGCCTTCAACCTCAACTTCACCACCTGGATCGGCGGTGTGGCCATGCGTTACCGCCTGTACATGCGCCTGGGCCTGAGCGCCTCGACAGTGACGCGCATCCTCAGCCTCAGCCTGCTGACCAACTGGACCGGCTACATGGCGCTGGCAGGGGTGATCTTCGCCCTGCGCCTGGTGCAATTGCCGGACAACTGGGGGCTGGGTGTCACCGGCCTGCAACTGGTCGGCTTTGCCCTGCTGGGGCTGGTCAGCGCCTATATCGGCATCTGCGCCTTTTCCAGGCAGCGCGTATGGCACCTGCGTGAACGTTCGATCACCCTGCCCTCGTTGCGCATGGCCGTGCTGCAGCTGTGCCTGGGCGCTGCCAACTGGTCGCTGATGGCGGCGCTGATCTTCTGGCTGCTGCCCGAGGGGGCGAGCTATACCTCGGTGCTCGGTGTGCTGCTGATCAGTTGCATGGCCGCGGTGGTGGCGCATATTCCCGCCGGGCTGGGGGTGCTCGAGGCAGTATTTCTCGCCCTGCTGCAGCACCAGTACAGCCAGGCCAGCCTGATCGCCGCCCTGCTCGCCTACCGCGTGCTCTATTACCTGCTGCCGTTGATGCTGGCCAGCGTCACCTACCTGGTGCTGGAGAAACGCGCAAAAACCCTGCGCAAGCAGGGCGAGCAACGTATCGAAACCCAGCCCGGCTAGCCGGCCGAGGTGCGCCATGACGACGCCGGGAGCGCCAAGCGCCGCCCGGCGGACGGCGGGAACTTGCGAGCGGATTGCACAGGTCTATCTCACATCACTCAGCACAACTGGAGGTAATCATGGCCAAGCCCCTGCACCTGATCAGCTACATCCTCAACAACCAGCCACACAGCGTCGAGGTCGAATCCGATCGCGAGGAGCTCACCCCGGAGCAGGCGCGCTCCTACCTCAGCGCCCTGCATACCTTCGAATGGCCCAGCCAGTTCACCGACGTGCAGGTCACCCGCGTCCTGCATCCGAAGAAAGGCGGCACAACGCCGGCGCACCGCGTGCAGCGCTAAGGCTATGCACGAAACATCGGTGAGGCGCCGTTGAAAACAGGCGAATGCGAGCCCGGTCCGTTATTCGCCGATTTTTGCGCGGCCGCCGCCATTGCCTGCGCTTCGCCAGACGACTTTGAGCGAAGCCCAGGCGTCAGTCACGCGGCGGCAGCGGTACCTGCCAGATGTCCCGGGCGTATTCGGCGATGGTGCGATCGGATGAGAACCAGCCCATCCGTGCGGTATTGAGCACCGCCGAACGCCACCACTGCTCGGGCCGCTGCCAGCGCTGGTCGACCAGGCGCTGGGCTTTCCAGTAGGCGTCGAAGTCGGCGCAGACCATGAAACGGTCCTCGTACAGCAACGAATCCACCAGGCCCACGTAACGCGACGGGTCGTCCGGCGAGAATACGCCGGCGCGTATGGCGCCCAGGGCAGCCTCCAGCCGCTCCGAGTCGGTCACCACATCGCCCATCTCCAGGCCGAGACGCTGGCGGGCGGCCACCTGCTGTGCGGTCATGCCGAAGATGAACAGATGATCCTCGCCGACCCGCTCGCACATCTCCACGTTGGCGCCGTCCAGCGTGCCGATGGTCAGGGCGCCATTGAGGGCGAACTTCATGTTGCTGGTGCCCGAGGCCTCCAGCCCGGCGGTGGAGATCTGCTCGGAGAGATCGGCCGCGGGGATGATGGTTTCGGCCAGGCTGACGTTGTAGTTGGGAATGAACACCACCTTAAGCAGGCCACGCACGGTGGGGTCGTCGTTGATGGTGCGGCTGATGTCGTTGGCCAGCTTGATGATCAGCTTGGCCTGGCGATAGCTGGCTGCGGCCTTGCCGGCGAAGATCTTCACCCGTGGCACCCAGTCGGTGGTCGGGTCGTTGCGGATGGCCTGGTACAGCGCCACGGTATGCAGCAGGTTGAGCAACTGGCGCTTGTACTCGTGGATGCGTTTGACGTGCACGTCGAAGATCGCCGCGGTATCGAGCTGGATACCCAGCGATTGCCGCACCCGCTCGGCCAGCACCTCCTTGTTGCGCTGTCGGCAGCGCGCGTACTCGTGGCGAAAATCCTCGCGCTCGGCGTAGGGTTCCAGTTCCCTGAGGTGTTCCTCGGGTCGTTGCAGCAGCGCCTCGCCCAGGGCGTCGACCAGCAGATGGGTGAGCCCCGGATTGATCTGGAACAGCCAGCGGCGGAAGGTCACGCCATTGGTCTTGTTGTTCACTCGGTCGGGGTACAGCCGGTGCAGATCGCGGAACACCGTATCGCGCATCAGCCGCGTATGCAGCGCGGAAACCCCGTTGACGCTGTGCGCCCCGAGAAACGCCAGGTTGCCCATGCGCACGCGGCGGCCGTGGTCTTCCTCGATCAGCGACACCGCGCGCAGCAGGCGAAAATCGTGGATGTCCTTGGCGCGCAGCGCATCGATATGCTCGGCGTTGATCAGATAGATGATCTGCAGATGCCTGGGCAGCAGGCGTTCCATCAGCGCCACCGGCCAGGACTCCAGGGCCTCCGGCAGCAGGGTGTGGTTGGTATAGGCGGTGGTCGCCACGGTCAGGCTCCACGCCTGAGCCCAGGGCATGCGATGTTCGTCGACCAGCAAGCGCATCAGCTCGACCACGGCGATGGCCGGGTGGGTGTCGTTGAGCTGGATCGCCGCCTGCTGCGGCAGGCTGCGCAGCTCGGCGTGCAGGCGCAGATGGCGATCGAGCAGGTCCTGCAGCGAGGCGGACACCAGGAAGTACTCCTGGCGCAGGCGCAGCTCCTGGCCGGCCTCGGTGTCGTCGGCCGGGTACAGAACGCGCGAGATGCTTTCGGCGCGCACCTCGCCGGCCACGGCGCCGAAGTGGTCGCCGGCATTGAAGCGATCCAGCTGCAGGTCCTGCTCGGCGCGTGCGCGCCACAGGCGCAGGGTATTGACCGAGGCGCCGCGCCAGCCCACCACTGGCGTGTCGTAGGCGATCGCACGCACCGTCTCCTGCGGCTGCCACTGCAGGCGTGGAACACCCGTGCCATCGTCCAGGGTCGTCACCCCGCCGCCGAAGCCGATGCGATAGGCCACCTCGGGGCGCTCGAACTCCCAGGGGTTGCCAAAGTCCAGCCAGGTTTCGGTCTGCTCGGCCTGCCAACCGTCGATGATGGCCTGGCGGAACAGACCATGTTCATAGCGGATACCGTAGCCATGGGCGGCCAGGCGCAGGGTCGCCATGCTTTCCATGAAGCAGGCTGCCAGGCGCCCGAGGCCACCGTTGCCCAGCGCCGCATCCGGCTCCACCAGGCGGATGCGCTCGAGCTCGACGCCGAGTTCGGCCATGGCCTGCCGGGCCACGTCGAGCAGGCCGAGATTGCTCAGGTTGTCCAGCAGCAGGCGGCCGATGAGAAATTCCAGGGAGAGGTAGTAGACGCGCTTGGCGCCCTGTCGCTCGACCTGGGCGGAGGACTCCTCCCAGCGGTCGATCATGTGATCGCGGGTAGCCAGCGCCAGTGCCTCGAACCAGTCATGGTCGTAGGCGGTGGCTGGGTCCTTGCCCACGGCATAGCGCAACTTGGCCAGGATGGCCGCCTTGAACTGTGCCACGGCACTGTCGGTGTCGCTGTGCGATTCGCTCATAACCTGCCCCTCACGCGCGCGTCGTGTTCGTTGCAGCCGAGGCGTTCGGCTTTACCTTTGGGGCCTTCGCAGGGGCAATGAGTTCAGGGTTTTTCTGCCCAGCGCCCACTGATCAAAAAGCCTGAACTTCGCCTTGCAGGCCTGCCTCACAACTCATGAACGCCACTGTCCCAGGAGAACAACATGCGAGCCATCATTCCCGGTTTGCTGGTCGGCGCACTGGCTGCCGGCGACGCGCTGGCCGAGGCCTGCCACGTCAGCGCCAGTGCCTCCAGCGAGGCCATCAAGGAAGTCGCCCAGGAGTACTGCTACGAATTCGTCGGAATGGACGACGGTGCCATCGACTGGTCCTGCCACAACGAAACCGGCGACATGATCAACAGCCAGCAGCGCAAGGTGGCCAGCTGCGCCGAGGCCCACCTGGGTACCTGCGAAGCGGCGCTGACCCAGGAAACCCTGACCAACCCGCGCTCCGGCGACGATGACCGCGGCGAGCCACGCCCTGCCGTGCCCAACGATGCCAAGGTGCTGACCCATTATTACCAGGTCGGCGACCTCAAGCAGGTGCGTATCGACTGCGAAAGTGCCGGCGGCACCTGGCAGGATCGCTGATGGCTGGCTACGACGGATTGCTCCTGCTGCCTGGCACCACGCCGCGCATGGCCCATGAACGCGCGGTGCAGCGCCTGCTCGGTGAGAAGCTGGCGGCGCTGCTCGGCTGCCCCTTCCTCGGTCCGCGGCAGACGGGCAGCGAGGTGCGTGGCCGCTACTATTTCCTGCCCGAGGACAGCCTGGTCGGCGATACCCGACATCTGGGCATCGAAGGGCCGGATGATTTCTTCGGTGGCCAGGTCGGGCATGCCTTCATCGCCACCAAGGCGATCAGCCACCCGGCGCTCGACGCCCCTCGCAGGCTGCCTGCCGGCTGGTCGGAGCTTTTCGCCCGGCAGGTGCAGAGCGTCACGCTGCAGGGCTTCAGCGTGTTCGATCTGGAGGATGCCGGCGAAGCCGGGCAGCGCCTGCTGCGCCAGGGGCCGGTGCGCCTGAAGCCGGTGGATGGCACCGCTGGCCGTGGCCAGCAGGTGGTGCGTACGCCAGCCGAACTCGACGCTGCGCTGGCGGCGCTCGATGCGCAGCGTGTGGCCCAGCATGGCCTGGTGCTGGAAGAAGACCTGCAGCAACCCATCACCTACAGCGTTGGCCAGATCCGCGTGGCAGGCACGACCCTGAGCTATCACGGCACCCAGCAGCTGACCGATGATGGCCACGGCAATCCGGTCTATGGCGGTTCGCAGCTGACGCTGGTGCGCGGTGACTATCTGGCGCTGATGAGCCTCGAACTGCCGCGTGCGGTGCGCCTGGCGGTGCAGCAGGCGCGCATCTTCGAACTCGCCGCGCTGGAGGTCTATCCGTCGATCCAGGCCTCGCGGCGCAACTACGACGTGGCACTGGGGCTCAATGCCCAGGGGCAGTCGCGCAGCGGCGTGCTGGAGCAGTCCTGGCGCATCGGTGGCGCCAGCGCGGCGGAGATCTTCGCCCTGGAGGCGTTCATCCAGGACCCGCAGCTGCAAACGCTGCAGGCCGCGACCCATGAACACTATCGCGATGCGCCGCCGCCACCAGGCTCGATCTGCCTGTACCGCGGCCAGGAAAGCGAGGACGGCCCCATCGCCAAGTACGTCAAGATGGAGCCGTCATGAGCGCAAGCAGCCAGAGCATCGACATCCTGGTGGATGACCAGCACATCGCCGGCACCCTGGTGACGCCGCCTGACCAGGTCCCCGGGGTGCTCTTCGTCCACGGCTGGGGTGGCAGCCAGCAGCGTGACCTGGCGCGGGCACGTGGCATCGCCGCGTTGGGCTGCGTATGCCTGACCTTCGATCTGCGCGGGCACGAGCGCAACATCGAGGCGCAGGAGCGCGTTTCGCGCGAGCACAACCTGGCCGACATCCTTGCCGCCTACGACCTGCTGGCGGCGCACGAGGCCGTGGACCCCGCCTGTATCGCCGTGATCGGCACCAGCTATGGCGGCTACCTCGCCACCCTGCTGAGCATGCGCCGCCCGGTGCGCTGGCTGGCCCTGCGCGTGCCGGCGCTGTACTGGGACGAGCAGTGGCAGTTGCCCAAGCGTCAGCTCGACGTCGCGCGCCTGGCGGTCTATCGCCGCACGCCGCTGCGGGCCGAGGACAACCTGGCGCTGCGGGCCTGCTCGGACTTTCACGGCGATGTGCTGCTGGTGGAGTCCGAGCATGACGACTTCGTCCCGCACACCACGCTGATGAGCTACCGCAATGCCTTCGACAAGGCCCACTCGCTGACCCATCGCATCATGGCCGGTGCCGACCATGGCCTCAGCGACGACCGCCACCAGCAGGCCTACACGCGCATCCTGATCGACTGGGTCAGCGAAATGGTGGCAGGCGCGCGGGTCGGCGACTACCCGCACCACCTGGTGCGCTATTCCTGAATCGCCGTATCCCTTCGCGGCGTTTCGCCTCGGGCATTGGCCCACTCCACCTGCAAAAGGAGAGCAACGATGAAAATCAGCAAGATCATGACCCGCAACGTGCGCATGCTCGACCCCGAGCGCAGCATCCGCGAGGCCGCCAGCCTGATGGCCGACATCGACAGTGGCGCCCTGCTGATCAATGAAGGCGATCGCCTGGTCGGCATCGTCACCGACCGCGACATCGCCATACGCGCGGTCGCCACCGGCCTGGACGGCAACACGCCGGTGCGCCAGGTGATGAGCAGCAACGTGCTGTACTGCTTCGACGATGAAGATGTCGAACACGTGGCTGCCAACATGGCCGACGTTCGGGTACGTCGGCTGCCCGTGCTCAATCGCGAGAAGCGCCTGGTGGGCGTGGTATCGCTTGGCAATATCGCCTCCGGCCACAGCCGCATGGCCAACGACACCGTGCTGCGTGGCGTGACCTCCGCACACTGACCCCACCTCTGTAGGAGGGGCTTTAGCCGCGATTGGCTGAAGCCCCTCCTACCCTGGCGTCCGGCGCCTTGTGGGCCGGAGCAGAATCACCACTCCAAGGCACACCTCGCCCTCTGTGGGAGGCGCTTCAGCGGCGACGCTTAATGGGCAGGTCGCAGAATCAGCGCACCCAGCGGCGGCAACTGCAGATTCAGCGAGTCGGACTGGCCGTGAGCGGCCGTCTGCTCGCTGTGCAACTCGCCCTGGGTGCCGGCGCCGGAGCCACTCCAGCGGCGTTCGTCGGTATTGAGCAATACCTGCCAGCGGCCGGCATGTGGCACGCCGATGCGGTAACCGTCTAGCACCTGCGGCGTGAAGTTGTGCACCACCAAAAGCGGCGCACTGCCCTCGCCGCCCTTGCGCAGCCAGGCGAACACGCTGTTGCGCGCGTCATCGCCGATCAGCCATTGAAAGCCGCTGTCCTGATCGTCGAGACGGTGCAGCGCCGGCTCTTCCCGATACAGGCGATTGAGCTCGCGCAGCAGCGCCTGGGCTGCGGCATGCTCGGGATACTGCAGCAGGTACCAATCCAGCTGCTGATCATGGTTCCACTCGCGCCACTGGCCGAACTCGCACCCCATGAACAGCAGCTTCTTGCCCGGATGGCTCCACATCAGCGCGAGAAACAGACGCAGGTTGGCGAACTGCTGCCAGCGATCACCGGGCATGCGCCCGAGCAGCGAGCGCTTGCCGTGCACCACCTCGTCGTGGGAGATCGGCAGGATGAAGCGCTCGGAAAATGCATAGTGCAGACCGAAGGTGATCTGGTGGTGATGGTGCAGGCGGTACAACGGGTCCTGCTGGATGTAGCTGAGGCTGTCGTTCATCCAGCCCATGTTCCACTTGTGGCTGAAACCCAGGCCGCCCTGCTGCACCGGGCGGCTGACGCCGGGCCAGGCGGTGGACTCCTCGGCGATCACCAGCGCGCCGGGCACCTCGCTGCGCACCACTTCGTTGAGGTGCTGGAGAAACTCGATGGCCTCCAGGTTCTCGCGCCCGCCGTGGCGGTTGGGAATCCACTGCCCGGCTTCACGCGAGTAGTCGCGGTAGAGCATCGAGGCCACGGCATCCACGCGCAGGCCGTCGACGTGGTACTCGCGCAGCCAGTACAGCGCGCTGGCCAGCATGAAGCCGTGCACCTCGGTGCGGCCGAGGTTGTAGATGCAGGTGTTCCAGTCCGGGTGGAAACCCTCGAACGGGTGCGCGTACTCGTACAGCGCGGTGCCGTCGAACTCGGCCAGGCCGTGGGCATCGTTGGGGAAATGCCCCGGCACCCAGTCGAGAATCACGCCGATGCCGGCGCGGTGGCAGCGGTCGACGAAGGCGGCGAAGCGCTGCGGGCTGCCCAGGCGGGCGGTAGGTGCGAACATCGACAGCGGCTGATAGCCCCAGGAGCCACCGAAGGGGTGCTCCATGATCGGCATCAGCTCGATATGGGTGAAGCCCAGGTCCTGCACGTAGGGAATCAGGCGCTCGGCCAGCTCGTCCCAGTCCGGCGTCCGGTCGTCCTGCCACTGCCAGGACCCGGCGTGCAGCTCGTAGATCGCCAGCGGAGCCTGCGGCGCGTGACGCTGCTCGCGCTCGCTCATCCACTGCTGGTCCTGCCAGGCGAAGGCCTCGCCCTGCGGCACCTTCGAGGCGGTGGCCGGCGGCATCTCGGTGGCCTGCGCCATGGGGTCGGCGCGCAACGGCAGGACGCCATGCGGGCCGAGGATTTCGTACTTGTAGCATTCGCCAGGCTGCAACCGCGGAATGAACAGTTCCCACACCCCGGCCGGGTAGCGCAGGCGCATAGGGTGGCGGCGGCCGTCCCAGCTGTTGAAGTTGCCGACCACCGAGACGCGCCGCGCATTGGGCGCCCATACGGCGAAACGCACGCCCGCCACGCCTTCATGCTCCACTGGCGCGGCGCCCAGGCAGCGCCACAGCTGGCGGTGATTGCCCTCGGCGAACAGGTACAGATCGGTGTCGCCCAGCAGCGGGCCGAAGGCATAGGGGTCTTCGGTTTCCTGCACGCCGCTCGGCCAGTGAATGCGCAGGCAATAGCGCTGCGCCTGGGGCAACGGCAGTTCGAACAGCCCGTCCGGGTCGCTGCAGTGCATGCGTCCCAGCGGCGAGCCGTCACTGGACAGCAGGTCCACCGCATCGGCACCTGGCAACCAGGCCCGTACCAGCGTTTCGTCGCCCTGCGCGTGCGGGCCGAGGAAGCTGAACGGATCGCCGTCCTCGGCGCGCTGCAGTCGCTGCACTCTGTTCTGATTCAAGTTCGCACTCCTGGTAATTGATGAGCGAGATCCACCAGGCCCTGGAGCGGTACATCGATCCAGTCGGGGCGGTGGCCGCTTTCGTAGAGAATTTCATAGGCAGCCTTTTCCAGGCTGAACAGGTTCAGCGCGGCATCCTCGCCATTGCCGTCGCGCCATTCGTGCGGCAGGCCGGCTGCCGCCTGGCGGTAGGCCGCGAGGAATGCCTCGCGGGCGATCTCACGGTAACGCGCCACCAGCGCCGCCACCGTCTGCTGCGAATCGCTGCTGCCGTCCATGCCGCCGGCGCTGCGCTGCGCCACCGCGGCCGCGTAGTCGATGGAGCGCAGCATGCCGGCCACGTCCTTGAACGGGCTGTGGTACTGGCGGCGCTCCTCCAGCGAGCGGTTGGGCTCACCCTCGAAATCGATCACGTAGGCATCGCCCTGCACCACCAGCACCTGGCCCAGGTGGAGGTCACCGTGCACGCGAATGCGCAGGCCGCCGGCCACGTGCCGGGTCAGCTGGTCGAGCGCCTGCTGCAACTGCTGCTCGTGGGCGAGCAGCCAGTCGGTCTGTTCGGCCAGCTTCGGCGCCAGGCCATCGCGCTGCTGCTCGAGGGCACGCAGGGCCTGCTGCAGCTGTTCGCCGATGGACTCGCGCCAGGCGCGGCAGTCCTGTTCGTCGCTCAGGCGGCTGCCGAATGCCGGGTTTTCGCTGGGCCGTGCCAACACCGCGTGCATCTCGCCGACGCGCTTGCCGAGCACGCTACAGAACTGGCTCAGTTCGGCCAGGGCATCGACCTGCGCTTCGCTCATGCCTCCAGTCAGTTCGTCGCGGATGGCGCGCTCGAGGGTGTTGAGGGTCCACAGCCAGGCATCGCCCTGGTTGTCCAGATAGCCCTGCACCACCACCAGGGTGTGCTGGTCCTGCTCGTCGACCCGCACCACCTCGCCCAGCAGTGGCGCGATATGGGCGAAACCCTGGTCGCCGAGGAAGCGGCTCATCTCCACCTCCGGGTGGACGCCGGCAAAGCCGCGGCGCAGCAGCTTGAGCAGGATCTGCCTGCCGACCAGCGCGGAACTGTTGGACTGCTCGGCCGACAGCAGCTTGAAGGCGTTCTCGTCGGCAGCCTCGAGGGCCAGCAGCGCCGGCTCGGCGCGGAACTGGATTTCCCCGGTGGCGCTGTGCAGTACGCGCTCCTGGCGCAACAGGGCGAGCACCGCCTGGCTGAACTGCGGCAGGCTGAAGGCATCGGTCAGCAGCTCCACGTGGCGGCCGCGGCGCAACCTGGCCAGGGCCATCTGCTGCGGCAGGTCGCTGCCGTCGGCACGCTCGGGCACCGCGGCCAGGGGCAGGCGGTAGTATTCGCTGCCCTGCTCGCCGCGCACCTCCAGTTCGGCCAGCAAGGGCGAATTCGCCTCGTCGGCCAGGGGTACCACGTACAGCAGGCGCACGGCGTCGGCGGCGAGGCGCCCGCCCGCGTACCAGCGCCGTTTCGGCAGGTACAGGGGCAGGGACTCGCGTTCGAGAATCTGCCGTGGGCGGCCTTCGAGCACCTCGGCCAGGTCGCGGCTGAGCACCAGGGTCTGCAGCTCGGGCATGCGTTCCACCGGCTTGAGATGCCAGCTGGGCATCTGCGAGGCGTCGGCCAGGTAGAACCAGTAGAAACCGTACGGCGGCAACGTCAGCAGGTAGGGCAACTGGCCGATGGGCGGAAAGGACGCACCGCCGACCATCTCCACCGGAACCCGGTCGTGGTAGTCGGCCAGTTCCAGCTCGACGGCTTGGGCCGCGCTGGACAGGTTGGCCACGCAGAGGATGCATTCCTCGCTGCCCTCCTCGCTGCGGTGCAGGCGCAGGTAGGCGAGGATGCGTCGGTTGCTCGGCGCCAGCATTTCCAGGCTGCCGCGGCCGAAGGCCTTGTGCTGGTTGCGAATGGCGAGCATGCGCCGCGTCCAGTTGAGCAGCGAGTGCGGGTCGCGCGCCTGGGCCTCGACGTTGATGGTCTGGTAGCCGTACAGCGGGTCCATGATCGGCGGCAGCACCAGGCTGGCCGGATCGGCGCGGGAGAAGCCGCCATTGCGGTCCACCGACCACTGCATGGGCGTACGCACGCCGTCGCGGTCGCCCAGGTAGATATTGTCGCCCATGCCGATCTCGTCGCCGTAGTACAGCGTCGGCGTGCCGGGCATCGACAGCAGCAGGCTGTTGAGCAGCTCGATGCGCCGCCGGTCACGCCCCACCAGCGGCGCCAGGCGCCTACGAATGCCGAGGTTGATCCGCGCACGGCTGTCGGCGGCGTAGTAGTTCCACAGGTAGTCGCGCTCGTCGTCGGTGACCATCTCCAGGGTCAGCTCGTCGTGGTTGCGCAGGAAGATCGCCCACTGGCAGTTGGGCGGAATTTCCGGGGTCTGGCGCAGGATGTCGGTGATCGGGAAGCGGTCTTCCTGGGCGATGGCCATGTACATGCGCGGCATCAGCGGGAAGTGGAAGGCCATGTGGCATTCGTCGTCGTCGCCGAAGTACGGGCGGGTGTCCTCCGGCCACTGGTTGGCCTCGGCCAGCAGCAGGCGATCAGGGTAGCGTGCATCCAGTTCGGCGCGAATGCGCTTGAGCACGGCATGGGTTTCCGGCAGGTTCTCGCTGCTGGTGCCGTCGCGCTCGATCAGGTACGGGATGGCGTCCAGGCGCAGGCCGTCGACGCCCATGTCGAGCCAGAAGCGCATGACCCCGAGCACCGCCTCGATGACCCGCGGGTTGTCGAAGTTGAGGTCCGGCTGGTGCGAGTAGAAGCGGTGCCAGAAGTACTGGCCGGCCACCGCATCCCAGGTCCAGTTGGACTTCTCGCTGTCGATGAAGATGATCCGCGTGCCAGCGTATTTCTCGTCGCTGTCGGACCAGACGTAGTAATCACGAGCCTTGGAGCCCTTCTTCGCCCGGCGCGCGCGTTGGAACCAGGGGTGCTGGTCGGAGGTGTGGTTGATCACCAGCTCGGTGATCACGCGCAGGCCGCGCCGGTGCGCCTCGGCGATGAAGCGGCGGGCGTCGGCCAGCGAGCCGTAGTCCGGGTGGACGTCGTTGTACTTGGCGATGTCATAGCCGTCGTCGCGCCGTGGCGAGGGGTAGAACGGCAGCAGCCAGAGGGTGTTCACCCCCAGTTCGGCGATGTAGTCGAGCTTGTCGATCAGGCCCTGGAAGTCGCCGATGCCGTCGTTGTTGGCATCGAAGAAGGACTTCACGTGGACCTGATAGATCACCGCATCCTTGTACCACTGCGGATCGTTGAGAAAGGTCTTGCCGGCGCTGCGCTTGGCCATGGTGGTACTCCGTTGTTCAGCGGGCGGTCTGGATTCGCCAGATGCCGAAAGGCAGGTGCCAGGGTTCGATGCGCATCCACTGCACCTTGCCGTGCCAGGTCCAGCGGTGGCCGTTCATCAGGTCTTCGCCGTGCAGATCGGCATCGTCGGGCAGGCCCAGCTCCCACAGCGGCAGTTCGAAATGCGCTTCCTGGGCGTGGTGCGGATCGAGGCTGATGGCCACCAGGATGAAGTTGCTCAGATCGGCGGTGCGTTTGCCGAAATAGAGAATGTTGTCGTTCCACGCGGTGTAGGCCTGGAAGCCCAGATGGGTCTGCAGCGCCGGGTTTTCGCGGCGGATCTGGTTGAGTCGGGCGATCTCGGCGTTGATGTTGCCCGGCCCCTGGTAGTCGCGCGGGCGCAGCTGGTACTTCTCCGAATCGAAGTACTCCTCCTTGCCCGGCACCGGCTCGGCCTCGCACAGCTCGAAGCCCGAATACATGCCCCACAGCCCCGAGCCCATGGTCGCCAGCGCGGCGCGAATGAGAAAACCGGGGCGGCCGTTGCGCTGCAGGAAAAAGGGGTTGATGTCCGGCGTGTTGACGAAGAAGTTCGGTCGGTAGCAGTCGCGCCATGGCGGCTGGTTCAACTCGGTGAAATAGGCCTGCAGCTCGGCCTTGGTGTTGCGCCAGGTGAAGTAGGTGTAGCTCTGGCTGAAGCCGAGCTTGCCCAGGCGTGCCATCATCGCCGGGCGGGTGAATGCCTCGGAAAGGAAGATCACCTCGGGGTGACGCGCTCGCACGTCGGCGATCAGCCATTCCCAGAACGGCATCGGCTTGGTGTGCGGGTTGTCGACGCGAAACAGCGTCACGCCCTGCTCCACCCAGCCCAGCACCACGTCGCGCAGTGCCAGCCACAGGTCGGGCATGGCGTCTTCGGCATAGAACTCGACGTTGACGATGTCCTCGTACTTCTTCGGCGGGTTCTCGGCATGGCGGATGCTGCCGTCCGGGCGCCAGCTGAACCAGCCGGGGTGCTGCTTGAGCCAGGGGTGATCGGGCGAGCACTGCACGGCGAAATCCAGCGCCACTTCCAGCCCGTGCTCACGCGCCACGCGCACCAGCTGGCGAAAATCCTCAAGGCTGCCGAGCTGCGGGTGCACGGCCTCGTGGCCGCCCTCCTCGCTGCCGATGGCATAGGGGCTACCGGGGTCGTCCGGGCCAGCCTTGAGGCTGTTGTTAGGCCCCTTGCGGTGGGTCCGGCCGATGGGATGGATGGGCGGGAAATACAGCACGTCGAAGCCCATCCGGGCGATTTCCGGGACGCGCGCATGCACGTCGGCGAAGGTGCCGTGGCGGCGCTCGTCGCCCAGCGAGCGGGGAAACAGCTCGTACCAGCTGGCGAACTCGGCCAGGCCGCGCTCGACGTCCAGCGGGTAGTTGGGCGTACGCAGCAGATGCGGACGATATTCGGCGCGGCGCATCAACTCGTTGACCGCCGGGTCGATCAGCACGGCCTCGCGCTCGGCCTGCGATTGCGCGGCCTCCATGCGCTCGATCAACGCCGCCAGCTCGGGCTGTACCTGCTGCGGGGCCTGCGCGGCGATGCGCCGTACCAGCTGCGCGCCCTCCTGCAGTTCGAGGTCCACCGGCACGCCGGCGCCAAGCTTCTTCACCAGTTCCTGGCGAAAGCTGGCGTATACGTCCAGCCAGGCCTCGATGGCGAATTCGCCGCGGCCCATCTGCTCGATGAGCAGCGTGGCGCTCCAGCGGTCGTTGCCCAGCGCCTGCATGGGCGCGCGTTGCCAGCTGGCTGCGCCGCTGGCCCGCCATAGCAGGTCGGCGGCCAGCTGCTCGTGGCCATCGCTGAAGATCACCGCACTGACCGGCAGAGGCCGGCCGCACAGGCATTTGCTGGCGAAGCGGCCACCCTCCACGATCGGCTGTACCGCTTCGATGGCCAGCCGTGGCTGGGCGATGGCGTGGGTGACGGTCTGATCGGCATGCTGCGGGGACGGCATCGTTCCTGGCTCCTCTAACGCCTGGCAGACGTGTTCGAAGGGGTTGGCGGGAGCAGGCGTCAGCGTGTGTGACGCCGCGCCTGTCAAAAATTCCGAGGCCGGCGCGGCGGGAAAAGTTCAGGCAGTTTTTGCCCGGAGCCGGGTCACTCTCCGGCCTGGTCGTCGGGCTTGGTCCTGGTACCTGGATCGACCATCAGCGGCATCAGGTGCAGCACCACCAGCACGATCACCGTGGACAGCACCGCGGTGGCCTCGCGGCCGAGGCCGACCGCCACGCCGATGGCGGCCGAGGCCCACAGGCCGGCGGCGGTGGTCAGGCCCTTGACGTCGGAGATGTTCTGGCCCTTGAGGATGGTGCCGGCGCCGAGAAAGCCGACACCGGCGGCGATGCCCTGGATCACCCGGCTCATGGCGTCGGCTTCGGCGCCGTCCTGTTCCAGGGCCATGACGAAGATCGCCGCGCCCAGGCACACCAGCATGTGCGTGCGCATCCCGGCGGCCTTGCCCATCAGCTCGCGCTCGTAGCCGAGCAGCCCGCCAAGGAACATGGCCAGAACCAGGCGCAGCGTGGCGCGGGTGATGTGTTCCACCTGGGCGAGGTCGGAGAACTCCTGCACCAGGGTGGTGAGAATTCGCTCGTATACGTCCATCGTCGTTCGATCTCCAGAGGTGCTGTTCTTCTGAGCGGCGCAGGCGCCCAGAGGTTCGCTTGATCCTCACTGCCGGCCATCCGAAAGCGGGAACCTATGCCGCTGGGCGCATTCCCTTGTCTGGAGTTCAAGACAATCGGGAGAAGGCTCATGCCCCGTGGCAGCAAGGACAAATACAGCGACAAGCAGAAGCGCAAGGCCGAGCACATCGAGGACAGCTACAAGGAACGCGGCGTCGCGCCGGACGAAGCCGAGGCACGCGCCTGGGCCACGGTCAACAAGCAGTCCGGCGGCGGCGACAAGGCCGGTGGCTCGGGACGCAAGACCAGTGCGGCCAGCAAGGAAGCTGCCCGCAAATCTTCGGCGCGGCGCGCAGCAGCCACCCGCGAAGGCACGCCGCGGCCCGGTCAGCGCCTGGAGGCGATGAGCAAGAGCGAACTGCTGGAGCTGGCGCGCAAGCGCGACATCGCCGGACGCTCGCGCATGCGCAAGGAGGAGCTGCTGCAGGCGCTGCGCAAGGCCAGCACCTGAGGCACGTTGCCTCCTCGGGCAGTGACTCGGTCGACCTGAAGATCTCGTCATTCCCGCGCAGGCGGGAACCCAGAAGTACCCTGCGAGCCGGGCTCCCGCCTACGCTGCGGTGACGTTTATCAAGACGCCAGTTCGCGTTCACGCTCCACGCGCTCGCCGCAATCGCAGCCGGCGCTCTGGCACTGGACCATGCCCTTGGGATGGCGCTGCATGCAGGCCTCGCAGCAGTACACCAGATCATCGCCCGCAACTTCATGTACCCACTCGCGGGAATCGACCGCACAAGCGCAATGCGGACAGGCGCAGGTCGCTGCGCTCATGGCTCGCGCTCCCCGTCGCCGGGCACGACATCGTCGCTCCAGGGCTTGCCGTCGAGCGGTGCCGAACGTGCCAGCTCTGCTTCATCGAGGCCGAAGCCTCCTCCTACCTGGGTCTCGTCGACCACGCTGAGTTCTTCATCCAGAGGACGATCACCACCACGTTCGAGTGGCGAGCGCGCGCCGCTGTCATCGATCAGGGTATCGGGGCTGAGGTCGTCGAGGCTGACGTTGTCCTCGTGCTCACTCTGGCCGAGCGTGGCGGCGCCGGTCAGGCCGATCTGCTCCTGCGCGCCCTCCGTGCCATCGCCATCCTGCCGCTGCGGTGGCTCGCCGGTGGCGAAGCTGTCCTGATCATCGCTGAAGTCCAGCGCCTGCTCGTCGATGGGTTGAGGGTCGGAACCTGAAGTGGTGTCTTTCATCGGATGCCTCCTTCGATCGATAAGGGTACCGGGGCGACGGCGCATTCGCGCCATCGCCTGGACGCTCGGTTCAAGGCGAGATGGGATCGCTGGCCGGGAAGGTTTCCTCGACGGCATGATCCAGGCGGTTCTCCTGGCGCCCTTTCAGGCTGTCCATTTCCTTCTGCAGGCGCGGCAGCGCAGCACGCAGTTCGGCCACGCGCTCGCGCAGGCACTCCAGCTCGCTCTTGGGGTCGCTGATCAGCCCCTTGATCACGCAGTGGCCGCTCAGCCCGCGCTGCAGCAGTGCCGCGCCGCCAAGGGCCTTGAGCACACCCGAAGTGCCGCCCTGGCAGACACCGGCGACGATGGCAGTAGCACCCGTGGCGAGCGAGACAGCACGTTCCAGACGATGGACGTTTTGGGTCAGTGACATGGCGTTTCTCCTGATGGTTGCATGACGATTGCCGATAGCGGCGCCCGTGAGATTTAGAAAGCCGCGCGGGCGCCAAAGGTTCAGAGAATCGGGCCGGCGGCCCACGTCAGGGCCGCAGAATCACCTTGCGGCACTGCTCGCGGCGCGCATCGAACAGGCGATAGCCCTCGGCCGCATCGGCCAGGGGCATGCGGTGGCTGATGATGATTTCCGGTTTCAGCTCGCCGCGCTGGATGTGCTCCAGCAGCGTCGGCAATAGCGGATGCACGTGGGTCTGGCCCATCTTGAAGGTCAACCCCTTGTCGAAGGCATCGCCGAACAGGAAGCCGTGGATGAAGCCGGCATAGACGCCCGGCACGCTGACCGTGCCGCCGCGGCGCACCGCCGCGATGCACTGGCGCAGCGCCACGCCGCTGCTGGCTTCCAGCTTGAGCGTGGTCAGCACGGTTTCGGTAAGGCTGCCCTTGGCCTCGAAGCCCACCGCATCGATCACCGCATCCACGCCGCGATGCCCGGGGGTCTGCTCGATGATGGCGCTGGCCGGGTCGTCGATCACATCGAAGTTGATCGGTATCACGCCGTAGGTCTGCTGGGCATAGGCCAGCCGGTAATCGTGATGGTCGACCATGAAGATCTGCTCGGCACCGAGCATTCGCGCGCAGGCGGCGCTCATCAGTCCGACCGGGCCGGCACCGTAGATCGCCACGCGACTGCCGGGTTTGACGCCGGCGTTGACCACCGCCTGGTAGCCGGTGGGCAGGATGTCGGTGAGAAACAGCACCTGCTCGTCGTCGAGCACGTCCGGCACCTTGAACGGCCCGGCATTGGCCTTGGGCACGCGCACCAGTTCGGCCTGCCCGCCCGGCACGCCGCCATACAGGTGGCTGTAGCCGAACAGCGCCGCACCTGGCGGAATCTGCTTCTTGTTGAGGATCGCGCCGCGCCCGGGGTTGGTGGTTTCGCACGCCGCGTGCAGGTCCAGCTGGCAGAAGAAGCAGTCGCCGCAGGCGATGACGAAGGGCACGATGACCCGGTCGCCCTTGCTCACCGCGGTGACCTGCGGGCCGACCTCCTCGACCACGCCCATGAATTCGTGGCCGAAGATGTCGCCGTCCTTCACCTGCGGAATCTTGCCGCGATACAGGTGCAGGTCGGAGCCGCAGATCGCCGTGGCGGTGACGCGCAGGATGATGTCATCGGGCTGCTCGATGACCGGGTCGGGCACCCGTTCCACCCTGACGTCGCGGCTGCCGTGATAGGTCAATGCTTGCATGAGGCTTCTCCCGGATTAGGCATGTTCCTATTCCGAAATCGCCGCCGGGCAGATGTTCAGGCTATTTGCCGAACGTCCTGCAGGGCCGTCTGGCGCAGCAGCGCATCGACCACCGCGCAGGCGGCGGCGCGGTGATCGGCGCCACCGCTGCGGGCGCGGCGATACAGGCCGAGCTGCGCTTCGGCGCTGCCACCGAGGCGTGCCAGCCTGCGCGCATGGCCCACGATCCAGCGCTCGTCCGCCGGGATCTGCTCGGCGATGGCGGCCAGCAGCTGCTCCAGCCAGGCGGCGAACGGCAAGGTGCTCTGGCTGCGCGGCTCGATGAACAGTCCGCGCAGGCCGCGGCGCTTGGCACGCCAGCGATTTTCCAGGGTCAGGATGCGCGTCAGCGGATCGTCGAACCAGTCGTGGTGCGGCGCCTGCAGCGCATGCGCGAGCATGGCGCGGAACAGCCCGGCGATGCACAGGGCGTCGTCCAGTTGCGGACAGGCGTCGGCGATGCGCAGCTCCAGCGTGGGAAAGCGCAACGACGGGCGGATGTTCCACCACAGGTTGACGGCCGAGCCGATGCAGTCGGTATCGGTCATCACCTTCAGGTAACGCTGGTACTCGGCGTCATCGCGAAAGTGGTCGGGAATGCCCATGCGCGGCCATTCATCGCAGACCGCCTGGCGATAGCTCATCAGCCCGCAGGGCCGGCCGTCCCAGAACGGCGAGGACGCGCTCAGCCCGAGCAGCAAAGGCAGCCAGGGCGTCAGCCGGTTCATCAGGCGGATGCGATCGACGCCCTCCGGCACCCCCACGTGCACGTGCAGGCCGGCCAGCACGCTGCGGCTGGCGACGATGCGGTAATCGTCGAAGATCGCCCGGTAGCGCGCCATGTCGGTGGCCTGCACGCTGCGCCATTGCCCCAGCGGATGGGTGCCGGCGGCGAGAATGCCGCAACCGAACTCGCAGGCCAGCTCGGCCATGGTGCGGCGCGCCTGGCCGAGAAAGTCGCGCGCCTGCTCGAGGCTGTGCAACACCGGGGTCACCACCTCGAACTGGGCGGCGAACATCTCTCGCGTCACCCGCTGGCCCAGCGCGCGGCGACTGGATACGGCAAAGGCCTCGACCCCACGCTGCGCCACGCAGCGGCTTGCCAGGTCGGTGAGAAAGTACTCTTCCTCGATGCCGAAGGTGCTCGTGGTCATGACCCGCCTACTCCCATGATTCCTGCAATTGAGGGCAGCCGTGCGGCTTGGGTTCAACCTGTTTGACGCAGCGGCGGGCGGGGCGAATTTAGGTGGAATCTTTGTTCGGGCACAGCCCTCCTAAGCAGAACATGGCCCCGATTTTCAGGAGACTTGATCCATGTCGATCGCCAGTTTCATCGACACGCCCGCCGCGCAGCGCATTTCCTTCGTGGCTGCCACCGGTCCCTGGCAAAGCCTATATCGCCAGTTGCTGGACGAGCCCGAGCCGGGTCATCCGCAGGCCCGGGAGTTTCTTCTGGAATGCCTGCAGGAAGCCGCCCGGCTGCCCTGTGACTTGCCGAACAGCCCCTTCGAGCTGGCCGACTGGTCGCTTCGCCATCACCAGCGCGTGACGGCCGACTATGCCCGCTACCTCGACGGGCGTCGTTCGGGCCAGGGGCGCCGCTACTTTCCGCGCAAGGCCCATGCCCTGCACTTTCTCCGCGCCGTGGCGCCGACCAAGCTGGTCGACGGCGCCTGGCTCTACGGTGCCCTGCCCCACTGGCGCGATCACCGCGTGTATCCACTGGTGCGCACCTATCTGGAAGAGCTGGGCGACGGGGTTGCCGAGCAGAATCACGTGTTGCTCTACCGCCAGCTGCTGGCCAGCCAGGGCTGCGAGGATGCGCTGGAACTGGACGACGCGCTGTATCGTCAGGGCGCCATCCAGCTCGCGCTGGGGCTGCTGATCGACGAGTTCCTGCCGGAGGTGATCGGCTACAACCTGGGCTACGAGCAGTTGCCGCTGCACCTGCTGATCAGCGCCTTCGAGCTCAACGAGCTGGATATCGATCCCTATTATTTCCAGCTGCACGTGACCATCGACAACGGCTCCAGTGGCCATGCCGCCAAGGCGGTGCAAAGCGTGCTGGACAACCTGCCGCGGGTCGGCGACGCGCAGGCCTTCTACCAGCGCGTCATGCGGGGCTATCTGCTCAACGACCTGGGTGTCGGTTCCACCGCCGTGATCGAGGGCTTCGACCTGCAGCAGGAGCTGCTACAGATGCTCGAACGCAAGCGCAAGGTGGCCAGCCAGGTGCACTCCGACTATTGCCGCATCGAAGGGCGCACGGTGAACCAGTGGCTGGGCAGCGCCGACAACCTGGGCGGTTTTCTCGAGGCGCTGCAGCGCAACGGCTGGATAAGACGCGACAGGGACCCGGCCGACAGCCGTTTCTGGCGTCTGGTGCAGGGTCAGGGCGCCGCCATGTTCGGCGTGTTCAGCCCCTACGAGCGCCAGCTGCTGCACGACTGGATCGCCGGCCAGTGGCAGCCGGCCGAGCAGCGTCCGCCATTTCGCGCACGCCGCACCAGTCAGGTCGCCACGCCTCCCGACGCCACCGCGCAACAGGGCGAGCTGGACCGCGAGCGCCGCGAGATGCTCGGGCAACTGCGCGGCCTGGACGCCTATCGACGCGAATGCCGCCTGATCGAACTGCTCTCGCCCGCCCAGCACTGGACCAGCGCCGGCCTGGCCGCCACCCGCAGCTTCACGGCGCTGATGCGACAGCCGCGCTGAATCAGGAGTTCACCCATGCCCGAACAGACCCTCGACATCCCGCAAGACCTCGCGCTGCTGCGCCTGGGCAGCCTGCTGCGCGAGCGCGGCTACCGCTTCGTCACCCCCACGCCGCTGACCCATCAGCAGGTCAACCAGCGTGCCGGCAATGCACTGGCGAACGACCTGCGCGACGTGTTCGGCTGGAGCCGCCCCTTCGCCACCGGCACGCTCGACGAGGACATCGTCGCGCTCATGGAACAGGCGCAGGTGCTGCAGCCCCACCCCCAGGGCTGGATCAGCCGGGTACGCTTCTCCAGCCTGGGCGAGGACCTCTACGTGCACTCGCGCTTTCCCACCGAGGACAGCGACGCGGTGTTCTTCGGCCCTGATACCTACCGTTTCACCCGCCTGCTGCGCGATTACCTGGCGCATGCCGAGCAGCCATTGCGGCGCATCGTCGATATCGGCTGCGGCGCCGGCCCGGGCGCGATCACCGCGGCGCAGCTGCGCCCGCACGCCGAGGTCATGGCGCTGGATATCAACCCCAGGGCCCTGGCCATGACGTGCGTGAATGCGCGCCAGGCCGGTGTCCACAACCTGCGGGTGCAGCACAGCGACCTGCTGCGCGACGTGGACGGGCAGTTCGACCTGATCGTCGCCAACCCGCCCTACATGCTCGATGCGCAACAACGCACCTACCGTCATGGCGGCGGCAAGCACGGCGCCGGACTGTCTCTGGCGATCTTCGATACGGCGATGGAGCGACTGGCCCCCGGCGGTACGCTGTTGCTGTACACCGGCGTGGCGATATTCGCCGGCGAGGACCCTCTGTTCGAGGCCATACGCTTGTCGCTGCGCGACACCGGCTGGGACTGGGACTACCAGGAAATCGATCCGGACGTGTTCGGCGAGGAGTTGCAGAAGCCGGCCTACGCCGAGGCCGAGCGTATCGCCTGCGTGGCGTTGCGGCTGACCTACCAGCCCGGTCAGCCTCAGCGCCAGGAAACAGCCGCGACTAATGCGTAATGCCGTTCACTTAAGGTTCACTTGAGGTTGCACGCGTGTGGCTCCCCTCTCCCATTCATGGGAGAGGGGCTGGGGGAGAGGGCTGAAGACATCACTAAAACTGCCGGTTTTCCCCTCTCCCTGACGGAGTGAAGGACTAATCGCGTCCGACCATTTCTTGATCGAACAGCATTCCACTACTAACGCGGGAGTTTGGGTAAGCCGCAGGTTCCGGATTCCCGCCAAGGCGGGAATCACGGTCTTCCAGCGCTTCCCCTGGGGGCCTCGCTCTTTCGACCGAGCCTTCGGCGAACCCGGCCATAAAGGCGCCTGCCAGGCAGGCGCCTTCATGCGGCTTCAGGCCGCGTCGGCCTGGATGCTGCTCTTGAGGGACTTGCGCAGCACTTCCATCGACTCGCCCAGCTGCTCCAGCTGCTGTTTGCTCAGCAGCTTGCGCGCCTGCGGGAACATGTCGCGCTCCTCTTCCTCGATATGGTGTTCGAGCAGCTCCTTGAGCACCTTGACCCGGCCGGAGAACTCGATGGTCGAGGGCGGCGTTTCCTTGATGTCGGGCAGCACCAGCGCTTCGACGGCGCGGTGTTCTTCCTTGGCCTCGACGGTCATTACGGCGTCATCCTTGCTGCCGGCCTGGCGGAAGGCCGGATAGAAGATCTGCTCTTCGAGTTCGGTATGAATCTTCAGTTCCTGCTCGATCTTGGCAAGCAGCTTCTTGCGCGTCTGCACCGCGCGTTCGGTGGTTTCCTCGAGCTTGCCCAGCAGGTCTTTGACGGTTTCGTGGTCCTTCTTCAGCAGTTCGATGGCATTCATCGTCTTGCTCTCCTCAGGTCTGCCAATCACATCGTTATAAAGACCCGGGCCCGCTAGCAGCGGGCCCAGAGGTGACGATCACGAGTCGCGAGCGCCATGGCTTTTCTGGCCACCCTTGCGTCCGGCCTCGGACGCTCTCTGGCGGTCATTGGCGAAGTTGCCGCCGCTGTTCTTGCCGCCCTTGCGTCCGGCTTCGGAAGCCTTTTCACGATCGTTTGCGAAGTTACCCGGATTCTTGTTGGTCGCCATTGCTGGTGCCTCCTGAGAGTTTTTTCGCGAGGCGTTATTGCCTCCACATAAATTCAGGCAGGCGCTTCGCCGACTCGTTCAGGCTTTTTTCATCAGCCATTGACCACGCTGCCACCGTTTACATGGAGCATCTGCCCGGTGACGTAGGAGGCGTCGTTGCTGGCCAGATAGACGAATGCCGGCGCCACTTCCGAGGGCTGTCCGGGACGGCCCAGCGGTGTTTCGGCACCGAATTCGGCGACCTTGTCGGCGCTGAAGGTGGACGGGATCAAAGGGGTCCAGATCGGCCCCGGAGCCACGCCGTTGACGCGGATGCCGCGCGGCGCCAGGTTGATCGACAGCGAACGGGTGAACGAGGTGATCGCGCCCTTGGTGGAGGAATAGTCGAGCAGCATAGGGTTGCCCTTGTAGGCCGTCACCGAACTGGTGTTAATGATGCTCGCCCCCGGTTGCAGGTGCGGCAGCGCGAGCTTGGTCAGATGGAACATGGCGAAGATGTTGGTGCGGAAGGTCCGCTCCCACTGCGCCTCCTCGAGTGCTTCGAGGTTGTGCTCGGGGTGCTGCTCGCCGGCATTGTTGATGAGGATGTCGATGCGCCCCCATTTGGCGATCACCGCATCGATCACGCACTGGCAGAAGCTGCCGTCGCCCACGTCACCGGCCAGGGCGATGGCCTCGCCGCCGTGCCGGTTCACTTCGTCGAGGGTTTTCTGCGCGTCCTCATCTTCGTCGAGATAGACCAGGGCGACCTTGGCGCCCTCCAGGGCGTAATGCACGGCGACGGCGCGGCCGATGCCGCTGTCGCCGCCGGTGATGATCGCCACCTTGCCGGCCAGCTTGCCGGCGGCGCGGTAATCGTCGGCCAGGTAGACCGGTTCGGGGTGCATGGCGTGTTCGACGCCAGGTTGCCGCTCCTGATGCTGAGCGGGCAGGGTCTTGTCATTCATCGTTCATTCCTCCCTTCAGGGTAAGCGTTCAGACGGCCTGCAGACGTGGGCTGGCCGTCACCGGGTGGGTTTTATGACGATTGTCGAAGCAGAAATTGGTGGCCTGCACGTAGCCTTCGGCCGAGCCACAGTCGAAGCGGCGGCCCTTGAACTTGTAGGCCAGCACGCAGCCCTGCTGGGCCTGCTTCATCAGCGCGTCGGTGATCTGGATCTCGCCGCTCTTGCCCGGTTCGGTCTGCTCGATCAGTTCGAAGATATCCGGGGTCAGGATGTAGCGACCGATGATTGCCAGGTTCGACGGCGCATCTTCCGGGTTGGGTTTTTCCACCATCCGCTCGATGCGGAAGATGTCGTCACGCAATGCTTCGCCGGCGATCACGCCGTAACGCGAAACCTCTTCCATCGGCACTTCCTGGATGGCGACGATGGAGCAGCGGAACTGCTCGTAGAGCTTGACCATCTGGGTAAGCACACCGTCGCCTTACAGGTTCAGGCACAGGTCGTCGGCCAGCACCACGGCGAAGGCCTCGTCGCCGATCAGCGAGCGGCCGGTGAGAATGGCATGACCGAGACCTTTCATCTCGATCTGGCGGGTGTAGGAGAAGGTGCACTGGTCGATCAGGTGGCGCACCCCGCTCAGGGATTTTTCCTTGCCGGTGTTGGAGATCTCGTGCTCCAGCTCGTAGCTGATGTCGAAGTGATCCTCCAGCGAGCGCTTGCCACGACCGGTGACGATGGCGATTTCGTGCAGCCCGGCTTCGAGCGCTTCCTCGACGCCATACTGGATCAACGGGGTATCGACGACCGGGAGCATTTCCTTGGGCATCGACTTGGTGGCGGGAAGAAAACGGGTGCCGTAACCGGCGGCGGGGAACAAGCATTTCTTGATCATGGGTTCTGTACCAATGTGAGTGACTCGGTACTAGAACTTGACCTGCCCGAAACCTTGGCGGTTCAAGGTATTTCGCGCGTTTGCCGTTTCGTTGCGCAAGAGGGAAAGGAGGCCCGTAGCGGGCCTCCCCCAGGCTACGCAATCAATCAACTGCGGCCCCCACCGTGGCTGTTCTGGCCACCCTTGCGGCCTGCCTCGGAGGCTTTTTCACGGTCATTGGCGAAGTTGCCGCCGCTGTTCTGACCGCCTTTCTTGCCTGCTTCGGAAGCCTTCTCACGATCGTTTGCGAAGTTGCCAGGGTTCTTGTTGGTGCTCATGACGTTTCTCCTCAGTGATGGGCAGAATTGCCCGTGCACTGAGTTGGAGAAAGTGCCCTGCGCGGATGTTCAGCCTTTTTTTCCGCCTCGCTCGGCAATCGCTGACGAGCGGTCATGCCGGTTTCTGCTCACGCCATCCTTGCCTGCAGCCCTCGCCGTTACGCTCGATGCGTGCACAGCGAAACCGCTGCAGCCGCTCTGCTGCGCACTCGCGCGCCGGCTCAGGACGCTCGTCGGAAGAGCCATGAAAACCTCGCGCCGGCGGTTGCCTGCCGCGTGCAAATCGCGAAGCTGGCGACAGCCACCGAGACCGCCAGCCAGCGCTGCAGCGAAGCGCCCCGAACGGCAGCGCCTGCCATTCGTCGCTTCGGGCGACCCATGCCTGCCGCTGGCAGTCCCTAGTTGCTATGGGGCCACGCGTGGCCATGCGGTAATCGGCGTTGGAGGTAATGGAATGAACATCAGGATCGGGCTGGCCGGCCTGGCCATGGCGATGGGCTGCACGCCCCTTCAGGCGCAGGAGCCGAAGAAGGTGGACGTGCTGCTCATTGGCGGCGGCATCATGAGTTCCACCCTGGCGGTATGGCTCGCCGAACTGGAGCCGCAATGGTCGATGGAGATGATCGAGCGTCTGGATGCGGTCGCCGAGGAGAGCAGCAACGGCTGGAACAATGCCGGCACCGGCCACTCGGCCCTGGCCGAGCTGAACTACACGCCGGAGGACAAGGACGGCAACATCAACATCAGCAAGGCCATCGAGATCAACGAATCCTTCCAGGTCACCCGGCAGTTCCTCGCCTGGCAGGTGCGCCAGGGCGTGCTGGGAAATCCGCCCTCCTTCATCAACAGCACGCCGCACATGAGCTTCGTCTGGGGCGACGACAACATCCGCTTCCTGAGGAAACGCTACGAGGCCCTGCAGGCCAGCCCGCTGTTCAGCTCCATGGAGTACTCCGAAGACCCGGAGCAGATTCGCAACTGGGTGCCGCTGATGATGGCCGGGCGCGATCCGCAGCAGAAAGTCGCTGCCACCTGGTCGCCGGATGGTACCGACGTCAACTTCGGCGAGATCACCCGCCAGTTCGTCGGCCATCTGCAGCAGCAGGACAACTTCTCCCTGCGCCTGTCCACCGAAGTTCGCGACATCAGCCGCAACGACGACGGCACCTGGCGCGTGGTCTTCCGCAATCTCGACGACGGCAGCGAAGGCAGCACCGATGCTCGCTTCGTCTTCGTCGGCGCAGGCGGCGGTGCGCTGACGCTGCTGCAGAAGTCCGCCATTCCCGAGGCCGAGGACTATGGCGGCTTCCCGGTGGGCGGCTCGTTCCTGGTGACCGAGAACCCGCAAATCGCCGTGCGCCACATGGCCAAGGCCTACGGCATCGCTCCCACCGGCGCGCCGCCGATGTCGGTGCCGCACCTCGATACCCGCGTGCTCGATGGCAAGCGCATGATCCTCTTCGGCCCGTTCGCCACCTTCTCCACCAAGTACCTCAAGCAGGGCTCCTACTGGGACCTGTTCGGCAGCATGACCACCCGCAACGTCTGGCCGATGACCAAGGTCGGGCTCAGCGAATTCAGCCTGGTGCGCTACCTGATCGGCCAGGTCATGCAGTCCGACGATGACCGTTTCCAAGCGCTGCAGGCCTACTACCCGGAAGCCAAGAAGGATGACTGGCGCCTGTGGCAGGCGGGCCAGCGCGTGCAGATCATCAAGCGCGATGCGGACAAGGGCGGCGTACTGAAGCTGGGCACCGAGGTGGTCGCTGCCGCGGACGGCAGCATCGCCGGCCTGCTCGGCGCCTCGCCCGGAGCCTCCACGGCGGCGCCGATCATGCTCGATCTGTTGCAGCGCGCCTTCAAGGAGCCCTTCGCGTCGCCTGCCTGGCAGGAAAAGATCCGCGAGATCGTGCCCAGCTACGGCAACAGCCTCAACGAGAATCCAGAGCAGTTTCAGGCGATCTGGCGCTCCACCAGCAGGCTGCTGCAACTGGCGACGGCCGATGCCGAGGTCGAGGACGAAGCCGGCCCTGGCAACCTGCAGCCCATCGACCAGTCGCGGGAAACCGCCAGGGATCTGGACCCGGAGCTTTCGCCCTGAATCGCGCAGAAGCGGGTGCGCTCTACTCGGGCGCAGCCTCGAGGTAACGGCTCACCTCGATCAGGTTGCCGTCCGGGTCGCGAAAGTACACCGACTCGATAGGCCCCACCGCGCCGGTGCGCGCCACCGGCCCCTCTTCCACCGTCACGCCCTGCTCGGCCAGATGAGCCATGACACGCTGCAATGGCCAGTGGGTGATCAGGCACAGGTCGATGGCGCCCGCTGTCGGCCTGGCGGCCTTGGGCTCGAACTCGCGCCCGAACTGGTGCAGGTTGAACTTCTGCCGGCCGAACACCAGGGCGCTGCGCCCGGCACCGAAACGCTCGTGGCGCATGCCCAGGACGCGCTCGTAGAACGCGACGGTGGCGTCGATATCCGCCACCGTCAGGACCAGGTGGTCGAGTCTGTCGATCATGCTCAATACCGGTCCAGCAGGTGGAAGCGCGGCAGGCCGAGATGCCAGTGGATTGCCGCCAGGCGCGCGCCCAGCACCACCAGCATGGCCGCGCCGGTGTCCAGCCAGTGCGGCGTGCCCAGGGCACGCAGGCCAATGAAGGTCAGCGCGCCGGCGATGCAGGCCGTGGCGTAGATTTCCTTCTGGAAGATCAGCGGAATCTCGTTGCACAGCACGTCGCGAATCACCCCGCCGACCACCCCGGTCATCACCCCCATGATCACCGCCGTGCTGATCGGCGTGCCGTGCTGCAGCGCCAGCTCGGTGCCGTACACGGTGAAAACGGCGAGGCCGAAGGCGTCGGCGATCAGCAGGCCCTTCTCGTGGATCGGCCGTGTCATGCGCACCCAGACCACCGTGCCCAGCGCCGCCAGGGAGGCGACGAGGATGTAGGTGTCGTCGCGAATCCAGCTGACCGGATGATTGTCCAGGATCAGGTCGCGCAGCGTGCCGCCACCGAGGGCGGTGACGATGGCCATCACCAGCACGCCGAACAGGTCCATGGACTTGCGCCCCGCCATCAGTGCCCCGGTGATGGCGAACACCGCAACGCCGAACAGGTCGGCCACGTAGAAAAGCTTTTCCATGCTGTCCTCAGCGGCTGACCGGCGTACGCAGGGTGACGAACTCTTCGGCAGCGCTCGGGTGCACACCGATGGTCTCGTCGAAGATCTGCTTGGTGGCACCGGCCTTGAGCGCGATGGCCAGGCCCTGGACGATCTCGCCCGCGTCCGGGCCGACCATATGGCAGCCGAGCACGCGGTCGCTGTCGGCATCGACCACCAGTTTCATCAGGGTGCGCTCCGGGTTCTCGGTCAGCGTCAGCTTCATCGGGCGGAAGCGGCTCTCGAAGATTTTTACCCGGTGCCCGTCTTCAATGGCCTGCTCTTCACTGAGG
This sequence comes from Ectopseudomonas guguanensis, assembly GCF_900104265.1. Lineage (GTDB taxonomy): Bacteria > Pseudomonadota > Gammaproteobacteria > Pseudomonadales > Pseudomonadaceae > Aquipseudomonas > Aquipseudomonas guguanensis. The sequence goes on from NZ_FNJJ01000010.1 coordinate 195,789, forward strand.
CCCACGGTGCCGATATTCGGCAGGCTGAACACGGCGGTGGGGATCATGCGGTAGTCCAGCGGCCGGTATTCCTCGGGCTTGAACAGCCGACGCGCCACGGCCATGCCTTCGGCCAGAGCAACCGGAGTCAGTTGCACACGGCCGATCACATCACCAAGGGCGAGAATCGAGGGCGTGGAGGTCTGGAACAGGTCATCGACTTCTATATAGCCACGCTCGTCCAGCTTGACCTCGACGTTCTCCAGGCCGAGGTTGTCCAGCATCGGCCGGCGACCGGTGGCGTAGAACACGCAATCGGCCTCCAGTACGCGGCCGTCCTTGAGCGTGGCCGCGAGGCTGCCGTCGGCGCGTTTTTCGATGCTGGCGATGTCGGCGTTGAACTGCAGATCAAGGCCCTTCTTGCTCAACTCGTCGCGCAGGTGCTCGCGGACCGCACCGTCGAAGCCGCGCAGGAACAGCTCGCCGCGATACAGCAGCGACGTCTGCGCGCCCAGGCCATGGAAGATCGAGGCGAACTCCACGGCGATATAGCCGCCGCCCACCACCAGTACGCGCTTGGGCAGTTGCTCGAGGAAGAACGCCTCGTTGGAGCTGATGGCGTGCTCACGCCCGGGAATGTCGGGAATCTGCGGCCAGCCCCCGGTGGCGATGAGGATGCGTTCGGCGCTATGCCGCTGGCCGTTGACCTCGACGGTGTGGGCATCGACGATGCGCGCATGACCTTCGAACAGACTGACGCCGCTGTTGGTCAACAGGTTGCGGTAAATGCCGTTGAGGCGCTGGATCTCGCGGTTCTTGTTGGCGATCAATGTCGCCCAGTCGAAGTTCGCTTCGCCCAGTGACCAGCCGAAACCTGTGGCCTGCTCGAAGTCCTCGGCGAAGTGCGCGCCATACACCAGCAGCTTTTTCGGTACGCAGCCGACGTTGACGCAGGTGCCGCCGAGGTAGCGGCTCTCGGCCACCGCGACGCGGGCACCAAAACCAGCGGCGAAGCGCGCCGCACGTACGCCGCCTGAACCGGCGCCGATCACGAACAGGTCGAAGTCGTAACTCATTGGGGGTATCTCCTTGGCAGATGGGGAGCATACCGTAAAGGCCAGCGCTAAGCTGAAAGCAGGAGGTGGATATGCGCCCTACCCTGACTCATCTCGCCCTGCATGTACCCGATCTCGATGCCTGCATCGCCTTCTACGCGCAATTCTGCGGCATGCAGGTGATCCACGAGCGCCCCGGCAAGGGCACGCGCATCGTCTGGATGGCCGAACCGGGCAAGGAGCACCAGTTCATCTTCGTTATCATGCCCGGCGGCCAGGACCGCAATCTGGCCGCCAACGACTACAGCCACTTCGGCTTCGCCCTGGGCAGCCGCGAGGAAGTCGACCGCATCGCCGCCCTGGCCGAGCGCGAAGGCTGCCTGATCTGGCCGCCTCGTGACGAGCCCTATCCGGTCGGCTACTACTGCGGCCTGCGCGATCCTGCCGGCAACTACGTGGAATTCAGCTACGGCCAGCCACTGGGGCCAGGTTCGGAACAGATGCCAATTCCCTGAAATGCAAAACGCCACCCGAAGGTGGCGTCAGTTGGCGCATCAAAGCACCGATTCGGTAGGAGCGGCGCCCCGCCGCGAACCTGGGCGACGAGACAGCGCAAGGCTTCGACCCGAGGCGGGGCTCCTACGAAAGGCTGCTCTGATAGGCAGTCGTATCAGAACGCCTTGCCGGTCTTGTACAGGTGCTCGAAGCAGAAGTTGGTCGCGTCGATGTAACCCTCGGCGCTGCCGCAGTCGAAACGCTGGCCCTTGAACTTGTACGCCATCACGCAGCCCTGCTGGGCCTGGCGCATCAGCGCGTCGGTGATCTGGATCTCGCCGCCCTTGCCCGGCGGCGTGCTGCGGATCAGATCGAAGATGTCCGGGGTGAGGATGTAGCGACCGATGATCGCCAGATTCGACGGCGCGTCCTCGGGCTTGGGCTTCTCCACCATGTTGCTGACGCGGTAGATGTCCTCGCGGATCATCTCGCCGGCGATCACGCCGTACTTGGAGGTCTCGTCGCGGGGCACTTCCTGGATCGCGACGATGGAGCAGCGGAACTGGTTGTACAGCTTGACCATCTGCGCCAGTACGCTGTCGCCTTCCAGGTTCAGGCACAGGTCGTCGGCCAGGACCACGGCGAAGGGCTCGTCACCGATCAGCGGCTGACCGCAGAGGATGGCGTGGCCCAGGCCTTTCATCTCGACCTGACGGGTGTAGGAGAAGCTGCACTCGTCGATCAGGCGACGAATACCCACCAGGTATTTTTCCTTGTCGGTGCCCTTGATCTGGTGCTCGAGCTCATAGCTCACGTCGAAGTGGTCTTCCAGCGCGCGCTTGCCGCGGCCGGTGACGATGGAGATCTGGTTGAGACCGGCCTCCAGTGCCTCTTCGACGCCGTACTGGATCAGTGGCTTGTTCACCACCGGAAGCATTTCCTTGGGCATTGCCTTGGTCGCTGGCAAAAAGCGGGTGCCGTAACCGGCAGCGGGGAACAGGCATTTCTTGATCATGGGACTCCCAGATGGGGATGGTTGGAATGCGCGCTCAGTCTATCAAGCCGCGCTGGCCTTACAACTGCCGCTTGCAGGCCGCCCGATGCCCCGATAGAGAAAACCCAGCTCCGCCAGCTGTTCGGCCTCGTAGATGTTGCGCCCGTCGAACAGCACCGGCATGCGCATGGCGCCGCGAATGCGTGGGAAATCCGGCTGGCGAAACTGCTTCCATTCGGTCACCAGCACCAGCGCATCGGCGCCCTGGGTAACGGCATAGGGTGATTCGCTCAGCACCAGCTGCCCTGACTGGACGGCCTCGGGGTAACGCGCGGCGACAGCGGCGGTTGCCGCCGGATCGCAGGCCTGCACCCTGGCGCCGGCGATCAGCAGCGCCTCGAGCAGCACCAGGCTCGGCGCTTCGCGCAGATCATCGGTACCGGGCTTGAATGCCAGGCCCCAGAGCGCGACGACCCGGCCCTGCAGGTGGCCGTTGAAGTGCTCGCGCAGGGCCTGGAACAGCAGGGTCTTCTGCAGCGCATTGCGCGCCTCGACCGCACGCAGGATGACCGGCTCGATACCCTCGTGCTCCGCGGTGCGGATCAGCGCCTTGACGTCCTTGGGGAAGCACGAACCGCCGTAGCCGCAGCCAGCATAAATGAAGTGCGTGCCGATGCGCCGGTCGCTGCCGATGCCGCGGCGCACTTCCTCGATATCGACACCCAGGCGAGCACAGATGCCGGCCATCTCGTTGATGAAGGAAATCTTGGTCGCCAGGAAAGCGTTGGCCGCGTACTTGCTGAACTCGGCGGCACGCACACCCATGCACAGCAGGCGGTCATGATTGCGCAGGAACGGCGCATACAGTCTGCGCAGCAGCTCACGCCCGCGCTCGTCTTCACAGCCGACGATGACCCGGTCTGGGCGCATGAAGTCCTCGACCGCCGAGCCCTCCTTGAGGAATTCCGGGTTGCTGGCAACGCTCACCCGCACGCGCTTGCCTCGACGCGCCAGGCCGGCGTTGATGCGCTGCTCGACGCGTTCGGCGGTGCCCACCGGCACGGTGGATTTATCGACGATCAGGCAGGCGTGCTCCAGCCGCTCGCCCAGCTCATCGGCGACCGCCAGCACGTGTGAAAGGTCTGCCGAACCGTCCTCGCCACTGGGCGTGCCCACGGCGATGAAGATGATCTCGGCGCGGCGGATGCCGCTATTGAGCTGGGCGCTGAAACTGAGCTGCCCGCTGGCCAGTTGCGCCCGCAGCATGCTTTCCAGCCCGGGCTCGTAGATCGGCACCTCACCCTGGGCAAGCCTGGCGACGCGCTGCGGGTCACGCTCGACGCAGATCACCTGATTGCCCATCTCGGCAAAGCAGGTGGCCGTGACCAACCCGACGTATCCCGCTCCTATCACGCATATCTGCATCGCAGCATCCTCCAGGCGTTTGCTGCGATTGCAACCAATCGCGGTGGCAGGGATGTGACGAAATGGCGAAGCAATGGTGACAGGCGCCGGCCGTGCCGCTCGGTCGGCGCCGAAGCACCGCGACCTGCCTGCCGGCCTGGGAACGGGGATAAAACAGTAGAAACTTCCGTGGCCGCCTCACGTCCACCACTAATCAGTGGTCACGACAGCGGCGAGCGGCCTTGCCGGCGCTGCCTCGTCTGACCCGAACTCGATCGAACGGAGGATGCAGATGACCACGACAGTCGGAGATTTCATCGTCGAGCGGCTTTACCAGTGGGGAGTACGGCGTATCTACGGCTATCCCGGGGACGGCATCAATGGCGTGTTCGGCGCACTCAACCGGGCCGATGGCAAGATCCGCTTCATCCAGGCCCGCCACGAAGAGATGGCCGCCTTCATGGCTGCGGCCGATGCCAAGTTCTCCGGCCAGCTGGGGGTCTGCATCGCTACCTCGGGGCCCGGCGCGACCCATCTGCTGACCGGCCTGTACGACGCGCGCATGGATCATATGCCGGTGCTGGCAATTACCGGCCAGCAGGCGCGCACCGCGCTCGGCGGGCATTACCAGCAGGAGCTGGACCTGGTTTCGGTGTTCAAGGACGTCGCTGGCGCCTTCGTCCAGCAGGCCAGCGCGCCGGCGCGCCGGCGCAGGTGCGGCATCTGATCGACCGCGCCATCCGCACCGCCCTCGGCGAGCGGCGGGTGACGGCGATCATCCTGCCCAACGACCTGCAGGAAGCCGAGTACGAGGAGCCACCGCACAAGCACGGCACCGTGCACAGTGGCATCGGCTACAGCCACCCGCGCGTCGTACCCTTTGAAGCGGATCTGCAGCGCGCTGCCGAGGTCCTCAACAGCGGCCAGAAGGTCGCCATACTGGTAGGCGCCGGGGCGCTGAATGCCGGCGATGAGGTCTTCGAAGTGGCGCAGAAACTCGGCGCCGGGGTGGCCAAGGCGCTGCTCGGCAAGGCTGTGCTGCCTGACGACCTGCCCTGGGTCACCGGTTCCATCGGCCTGCTCGGTACGGTGCCGAGCTACAGGATGATGGAGCAGTGCGACACCCTGCTGATGATCGGCTCGGGCTTCCCCTACTCCGAATTCCTGCCCAAGGAGGGCCAGGCCCGCGGCGTACAGATCGACATCCAGCCGGACATGCTCAGCCTGCGCTATCCCATGGAGGTCAATCTGCAGGGCGATGCCGCGCAAACCCTGCGCGCCCTGCTGCCGCTGCTGCAGGACAAGCAGGACCACAGCTGGCGCACCACTATCGAGGACTGGCGCAGCGACTGGGACCAGACCCTGGAAAGCCGCGCCATGGTCTCTGCCAAGCCGATCAACCCGCAGCGGGTGGTCTACGAGCTGTCGCCGCGCCTGCCGGAGCGCGCCGTGGTCACCTGCGACTCCGGCTCCTGCGCCAACTGGTATGCCCGCGATCTGAAGATACGCCGCGACATGCTCTGCTCGCTGTCCGGCGGCCTGGCCTCGATGGGCGCGGCGGTGCCCTATGCCATCGCCGCCAAGTTCGCCCACCCGGACCGTCCGGTGATCGGCCTGGTGGGTGACGGCGCCATGCAGATGAGCAATCTGGCCGAGCTGATCACCGTGGCCAAGTACTGGCGCGAATGGGACAACCCGCAGTGGGTGCTGGCGGTGTTCAACAATCAGGACCTCAACCAGGTCACCTGGGAGCAGCGGGTGATGGAGGGCGATCCGAAGTTCGCGGCGTCGCAGGACATTCCCGACGTGCCCTACCATGCCTTCGCCAATTCCATCGGCCTGACCGGCGTGCTGGTCGAGCGTGAAGAGGATGTCGGCCCGGCCTGGGAGCAGGCTCTCGCTGCGGATCGTCCGGTGCTGCTGGAATTTCGCACCGATCCGGATGTCCCACCGTTGCCGCCGCATATCAGCCTGGAGCAGGCCAAGCAGTTCGCCTCCACCCTGCTGCAAGGCGACCCGGACCAGCGCGGCATCCTCGCGCAAACCGCCAGGCAATTGTTCGGTTCGCTGCTGCCGGGCAAGCGCAAGAAATGATCCTGCCCATCGTCGAGAGGCTGCCTGAATGAAGAGAAACGATTGTCCGCTGGTGGTGATCTGCGGGGCCAGCGCCGGTGTCGGCCGCGCCACCGCGCATGCCTACGCGGCCGCGGGCTATGCCGTCGGCCTGCTGGCTCGCAGCGACGAGGGCCTGGCAGGCGCGGTGGAGGAGCTGCAGGCCTATGGCGTGCCGACGTTGGCGATCAGCGTGGACGTCGCCGATGCTGCTGCCGTCGCACAGGCGGCGCAACGCTGCGAGGCCGAGCTGGGCGCCATCGAGGTGTGGATCAACTCGGCGATGGTCACGGTGTTCGCCGCGATCGAGCAATTGACGCCGGAGGAGATCAGGCGGGTGACCGAGGTCACCTACCTGGGCGCCGTGCATGGCACGCTGGCGGCGCTCGATCTGATGCGCACGCGCGACCGTGGGGTGATCATCCAGGTGGGGTCGGCGCTGGCCTATCGCGCCATTCCCCTGCAGTCGGCCTATTGCGGGGCGAAGTTCGCCCTGCGCGGCTTCACCGACTCGCTGCGCTGCGAACTCATTCATCAGGGCAGCAAGATCAAGGTGTGCATGGTGCAACTGCCCGCGATCAATACCCCGCAGTTCGACTGGGCGCGCAACAAGCTGGGTAACCGCGTGCAACCCGTGCCGCCCATTCATGATCCGGCGGTCGCGGCGCGCGCCATTCTCAGCGTCGCTAGCGCACCGCCGAGGGAACTGTGGGTCGGCCTGCCAACGCTCAAGGCCATCATCGGCACCCAGTTATTTCCGGGTCTGCTCGATTGGCTTCTGGCGCGCCGCGCATGGCAGGGGCAGTTGGACGAAGGCCAGGCGCAATCGGCAGACGACAACCTGTTTCACCCCGTCGCCGGTTTGCACGAGGTACGCGGACGCTTCACCCGCGGTGCGCGCGGGCACGCATTGGCCTTGAGCTCCAGCCGAGTGGTCGCCCTGCTCGCAGCCTGTGCGGCCCTGCTCGTCTTGTTGCTGATCTGAGCGCCAGGCTCAGGGCGGTTCGGCGCCGAGCCTGTCCCACATGGCGCGGGTCAGGCGCTGGCGATTGGCATAACCGGCCCAGGGATCCTCGCGCAGCCCTTCCAGGCGTTGCTGCAGATTGGCGACCGTCCACTGCTGGGCGCTGCGCAGGCCGTCCAGCTCGCTTCGCGCGATCGGCACCGAAACCGGCAGGCCGGGCCGCGCGCGCACCGAGTAGGCCGATACCGTACTGGCACCGCGGCCGTTGCGCAGATAGTCGATGAAGATCTTGCCTACCCGATTCTTCGGCCCCGACGTCGCGGTGAAGCGCTCGGGTAGTTGCCTGGCCATGAACTGCGCCAGCGCCTTGGCGAAGCCCTTGACCCTGTCCCAGTCGGCGTGGCGGGCAAGCGGCACGATGATGTGCATGCCCTTGCCACCGCTGGTCTTGAGAAAGGCCTGCAGGCCCAGTTCGTCGAGCACGGCCAGGGTCAGCCGGGTCGCTTCCAGCATGCTGCGCCACGGCAGCGCCGGGTCCGGGTCGAGATCGAGCACGAAATGATCGGGCGTTTCGATGCGGTCGCTGGTAGCGCCCCAACGGTGGAACTCGATGCAGCCCATCTGCGCTGCACCGACCAGGGCAGGCACGCTGTCGATTTCCATCAGCCGCGCGTGGCCGGGGTCCAGCTTGGGGTCCAGGTGCTTGATATTGGGGATCGCCAGGCGCTCGGCATGCTTCTGGAAGAACTGCTCCCCCCCTACCCCGTCCGGCGCCCGTACCAGCGAGACCGGCCGGTTGCGCAGGTACGGCAGCAACCACTCGGCGATATCCGCATAGAACTGAGCGAGCTGCAGTTTCGTGGTGCCGCTGTCCGGGTCGATCACTCGTTGCGGATGGCTGATCGGCACCCCGGCCACCAGCGGCTTGGCGGATGACTGGCGCGAGCTTGCGGCCTCGGGCTTCGGTTTGGCCGTACCTGGCGTACGTGGGTGCTCACGAACGATCTGCGCCGCCGGTTTGTCACTGCGCAAGGCAATGAAGCTGGCCTGGCGCACGATGCCTTCACGCGTCCACTCGGCGAACTCCACTTCGCCGACCAGTTGCGGCTCGACCCAGCTCACACCGCGGACCTGGGCGGCGGTCAGTTTCCCCGCGAGTGGCGACTCGTCCCGAGCCAGCTTGCGCAACTGCGCGTGCAGGGCCTTGAGCGAGGCGTCGCCGAAGCCGGTGCCGACCCGCCCGGCATAGCGCAGCCCATCGGCCTCGTTCACCGCCAGCAGCAGCGCGCCGAAGCTGCTGCGACTGCCCTGCGGCTGGGTGTAGCCGACGATGACGAACTCCTGGCGCATTCGGCATTTGAGCTTGATCCAGTCCGCGCTGCGCCGCGACACGTAGAGGCTGCCGGAGCGCTTGCCGATGACGCCTTCCAGGGACATGGCGCAGGCACTCTCGATGATGTCGCGGTGATGGGCGGTGAAGGCCTCCGAAAAACGCAGCGGGCTGCGCCGTGTGCTGCCCAATGCAGCCTTGAGTTTGCCGCGCCGCGTTTCCAGTGGTGCCTGGCGCATGTCTTCGCCGTTGAGAAACGGCGCATCGAACAGGTAGTAGATGAGATCGTGGCTGCGGCCGATGTCGAAGGCATTCTGCAGTTGCTGGAAGTCCGGCAGACCTTGCTCATTGAGTGCCACCACCTCGCCGTCCAGCCAGCTGTCGCTCAGGCCCAGCTTGGCCAGGGCCTTGGCCTGCTGCGGCAGGCGCTCCGTCCAGTCATGGCCATTGCGGGTGAACAGGCGCACCTCATCGCCGCGCACCCGCGCCAGGATGCGATAGCCGTCGAACTTCACCTCATACAGCCAGTCGCCTTCGGGCGGACGCTCGGCCAGGGTCGCCAGTTGCGGCGCCAGGCTGTCGGGGAACTCCGTCTGGGCCTTGCGACTGTTTGCCGGTTTCGTCGATGCCTTGCGCTTGGCCACCTTGCTCGGGCCGCCCACCAGCGCGCCGCTGATCACGCTTTGCGGCTGCGCCTCGACGATGTCGTACTCGTCGCCGGGGCGCGCGGTGTCGTCGCGCTCCTTGATCAGCAGCCACTGCTCCTTGTCACCACTGCCGCGCAGCCGAGTGCGCACCAGCGTCCAATCCCCGGACAGTTTCTCGCCCACCAGAGTGAACTTGAGCTTGCCGGCCTGGTAGGCAGCCGCCGGGTCGCCCTGGGGCTGCCAGATGCCATGGTCCCAGACGATCACGTCGCCGGCGCCATAGTTGCCTTCGGCGATGCTGCCTTCGAAGCTGGCGTAATCCAGCGGATGGTCTTCGACGTGCACCGCCAGGCGCTTTTGCGTCGGGTCCAGGCTCGGCCCCTTGGGTACCGCCCAGCTCTTCAGAGTGCCGTCCAGCTCCAGGCGAAAGTCGTAGTGCAGGCGGCGCGCATCGTGCTTCTGCACCACGAAACGCAGCGCACCGGCCTTGCTGCGGCGCTTGCGCGGTTGTTCGCGCGGTTCGCTGGTCTGCTCGAAATTGCGTTTGCGGTTGTATTCGCTCTGCGCTCTGGCCATGGTCGGTATCCCGGCTTATTTGCGTGCGGTCTTGGGGCTCTTGCGTGGCGTGCTCGCCTTGGGCTTGGCTTTCGACTTGCTGTCGGGCTTGCCGCCCAGGCTGCGCTTGAGCAGTTCGGTCAGGTCGATGACATCGGCACTGCGCCGGGTCTCTTCGCCCTCGACCTGCTCGACGTTCTCGATCTTGCCGGCCTTGGCCTTCTTCTCCACCAGCGCCATGATGCGGTCCTGGAAGCTGTCCTGATACTCCTCGGGCTGCCAGTCGGCGCTCATGTCCTTGATCAGGCGCTTGGCCATGTCCAGCTCGCTCTTGGCCAGCTTGGGCTTGGTTACCGAGTCATCCAGTTCCAGCGTGTCCAGCCCGCGCACTTCGCTCGGCCAGCGCAGGATCACCAGCACCATGGCCGAGTCGATCGGCATCAGCGCCGCCAGATGCTGTCGGGTGTGCAGCACCACATGAGCCAGGGCCACCTTGTCGGTGCTGCTCAGCGCTTCGCGCAGCAGCGCATAGACTTTCTCGCCGCGGCGGTCCGGAGCCAGGTAGTACGGCTTGTCGATGTGCTGCAGAGGTATCTGCACGCTGTCGACGAAGGCGAAGATATCGATGGTCTGCGTCGACTTGGGGTGCGCTTCGCGAATCTCCTCCTCGCTGAGCACCACGTAGCGGCCTTTCTCGTAGGCCACGCCCTTGACGATGTTTTCCTTGCTCACTTCCTTGCCGGTGACCTTGTTCACCCGCTTGTAGCCGACCGGGTCCATGCTGCGCTTGTCCAGCCAGTCGAAATCCACGCCCTGGGTCGACGTGGCGGTCACCAGGGCGACGGGAATATGCACCAGACCGAAACTGATGGCCCCTTTCCAGATGGCCCTAGGCATGGCGTTCGTCTCCGTACTGGACGGGGCCGGCGCATATGGCTGGCTCCGTCGAACTCTCAGCGATCATCTGACCTTCCTCTTCTCGCCTGTGCTGTTACTTGCTGTGCTCCGGCGAGGACGGCGGCGGGCTCATCCCGCGCGGCCCGAACAGGCCCCACAGGCCCAATCCCAGCACCGGCAGCAGCACGATCAGCAGCGACCACAGGGCTTTGCTCTCCACGCCCTTGTCGCTGCGAAAGACGCTGACGATGGCCCACAGGTCGAGCAGGATGATGATCACGCCGAGCGCAATGAATAGCAGACTGATTTCACCGGACATCTCGTAACTCCTCCACGCAGGTCCATACAGTTGTGGCCGCGTCCGCGCTCTGCGGTTCAGAAAAAATTGACTCGAATGACCGCACCTCGCGCCTATCGAATGAAACATGCGAGTTGCGAGGTAATGCCCATGACCCTTTCCGACCAGCACTGCCCACGGCTGCCGCAGGTGCCGGCATGAGCGATGTGCGCATCGGCATTTCCGGCTGGCGCTACGCCCCCTGGCGCGGCGACTTCTACCCCAAGGGCCTGGCCCAGCGGCGCGAGCTGGAGTTCGCGTCGCGCGAGGTGAACAGCATCGAGATCAACGGCTCGTTCTACGGCCTGCAGACACCCGAGCGGTACGGCAAATGGGCAGCGCAGACGCCCGATGACTTCGTCTTCAGCGTCAAGGCGCCGCGCTTCATCACCCATGTGCGTCGGCTGGTGGAGATCGACGAACCGCTGGCCAATTTCTTCGCCTCCGGCCTGCTGAGCCTTAAGGAAAAGCTCGGCCCCATCCTCTGGCAGTTTCCGCCCAGCTTCCGCTTCGACGCAGACCTCTTCGCCAACTTCCTCGCCAAGCTGCCGACGGACACCGGGCAGGCTCGCAGCCTTGCCCGCCATGCCTCCGCCCGCCTGCACGTGGCCGGCTACCTGGACGCAGCGGCTGATCGTCCGCTGCGCCATGCGGTGGAAATCCGCAACGCCAGTTTCCGCGAGCCGGCCTTCATCGAACTGCTGCGTCAGCGCGGCGTGGCCCTGGTGGTGGCGGATACGGCAGGAAAATGGCCCTACGCCGAGGACATCACCGCCGACTTCCTCTACCTGCGCCTGCACGGCGATGCCGAGCTCTATGTCAGCGGATACTCGCCGCAAGCCCTGCAGCATTGGCAGCAGCGCATCGAAACCTGGGCTGCCGGCGGCCAGCCCGATGACGCGCGCCTGATCGACGCGGGCCATAAGCCCCGGCGCAAGGCGCGGGATGTCTATTGCTACTTCGATAACGACGTAAAGGTTCGGGCGCCCTATGACGCTCGTGATCTGCAGCGGCGCCTGGGGCGAGGCTGATATCGCGGAACAGGCTCTTTTAGTCTGTAGAATAATATGTGCTATATTTTGCTCTACAGATTAAAGAGAGCTTGCCATGACCGCGACCGCCATCCAGATTCAGGACTTCTCGAAAAGCCAGTGCGCAGCCGGCCTGCGCGCTGCGCTGAACATTCTCGACAAGTGGAAGGCCTCTCCCGAGCAGGCCTGCCGAGTACTGCGTATTTCCCGCAGCACCTACACCCGCGCCAGCCAGCAGGATGCGGCGTGGACGGTGAGCCTGGATTCCGACCAGATGCAGCGCATCAGCCTGGTGTTGAACATCCATGCCGCATTGCGCGTGGTCTTCGACAACCCCGACAACGTCTATGGCTTTGCCCTGATGAAAAACCACAATGAATTCTTCAACGGCCGCGCGCCGCTGGAAGTCATGGCCCAGGGCGACATGATCTCGCTGTACGAGACATTCCGGCGCATCGACACCCTGCGAGGTGCCCAGTGGTAATGCTCAGCGACCTGCCGCTGCTGGACGATCAACCCGTACAGGCCTACCGCCTGGTCAATTCGAAGTTCCCACCCATCGCCCTGTTCGATGACGTCGCCGATGCAGAGGACTTCGACGCCCTCTACCAGATCCAGGCGCTGACCAATCCAAGGCTGCAGAACGAGATCGGCCGCCTGGAGCTGATCGCGCGCGATCAGATTCCCTTCGGCATTGCCGGCTGCTCCTATGCGACGGCGCCCTTCACCCACGTCAACCCGGCTGGCTCGCGCTTCAGCAGCGGCAGCTTCGGCGTGCTGTACCTGGCGGACAGAATGGATACCGCGATTGCCGAGGTGTGCTACCACCAGCAGCGCTACTGGTCGAAGGTGCCGGACCTCAACTACGAGCGTTTCGTCTTCAGGGGGCTGACCGCAAGCTTCAACGAAGCCGGCTTGCGCGACGCCACGGTGGTGCCGCTGTCGGACCCCATCTATGCCCCGGACGACTACGCCTACTCGCATCAACTGGGGGCGCAGGTCAAAGGCGCAGCATGCGCAGGCCTGCGTTATCACTCGGTTCGCTCTGCCGGCAACATCTGCTGGGCGCTTATGACGCCGCGCCCTGTCACCTCGATCATCCAGAGCGCGCATTACGAAATGATCTGGAGCGGGCAAGTGATCAGCGTCAATCAGATCACGACATTGCTGGCGACCTAGTCCGGCAACGTAAACGGACTGAGAGCAGGTATCGATCCAACTTATGGGTACATGGATATTCCTAAAACATATTTAACAGATATTTTTAAATCTTCTAGGGTATAAAAACCGGACCACCGGAGCCTCGATTTTTCCAGCCGCTCCGTTGCGCCCTCATCCCGGTGCCGTTGCGGCACATCCACGAGATGAGGTTTGCATGACCAGTCCGATTACCCTTGAGGACAGCGACCAGGACGTCGCCCCTTCGCTCTTCCCCGCCACCATTCTCCGCACCGACGCCGAAGCCCTGCAGGCTGCACATGCCCTGGCAGAAGCGGCGCAGCTGGAAGTCATCCAGCGCGACCGCGAGCGCCGCCTGCCCTGGGAACTGGTGGAACGCTTCACCGCCAGCGGCCTCGGCAGCATCGCCGTGCCGCGCGCCTTTGGCGGCCCGCAGCTGTCCTACGTGACCATCGCCGAGGTGTTTCGCATCATCTCCGCGGTCGACCCGGCCCTGGGGCAGATTCCGCAGAACCAGTTCGGCCTGCTCGGCGTTCTACAGGCGGCCGCCAGCGAGGAACAACAGCAGCGCCTGTTCGCCAGCGTGCTGGCCGGCTGGCGCATCGGCAACGGCGGCCCCGAACGGGGCAGCAAGCACACCCTGGACATCCAGGCGCGCCTGGTGCAGCGCGACGGTCGCTGGCTGTTCAGCGGTGAGAAGTTCTACTCCACCGGCGCTCTCTTCGCTCACTGGATCGCCAGCAAGGCGCTGGACGACCAGGGCCGGCCCTGGCTGGCCTTTATCCAGCGCGGCCGCCCTGGCCTGCGCGTGGTCAACGACTGGTCCGGCTTTGGTCAACGCACCACCGCCAGCGGCACCGTGCTGCTCAACGAGGTGGAGGTGGACGAGAACAACCTGATCCCGCTCTGGCCGCTGGCCGACAAGCCGAGCATCCAGGGCGCCTTCTCCCAGTTGATCCAGGCCGCCATCGATCTGGGCATCGCCGACGGCGCGCTGCGCGATACCCTGGATTTCGTGCGGCACAAGGCTCGCCCGTGGATCGACGCCAAGGTCGAGCGTGCCGGCGATGATCTCTACGTGATCGCCGATGTCGGCCGCCTGCAGCTCGAACTGCACGCCGCCGAAGCCCTGCTGCACAAGGCCGCTCGCGTGCTCGATGAAGTCGCGGCAAGCGCCATCGATGCCGATGCCGCCGCCCGCGCCTCCATCGCAGTGGCCGAAGCCAAGGCGCTCACCACCGAAATCAGCCTCCAGGCCAGCGAGAAGCTGCTGGAACTGGCCGGCAGCCGCGCCACCCTGGCCGAGTTCGGCCTCGACCGCCATTGGCGCAACGCGCGCACCCACACCCTGCACGACCCGGTGCGCTGGAAGTACCACGCCGTCGGCGCCTGGCACCTCAACCAGCGCCACCCTGCCCGCCATTCCTGGATCTGAGCCATGAACGCACCTCTGACCAATACGGTGGCGCTGATTCGCAGCGACGCCGAAGCCCTCGATGTAGCCCAGGCCCTGGCCGAGGTACTGGCCCCCGGCAGCGCCGAACGCGACCGCGAACGGCGCCTGCCGCACGCTGAGCTGGAACTGTTCAGCCATTCAGGCCTGTGGGCCATCAGCGTACCCAAGGCCTTTGGCGGCGCGGGCGTTTCCAGCGTCACCCTGGCCAAGGTCATCGCCCGCATTGCCCAGGCCGATGCCTCGCTCGGGCAGATTCCGCAGAACCACTTCTATGCCCTGGAAGTGCTGCGCATCAACGGCAGCGAAGCGCAGCAGCGCCGCCTCTATGGCGAGGTGCTGGCAGGCCGGCGCTTCGGCAACGCCCTGGCCGAACTCGGCACCAAGACCGCACTGGATCGCAACACGCGTCTGAGCCGCGACGGCGAGCACTACCGCGTCAACGGGCGCAAGTTCTACGCCACCGGCGCGCTGTATGCGCAGCGTATCCCCACCCTGGCGGTGGACGAGCACGGCAATGGCCAACTGGCCTTCATCCCGCGCCAGGCGCCCGGCCTGCAGGTGATCGATGACTGGAGCGGCTTCGGCCAGCGCACCACCGGCAGCGGCTCGGTGCTGCTGGACAACGTGCCGGTGGCCGCCGATGACGTGGTGCCGTTTCAGAGCGCCTTCGACCGTCCGACCACCGTCGGCCCCTTCGCCCAGCTGCTGCATGCGGCTATCGACACCGGCATCGCCCGCGCCGCCTACGAAGATCTGCTGCAGTTCGTCCGGCACAAGTCGCGTCCGTGGATCGACGCCGGCATCGACAAGGCCAGCGATGACCCGCTGACCCAGCAGGAAATCGGCCGTCTGGTGATCCGCCTGCATGCTACCGAAGCGCTGCTGGAGCGAGCCGGCGAATTCGTCGATCGCGCCCAGGCCGCGCCGGACGAACAGAGCGTGGCCGCTGCCTCGATCGCCGTGGCCGAAGCCCGCGCCATCAGCACCGAAGTCTCGCTGCTGATTGCCAGCAAGCTGCTGGAACTCTCTGGCAGCCGCGCCACCCTGGCCGAATACGGCCTCGACCGCCACTGGCGCAACGCACGTACCCACACCCTGCACGACCCGGTGCGCTGGAAGTACCACGCCATCGGCGATTACGTGCTCAACGAGCGCCTGCCACCGCGCCGGGGGACCATCTGATGGCCAGGGAAATCCTCCTCAACGCCTTCAACATGAACTGCGTCGGGCACATCCATCACGGCCTGTGGACGCACCCGCGCGACCGCTCGACGGAGTTCAACCAGTTGAGCTACTGGACGGAACTGGCCCAGTTGCTCGAACGCGGGCTGTTCGACGGGCTGTTCATCGCCGACATCCTCGGCGTCTACGACGTCTACCAGAACGGCATCGACCTGCCGCTGCAGGAAGCCATCCAGCTACCGGTCAACGATCCCTTGCTGCTGGTTTCGGCCATGGCCGGCGTGACCCGCAATCTGGGTTTCGGCGTGACCGCCAACCTCAGCTACGAGGCGCCCTACACCTTCGCCCGGCGCCTTTCGACCCTCGACCATCTCACTCAAGGGCGCATCGGCTGGAATATCGTCACCGGCTACCTGGACAGCGCGGCCAAGGCCATGGGCCGCCCGCAGCAGGTCGAGCACGACCGCCGCTACGACCAGGCCGACGAGTACCTGGAAGTACTCTACAAACTGCTCGAAGGCAGCTGGCAGGACGATGCCGTGCTGGCCGACCGCGAGCGGCGCGTCTACGCCCAGCCGGGCAAGGTGCACAAGGTACGCCACCAGGGCGAGTTCTATCAGGTCGAGGGCTATCACCTCAGCCAGCCGTCGCCGCAGCGCACGCCGCTGCTGTTCCAGGCCGGCTCGTCACCACGCGGCCTGCGCTTTGCCGGCGAGCATGCCGAGTGCGTGTTCATCGGCGGCAACGATCACGCGGCGGTGCGCGCCCAGGTCGACAAGGTGCGCGCCAGCGCCGTGGCGGCCGGTCGCACGGCCGAGGCCATCAAGGTGTTCATGGGCATCGCCGTGATCGTCGCACCGACCGAGGCAAAGGCCCGCGACAAGCACGCCGAGTACCTGCGCTACGCCAGCCCGGAAGCCGGCATCGCGCATTTCTCCAGCTCCACCGGTATCGACCTGGCCGCCTTCGGCCTGGACGAGCCGATCCAGCCGCGCAAGACCAATGCCATCGAGTCGGTGGTCAAGACCTTCAGCGGCTGGACCAAGCGCCGCCTGCTGCAACAGCACGCCCTCGGCGGTCGCTACCCCCTGGTGGTCGGCTCGCCCGAGCAAGTGGCCGAACAACTGATCGCCTGGATCGACGCCACCGGCCTGGACGGTTTCAACCTGACGCGCATCGTCACCCCGGAAAGCTACGCCGACTTCATCGATCTGGTGGTGCCCGAGCTGCAACGCCGCGGCCGCTACAAGACCACCTACGCAGACGGCACCCTGCGCCACAAGCTGTTCGGCCAGGGCCCACGGCTGCCCGCCGATCACCCCGGCGCGGCCTGGCGCGACCCCGGCCGTCTGCAACACCCGCACAGCACCGCCAACGAATTGCGAGGCCTCAGCCACAACGCGCTGAGCCTGCTCTGACCCACCACAAGGACGCCATCATGCTCAAGACCCTGAAAACCCTGACCCTCGGCACCCTGCTCGCCGCCAGCAGCCTGGCGCTGGCCGAACCGGCCCTGAAACTCGGCACCACCGCCGCCTTCGCCCCGCCGCTCGAAGTGGCGGTGGCCGAGGCGAAGAAACAGGGCCTGGAAGTCGAACTGATCGAATTCACCGACTGGATCGCGCCCAACGTCAGCCTGGCCAACGGCGACATCGACGTGAACTACTTCCAGCACATCCCCTTCCTGGAAAACGCCAAGTCCGAAGGCGGCTATGACCTGGTGCCGGTAGCACGCGGCGTGCTCAACAACGTCGGCCTGTACTCGAAGAAGCACAAGGACTTCTCCACCCTGCCGGACGGCGCCAAGGTGGCCATCGCCAACGACCCGATCAATGGCGGACGTGGCCTGCAACTGCTGCGCAAGGCCGGGCTGATCGAACTGAAACCGGACGTCGGCTATAAGGCCACTCTGCAGGACATCACCGCCAACCCGAAGAACCTCCGCATTATCGAGCTGGAAGCCGTGCAGTTGGTACGCGCCTACGAGGAAGTCGACGTGGTCCAGGGCTATCCGGCCTACATCCGCCTGGCCAAGACCTTCGATCCGGCCTCCGCACTGCTGTTCGACGGCCTGGACAATCCCGAGTACATCATCCAGTTCGTCACCCAGCCGGCCAAGGCCAAGGATGCCCGCCTGCTCAAGTTCATCGACATCTACCAGCACTCCCCGGCCGTGCGCGCGGCCCTGGACAAGGCTCACGGCAATCTCTATCAGCCGGGTTGGGAAAGCTGAGATGAGCGGCTTCGATCCTCATCTGCAGCAGGCTGCACAGGCCAGCCAGCACCTCGACGCGCACCTGTGCTTCGACAATCTGGGCAAGACCTACGAGGGCGCCCACGGCCCGGTACAGGCGCTGCGCGACATCGACCTGGCCATCGCCCGTGGTGAAGTGTTCGGCATCATCGGCCGCAGCGGCGCGGGCAAGTCCTCGCTGCTGCGCACCATCAACCGCCTGGAGCAACCCTCCAGCGGTCGGGTGCTGATCGACGGCATCGACATCGCCCTGTACGACGAGGATCGACTGGTCGCCCTGCGCCGGCGCATCGGCATGATCTTCCAGCACTTCAACCTGATGTCGGCCAAGACCGTGTGGCAGAACGTCGAGCTGCCGCTGAAGGTGGCCGGCGTGCCGCGCGAAGCGCGCCAGCGCAAGGTGCGCGAACTGCTCGAACTGGTCGGTCTGGAAAACAAGCACGCGGCCTACCCGGCGCAGCTGTCCGGCGGGCAGAAACAGCGCGTGGGCATCGCCCGCGCCCTGGTGCACGACCCGCAGATACTGCTGTGCGACGAGGCCACCAGCGCGCTGGACCCGGAAACCACCCAGTCGATCCTCGGCCTGCTGCGCGAGATCAACCAGCGCCTGAACCTCACCGTGGTGCTGATCACCCACGAGATGGCGGTAATTCGCGAGATCTGCGACCGCGTGGTGGTGCTGGAGCATGGTGAAGTGGTCGAGCAGGGGCCGGTGTGGCGGGTGTTCGGCTCTCCCCGCCACGAGGTGACGCGCACCCTGCTCGCGCCACTGCAGCATGCCCTGCCGGCGCGTCTGCAGGAACGCCTGCACAGCGAGCGCGCGAGCCCTGAGGACGATCTGATCCTGCGCCTGCACTTCACCGGCAGCGGCCTGGAGCCGGACCTGCCGGCCATCGGCGCGGCACTGGGCGGCCGCGTGACGCTGCTCGACGCCAGCCTGGAGCAGATCCAGGGCCATGCGGTGGGCCACCTGATCCTCGCCGTCGACCAGTCGCCGTTCGACCACCCCACCCTGCTCGACAACCTGCGGCCGCTGGCCGATCACCTGGAGGTACTGGGTTATGTCACTGCTGCTTGAACGCCTCTGGCAAGGCCTGCTCGATACCCTGCTGATGGTCGGCGTCTCGTCGCTGCTGGCGCTGCTGGCCGGCATTCCGCTGGCGGTGTTCCTGGTCACCAGCAGCAAGGGCGGCATCTTCGAGGCGCCGCGGCTTAACCAGGTGCTGGGCGCCATCGTCAACCTGTTCCGCTCGATCCCGTTCCTGATCCTGATGGTGGCGCTGATCCCCTTCACCCGCCTGATCGTCGGCACCACCTATGGCGTCTGGGCCGCCGTGGTGCCGCTGACCATCGCTGCCACGCCGTTCTTCGCGCGTATCGCCGAAGTCAGCCTGCGCGAGGTTGACCACGGTCTGATCGAAGCGGCTCAGGCCATGGGCTGCCGGCGCTGGCATATCGTCTGGCACGTGCTGCTACCCGAGGCCCTGCCGGGCATCGTCGGCGGTTTCACCATCACCCTGGTGACCATGATCAATTCCTCGGCCATGGCCGGCGCCATCGGTGCCGGCGGGCTTGGCGACCTGGCCTACCGCTACGGTTACCAGCGCTTCGACAGCCAGGTGATGCTCACCGTGATCGTCGCCCTGGTGGTGCTGGTCAGCCTGATCCAGTTCAGCGGCGACCGTCTGGCCAAACGCCTCAACCACCGCACCTGATTCCTCCCAGGCAATGCATCCTGCAGCAGCGATCAGAAGCGCATACCCCGGGGCGAACGTACCGAGTATGAGGTTGGCTGACACCGACGCGCGGCGGACCGGAAAAGACGAAAAAAGGCCGCACTGGATCACCAGGCGGCCACAAGTCGTCTTAACCAAAGGAGATGAAGTGGAGCCAAGGCGAGAGCTTCGGTGAGTGTTGCAAAGCCACCGCCCCTGGAATCTTCATCGGCGAGAAGCCTATCGCCGAACGCCCGCAACAGCGCATTGAAGTGGTTGATAGTGGTCATCAATCCGCTCGAATAGTGCATCGACAGGCCGGGTGATAACTCTAGGCGCGCCCTCTGGGCCGGGCCTCACCTCGCTGTGAGGCACGTTCAGAACAGCACACCAACACCGGGAGCAACCATGTACAAGAAGCATTGTCTCGCGCTGGCTTGCAGCCTCGCGCTGGGCGGGCAGTTGGCGCACGCCAGCAGCCAGTCCGAAGCCAAGGGGTTCATCGAGGACGCCAACCTCGATCTGTTGCTGCGCAACGCCTACTTCAACCGCGATTACAAGGACAACACCAACGACGCCAAGACCTGGGGCCAGGGCTTTATCGCCACCTTCGAGTCCGGCTTCACCCAGGGCACCGTCGGTTTCGGCGTCGATGCCTTCGGCCTGCTCGGGGTCAAGCTCGACAGCGGTCGTGGCCGCAACTATCGCGCCTTCTTCGACACCTACGATGACGGCCATCCGGTCGATGAGCTTTCCCAGGCCGGTGGCGCGGTGAAGCTGCGCGTCTCCAACACCGTGATCAGGTACGGCAACCAGTTCCCTTCCCTGCCGGTGCTGGCTCATGACGACAGCCGCCTGCTGCCGCAGTCCTTCACCGGCACGCTGGTGACCAGTAACGAGATCGAGGGGCTGGAACTGAATGCCGGCCGCTTCACTGCCGACAGCCCGATGGGCGACTCGGCGCGCGACCCCAACCGCCTCAAGAGCATCGACGTGCTCGGCGGCAGCTACGCCGTCAGCGATGACCTGAGCCTGGCGGTCTATCACGCCGATCTCGAGGACATGTACAAGCGCTACTACGCCAACCTCAATTACAGCCTGGCGCTGGCGGCCGATCAGGCGCTCAATTTCGACTTCAACCTCTATCGCACCAAGTACGACACCGGCTCGACAGCCGCAATCGATCTCGGCGGCGATGGCCAGGGCGATCGCAACACCATCTGGAGCCTGGCAGCCAAGTACAGCATCGGTGCCCACGCCTTCATCCTCGCCCACCAGCGCAACACCGGCGATGCCGGCTTCGCCTATGACTATGGCGATGGCGGCGCCAGCATCTACCTGGCCAACTCCTATTACTCGGACTTCAACCTGAAGGACGAGCGCTCCTGGCAAGCCAGCTACGAGCTGGATTTCGCCCAGTACGGCGTTCCGGGCCTGCGCTACAAGTTCGCCTACGTGCGCGGTGACAACATCGATACCGGCAGTGACAACAACGGCACCGAACGCGAGGTCTTCAACCAGATCGGTTACACCATCCAGAGTGGTGCAGCCAAGGATCTGCACCTGCGCCTGCGTAACTCCATCTACCGCTCCAGCACCGACGTAGGGCCGGATCTCAACGAGATTCGCGCGTTCGTCGAATACCCGCTGAGCATCCTCTGATGGCCGCGGCCCCGGATTGCTCCGGGGCCGCGTTCACTCAGTTGCGCAAGGCCCGAGCAACGGCTCGGGCCGCTTCATCGATGGCCCGCTCCTCGTAGGGCGCAAAGCCCATCACCAGTCCCGGATCACGCGGGGCCACGCGGTAACTGGCCAGGGGCAGCGCGTCGACGCCGGCTGCTCGCAAGCGGGCGAAAGCGTCCTGCTCGTTCCCCACCAGCAGGCGGCAGGCGATATCCATGCCCGCACGAATTTCTGGCACCTCGATCAGCCCCTGCCAGTGCCTGTGCGCCGCCTCGGCAAAGGCCTCGGCACGCGACGTGTAGAGCTTGCGCATGCGTCGCACGTGGCGGTCGAAATGCCCCTCGTCGATGAAATCGGCCAGTACTGCCTGAGCCAGGCTGTTGGCATGCCGCGACATCAGTGCCGCGGCGCGGGTGAAAGGCTCGATCAGATGCTCGGGCAGCACCAGATAGGCCAGGCGAATCGAGGGGAACAGCAGCTTGCTGAAGGTGCCGGCGAGAATCACCGACTGCTCGGCACCCGCCATCGAACGCAGCGCCGGAATGGGCTTGGCGATAAAGCGGTACTCGCTGTCGTAGTCATCCTCGAAGATGTAGCTGCCCTGCTCCGCTGCCCAGCGCAGCAAGGCCAGACGCCGGGCCGGCGACAGCTCGCCGCCCAGCGGTGCCTGACGTGACGGTGTGACATAGGCCAGGCGAGCGCCCGGCGCCAGACGCAGCCCCTCCTCCACCCTGAGGCCGCAGCGGTCTACCGGCACCTCCACACGGTTCACGCCGGAAATCTCCATCAGCTGCCTGGCGCCGGGGTAGCCAGGGTCTTCCATCCATACCTGCGAGTCGCCCGGAGCGAGCAGGCGCAGGCAGATATCCAGGCCCTGCTGCACGCTGCCGAGCACCACGATGTGCTGCGCCGAGACCTGCACGCCGCGGGCAATGGCGAGGTAGCCGGCGATGGCCTCGCGTAGCGCGGGCAAGCCTGCCGGGTCGGCGTCGAGCAACAGCGACAGCCGTGAACTGCGCAGCTGTTGCGTATGCAGCTTGCGCCACAGGTCGATGGGAAAGGCCTTGATGTCTCCTCGATGCGGAAAGAACGGAAGCAGACCGCCAGGCGCAGCACGCCGGGAGAAGATCGGCTCGATCTCGGCCAGCTTGCTCAGCCATGGCGTCCGTGGAGCAACACGTTGCTCCACGCTTTTGGCAACCACCTTGCGCCGCACGTAGCCGGCATTCAGGGTCGGATCCGGTAGTACCTCGCTGACGCGCGTACCGCTGCCGGTCCGCGCCTGCAGATAGCCCTCGGAGAGCAGCTGCTGATAAGCCGCCTGCACCGTTCCGCGCGCAAGGCCATAGTGCTCGGCCATGGCCCGGGTACTGGGCAGCTTGCTACCAGCCGGCAGACGCCCGCCGAGAATGGCGCCGCGCAGCGACTCATACAGCCAACCCTGCAGGCTGACCCCGGCCTCCGGGGTTCCCAACGGCAGAAAGAGCACTTGCGGGGCAGCTTTTTCGAGTGGCATGTCAGCTCCAAAGTGGATCATTCATTTAGGCGAATATTGGATCAATCCCCTGATCCAAGCCAGCGACAAAATCCACTCCGTAGTCAGCCAACGATCCCTACCTCACTACGGATAACCACGACATGACACAGCGAATCCTGATCATCGGCGCCGGCTTCGGCGGCATGTGGAGCGCACTGAGCGCCATGCGCCTGCTGGACCGGCATCAGCGCCTGGACATCGGCGTCACCCTGCTCGCCCCACAAGCCGAGCTGCGCGTGCGCCCGCGCTTTTATGAAGCCGACCTGACGACCACCGTAGCCCCGCTCGGCCCGCTGTTCGACGCGGTCGGCGTGCAGTTCGTGCAGGGCTGCGCCACCCGTATCGATGCGCAGAACAGGCTGGTGTTCTACCGCAGCGCCTCAGGCGAGCAGTCGACCCTGGCTTATGATCGGCTGATCCTCGCTTCGGGCAGCCAGGTCGCCCGCCCGCCGCTGGCCGGCATCGACCGGTTCGCCTTCGACGTCGACAGCCTGGAGTCCGCGCAGCAGCTCGAAGCGCATCTGCAAGGCCTGCGTCATCGGCCAGGCAGCCCGGCGCGCAATACCCTGGTAGTGGTGGGCGGTGGTTTCACCGGGATCGAAACGGCCATGGAAATGCCGGCACGCCTGCGCGCCATTCTCGGTCACGAGGTCGATATTCGCGTCATGGTCGTCGACATGGCAACGCAGCTCGGCAGCGTCATGGGCGAGCAGATCGCCGCGGTGATCGCCGAGGCCAGCGATACGCTCGGGGTGACCTGGAAGCTTGGCAGCCCGGTATCGAGGGTCGATGAACAGGGTGTGCAACTCGACAACGGCGAGCGAATCGAAGCCAGCACCGTGGTCTGGACCGTCGGCGTGAAGGCCTCGCCGCTGACCCAGCAGATCGACGGCGAGCGCGACGCCTTTGGCCGCCTGCACGTGGATCGTCACCTCAGGGTACTGGGTCAGGACGCCATCTACGCCACCGGCGATACGGCTTACGCAGCGGTGGATGAGCTGGGCAACCACGCGCTGATGACCTGCCAGCACGCCATCGCCCTGGGCCGCTCAGCCGGCAACAACGCCGCAGCCGATCTGCTCGGTGTACAGCCGCTTCCCTACAGCCAGCCCAAGTACGTCACCTGCCTCGATCTGGGCGCCTGGGGCG
Organism: Ectopseudomonas guguanensis; assembly: GCF_900104265.1. Taxonomy (GTDB): domain Bacteria; phylum Pseudomonadota; class Gammaproteobacteria; order Pseudomonadales; family Pseudomonadaceae; genus Aquipseudomonas; species Aquipseudomonas guguanensis. The sequence goes on from NZ_FNJJ01000010.1 coordinate 219,744, forward strand.
CGGTGTTCAGCGAGGGCTGGGAGCGCAAGGTGGTACTGACCGGCAAGGAAGCCAAGGAGCTGAAAACCCAGATCAACACGCAGTGGATCTACCCGCCGCAGGCCACGCGCGACATCGCCCTGGCCGCAGCCGACCCGCTGATTCCCGTCGTGGCCTGAGCGATGAATAAGGCCCGGGGCGTCAGCCGCCCTGGGCCTGAGGCTCGTCACGGTAGATCTGCACCTGCAGCTTCGCCGGCATGATCTGCCCTTCACCGCGCAGCCATTCCCCGGGCGGTTGCCCTACCTGCTGGGCGAAACTGCGCGAGAACGACGCCTGCGATCCGTAGCCGACCGCATCGGCAATCACCTTGATCGGCTTGCCTTCGCGCAGCAGATCCTGCGCCACCTTCATGCGCCAGGCCGTGACATAGGCCATTGGCGTCATGTCCATGACCTCGTTGAACAGCGCGGCGAACTTGGTGCGCGACATGTTGGCCAGTTCGGCCAGACGTTCGACGCTCCAGGGCAAATGCGGCTCCTGGTGAATGCAGATCAGCGCCGGGCCCAACTGGCTGTCCTGCAGGGCGTAGAGCAGACCGCTGGTGATACGGCCCTCGTTCACCGCACGCCGCACCAGCAGCACGAAGACGTACTCGAACAGCAGGTTGAGCGCCTTGCTGCGTCCAGGGGCTGGCGTGCGGAACTCGTTGACCAGCGAGCCGATCACCGGCCCCAGCTGCTCCAGGGCGCTCAGCGGAAACACCAGGGTTTCCTCCAGGCCCAGCTCGAATGGCTGCTGCCCGTAACGGCCGAACTGGAACGAGGCGCAGATCAGGTTCACGCCGCCTGGCTCGTGCGCGCGCAGCTTATAGCAGCAGCAGCTGGGACAGAACAGCACGCTGGGTTGGCTGATCGCGATACGCGGTTTGTCGGAGTGCACCATGTCCAGTGCACCGCGCTCGATCACGTGAATGAAGGCCATGCCGGGTGGCTTGTCCAGCAGCAGGGTACCGTCTACCGGGCCGGCGAATAACAGTCGCCCTTGCAGGCTAGTGCGCTCGAAGAACTCGGAGAGAACATCCATTTTCGCAGTGACCTGAAGATTTTCTAGTTGGAAATGTCGATACGGCCGCAGCCCACCAGGGCGCAAACCGTCGTCGATTGATAGACAGCTCAATCGATAGAAATTCCAACTGTATTCACAGCGAAGTGAGAACCTTCATGATCCGCATCACATCACGGATGCCTTGCCTGCCTGCGCTTGCTCGTCCTGCTCAGGGGCGTCCGTCCATCTGCCGGAAGGCGTCCAGCAGTGCCTGGGTCAGGTCCACCGAGGAGAACTTGGTCAGCACCGCGTTGGCGCCCACCGAGCGGGCCTTTTCGGTATTCATGGTGCTGTCCAGCGAGGTATGCAGCAGCACGTAGGTGGCGGCGATATCGGCGCTGCGGCGGATCTCCCGCACCAGGTTATAGCCGTCCATCTCCGGCATCTCGATATCCGACACCAGCAACTCGAACGGCATCTCGGCCTGCTGATAGTCATGCAGCTGCTGCAGGGCCGCCTGGGCGCTGCGCACGGCCGTGCAGTCGAGGCCGAGCTGGCGCAGCACGTTGAGGGTCTGCTGCAGCGCTACCTGGGAGTCGTCCACCAGCAGCACTCGGCGCCCCTGCAGCAGTTGCTGGTCCTTGCTCTCGAGCAGGCCGTCGAGAGGCGCCTCGTCGAGCGCCGGTGCGATGTCGTGCAGCACCTTCTCGATATCGAGGATCTGCACGATGGCGCCATCGATCTGCGTCACCCCGGTGATGAAGGCGCGGTTGCCGGCACCCGCGGGTGGCGGGCGCACGTCACGGGTGGAGCATTGCACGATGCGTTCGACGTTTTTCACGTGCAGGCCCTGACGCGAGCGGCTCAGCTCCGTGACGATCAGACAGCCGTCGTCCGCATCCGCCGCACCACGCTCGCCGATGGCTCGCGCCAAGTCGATCACCGTCAGTGCCGAACCACGCAGCGTGGCGATGCCGCGCACGTGCGGATGGCGATTGGGCAGCTTGGTCAGGGGCGGACAAGGAATGATCTCGTTGACCTTGAGCAGGTTGATCCCCAGCAACCTGCCGCTATGCAGACGAAACAACAACAGCGATAGCGCGTCACCGGTGACGAGACTCATGAAACGATCCTTGAACGAACGGTAGGCTTGCTGGATATAGCGACCGCAAGGCCACGGACTTTAATCCGTGGCCAGTTGCAGCGCCACTCGCCCACGATTCGGGCAGGTTTCCATGTAGCGGTGAGCGGCAACGAAGTCATCGAAGGCGAACACCTTGTCGATCACCGGCGTCAGCAGGCGGTCGGCGGTCATCTGGTTGATGTGGGTAAGCGCGCGCTGCACCGCCTCGTTGTTGGGCTCGATGCCCAGCTCCGGGCAGCCGGTGAAGTCCAGCACGCAGTGACGGTAGAACTGCAGGTGTTTCTTGAATGCCGCACAGGCCGGGAACGCCGTGTCGTTGCCGCCGTTGATCCCGTACAGGATCAGCTTGCCGCGCGGCGCGGCGATATCGCCCAACAGCTTCATCTGCGGGCCGGCGCACTGGTCGAGAATCACCTCGACGCCCTTGCCTTCGGTATAACGCTCGACTTCCAGCACCAGGTCCTGCTCCTCGGTCACGATCACCTTGTCGGCGCCGAGCCCGCGCAGAAACTCGCGATCATCGGCCGAGCCGGTGGATGCGATCACCTTGGCACCCAGCGCCTTGGCCAGTTGCACGGTCTGCGGCGCGATGCAGTGGCTGGCCTCGGTGATCAGCACGTGCTGACCGGGTTTGAGGTGCGCCAGGTCGACCAGCGCCAGGTAACCGAACAGCAGGCTGTTGTAATGCACGCTGGCTTCGACCGGGCTGAGCACCTCGGGGTAACGGGTCAGGGCGTGGCTGGGCATCAGTACCAGATCGCCCCAGGTCGGATAACGGTTCGGCGTGGCAGCCGGAAAGCCGGCCACGGCCATGCCGACTTCGAAGTCGCTGACGCCTTCGCCCAGCGCGGCCACGCTGCCGGCCAGTTCGAAGCCGATGCCCGACGGAAGCTTGGCCTGCTCGGCAGCCAGGTTCTGCCGCCACAGCACGTCTTTCCAGCCCAGGCCGACGGCCTGCACGCGCACCAGCACCTCACCCGGGCCGGGCACGGGCGTGGGAACCTCCTCGTACTGGAGCACATCGGCATCGCCGAACTTATGAAAACGGATCATGCGGGACATCGTTTACCTCGAGCTTGATCGCGGATTAACACTTCAATGACTGTGGACTCTATCCGCTGTGCGGCGGCGACACTATCAGACTCTATCGATAGTCTTCATGCCTGTCAGTGATTCGGCGTCTTTCAATCCGCCACACACTGCCCGTACTATTGCCCGGGCAAAGGCTCTCATTGCCACGCCGTGCTGACAAGGCCCGTATCCCTCGGATGGTATTCGGATGAACCGCAACGACCTGCGTCGCCTCGACCTCAACCTGCTGATCGTCTTCGAAACCCTGATGCACGAGCGCAGCGTGACCCGGGCCGCAGAGAAGCTGTTCCTCGGCCAGCCGGCCATCAGCGCCGCACTCGCCCGCCTGCGCACCCTGTTCGACGACCCGCTGTTCGTGCGTACCGGCCGCAGCATGGAGCCGACGCCGCGCGCGCAGGAAATCTTCGCCCTGCTCTCGCCGGCGCTGGACTCGATTTCCACCGCCGTCAGCCGCGCCGCCGACTTCGACCCGGCCACCAGCAAGGCGGTGTTTCGCATCGGCCTGTCCGATGATGTGGAATTCGCCCTGCTCCCCGCCCTCCTTCGCCGCCTGCGCGCCGAGGCGCCCGGCGTGGTGCTGGTGATTCGCCGGACCAACTACCTGATGATGCCCGGGCTGCTCGCTTCCGGGGAAATCTCCGTGGGCGTGGCCTACACCGAGGAACTGCCGGCCAATGCCAAGCGCAAGGTATTGCGCCGCAGCAAGGCCAAGCTGCTGCGCGCCGACACCGTTCCCGGCGCGCTGAGCCTCGAGGACTACTGCGCTCGCCCCCATGCCCTGGTGTCCTACGCAGGGGACCTCACCGGCTTCATCGACGAGGAACTGGAGAAGGTCGGCTGCAAACGCCATGTGGTACTGGCGGTACCGCAGTTCAACGGCCTGGCCAGCCTGCTGGCGGAAACCGACATCGTTGCAAGCGTGCCGGACTACACGGCAGCGGCCCTGACCGCGGCCGGCGGCCTGCGCGCCGAGGAACTTCCGCTGGAAACGCCTTCCTTCGAGTTGCACATGGCCTGGCGCGGTGCCCAGGACAACGACCCGGCCGAACGCTGGCTGCGCTCGCGCATCCAGATGTTCTGCGGCGATCCGGACAGCCTGTAAGCGCCCTGCCGCACGCCGCTCATCGGGCGTGCTGGCACCCGTTCGTTATCGTTTTCGGCTGGAACCAACGATTTCTTATCGAATCCGACTATTGCGTTAGCATTTTTGCCACGGTGCTCGGCGCTGGCGCCATCCACGCTCCGGCTGGCACAGCGGCCTGCGGCATCGCCATGAGCTGCCAATAATCATTAACGCTGATATTCAATTTCATGGCATTCGATTCGTCGCTGGCCATGCCGCGCAGCAGACTCCGCCCATCCACAAATCCGTCTGGCGGAGTCACCCATGGAACAGCGTCACAAGAACATCTGGATATTCCCCCTCGCCCTCGCCGGAGCCCTCGCTCTCAGCGGTTGCGAACAGGCAGCGCAGACCCAGGTACAGATGCCGGCACCCAAGGTCAGCGTGGCCGAGGTGATCGAGCAGCCGGTCAACGAATGGGATGAGTTCACCGGGCGTCTCGAAGCGCCGCAATCCGTCGAAATCCGCCCGCGCGTCTCCGGTTACATCGACCGCGTTGCCTTTAACGAAGGTGCCCTGGTGAAGAAAGGCGATCTGTTGTTCCAGATCGATCCGCGTCCGTTCCAGGCCGAGGTCAAGCGCCTCGAAGCCCAGCTGCAGCAGGCCCGTGCCAACCAGGCGCGCGCCGCCAACGAAGCCCGCCGCGGCGAACGCCTGCGGCAGAGCAACGCCATCTCCGCGGAACTGGCCGATGCTCGTGCCAGCGCCGCCACCGAAGCCCAGGCTCAGGTAGCAGCCATCGCCGCCGAGCTGGAAAACGCCCGCCTCAACCTCAGCTTCACCCGCATCACGGCGCCCATCGACGGTCGCGTCAGCCGCGCCGAGATCACCGAAGGCAACCTGGTCGGCGCCGGCGAAAGCCTGCTGACCTCGGTGGTCTCCACCGACAAGGTCTACGCCTACTTCGATGCCGACGAGCGTGCCTTCCTCAAGTACGTGCAATTGGCCCGCGAGTCCGGTGCCGACGCCCGTGGCGCCAGCCCGGTGTACCTGGGCCTGTCCGATGAAGCCGGCCACCCGCACCTGGGCCAGCTGGACTTTCTCGACAACCAGGTCAACCCGCGCACCGGCACCATTCGTGGTCGCGCCGTGTTCGACAACCAGGACGGTCGCTTCACCCCCGGCCTGTACGCGCGCCTGAAGCTGGTGGGCAGCAAGCCCTACGCCGCCACCCTGATCAAGGACGAAGCGGTCGGCACCGATCTGGGCAAGAAGTACGTGCTGGTGCTGGGCGAGGACAATGCCGTGGCCTATCGCTCCATCGAACTGGGGCCGAAGCTCGAAGGCCTGCGCATCGTCCGTAGCGGCCTGAGCAAGGGCGAGAAGATCGTGGTCAACGGCCTGCAGCGCGCCATGCCTGGCGCCACCGTCGACCCGCAGCTGGTGTCCATGGCCGATGACAGCACTCTCGAACAGCTGGCCCGCATGCGCCAGGCCGTCGACGGCAGCCAGGCCCCGCGTATCGCCGCCGAAAAAATCGAAGCTCGCTCGCCGCGCGGCTGATCCAGCCCGCGCCCAGAGGAAAGACCCATGAATTTCTCGCAATTCTTCATCCAGCGGCCGATCTTCGCCGCGGTGCTGTCGCTGCTGATCCTGATCGGCGGCGCCATCTCGCTGTTCCAGCTGCCGATCAGCGAATACCCGGAAGTGGTGCCGCCCACCGTCGTGGTGCGTGCCGATTTCCCCGGTGCCAACCCCAAGGTGATCGGTGAAACCGTCGCCTCGCCGCTGGAGCAGGCCATCGTCGGCGTCGAGGGCATGCTCTACATGTCGTCGCAGTCGACCATCGACGGCCGCCTGACGCTGACCGTGACCTTCGCCCTCGGCACCGACCTGGATAATGCCCAGGTGCAGGTGCAGAACCGCGTCACCCGCACCATGCCGACTCTGCCCACCGAAGTGCAGCGTCTCGGCGTGACCGTGGACAAGGCCTCCCCGGACCTGACCATGGTGGTGCACCTGACCTCGCCGGATCAGCGCTACGACATGCTCTACCTGTCCAACTACGCCGCGCTCAACGTCAAGGACGAGCTGGCGCGCCTGGACGGCGTTGGCGACGTGCAGCTGTTCGGCATGGGCAACTACTCGCTGCGCGTCTGGCTCGACCCGAACAAGGTAGCCTCGCGCGGGCTCACCGCCACAGACGTGGTCACCGCCATTCGCGAACAGAACCGTCAGGTCGCCGCCGGTGCACTCGGCGCGCCGCCTTCCGATGCCGGCAACAGCTTCCAGCTGTCGATCAACGCCCAGGGCCGCCTGGTTTCCGAGGAAGAGTTCGAGAACATCATCATCCGCGTCGGCGACAACGGCGAGATTACCCGTCTGCGCGACATCGCCCGCGTCGAGCTGGGCTCCAACCAGTACGCCCTGCGCTCGCTGCTGAACAACCAGCCGGCCGTGGCCATCCCGGTATTCCAGCGCCCCGGCTCCAACGCCATCGAGATTTCCGACTCGGTGCGCGAGCGCATGGCCGAACTGAAGAAGTCCTTCCCGCAGGGCATGGACTACGAAGTGGTGTATGACCCGACCATCTTCGTCCGTGGCTCCATCGAGGCGGTGGTGCACACCCTGCTCGAAGCCGTGGTGCTGGTGGTGCTGGTGGTGGTGCTGTTCCTGCAGACCTGGCGCGCCTCGATCATCCCCCTGGCTGCCGTACCGGTTTCCTTGATCGGCACCTTCGCGGTCATGCACATGTTCGGCTTCTCGCTCAACGCCCTGTCGCTGTTCGGCCTGGTGCTGGCCATCGGTATCGTGGTGGACGACGCCATCGTCGTGGTGGAAAACGTCGAGCGCAACATCGCCCTGGGCAAATCCCCGGTCGAGGCCACCCGCCAGGCCATGAAGGAGGTGACCGGCCCCATCGTCGCCACCGCTCTGGTGCTGTGCGCCGTGTTCGTGCCGACGGCCTTCATCTCCGGTCTCTCGGGCCAGTTCTACCAGCAGTTCGCCCTGACCATCGCCATTTCCACGGTGATCTCGGCGATCAACTCGCTGACCCTGTCGCCAGCCCTCGCCGCCATCCTGCTCAAGGACCATCACGCGCCGAAGGATGGTTTCTCGCGCCTGCTCGACAGGCTGTTCGCCGGCTGGCTGTTCAACCCGTTCAACCGCATGTTCGAGCGCGCCAGCAACCGTTACGTCGGCACCGTACGTCGCGTGCTGCGTGGCAGCAGCATCGCCATGCTGATCTACGGCGGCCTGCTGGTACTCGGCTACCTGGGCTTTTCCAGCACCCCGACCGGCTTCGTGCCGCAGCAGGACAAGCAGTACCTGGTGGCCTTCGCCCAGCTGCCGGACGCGGCGACGCTCGACCGCACCGAAACGGTGATCAAGCGCATGAGCGAAATCGCCAGCAAGCATCCGGGCGTGGAAAACACCGTGGCCTTCCCCGGTCTGTCGATCAACGGTTTCACCAACAGCCCGAACAGCGGCATCGTTTTCGTCACGCTCAAGGACTTCGGCCTGCGCAAGGACGAAAACATGTCTGCCGGCGCCATTGCTGCCGAGCTCAACGGCCAGTTCGGTGAGATTCAGGAGGCCTACCTCGCCATCTTCCCGCCGCCGCCGGTACAGGGCCTCGGCACCATCGGTGGCTTCCGCCTGCAGATTCAGGACCGTGGCAACCTCGGCTATGAAGAGCTGTACACGCAGACCCAGAACATCCTCAACAAGGCCCGCCAGTTGCCGGAGCTGAACCCGATGTCGGTGTTCACCAGCTACCAGGTCAACGTGCCGCAGGTCGATGCCGCCATCGACCGCGAAAAGGCCAAGACCCACGGCGTGGCCATCAGCGACATCTTCGACACCCTGCAGGTGTACCTGGGCTCGCTGTACGCCAACGACTTCAACCGCTTCGGCCGCACCTACCAGGTCAACGTCCAGGCCGACCAGCAGTTCCGTCTGGAGCCGGAGCAGATCGGCCAGCTCAAGGTGCGCAACAACCGTGGCGAAATGGTGCCGCTGTCGACCTTCGTCAAGGTCGATGACAGCGCAGGTCCCGATCGGGTGATGCACTACAACGGCTTCCTCACCGCCGAGATCAACGGTGCCGCCGCGCCGGGCTACAGCTCGGGCCAGGCCGAAGCGGCCATCGCCAAGCTGCTCAATGAGGAACTGCCGATCGGCATGACCTTCGAGTGGACCGATCTGACCTACCAGCAGATCCTCGCCGGCAATACCGCGATCTTCATCTTCCCGCTGTGCGTGCTGCTGGCCTTCCTGGTGCTGGCCGCCCAGTACGAAAGCTGGAGCCTGCCAATGGCGGTGATCCTGATCGTGCCGATCGTGCTCTTCACCGCCATCACCGGGGTGATCATCGCCGGGCTGGACAACAACATCTTTACCCAGATCGGCCTGATCGTGCTGGTGGGCCTGGCCTGCAAGAACGCCATCCTGATCGTCGAGTTCGCCAAGGAGAAGCAGGAAGAGGGTCTCGACCGCGTCGCAGCGGTGCTGGAAGCCTGCCGCCTGCGTCTACGCCCGATCCTGATGACCTCCATCGCCTTCATCATGGCGGTGGTGCCGCTGGTGCTGTCCAGCGGTGCGGGCGCCGAGATGCGCCATGCCATGGGTGTGGCGGTGTTCTCCGGGATGATCGGCGTGACCTTCTTCGGTCTGCTGCTGACTCCGGTGTTCTATGTCCTGATCCGCGGCTTCGTCGAAAAACGCGAAGCCCGCAAAGCCGCCCGCCTGCAGGAGTCGCATGCATGAAAGCCTTTGCCCCCGCTCTCCTGACCCTGGCACTGGCGGCCTGCGCCGTCGGCCCGGACTATCGAGCGCCCGTGACCGACCCCGCGCGCATTGCCGCGCTGGAGGCGGCCGATTACGACCGCAGCCGTTTCGAAGCCGCCTGGTGGCAGCAGTTCGACGACCCGACGCTGAACCAGCTGGTGCAGCGTTCGCTGCAGGACAACCGCGAGCTGCGCGTGGCCTTCAACCGCCTGCGTGCGGCCCGGGCAATCCGCGATGACGTGGCCAACGACCGCCTGCCCACCGTCACCAGCCGCGCCAGTGGCGAGTTCGGCAAGGCGCAGCAGCCGCCGACCACGGACGAGCGCATCCGTCAGGAACGCTACGACCTGGGCCTCGACATGGCCTGGGAGCTCGACCTGTTTGGCCGCATCCAGCGCCAACTGGAAGCAAGTGAAGCGCGCATCGAAGTGGCCGAGGCCGACTACTACCAGTTGCAGGTCAGCCTGATCGCCGAACTGGTCGACGCCTACGGCACCCTGCGTGGCGCGCAACTGCGCGAAAGCATCGCCCGCGAGAACCTGAAGAACCAGCAGGATTCGCGCGCCATCACCGAGCAGCTGCGTGACGCTGGCGTCGGCACCGAACTCGACGTGCTGCGCGCCGATGCCCGCCTGGCCGCTACCGAAGCCAGCCTGCCGCAACTGCAGGCGCAGCAGGTACGTGCGCAGAACCGCATCGCCACCCTGCTCGGCCAGCGCCCGGAACAGCTGCAGATCGACCTGTCGCCCAAACCCCTGCCGGTGATCGCCAAGGCCTTGCCCATCGGCAACCCGAGCGAACTGCTGCGCCGTCGCCCGGATATCCAGGCGGCCGAGCGGCAGCTGGCGGCGGCCACGGCCGAGGTCGGCCTGGCGACGGCGGATCTGTTCCCGCGGGTCAGCCTCTCCGGCTTTCTCGGCTTTACCGCCGGGCGCGGCTCGCAGCTGGGTTCGTCGGCCGCGCGCGCCTGGGGTGTAGCGCCGAGCATCAGCTGGGCGGCCTTCGACCTGGGCAGCGTACGAGCACGCCTGCGCGGCGCCGAGGCAGAGGCCGACGGCGCGCTGTCGCAGTACGAACAGCAGGTGCTGCTGGCGCTGGAGGAATCGGAAAACGCCTTCAGCGACTACGCCAAACGCCAGCAGCGCCTGGTTTCCCTGGTGCGCCAGGCGGAAGCCAGCCGCGCGGCTGCCGATCAGGCGGCGATCCGTTATCGCGAGGGCACGGTGGACTTCCTCGTCCTGCTGGACGCCGAGCGTGAGCGCCTGGCCGCCGAAGACGCCCAGGCCGCGGCCGAGGTCGAGCTATACAGCGGCATCGTCGCGATCTACAAGGCACTGGGTGGCGGCTGGCAGCCTCAGGCCTGAAGCTTCTCTCCCCCGGTCGGCAGCCCTGCCGACCCTCCTCAGCCCCGAAGTCGATGCTTCGGGGCTTTTTTATGGTTCTTCGCGTTCTCGCGGGGAAGATGCGCTTGATACCGGACTGGCAATTACATGTTAGCTGTCGATGACTTGGCACTATCCGTTAGCGTGTCGATCTTTCGTCTCGGTTTCGCCCCTTACGGGCGAGTCACTTTCTCTTGCTTGCCCAAGAGAAAGTAACCAAAGAGAAGGGCACCCCGTTCATCCGGCCCCGGCTGCGCCGGGGTTCCCTCGCTCCATCACCGCTACAGGGGCACGCCGTGAAGGGCCATCCCTGGCCAATCACGGCTCTCGCGGCATCCATGCCGCTCAACCCCTTCCACGGTGATTCCACTCGGCCTCCTGAAGGGGACTTGGGCGTCGTCTGTTCCATCGCAGTTGAAGAGCAAGGGCAAAGGCAAAAGCAAAGGCAAAGGTCAGACGCCGCCAATTTCAACTTCGCAAAGATTATGCAAGCTCGCG
>NZ_FNJJ01000009.1 GCF_900104265.1 Ectopseudomonas guguanensis
AGACTACGACGTTGATAGGTGGGGTGTGTAAGCGCTGTGAGGCGTTGAGCTAACCCATACTAATTGCCCGTGAGGCTTGACCATATAACACCCAAACAATCTGCCCTCACAGCAGAGGGTGTCGATGGTGAAGTCGACAGAAAGCCGAAAATTTGCAAGAACTACAAAGCCTCTATCACGTATCCAAGGGATAGCGCCTAACCGCGACATCCCAACCGAATTGCTTGACGACCATAGAGCGTTGGAACCACCTGATCCCATCCCGAACTCAGAAGTGAAACGACGCATCGCCGATGGTAGTGTGGTGCTTCACCATGTGAGAGTAGGTCATCGTCAAGCTCCTATACGAACGCCCAGATCACGAAACCAGACAGGGCGTTCTTCTATGTGCGAAAAGTGTGGCGGTGAGAGTCCCGGAGCGCCGGCCACCGGAATGCCGGCCAGATCATAGTCAAGCTCCTATACGAAACCCCAGATCTCGAAAGAGCTCTGGGGTTTCTTCTTGCGCGCGGGAAAACAGTGCGCGTAGGGTGCGCTGCGCGCACCGACAATGACGCGGTTACGAAGGTGCGCGCGGCGCACCCTGCGGGCGTGACGGCGTTTGGCTACGCTCGGGTAGAATGCGCGAATTCTGCAGGGGACTTTCATGTCTGACTTTCCGCCCGAACCGTCCTTGTCATCCTTGCCTGTCGAGCAGCTGGTCGCCTGTCATGAATGCGATCTGCTGATGCGCAAACCTGTGCTGCAGGATGGTGAAAGCGCTGAATGCCCACGTTGTGGTTACGAGTTGTTCAGTCATCGGCATCATGTCGTGCGACGTAGCCTGGCGTTGGTGCTAACGGCGTTGCTGCTCTATGTGCCGGCCAATTTCCTGCCGATCATGCAGCTCAATCTGCTGGGGCAAACCTCGCAGGATACGGTCTGGAGCGGGGTGCTTGGTCTCTACGAGAGTGGCATGCAGGGCATCGCGGTCGTGGTCTTTCTCTGCAGCATGGCCGTGCCGCTGCTCAAGCTGCTCTGCCAACTGTTGGTATTGCTCAGCATTCGCCTGGACTTCGGCCGCGGCTATGGTTTGCTGCTATATCGGATCTATCACCATATGCGTGAGTGGGGGATGCTTGAGGTCTATTTCATGGGCATTCTGGTCGCCATCGTGAAGCTGATGGACCTGGCCGACTTGAGCCTCGGTCTGGGGCTGTTCTGTTTCATCGCGCTGCTTCTGGTTCAGGTGTGGCTGGAGGTGACCATGTCGCCGCATCAGATCTGGGAAGCGCTGTCCGGGGAGGACATTCATGCGGGCGATTGATGCAGGACTGCTGATCTGCCATGAGTGCCACCAGCTAAACCCTGTCGAGACGAATGCCAGACACCAATACTGCAGCCGCTGCGGTGGGCAAATACATGCGCGTCGCCCCAACAGCCTGGTGCGCACCTGGGCCCTGTTGCTGACGTCGGCGATTCTCTACATCCCCGCTAATCTGCTGCCGATCATGACGGTCAACAGCCTGGGCAAGGGGGCGCCTGCGACCATCATGGGCGGTGTTCTGGAACTGATTCACTTTGGCATGCTGCCGATTGCCGCAGTGGTATTCATCGCCAGCATCCTGGTGCCCACTTTCAAGTTGGTTGGCATAGCCCTGCTACTGTATTCGGTGCAACGCCATCAGCCTATGTCGGCGCGTCAGCGCATCCTCATGTATCGCTTCATCGAATGGATCGGCCGCTGGTCGATGCTGGATATCTTCGTCATCGCCATTCTGGTGGCGCTAGTGAATTTCGGCAGCCTGGCGAGTATCGAGCCCGGGCTCGGCGCGGCTGCCTTTGCCAGTGTGGTGATCCTGACCATGCTGGCCGCTCTTACTTTCGATCCTCGTCTTATCTGGGACAATACGGAACCTGACCATGACTGATCTGCCAATGGCAAAAACACGGCCGGCCTCCAACTGGTCGGCCATCTGGGTTCTGCCGCTGATTGCCCTACTGATCGGTGGCTGGCTGGCCTGGCGCGCCTATAGCGAGGCCGGCATCGAGATTCAGGTGATGTTCGAGAGTGGTGACGGCATCCAGGCCGGCAAGACCGAGGTGATCTACAAGGGGATGCCGGTCGGCAAGGTCATCGCCCTGACGCTGGATCGCAGCGAGGCACGGCGTGGGGTAATCGCCACGCTGGAGATGAACAAGGAGGTGGAGGCCCGCTTGGTCACGGGGACGCGCTTCTGGCTGGTTAAACCCAGTGTCACGCTGGCGGGTGTCACCGGATTGGAAACGCTGGTATCCGGCAACTACATCGCCGTGAGCCCTGGTGAAGGCGAGCCGAGCCGCGAGTTCACCGCCTTGCCCGAGGCGCCGCCGCTGGCGGACGATGTGCCTGGACTGCACCTGACTCTCAAGGCCGAACGCCTGGGTTCGCTTAACAGGGACAGCCCGGTGTTCTACAAGCAGATCCAGGTGGGCCGGGTGAAGAGCTTCGCTCTCGCCGAGAATCAGAACACGGTGGAAGTGAAGATCTTCATCCAGCCGGAGTACGCCAGCCTGGTGCGCAAGCACACGCGTTTCTGGAACGCCAGCGGCATCTCCGTCGATGCTGGGCTGTCGGGAGTGAAGGTGCGCACCGAGTCGCTGGCGAGCATCGTTGCCGGCGGCATCGCCTTTGCTACACCCGAGCATCGTACGGACAGTCCTGCGACCGACCCCAGTATCCCCTTTCGCCTTTACGAGGATTACGATGCTGCGCAGGCCGGTATCCGGATTTCGCTCAAGCTGCATGATTTCGAGGGCCTGGAGCCGGGACGAACGCCGGTGATGTACAAAGGCATCCAGGTCGGCCAGATGAAGACGTTCAAGGTCGACAAGGACCTGGGCGGCGCACAGGTGGAGCTGATGCTCGACCCGCGCACCGAAGACTATCTGGTGGAGGGCACCGATTTCTGGGTGGTCAGGCCGTCCATCTCGCTGGCCGGCATCACCGGGCTGGAGGCGCTGGTCAAGGGCAACTACATCGCCATTCGCCCTGGCGAAAGCGGTAACCCGCCGCGGCGCGAGTTCGAGGCCCGCGCCAAGGCGCCGCCGCTGGATCTGGGCGCACCTGGCTTGCATCTTGTGCTTTTCAGCGACAGCCTGGGTTCGATGGAAGTAGGTAGCCCGATCCTTTTCCGGCAGATCAGAGTGGGCAGTGTGCAGAGCTTTCAGCTGTCGCGCGACGACAGCCAGGTGGTGCTGGGTGTGCATATCGAGCCGGAATACAGCCATCTGGTGAACAGTTCGACTCGCTTCTGGAATGCCAGCGGTATCACGCTGAAAGGCGGGCTGTCGGGGGTGGAGCTCAAGAGCGAGTCACTGCAGACATTGCTCGCCGGTGGCATTGCCTTCGAAACGCCGGATCCCAAGGCGGCCAGGGGCGAAGGTCGAGTGCTGCGTTTCGCCCTGCATGCTGATCGCGACGATGCCTTGCAGCCCGGCCTGCAGATTGGCATCCGCGTTGCCGATGGGGATGGCCTGCAGCCCGGCACCCTGGTTCGCTACAAGGGACTGGAAGTGGGCAAGGTGGAAAACCTGAGCCTGACCGATGACCTGCAGGCGGTAACGCTCAATGTGCGCATCACCCAGGCGGCCGAGCAGATCGCCCGTGAGGGCACGCGTTTTTGGGTAGTGAAGCCCGAGTTGAGCCTGACTCGCGCAGCGAACCTCGGCACGCTGGTCAGTGGTCAGTATCTGGAGGTGCAGCCGGCCGCTCAGAAAGGAGCGCGCCGCACCGAATTCACTGCCCTGGCCAGCGCACCGAATCAGGCCGTGCGTGAGGAAGGCCTGCGCCTGGTGCTGAGTGCACCGCGGCGTGGCTCGATCAAGCCGGGGGTGATCGTCAGCTACCGTGAGGTGCCGGTGGGCAAGGTGGTGGACTTCGAGCTGGGGCCGACCTCGGATCGGGTGTTGATCCACGTGCTGATCGAGCCGCGCTATGCGCCGCTGGTGCGTTCGGGCAGCCGCTTCTGGAATGCCAGCGGGATTGGTGTGGATGCCGGGCTGTTCAAGGGCGTGAAGGTGCGCACCGAATCGCTGGAGGCGTTGCTCGAAGGTGGTATCGCGTTCGCTACGCCGAATAACCCGGAGATGGGCGGGCCGGCGCAGCCGGGACAGACCTTCGCGCTGTTCGACGAACCGCAGGAAGGCTGGATGCAGTGGGCGCCGAAGATCGTGCTGGAGCAGTAAGACGATCATGAAAATGAAAGGGGCCGCAGTGAGCGGCCCCTTTCATTTTGCAGCTATAAAAGCTCGCGGCTGAAGCCGCTCCTAGGTGTGCGCGAGTCGTAGGAGCGGCTTCAGCCGCGATGCGGTCAAGCCGGCTCGGTTGCTTCTTCCTGTTCAGCCACCTGCGCCTTGGCACTTTCGCGCGGCTTGATGAACTTCCAGTCCGCCTCGTCGATATAGATGCCGTTAGGGCCGCTGCCGCCTTCCAGGTCGATGGCCACATGGGCCGAGACCTGCGGCTTGACCGAGGCCAGGATCGGCACGAAACCGAGTTGCAGGCTGGTTTCGATCAGCGCTTGCTGGTTGCGCTCGTCGATGTCCGCCGCCTCGTCGAGGTAGTAGGGCAGGCGCACACGCCCGGCCTGCTCGCGATCCATCAGGTGCAGCAGCAGGTACATGTTGGTCAGCGCCTTGATGGTCATGGTGGTGCCGTTGCTCGCTGCGCCATCGATATCGGTGTGGATCACCGGCTGGCCATGCACCTTGGTGATCTCGAAGGCCAGCTCGAACAGATCCTTGAGGCCCAGCTGGTTGCCGTTGGCGGCCACCAGGCGCGACAGGTAGTCCTTGGCCTCTTCGTTCTTGGCGTCCTGCTCGGCCGATTGCGACAGGTCGAACACCGACAGGGTTTCGCCTTCCTCGTACTGGCCGGCGCTGTGGATGATCTGGTCGATATGGCGCAGGGCTTCCTTGTTCGGCGCCAGGACGATGCGGAAGCTTTGCAGGTTGGAAACCTGGCGCTTGTTGATCTCGCGGTTGAACAGCGCCAGCTGGTGCTCGAGGTTGTCGTAGTCGCTGCGGATATTGCGCAGGGTGCGGGCAATATCGGTGACGGCCGCACGGCGCGCCTTGGCCAGAGTCAGGGCTTCATCCTGGCGGTGGGCATAGGCGTTGACCAAGAGTTGCAGGCGGCGCTCGACATCGTCCTCGCTGTCGAACTTGGCCACGCCCTTCAGGCGTACCTGGGCGTAGAGCGCCTCGATCTGACCGTCGATACGCTGCAGCGCCTGCCAGGTGTCCTGGTAGTCGTTGAGCAGCGGCAGCAGGTTGTCCAGCGATTCGTCCACCGGCTCCATGAACGGCGTACCGAAGGGCAGGTCGGCCGGCAGCAGTTGGCGACGACGCAGGGCGTCTTCCAGGGTGCGCTCCTTGGCTTCCAGATCGGCCAGTTGACGGCCGACCAGCTGCAGCTTGGCGGAAAGCTGCTGCACGCGCTCGGCGAAGGCATCGCTGGCGCGCTTGAGTTCGTCCTGGGCGCCTTCCAGTTCGGCCAGGCGCTCCAGCTTCTGCGGCTCCTCGGCGGCCAGGGTCTGGCTCTTGCGGAAGTCCTCCAGGGCCTTCTGCGCATCCAGCACGGCCTGGTACAGCGTCTCGGCCTGGGCCTTGCTGGCAGCGCGGTCGGCGGCGACCGACTGCTGGGTCTTGAGCTGCTTGAGCTCGCGCTCCAGGCGATCCTTCTGATCGCGCAGGGCGGCGCGGTCGGCCAGTGCCTGCAGCGCCGGGGGCTCGATATGGCTGAGGTCGATGGACAGGCCCGGCACGGCGAAGGTGTCGCCCTTGAAGCGATCCAGTACCGCTTCGACCGCCTTGACCCAGTCGTCGCCCTCGGCCTGGATGCCCTTCTCGCCCAACGGCAGGCTGAACAGCTGGCCGTTGAACAGGCGCATCAGGCGGTCGACGTCCTGCTGGCTGAATTCCTCGCGCAGGCGCGAGTAGCTGTTGTTGTCGGCGTGATCGAGCTGCTGCTTGACCGACTTGAGGCGCTTTTCCAGATCGCGCAGGCGCTCGTCCAGGTCTTCGCTGGAGAACTGCCGCGACTGCGCCAGGGCGCCGGCCAGTTCGTCGTGGGCGTCCTTGGCGGCGAGCAGTTGCTCTTCCAGCACCTTGGCGTTTTCCACCAGGGCGAAGCGGTTCTTCAGCACGGAAAGCTCGCCCAACCAGCGCTGGATTTCGCTGATCTCGCGCTCCAGGCGCATCAGCTCGGCCGTGCCGCCGCGCTGCTCGTTCTGCAGGCCGTCCTGCTCGTTGCGATAGTGCTCGGCCTGGATCACCAGCTCTTCCTTGCGCGTATCGGCGTAGTCGTGCCAGGTGCCCAGCAGGTTGTCGAGCAGCGGCGAGAGACGGTGCAGCTTGCCGCGCAGCACTTCGCGCTGGGCCACGCCCGAAGCCAGTGCCTCGATCAAGGGGCCGGCGGTGACCAGGGCCTGGTAGTCCTGCTCCATGCGGCGCACATCGCGAAACGCCTCTTCCGTAGCGGCGATATAGTCGACGCTGCCCGAGCGCAGGCTGTGCTCGAAGGCATCGAGGAACAGCTGCTTGAGCTTGGCCGCGGTGATCTCGCGCATATGCAGCAGGTTGATGAACAGGGCGCGGAAGGTCTTCAGGCTCTGTTCGCTGGTCGAACGCAGCGGGATCAGGGTCAGGTCCAGCGGGATGCTGGTGTGACCGCCGACCAGCAGGCGACGCAGCTCGTCGGGCTTGAGTTCATAGGCAGTGATGCCGGCCTGGCCGAGGTTCTTGAACAGTTCGCGCTGACGCAGGCAGGTGCCGTTCTGCTGGTAGTGCTCCAGATCCAGCTCGCCGGCGTAGGCGAAGAACTGATGGCCGAAGCCGCCACCCGGGCCGCGACCGGCCACGCCGATCACGTGCGGACCATGGGGCAGGGCGACCTCGACGAGGATGTAGCTTGTGTCGCTGGCGAAGTAGAACTTGCGCGAGGCTTCCAGGCTGTACTTGCCGAAGCTCATGTCCGACATGCGCGCCAGGATGGGGAACTGCAGGGCGTTGATCGAGGCGGATTTGCCCAGGTTGTTGGCGCCGTAGACCGACAGCGGGTTTTCCAGCGGGAACAGGCCGAGGCTGTAGCCGGCGGTGTTCAGCAGGGCGAAGCGGCGGATGCCGTAGCGTTCCTGGCTCATGCGTCCATCTCCTGTGCGGCGCGTTCTTCGGCCATGGCGCGGGCCAGGGCATCTTCCTCGGATTCTTCGATATCGATGACAGCGGTCGCGTCGGCATCGCCATCATCATCCAGCAGTACCGGTGCCGGCAGCGGCAGGTCGCTGCTGTGCAGGCTGGCGGCCAGGTCGCGGTCATGCTGCACCGACAGGCAGACGTCGAGGAAACGGTGCATCGGCGGCAGGAAGCGGTACACGCCATTGCTGTCCTCGGCGAAGCCGAGTTGCACCAGTCGGCGGATGATCTTGTCTTCCAGCTCCTCGAAGGTGGTCACCTCGGCCTGCAGGAACAGGTCGCGGTACTTCTCCAGCAGCGCCGGCAGCTCGTCACGGCCGATGCTGCCGCCGTCGAGTACGGAGAGCGGGTCGCGGCCCTGGTCGGCCAGATGCTCGACCAGGATGAAGGTGAACAGCGCCAGGCGCTGGGCGGTCTTGTTCACCTGCGGGGCGACCTGCTCGGGGACGAAGTAGTAGAAACCGCGCGGGTCGCAGACCAACTCGAAGCCGAGGGCGCGGAACAGGGCGCGGTACTGGTCCTGCATGCTGGACAGCTGGGCGTAGCACTCCGGCTCGCTGCGCGAGATGTGGTAGCCCTTGAACAGGTCGCGGAAGGCAGCCGCGAGCTGGGTCATTTCTTTCAGATCGATGTTCATGGCAATCCGTTGGCTAGTGGAGCCGCGTAGGGTGCGCCGTGCGCACCGGGTCGTCGGTTATGGTGCGCACGGCGCACCCTACGGAGTCTTGAGCAGGGCATAGGAACTGAGGCTGACCTCGTGCTCGCGGGTCAGGTACTGGCGGCGTTCCAGGCGTTCACGCTGGAAGCGCGACTCGCGCGACAGGCGCGAGAACCAGTAGAGCAGCTCGTCGGTGGCGCCTTCCGGTTCCTGTTCCAGCAGCCAGGCCATCAGGTCCGGCAGCGGCAGGGCCTGCTCGCAGCGCTCGATCATTTCCCGCGCGGTCTTCGGCGCCTTGGGCGCGCCGCCCTTGCGGCTGCCGCTGGCCTTGGGGAAATGCGCCGGCTTGGCTTCGAAGCGCGCCAGGGCGTAGACGTAGGCCTCGACCTGGCTGGCCGAGCCGAGGAAGTTGCTCTGCGGCCGGGTGAACAGCGGCATGGCCGCCTGCGGCACGGCGTCGATGCCCTTCTTGCGGATCACCGACAGCGCCAGTGCGGCACCACGGGTCACTGCGTTGTGCCGGCGCGCTTCTTCGCGCAGCGGCAGCAGCAGCTCGCGGGCCTTGCGTAGGGTCAGCTGGGCGGTGGTCTGCATTTCCAGGATGCGCGCGTGGGTGCGCAGCAGCAGGTCGTCGTCGACCAGCTGGCCGAGGCGCTGCTGGTCGCCGAGCAGGCGCAGCAGCACCTGTTCGACGCGGCGCACGCCCTGCTCGAAGGCACCGTCGGCGGCGACCAGCTGGATCATCGGCTCGACGTACTCGTCCCAGGTGGCCAGCACTTCGGCGTAGCGCTGGCGCAGGGGAATCTGCCGATCCGAGGTCTTGGCCCGGTCGGCCACACCGACCAGCGCCTGTTCGTCGTTGGCCAGCTTCTTCAGCACGTCGCGCACGCGCATATCGAGCAGGCGCAACTGGCGCGCCAGGTCGTTGGCGTCGCGCACCTCGAAGGCGTCCTGGATGTAGCCGGCCAGACGCTCCAGATGGCGCAGGTAGGCTTCGATCTCCAGGCACAGGCCGAGGCGGTGCTCGCGGCGCAGGTAGGCGAGAAAGTCGTGGATCTGCGCGTTGAGCTCGAAACGGTTGGGGCTCTTGGCCACCGGCACCAGGATATCCAGGCGGATCCAGGTGTCGAGCAGGGCGGTTGTGTCGCTGGGCGTGGCGTCGGGCAACTGCGAGGCGAGCTGGCTGCGCAGCTCCACCAGGCTCAGGGTGCCGGCGTCGAAACGCTCGCAGAGCGGTTCGAGCAACGTCCAGTGTTCGGCGAGGGCGCGCAATACGCGCTTGGGATCGATCATCGAGGCGCCGGGTTCCAGGCAGGTTAAAGGGCGCAATTGTACTGCAAGGCGAGTGCCGTTTATGAGCGCAAGTCGATCAGAGGCAGGTGACGCTATTCGGCACATTGGGACGGACTGCGCAGTGCGAACGCCGGCAAGTGCTTGAAAGGCTGGGAAAACCCAGGGTGTGAACGGTGGCACGCTTTCTGCCGAGGTGCAGCGGTGAACCTGTTTGTGGAGCCTGCGATGACCGCCCTTGCCCTGAACGTCGATGCCCGTTGGCATGAGCTGCAGCACCAGCGTGATCTGAACTGGGACCTGCACGCCATTACCGACCGTGCCCAGGCCATCGCCTTTTTGCGCCGTTTCGAGAATCGCCTGTGCATCTACTCCAGCTATGTCGAGAAGCTCTACAGCAATTACAGCTTCGTGGTGCCGCAGGACGAGCAGGGCGGCATCACCATCCTGCCGGACGAAATGGCCTGGCACGACACCTTCCACGACATTCCCGCCGATGCCGTGGAGCCCACCGGCGTGCATATCCTGCCCGGCGAAGCGGTGGGGTTCGATGGCCTGTATCTGAAGGTGCCCGGCGAGTCGCGTCTGATCGCCTCGCGCGAGTTGCCCTTCCAGGAAGGTTTGCGTCTTTTGATCGAGCGCTATCGTGCGCGCGACGAGCATTTTTTGCCGGTGCTGGTGAAGGGCGATCTGCGCGAGTACGAGGCGCGCATGCCCTCGCTGCACCTGCACCGCATCAACCCGGCCAAGCTCGCCCATTGTTCGCGCCTGAGCATCGACGCCATCCGCGGCGTGATTGCCGAGCATCTGCTGGCCCTGTTCCGCCAGCACTGAGCGCGGCGGGTGTTACGGCGATGTGACCCGCGGTAACACTGGCGCCGCCCTGGCAGGCAGCAATGCAGGCCCTTGCCATCCTTTTCTCGACTATGGGTCGGGCCGTTTTGCGCCGGGCATCCCTATAGTGGCTACAAGGACTCGAGTCGGAATGCTCGACAGCCATTACAAGAAAAGGGGTTTTGCCATGCGCCCGTCCTTTCGTTTCACCAAACACGCTCTGGCACTGGTCTGCGCTGCGGCCTTGAGCGGCCCGGCCCAGGCCAGGATGGTCGAGCTGGAGGACGGAGAACTGTCGGATATCACCGGGCAGGCTTTTATCAACCTGACCACCGACACTGCCGGACAGATCAATTACACCCGGGTCAACTTTGGGCTCAAGGTGGATACCCAGCTCAATATCAAGAAGCTGGAGCTGGGTAGCTACGCACGGGCAGGTGAGACTCGCCCCTCGGACATCCTGATCAACAACTTCGCCTTGGGTACGGTCGGTGCCAACGACAGCATCAATCCGTTTCAGATTGTCGACCCTTATCTGGAGCTGGCTTATGAGGGCAATCAGGTCGTAGGCGTGCGCATCGGCTTCGGCCAAGCCAAGGGCGTGTTGTCTGGTGACATCTCCCATCTGACTGGCAAGATCGCGGTGGACCTGGAAGGCAAGGCCAAGCCGCTGCTCGACGAAGCCAATTTCTTTCAGCGTCTGCTGCTCGGCGCGACGGTGAACGAGAACTCAACCATCCGCTCCGAGGCAGAGCTGGTCAGCAATGGGACGCCTGATTCAGTGCGCGCCAGTCAGGCCGGGCTGAAAAACGGCTCGGTCGTACAGTGTGTGGCCAACTGCAACCTGCTCGGCGGACTGCTCACCGCTTTCCCCTCGCAGGGTTGTCAGATCATCGGCATTGCAACCTGCTTCAACCTCAGTCAGTTCCAATCCCTGAACATCGGTAACGTAAGCGCTCCCGGTATGGATCAAGCCGCCAAGGGCGTTTTCATCTCGCTGCAAGTCAAGGACCTGCAGTGGCGCGATATGGATACCTCCGCGCTGATCAATACCGTCGCGGGTGCTTTTCTCAATATCCCCAAGTACCGCGATGCCAATGGCAACCTGGTGGCGGGTATCAAGTTCGATTTCGATCAGGCGCTCAACGGCATTCCGCGTCAGGATACCTGCCTGGGTAGCGCCATCTCGGGGTGCTGAGCATGATCAGTCGTAGTCTTTCGCTGATGATATTCGCAGGGCTTGGCGTCTCCGCCCAGGCCATGGAGCCCCTGAGCGATGCCGAGCTGTCCGATGTACAGGGCGCCGGCCTGGGTTTCGTGCTGGATCAGGTGCTGCTCGATGGCTCCGGTGCGCAGATCGTGATCAACGACATCACCGACGGCCAGGGGCGCAACGTGCCCATCTCGGTGAAGAACCTCTATCTGGGCGCAGCCGGCAGCAACAAGGGCGCCAATCTCAGTCCGGTGACCATCGGCAGCCTCGATCACCCCTTCGAGCTGGAACTGGCCAAGGGCGAGGAGCTGCGTACCCTGCGCGACGACGGGCAGTGGGTACAGACCACCCCGAACAACATCACCGTTTTGTCGTTCAAGTTTCCCGAGCGGCTGGTCGCTGGTGGCAACCCCTGCATCGCCGGCTATGCCGCGGCTGGCTCCAACTGCTCCACGAATGCCAGCGGGCGCGCCGATCTGGGCGTGCGCTTCGATTTCCAGGTGGCAGCCGGGCGCACCGAGATGCTGGCGCTGGACTTCCATCAGTTGGTGATGGACGGCTCCTACCTACGCCTGTGGGGCGACCCCGGGCAGAACGGCAATGGCGAGCTGGTCGGCGAGGCGCGCATCAACATCTTCGCCAAGACCCTGGAAGTGATGTCCTGCGCCCAGGCCAACTGCAATACCGCGGGTGAGACGGCCGCCCAGCGCGGCGCGCGCACCCTCTACATCACCAACGGCTACGCCAATATCGCCCTGGGCTACGGCAAGTCGCAGCCGCTGCGCCTGCGCTCCAGCGCCGACGGCCAGTTCGTTCTGGAACTGCAGAACCCGACTACGGGCGGCACCACCGCAGCGCAGCGTCAGGCCCTGGCCAGTGATTTCTATGCCAACGCGCCGCGTACCAATCTGGTGTTCGAGAACCTGACCGTCGGCGGCACCCGTAGCAGCCCGACCGCCATTCCCACCGGCGGTTACAACTTCGGTCGCAACGAGATTTCCGGACTGAGCTTCAACTACCTGAAGGTGAGCAGCTATGACCTGCGCTAGAACGGCTGGAGTTCTGCTGTCGCTGTTGCCGGCGCTGGCCCTGGCGGAAATGCAGGCGCTCGATGACAGCGCGCTCAGCGAGATGAGCGGGCAGGGCGGGGTCTATCTGTCCGGCGAGTTCAGCATCAACAAGGACGGTGGTGTGCTCTGGGGCACGCCCACCACCAACAATCCGGCGCAGTGGACGGCCAACCAGCGCAGCTGCGCCCTGGCCGGCGCAGCCACGCCGGAGAGCTGCGGCCTGCGCGTGGCGATACGTTCCGGCGCCAATGCCGGCTGGTACGTGCTGGACAACCTCAAGGGCATCTTCAGCTTCGAGGGTCTGACCCTGGATACCCGCACCCTCACCAGCGCCGGCGGCGAACGCGAGGTGCTGGCGCTGGGGTTGCCCAACGAGATCCGTTTCAAGGACGGCAACTTCGCCTTCGGCGTGGCCAGTCAGGGCGGCTGGAAGAACAAGGCGCTGAGCGCCGCCAATGGCGGCGACCCGAGCTACCAGCAGACCAATATCTTCTCGGCCAAGATCGACGGCAGCATCCGCATGCAGGGCAGTGTGCTGATCTTCCCGACCAATTGAGGAGCCGGATCATGCAGCGTTATGGATGGCTCTCGGCGTTTCTTCTCGGCAGCTCACCGGTCTGGGCCATGCAGGCACTGGACGACGATGGCCTGGCTAGCGTCAGTGGCCGCGGCGGCATCAGCATCGAAACCGCCGGTGGCGGTTGGTCGGCGGAAAGCCTGGAATACCGCGAGGACGGTCATAGCCTGCGAATCGAGGGCGTTTCCAGCCGCCCGCAGCAGCCGGGCAGCGTTTCCACCACCAAGATCGACGTGATCGACGATCGTCTGCATGTCGAGCATCAGGGACGGCCGAATCAACTGGCGGTGAACAACATAGGTTTCGCCGGCAGCGACAAGAGCTTCGGCGCCTTCCGCGCCTTCTATACCCTGGGCGCCAGCCTCAAGCTCAGTGGCGGCGGTGCCGAGGGCGTGGCCGGTTTCAGCGTCGATGGCAGCCGCCTGAGCCTGGATGCGGTGACCTTCTATTACCGCGATAACGGCTTCGATCTGATCGTGCGCAATGCCTCATTCGATGCCTACCTGAACAATGCTTATCTGGACATCGTCAGCGGCGGCAATGGTTCGGCGGTGCGTCTCGACCTGGGTGACACGCGCTTCGTCGCGCATGTCGGCGGCATCGGGCTGGACCTGGCGCACGGCGATCCCGGTGTCGCAGTAACGCCCGGCGCGCCGGATACGCGGCACCCCGATCACGCGCGCAGTTTCGGCCAGCTGGATATGGATCTGCGCCTCGGCGGCAGCATCCGCATCGCCGGTGGCGGTGCCAGTGGCGAGGGCGTGCGCCTGATCCCGCAGATCACCATCGCCAACAGCCTGTTCCAGTACAGGGACGATGGCGTGCTGCGCGCCGAGAACTTCGCCGGCGTGCTCAGCAGCCAGAACGGCATCACCCTCGATCTGGGCGAGGACGGCAGCGGGCGCTACGCCCAGCTGGCCTTTCAGGATCTGAAACTCAGCGCCAGCCTCGGCGGCCTGATCATTGGCAACCCCAGCAATCAGAAGATCGGCAGCCTGGCGCTGGACCTCAACTTCCAGGACCAGGGCGCGCGGCAGAACTGGTTCAGGCTGCGTCCGGGCGGCGATACCAATTCTGGGCTCAAGGGCATCACCGCGGACCTGTCCTGGAACATGGTCAGCAGCTCGGTCTCGCTCACCGATAACGGCAACAGCATGTGGTTCAGTGGCCTGCGCACCCATGGCAGTGGCCAGCTCAGCGTCGACCTGACCAGGAGCTGCGCTGGCGGCATCAGCAGCGGCTGTTACGCCGGCAGCCTCAACACCCAGCCGGGCAGCGGGGGTTATGACGGCCATTTCGACGGCCTGCGCCTGGGCCTGAAGAATGTCAGGGGCGGCTACAGCTTCGATGGCCTGCGCGTTGGTCGGGCCGATGCGCCCTTGCAGGGCGGCACCGAGTTGCTGGTGCTGCTGGAAGTCTTTCCGGCTTACGACTTCACCCTCAATGGCCAGCTGACCCTGCGTCCCGGTGGGGCGAGCGGCGACGGCGTGCGCTACAACGCCGACTTCATCGTCAGCGACGCCAATGCGGCGATTACCGTAGACGAAACCGGCAAGGGCCTGTGGCTGGCCGGCACCCGCTACGACATGCATTTTCGCGATGGCTCGCTGGACGTGACGCAAAATGGCGTGCAACTGAACAAGGGCACCTATTGGTCCACCCTGGACGTGCATGATGTGCGTTGGGGGGATCGGGCCGCCGGGCAAAGCCTTGGGCGCATCGTGCTGCGCCGTTACGAGCAGGGTTCCACGCTGAGTCTCAGTTCCGGTGGTGCAGGCGCGTTGTGCGTCGGTGGCAGCGGCAGCAACGCCTCGGCCTGCTCGGCCAGCGGCGGGCGCTGGGAGGATCGTGGCAACGAAGGGCTGACGGCGGGGCTGAAGAACGTCTTCGTGCGCGATGGCTCGGGCAATCCGGCCAGCAGCGTGTCCACCAGCGAGAAGCGCAACCAGCTGATCATCGAGACGGACCGGGTGAACGGCGTCAACGGCAGCGGCGCGCAACTGGTGGTGGACAACTTCCACACCTCGGACGCCAATCCGACCGATGCCAATGCCAACAGCTACGGCGTGCGCGTCGACCTCAACCTGGACGTGGCACCGACCAAGGTCTGCAACAAGGGCGCCAGCGGTTGCCCGCCCGTCACACCTGACCCGCTGGGCTTCGCCGTCAACGGCCGGGTGCACTTCAAGGAAATCAATATCGACCGCATCCAGAACGTGCACCCCACCGGTGGCGCGGTCACCTCCATGTACGGCATCAAGCTGCAGAATGCCGATATCCGCGCCAACCTGACCGCCACGCCGATCAACTGAGGGCAGCGGTCACGCCCCTGTCATCGCCGAGCCGTAGGGTTCGCCATGCGCACCCATGCCTTGCAGATCGCTGGTGCGCACGGCGCATCCTACTTCGTTGCCGAAGCAGCCGGTAATTGCCCGTTGTACAAAAAATCTCCAATGCCCTTTCGATATTCATCGGTTATCGGCACAATTCGCGTCCACTTTTTTCGGGGGCCGCGAGGCACCCCTTGGCCGACCTTGCTGGAGCGACGAGATGATCCAGACGCCGTACTACCTCATCGACAAACAGAAGCTCCTGGTCAACCTGGAGAAGATCGCCTATGTGCGCGAGAACTCAGGTGCCAAGGCGCTGCTGGCGCTGAAATGCTTCGCCACCTGGTCGGTGTTCGACCTGATGCAGCAATACATGGACGGCACGACCTCATCGTCCCTCTATGAGTTGAAGCTCGGCCGGCAGAAGTTCGCCGGCGAAACCCACGCCTACAGCGTGGCCTGGGCCGACGACGAGATCGAAGAGATGGTCGCCAACTGCGACAAGATCATCTTCAACTCCATCGGCCAGCTCGAACGTTTCGCCGAGCGGACCGAGGGCACCATCCGCGGCCTGCGCGTCAATCCGCAGGTGAGCAGCTCCGACTACCTGCTGGCCGACCCGGCACGTCCGTTCAGCCGCCTCGGCGAGTGGGATCCGGAAAAGATCGCCAAGGTCATGGGGCAGATTTCCGGCTTCATGTTCCACAACAACTGCGAGAACGGCAGCTTCGAGCTGTTCGACAAGATGCTGAGCACCATCGAGGAGCGCTTCGGTCACCTGATCGCCCAGGTCGAGTGGGTCAGCCTCGGCGGCGGCATCCATTTCACCGGCGAGGGCTATCCGATCGATGCCTTCTGCGCGCGCCTGAAAGCCTTCTCGGAAAAATACGGCGTGCAGGTGTATCTGGAGCCGGGCGAAGCGGCGATCACCCTGAGTGCCTCGCTGGAAGTCACCGTGCTCGACACCCTGTACAACGGCAAGCACCTGGCGGTGGTCGACAGCTCGATCGAAGCGCACATGCTCGACCTCCTGATCTATCGCCTCAACGCCAAGATGGCGCCGAATGACGGCGAACACACCTACATGGTCTGCGGCAAGAGCTGCCTGGCCGGCGATATCTTCGGCGAGTACCAGTTCGACAAGCCGCTGAAGATCGGTGACCGTCTGTCGTTCATCGACGCGGCCGGCTACACCATGGTCAAGAAGAACTGGTTCAACGGCCTGAAGATGCCGTCCATCGTGGTGAAACAACTCGACGGTAGCGTTGAAGTGGTTCGCCAGTTCGAGTTCGACGACTACCTGTCTAGTCTGTCCTGACATTGCTGCGGTGGGCTGAAGCCCACCCTACGGCTCAAGACTCGGTGTTGGGTGGGCCGGGCGGCGATCCGCTTCAGCCCACCACCCCAAATACGCATCAAAACGCTTTCAACAACGCAGTTCCCTGGAGGTGAAACAATTGAAGAAGAATGTTCTGATCATTGGTGCAGGAGGTGTTGCCAAGGTGGTGGCCCATAAGTGCGCGCAACACAATGACGAGTTAGGTCGCATTGCAATTGCGTCGCGCAACATCTCCAAATGCCAGGCCATCATCGACAGCGTGCAGGCAAAGGGCGGTCTCAAGCAGCCCGGCGAGATCAAGGCCTATGCGCTGAACGCCCTGGACGTGGAAGCGACCAAGGCACTGATCCGCGAAACCGAATCGCAGATCGTCATCAACGTCGGTTCGGCGTTCCTCAACATGTCCGTGCTGCGCGCCTGTATCGACACCGGCGTCGCCTACCTGGACACCGCCATCCACGAAGATCCGAGCAAGATCTGTGAAACCCCGCCGTGGTACGGCAACTACGAGTGGAAGCACCTGGCCGAATGCCAGGAAAAGGGCGTGACCGCCATCCTCGGCGTGGGTTTCGACCCGGGCGTGGTCAACTCCTATGCCGCTCTGGCGCAACAACAGTACTTCGACAAGATCGAGTCGATAGACATCCTCGACGTCAACGCCGGTTCGCACGGCAAGTACTTCGCCACCAATTTCGACCCGGAAATCAACTTCCGCGAATTCACCGGCACGGTCTACAGCTGGCAGAACAGCCAGTGGGTGAGCAACCGCATGTTCGAAGTCAAACGCACCGACGATCTGCCGGTGGTGGGCGAACAGAACCTGTATCTGACCGGCCATGACGAGGTGCACTCGCTGTCCAAGCACCTCGACGTACCGAACGTCCGCTTCTGGATGAGCTTCGGCGACCACTACATCAACGTGTTCACCGTGCTGAAGAACCTCGGCCTGCTCTCCGAGCAGCCGGTCAAGACCGCCGAAGGCCTTGAGGTTGTACCTCTGAAAGTGGTCAAGGCCGTGCTGCCCGACCCCGCCTCGCTGGCGCCGGGCTACACCGGCAAGACCTGCATCGGCGACCTGGTCAAGGGCACCAAGGATGGCCAGCCGCGCGAGCTGTTCATCTACAACGTGGCCGACCACGAAGAAGCCTTTGCCGAGACCGACAGCCAGGGCATCTCCTACACCGCTGGCGTGCCGCCGGTTGCCGCCGCGCTGCTGGTCGCGCGTGGCGAGTGGGATGCCAAGCGCATGGTCAACGTCGAAGAGCTGCCGGCCGAGCCGTTCCTCAAGCTGCTGGACGTAATGGGCCTGCCCACCCGCATCAAGGACGAGCACGGCGACCGTCCCTGGGATCAGTAATCTCAGGTGGCCTCCGAAAGCCCCGCTGCGCGAGCAGCGGGGTTTTTTGTTTCTGGGCGCTTTGTTTGCCCGCAATCTCCCTGCAACGCTTCCCGCTCCGGTCATTTCACGCGACAATCCGCCCCTGTTGAAAATCCTCTCTCTGGAGCGCCTGTGATTCCCGAACAGCGCCGTCGCGCCTACCTCGATGCCATGCAGGTAGCCACCTGGCTGCCGCGTACCGAGCTGCCCTTTGCCGCGCCATCGCGTGCCGAGTTGCTGGCGCCGCCGCCTGTCGAAGTGCCGCTGGCTATCGTGAGCGAACCGGTAGCCGCGGTGGCCGAGCCGGTACGCGAGAGCCCGGTCGAGCGGCCGAAGATCGAAATTCCACGCCCGGGCGCCCAGCCGCGCCAGGCAGCTGTCGAGCCGGTGGCCGAGGCGGAACCTGTCGAGGAAAAACCGGCCCGGGTCAGTGCGCCTCCGCCGCGTTTTGCCCTGCAGTTGCTGCGGGCTGGCGATTGCGCCCTGTTGGTGGAACTGCCCACCGGCCAGCCGTTCCAGAGTCGCGATCCGGCCTACATTCTGCTCAAGGATCTGCTGCGCGCCGCCGGTCTGCCGGACAGCCCGCAACTGCTCGGCGAGCCGGTGCGCTGGCCGCTGCTGGTGCGCGGCAACATGGATCAGGGCCCGCAAGCGGCGCTGGAATTCGTGCAGAGCTTCGTCGCTGCGCGTCTGGAGGAGCAGCCCAGCGTCTGCCTGTGGCTGGTTGGCCTGCCGGCCATTCGCTTTGCCGGCGAGGGTGACGAGCACAGCTACAACCGCGAGCTGCAGATCGAAGGCCTTGGCGCCTGCTGGGCCTTGCCGGGCCTGGAGCTGCTGATGGAAGAGCCGACGCGCAAGCGTGAGCTGTGGCAGGCCATGCGGCGCGTTCGCCAGCGTTGGTCAATCCCTGCCCAATCCTGAGAACCCGTCTTTGAGCCCGAGTTACGCCCGATGAGCGATGCGATTTCCTTCCGCCCTATGACCGAGGCGGACCTCGATGCCGTGCTGAAGATCGAATACGCCGCCTTCAGTCATCCCTGGACGCGCGGCATCTTCACCGACAGCCTCAAGTCCTATAACTGCTGGCTGATGTTCGAGGGCAACCAGCAGGTCGGTCATGGTGTGATCAACCTGATCCTCGACGAAGCGCATCTGCTCAATATCACCATCAAGCCGGAAAGCCAGGGCCGTGGTCTTGGCTTGCGCCTGCTCGAACACCTGATGAAAGAGGCTTACGAGCTGGGCGGGCGCGAGTGTTTCCTCGAAGTGCGCGCCAGCAACCAGAGCGCCTACCGTTTGTACGAGCGTTTCGGCTTCAACGAAGTGGGGCGCCGCCGCGATTACTACCCGGCAGTCGGCGGGCGTGAAGATGCGCTGGTGATGGCCTGCACGCTAGTCGATTGAGGCCGCCTGCATAGGGTGGATGGCGCGTTGTCGATCCATCTCCCTGGTGGATGTGAAGAAGCGACATCTACCCTACGCGCCAACACCTGCGTCTGATTCGGTGCGCACGGCGCACCCTACGCGAACGCGCTAGTCCCTCCGCCCGTAGGGGGCGCCGTGCGCACCGACATTTCCGCCAGCGCTTATCACCCAGGATGCCCATCCACTCGTGCCCGAAACAGCATCGGCGCGTAATACCAGGCGAACAGGGCGAAGGCTACGCCCCAGCAAAGCGCTGCCAACCATAGCCACCCGCCACCGCATGTGACCCGAATCAGCGCGCCCAGATTGAGCAGACCGAAGGCCCAGGCCATTGCCTTCGGCGGTTGCAATGCGCGGCCGGTATGACCGAGGCTGACCCGCGCCATCATCGCCAGGATCAGCCCGCCCATCGCACCCACCGCCAGCGCGTGGTTGGCCAGGCTGGGTTGCGTCAGCCAGCCCAGGTGCCACGCAGCCATGCCGAGTGTGGCCAGCAAAAGCCAGGCGTAGGCCAGGTGCAGCGACCACAGCAGCGGCACGCGCCAGATGCCGCGCAGGTGCCAGCGCCACAGACGCAGGCCGTGCAGCGCGCTCAGCACGATGAAGGGGGCAGCCAGCCAGGGACTGGCCAGCAGGTTATGCCCGCTGGCGAACAGTGCGGCGACCAGCAAGCCGCAGGCCAGCAGCAAGCGATCCAGCCAGGGATGGGCGGCGAAGGCTTCGACCCGACCCAGGCCGCGCTGGGTGAAGAAGGGAATCACCCGACCGCCGATCAGGCTCAGCATCACGCCGATCAACCATAGCGCGGCCAGTACGCCACGGCGTTGCAGGCCATCATCGCCCTGCACCAGGCCGGCGAGCGTGAGGGACTGGCACAGTGCGAGCAGGCTCAGTACCAGCAGGATCGGGTAGTTGTTGCGTTGCCGGGCCGCGATCAGCTGGCGCGCCATCTGCGCAATGAACAGGCCGATAAACACCAGTTGCAGTGCGATCAGCATTGCCAGCGGCACGGGGAAGAACCACGCCAGGCGCGCGGCCAACCACAGCCCGAACAGCGCGATCAGAGGCCGGCCGCTGAGACCTGGACTCCCGGTCCAGGTCTGCACGGCAGTCAGCAGGAAACCGGCGATGATCGCCAGGCCGAAACCAAAGGGCATTTCGTGGCGATGCCAGGCCAGCATGCCACCCGGCACCGCAGGGTTGATCAGACCGTGCAGCGCCGCCGCCCAGAGGGCGACGGCGAGCAGGCCGAACAGGGCGCCAGCGACAAAGAACGGGCGAAAGCCCAGGCGCCAGAAGGGCGCGATGGCCAGTGCCCGCTTGCGATCAAGCAACTGCATGTACGTATGCCTTGTCTTTCAGGCGTTGCTGCGCGACCAGGCGCAGCACATAGCCGATCTTCAAGATGCTGGGACCGAGCAGTGTCAGGCTGTGCGCCAGCACCAGCGTCGGCACGTTCAGCTGCTTCTCCAGGCCATAGGCCGCCACCAGCCCCACCAGCAGCAGGATCAGGCCGGCCCAGAGCAACTGGCTGGACAGGTGCAGGATCTGCAGCGGTGGAAGATTCAGTGGGTACATGCTTCACCTCCTCATCGTTCAGCTATCCAGAGCCGAGGCCGGGCCGAAGAACTCGTAGCGGCTCTGCTCGGCAGGTACGCCCAGTGCCTGCAGGTGGCGCCTGACCTGTGCCATGAAGGGTTTCGGGCCGAGGAAGTAGGCGTCCAGATCGCGTTCGGCCGGCAGCCACTGCTCCAGCAGTTCGCGGCTGAGCAAACCCTCGGCGTCGGCCGCATCGCCCGCGCGCGGCTCGCTGTAGCACACGTAATGGCGAATCTGCGGATGTTCGGCGGCATGGGCGTCGACCCAGTCGCGGAAGGCATGCACCTCGGCATTGCGCGCGCAGTGGATGAAATGGATCGGCCGGCCGCTGTGTCGCGCGGCATCGAGCATGGCCAGTGCCGGGGTGATGCCGACGCCGGCGCTGATCAGGGCCAGTGGCTTGTCCGACTCGCTCAGGGTGAACTCGCCTGCGGGCGGGAACAGGTCCAGCACATCGCCAACCTGAACCTCGTCATGCAGATGGTTGGACACGCGCCCGCCAGGCTCGCGCTTGACGCTGATGCGGTATTCACGGCCGTTGGCCAGTGCCGACAGCGAGTAGTTGCGGCGCACCTCTTCGCCGTCCAGCACCAGGCGCATGCCGATGTACTGGCCGGGCTGATGATCGAGCAACGCGCCGCCATCGACCGGAGCCAGGTGGAAGGAAGTGATTTCGGCGCTCTCGATGACCTTGCGCGCTACGCGGAACGCCCGCGCGCCACGCCAGCCGCCGGGCGCCGCGGCATTTTGCGCGTACTGGCTTTCTTCTGCGCCGATAAGGATGTCGGCCAGTTGCTGGTAGGCTACGGCCCAGGCATCGATCACCGCGTCGGTGGCGATTTCGGCACCGAGCACTTCGCGGATCGCGCGTAGCAGGCAGCTGCCGACGATGGGGTAGTGCTCGGGCAGGATCTGCAGTGACACGTGCTTGTTGACGATCTGCGCCACCAGCGGGCCGAGGGCTTCGAGGCGGTCGATATGGCGCGCGTACATCAGCACGCCGCCCGCCAGGGCGCGCGGCTGGTCACCGCTGGCCTGGTGGGCCTGGTTGAACAGTGGGCGCACCTCGGGGTACTCGCTGAGCATCATCCGGTAGAAATGGGTGGTCAGCGCTTCGCCGCCGCTTTCCAGCAGCGGGACGGTGGCTTTGATCAGGTCGCGTTGGGCGTGGTTCAGCATCTCGGTATCTCCGCAAGGCAAATAAAGGCGCCGGTTGGCTCGTTTGGCCAGTTGTGGCGTGCTAGCGTTAGCATTGGAGATACTTCAGAAAACGTGCCATTTAAATAATCTTTAAATATCAATAACTTGAAGATTTTGTTGTTTTAATGACTCGCCCTGGTTGTGAGTCATAAAGACTTTGAATAGTCGAAATGACCGCTAATCCTCTGCTTGAAACCCTGATTCCCCTGGTCGCCGATCTGTCTCGCGAGCTGGACGACGGCGAACGTTACCGCCGCCTGTTGGCGGCGCTGCGCCAGTTGTTCCCCTGCGATGCCGTGGCGCTGCTGCGACTCGACGGCGAGGTACTGGTGCCGCTGGCAGTGGAAGGCCTGAGCCCCGACACCCTGGGGCGACGTTTCAGGGTCAGCGAGCATCCGCGCCTGGCCGCGTTGCTGGAGCATGCCGGGCCCACCCGTTTCGCCGCCGACTGCGGCCTGCCTGATCCTTATGACGGGCTGGTAGACGGCCTGCATGGGCATCTGGAAGTGCACGACTGTCTCGGTTGCCCGCTGTACCTGGACGAACAGCTCTGGGGCCTGCTGACCCTGGACTCGCTCGACCCGGCCAGTTTCGGCCGCTTCGAGCTGGACAACCTGGAAGCCTTCGCCAGCCTGGCCGCGGCCACGGTCAAGGTCAGCCAGCGAATCAGCGGCCTGGCGCAGCGGGTCGAGGCCGAGCGCCAGCTCACCGAACTGTACAAGCAGGCGCGGCAGCAACCGCGCGAGCTGGTGGGGCAGAGCGCGGCGCTGCGCAAGCTGCAGGACGAAATTCGCCTGGTCGGTGACAGCCCGCTGACGGTGCTGATCACCGGCGAGACCGGGGTCGGCAAGGAGCTGGTGGCCGAAGCGATCCACGCCACCTCGCCGCGCGCGCAGCGGCCGCTGGTCAGCATCAACTGCGCGGCCTTGCCCGATGCGCTGGTGGAGAGTGAACTGTTCGGCCATGTACGCGGCGCCTTCTCCGGGGCCATGAGCGAACGCAGTGGCAAGTTCGAGTTGGCCGATGGCGGCAGCCTGTTCCTCGACGAGGTGGGCGAACTGCCGCTGGCGATCCAGGCCAAGCTGCTGCGCGTGCTGCAGAGCGGACAGTTGCAGCGGGTCGGTTCGGATCGCGAACATCGTGTCGATGTGCGGGTGATCGCCGCCACCAACCGCGACCTGGCGGCCGAAGTGCGCGCCGGACGGTTTCGCGCCGACCTGTATCACCGCCTGAGCGTCTATCCGTTGCCGGTGCCGCCGCTGCGCGAGCGTGGTCGTGACGTGCTGTTGCTGGCCGGTTACTTCCTCGAAGAGAACCGTGCCCGGCTCGGGCTGCGCAGCCTGCGTCTGTGTGCCGAGGCGCAGAAGGCTCTGCTGGGCCACGACTGGCCGGGCAATGTACGCGAGCTGGAGCATCTGGTCGGTCGTGCGGCGATCAAGGCGCTGGCGCGCCACGGCGAGCGCCCGCGCATTCTCAGTCTGGATGTGCAGGACCTGGATTTGCCGATGGCCGAGGCGCCGCCCCTTATCGACGAAGTGCTGGCGCCCGCTGAGCCGATGCCGGCAGGTGTGGAACTGCGTACGGCGGTGGATGCCTTCCAGCGCAGGCTGATCGAACAGTGCCTGGCGCGCCACCAGGGCAAATGGGCCGACGCGGCGCGTGAGCTGGGGGTGGATCGTGCCAACCTCAGCCGCCTGGCCAGGCGCCTGGGTATTCGCTAGCCGGATTGTGGGAGGGGCTTTAGCCGCGATCTGTTGACGTCGCGGCTAAAGCCCCTCCCACATGATCGGCATCTGCCCGTAGCCCGGATGCAATCCGGGGCCGGCAAATCCCGGATTTCATCCAGGCTACAGTTGGAACACCAGCGCCTTCAGGCCGCTTTCGGGGGAGATATCGGGAAACTCCGGCGGGTTGTCCAGGCGCTGCACGAAGCGCAGCTGCGGGGCTTCTGCCGCCATTCCTTCGATAAGAAAGTCCGGGCCGATATCGGGGTCGTTGACGCAGGCCAGCACGGTGCCGTGCTCGGTCAGCAGCTCGGGCAGGCGGCGCAGGATCTTGCGGTAGTCCTGGGTAAGGGCGAAGCTGCCTTTCTGGAAGGTCGGCGGATCGATGATCACCAGGTCATACGGCCCGCTCTTGCGCACCTTGCCCCAGGACTTGAACAGCTCGTGGCCGAGAAACTCCACTCGGGAGAGGTCGTGCCCGTTCAGGCGATGATTCTCGCGCCCGCGCGACAGCGCGGCGCGCGCCATGTCCAGATTGACCACCCGCTCGGCGCCACCGGCGATGGCCGCGACGGAGAAGCCGCAGGTGTAGGCGAACAGGTTGAGCACGCGCTTGCCGGCGGTCTGCTCGCGTACCCACTGGCGACCCAGGCGCATATCGAGAAACAGCCCGATGTTCTGCTTGCTGCCCAGATCCAGCAGGTAGTGCAGGCCGTCCTCGATGATCGGCCATTGCGCCTGTGGCTCGCCGGCCAGCCATTCGCTCTCGCTGCCCTGCACATAGCGGTGCTGCAGCAGCAGGCCGCGCGCACCGCTGGCCTGCCATTGCGGTGTTTCCAGCAGTTCCATGAGCAGCGGCCGTAGTGCTGGCGACGGTTCGCGGAACAGCATCACCAGCACCACGCCGGACAGCCAGTCGACGGTGATCTGCTCCAGCCCCGGCCAGCAGCGGCCGCGGCCATGGAACAGGCGGCGGGTCTCGCTGCCGGGGTGGTTTTCCAATGCCTGCAGCAGGTGCTCGCGCAGGGTGGCGAGGGCGGCATCAGTCATCGCGGGTCAGCACTTCCAGCAGCTCGATCTCGAAGGTCAGGTTGGAATTGGGTGGAATCGAGCCGACGCTGCGCTCGCCATAACCCAGGTGAGCGGGCACCTGCAGCTTGCGTTTGCCACCCACCTGCATGCCCATCAGACCCTGGTCCCAGCCCTTGATCACTCGACCGGTGCCGATCACGCACTGGAACGGTTTGCCGCGCGAGAAGGACGAGTCGAACTCGCTGCCGTCGGCCAGCCAGCCGCGGTACTGGGTGGTGATCAGGGCGCCCTTGACCACGGCCTTGCCGTCGCCGAGTTGCAGGTCTTCGATGATCAGTTCGTCAGTCATGTCAGGTTTCCTTGCGATGACGGTTTTGGCTGGCCTGTACCGAGCGTTCCGCGGGGACGCGAAGCTGGGTCAGCAGGTAGTCGGCGAACGCCGGTGCATAGTTCTGTAGGGCGATGGCGCCGGCCATGCAGCTCAGCCAGCTTTCCGCCAGCGCCTGATCGATCGGCCACTGGGCATGGAAGGCCGGAATGCTGATGCTGCCGTATTTCTCGGCGAACAGACGTGGCCCGCCCAGCCAGCCGCTGAGAAAGCACGCCAACTTGTCGCGCGAGGCGCTCAGGTCGGCGGGGTGCAGTGCGCGCAGGGCGGCGGCTTCGGGGCGTTCGTCCATCAGTCGGTAGAAGTCGTCGACCAGGCGGCGCAGGCCGTCGATACCGCCAGCGGCCTGGTAGGAGGCATCGCCAGTGCCGTAGGGAGGTGTTTCGCTCATCGAGCCATCGTCCGGAAAAGGCGCCATTGTAACCGCTGGCGTAGAATGGCCGGCCAGTTTGGTTCGAGGTAATGGGTAACTGCAGAGGCTGTTTTCTCCCCTCTCCCATGAATGGGAGAGGGGGCAGATCGTGCTTGCCTGAAAAGATGATGACGCAACCCCAGCAAGGCTTCGTGCTCAGCCGCCATTGGCGCGATACGCCGGAGGGCACCGAGGTGGCCTTCTGGCTGGCGACCGATGCCGGCCCGCGCCAGATACGCCTGCCGCCTCAGGAGTCGGTGGCCTTTATCCCCGCCGAGCAGCGTGCCTGGGCCGAGCCGTTGTTGCGTGATGCGCAGGGAGCCGAGCTGCGTGAGCTGGCTTTGCGCGACTTCAAGCGCCGCCCGGTGCTGGGCCTGTATTGCCGCCAGTACCGCCAGTTGCTGCAGCTTGAGAAAAAACTGCGCCAGGTCGGCGTGGATGTGTACGAGGCCGATATTCGTCCGCCGGATCGCTACCTGATGGAGCGCTTTATCACCGCCAGCGTGTTCTTCGATGGTATCGAGCAGCCGGACGGCAGCCTGCTGTGCAAGTCGCTCAAACCCGCGCCTGATTACCGCCCGACGCTGCGCCTGGTGTCGCTGGATATCGAGACCAGCGCTCGCGGCGAGCTGTATTCCATCGCCCTGGAAGGCTGTGGCCAGCGTCAGGTCTACATGCTCGGCCCGGCCAATGGCGACGCCAGCCTCGTCGACTTCGACCTGGAGTATTGCGACAGCCGCAAGGCGCTGCTCGAGCGCCTGAATGACTGGCTGCAGCGGCATGATCCGGACGCCATCATCGGCTGGAACCTGGTGCAGTTCGACCTGCGTGTGCTGCGCGATCACGCCGAGCAGCTCAAGGTGCCGCTGCTACTGGGGCGTGGCGGCGACGTGATGGGCTGGCGCCAGCACAACAGCAGCCAGCACTACTTCGCCGAGGCGGCCGGGCGGCTGATCATCGACGGCATCGAGGCGCTGCGTTCTGCGACCTGGAGTTTCTCCTCGTTCAGCCTGGAATCGGTGGCGCAGACCCTGTTAGGCGAGGGCAAGGCCATCGACACACCCTACGCGCGGATGGACGAGATCCAGCGCATGTTCGACGAGGACAAGCCGGCGCTGGCGCGCTACAACCTCAAGGACTGCGAGCTGGTCACGCGGATCTTCGCTCACACCGATCTGCTCGCCTTCCTGCTGGAGCGCTCCAGCGTCACCGGGCTGGCGGCCGACCGCAGCGGCGGCTCGGTGGCGGCTTTCACCCACCTGTACCTGCCGCCCATGCATCGTCTGGGTTTCGTCGCGCCGAACCTTGGCGACATACGCGGCGAGAACAGCCCCGGCGGCTTCGTCATGGATTCGCGCCCCGGTCTGTACGACTCGGTGCTGGTGCTGGACTACAAGAGCCTGTATCCGTCGATCATCCGCAGCTTTTTGATCGACCCGCTGGGGCTGGTCGAAGGCCTGCACCAGCCGGATGACGAACATTCGGTGGAAGGCTTTCGCGGCGCACGCTTCTCGCGTACCCGGCATTGCCTGCCGGCCATCGTCGAGCGCGTCTGGCAGGGCCGTGAGGCGGCCAAGCGCGACGGCAACAAGGCGCTGTCGCAGGCGTTGAAGATCATCATGAACGCCTTCTACGGCGTGCTCGGCTCCAGTGGTTGTCGCTTCTTCGACCCGCGCCTGGCGTCGTCGATCACCTTGCGTGGCCACCAGATCATGAAGCGCACCCGCGAGCTGATCGAGGCCGAGGGCCATGCGGTGATCTACGGCGACACCGACTCCACCTTCGTCTGGCTCGGTCGCGCCCACGACGAGGAGGAGGCAGCGCGCATCGGGCGCGCGCTGGTGGCCCGCGTCAACGCCTGGTGGCGCGAGCATCTGCAGATTGAGTACGGCCTGACCAGCGCCCTGGAGCTGCAGTTCGAGACCCATTACCGGCGTTTTCTCATGCCTACCATTCGCGGCACCGAGGAGGGCAGCAAGAAGCGCTACGCCGGCCTGGTTCACGACGTGGACGGCAGCGAACGCATGGTGTTCAAGGGGCTGGAAACGGTGCGCACCGACTGGTCGCCGCTGGCCCAGCGCTTCCAGCAGGAGCTGTATCGCCTGGTGTTCGACGGCCAGCCCTACGAGGACTACGTGCGCGACTACGTGAAACGTACGCTGGCCGGCGAGCTGGACGAGCTGCTGGTCTATCGCAAGCGCTTGCGCCGGCGCCTCGATGACTACCAGCGCAACGTGCCGCCGCATGTGCGTGCCGCGCGCAGCGCCGACGAGCACAACCAGCGCCTCGGCCGGCCGCTGCAGTACCAGCGCGGCGGCTGGATCAGCTACCTGATCACCACCGCCGGCCCGCAGCCGCTGGAGCGCCTGCTCTCGCCCATCGACTACGAGCACTACCTGAGCCGCCAGCTCAAGCCGGTGGCCGACGCCATCCTGCCCTTCGTTGGCGGCGACTTCGAACGCCTTGTGGACGGACAGCTGGGGCTATTCTAGGCCGTCTCGTTGGACGGCGTCCGTAGGGTGCGCCGTGCGCACCTACCCTTTACCTGCCACCTCCATTCGCCTCCCGTCGGGGCTAAAGCCCCTCCCACGGCTGGCCGATGGGGTAGGCGCGAACTCATTGGCCATCCCGTTGCGGCGCGGGTCGCGAATGAATGCGTTCCAGCGGGACCGGGGCGCTCGGGCGCAATCCGGGGGCGCCGCCCGCTATGGCCCAGCCCAGCTTTCGTTGGCCAACGCGCGTTGCAGGAAGTCGCACAGCGTCTGCACCTTGAGCGATGCGCGGCGTGCGCGCGGATACAGCGCGCAGATCTCATCGTCGGTGGGCCGGGCCTCGGCCAGCACCTGCACCAGCCTGCCGGCCTGCAGGTCGTGCTGCACGATGAAGCGCGGCAGTACCGCCACGCCCAGGCCGGCCAGCGCGGCGTCACGCATGGCCTCGCCGTTGTTGCTGGTGAAGCGCCCGCCGGGCGCCAGGGTCAGCGGGCGCTGCGCATCGGCCGGATCGTCGAACGACCACAACTGCCCGGCGCTGAGGTTGCAGTAGCCTATGCAGGGATGTTCGAGCAACTGTTCCAGGCGCTCGGGCGCGCCATGTTCGCGGATGTAGTCGGGGCTGCAGCACACCACCCGCGGGCTGCTGCCGAGGCGCCGGGCAATCAGCGCACTGTCGTGCAGGCGTGAGATGCGCAGGCACAGATCGTAACCTTCGCGTTCGAAGTCGCTGACCCGGTCGTCCAGCTGCAGCGCCAGCTCCAGCTGCGGATGCTGGCGCATGAACTCGGCCAGTCGCGGCGCCAGCCACAAGGTGCCAAAGCTCATCGGCGCAAGAATGCGCAGGCGGCCGGCCAGGCTGCCATCCTCGAAGGCCACCGCTTCGGCGGCGCTGCGCAGTTCGGCCAGCGCCGCCTTGGCCTGCTGGTAGAAGCGCTGACCGCTGTCGGTCGGCGCCACCTTGCGCGTGGAGCGAAACAGCAGCTTGGCGCCCAGATGGCGCTCCAGGTCGCTGAGGCGCTTGCTGACCACCGACTTGGCTACTCCCAGCTGCTGGGCAGCGAGGCTGACGCTGCCCAGCTCGGCGACGCGCAGAAAGGTTTCGATTTCCTGAATATCCAGTTTCATGAAGCGACCGTGCGGCTTGATCGGAATGCCGTTCAGCATAACGCCTGGATGGTAGGGATGATTGTTCGTGCAGGGCGAAAAGCCATTTCGCTCACCGGCGGGAGGTCGTGCGTCGCACCGGAGGCTAGGCTTGAACTCCCCGCAACGGGTTGATTCGCTTACTGCCAATGGAGGCTACGCCATGTCTTTTACCTACAAGCGTCTGAACAAGGACGATGCCGTCGTGCTGCTGGTCGACCACCAGGCCGGCCTGCTCTCGCTGGTGCGTGACTACACCCCGGACGAGTTCAAGAACAACGTGCTGGCGCTGGCCGACATCGCCAAGTTCTTCAACCTGCCGACCATCCTCACCACCAGCTTCGAGAACGGCCCCAACGGCCCGATCGTGCCCGAGCTCAAGGCCATGTTCCCCGATGCCCCCTATATCGCCCGGCCGGGGCAGATCAACGCCTGGGACAACGCCGATTTCGTCAAGGCCATCGAGGCCACCGGGCGCAAGCAACTGATCATCGCCGGGGTGGTCACCGACGTCTGTGTGGCCTTCCCGACCCTGTCCGCGCTGGAGGCCGGCTATGAGGTCTTCGTTGTCACCGATGCTTCGGGCACCTTAAATACCAGCGTGCGCGACGCCGCGCTGATGCGCATGGCCCACGCCGGCGCGCAGATGCTCAACTGGTTCAGCGTCGGTTGCGAACTGCACCGCGACTGGCGCAACGACATCGAGGGCTTCGGCGGCATTCTCGGCGGGCACCTGCCGGCCTACGCCAACCTGATCCAGAGCTACAGCCAGAAGTGACCCGGCGAGCCCCCGCCGGCGCTGCCGGTGGGGCTCATCCGGCAGGGTGTGAATAACGCTGCAGCAGCAAAGCGCCCAGCAACCCGGCATCAACGACAGGGCCAGCCATCCTGCGCTTCCTCGGCGGTAAGTTCGAAGGCCTGGTGGACGGGCGGCTCGGGCTGCCGGATGTACTTAGTTAAACGGCGCACCTCAGCAGGAGCGGGTTCCGGGGCGGTGGAAACAGGAAATATTTTGCAAACTCTGCGCAATTGAGCCGCGTTCGAGGCCTGAATATATTCGCGCTCGTGATACCGGGCCCCTCTGGCGGTTAACACCGCGATGTCGGAATCACAGTCTGTTCAATCTGACTGTAGGAGGGGCTCATGACTGCCCTAGAACTGTTTCTCTTCGCCGACTTCCTCGGCACGGCCACCTGGTTGTGGCTGGTCTTCATCGCTGTCGTCATCTCCCTGCTGGCCTTCGATCTTGGCGTGCTACATCGCGATAACCGCGAAATCGGCGTGCGTGAGAGCCTGTTGCTGTCGGCCGGCTATATCACAGCGGGTTTGCTGTTCGGTGTCTGGGTGTTCTTCCAGAAAGGCGGCGACGCCAGCATGGATTACCTCACCGGCTTTCTGATCGAGAAATCGCTGTCGATGGACAACGTGTTTCTCATGGCCATGATCTTCAGCTTTCTCGCCATCCCGCGGCAGTACCAGCACAAGGTGCTGTTCTGGGGAATCATGGGCGTGCTGGTGCTGCGGGCGATCATGATCGGCCTGGGCGCCGCGCTGATCCATGAGTTCGACTGGATCCTCTACGTGTTCGGCGCCTTCCTGTTCTTCACCGGCGTGAAGATGCTGTTCGCCAAGCTCGACGATGCCCCGGACCTGGAAAATAACGTGCTGGTGAAGTTCCTGCGCAAGCACCTGCGGGTGACCGATGGCCTGCATGGCGAGCGTTTCTTCGTGCGTCAGGACGATGGACAGGGCCGCAGCGTGCTGTGGGTTACCCCGCTGTTCCTGGCGCTGATCCTGATTGAGTGCGCCGACCTGATGTTCGCCATCGACAGCGTGCCGGCGATCTTCGCCATTACCCAGGACCCGTTCATCGTCTACACCTCGAATATCTTCGCCATCCTTGGCCTGCGGGCCCTGTATTTCGCCCTGGCCGCGCTGATCCACCGCTTCGCCTACCTCAAGTACGCACTGGCGCTGGTGCTGGTGTTCATCGGCGCGAAGATCTTCCTGGTCGGCATCATCGGCAAGATTCCGGCGGCGGTGTCCCTGAGCGTCACCCTGGGTCTGCTGATCGGCGGTGTGCTGCTGTCGCTGTACAAGACCCGCGGCCAGTCGCCTGCCAAGATCTGACATGTGAACCCCGCCCGGCCCGTCATCTGGCGAGGCCGGGCTTAGCAACTGGAGAACTATGATGCATACACATTGGATGAAATGTCTGGTGCCCATGGCGCTGGGTGTGGCGTTGCTCAGCCTGGTTGGCTGTGAGGCTGCCGAACAGTCCGCGCAGAAACTGGCTGAAGAGGCGAAAAAGGAAGCACAGGCGCTGATCAGCGACTCCGTCGGCGAGGTGGTGAACGAGGTCAACCGCCAGGTGGACTCTCTGCAGGAGTCGACCAACCGAGCCTTGGGCAAGGCCGAACAGGACGAACAATCCGGGAACCAGGAAAACGAGAGCGAGCCGACCGGCGAGCCTGGCGCGGAAACCTGATGCTAGGCGTGGATCGCGAATAAATTCGCTCCTACAGGTTCTTTCCGCACCCAGGATGGTTGGGCGCACGGTTGGTAGCCGCGGGTTTATCCGCGAAGGGGCTGACGCCGGGGCCGCAGGCAGTGCGAAACCAATCCGGCCATTTGCCAATGAAAAAGGCGAAGCCTCTCGGCTTCGCCTTTGTTCTATCCGTGCTGGCTCAGTGCCTGCGCGGCACCGGCTTGAGCAGCTCGTCCGGTGGCATTTCGCACTGGATCTTGCGGCCGATCAGTGCCTCGATCGGCGGCAGGGCGAAGGCATCGTCCTCGCCGGCGAAGCTGATCGAGGTGCCGCTGGTGCCGGCGCGGCCGGTACGGCCGATGCGGTGCACGTAGTCGTCCGGGTCTTCCGGCAGGGTGAAGTTGATCACGTGACTGATGCCGTCGACATGGATGCCGCGGCCGGCCACGTCGGTGGCCACCAGCACCCGGATATGCCCGGCGCGGAAGCCTTCGAGCACCTTGATGCGCTTGTGCTGCGGCACGTCGCCGGACATCTGCGCAGCGCTGACGCCGTCGCGGGTCAGGCGCTCCTCGATACGGCGCACTTCGTCCTTGCGGTTGGCGAAGACCATCACCCGGTCCCAGGCGTTCTGCGTGATCAGGTTATAGAGCAGCTTGTACTTGTCGCTGGAGGCCACGGCGTAGACGTGCTGTTCGACGGTATCGCTGGCGACGTTCTCCGGCTCGATCTCGACGATGGCCGGGTTGACCGTCCACTGCTTGGCCAGGTTCATCACGTCTTCGGTGAAGGTGGCGGAGAACAGCAGGGTCTGGCGGTCGCCCTTCATCGGCGTCTGGCGGATGATCTGGCGTACCTGCGGGATGAAGCCCATGTCGAGCATGCGGTCGGCTTCGTCCAGCACCATCACCTCGACCATGTCCAGATGCACCTCGCCGCGCTGGTTGAAGTCCAGCAGGCGGCCCGGGGTGGCGACCAGGATGTCGCAGAAGCGCGATTCCAGCTGCTTGAGCTGCTTGTCGAAGTCCATGCCGCCGACGAAGCTCATGACGTTGAGCTTGGTGTACTTGGTCAGCGCGACGGCGTCCTTGGCGATCTGCACCACCAGCTCGCGGGTTGGCGCGATGATCAGTGCGCGCGGCTCGCCCATGTAGCGTTCCTTCGGCGGCGGGGTCTGCAGCAGCTGGGTGATGATCGAGATGAGAAACGCGGCAGTCTTGCCGGTGCCGGTCTGGGCGCGGCCGATGGCGTCCTGACCCTTGAGGGTGTAACCCAGTACGCCGGCCTGGATCGGCGTGCAGTAGGGGAAGCCGAGGTCGTGGATGGCGTGCATCAGCTCGGGGGCGAGCTTGAAGTCGTGGAAGCGCGTCTTGCCTTCGGCTGGCTCGACCACGAAATCTTCCAGCTTCCAGTTATCCACCGGCTTGGCCGGACGCTCGCGGCGTGGCTTTTCGGCCTTGGGCGGGCGAGGCTGCTGTGGCGCGGGGCTGTCGCTGACCGTCTCGCTGGCAGGGCGGGCGGGCTTGTTCTTGCGGGGACGCTTGTCGTCTGCGCCACGGCTCTGGGCGGGCGCTACTGCGGGTGACGGCGCTGGTTGTGGCTGCTCGTCTTCGGCTTTGCCGAACATTTTCTTGAGTGCTTTGAGCACGGGCTTCTCATCGACTGGTTAAGGAGTGAACGCCCGCCAGTGTAATGCAAGACGCGGGCGTGGCGAAGTGCTTCGCTCGCGTCTGTCAAGAGCCGGCCTCAATTCTCCGGCAGGCTGGCCAGCAGCAGGCGCTGGACGTTGCCGCCCATGATCGCGGCGATGGCGGCCTCGTCGAAGCCGGCGCCCTGCAGGCCTTCGGTGAGCTGCGCCAGGCCGGTGACGTCGAACGGCGTGTGTACGGTGCCGTTGAAATCAGACCCCAGGGCGACGTGCTCGACACCGACCTTGTCCACCGTGTAACGGATGGCGCGGACTATGGCCGCAACCGAGGTGTCGCACACCGCGGTGCTCCAGTAGCCGATGCCGATCACTCCACCCGTGGCGGCGATGGCCTGCAGGTGCTTGTCGCTGAGGTTGCGCGTGCCGGGGCAGGTGCCCTCGACCCCGGTGTGCGAGACCAGCACCGGGCGCGTGGCCATGGCCAATACGTCGTCGAT
This sequence comes from Ectopseudomonas guguanensis, assembly GCF_900104265.1. Classification (GTDB taxonomy): domain Bacteria; phylum Pseudomonadota; class Gammaproteobacteria; order Pseudomonadales; family Pseudomonadaceae; genus Aquipseudomonas; species Aquipseudomonas guguanensis. The sequence goes on from NZ_FNJJ01000009.1 coordinate 33,956, forward strand.
CAGCGGGCGGGAGGCGTGGGCCAGGTCCACCAGCATGGATTTTTCTTCCAGCCGGGTAATCACTTGCCTGCCCAGCGGAGTCAGGCCGCCTTTCTTCTGGCCGTGGGCCGAACCGCCGACCTCGTTGTCGAAGAAGTGGGTAAGGCCGGCGATGCGAAAGCCCGCGTCATACAGCACGTCGATGTTTTCCAGCTTGCCTTCGATGGGTTGCAGGCCCTCGGTGGCGAGCAGGCCGGCGACGCGGCGCGGGTCCCTTTCCCAGGCTTCGATGAAGTTCGCCAGGTCGTTGCGGGTGCGGATCAGCAGCAGACGGCCGTCGCTGCCGGCGGCGGCGTCCTGGAGTTTCTGCGCCTGGTACAGCGCGCGCTGCAGCAGGCTGCTCCAGGTTTCCCGCGGCCAGCGCTGGGCCATGGCCAGCAGGGTGATGTTGTCGCTGTCGGCGCCGTTGCTCTCCATGTTCAGGCCGCGCGGGGTCTTGGTCACGGTGGAGAACACCTGCAGGCCGAGGCGGCCTTCGAGCATGCGCGGCAGGTCGGAATGGCCGTAATCGTAGCGTTTGAGCAGATCGCGCTCCCAGAGCAGGGCGTCGTCGTGCAGATCGGCGACGAACAGGCCCTGGTGCAGCTTCTGCGCGCTGGCGCTGGCCGGATAGGGCGGCGGGCTGGCGACGCTGTTCATTTGCGCGTCGATGACCTGAGGCAGGCCGAGCACGGCGAGGGCGGAGAGGGGAACCAGCAGAAGCAGGGCGATCAGCAGTTTGCGCATGAGGAGCCATCCGGGCATGTTGTTATGCCGGGCACTCTAGCAGGGAAGCAGTACGCGCGGTTTACCCCGCGGTAGGGTGCGCCGTGCGCACCAAGCCGAGCAAGGCTCAACCGCAGAGGCAGTTGCGCCCCTGTTGCTTGGCCTGATAGAGCGCAGCATCGGCGCGGGCGATCAGGCCCTGCAGGCTGTCCTTCTGCTGCATCTGCGCCAGGCCGATGGAGATGGTGACGCCAGGCAGCACGCCAACCGGCGAATAGAAGGAGGCGATCTGCTCCAGGCTGACGCGCAGGCGTTCGCCGATGCCGCGCGCGGCCTCGTCGGCGATTTCCGGCAGGAGGATGACGAACTCTTCACCGCCGAAGCGGATCAGGCTGTCCTTGGGCCGCAACTGGCTGCTCAGCGTATGGGCCACGAGGCACAGGGCGTAATCGCCGGCCAGATGGCCGTGCTGGTCGTTGTAGGCCTTGAAGTGGTCGACATCGAGCATCAGCAGCGACAGCGGTTCATCGTTGAAGGCGCAGCGGGTGCTCTCGCGCTCGAATACGTGCTCCAGCCAGCGCCGGTTGAAGCAGCCGGTGAGGGTATCGACGTTGGCGTTCTGCTCGCTGTCGAGAATCTGCCGATTGCCCTTGCGCACGCGTTCGCAGAGCAGCTCCAGGAGGTTCTGCATCATCTGTGGGGATTGCTGGAACAGCGCCACCAGGGATTCGCGGTGCAGGCGCAGGACGATGGAGGGGCGCTCGGCCACCACGTAGGCGGAAGGGTGTTCGTTGTCGATGAAGCTGATTTCACCGGCGCAGTCGCCGACTTCCAGGGTGCTGACCGCCTGGTTGTCCAGCGAGCCCAGGTAGACGCGCAATTGGCCTTCGATCAGCAGGTAGAGGTGCTGGTTGCGGTTGAAGGGCGAGAGCAGGACTTCGCCTGCTTCCAGCTCGCAGGCACGGAACTCCCGCAGCAACTGATCCAGGCTGCTGGTGGCGACATTCTGAAAGAGTCGCAACTGTTGAACTTGCTGCAGGTCTGCCTGCCAGTGCGCCGGTTTCATCGCAATCTCGTCGGGCCTGGCCGGGCGAATTGGCTGGGCACCACCAACGCTCCCTGTCGCGTCTACGAATGGCCTCGACATTATTCCGGCGCCCTGAGCGTGGCAATGCTTGCCTAAAGTTCTGCCGACAAGTGGTTGTACGAAAGTGCAAAGCTGTTAACTGTCGCGCGTCCTTGCGCGCTCTGGATCACGCTGCGAAGTGAATGCGATGGCCTATCGCGTAGCCTGCCAGGCGCTTGCCGATGGCCTCGGCCAATGCCTGATCCTGATTGGGCAGATGGATATGGGCCAGTTGGCCGGCCTTGTCGTCGCTCAGGACTTCGACCCGCACCGCCGGATGCAACTCGGCGACGGCAGCCTGATAGACGCGGGCAATGGCATCGAAGCGCAGCGCGGGTTTGAAGGTCTTGCCCACCGCGGTAAGCGGAATGGCGTCGATGATCCAGGCGTCCTTGGGCACCGCAGCGCGCTCGGGAATGTGCGCTGCGGCGTGCTTGAGCAACTCGGCCTCGCTGGCCTGTGCACCCGGCTTGAGCTGCACGTAGACCACCGGCAGTTCACCGGCCTTTTCATCCGGCTTGCCCACGGCGGCGGCCATGGCCACGGCGGGGTGCCTGTGCAGGGCTTCCTCGATCATCTGCGGGTCGATGTTGTGGCCGCCGCGGATGATCAGATCCTTGCTGCGGCCGGTCAGCCAGATGTAGCCATCGGCATCGACGCGGCCGAGGTCACCGGTGTTGAACCAGTCGCCATCGACCCAGATGCCGGCATTCTTGCTGGCCTGCAGGTAGCCCTTGAACACCGTGGCGCCACGGATGCACAGGTTGCCGATCTCGTTGGGCGCGGCATCGCGCAGGTAGCGTCCCTGTTCATCGAGCAGCTTGATGCGCACTTCGCAGTAGGGCATCGGCAGGCCGATGGAGCCGGGGCGGCGCTCGCCGGCCGGCGGGTTGGCGCAACTGCCGCAGGTGCCTTCGGTCAGGCCGTAGCCTTCGATCAGGGTCAGGCCGGTCTTGGCCTCGAACTGGCGGATCAGCTCCACGGGCATCGGCGCGGCGCCGCACAGCGCGTACTTCAGCGAGGACAGGTCATGGCCCTCGCTGGGAACCTGCAGCAGGCCGGCATAGATGGTGGGAACCCCGCTGAAGAAGCTGACCTTGTGGCGTTCGATCACCTTCCAGAAGTTGCCGATCAGCGTGCTGTTGCGATAGCCCTGCGGGGTGGCCAGCAGCACCTCGGCACCGCCGATGAAGGCCGCAAGCCCGGTGACGATCACGCCATTGACGTGAAACAGCGGCAGGCCGCAGAGCGTGACGTCGCCGATGCCGAAGCGGGTCACCAGGTTCATGCTGTAGGCCATGGCCACTTCGTTGCCGTGGCTGTGTGGCGCCAGTTTCGGCGTGCCGGTGGTGCCGCCGGTATGGAAGTAGCTGGCGATATCCTCGGGCAGGATGGCGCGGCCACTTTCCAGGTGATCGGCAGGGCAGGCGGCGATGGTTTCATCGAAATCCAGCACGCCCTCCGGCAAGGCGCCGCGCTGGGCCTTGAGCGCACTGCGCTGCGGTTCCGGCAGCAGGTTGGCCATGTCCACGCAGAGAATCGCCTTGAGCTCCGGCAAGCGGTCACGCAGGGCAGCGACCTTGTCCCACAGGTCGGTACCGGGAAAGGGCGCCAGGGTCACCAGCAGCTCGGAGTCGGCGGCGTGGATCAGCTCGGCGATGTGCTCGGGGTCGAGCAGCGGGTTGATCGCGTTGGCGATCCCGGCCGCCTCGCCGCCCCAGATGGTGTAATGGGTCTGTGGCAGGTTGGGCAGCAGGAAGGACACCGCCTTGCCCGGACGCAGGCCCAGGCGATGGAAGGCGTTGGCGGTCTGGGTGATCCTGCCGAGCAGCTCGGCATAGTTCAGGCGCAGCGGCGTTTCCTCTGCCGTGCCCTGGAGAATGAACGACAGCGCCGGTGCATCCGGATGGGTCTGTGCCGTGCGGCGGATCAGCTCGAAGGTGCTGCTGGGTAGATCGCGCTCGCTCAACGGCGTGCTTTCGATCTGCTCGATATCCTGCAGTGTGCGAATCAGGGGCGCTGTGCTCATTTATCGTGCATCTCTCCGCTTCGGTCAGTCGGCCAGCAGGTGGCCCAGCCATTCGGCGATATCGCGAATCTCCTCCGGCAGAACCTCGTGGGTCATCGGATAGTCGCGCCATTGCACCGGCACCCCACTGGCGTGCAGGCGGTCGTACGCGGCGCGGCCCATGTCGGGAGGCACCACGTCGTCGAATCTGCCATGCAAACACAGCACCGGCAGTTGTCTTTTTGTATCCGTCAGCTGCATGTCGTCGCTGAAGGTCGGCGCGTAGGTCGACAGCGCCAGGACGCCGCCGAGAGTCTCTGGATAGCGCAGGAAGGCGGTGTGCAGGACCACCGCGCCACCCTGGGAAAAGCCCGCCAGGACGATGCGTTCAGGGGCGATGGCGCTTTCGCGTTCGGCTTCGATCAGGGCGATCACCTGGTCGGCGGATTCCTCCAGCTGCGCCTGGTCGATGGCCCGCGCCGGGCTCATGGCAAGGATGTCGTACCAGCTCGGCATGCTCCAGCCACCGTTGATGGTCACCGGACGGGTCGGCGCCTGCGGCAGGATGAAGCGGGTGGTGGGCAGGCGCTCCTGCAGCATCTCGGCGACCGGCAGGAAATCGTAGCGGTCGGCCCCCAGTCCGTGCAGCCAGATCACGCTGGCATCGGCGGGTTGTGGGGGCTGCAGAATCATGGGTGCGGTCATTGGTAGCTCCAGTGTGGTGCATGCGCCTTAATTTGGGGCGGCGTCTTGTGCAAGGCTTGGCTAATCTGTGAATAAGTTGTCGCACGGGTGCAACTTTTGCTCTTGACCCCCGCATATGGGGCTATTTGCCATGTGCTGGTACGGGGCTTGCTATGGCTCATCCGGACTGACGACGTGGTGCGCCAACGGTAACACTGTGCCATTGCGCGCCGCTCAACAGGCAGGAATCTGCTGTGTGGGGTTCCTAACTAGACCGTCGGGGCGATCAAACGTCCGGACGGATGACGATCCGTCTCTGGCCCGTTCAACCAATGGGCAGGGTAGGAGCAGTTGGCCAGCAGAGGGTAATGCCGACTAGACTCCCGCCTGACGTTCGCGCTTCTCGTCGATACCGTTGCTGCCAGCGGATCGCGTGCCTCAAAAGGGTGGGGAAGGCGAACGGAGACTCCAACACAACAAGAGCAACTGGAGGTTTTTGATGAAGATGGTGAAATCCACCCTGGCTGTGCTGACCACCGCAGCTGTGCTCGGTGTCAGTGGCTTTGCTCAGGCAGGCGCCACCCTGGATGCAGTGCAGAAGAAAGGCTTCGTGCAGTGCGGTATCAGCGACGGTCTGCCGGGCTTCTCCTACGCCGACGAAAAAGGCAACTACCTGGGTCTGGACGTCGACGTCTGCCGCGCTGTCGCAGCCGCGGTCTTCGGTGACGCTACCAAGGTCAAGTACAGCCCGCTGACCGCCAAGGAGCGCTTCACCGCGCTGCAGTCCGGCGAAGTCGACATCCTGTCGCGCAACACCACCTGGACCAGCTCGCGTGACTCCGGTCTGGGCCTGAACTTCGCTGGCGTGAACTACTACGACGGTCAGGGTTTCCTGGTGAACAAGAAGCTGGGTGTTTCCAGCGCCAAGGAACTGGACGGCGCCACCGTGTGCATCCAGGCCGGTACCACCACCGAGCTGAACCTCTCCGACTACTTCCGCGCCAATGGCATGAAGTACACCCCCATCACCTACGATACCTCTGACGAGAGCGCCAAGTCGGTCGAAGCCGGCCGTTGCGACGTGCTCACCTCCGACCAGTCGCAGCTGTACGCACAGCGCATCAAGCTGGCCAACCCGGACGACTACGTGGTGCTGCCGGAAGTCATCTCCAAGGAGCCCCTGGGTCCGGTCGTGCGCCAGGGCGACGAAGAGTGGTTCGACATCGTGCGCTGGTCGCTGTTCGCCATGGTCAACGCCGAAGAGCTGGGTGTGACCTCGGCCAACGTCGAAGAAACCGCCAAGACCACCAAAAACCCCGACGTAGCCCGTCTGCTCGGTACCGAAGGTGAGTTTGGCAAGGATCTGAAACTGCCGAAGGACTGGGCGGTACAGATCGTCAAGCAGGTAGGTAACTACGGCGAGTCCTTCGATCGCAACGTCGGTGCCGGCAGCGAGCTGAAGATCGAGCGTGGTCTCAATGCCCTGTGGAACAAAGGTGGTCTGCAATACGCACCGCCGGTGCGTTGATCGTCTGTACCGGCGCGCCTGCATGGCGCGCCGGTTGTTCCTGATGACGTGAACTCCATGCCCGCGCACGCGGGCGTGGGGCTTCCAAGAGGGCTGTTATGCAAACTACTGCTAATGCCCCGCGCCCGCGAGGTTCGGTCTGGACCGATCCTCAGGTGCGCGCGTGGCTGTTCCAGATCATTGCCGTTATCGCCGTCGTGGCGCTCGGCTGGTTCCTTTTCCAAAACACCCAGGCCAACCTGGAAAAGCGTGGCATCGTCTCCGGCTTCGGGTTCCTCGGCAACAGTGCCGGTTTCGGCATCGCCCAGCATCTGATCGACTACACCGAAAGCGATTCCTACGGACGGGTATTCGTCATCGGCCTGCTCAATACGCTGCTGGTTTCCTTCATCGGCATCGTGCTGGCCTCCATCCTCGGCTTCATTCTGGGCGTGGCACGGCTGTCGCCGAACTGGCTGATCAGCAAGCTGGCCACCGTCTACATCGAGATTTTCCGCAACATCCCGCCTCTGCTGCAGATTCTCTTCTGGTACTTCGCGGTGTTTCTCGCCCTGCCGGGACCGCGGCAGAGCCTGGACATCGGCGAAACCTTCTTCCTCAACAGTCGCGGCCTGTACATGCCGGCGCCGAGCCCGTCGGAGAGTTTCGGCCTGTTCGTCGTGGTCCTGCTGGCCACCATCGTCGGCATCATCGCCCTGGGCCGCTGGGCCAAGAAGCGCCGTGAAGCCACCGGCCAGATCTTCCCGCTGCTGTGGACGTCGCTGGCACTGATCGTGGTGGTTCCCGGCCTGGCCGTGCTGGTCGGCGGCAACCCGCTGGTGTGGAGCGTGCCGGAGCTGACCGGTTTCAACTTCCGCGGCGGCTGGGTGATGATTCCCGAACTGATGGCGCTGACCCTGGCGCTGACCATCTACACCGCAGCCTTCATCGCCGAGAACGTGCGCTCGGGGATCATGGCCGTCAGCCATGGCCAGACCGAAGCCGCGCGCTCGCTGGGCCTGCGTCCGGGCATCACCCTGCGCCTGGTGATCATCCCGCAGGCGCTGCGCGTGATCATCCCGCCGCTGACCAGCCAATACCTGAACCTGGCGAAGAACTCCTCGCTGGCGGCCGGCATCGGCTACCCGGACATGGTGTCGCTGTTCGCCGGCACGGTACTCAACCAGACCGGCCAGGCCATCGAGGTGATCGCCATCACCATGAGCGTGTACCTGGCGATCAGTATCAGCATTTCCCTGCTGATGAACTGGTACAACAAGCGCATTGCGCTGATCGAGCGGTAAGGAGCAGCCATGCAGTCTCATACCTTCAAACCGGATCTGCCGCCGCCGCGCATGAGCGTCGGCGCAGTGGGCTGGCTCAAGGCCAACCTGTTCTCCAACTGGTTCAACACCCTGTTGACCCTGTTCGCCATCTACCTGATCTGGCTGATCGTGCCGCCGCTGATCCAGTGGGCCTTCATCGATGCCACCTGGAGTGGCAGCACCCGCGCCGACTGCACCAGCGGTGGCGCCTGCTGGGTGTTCATCCAGCAGCGCTTCGGCCAGTTCATGTACGGCTTCTACCCCAGCGAACTGCGCTGGCGGGTGGATGCCACCCTGTGGCTGGCCATCGTCGGTGCGGCGCCGCTGTTCGTCCCGCAGATGCCGCGCAAGGCGTTCTACGGTCTGTCCTTCCTGGTGATCTACCCGGTCGTGGCCTGGTGCCTGCTGCACGGCGGCGTATTCGGCCTGAGCGTGGTGCCTACCAGCCGCTGGGGCGGTCTGATGCTGACGTTGGTGATCGCCTACGTAGGCATCACCGGTGCCTTGCCGCTGGGCATCCTGCTGGCGCTGGGGCGACGCTCCAACCTGCCGGCGATCAAGGTCATCTGCGTCACCTTCATCGAGTTCTGGCGCGGCGTGCCGCTGATCACCGTGCTGTTCATGTCCTCGGTGATGCTGCCGCTGTTCCTGCCGGAAGGCCTGTCCTTCGACAAGCTGCTGCGTGCGCTGATCGGGGTGATCCTGTTCCAGTCCGCCTACATCGCCGAAGTGGTGCGCGGCGGCCTGCAGGCCATCCCCAAGGGGCAGTACGAAGCGGCCGCGGCCATGGGCCTGGGCTACTGGCGGATGATGGGCCTGGTGATCCTGCCGCAGGCGCTCAAGCTGGTCATCCCCGGCATCGTCAACACCTTCATTTCGCTGTTCAAGGACACCAGCCTGGTGATCATCATCGGCCTGTTCGACCTGCTCAACAGCATCAAGCAGGCGACCACCGACCCGGCCTGGCTGGGCATGGCTACCGAAGGCTACGTGTTCGCGGCGCTGATTTTCTGGATTTTCTGTTTTGGTATGTCCCGCTACTCCATGCATCTGGAGAGAAAGCTGGACACCGGCCACAAGCGTTAGGAGCTGATCGGTATTTGCTGTGCGTTGGCCAGGCACTGATGAACGTGCCTGGCCCCGGCTCGAAATCCTGAATCAGCCCTCGAGAGGAGTGAATTATGAGTGAAGCAATCAAGCAACCCAGCGCCGAGCCGATGATCCTGCTGCAGGGCGTGAACAAGTGGTACGGCCAGTTCCACGTGCTCAAGGACATCAACCTCAGCGTGCAGCAGGGCGAGCGTATCGTCCTGTGCGGGCCGTCCGGTTCGGGCAAGTCCACCACCATCCGTTGCATCAACCGCCTGGAAGAGCACCAGCAGGGGCGCATCGTGGTCGATGGCACCGAGCTGACCAGTGACCTCAAGCACATCGAGGCGATCCGCCGCGAAGTGGGCATGGTGTTCCAGCACTTCAACCTGTTCCCGCATCTCACCGTGCTGCAGAACTGCACCCTGGCGCCGATGTGGGTACGCAAGATGCCCAAGCGTCAGGCCGAGGAGATCGCCATGCACTTCCTCGAGCGCGTGCGCATCCCGGAGCAGGCGCACAAGTATCCGGGTCAGCTCTCCGGTGGTCAGCAGCAGCGCGTGGCGATCGCTCGCGCATTGTGCATGAAGCCGAAGATCATGCTGTTCGACGAGCCGACCTCGGCACTCGACCCGGAGATGGTGAAGGAGGTGCTCGACACCATGATCGGCCTGGCCGAAGACGGCATGACCATGCTCTGCGTGACCCACGAGATGGGCTTTGCCCGCACCGTGGCCAACCGGGTGATTTTCATGGACAGGGGCGAGATCGTCGAGCAGGCCGAGCCCAACGCCTTCTTCACCAACCCGCAGAACGAGCGCACCAAGCTGTTCCTCAGCCAGATCCTGCACTGAGGCGGTTGCGTCAAATGACAAGGGAGCCTTCGGGCTCCCTTTTTCATAGCCGCGCAATGCGCCTGGAAGTAGGGTGCGCCGCGCGTACCGCAAACCCGTAGCCCTCGAATGTGCGACGCCCCCAGGTTGGCGCGCACAGCGCACCCTACGCTGCCGGCGGCGCGGTTCCGTTGCCCTGCATGCGCTTGCGAAAGGCGCCGGGCGTTTCGCCGCACAACTGCTTGAACAGCTTGGCGAAGGTAGCGCGATCGGCATAGCCGACCGCGGCGGCGATCCGCTCCAGCGAATCGCCGGAGCGAGCCAGCGCCTGCTGCGCGTTGGCGATGCGCAGACGCTGCAGGTAGTCGTTGGGCGTCAGTCCGGTGGCGGCCTTGAAGCGGCGCAGCAGGGTGCGCGGCGAGCAATGCGCCTGCTCGGCCAGGCCGGCGAGATCGACGGGCTCGGCATGATGCCGGCGCAACCAGTCGAGCAGCGGCCCCAGAGTCTTGTCATCGCTGGCGGGCAGCAGGGGCGCGAAGCGTGACTGCGGGCCGCGCTGGCGCTCCACCACCATGGCACTGGCGACCTGCTGCGCCAGCCATTCCCCGCCATGCCGGGCGATCAGGTGCAGGCACAGGTCGAGCCCCGCCTGGGCGCCGCCGGAGCAGAACAGCGAACCGTCCTCGGTCAGCAGCAGGTCGCTGCGCAGGTGCACGCGCGGGAAATGCCGGGCGAAGGTTTCGGCCAGAGCCCAGTGGGTGGTGGCCTGGCGACCATCGAGCAGCCCGGCTGCCGCCAGCAGAAAGGCGCTGCTGCACAGGCTCGCCACCAGCTGCTGACGGCGCGCCAGCCAGGGCAACAGGCCGGCGTTGCCCTCCAGCGTGCGGGAGATGGCGCTGCCGGTGGCCGGCAGGATCAGCAGGTCGGCCCGCTCCGCCAGCTCCAGGCCGCCGTCGACCTGAACCTGGGCGAATTCCAGTTGCACCGGCTGGCCATCGAGGCTGAAGCGCTGCAGATGAAAGCGCGGCTTATCCGCCAGGCGATTGGCGAGGCTGAAGGCATCCTGCGCCATGCTCAGGCTGGAACAGATGGTTTGCGGGCAGACGTACAGGGCGACGTTCAGCATGGCGCTGCACCGGAGCAGGAAGGTTGGCGATTATTGCCACAAAGTTGTCGTTATAGCCAATCGCTGTCGCGGTTGTCGCCGCCTCAGAATGAGCGCATTCATAGCGAGCGGTGCGCATGGTGCGCCCTGGCTGTCACGAATACGGGAGCGACCCCATGAGTCATGCCAATGCCGAGTTGATCCAGCGGTTCTATAGCGCCTTCCAGAAGCTCGATGCCGAGACCATGGCTGGCTGTTACGCCGAGGACGTGCGTTTCTCCGACCCGGTCTTCGTCGACCTGCGCGGCGCCGAGGCGGGGGACATGTGGCGCATGCTGTGCAGCCGTGCCGAAGACTTTTCGCTGACCTTCGACTCGGTGCAAGCCGATGACCATGCCGGCAGCGCGCGTTGGGTCGCCACCTACCGTTTCAGCGCCACCGGTCGTCAGGTGATCAATCACATCCAGGCGCGCTTCGTGTTTCGCGACGGGCTGATCGTCGAGCATCGCGATCACTTCGATCTGTGGCGCTGGGCGCGCCAGGCGCTGGGTGGCAAAGGGCTGCTGCTGGGCTGGGCACCCCCGGTGCAAACCGCCATTCGTCGACAGGCGGCACGCGCTCTGGCTCAATTCCGCGCGTCGCGCTAAGGCAGGCGAAGGAACGCAGTGGTAGGCTAGCCGGTCTTAGCCTTCAATAAAGAGTGCGCACATGGGGTGCCGCACCCACTGCCAATCGAGACCTGCCGTGACCGAACTGATCGTTGCCGTAAAACAGGCCAAGGCCTGGGGGGTCCATGCCGTTACCGCCAGCGGCGTGATTCTCGCGCTGCTGGCGTTGCTGGCTGTGCTCGACGGCCAACCCAAGCAATGCCTGCTGTGGCTCGGCCTGGCGCTGCTGGTCGATGGCCTGGACGGTTCGCTGGCGCGCCGTTACGACGTCAAGGGTGTATTGCCACATTTCGACGGCTCGACCCTGGACCTGGTGATCGACTACCTCACCTATGTGTTCATCCCCGCCATCTTCCTCTACCGCTTCATTCCCTTGCCGGACTACACGCCGCTGTTCGCCGTGGGGCTGATTCTGGTGTCCTCGCTGTTCTGCTTCTGCAACCTGAACATGAAGAGCAAGGACAATTACTTCGTCGGCTTCCCGGCCGCGTGGAACGTGGTGGTGCTGTATTTCTACATCCTCGACGTGCACCCCTGGATCACCCTGGGCATCATCGTCCTGCTCGCCGGCCTGACGCTGACCAAGATGAAGTTCCTGCATCCATTCCGCGTGCGTCAGTTCATGCCGCTGAACATCCTGGTGACCTTCGTCTGGATGCTCTCCAGCGCGCTGCTGATCGTGCAGTACCCGGCCAACCAGTTCTGGCTGCTGACGCTGTGGTGGCTGGCCTCGGCCTACTTCGTCGGCATGTGCCTGTGGCGTTCGGCGCGCGAGTGGTTCCCGGCACGCGGATGAACGCGGCAGTCGACAAGGCCTGGTTCGTCTACCTGATCCGCGCCGCCAACGGCGCGCTGTACTGCGGCATCAGCGATGACCCGCAGCGGCGTTTCGCCCAGCACCAGGCGGGCAAGGGTGCGCGTTTCTTCCACACCAGCCCGGCGCTGGCGCTGGCCTATGTCGAGGCCTGTACCGGCAAGGGCGATGCGCTGCGCCGCGAGCGGGCGATCAAGCGCCTGAGCAAGGCTGCCAAGGAAGCGCTCATTCTGGCCGTTGATAGCGCTGCATCACCCTGAGGCGGTGGGCGTAGCCAGGCGCGGCGGTTAAGCTGGGGCTTTCGATCCTGCCGCGGAGCGCGCCATGCACGAGCTGATCCTGCACCATTACCCGACCTCGCCGTTCGCCGAGAAGGCCCGCCTGATGCTGGGCTTCAAGCAGCTGTCCTGGCGTTCGGTGATGATCCCACCCGTGATGCCCAAGCCCGATCTCACCGCCTTGACCGGTGGCTACCGCAAGACGCCGGTGCTGCAGATCGGTGCCGACATCTACTGCGATACCGCACTGATCGCGCGCCGCCTGGAGGCCGAGAAGGCTACCCCGGCGCTATATCCCGAAGCGCAGGCGTGCAATGTCGCCACCTTCGCCCAGTGGGCCGACTCGGTGGTGTTCCAGCATGCTGTGTCGCTGGTCTTCGCTCCCGAGTCCATGGCGGTGCGCTTCGCCAAGGTGCCGCCAGAGTTCGCCAAGGCCTTCGCCGCGGATCGCGCCGCCCTGTTTTCGGGGGGAACGGCCAGCCGCCTGCCGCTGGAGCAGGCGCGCCATCAATGGCCGGCGCTCATGGGGCGCCTGCAGCAGCAATTGCAGAGCGGCGCAGATTTCCTGTTCGTCGAGCCGAGCCTGGCCGACATCGCACTGGCGCACCCGCTGTGGTTCCTGCGTGGCACGCCGGTGACCGCGCCGCTGGTGGATGACTACCCCGCGGTCGCGGCCTGGCTGGCACGGGTGCTGGACTTCGGTCACGGCTCGCTGAGCGAGATGAGCAGCGAGCAGGCCATCGCCGTGGCGCGCGAGGCGACGCCGGCGGCCTTGCCGGACGAAGCGTTCGTCGACCCCAACGGCTTCGCGGCTGGCCAGGCGGTGCGCATCGCGGCGGTGGACTACGGCGTCGACCCGGTGGAGGGCGAATTGCTGTTCGCTGGGCGTGAGGAGCTGATCCTGCGTCGCGAGGACGCGCGCGCGGGCGTCGTACATGTGCACTTCCCGCGCCTGGGGTTCCGTATCGAGGCGCGCTGAGGCCTGTCCTCACGCTGCCGACGCCAAGCCCGGAGGGCATCCGGGCTCGGCGGGTCAGTAGGCGGCGCGAATGGCGCGCACGTCGTAGCCGTGGATGACCTGCCCGCGCAGGTCGATCACCGGCACGCCACGCCCGCCCAAGGCCTGATAGCGGGCGCGGCCGGCGCTGTCCTTTTCTATATCCACTTCACGGTAGGCGACGCCATCCTCGGCGAACAGCTCGCGGGTCTTGGCGCAGTAGCCGCACCAGGCGGTGGCGTAAAGCACGATCTCGCCACTGGCGTTACCGGCCTGCGGCGGATTTAGCCAGCGGTCGATCTTGTCCCAGTGTTGCCACAGGGCCAGCGCGGCGAGCAGCAGCAGAATCGTCTTCACGGGTTCGCATCCTTGTGTGATGGCGCGGTCATATCAGGGTAAACCGCGCCAGGTGATATCGCCATATCAGCCCGTGGCTCCCGGGATGGGCATAGGACGGGCGTAGGTTCAGCGTAGCTGGGCGTATGGTGGGCGTAGGGTGGGCTTCAGCCCACCATAACGATCTCAGCCTCATCATGTAGGCTCCACCCATTTCGGTGGGCTGAAGCCCGCCCTACAAAACTGCTGAGCCGATCATTCCTGACGGCGCTTGAGCTGGTCCTTCAGCTGGGTCGGCAGCTGGCGAATGATCAGCATGTCGCGGCCCTCGTCGTACTCGATCTTCGAGCCCAGCAGGTGCGCCTCGAAGCTGATCGACAGGCCCTCGGCGCGGCCGGTGAAGCGCTGGAACTGGCTGAGGGTGCGCTTGTCCGCCGGAAATTCCGGGGCCATGCCGTAGTCCTTGTTGCGGATATGCTCATAGAACGCCTTGGGGCGCTCCTCGTCGATCAGCCCGGAGAGTTCCTCCAGGGTGATCGGCTCGCCCAGCTTGGCCTGGCCGGTGGCGTAGCCGACCAGGGTCTTGGTCTTCTCGCGGGCCTGTTCTTCGGGCAGGTCCTCGCTTTCCACGAAATCGCTGAAGGCCTTGAGCAGCGTGCGCGTTTCGCCCGGGCCGTCGACGCCCTCCTGGCAGCCGATGAAGTCGCGGAAGTAGTCCGACACCTTCTTGCCGTTCTTGCCCTTGATGAAGGAGATGTATTGCTTGGACTGCTTGTTGTTCTGCCACTCGCTGATGTTGATGCGCGCGGCCAGGTGCAGCTGGCCCAGGTCCAGGTGCTTGGCCGGGGTCACGTCCAGCGCGTCGGTCACCGCCACGCCTTCGCTGTGGTGCAGCAGGGCGATGGCCAGGTAGTCGGTCATGCCTTGCTGATAGTGAGCCAGCAGCACGTGGCCGCCGGTGGAGAGGTTGGATTCCTCCATCAGCTTCTGCAGATGTTCGACAGCCTGGCGGCTGAAGGCGGTGAAGTCCTGCTCGCCGTCGAGGTAGGCCTTGAGCCAGCCGCTGAACGGGTAGGCGCCGGACTCCTCGTGGAACAGGCCCCAGGCCTTGCCCTGCTTGGCGTTGTAGCTTTCGTTGAGGTCGGCCAGCAGGTTTTCCATGGCCTGCGAGGTGGTCAGCTCGCTGTCGCGGGCGTGCAGCACGGCAGGGCTGCCATCGGGTTTCTTGTCGATCAGGTGGACGATGCAGTGGCGGATCGGCATGGGGTTTCGGTCTTTGACGGTTCGCGATGGGAGTGGCCGCATCGCCGGACGAGCGAATGCTCAGGCCGGCGGCGCGGCGGCATGGGCGAAGTCTACCTGACATCGCCGGAGGATGCCGGTGGCGCCAGGCGAGAGATGGCTATTTGCTGGCTAATTGCCGGTATCTGCAGTGATATATCTCTATTTTCTGGCAAAAATCGCAATTTTCGATTCGCGTGATGACGCAACTCGGTCTAGCGTCTTTCACGTCCACACGACGTAGTAAAGGGACGCACCGCGGTGGCGCCACAAGCGTTGCCGCCTTTCTCGATCTCCAGATATGGATTGGAGGCTACATGCGCAACAAGATCAATAATCGCCGTCTATTGGGCGCCGCCTTGCTGGCGGCCATTTCCGGGCAGGCCAGTGCGGCCAAGGGGCTCGACGTCACCGAACTGTTCGATCAGTTCTGGAGCCCGACCCGGCTCGGAACGGCGGAATGCCGCTCCGGCGTGCTGAGTGCAACGCCGCTGTTGCTGCCGCGCTGCATGCAGGCGGCCAACAGCATGACCCACCTGCAGATGTTCAACGACATCGCCCTGGCCAATGGTGGCAACCGTGCCGCCGGCCTGCCCGGTTACCAGCGCTCCCTCGATTATGTGCAGGCGACGTTGGAAAGCGCCGGCTACAGGGTCACCCGTCAGGCCTTCCCGTTCAGTGCGTTCTACCCGCAAGGGCCAGGCGTGCTGCAGAGCCTGGCGCCGACTCCGGCGCAGTACGAGTGGGAAGTGGACTTCACCTACCTGTCGCAGACCGACGCTGGCGATGTGAGCGCACCGGTGGTGGCGGTGGACATCGCTCTGGGCGAGGGCAACCAGTCCAGCAGCGGCTGCGAGGCCGAGGACTTCGCCGCTTTCCCGGCCGGCTCCATCGCCCTGCTGCAGCGCGGCAGCTGCAACTTCCAGATCAAGGCCGAGAACGCCGCCGCCGCTGGCGCCGTGGGCGTGGTGATCTTCAACCAGGGTGACAGCGAGGACCGCAAGGGCCTGCTCAACGCCACCCTGGGCGATGCCTATGCCGGCGGTATTCCGGTGCTGTTCACCACCTATGACGTGGGCGTGAGCCTGGCGCAGACGGCCGAGCAGCAGGTGCGCATGGTCACCGACGTGGTGCGCGAGCGAACCCAGACCTACAACCTGGTGGCCGAGCACAAGCGTGGCAAGTCGGACAACGTGGTGATGCTCGGCGCGCACCTGGATTCGGTGTTCGAGGGGGCCGGCATCAACGACAACGGTTCGGGTAGCGCCGCGCTGCTGGAGCTGGCCGTGCAGATGGCCAAGGCCAAGCCGAAGAACAGGCTGCGTTTCGCCTGGTGGGGCGCCGAGGAATCGGGGCTGGTGGGTTCGACCTACTACGTCAACCAGCTGCCCGCCGAGGACAAGGCGAAGATCAAGGCGTACCTGAACTTCGACATGATCGCGTCGCCGAACTTCGCCTACTTCATCTATGACGGCGACGGTTCGGAGTTCGGCCTGCAAGGCCCGCCCGGCTCGGCGGCGATCGAGCGTCTGTTCGGCGAGTATTACCGCCTGCGCGGCCTGCCTTTCGAGGGCGACGAGATCAGCTTCCGTTCCGACTATGCGCAGTTCTTCCTCGATGGCATCGCCTTCGGCGGGCTGTTCACCGGGGCCGAGGTGGTCAAGTCCGAAGAGCAGGCCAGGCGTTATGGCGGCACCGCGGGCGAAGCCTTCGATCCGTGCTACCACGAAGCCTGCGATGACCTGAACAACATCGATCTGCGCGCGCTGGAGGTCAACGGCGATGCCATGGCCTTCGTCGCCAGCTGGCTGTCGCTGTCGACCAAGATCGTCGATGACGAGATCGCTGCGTCCAGGGATTCGCGCCGGATGATGCGCAGTGCCCAGGCCTACGACATCACCCACTGGGGTAAGCACTGGGTCAAATAGCCTTGTGTGACCTGGCATAGGGCGCCGTGCGTAGCGCAAGCCGGTGCGCACGGCGCACCCTACGAAAGAAAAGCCCGCGAGCGTATCGCGGGCTTTTTTTGTGGCCGCTGCCCGAAGCTAGCTGCGCTCCGGGCTCGGCACCACCGAGGGCGCCTGCTCTGGGCCGTTGCCGCGGCGCCTTTGCAGCGCGCGCAGGCGCTCGATCACGTAGCGCAGGTGCATGTGCAGCTCGTACAGCTCGTTGGAGTACGACAGCGGCACCTCGACGGAGGCCAGTTCGTCCTCGAGCGTTTCCAGGCGCTGGATCTCGCTCTCCAGTTCGTTCGGCAGCGAGCCGGCATGCAGCTTGCGATCGATGTCGCGCAGGTACTTGTACCAGCGGTAGATGCGCGCGCGGATGCGCCACTGGTAGATCGGCCCGACGGCCTTGAACAGCGGAATCATCACCACGATCAGCGGGATCAGCAGGATGATGTAGCGATCGGCCAGCGAGGCGATGCGAAACGGCAGGTAGCGCTGCAGGATCGGCAGGCCCTTGTCGTAGTAGTGCCTGGCATCCTTGTGCAGGTCGAAGGTACGCGGCTCGGCGCTGGGGAAGGTGCCGGCGGTGTCGAGCAGGGTGCCGCCGCGCATCACTTCGCGGCTGGCCTCGAGAAACAGCGGTACCAGGCCGGGATTGAAGTCATCGTTGACCACCAGCGTGGCGACCGGGGCCAGGGTGACGATGTCGCGGTCCGGGGCATTGCTGGCCAGGTCGAGCAGGCCCTCGCCGACCTTGACCTGGTTGAAGAAGGGCAGGCGTGCCTCGTAGGCGGCGGCGCGACGAAAATGCGCCAGGGCGATATCCGGGCTGGCCGCCAGTTGCTGCACCAGGGCGTTCTCTGCCGGGCCGACGAAGAAGGCGGCGTCCAGCTCGCCGGCCAGCAGCGCGCGGGCCGCCTTGCCGCCGCCGATGCTCTGCCAGGTATCGGGATACTGCTCGGGCGCGATGGCATTGGCGCCGAGGATGGCATCGCTGGCGGCGCGGGTGCCGCTGCCATCGCCGCCCAGGCCGAGACGCAGCGGCAGCAGATCGGCAATGCGGTCCAGCTCCACGTCGCGCCGGTAGAACAGCCACAACGGCTCCTGATAGATAGCGCCGAGGCTCTGCAGACGCGCCTGCTCGTCGGGCGTCAGCTGACGTTCCAGACCGCTCTGCACCAGGGCGATCTGCACGTCGGGGTCCTTTGTCAGCAGGCGCTGCAGGTTGTCGCGCGAACCGGAGGTCGGCACCAGATGGAGCTCGAAGCCTTCCTTGGCCAGCTCTTCCTTCAGGCGTTCGGCGAACTGCTGGTAGGCCCCGCCCGCGGTGCCGGTGGCGATGCTGGCGCTCATCGGCGGCGGCGGGGCGACGAACTGGAACAGGGCCCAGATCAGGCCGGCCACCACCGGGACTATCCACAGGTTGGCCAGAATCATGATTTTCAGGTCGTTCAGTACGCGGCGCATTGGGCATCCTTGGCGAGGTTTCCACCCAAGGATAGAACCTGATCCTCGCTTCGGTCACGCCAGGAGGCATCACGACAGTGCCTTGCGCCTCATGCGCAGGCCGTCGAGTAGCAGCGCCGCGCCGAGCAGCGCCAAGGCGTACAGGGCATCGCTGCCAAGCATCAGCAGCACGCCTGCGCAGAGCAGCGCGCTGAGCCCGGCCAGCAGGCGCCAGATACCGCGTAGCAGCACCCAGCCGGCCGCCATGCTCAGCAGGTAGATCAGCACGAAGTTGCCGTTGGCGTAGCGGATCAGGTCGTCCACCGACAGGTTCAACGCCGCCGAAAGCGTGGTGCACAGTGCGCAGCTGATCACCACCAGGAGCAACGCCTTGCCGGGAACGCCGTGGCGATTGCGCACGGCCATTCTGGCCGGCAGGCGACCCTCGTCGGCCAGGCTCCAGATCAGTCGGGCAAAGCCCTGAATATAGACGTTCATCGAGGCGAAGCAGGCCAGATAGCCGAGCACCGCCACCAGCACGCGCGCCTGTTCGCCGAGCAGCAGGGAGAACAGGCGGGGCAGGGCGGTGGCGTCGCTGTGGATGTCGCCATAGGTGGCGAAGCTCAGCACCGCCACCGAACAGGCCCAGTACACCAGGCCGGCCAGCAGCACGCCGAGCAGCAGTGCCAGCGGGAAGTCGCGCTCGGGATGCTTGAACTCCTCGCCCAGGTGGGTGAAGGCCTCGATGCCGACGAAGCACCAGAACATCACCCCCAGCGCCGTCGGCAACAGGTGCCATTGGCCTTGCATCGCCGGCAGCAGCGGTTGGCTGGCGCGCGGCAGATCACCGACCCACCAGATCAGCGCCACGCTGGCGACGATGGCCACGGCGATCAGCCCCTGGAGCATGCCCGAGGCCTTCGGCGGACGCTGGCCAAGCAGGAGGATGGCGCCCAGTGTAGCCAGTTCGACGAGCAGCAGGCCTCTACGATCAAGGTCGAACAGGGCCAGCCAGAAACCGCTGGCGATATGCAGGGCAGCCGGCAGGCCGACCGGCAGTACGGCGAGAAACAGCAGGGCGCTGACGCCCTCCATGCGCAGACCGAAGGCGCGACCGATCAGATGCGGCGCGCCGCCGGCATGGGGGAAGCGCTTGCCCAACTGGGCGAAGGTGAAGGCCACCGGCAGCACCAGGGCGATCAGCAGCAACCAGGCCCACAGCGAGGCCTCGCCGGCGGCGGTGGCGGCCAGTGCCGGCACCACGAAGATGCCGGTGCCGAGCAGCGAAGTGCTGAGCAGGGCGATGCCCTGCAGCAGGCCCAATTCCTTGTTCAAGCGACTCATGGGGTATGCTCATCCTTTTTGCGATACCGCCATGTTAGGGCGCAGGCCGCGTGCAGGCTGTCGCCTTTTGCCGACGAAATGGCGGTTTTCCCCGTCAGACTGATTGCCGCCCGAGAGGCCCCGTGGACAAGTTCGATCGCCAGATCCTCGCCCTGCTGCGCAGCGATGCGCGCACCTCCGTCAGCCAGATCGCGCGTGAGGTGAACCTGTCACGTTCAGCGGTCAGCGAGCGGATTCGCTGTCTGGAAAGCAGCGGGGTGATTCGCGGTTATCACGCCCAGGTGGCCGAGCCGGGCGAGACGGGGGTCAAGGCCTTTCTCGAACTCTTCTATCAGGGCCGGCGCTGTGAGGAGTACGTCGAGCGCATGCGCGCCCTGCCCGAGGTGCGCCATTGCAGCGGCATCAGCGGGGAAACCGACATGCTGGTGTTCATCGAGGCACCGAGCATGACGCGCCTGAGCGAGGTGCGCGGCGCCATCGAGGCGTTCCCCGGCATGCAGAAGGTCAAGACCCATGTGGTGGTCAAGGACTGGTCGATGTAGCGCAGCTCATTCGGCGTGTTCGCCCTGCTCGACGGCTTGCGGGCGTTGCAGGGCCAGCAACGGCAGGCCGGCGCCGAGCACCAGCAACCCCAGCAGCGCGCCGCTGCCGGCGTAGAGCGTGCTGGAATACAGCAGGCCCAGGCAGGTGGCGGCGAACAGCAGCGGCGTCAGCGGATACAGCGGCACGCTGAACGGCCGGCGTACCCAGGGCTGGCGCTGGCGCAGGCGAATCAGCGCCAGGGCGACGAGGGACATGAACAGCCAGAACACCGGAGCGGTGTAGGCCACCATGGTCTCCACGCCGTTCGCGCTCAGTGCGCCGAACAGGATCAGCGGCAGGGTCAGCACGCATTGCAGCAGCAAGGCGCGCACCGGGGTAGCGCCGCGCTCGTTCCAGCGGCCGATGAAGGCCAGCAACGGCACGTCGCGGCCCAGCGCGTAGTACACCCGCGCGCCGGTGAACAATGTGGCGTTCAGCGTGCTCAGGGCGGTCAGGCAGACGAACATCGCCAGCAGCGCCTCGGCCCTTGGCCCGGCGACGATGCTCATCAGGTCCGCCGCCACGGCATCGCTCTGGCGCAGGCCGTCGAGGCCGAAGATATTCAGGAACACCAGGTTCGCCAGCAGGTAGATGGCGGTCACCACGGCCGTGCCGATCAGCAGCACGCGGCTCATGTTGCGCGCTGGGTTGCGCAGCTCGCCGGACAGGTAGGCCGCCTCGTTCCAGCCGCCGTAGGTGAGCAGCACGAAGACCATGCCCATGCCCAGCATCCCCGCCAGGCTGCCGCCGGCAGGAGCGCTACCGGCGATGCTCGGCTGCGGTTCGGCCAGCGCCAGACCGGCGAGCACCACCGTCAGCAGCGCCAGCACCGTCACCCCGGTGAAGAACACCTGGGCGCGCCGCGATTCGCGGGTGCCGAGTACGTTGAGCAGGGTCAGCGCCACCACCACCGAGGCGGCATGCCAGGCGCTGCCATACTCGCCGAGCGGCAGCAGGCGCTGGGCGTAGTCACCGTAGATGAAGGCGACCACGGCGATGGCGCCGGTCTGGATCACCGTGCCGCGTGCCCAGGCGAACAGCAGGGCGACTTGCGGGCCCCAGGCCAGGCTCAGGTAATGGTATTCGCCGCCCTGGTCCGGGTGTGCGGCGCCCAGTTCGCCGTAGCACAGCGCGCCGATCAGCATCACCAGGCCGCCGGCCAGCCACAGCGCCAGATACAGTTCGGCGCTGCCGGCATGCTGCGCCACCAGCGGCGGCAGGCCAAAGATGCCGACGCCGATCACCACGCCGACCAGCATGGCGACCGCATCGATGACCGACAGCCCGGCGCGTTGGGAGGACACTAGCGAGGTCATGGCTCAGCTCCTGCGCGCGACCCAACCCTGCTGCGCGCCGTCCGCCGGTACGGCCTCGATGCGGTCGCCATTGAGCTGGCCGACATACAGGCGGTCGTCGAGGGTGAAGCGCAGTTCGTTGCCCTTCAGCTGGCCGCTGAGCCCGCCGAGCTGACCGTCGACCGTACCGGTGACGTTCTGGAAGCGTTGCTCGAGTTCGACCCGATGGCTTTTCCCGTCGAGTTCGAGGGTCCACTGGCCTGCCACCTTGGCCGGCACGATCCACAGATATACCGAGCTGCCGTTGATCACATCGCTCTGGTCGGGCTCCCAGTCACCGAGATCGAAAGCATGCGAGACCACTCGCGTGCCCGGCTTGAGCGTGTCGAGAATGACCGGGCGCAAACGCATGTTGACCGTGGACAGCAGGTACATGGTCAGCACGTCGGCCTCGGAGATGTCCTTCTGGAACAGGTCGCCCTGCTCGAAGGTGACCTTGTCCGCCACGCCCTCGCGTTCGGCGTTCTGCTGCGCCTCGTTGACGCGCTCCGGGTCCAGGTCGATGCCGTAGGCTGCTCGCGCGCCATGGGCCTGCACGGCAGAGATGGCGATGCGGCCATCGCCCGAGCCGAGGTCGATGAGGTAATCGTCCGGGCCGACCTCGGCCAGCTTGAGCATATGCGCCACCACCGGTTCCGGCGTGGGCACGTAGGGCACGTCCAGTCGCGGTGGCTGCTGGGCCTGCGCGCTGCCGATCAGCAGACTGGCCAGCAATCCGGCGGGCAGGGTGAGGGAGGTGAGGCTACGGAGGGATAGAACGCTCATCGGGAAAGGCTCCTCACAGGTGACGATTTTCCTCCGACTGGCGAGCCGGGCCTAGGTTCGCGCAAGTACCCGGCAGGATCGGGCAAGAAAGGCCTTGCGGCCAGTCGCCACAACGCCTGTGGCTGTGTAACCGGATGTGATGCCATCGCCCGGCATTGCCAGCCATTGGCCGCGCAGGCACTGTAGGCGGGTTTTTCGCTTCGGTCGTTCTCGCATGCGCATCCTGCACACCTCCGACTGGCATCTGGGCCAGCACTTCATGGGCAAGACCCGACAGGCCGAGCATCAGGCTTTCTGCGCCTGGCTGCTTGCGCAGGTACGCAGCCATGCCGTGGACGTGCTGCTGATCGCCGGCGACGTATTCGACACCGGCGCGCCGCCCAGCTATGCCCGCGAGCAGTACTACCGCCTGGTGGTGGAACTGCGTGACGCCGGCTGTGCGCTGGTGGTGCTCGGCGGCAACCACGACTCACCGGCCATGCTCGGCGAGAGCCGCAGTCTGCTGGCGCAACTGGGTACCCGGGTGGTGCCGGGCGTCGGTGTCGATCTCGCCGAGCAGGTGCAGGTGCTGCATGACCGCGAGGGAGTGCCTGGCGCCATTCTCTGCGCGGTACCCTTCATCCGCCCGCGTGACGTCACGGCCAGCCAGGCCGGGCAGAGCGCGCAGGACAAGCAGCAATCGCTGCAGCAGGCCATCGCCGAGCACTACCGAGCCCTGCACGAGCTGGCGCAGCGCAAGCGCGACGAGCTGGGCCTGGCGCTGCCGATCATCGCCACCGGCCACCTCACCACCGTGGGCGCCAGTGCCAGCGAGTCGGTGCGGGAAATCTACGTCGGCAGCCTCGAGGCCTTCCCCACCAGCGCCTTCCCGCCTGCGGATTACATCGCCCTCGGTCACATCCACAGGCCGCAGAAGGTCGGCGGCCTGGAGCACATCCGCTACAGCGGCTCGCCCATCGCCCTGTCCTTCGACGAGGCGCGCCAGCAGAAGGAGGTGCTGCTGCTGGACTTCGATGCTGCCGCGCTGCAATCGATCACGCCATTGCCAGTACCGGTGTTCCAGCCCATGGCCAGCCTGCGCGGCTCGCTCAAGGAGCTGGCCGGTGCCATCGCCGAACAGGCCGCCCAGGGCACGACCGAGCGGCCTGTGTGGCTCGAGGTACAGGTCAGCACCGATGACTACCTGAGCGACCTGCAAAGCCGCATCGACGCACTGTGCGAAGGGTTACCTGTCGAGGTGCTGCGCATCCGCCGCGAACGTGGCACGGCCAGCGCCAGCCTGGCCAGCGAAGCGCGGGAGACGCTGGATGAACTCAGCGTGGAAGATGTTTTCAGGCGCCGCCTGCAACAGGAAGCGATCGAGGCGCACGACGCCCAGCGCTTGCAGGAACTCTACCGACAGATAGTGGAAGAGCTGCCCAAGGCCCAGCAGTGAGCGTCAGGCACCGGCTTGATCCATTGCTGCGCAGCCGGATGGAAGTGGATAGATGGTCGATCCAGCAGGCCTTTTCGTAGAGCCGCTGGCTAACCACGCACGCAGATTGTTCGCTTCGCTCTCTGGGACTGGCTGAAGCCGGCCCCTCAATCAAGCGCTCTGCTTTTGCCTGCCCGCTAGGTTGATCGTTCCGCTGCAGGGCTCGCCTGTTTGTGGCCCGAGCTGCCGCAGGCATTCTATGCTGTGGGTGGTGGCTTTGGCTGAGGTGCGAAAGTGCCGTTATTCAATGCGTTGGCGCGATCGCTGGATCCGTTGCACGGGGCGCAGGCTGCGACCCGGCAGGCGTTCGACCATTGGTATCGTCAGGCGAAGATTCCGCAGATTCGCTACGTCGCCTTCCTGACCATGGCGCTGTACCTGATGTACGCCGCCATCGAGCAGAACGTGGCGAGCGAGCAGGTGTCGGCCCGTTTCATCGTCCATGGACTGATGGTGCCCGGCGCGCTGCTGGCGGTGGGCTTGCTGAGTTTTCAGCCGAATCGCCAGCGCACCATGTTCGCCATTCTCACGGTGGCACCGGTGTGTACGGCGGCGGCCAATCTCCATTTCAATTTCGGCACGCCGCTGTTCGTCCATTATGCGCCGGAGCTCTACCTCAACCTGATGTGGACCTTCGCCGTCTCCGGTCTCACCCTGCGTCAGGCCCTGGCAACGGCCTCGGCGTCGGTGCTGGTGATTCTTGTCGTCACTCTCGGCCATTCGCTGGAGCCGGGCATGCAACGGCTGCACCTGATCTGGATTCTCGCTTCGTTCTCCTTCGGTCTGCTCAGCGCCTTCCTGCTGGAGAGGGTGCACAAGCGCATGTTCCTGCATCAGGACAGCCTGGCCCTGAGCGCCAGCATCGACAGCCTGACCGGGCTGTGGAATCGTGCGCGCACCCTGCATTTTCTCGCCGAGGAGGCTGCGCGCGCCGATCGTTACGGCACGCCTTTCTCGGTGGTGCTGATCGATATCGACCACTTCAAGAGCGTCAACGATACCCATGGCCATGCGGCGGGTGACAGCGTGCTGCGTCAGTTCGCCGGGCTGCTGCGTGACGGAGTGCGTGTGGTCGACCGGGTTGGCCGGCTCGGCGGCGAGGAGTTTCTGATCGTCCTGCCGCAGACCGATGCAGAGCACGCGGAACAGGCCATGCAGGCGCTGCAGACGCGGATCAACGGTTTTTCGTTCGATCGCGTGCAGCGCAAGAGCGCCAGCTTCGGCATCGCCGAATACCGCCGCGGCGAAAGTATCGACAGCCTGATGGAGCGTGCCGATCAGGCGATGTACCGGGCCAAGGCCAATGGCCGCGACCGCATCGAGATACTCTGAGGGCAGGCCCGAACTGCGCATTCCCACTCCGGTCGAATCCCTGCCCTCATTACTCTGGAGCCCCTCATGCAACGAACTGCGTATTTTCTCGCGGCTGCAGCCGCTGCCCTGTTGCTCACTGGCTGTGCGAAAAACTCCAGCGAGCAGGACGCCAGGCTGACCGAGCAATGGCTGGGACGCTGGAGCGGGCCGGAGGGCACCTACCTGGAAATCACAGGCACGCCCGCTGACTACCGTCTGACCATCGCCAACCTCGACGGCCCGCGACGCTTCGTCGGCCGTGCGCAGGGAGCGCAGATCGTCTTCGTGCGCGACGGCGTGGCGGAGCGCATTCGCGCCACCAACGGTGAGGCCACCGGCATGAAATGGCTGCTGGACAAACAGAACTGCCTGACCGTGCGCAGCGGCGAGGGCTACTGCCGCGATTGAGCCGTTACGCCACAGGGATATGCCAGAATGAACGCCTTCAACGGCTTACGACCTGTGCATGAAAATCCTCAGCCTGCGCCTCAAGAACCTCAACTCGCTCAAGGGCGAATGGAAGATCGATTTTGCCGCCGAGCCCTTCGCCGGCAGCGGCCTGTTCGCCATCACCGGGCCGACCGGCGCGGGCAAGACCACGCTGCTCGATGCGATCTGCCTGGCCCTGTACCACCGCACACCGCGAATGAGCACGCTGTCGGCCAGTGGCAACGAGCTGATGACCCGGCACACTGCCGACTGCCTGGCCGAGGTGGAATTCGAGGTGAAAGGGCAGGGCTATCGCGCCTTCTGGAGCCAGCGCCGCGCGCGGGACAAGGTCGAAGGCGCGCTGCAGGCGCCCAAGGTGGAGCTGGCGCGTATTGCCGACGGTGAAATCCTCACCGACAAGATTCGCGAGAAGGAACACCTTACCGCCGAACTGACCGGCCTGGACTTCGAGCGTTTCACCAAATCCATGCTGCTGGCCCAGGGCGGTTTCGCGGCCTTCCTCGAGGCCAACGCCAACCAGCGTGCCGAGCTGCTGGAGGAACTGACCGGCACCGAGGTGTACGGACTGATCTCGCAGCAGGTCTACGAGCGCACCAAGGCGTCGGAACAGGCGCTGAATCTGCTGAAAAGCCGCGCCCAGGGCATGGAGCTGCTGGACGAGGCGCAGCGCGCCGAACTGCAGGCCGAGCATCAGCGCCTGAATCAGGAGGAGGCGCCGCTGCTGGCTCGGCAGCAGGCCCTGCAAGGCCAGCGCCGCTGGCGCGAAGCCCTGCAACAGGCCGAGCAGCAATGCGAGCGGGCGCGACTGGGACTGGAGCAGGCGCAGCAGGCGCGCAACGAGGCGGCCGGCGAGCTGCAGCGTCTGGCCGCCAGTGAACCGGCCGCGCGCCTGCAGCCGTTGTATCAGAGCTGGCAACAGCTGCAGCAGGACCGGCAGCAGGCGCAGCAGGAGCTGGACAACCTGCAGGCGCAGCAGCGCCACAGCAGCGAGCGCGAACATCGGCAGCTCTGGCTGGCCAGCCGCTACGCCCGGCAATGCCTGAGCCTGCACCAGAGCGAACAGCAGCGTCTGACCGAGCAGCGTGACGCGCTGCAAGCACGCCTGAACGATGCGCCGCAGCGAGCGCGTTTGGGCGAGTTGCTCGGCGGCTGGCGCGCGCAGTTCGATCAGCGCGGGCAACTGCTCATGCGGCAGCAGACGCTGCGCGCGGGCATGGCGCAGGAGCGCGAGCAGCTCGCTGCCTTGCAACGGCAGCGTGATCAGCTTGCCGCGCAACAGACGGACGCGGCGACGCGGCTGGAGCAGGCCCAAGCCCGCGAAGCCGAACAGCACAGCGAGCTGCAGGCGTTGCTCGGCGCGGACGACGAGGCCGGGCTGCGGCAGCGCTGGCAGCAGCTGCAGGTGCAGGGAAGGGCGCTGGATCGCCTGGAACAACTGGCGCAGAGCCGCGAGCAGACGGCCGAACAGATCGCCGAGCTGACCCCGCACCTGGCGCAGCTGCACACACAGCACGCCGCCAGGAACGATGAAATCACCGGCCTGCGTGAGCGCTACAAGGTGCTCAAGCAGCAGGTTGCCGACAAGGAAAAGCTGCTGGAGCAGGAGCAGCGTATTCAGGATCTGGAAGCCTATCGTGCCCAGCTGCAGCCGGGCGAAGCCTGCCCATTGTGCGGTTCGCACGAGCATCCGGCGGTCAGCCAGTACCAGGCGCTGGATGTCTCCGCCACGCGCCAGGCGCTGGAGCAGTGCCGCAGCGACCTGGCGCAGCTGGAAAGCCAGGGCGGCACCCTGCGCGATGAACTGACCCGTCTGGCCACGCAGATCGCCCAGCTGCAGCAGCAACTGGAACAGGCGCAACAGCGTGTCGCCCAACAGGACGCGCAGTGGCAGCAGCAACTGGCCGAGCAGGCCCTGCAGATCGCCGATGGCGCAGCGCTGCGGCAGTTGCAGCGGGAGCATGAGCAGCATCTGGGGCAACTGCAGCAGCGTCTCGCCCAGGTCGAAACCCGCCAGGCCGAGCTGACGCAGGCGCGCAGCGCCCGCGAGATTGCCGAACGGGCGCTGGCCGATATGCAGCAGCGCCAGGCGTTGCTGGCGCGCGATGAAGAAAACCTGCAGGCGCGTCAACGCGAACAGAACGAGCGTCTGCAAGGATTGGAGCAGGAACTGCGGCATCACGATCAGGCGCTGCTGGCCAGCCTCGAGGGCTTTGCCTCGGAGTTGCCGGCCGACGCCGACACCTGGCTGGCCGAGCAGGCGAGTGCCTGGCGCGACTGGCAGCAGGCTCAGGCGCAGGACCAGCAGGTGCAGGAGCAGCTGCGCGAAACCCAGCGTCTGCTCGCCGAAGCCGAGGCCCGGGCCGAGCAATGGCAACAGCGCTGGCAGGTCGAACAGGCCCAGGCGCTGATCGAGCCCGAGCCAGTGGTGCAGCCCGAGCAGGCCCTGCAAGGTGCTATCGACAGCCTGGCCAGCGCGCAGCGCGAAAGCGATGCCCTGCGTGGCCGGCAGCAGAGCCAGCAGAGCCTGCTGCAGCAACTGCAGCAGCGCCTGAGCGAAGCCGAGCAGCGCTGGCAGCAGGCGCTGGCGGCCAGCCCCTTCACTGACCTGCAGGCATTTCTCGCCGCGCTGCTGGAGGAGGACGAACGCGAGCGTCTGACGAGTTTGCAGGCGCGTCTGCAGCAAGCCCTTACCGAGGCCACGACCTTGTTGGCCGCCGCCGACGCGCAATGGCAGCAGTTGAGCGCCGCACCGCAGACCGAGCTGACGCTGGCCGAGCTGGATGAGCAGCTGCAGGCGCTGCAATTGGCCTTGCGCGAGCTGAGCCAGCGTCAGGGCGAGCTGCGCGCCCAGTTGCAGGCCGACGATGCGCGGCGCAGCAGTCAGCAGGCGCTGTTCGCCGAGATCGCCGCACAGGAGAGCGAGCACGCATTGTGGCAGCAGCTCAACGGCCTGATCGGTTCGGCCGATGGCGCCAAGTTCCGCAAGTTCGCCCAGGGCCTGACCCTCGATCACCTGATCCACCTGGCCAATCGCCAACTGACGCGCCTGCACGGGCGCTACCAGCTGGCGCGCAAGAGCAGCGGCGAACTGGAGCTGGAGGTGTGCGACACCTGGCAGGCCGACGTGGCGCGCGACTGCCGCACCCTGTCCGGTGGCGAGAGCTTCCTGGTCAGCCTGGCGTTGGCCCTGGCGCTGTCGGACCTGGTCAGCCACAAGACCAGCATCGACTCGCTGTTTCTCGACGAAGGCTTCGGCACCCTGGATGGCGAAACCCTGGAAGTGGCGCTCGATGCCCTCGACAACCTCAACGCCAGCGGCAAGACCATCGGCGTGATCAGTCACGTCGAGGCGATGAAGGAACGCATTCCCGTACAGCTGCGGGTGCACAAGGGCGTCGGCCTAGGCTACAGCCGGCTCGACGCGCGTTTTGCGGTGAAGGAAGGAGCGTAGCGATGCTGATGCGAGCGAAGGATTCCACCCTGCTGGTGATCGACCTGCAGGAGCGACTGCTGCCGGCCATCGACGGCGGCGCGGCGGTGGTCGAGCAGGCCGCCTGGCTGGTGCAGGTGGCCCAGCACCTGCAGGTGCCGGTGATCGCCACCGAGCAATATCCCAAGGGCCTCGGCGCGACCGAGGCGGGCCTGCGTGCGCTGCTGCCGCGCGAGGGGCTGCGCGAGAAGATTCATTTTTCGGCCACCGCCGGCGCCGGGCTGTTCGATCTGCCGGGCGGCGAGCGCCGGCAGTTCATCGTCTGTGGGACGGAAACCCATGTCTGCGTGCTGCAGACGGTGCTCGGTCTGCTGGCGGCCGGGCGCGAGGTATTCGTGGTGGACGAGGCCGTCGGCTCCCGCCGGCCGCGCGACAAGGCCCTGGGCCTGGCGCGGATGGAGCGCGCGGGGGCGGTGATCGTCTCGCGTGAGATGGTCGCCTTCGAGTGGCTGGAGCGGGCCTGTACCGAGCTGTTTCGCGAGATCAGCCGCGGTTTTATTCGCTGATTCGTAGCCCGGATGCAATCCGGGAATCTCTGCTAGCGCTGCCCCGGATTGCGTCCGGGCTACGGGCTGGCCTGCTCCGGCACGGGTTGGTAGTGGCCAGCCTGCAGGTCGTCGAAATACTTCTGGTAGCGGCCGTCGTCGCGAAACTGCTGCAGTCGTGCGTCGAAGCGTTCGCGTAGCGTTTCACTCTGCATCAGGCGTTTGGGCAGCATCAGATAGCTGAGGTTGACCAGCAGCGGCTTGGGGTGATGGGTGATGCGCTCGGCGTCCTCCCTGGAAAACTCGTTGCGCAGCGCGGCGTAGCCGACGTTGAGCTCCTGCGGATAGAGCACCACGCGCTCCTTGAGCAGTTTTTCGAAGTTCTGCCGGTCGCTGGAGACGCGCTCGATGCGCACTTTTCCCTTGGCGAGAAAGGCATCGAACGCCGGACCATAGCTGTATTCCAGGCCGCCGCCGAGGGTCATGCCGCTGAGATCATCGAAGTGCCGCCAGTCGAAGGGCTGCGTTTTCAGGTGGAAGAACACGAACTGCTCGTTGAGCAACGGAGCGCTGAAGAGAAAGTCTGCCTCACGCTCGGCCTTGTGCATCCACACCGCCGTGGCGTCGTAACGGCCGGCGGCCGCTTCGGCGTAGGCGCGTGGCCAGGGCAGGAAGGTGAACTCGACGCGATAACCCTCCTCGGCCAGCAGGTCGCTGATCAGATGAGCCACCGGTCCCTGGTGTTCGACCCTGGCGGACAGATAGGGCGGCCATTCCCCGGCGCTGATACGTAGCAAAGGTGCCTCGACGGCCTCGAGAGGGCCGCAGCAGAGCAGGCTAAACAGCACGATCAGCAGGCCTTGGCGCATCTGTAGTCCTCGACAGCTCGGGCAACAGGATGATGGCACTTTAATCGGTTCGCCCTGTTGATCCCAGTCATGCTCGCGCATGCGAGGCAGTGGAATGATTCAAGCCTGGCGCCTGGCTTCGCTGCGTGCTGGCGCGTCGTTTTGCCAGGTGGTGCCCCCAGGTGCTGCAGACGGCTTCGGGCAAACATGCCTATGCTTGGGACAAGAAGTCGGTGGCAAGCCGCGAATCGAATGCCCGTGCTCGGGCATTCCGGTGATGGAGTCTCGTTTTGCACAAAGCGCTGCAGTACTGCCTGCTCTGGGCGTTGGCCGCTGCCTGTCATGGCGCGCAGCCGACGCTGACCTTCTGCCATGAGGATCAGAACTCCTTCCCCTGGGTGATGACCGACGGCACCGGTCTGAACCTGGAGCTGCTCGGCCTGGTGCAGCAGGCCCTTGAACTGCAGCTGACCTACGTCGCGGTGCCCTGGAAACGCTGCCTGTCAGGGCTCGAGCAGGGCCTCTATGACGGCGCCTTCGCCGCCAGCTTCAAGCCCGAACGCCTGCAGATGGGCCATTACCCCGTCGATGCCGAGGGCCATCCGGACGTCCTCCGGCGTTTGCACACTTCGCGCTACAGCCTGTACCGCCGCGCCGGCAGCGCGGTGTCCTGGGACGGTCAGCGTTTCAGTCAACTGAGTGGGCGGGTCGGCTCGCTCAGCGGTTTTTCCATCCGCGACCTGTTGTTGGCTCACGGGCTGGAGGTGGACGAGTCCAGCCGCGACCCGCTGGCCTTGCTGCAGATGCTGGTGCATGGGCGAGTCGAGGCGGTCGCCTTGCAGACCATGCGTGGTGATTTCTTCCTGAAGGCCAACCCGCAGCTCTCCGTGCGGGTGGAGAAGCTGGCGCAGCCGCTGGAGGAAAAACCCTATTACCTGATGCTGTCCAAGGGCTTGCTGGCGCGCGATGCCGATCTGGCCGAGCGGATCTGGAACGAGGTGCAGCACCAGCGCGAATCGGCGACCTATCAGGCCCGGGTGACGGCCTATCTGGCGCAGCCCGGCCCTTGAGGAAAATTCGCCCGGGCTATTCCCGCACGGCCTCGGTATCGCTAGGCTCCGCTCCTTCTTACCTGCATCCGACTGGGTGAATCGCGCATGACCCTCGCTGCCTGGCTGACCATCGGCCTGTTCGTTTTCACCTATCTGGGCATGGCCGCCGGCGGCATTCGCGGCCTGCGCATCGATCGCAGCTGGATCGCCTGCTTCGCCGCGGTGCTGCTGCTGGTCAGCGGTGCGCTGAGCATGCAGGACGCCGCGCATCACCTCGACCCCGGCGCGCTGTTGCTGCTGCTGGCGTTGATGCTGATCTCCGCGCAGTTCGATTTCTCCGGCGTCTACGCCTGGCTCAACCGCTACCTGACCGAGCATGCCGAACGTCCGGCGGTGCTGCTGCTGGGTGTGGTGCTGCTAGGTGGTTTGCTCTCGGCGGTGCTGGTCAACGATATCGTCGCCTTCGCCCTGACCCCGCTGCTGTGCCGCAGCCTGCACCTGCGCGGGCTGGAGCCGCGGCCGTTTCTGCTGGCGCTGGCATTGTCGTGCAATGCCGGCTCGGCGGCGAGCCTGATCGGCAACCCGCAGAACATCCTTATCGGCCAGGCTGGCGGGCTGGATTTCTGGGGCTATGTCGCCGTCGCCGGGCCGCCCGCATTGGCGGCCATGGCCATCGTCTATGCGGTGATCTGGCTGCAGTGGCGACATCGCTGGGGCGAGGCCAGGCCCTTGATTGCCGGCGAGACGGCGGTGGAGCTTATCCACGGTGCGCGCAGCTACATCAAACCGCTGCTGGCCAGCCTGGCGCTGCTGGCGCTGTTCGCCACGGCCTTGCCGCGCGAGCTGTCGGCGCTGCTGATCGCGGTGCTGGTGATGGTGTCGCGACGGGTGGACAGCCGCGACTACGTGAGCAAGGTGGACTGGAACCTGCTGCTGCTGTTCGTCGGCCTGTTCCTGGTCAGCGGCGCCGCGCTGCAGTTGCCGCAGCTGGCGCAGGGCGCCGCCTGGCTGGCCGAGCATGGGCTGTTGCCGCAGGGCGTGATATCGCTGGCGACCTCGTCGCTGGTGGCGGGCAATCTGATCGGCAACGTGCCCTTCGTGGTGTTGCTGCTGGGGCTGATGCCGGAGCTGTCGCATGCGGTGCTGATCGGCCTGGCGCTGATGTCGACCCTGGCCGGCAACCTGTTGCTGATCGGTAGCGTGGTCAACCTGATCGTCGCCGAAGGGGCGAAGCGCCAGGGCGTGCGTATCGGTTTCGTCGACTATGCGCGCAGCGGCGTGCCGGTGACGCTGCTGAGCATGACCCTGGCCGGGCTCTGGCTGGCGTTGGGTGGCTGGCTGCCCTGGTAGCTCGGTCGCTGCGCGCGGCGCACCTGGACAAACCTGTAGGGTGCGCCATGCGCGCCAATGGTTCTCCGGCCGCTTGGTCTAGCACCAATGCCTTTGCCGCCAGGCGGCGCGCGCCTGCGCATCCTTGAAGGTCCAGGCCACCAGGCGGCTCTGCTTCTGCCCCTGGGACATGCCGAGGATGCGTACCTCGGCGGCGCCGGCCTTGGCCAGCCAGCCCTGCAGTAGCTCGACGTTGCTGCCCTTGGACACCAGGCTGCTGAACCACAAGACCTGCCCGGCCACCTGCGCGCTCTCGCTGGCCATGCGCTTGAGAAAGGCGGCCTCGCCACCCGGACACCAGAGCTCGGCCGCCTGACCACCGAAGTTGAGCACCGGCAGCTTGCGCCTGGGATCGAGTTTGCCGAGGTTGCGCCACTTGCGCGTGCTGCCACGGGTGGCTTCGTCGGCGCTGGCATGGAAGGGCGGGTTGCACAGGGTCAGGTCGATACGTTCGTCCGTCTGCAGCAGACCGAGGAAGATGTGCTCGGCATTGGCCTGCTGGCGCAGCTCGATGCCGCCGACCAGCTGCGGGTTGGCCGCGACGATGGCGCGCGCCGAGGCCAGCGCTGCCGGCGCGATATCGGCGCCAATGAAGTGCCATCCGTATTCGCAATGGCCGATCAGCGGGTAGATACAGTTGGCACCGACGCCGATATCCAGCGCGCGGATGCCGGCGCCGCGGGGTATCTGTCCGTCGTTGTCAGTGGCCAGCAGGTCGGCGAGGTTGTGCAGGTAGTCGGCGCGGCCGGGGATCGGCGGGCACAGGTAGCCCTCGGGAATGTCCCAATGGCGGATGCCGTAGTACTGCGCCAGCAGCGCGCGATTGAACACCTTGACCGCCGCCGGATTGGCGAAGTCGATGCTCGGCTTGCCGTAGGGATTGCTGATGACGAAATCGCCCAGTTCGGGGCTGGCCTTGATCAGCGCGGGAAAGTCGTAGCGGCCCTGGTGACGATTGCGTGGATGCAGCTCGCCCTTGGCCGGTGCGGTTTTCACGGCGGCGGGGGCAGGTTTGCGCGGGCGTTTCGGCGGCTGGGGCATGAACGGGCATCGGCGAGTCGGGCGCGGGATTTTCCCATAGTCGGGCAGGGGGCGCACTGCATTCGGGATACGAAGCCGGTGCGCGTGGCGCACCCTACGTTTGCGGCCGCTGCGATCCGTAGGGTGCGCCGTGCGCACCACAGTACCTCAGAGCGGAAAGATCAGCGGCACCAGCAGCACGCTGACCAGCATCACCAGCAGGGTGAAGGGCACGCCGATGCGCACGAAGTCGCCGAAGCGATACTGGCCGGGGCCGAGCACCAGGGTGTTCACCGGCGAGGAGATCGGCGTCATGAAGGCAGCCGAGGCGGCCAGCGCCACGGTCATGGCGAAAGGCAGCGGTGAGGCGCCCAGCGCCTGCGCCGTGGCGATGGCTACCGGGGCCATCAGTACCGCCGTGGCGGTGTTGGAGATGAACAGGCCGATCACCGCGGTGAGGGCGAACAGGCTGGCGAGTATCAAGCGCGGCCCGGCATCGCCCAGGCCACCGACCAGCCCTTGCACGGCCAGCTCGACGCCACCGGTCTGCTGCAGCGCCTGGGCGAAGGGCAGCATGCCGACGATAAGGATCAGCGTCGGCCAGTGAATGGCGCGGTAGGCGCTGTCCAGGTCGATGCAGCGAAATGCGCCCAGCAGCAGACAGGCGATCAGCGCGGCCTGCACGTTGGGCACCAGCCCGCTGACCATCAGCCCCACCATCACCGCCAGACTGAGCAGGGCGTAGGGCGCCTTGCGCGCGGCCGGTGCCACCTCGGCCACTTCCGCCGGCAGGCTGAGCACCAGAAAATCGCGGCTCAGCCCCTGCAGGCGATGGATGTCGCGCCAGGCGCCGGCCACCAGCAGGGTGTCGGAGGCCTTGAGCTTTTCGTCCACCAGCACGCCTTCCAGCGCCTGCCCCTGGCGGCGCAGGCCGACCACGTTGAGCTTGTGCCGCGAGCGAAAGCCCAGTTCCTGAATGGTCTTGCCGGGCAGTTGCGATTCCGGCGGCAGCGCCACCTCGGCCAGGCCCAGCTCATGGGCGTGCAGGCTGAAGTACGAGTGCGCCAGCGGCATGGGCTCCAGCCCCAGCGCCTGGTAGCTGCCGAGCAGACCGATGGCGGGGCTGGCGATGTCCACCAGCAGCACGTCGCCCGGCTCCAGCTGGGTGTTGCCGCTGGCCATCAGCAGCAGGGTGCGCAGGCGCTGGCGGCGCTCGACGGCGATGACGTTGATGCCGTGATCGCGACGCAGCTGCAACTCGTTGAGCACCTGATTGGCCAGGGGCGAGTCGGCGCGCACCTGCAGGCGTCGCTCGCGCTCGTTCAGGCGATAGCGCTCGGCCAGGTCGGCCAGGGTCAGGCGCGGCGGCTCGGCAGCGTCACCGGCGCCCTTGCGCACCAGCCAGCGCCGCGCCAGCAGCATGTAGCCGATACCCAGCCCAAGGATGGCCAGGCCGATGGGGGTGAAGGCGAAGAAGCCGAAGCCGTCCAGGCCGGCACGGCGCAACTCGGCGTGCACCACCAGGTTCGGTGGGGTGGCCACCAGGGTCAGCATGCCGCTGATCAGCCCGGCGAAGGCCAGTGGCATCATCAGCCGCGCCGGGGCGATGCGCAGGCGCGCAGCCACGCCGAGCACCACCGGGATGAAGATCGCCACCACGCCGGTGGAGCTCATAACCGAACCCAGGCCGGCCACCGCCAGCATCAGCAGGATCAGCAGGCGCGTCTCGCTGCTGCCGGCCTTCGCCACCAGCCAGTCGCCCAGACGGTAGGCGATGCCGGTGCGCACCAGGCCATCGCCGATGACGAACAGCGCGGCAATCAGGATGACGTTGGCATCGCTGAAGCCAGCCAGGGTCTGTTGCAGGTCGAGCACGCCGGTCAGCGGCAGGGCGACCAGCACCAGCAGGGCGACCACGTCCATGCGTGGCCTGCCGATGACGAAGAGGGTGACGGCGCCGGCCAGCAGGCCGAGCACCCAGAGCAGATCAGGATTCATCGCAGTTCCCATGACGTATGGGCGCGATTATTTCAGGGATAACCCAGCGTGGTCTTGATCTGCTGCAGGTTGGCGGCGATCCAGCGCTTGTCGATCGGCCCCCAGTCGTGAATCCGGTAGTGGCCGGCGTTGTTGCGCTCGCCCCGGTTCTGCTCGAACTGGCAGTCGATGTCCAGCTCGGACAGGGCGGCCAGGGTGTCCTGCGCGGTGCGCCGAGGCATGCCGGTGGCTTCCATCAGCGCGGGTACGCTGACGGCCTGGCCGCTGTCGATCAACCAGGCCACGTAGAGCCGACGGTAGAAGCTGGTGCGAGTCTTGCTGGTCTGCATGGCGACTTCCTGTACCTGTTGGTGCGCCGCCGGTCAGGCGGCGAACAGCAGCATGTAGGTGGCGGCGCCGGCCAGGTAGCCGATGAAGGCCAGGCCGGTGATCTTCTTCAGGTACCAGATGAAGTTGATCTTCTCCATGCCCATGGCCGCCACGCCGGCGGCCGAGCCGATGATCAGGCAGCTGCCGCCGGTGCCGGCGCAGTAGGCGAGCATTTCCCAGAAGTTGCCGTTGACCACGAAATTGCGCAGCCAGGGCAGTTCGTCTGCGGCGGCAGTGGCCAGCGCCTCGGGGCTGATCAGCGGGTACATCTTCATGGCGCCGGCGACCATCGGCACGTTGTCCACCACGGCCGAGAGCATGCCGATGGAAATGGCGATGCTGTAGACGTTGCCCAGGCTGTCCTTGAGCAGCGTCGCCACCTGGATCAGGTGTCCGGCGCTGGACAGCGCGGAAACGGCGAGCAGGATGCCGAGGAAGAACAGCACGCTGGTGATGTCGATGCGGCGCAGCACGCCGACCACCGACAGCGGATCCTTTTCTTCGCTGTTCTTGCTGCGGTGGATGATCTCGGTGGTGATCCACAGCAGGCTGAGGCCGAAGAGGATGCCCATGTACGGCGGCAGATGGGTGATGGTCTTGAAGATCGGCACGAAGATCAGCGCACCCAGGCCGAGGCCGAACACCAGGTTGCGTTCGAACGGAGTGGTGGGGTCACGGCGACTCTCGGCGCTTTCCTTGATGCGCGGTTCGGCCACTTCGCCCTTGAGGCGAAAGCTCATGATCAGCAGCGGCACCAGCAGGCAGACCAGGCTGGGGATGATCAGCTTGACCACGATGCCGGTGGCGGTGACCTGATTGCCGATCCACAGCATGGTGGTGGTCACGTCGCCAATCGGCGACCAGGCGCCGCCGGCGTTGGCGGCGATGACCACGATGCCGGCGTAGAACCAGCGTTCGTGCATGTCGGCGATCAGCTTGCGCAGCAGCGAGATCATCACGATGGTGGTGGCCAGGTTGTCCAGCGCCGCGGACAGGAAGAAGGTGATCAGCCCCACCAGCCACAGCAGGTGCACGCGCTTGTGGGTGCGAATGCGGTCGGTGATGACCTTGAAGCCTTCATGGGCGTCGATCAGCTCGACGATGGTCATGGCGCCCATGAGGAAGAACAGGATTTCGGAAATCTCGCCGAGGTGATGGCGCAACTCCTCGACCACATGATGGGTATTGGTGCTGGCCCCGGCAGTGCCGGTGCCGAGCAGCGGCAGGATGCTGTCGGCGCCGAGAACCAGCAGGGTCCAGGCGATCACGGCCGTGAGCAGGGCGGAGGCTGCCTTGTCGATCTTTAACGGGTGCTCCAGTGCAATGCACAGGTAGCCGAGGACAAAGACGAGTGCCATCAACGCATACATGATCAGGGTTCCGTTTTTTTATAAGAGTGGAAAGCCCCGGCTTAAGGGCTCCGGGGAGGCCGCAGAAGATGCCTGAAAAGTTCGGCAATTGGGAGTGGGCAGCGCTGAAAACGCTGCCTTGTAAGGGGCGGGCGCTACTTTTTTGGCGAAATTCTGTAAGTGCGCCAGGCCGCATCAGCCGCGGCGCTGGGCTCGGAGCGCCGCCGGTTGATGACGACGGGCGCTCAGCTCTCCTGGCGCCTGGGCGGCAGCACGTAGGCCAGGGCGATGGCCAGCACCGGCATGATCAGGTTGAAGAAGCAGTACGGCAGGTAGCTCAGGGTGGCCACGCCGAGGGTGGCGGCCATGTAGGCGCCGCAGGTGTTCCAGGGCACCAGCACCGAAGTCAGGGTGCCGCCGTCCTCCAGGGCGCGCGACAGGCTGGTCGGCGCCAGGCTGCGCTTCTCGTATTCGGCGCGGTACATGCGTCCCGGCAGCACCAGGGCGATGTACTGGTCGGCGGTGATGACATTGGTGCCGATGCTGGTGGTGATGGTGCTGGCGACCAGGCCGCTGTCGCTGCGTACCAGGCGCAGCGCGCTCTGCAGCAGGCGTTGCAGCAGGCCGAGGCGCTCCAGCACGCCGCCGAAGCACATGGCGCAGATGATCAGCCAGACGGTGGTGAGCATGCTGCCCATGCCGCCCTTGGACAGCAGGCCGTCCAGCTCGGCGTTGCCGCTGGCCGACTCGTAGCCGGCGAACAGCGCGCTCCAGACGGTTTTCAGCGGTGCCAGGACGCCGGCCGCCGGATCGGCCAGGCGGCCCATCACCTCCGGCTGGAACACCAGGGCGAACACCGCGCCGAGCAGCGCGGCGAGAAACACCGCCGGAAAGGCCGCCCACTGGCGCATGGCGAGAAACAGCAGGAAGGCCACCGGCAGCAGAAGGTGCCAGCCCAGGCGGAACTGCGCCTCCAGCGCCACCAGCACCTCGGCGATACGCCCGGTGTCGTGACTGGCGCCGGCCTGCTGGCCGAGCACGAAGAAGATCACCAGGGCGATCAGCAGCGCCGGCGTGGTGGTACGCAGCATGTTGCGGATATGCGCGAATAGATCGGCGCCAGCGGCGGCCGGGGCCAGGTTGGTGGTGTCCGACAGGGGTGAGAGCTTGTCGCCGAAGTAGGCGCCGGAAATGATCGCCCCGGCGGTGATCGCCG
The DNA here is from genome assembly GCF_900104265.1 of Ectopseudomonas guguanensis. GTDB lineage: Bacteria > Pseudomonadota > Gammaproteobacteria > Pseudomonadales > Pseudomonadaceae > Aquipseudomonas > Aquipseudomonas guguanensis. The sequence goes on from NZ_FNJJ01000009.1 coordinate 72,685, forward strand.
GATCCAGACCCAGGCCTGCCGCCACGCCCATCAGGCCGATGCCGAGGGTGCCGGCCACCGTCCAGGAACTGCCGATGGACAGCGCGGTGAGGGCGCAGATCAGGCAGCTGGTGACGTAGAAGTACTCGGCGCTGATCAGTTTCAGGCCCAGCCAGATCATGGTCGGCACGGTGCCGGCGAGAATCCAGGTGCCGATCAGGGCGCCGACCGCCAGCAGGATCAGGTTGGCCTTCATCGCCATATGGATGCCGGCGAGTATGCCTTCCTCGATCTCGGCCCAGCGCAGGCCGTTCTTCAGCCCGACCAGGCCGGCGACGAAGGCGGCGCTCATCAGCGCGATCTGGTTCGGGCCACTGGAGGAGCCGTCGCCGAACAGGTAGACGGAAAGGCCGAGCAGCACGACGAGCACGCCAATGGGTAGCAGCGCATCGAGCAGGGAAGGGGAGCGGGTGGTCATGGGGATACCGGAAAATCAGATGAACCGTGGGAGGGGCTTCAGCCGCGACTTGGCGGTTGAAGCGCGCGGCTGAAGCCACGCCCACAAAAAACAAAACCCGCGCCGGTCAGGGCGCGGGTCTTCCGCTGGTGCGCGGTGGTCAGAGCGCAGCGATCTTGCCGCGCTGCTCCACCAGCTTGCTCAGCGCCTGCTCGGCCTCGGCCAGCTTGGCGCGTTCCTTGTCCAGCACTTCGGCAGGCGCCTTGGCAACGAAGCCTTCGTTGGCCAGCTTGCCGCCGACGCGCTGCACTTCGCCCTGCAGGCGGGTGATTTCCTTGTCCAGGCGCGCCAGCTCGGCGTCCTTGTCGATCAGCCCGGCCATCGGCACCAGCACCTGCATCTCGCCGACCAGGGCGGTGGCGGACATCGGCGCTTCCTCGCCAGCGGCCAGCACACGGACCGATTCGAACTTGGCCAGCTTGTTCAGCAGCGGCTCGAAGTCGGCCAGGCGGCGCAGATCGGCGTCGTTGGCGTTGGCGACGATGATGTCGATGCGCTTGGCCATGGAGATCTTCATCTCGCCACGGATCTGCCGTACGCCGAGCATCAGTTGCTTGACCCACTCGATATCCGCTTCGGCGGCGGCGTCGATGCGCTCCTCGGCGGCCACCGGCCAGGGCTGCAGCATCAGGGTCGCGCCGTCCTTGCCGGCCAGCGCCTTGATGCGCTGCCAGATCTCCTCGGTGATGAAGGGCATGAACGGATGGGCCAGGCGCAGGATCACTTCCAGCACCCGTACCAGGGTGCGGCGGGTGCCGCGCTGGCGCTCGGCGGAGGCGGTTTCGTCCCACAGCACCGGCTTGACCAGCTCCAGGTACCAGGCGCAGTACTCGTCCCAGACGAACTCGTACAGGGCCTGGGTGGCGAGGTCGAAGCGGAAGGCATCGAGGTGGCGGGTGACGTCCTGCTCGCAGCGCTGCAGGGCAGAGATGATCCAGCGGTCGACGGCGGACAGCTCGACAGCCTCGCCACCGGCGCCGCAGTCCTTGCCTTCGGTGTTCTCCAGAACGAAGTTGGTAGCGTTCCACAGCTTGTTGCAGAAGTTGCGGTAGCCCTCGACACGGCCCAAGTCGAACTTCACGTCGCGGCCGGTGGTGGCCAGCGAGCAGAAGGTGAAGCGCAGGGCGTCGGTGCCGTAGCTGGCGATGCCTTCGGGGAACTCGGCGCGGGTCTGCTTGGCGATCTTCTCGGCCAGCTTGGGCTGCATCATGCCACTGGTGCGTTTTTCCAGCAGCTCGTCGAGGGTGATGCCGTCGACGATGTCCAGCGGGTCGAGCACGTTGCCCTTGGACTTGGACATCTTCTGCCCCTGGCCGTCGCGCACCAGGCCGTGTACGTAGACGGTCTTGAACGGAATCTGCCCGGTCAGGTGGGTCGACAGCATGATCATCCGCGCGACCCAGAAGAAGATGATGTCGAAGCCGGTGACCAGCACGTCGGTCGGGTGGAAGGTCTTGAGGAAATCGGTCTGCTCGGGCCAGCCAAGGGTGGAGAAGGTCCACAGGCCAGAGCTGAACCAGGTGTCCAGCACGTCTTCGTCCTGGCGCAGGGCGACGCCTTCGAGGTTGTGCTTGGCGCGTACTTCCGCTTCGTCACGGCCGACGTAGACGTTGCCGGCCTCGTCGTACCAGGCCGGGATGCGGTGGCCCCACCACAGCTGACGGCTGATGCACCAGTCCTGAATGTCGCGCATCCAGCTGAAGTACATGTTCTCGTACTGCTTGGGCACGAACTGGATCTCGCCACTCTCGACCACGGCGATGGCTTTTTCGGCCAGCGGCTTGGTGGAGACGTACCATTGGTCGGTCAGCCACGGCTCGATCACGGTGCCGGAACGGTCGCCCTTCGGCACTTTCAGCGCGTGGTCTTCGATCTTCTCCAGCAGGCCCGCGGCTTCGAAGGCAGCGACGATGCGCTTGCGCGCCTCGAAGCGGTCGAGGCCGGCGTATTCGGCCGGCAGGCTGCCGTCGACCTCGGCGTTGACGCTGCCGTCGAGGTTGAACACCTGGGCCGTGGCCAGCACGGCGGCGTCCTTGTCGAAGATGTTGATCAGCGGCAGGTTGTGGCGCTTGCCCACTTCGTAGTCGTTGAAGTCATGCGCCGGGGTGATCTTCACGCAGCCGGTGCCGAACTCGGGGTCGCAGTAGTCGTCGGCGATGATCGGGATGCGACGGCCCACCAGCGGCAGTTCGACGTAGCTGCCGATCAGCGCCTTGTAGCGCTCGTCTTCCGGGTGCACGGCCACGGCGCTGTCGCCGAGCATGGTTTCCGGGCGGGTGGTGGCGACGATCAGGTAGTCCTTCCCGTCGGCGGTCTTCTTGCCATCGGCCAGCGGGTAGCGCAGGTTCCACAGCGAGCCTTTCTCGTCGTGGTTTTCCACTTCCAGGTCGGAGATGGCGGTGTGGAACTTGGTGTCCCAGTTGACCAGGCGCTTGCCGCGGTAGATCAGGCCGTCTTCATGCAAACGGACGAAAGCTTCCTTGACCGCTTCGGACAGGCCGTCGTCCATGGTGAAGCGCTCGCGCGACCAGTCCACCGAGCTGCCCAGGCGGCGGATCTGCCGGGTGATGGTGCCTCCAGACTGATTCTTCCATTCCCAGACCTTCTCCAGGAATTTCTCGCGGCCCAGGTCGTGACGACCGATACCCTGCGCGGCCAGCTGGCGCTCCACCACCATCTGCGTGGCGATACCGGCGTGATCGGTGCCCGGTTGCCACAGGGTGTTGCGGCCCTGCATGCGGCGGAAGCGGATCAGCGCATCCATGATCGCGTTGTTGAAGCCGTGACCCATGTGCAGGCTGCCGGTGACGTTCGGCGGCGGGATCATGATGGTGTACGGCTCACCGCTACCTTGTGGGGCGAAGTAGTTGTTCTGCTCCCAGGTCTGGTACCAGTTGGATTCGATGGCGTGCGGCTGGTAGGTCTTGTCCATGCGCGGCGGGACCCTTGTGACGGCTGATCGGAAAAGCCGGCAAGTATACCGCGTCTACGGGCCAAGCCATAAGTCTCGCGCTGTAGGGCGGCTGAAACCGCCATCTTTGGCATGGCGGATGCGGTCGTAGGGTGCGCCGTGCGCACCAGCTATTGCCCGTGTAGCTGTCAGGGCTTGCGTGGCGGCAACAGGCGCGGCAGGCGCGCTTCCAGGCGGCGCTTGAGCTCGGCCTCGATCTGCGGCACGAAGTCGTCGATCACGTCCTGCAGGATCAGTTGCGCGGCTGCGCGCAACTCGCCATTGAGGTGCTGCAGGTCGCGCGCGCTGTCGTGCAGGCGCGGCTCGATGCGCTCGCGCAGCGGGCTTGCGGCTGGCGCAGTGGCGGCTGCCGGTGCGGTTGGTTTGGGCGGCTGAGTGGTGTGGAAGGGCGGCGGTGGGCCGGGCGGCGCGCTGACGATATCGGACAACACCGGAATGCTGTCCGGGTCGAGCGACTCGATCAGCAGTGGCGGTTCGCTGGTGTTATCGCCCAGCAGCTCGCGAATCGACTCCAGGTCGTGCAGCAGTTGAGCAGGTTTTTGCGGAGGCTTGGGAGTGTCCATGGCGGTCGGTGCAGCGGGCAAGGGGCAGTAGCCTGAAATTGTGAGCGCCGACGGCCACTAAAGTTCGACGCGCTGCGGATCATACCCGCGCTGGCGGTAGGTGCGGAAATTCTCGCGACAGGCGCTCAGCAGCTCGGGCTGCTGGTTGACGATCTCGATGATGCGGGAAAAACGCTCGACATGCGGCGACAGGCTGCTGCCGAGGTTGATCAGCACGCCCTGGTCGGCGCTAGGTACTTCGTCGATACCCAGCACCACGGGCGACAGCGGAGCGTCCTGATGCAGGTCGTGGGGCACGAAGCGTTCGGCCTTGAAGCTCCACAGCATCTCGTCGAGCTCGGCGCATTGCGTCTCGTCGCTGCCCCGGACGAACACCGGCAGGCCGGCTCCCCAGGCCTTGAGCGCCAATTGGCAGGCGGCGCGCAGGCGGCCGTCGGCGTCGCTGGAAGAGAGGACGTAGAACTCGATTCTGGGCATCAGGGGCTTCGATGATAAAAGGCGAATGGCGGTGTATCGGATTGCGTAGGAGCTGATTCATCCGCGATTTCATCGCGAATTATCGCGGCTGAAGCCGCTCCTACACGAGCATGGCCCGGATGCGGGATCAGGCCTTGGCGCGATCCAGCAGGTACTGGGTCAGCAGCGGTACCGGACGACCGGTGCCACCCTTGTCCTTGCCGCCGCTGATCCACGCGGTACCGGCGATATCCAGGTGCGCCCAGTGGAAGTTCTTGGCAAAACGCGACAGGAAGCAACCCGCGGTGATGGTACCGGCCTTCGGTCCGCCGATATTGGCGATGTCGGCGAAGGGGCTGTCCAGCTGCTCCTGATACTCGTCGTGCAGCGGCAGTTGCCAGGCGCGGTCGTCGGCGGTTTCGCCTGCCTTGAGGATCTGTTTGATCAGCGTGTCGTTGTTGCCCATCAGACCGGAGACGTTGCTGCCCAGGGCGACGATGCAGGCGCCGGTGAGAGTGGCCACGTCGATCACCGCCTGCGGCTTGAAGCGCTCGGCGTAGGTCAGGGTGTCGCACAGCACCAGGCGGCCTTCGGCGTCGGTGTTGAGAATCTCCACGGTCTGCCCGCTCATGGTGGTGACGATGTCGCCAGGGCGGGTGGCGCGGCCGCTGGGCATGTTCTCGGCGCAGGCCAGCAGGCACACCAGGTTGATCGGCAGCTGCAGCTCGAGCACGGCCTTGAGGGTGCCGAATACACTGGCAGCGCCGCACATGTCGTACTTCATCTCGTCCATGTTGGCGGCCGGCTTGATGCTGATGCCGCCGGTGTCGAAGGTGATGCCCTTGCCGACCAGGGCGAAGGGTTTGTCGTCCTTCTTGCCGCCCTGGTAGTGCATGACGATCATCCGCGGCGGCTGCTCGCTGCCCTGAGCTACGGCGAGGAAGGCGCCGGCGCCGAGCTCCTTGAGCTTCTTCTCGTCGAGAATTTCCACCTTGAGGTTCTTGTGCACCTTGCCCAGGGCCTTGGCCTCTTCGGCCAGGTAGCTGGGGTGGCAGAGGTTTGGCGGCAGGTTGCCCAGGTCCTTGGTGAAGGCGACGCCCGTGGCGATGGCGCGGGCATGCTGCAGGGCGCGCTCGGCATCGGCCTGCTCGGCCTTGTCGACGACCAGGGTGATCTTCTTCAGCGCGCGCGGGTCGGCCTTCTGGCTCTTGAACTGCTCGAACAGGTAGGTGCCGTCGGCCAGGGTTTCTGCGATCAGGCGGGTCTTGCCGTAGGTGTCACGGCCCTTGACCTTGAGTTCGTCCAGGGCGAGCAGGGCATCGCTGCCGCCCAGGCCCTTGAGTACGCCATGCACGCTGGCAACCAACTTGCGCAGTTGGCGGTCCGATAGTTCGCCCTTGCCGCAACCCACCAGCAGCACGCGTTCGGCCTTGAGTCCCGGCAGGCTGTGCAGCAGCAGGGTCTGGCCCGGTTTGCCGGCGATATCGCCACGCTTGAGCACGGCCGTTAGTGCGCCGTTGCTGGCCTGGTCCACGGCCTTGGCCGCGATGCCGAGCTTGCGGCCCTCGCCGATGGCGACCACCAGGGTGGCGGTTTTCAGGGTTTCCGGGCGTGTGCTTTTGACGAGGAATTCCATATGAGCTGTCCCCAAGACAAAGAGTCGGGTTTGACGGATAATGGCCGCCATTTTTCGAGGGTCCACCCTAGGGTGGGCCGGCAAGTAGGTGCGGCTAGTTTGAGCGCTCGCGCCTGAGCCTGACAACCCTGGAGCGTCCGGTTTGATCGTCTTCCGTTATCTGTCCCGCGAAGTGCTGGTGACCCTCAGTGCGGTGAGTGCCGTGCTGCTGGTGATCATCATGAGCGGTCGTTTCATCAAGTATCTGGCCCAGGCAGCGCAGGGCGTGCTCGACCCGGGCGTGCTGTTCCTGATCATGGGCTACCGGATTCCCGGCTTCCTGCAGCTGATCCTGCCGCTGGGCCTGTTCCTCGGTTTCCTGTTGGCCTACGGGCGCCTGTATCTGGACAGCGAGATGACCGTGCTGTCGGCCACCGGTGTCAGCCAGCAGCGCCTGACCGCCTACAGCATGGCGCCGGCGCTGATCGTCGCGCTGCTGGTCGGCTGGCTCAGCCTCGGCCTGGCCCCGCAAGGTGTGGCCAGCGTGGCGCGCATCCTCAACGAGCAGGACGCCCTGACCGAACTCGATACGCTGGTGCCGGGGCGTTTTCAGTCGCTGCGCGATGGCTCGCGGGTGACCTATTCGCAGGAGCTTTCTGCCGATCGCAGCGAACTGCGTGGCGTGTTCATGTCGGAGAAGCGTTTCTCCAGCGACGGTACGTCAGAGCGTGGCATCACCGTGCTGGTGGCCGAGAGCGGTCGCCAGGAAATTCAGGCCGATGGCAGCCGCTACCTGATCCTGGAAAACGGCTACCGCTATGACGGCGAGCCTGGCGAGGCGGATTATCGCGCCATCCAGTACGACACCTATGGCGTGCTGCTGCCCAAGCCGGAGGTCGCCATCGAAGCCAGCGAGCGAGAGGCGACACCGACCCGCGAACTGCTGGGCAGCAGCGATCCACGCATGCAGGCCGAGCTGCAATGGCGCCTGTCGCTGCCCTTGCTGGTGTTCATCGTCACCTTGCTGGCCGTGCCGCTGGCGAAGGTCAATCCGCGTCAGGGCCGCTTCCTCAAGCTGTTGCCGGCGATCTTCCTTTATATGGCCTATCTGGGCCTGCTGATCGCCGCCCGTGGTGCGCTGGACAAGGGGCGTCTGCCCGCCGCGCTGGGGCTGTGGTGGGTGCACGGCATCTTCCTCGCCATCGGTCTGCTGCTGTTGTACTGGGAACGTCTGAGTCTGTGGTGGGCCAGCCGTCGTGCGCCGGTGTCGGAGGTGGCTCATGGCTAAGTTGGATCGCTACATCGGCACCCAGGTGTTCTTCGCCATTCTGGCGGTGCTGGGCATCATTCTTGGTCTGGCACTGCTGTTCGCCTTCATCGACGAGCTCAGTGACCTGAACAAGGGCGACTACGGTCTCGCCCAGGCGCTCTGGTACGTATTGCTGACCGCGCCGCGCCGCGCCTACGAGATGCTGCCGATGGCCGCGCTGATCGGCTGCCTGATCGGCCTCGGCACCCTGGCCAGCAACAGCGAGCTGACCATCATGCGCGCCGCCGGCGTGTCCATCGGGCGTATCGTCTGGGCGGTGATGAAACCCATGCTGGTGCTGATGCTGGCCGGCATTCTGATCGGCGAGTATGTCGCGCCGCTGACCGAGAACCAGGCCCAGGCCGACCGCGCTCTGGCTCAGGGCGGTGGTGCGGCGCAGAGTTCCAAGCGCGGCATGTGGCATCGCCAGGGGCAGGAGTACGTGCACGTCAACGCCGTGCAGCCGGGTGGTGTTCTGCTGGGGGTCACGCGTTATCGTTTCGACGACGAGCGTCGTCTGCTCTCGGCCAGCTTCGCCCGCCGAGCCGAGTACCGCGACGACCACTGGATGCTGAGCAATGTGCAGACCACGCTGCTGCATGATGACCGCTCCGAGGTGGTCAATCAGCGCGAGGAGCGCTGGGACATCGAGCTCAATCCGGAGCTGCTCGGCACCGTGGTGATGGAGCCCGAAGCGCTGTCGGTGACCGGGCTGTGGCAGTACATCCACTACCTGGCCGAGCAGGGGCTGAACAACGCCCGCTACTGGCTGGCGTTCTGGACCAAGTTGTTGCAGCCGCTGGTGACCGCTGCCCTGGTGCTGATGGCGATCTCCTTCATCTTCGGCCCGCTGCGCTCGGTGACCCTGGGGCAGCGCGTGTTCACCGGCGTGCTGGTCGGCTTCATCTTCCGCATCGCCCAGGACCTGCTCGGGCCGTCCAGCCTGGTGTTCGGTTTCTCGCCGCTGCTGGCGGTGCTGGTGCCGGCGGGCATCTGCGCGCTGGCCGGTGTCTGGCTGCTAAGGCGTGCCGGCTGAGCAAGTCGTCGCGCAGATGAAAAAGCCGGTTCAGTGAACCGGCTTTTGTGCATCTGCTCAGCGCTATTTCTTATGGATGTTCTTCGGTAGCTGAACCACACGGCTGTCGGAGTAGATGTCGTGCCAGGTGCGGCCCTGCTTGTCCCAAAGTAGCCAGAGAAACCCCAGGCCGGCGAACAGCCAGGAGCCGATGGCGACCACGAAGCGCAGCAAGGCTTGCCACAGGTCGATGGCGCTGCCGTCGGCGTTCTGGATGCGCAGCCCCCAGGCCTGCATGCCCAGTGTCTGACCGTTATGCGTCCAGAACTTGGCGAAGAAGGCGAACAGCGACAGCAGCACCAGGCTGGCGAGAATCGGGTCATGATCCAGGGCGCCGGCTTCGGCCATCGCCATCAGCGTATCGCCGCCGTGAATCAGGCGCAGGATGCCCTGCTGGTAGATCAGGGTGACCACCATGATCAGTGCCACGCAGAGCAGGAAGTCATAGAAGAGGGCCGCCAGGCGACGAATCAGCCCGGCTGTGGGGAAGTCTCCCTGCGGGCGTAGCTGATGTTTCGGCATGATGGGCTCGCTGTGACGAAAGGGCCGGTCATTCTAACCGCGACTTTCATGCGAGCATAAAAAAACCCCTGATCAGGATCAGGGGTTCTTCAAAGCAGCGGCAATCAGCCCAGGATCTGAACCTGGTCGGCCTGCATGCCTTTTTGACCTTGCACAGCGATGAAGCTGACTTTCTGGCCTTCTTTCAGGCTCTTGAAGCCGTTACCTTCGATCGCGCGGAAGTGCACGAACAGATCCGGACCGCTCTCGGGAGTGATAAAACCAAAACCTTTCTCGTCGTTAAACCACTTGACGGTACCGTTCTGACGATTCGACATGTCTTTTTCCTTGAAACTAGAGTTGATGACAGCCTCCGAGTATAGAGGGCTGAGACTGGTTGCAAGGAGTAATAGAAGTCGAGCGGGATGTAGCGGATCTGGATGATCTGCTGCACCAGAGTCACGATTCACAGCGACCCATGCAAACAGTTCGTTCACTCTACGCTAACTTTTGCGCAATTGCCAACCCCCGCCAGCGAGGTCGCCGGCCAGGTTTTACGGGGCTTGCCGAGGTGCTGGAAAAGTTCGCCTGCAACAGGCTTGCAACAATCGCCCGTGTTGTTCACGCAAAAACGAAAAAGCCCGCAAGACCAATGTCTTGCGGGCTTCTAATCGTGGTGCCCCGGGGGAGACTCGAACTCCCACTCCTTTCGAAAACGGATTTTGAATCCGCCGCGTCTACCGATTCCGCCACCGGGGCACGATGGCGGCGCAGTATAGGGATGCACCTTGCCCCGGTCAATCGGCGTCAGTGTCGTGACTGGCCAGCGATGTGCCGCTGTACTCATTGACGATGACAGTGATGATGGCATCCGGCTTTATTGCCGTGTTGCAGTTAGAATCGCGGCTTGTCATAAAGTTTGCCGAGTATGGCGTTCATATAAATGATCTCGGATGAATCGGTCCTGGGAGAGGCTGTGATCAGCTTATGGTGCCGGGCGCTCGTCGCCGCTCTGCTGCTTGTGCCTGCCGCCCAGGCCGACACCCTGACTTATGCCGTCACCGATGAAAGCTGGGCGCCCTACTGGATAGTCGAAGAGCAGCGAGTCAGCGGCATTCTCCATGAGTTCATGCAGGCCCTGGACGAGCGTCTGCCGGAGCAGTTGCAGCCCAGTCACCCCTTGCCGCCGCTGCGTACGCAGAAGCTCTTGCGCGAGGGGCAGTTGCAGATCGAGTGTTGCGTCAGCAGGAGCTGGCGCAGCGACGCCGAGCAGGCCGAGGTTTCGGTGTGGACGATCGCGGTGCTGGATGCCGAGGAGATGCTGATTTTCGCCCCCGGCCGAAGCTTCCCCTATCAGCGTCTCGAGGATCTGCGTGGTCGCTCCATCGCCACCGTACGCGGCTACGGCTATGCCGGCAGCGACTATTTTCAGCGCAACGATGGCGCCGATGCTCTGGCGCTGATCTACCGGGTGGCCCAGGGGCGTAGCGAGGCTGGCATCCTGGATCGGCTGGAATGGCGCTATCTGCGCCACGTGGAGAGCCAGTTGCAGGCGCCAAGCTGGCAGGTGGAGGAGGGGCCGATCATTCACCGCTCGCAGCTGCGCATGCGTCTGCATCGAGATTTGCTGGGGCGGCGCGAGGCGTTCGATGCCGCTATCAGGTCCCTGCAACAGGATGGCACCCTGGCGCGGATCGTCGCCAGATATGCGCCGCAGCCTTACGTGGCCGGGCAAGGGGAAATCCGGTAAGCTTTGCCACCCTGCAGAAATACCCCCTCCGAATCGAATCATGCGTGTTGCCGATTTCCACTTCGATCTTCCCGAGTCGCTGATCGCCCGTCATCCCCTGGCCGAGCGCCGCGCCAGTCGCCTGTTGCAGCTCGATGGGCCGAGCGGGGCGCTGCGTCATGGCCAGTTCACCGATCTGCTGGAGCAACTGCGCCCCGGTGACCTGATGGTGTTCAACAACACCCGGGTGATTCCGGCGCGGCTGTTCGGCCAGAAGGCCTCCGGCGGCAAGCTGGAAGTGCTGGTCGAGCGCGTGCTCGATCAGCATCGGGTGCTGGCGCACGTGCGTTCGAGCAAGTCGCCCAAGCCCGGTTCGCAGATTCTCATCGACGGTGGTGGCGAAGCCGAGATGGTCGCCCGTCATGATGCGCTGTTCGAGTTGCGTTTTGCCGAGCCGGTGCTGCCGCTGCTGGAGCGGGTAGGGCATATGCCTTTGCCGCCTTATATAGACAGGCCGGATGACGAGGCCGACCGCGAGCGTTACCAGACCGTCTACGCCGAGAAGGCGGGCGCGGTGGCGGCCCCCACCGCTGGGCTGCATTTCGATGACGAGCTGCTGGCGGCGATCCGCGCCAAGGGTGTGGAAACAGCGTTCGTGACGCTGCATGTCGGTGCCGGTACCTTCCAGCCAGTGCGGGTCGAGCGCATCGAAGATCACCACATGCACAGCGAGTGGCTGGAGGTCAGCCAGGACGTGGTGGATGCCGTGGCGGCCTGTCGCGCCCGTGGCGGTCGCGTGGTGGCCGTTGGCACCACCAGCGTGCGCTCCCTGGAAACCGCCGCGCAGAGTGGCGAGCTGAAGCCGTTCAGTGGCGATACCGACATCTTCATCTACCCGGGTCGCCCCTTCCATGTGGTCGACGCCCTGGTCACCAACTTCCACCTGCCCGAGTCGACCCTGCTGATGCTGGTGTCGGCCTTTGCCGGCTACGCCGAGACCATGGCCGCCTACCGCGCGGCGGTGGAACAGGGCTATCGCTTCTTCAGTTACGGTGATGCCATGTTCATCACCCGCAACCCCGCCGCGCGCGGGCCCGAGGTTTGAGTATGTCGCGCACCTGTCGCATGTCCTTCGAGTTGCTGGCTACCGACGGCAAGGCCCGTCGCGGCCGCCTGACTTTCCCGCGTGGCGTGGTGGAAACGCCCGCCTTCATGCCGGTGGGCACCTACGGCACGGTCAAGGGCATGCTGCCGCGTGACGTCGCAGACATCGGCGCGCAGATCATCCTCGGCAACACCTTCCACCTGTGGCTGCGGCCGGGCATGGAGGTGATCAGGAAACATGGCGACCTGCATGATTTCATGCAGTGGCAGGGGCCGATCCTCACCGACTCCGGCGGTTTCCAGGTGTTCAGCCTGGGCGCCATGCGCAAGATCAAGGAAGAGGGTGTGTACTTCGCCTCGCCGGTCGATGGCGCCAAGGTGTTCATGGGCCCGGAAGAGTCGATGCAGGTGCAGCGCGACCTGGGCTCGGACATCGTGATGATCTTCGACGAATGCACGCCGTACCCGGCCGAGTTCGATGTGGCCAAGCGCTCCATGGAGCTGTCGCTGCGCTGGGCCAAGCGCTCCAAGACCGCCCATGGCGAGAGCACCGCGGCGCTGTTCGGCATCGTCCAGGGCGGCATGCACGAAGAGCTGCGCATGCGCTCGCTGGAGGGATTGTGCGAGATCGGCTTCGACGGCCTGGCCATCGGTGGGCTGTCAGTCGGTGAGCCGAAGGAGGAGATGATCCGCGTGCTCGACTTCCTGCCGCCGCAGATGCCGGCCGACAAGCCGCGCTATCTGATGGGCGTGGGCAAGCCGGAAGACCTAGTCGAGGGCGTGCGCCGCGGCGTGGACATGTTCGATTGCGTGATGCCGACGCGTAATGCGCGCAACGGTCACCTGTTCGTCGATACCGGCGTGGTGAAGATCCGCAACGCCGTGCACAAGCTCGATGATTCGCCGCTGGACCCAACCTGCGACTGTTACACCTGCAAACACTTCTCGCGCGCTTATCTGCACCATCTGGACAAGTGCGGCGAAATGCTCGGTAGCATGCTCAATACCATCCATAACTTGCGGCATTATCAGCGGGTTATGGCTGGTTTGCGCGAGGCTATCGGACAGGGTACATTGGCCGCCTTTGTCGAAGCCTTCTACGCCAAGCGCGGCCTGCCTGTGCCGCCGCTGGACTGATTTCCCGAACGTTTGAAGATCCTTTCCATTAGGAGTGTTACATGAGCTTTTTCATTCCCGCCGCCTACGCTGACACCGCGGCTGCCGGCCCTGCCGGCAGCGGTTTCGAGTGGGTTTTCCTGATCGGCTTCCTGGTCATCTTCTATCTGATGATCTGGCGTCCGCAGGCCAAGCGTGCCAAGGAGCACAAGAACCTGCTCGGCAGCCTGCAGAAGGGCGACGAAGTAGTCACCAGCGGCGGTATCGCCGGCAAGGTGTCCAAGGTTACCGACGATTTCGTGGTGATCGAGGTGTCCGACACCGTCGAGCTGAAGTTCCAGAAACAGGCCATCGCCGCCACCCTGCCCAAGGGCACGCTGAAAGCCATCTGACTTCGGTTAATTCCAGTTTCCATTCGACGGGGCGCTTTTAGCGCCCCGCGTCATAAGCGGGCGGCTCGTTCATGCTCAATAAATACCCTCTCTGGAAGTACCTGCTGATTCTCGCCGTGTTGGCGATCGGCCTGGTGTATTCCATTCCCAACCTCTATCCAGACGATCCTGCGGTGCAGATCAGCGGAGCCAGTTCGGCGCTGAGCATCGAGCAGGGCGACGTCGAGCGCGCCAGCAAGGCGCTGCAGGACGCCGGCATCCAGGTCAAGGCTGCCAGCGTCGACGAGCGTGGCCGCGGCGGCCTGATTCGTCTGACCAGGCAGGACGACCAGTTGCCGGCCAAGGACATCGTCCGCCGCGCGCTGGGCGATGACTACGTGGTGGCGCTGAACCTGGCGCAAACCACCCCCGACTGGCTGCGCAGCCTGGGTGCGAGCCCGATGAAGCTTGGCCTGGACCTGTCCGGTGGCGTGCACTTCCTGCTGGAAGTCGACATGGACAAGGCGCTGGACGTGCGCCGCAAGGTCTACGAAGGCGAGATCAAGAGCCTGCTGCGCAAGGAGCGCGTGCGCTACCGCAGCATGCCGGAAAGCAACGGTCGCATTCAGCTCGGCTTTGCCGACAGCGACACGCTGGAAAAAGCCCAGCGTCTGATCCGCAAGGACTACAACGATTTCGAGCTGACCGCCGTCGAGCGCGGCGGCCAGCAGGTGCTGCAGCTGGCGCTGACCCAGGCGAAGATCGCCGAGATTCGCGAGTACTCCATTCGCCAGAACCTCACCACCGTACGCAATCGCGTCAACGAACTAGGCGTGGCCGAGCCGCTGGTGCAACGTCAGGGCGCCAACCGCATCGTGGTCGAGCTGCCGGGGGTGCAGGACACCGCCGAGGCCAAGCGTATCCTCGGCAAAACCGCCAACCTGGAGTTCCGTCTGCAGGCCGATTTCGATGCCCCGCGCGGTGCGACCGAATCCTTCGGCTTCCGCGAGGAAGGCCGTCCGCCGGTGCAGCTCGAGCGCGAGCTGATCATCACCGGTGACCAGGTTACCGATGCCCAGGCCAGCTTCGACGAGAACGGCCGTCCGCAGGTGAACATTCGCCTCGACGGTCACGGCGGCGATCTGATGAATCGCGCCACGCGCAACAACGTCGGCCGCAGCATGGCGGTGATCTTCATCGAACAGAAGCCGGTCACCCGCTACGTGCGGCAGACCGTCGACGGTGTCGAGCAGGAAGTGGCCGTCTCCTCGTTCGTCGAAGAGAAGAAGATCATCAGCCTGGCGACCATCCAGTCGGCATTGGGCAGCCAGTTCCGCATCACCGGCCTGAACGGCCAGGGCGAGTCCTCGGAACTGGCGCTGCTGCTGCGCGCTGGTGGCCTGGCGGCGCCGATGTACTTCGCCGAGGAACGTACCATCGGCCCGAGCCTGGGTGCCGAGAACATCGCCAAGGGCATCGCCTCTACCGAGTGGGCGATGCTCTTCGTGGCCATCTTCATCATCGCCATCTATCGCTTCTTCGGCGTACTGGCGACCATCGCCCTGGCGTTCAACCTGGTGTTGCTGGTGGGCCTGATGTCGGCCATCGGCGCCACCCTGACCCTGCCGGGTATCGCCGGTATCGTGCTGACCCTGGGTATGGCGGTGGACGCCAACGTGCTGATCTTCTCGCGCATACGCGAGGAGCTGGCCAACGGGCTGCCGGTGCAGCGTGCCCTTCACGAAGGCTTCGACCGTGCGTTTTCGGCGATTCTCGACAGTAACCTGACCACCCTGCTGGTCGGCGGCATTCTGTTCGCCATGGGTACCGGTCCGGTCAAGGGCTTCGCGGTGACCATGTCGCTGGGCATCATCACGTCGATGTTCACCGCCATCATGTTCACCCGTGGTCTGGTCAACCTGATCTTCGGTGGCCGCAACGTCAAGAAGCTGTGGATCTGAGGTGCAGCCATGATCAAGTCAACCATTCGTTTCATGGCGATCCGCAATATCGCCTTCTCCATTACGGTCGTGCTGACGCTGATCGGTCTCGGGGCGCTGTTCACCAAGGGGCTTAATTTCGGCCTGGATTTCACGGGTGGCACCCTGATCGAGCTGCAATACGAGCAGCCGGCCAACCTCGACCAGATCAAGCGTGAGCTCGGGCAGGCCGGTTATACCGATGCCGTGGTGCAGAGCTTTGGCGCCAGCACCGATGTGCTGGTGCGCCTGGCGGGCGATTCCCCCGACCTGGGTAATGAGGTCGCGGCTGCGCTGCGCAAGGTCGACGAGGCGACGCGCTTCGAGGTCAAGCGCGTCGAGTTCGTCGGCCCGCAGGTGGGTGAGGAGCTGCGTGACCAGGGCGGTATCGCCATGCTCCTGGCGCTCGGTGGCATCCTGCTGTACCTGGCTTTACGCTTTCAATGGAAGTTCGGTGTCGGCGCCATCGCATCCTTGATCCACGACGTGGTGATCACCCTCGGCGTGCTGGCGTTCTTCCGGGTTCCGTTCGACCTGACGGTGCTGGCTGCGGTGCTGGCGATGATCGGTTACTCGCTCAACGACACCATCATCATCTACGACCGTATCCGCGAGAACTTCCGCGTGCTGCGCAAGACCTCGTTGATCGAGAACATCGACGTGTCGGTCACTCAGACCCTGCTGCGTACCATCGCCACCTCGTTGTCCACGGCGCTGGCGCTGCTGGCGCTGCTGTTCTTCGGCGGTGAAGTGCTGGCGGCCTTCGCCCTGACCCTGCTGGTCGGTGTGGTGGTGGGCACCTACTCGTCGGTCTATATCGGTGCCACGGTACTGGTATGGCTGAAGCTCAGCGTGGAGGATCTGATCCCGCCGGTGGCTGAAGCCGAGGCGGACGACGGTCGCCCCTGATGCTGTGATCGACTTCAAGAAAGTCAGCGAAAGCCGCGACAAGTCGAACTTGTCGCGGCTTTTTACTGTCCTAGGCAAGGAGAAGGGCGCGAGTCGCCGAGCCTAGGAGACACATAAAATGAACAAGTCGATGTTGGTAGGTGCCGTACTGGGTGCTGTGGGTGTGACCGCTGGTGGTGCCGTGGCCACTTACAGCCTGGTTGATCGCGGCCCGGACTATGCCGAGGTGCTGGCGGTAACGCCGATCAACGAAACCGTGAAAACGCCGCGTGAGGTGTGCAAGGACGTGACCGTCACCCGTCAGCGTCCGGTGCAGGATCAGCACCAGATCGCCGGTACCGCCATTGGTGCCATTGCCGGTGGTCTGTTGGGCAACCAGGTTGGTGGCGGCACTGGCAAGAAGATCGCCACCGTGGCCGGTGCGGTCGGCGGCGGTTATGCCGGCAACAAGATTCAGGAAGGCATGCAGCAGCGTGACACCTACACCACCACCGAAACCCGTTGCAACACCGTGACCGATACCAGCGAGAAGCTGGTGGGTTACGACGTGAAGTATCAGTTGGGCGAGAAGGTCGGCACCGTTCGCATGGACCGTGATCCGGGTAACCGTATTCCGGTCAACAAGCAGGGCGAGCTGGTGCTGGTGCAACAGATGTAGGAGCGGATTCATCCGCGAATGGCCAATAAAAAACGCCCCTAGGGGCGTTTTTTATTTTTGCTCGACGAAAGCTCAGCGCTTCATCGACGGTGCCAGGTGCGGCTGGATCGCGGTCAGCACGGCCTTGAAGCACTTGGTGTTGCCGGCGACGATCTGGCCCTTCTCGAGGAATTCGTGGCCGCCGCTGAAATCGCTGACCAGTCCGCCTGCTTCCTGGATGAGCAGTGCACCTGCTGCCATGTCCCACTCGGACAGGCCGAACTCCCAGAATGCGTCGAAGCGGCCGGCCGCAACGTAGGCCAGGTCCAGGCTGGCGGCGCCCGCGCGGCGGATGCCGGCGGTCTGGCCAGTCAGGCTGCGGAACATGTTCAGGTAGTTGTCCAGGTGGTCGAGCTGACCATCGCGGAACGGGAAGCCGGTGCCGAGCAGGGCGCCGTCGAGGCTCTTGCGATTGCTCACGCGCAGGCGGCGGCCGTTGAGGGCGGCGCCACGGCCGCGGCTGGCGGTGAATTCTTCCTGGCGCACCGGGTCGAGAACGATGGCGTGCTCGAGGCGGCCGCGGTGTTTGCAGGCGATGCTGATGGCGAAGTGCGGTACGCCGCGAACGAAGTTGGTGGTGCCGTCCAGCGGGTCGATGATCCACTGATAATCGGCGCCTTCGCCGCTGCCTTCCAGTACGCCGCCTTCTTCACCCAGGAAGCTGTGGGTCGGGTAGGCCTTGCGGATGGCCTGGACGATCATCAGCTCCGCGGCCTTGTCGACCTCGGTGACGTAATCCTTGGCATCCTTCTCGTCGACCGAGATGACATCCAGGCGCTCGATGGAGCGAAAGATCATTTCACCGGCGCTGCGAGCGGCGCGCAGGGCGATATTCAGCATGGGCTGCATGGGAGGTTCACCTGGGGCGTTAAAGAAAGCCGGCCATGTTAGCAGAAAACCGTTATTGATGAAGCGCCGTCTGTACCTCGCATGGCAATCACGCCAGGCCTTGGGTAAGATCGTTGCCCCCTAATCGTTTCTGAGAGTGTCGGCATTGCTGGACAAAATTCGCGTCGTTCTGGTGGGTACCAGTCATCCGGGCAATATCGGCGGTGCCGCGCGGGCGATGAAAAACATGGGTCTGTCGCGCCTGGTGCTGGTCGCTCCCGAGGATTTCCCCAGCGGCGAAGCCGTGGCGCGTGCCTCGGGTGCGACCGATGTGCTGGATGCCGCCCAGGTGGTCGACACGCTCGAGGAGGCATTGGTCGGCTGCACCCTGGTGGTTGGCACCAGTGCGCGCGATCGGCGCATTCCCTGGCCTTTGCTTGACCCTCGCGAGTGTGGTGTAGCCAGTTGCGAGCAGGCTGCTGCGGGCGGTGAGGTGGCGTTGGTGTTCGGCCGTGAGTACGCCGGTCTGACCAACGAGGAGCTGCAGCGATGTCAGTACCACGTGCATATCCCGTCCAACCCGGAGTTCAGTTCGCTGAACCTGGCGGCGGCGGTGCAGGTGCTGGCCTATGAAGTGCGCATGGCCTGGCTGACAGCGCAAAATCTGCCGAGCAAGGTGGAGAAGCTGGAAACCACGGCGATGCTCAATTCCCAGGCCGCGACCGCGGATGAGCTGGAATCGTTCTACGGCCATCTGCGGCGCGTGCTGGTGATGATCGGATTCCTCGATCCGCAGAAGCCGCGGCACCTGATGACTCGCCTGCGTCGCCTTTATGGACGCAGTGCGGTGAGCAAGCTGGAAATGAACATCCTGCGCGGCATCCTGACCGAGACGGAGAAGGCCGTGCGTGGAGAGCCTCACAAGCAGGGGAAGTCTGATGTTTGAGCGCATGCGAGAAGATATCCAGAGCGTATTTCACCGTGATCCGGCGGCGCGCAACGCCTTCGAGGTGGTGACCTGCTATCCGGGGTTGCACGCGATCTGGCTGCACCGCGTGGCGCACGCGCTGTGGCGCTCTGGCTGGAAGTGGCCGGCGCGCGTGGTATCCAACTTCGGTCGCTGGATGACCGGGATCGAGATTCATCCGGGGGCGAAGATCGGCCGGCGCTTCTTCATCGATCACGGCATGGGCATCGTCATTGGCGAGACTGCCGAGATCGGTAACGACGTGACGCTGTATCAGGGCGTGACTCTCGGCGGCACCAGCTGGAACAAGGGCAAGCGCCACCCGACGCTGGAAGACGGCGTGGTGGTCGGTGCCGGTGCCAAGGTGCTGGGCCCGTTCACCGTCGGCGCCGGCGCCAAGATCGGCTCCAATGCCGTGGTGACCAAGGCAGTGCCGGCCGGTGCCACGGCGGTGGGCATTCCCGGCAAGATCATCGTCAAGTCCGATGACGAGCAGGAGGCCAAGCGCCAGGCCATGGCCGAGAAGATCGGCTTCGATGCCTATGGCGTCGGTCAGGACATGCCGGACCCGGTGGCGCGCGCCATCGGCCAACTGCTCGATCACCTGCACGCGGTCGACGGGCGCCTGGAGGGTATGTGCAAGGCGCTGACGGCGCTGGGCAGCGACTACTGCGCCAAGGACCTGCCGACCCTGCGTGACGAAGACTTCGCCGACGTGTGCAAGGATCAGCAGCAAGGCGACAAGCCCGCTGCCTGATGCGCAGAGGGGCGGCGTTTGCTATCATGCCGCCTCTTTTTGCGGTCAATCCTGAGTAAATCAATAGGTCTTATAGTTGACTTAAATACTCGGGAATCGCATACTTCGCCGCAATTCAGTGATTCGTGGTAGAGCCATGCGACTGACCACCAAAGGCCGTTACGCCGTTACCGCCATGCTCGATCTGGCGCTGCACGCGCAGCACGGCCCCGTTTCCCTGGCCGATATTTCCGAGCGGCAGGGCATCTCCCTGTCCTATCTCGAGCAACTGTTCGCCAAGCTGCGCCGTGGCAACCTGGTTTCCAGTGTGCGTGGGCCGGGTGGCGGCTACCAGCTGTCGCGTGACATGCGCGGCATCCAGGTGGCTCAGGTGATCGATGCGGTCAACGAATCCGTCGATGCCACGCGTTGCCAGGGCCAGGGCGATTGCCACTCCGGCGACACCTGCCTGACCCATCACCTGTGGTGCGATCTCAGTCAGCAGATTCATGAATTCCTCAGCGGCATCAGCCTGGCCGATCTGGTCGCGCGCCGCGAGGTTCAGGAGGTCGCGTTGCGCCAGGATCAGCGTCGCTGCTCCGGCAGAGGCACCATGCCGCATTTGGATAAGATTGAAGCGTCTGCCATCGAGTGAGCAGGGCGTTTGCCTGATAGGAGAAACCCAATGAAATTGCCCATTTACCTCGATTATTCCGCCACCACGCCGGTCGACCCGCGTGTCGCGCAGAAGATGAGCGAATGCCTGCTGGTCGACGGTAACTTCGGCAACCCGGCTTCGCGCTCGCACGTATTCGGCTGGAAGGCCGAGGAGGCGGTGGAAAACGCTCGTCGTCAGGTCGCCGAGCTGGTTAATGCCGACCCGCGCGAGATCGTCTGGACCAGCGGCGCCACCGAGTCCAACAACCTGGCCATCAAGGGCGTGGCGCATTTCTACGCCAGCAAGGGCAAGCACATCATTACCTCGAAGATCGAGCACAAGGCGGTGCTGGACACCACCCGCCAGCTCGAGCGTGAAGGTTTCGAGGTCACCTATCTGGAGCCGGGCGAAGATGGCCTGATCACGCCGGCCATGGTCGAAGCCGCGCTGCGTGACGACACCGTGCTGGTGTCGGTCATGCACGTCAACAACGAGATCGGCACCATCAACGACATCGCTGCCATCGGTGAGCTGACCCGCTCGCGTGGCGTGCTGCTGCATGTCGATGCGGCGCAGTCCACCGGCAAGGTGGAGATCGACCTGGAAAAGATGAAGGTCGACCTGATGTCCTTCTCCGCGCACAAGACCTACGGCCCGAAGGGCGTGGGCGCCCTGTACGTGCGCCGTAAGCCGCGCGTGCGCCTGGAAGCGCAGACCCACGGTGGTGGTCACGAGCGCGGCATGCGCTCGGGCACCCTGGCCACCCACCAGTGCGTGGGCATGGGCGAGGCCTTCCGTATCGCCAAGGAAGAAATGGCTGCGGAAAACCAGCGTATCAGCGCACTGCGCGACCGCTTCTACCGCCAGCTCGAAGGCATGGAAGAGCTGTACGTCAACGGCAGCCTGACTGCCCGCGTGCCGCACAACCTCAACCTGAGTTTCAACTACGTCGAGGGCGAGTCGCTGATCATGGCGCTCAAGGACCTCGCCGTATCGTCCGGTTCGGCCTGTACCTCGGCTTCCCTGGAGCCGTCCTACGTACTGCGTGCGCTGGGCCGCAACGACGAACTGGCGCATAGCTCGATTCGCTTCACCTTCGGTCGTTTCACCACCGAAGAAGAGGTCGACTACGCCGCTGCCAAGGTCCGCGAGGCCGTGGACAAGCTGCGTGAACTGTCGCCCCTGTGGGATATGTTCAAAGAAGGTGTCGACCTTTCCTCCGTGGAATGGGCAGCACACTGATAGCTGCCTGAAGAGCGGCACCTGATGAGAGAGGAAGTACAGCATGGCTTACAGTGACAAGGTCATCGACCACTACGAAAATCCGCGCAACGTCGGCAAGCTGAACGCCGAAGATCCGGATGTCGGCACCGGCATGGTCGGCGCGCCGGCCTGCGGCGACGTGATGCGCCTGCAGATCAAGGTCAACGAAAGCGGCGTGATCGAAGACGCCAAGTTCAAGACCTACGGCTGCGGTTCGGCCATCGCCTCCAGCTCCCTCGCCACCGAGTGGATGAAGGGCAAGACCCTGGACGAGGCCGAGAGCATCAAGAACACCCAGCTCGCCGAAGAACTGGCGCTGCCGCCGGTGAAGATCCACTGCTCCGTGCTCGCCGAGGACGCCATCAAGGCGGCCGTGCGCGACTACAAGCAGAAGAAAGGCTTGCTCTGATACGAGGTTTGCAATGGCCATCACCATGTCTGAAGCAGCTGCCCGCCACGTGCAGCGCTCCCTCGAAGGGCGCGGCAAGGGCGAGGGCATTCGCCTCGGTGTGCGCACTACCGGTTGTTCCGGCCTGGCCTACGTGCTCGAGTTCGTCGATGAGCTGGCAGCCGAGGATCAGGTGTTCGAGAGCCACGGCGTCAAGGTGATCATCGATCCCAAGAGCCTGGTCTACCTCGACGGCACCGAGCTGGACTTCGTCAAGGAAGGCCTCAACGAGGGCTTCAAGTTCAACAATCCCAACGTGCGCGGCGAATGCGGTTGCGGCGAAAGCTTCAACGTTTGAGGCCCTGAATGGGTAATCCCTGCCATTTCGCCTTGTTCGACCTGCAGCCGAGCTTTCGCCTCGATCTGGAGCAGCTGGCTGTGCGCTACCGTGAGCTGGCGCGCCAGGTTCACCCTGACCGTTTTGCTGATGCCGGCGAGCGTGAGCAGCGCCTGGCGCTGGAGCGCTCGGCTTGCCTCAACGAGGCTTATCAGATCCTGAAGACGCCGTCGCAGCGCGCTCGCTATCTGCTGGCCATGCGTGGCCCCGAGTTGCCGCTTGAGGTGACGGTGCAGGATCCGGATTTCCTCCTGCAGCAGATGCAGCTGCGCGAGGAGCTGGAAGAGCTGCAGGACGATGCCGACCTCGAGGGTGTCGCGGCCTTCAAGCGTCGCCTGAAAGCCGCGCAGGAGCAGCTCAACGAGAGCTTCGCCGCTTGCTGGGACGATGATGCTCGCCGTGAAGAGGCTGAGCGCCTGATGCGTCGCATGCAGTTCCTCGACAAGCTCTCCCATGAAGTGCGCCAGTTGGAAGAGCGCCTCGACGATTAACCTGTAGGTTGCCTCGGCAGCCTGCCTGATGACTTCAAGAAGACCATGGCCTTACTGCAGATCGCCGAGCCAGGACAGAGCCCGCAACCGCACCAGCGTCGGTTGGCGGTGGGTATCGACCTGGGCACCACCAACTCGCTGGTCGCTGCCGTGCGCAGCGGCCTGGCCGAACCCCTGGCTGACGCTGATGGCAAGGTCATCCTGCCGTCTGCCGTGCGCTACCACGAAGATCGCATCGAGGTCGGCGAATCGGCCAGGCTGGCGGCTGCCCGCGATCCGCTCAATACCCTGTTGTCGATCAAGCGGCTGATGGGGCGCGGCATCGCCGACGTGCATCAGCTCGGCGAGCAATTGCCCTACCGTTTCACTGCGGGCGAGTCGCATATGCCCTTCATCGAGACGGTGCAGGGGGCGAAGAGCCCGGTCGAGGTTTCGGCGGAAATTCTCAAGACGCTGCGTTTGCGCGCCGAGCAGGCCCTGGGCGGCGAACTGGTGGGGGCGGTGATCACCGTGCCGGCCTATTTCGATGATGCTCAGCGTCAGGCCACCAAGGATGCCGCGCGTCTGGCCGGCCTGACCGTTCTGCGCCTGCTCAACGAACCCACCGCTGCGGCGGTCGCCTATGGCCTGGATCAGAAGGCCGAAGGCGTGGTCGCGATCTACGACCTGGGTGGCGGTACCTTCGACATTTCCATCCTGCGCCTGACCGGTGGCGTATTCGAAGTGCTGGCCACTGGTGGCGACAGCGCCCTGGGTGGCGACGATTTCGATCATGCCGTGGCTGACTGGATCATCCAGCAGGCCGGCATCTCCAGCGATCTCGATCCGGCGACCCAGCGCAGCCTGTTGCAGACTGCCTGCGCGGCGAAGGAAGCGCTGACCAATGCCACCAGCGTCGAGCTGAGCCATGGCGACTGGCAGGGTGCGCTGTCGCGTGAGCAGTTCGAAGCGCTGATCGAGCCGATGGTGGCACGCAGCCTCAAGGCTTGCCGGCGTGCGCTGCGCGATTCGGGCGTCGAGCTGGAAGAGGTCAGTGCTGTGGTCATGGTCGGTGGTTCGACCCGTGTGCCGCGTGTGCGCGAGGCGGTGGGCGAGCTGTTCGGTCGCGCGCCGCTGACCAATATCGACCCGGATCAGGTGGTGGCCATCGGTGCGGCGATCCAGGCCGACGCCCTGGCTGGCAACCAGCGGGGCGATGGCGAGGAACTGCTGCTGCTGGACGTGATTCCGCTGTCGCTCGGCCTGGAAACCATGGGCGGGCTGATGGAGAAGGTGATCCCGCGCAACACCACCATCCCGGTGGCGCGTGCGCAGGAGTTCACCACCTACAAGGATGGCCAGACGGCCATGATGATCCACGTGCTGCAGGGCGAGCGCGAGCTGATCGCCGACTGCCGTTCCCTGGCGCGTTTCGAGTTGCGCGGTATTCCGCCCATGGTCGCCGGTGCAGCGAAGATTCGCGTGACCTTCCAGGTCGACGCCGATGGTCTGCTCAGCGTCGCCGCGCGTGAGCTGGGTTCCGGGGTCGAGGCGAGCATTCAGGTCAAGCCGTCCTATGGCCTGACCGATGGCGAGATCGCGCGGATGCTGCAGGACTCCTTCCAGAATGCCGGCGACGACAAGGCTGCCCGTGCACTGCGCGAGCAGCAGGTCGACGCCCAGCGTCTGATCGAGGCGGTCGAAGGTGCGTTGCAGGCCGATGGCGAGCGCCTGCTCGATGCCGAGGAGCGAGAGGTCATCGAGCTGCAGGTTCAGGAACTGCGCGATCTGCTTGCCGGTAGCGATGGCCTGGCCATCGAGCGGCAGACCAAGCGCCTGTCGCAAGTCACCGATGCCTTCGCCGCCCGTCGTCTGGATTCGACGGTCAAGGCCGCGCTGGCCGGGCGCAATCTCAACGAGATCGAGGAATAATTTGATGCCGCAGGTAATTTTTCTGCCTCACGAGCGCTTCTGTCCGGATGGTCTGGTGGTCGAGACCGAGCCCGGCATTTCCATCCTCGAGCTGGCGCACCAGCACCATATCGAGATGGAAAGCGCCTGCGGTGGCGTGTGCGCCTGCACCACCTGCCATTGTATCGTGCGTGAAGGCTTCGATTCGCTGAACGAGGCGGACGAGCTGGAAGAGGATTATCTGGACAAGGCCTGGGGGCTCGAGGCTCAGTCGCGCCTGGCCTGTCAGGCCATCGTCGGCGAGGAAGACCTCACCGTCGAGATTCCCAAGTATTCGCTGAACCACGCGGCCGAAGCGCCGCACTAATCCAGGAAGCGTCATCATGAGTCTGAAATGGGTCGATGTACTGGATATCGCCATCGAGCTGAGCGAGCGCAAGCCGGATGTCGATCCGCGCTACGTGAACTTCGTCGATCTGCATCGCTGGGTCGTCGAGTTGCCGGAATTCTCCGACGACCCGCAGCGCGGCGGGGAGAAGGTGCTTGAGGCGATACAGGCCGCCTGGATCGAGGAGGTCTAGCGTTGCGCTATGCGCTTCAAGCCACAAGGGGAAAGTCATGATGTTCTTGCTTGGCGCTTGAAGCTCGCAGCTTATAGCTGCCCTGTAGCTTTTACTTGCAGCTTGTGGCCTGCCGCCTGTGGCTGCTCTCTCAGAACCCGCGTATAATTCGCGGGTTTAATTTTTCGCTTTAACCCTAAAGTTTTCTGGAGCTTCACATGGCTGTTCAACGTACTTTCTCCATCATCAAGCCTGACGCCGTTGCCAAGAACGTCATCGGTGAGATCACCACCCGTTTCGAAAAGGCCGGTCTGCGCGTCGTCGCTTCGAAGATGGTGCAACTGTCCGAGCGCGAAGCTGCCGGTTTCTACGCTGAGCACAGCGAGCGCGGCTTCTTCAAGGATCTGGTCGCCTTCATGACTTCCGGTCCGGTCATCGTCCAGGTTCTGGAAGGTGAAGACGCCGTTCTGAAGAACCGCGAGCTGATGGGCGCTACCAACCCGAAAGAAGCTGCTCCGGGCACCATCCGCGCCGATTTCGCCGTCTCCATCGACGAGAACGCCGTTCACGGTTCGGACTCCGAAGCTTCCGCTGCGCGCGAGATCGCCTACTTCTTCTCCGCTACCGAGCTGTGCGCGCGCATTCGCTGATTGGCGAATGAAGCGAGGGTGAAGCCATGACCAATACCACCGGCAAGATCAACCTGCTGGGCCTGACCCAGCCGGAAATGGAACAGTTCTTCGAGTCCATTGGCGAGAAGCGCTTCCGTGCCGGCCAGGTGATGAAGTGGATTCACCACTTTGGCGTCGACGATTTCGCCGCCATGACCAATGTCGGCAAGGCCTTGCGCGAGAAGCTCGAGGCCTCTGCCGAGATTCGCGGCCCGGAAGTGGTCAGCGAGAATATTTCCGCCGATGGCACGCGCAAGTGGGTGGTGCGTGTGGCGTCGGGTAGCTGCGTGGAAACCGTGTATATCCCGCAGAACGGCCGCGGCACCCTGTGCGTGTCGTCGCAGGCCGGTTGCGCCCTGGATTGCAGCTTCTGCTCCACCGGCAAGCAGGGCTTCAACAGCGACCTGACCAGCGCCGAGATCATCGGCCAGGTGTGGATCGCCAACAAATCCTTCGGTACCGTGCCGGCGAAGATCGATCGCGCCATCACCAACGTGGTGATGATGGGCATGGGCGAGCCGCTGCTGAACTTCGACAACGTCGTTTCCGCCATGCAGATCATGATGGACGACCTCGGTTACGGCATTTCCAAGCGCAAGGTGACCCTGTCCACCTCCGGCGTGGTGCCGATGATCGACAAGCTGGCGGAAGTCATCGACGTGTCCCTGGCCCTGTCGCTGCACGCGCCCAACGACGAGTTGCGCAACCAGCTGGTGCCGATCAACAAGAAGTACCCGCTGGACATGCTGCTGGCGGCCTGCAAGCGCTACGTCACCAAGCTGGGCGAGAAGCGTGTGCTGACCATCGAGTACACCCTGCTCAAGGGTGTCAACGATCAGCCCGAGCACGCTGAGCAGATGATCGCACTTCTGGCCGATGTGCCTTGCAAGATCAACCTGATTCCGTTTAATCCCTTCCCCTTCTCGGGGTACGAGCGGCCGAGCAATAACGCCATCCGCCGCTTCCAGGACCTGTTGCACAAGGCCGGGCATAACGTCACCGTACGTACTACGCGCGGTGACGATATCGATGCGGCCTGTGGCCAGCTGGTTGGCCAGGTCATGGACCGTACCCGACGCAGCGAGCGCTACATCGCCGTGCGCCAGCTGGGCAGCGAGGCGCAGGAGCCTCGCGCCGTCGCCAATCGAAATTGAAGAGAGGATGCCTATGACCTTGCGCCCTGCGCTGTTGTTGCTCGTTGTCAGTCTGCTCGGTGGTTGTGTGGTCACTGGCGATGTCGACCCCATGCGTACGGCGAAAGGGCGTGACGAGGCGCGCGATGCCTATGTGCAGCTCGGCATCGCCTATATCCAGCAGGGCGATACCCAGCGCGCCAAGGTGCCGCTGAAGAACGCACTCGATCTGGACCCCTCCAATGCCGACGCGCACGCCGCTCTGGCCATGGCCTTCCAGCTGGAGATGGAGCCGAAGCTGGCCGACGAGCATTTTCGCAAGGCGCTGTCGCAGCGACCGAAGGATGCCCGCCTGCTGAACAACTACGGCGGTTTCCTGTTCGAGCAGAAGCGCTATCAGGACGCCATGAGCACCTATCTCAAGGCCGCTGAGGACAACCTCTATCCCGAACGCTCGCGGGTTTTCGAGAACCTGGGGCTGACCTCGCTGCAGCTGGGGCAGCGTGAGCAGGCCAAGGAGTACTTCCAGCGTGCCTTGCGTCTGAGCAGTCGTCAGCCGCGCGCCTTGCTGGAAATGGCCGTGCTGTCCTACGAGGACAAGGAATATGTGCCGGCACGTCGTTACTACGACAGCTACAGCGAAATGGCGCCGCAGAATGCCCGTAGCCTGTTGCTCGGTGCGCGCCTGGCCGAAGTGTTCGAGGATCGAGATCGGGCTGCCAGCCTGGGCTTGCAGTTGCGACGCCTGTATCCGGCTTCTCAGGAATATCAGCAATATGTTTCGGGGCAACAATGAACGCGGCACATAGCGAAGTGACTCAGCCCATGCCGAACAATCCGGGTGAAACCCTGCGTCAGGCCCGCGAGAACAAGGGGTGGAGCGTCGCCGAAGTGGCGGCTCAACTCAATCTGACCCCGCAGCGCCTTGCCCAGATCGAAGCCGGCGCCTTCGACAAACTGCCGGGTACCACCTTTGCCCGTGGCTATATTCGTGCCTATGCCAAGCTGCTCGAACTGGACCAGAACCGCCTGGTACTGGAGTTCGACCAGTTCACCGGCACGGACGCCACCGGTAGCAACGTGCATGCCCTGGGCCGGATCGAAGAACCCGTGCGCTATTCGCAGAGCATCCTGCGTCTGGTCAGCTTCCTGATGCTGCTGGCACTGATTGGCGCAGGTTTCCTCTGGTGGCAGGATCAGGGCCGTCCGGTAGCCAGCCTGGCTGACCTGGGGCTCGAACATGTGGAAGTCGAAGGCGCCGACGGTACCACCCAGGTGCACTCGCTGGCCGAGCCGGAAGACCAGGCCGTGGTGGCGGCACAGGGCGGCGAGCAGAGCAGCCCGCTGTTGTTGCCGATCGAGCCGGGCGAGGCCCCGGAAGAACCCGGTGCAGCGGAGCAACCGGCTGCCGAGCCCGGCGTGGCCGAAGGCAGCGTAGCCGATGGCGCAGCAGGTACTCCGGCCGCCCCTGCACCGAGTCAGCCAGCGAATGCCGCAACTGCCGCGCCCGCCGTCGCGCCCGCCGCTCCCGTAGCGCTTCCAGCCGGCCACGGGGCGCTCAATGTCCAGTTCACCGCCGATTGCTGGACCCAGGTGACCGATGCCGATGGCAAGGTTCTGCTCAGCGCGCTCAAGCGTAGCGGCGAGCGCATCGAACTGACCGGCAAGGCACCGATGGAGCTGCGCCTGGGCTTTGCCCGTGGCGCTCAGGTGACCTACAACGGCGAAAGCGTGGATGTCGCACCGTATACGAGCGGTGAAACCGCGCGCCTGAAACTGGGGTTGTAAAGCATGCATTGCGAATCGCCGATCAAGCGCCGCCTGTCGCGCAAGATCTGGGTTGGCTCGGTACCGGTAGGCGGCGATGCGCCGATTGCCGTACAGAGCATGACCAACACCGACACCAACGATGTCGCCGCCACCGTGGCGCAGATCCGTCGCCTGGAAGATGCCGGCGCCGATATCGTGCGCGTTTCCGTACCGGACATGGACGCCGCCGAGGCCTTCGGTCGTATCAAGCAGCAGGTGCGCGTACCGCTGGTGGCCGACATTCACTTCGACTACCAGATCGCCCTGCGCGTGGCCGAGCTGGGCGTCGATTGCCTGCGCATCAACCCGGGCAACATCGGCCGCGAGGATCGCGTCAAGGCGGTGGTCGAGGCCGCGCGCGACAAGGGCATCCCGATCCGCATCGGGGTCAACGCCGGTTCCCTGGAAAAGGACCTGCAGAAGAAGTACGGCGAGCCTACGCCCGAGGCGCTGGTGGAGTCCGCCTTGCGCCATGTCGAGCATCTCGATCGCCTGAACTTTCCCGACTTCAAGGTCAGCGTGAAGGCCTCCGACGTGTTCATGGCCGTCGAGGCCTATCGCCTGCTGGCCAAGCAGATCGAGCAACCGCTGCACCTGGGCATTACTGAAGCCGGCGGCCTGCGCTCCGGTACCGTGAAGTCCGCAGTCGGCCTGGGCATGCTGCTGGCCGAGGGGATTGGCGATACCATCCGCATCTCGCTGGCTGCCGACCCGGTGGAAGAGATCAAGGTTGGCTTCGACATTCTCAAGTCTTTGCGTCTGCGTTCGCGTGGCATCAACTTCATCGCCTGCCCGAGCTGCTCGCGGCAGAACTTCGATGTGGTCAAGACCATGAACGAGCTGGAAGCCCGCGTCGAGGACCTGCTGGTGCCGCTGGACGTGGCCGTGATCGGCTGCGTGGTCAACGGCCCCGGCGAAGCCAAGGAGGCGCATATCGGCCTCACCGGTGGTAGCCCGAACAACCTGGTCTACATCGACGGCAAACCGGCGTCGAAGCTGACCAACGAAAATCTGGTGGACGAGCTGGAAAAGCTCATCCGCGACAAGGCGGCCGAAAAGGCCGCCGCCGATGCTGCCGTGATCGTGCGCAGCTGATCGCTGCGCTTTAAGGATTCTTAGTGAGCAAGTCCCTGCAAGCCATTCGTGGCATGAACGATATCCTGCCGGAGCAGACGCCTGCCTGGCGCTACCTGGAAAGCACCCTGGTCAGCCTGCTCGATGGCTATGGCTACAAGGAGATCCGCCTGCCCATCGTCGAGTACACCGAGCTGTTCGCTCGCGGTATCGGCGAAGGTACCGACGTGGTCGACAAGGAGATGTACACCTTCCTCGACCGCAATGAAGAATCCCTGACCCTGCGCCCCGAAGGCACCGCCGGTTGCGTGCGTGCCGTGCTCGAGCATGGCCTGGCCGGCGGCGGCCAGGTGCAGAAGCTGTGGTACGCCGGCCCCATGTTTCGCTACGAGAAGCCGCAGAAGGGCCGCTATCGCCAGTTCCACCAGGTCGGCGTGGAAGCCTTCAACCTGCCGGGGCCGGACGTCGATGCCGAACTGATCGTGCTCACCTGGCGTCTGTGGAAGCAGCTCGGCCTGGCCGATGCCGTGACCCTGCAGCTCAACAGCCTGGGCTCCAGCGAGGCGCGCGCTGCCTATCGCGACGCTCTGGTGGCCTACCTGCAGGAGCGCTTCGACCAGCTTGACGAAGACAGTCAGCGCCGACTGACCACCAACCCGCTGCGCATCCTCGACAGCAAGAACGAGGCGACCCAGGCCGTGCTGGTCGGTGCCCCGACTCTTGGCGACTACCTCGACGAGGAGTCTCGTCTGCACTTCGAGGGCGTCAAGGCGCGCCTGGATGCCGCCGGCATTCGTTACCAGATCAACCACAAGCTGGTGCGCGGTCTGGATTACTACAACCGCACCGTGTTCGAGTGGGTCACCGACAAGCTCGGTGCTCAGGGCACCGTGTGCGCCGGTGGCCGCTACGACGGCCTGGTGGCGCAACTGGGTGGCAAGGCCACGCCGGGTGTCGGCTTCGCCATGGGCGTCGAGCGCCTGGTGCTGCTGCTGGAAACCCTGGACTTGCTACCGGCCGAGCTCAATCGCGCCGCCGACGTATACGTCTGCGCCTTTGGCGAGGCGGCGGAGCTGGCGGCGCTGACGCTGACCGAGCGTCTGCGCGACGAGCTGCCGGGGCTGCGCCTGCTGCTCAATAGCGGTGGCGGCAGCTTCAAGAGCCAGTTCAAGAAGGCCGACAAGAGTGGCGCGCGCTATGCGCTGATTCTGGGGGACGACGAATTGGCAGGGCGCGTGGTAGGTTGCAAGCCGCTGCGCGACGACAGTGAACAACAAAGCGTTGCCTGGGATGCTCTTGCTGAGCATCTGGCCGCCTGCCAGCAGGCCTGAGCAGGCTCTCGATTAGGAGTACGGGGTTAGACATGCAGACCGAAGACGAACAGATCGCGCAAATCAAGGACTGGTGGGATCGCAACGGCAAGCCTTTGCTGGCCGGCGGCGTATTGGCGCTGGTGGCTGTATTCGGCTGGCAGGGCTGGCAGAAGTACCAGGACAATCAGGCGCAAGGCGCCTCGGTGCTTTACCAGCAATTGCTGGAAACCGCGCTGGACCCAGCAGGCAAGCCCGATGCCGCGAAAGTCGCCGAACTGGCCGGCAAGCTCGACAGCGAGTTTGGCGGTACTCACTACGCGCAGTATGGCAGCCTGTTCGTCGCCAAGGTCGCAGTCGAAGCCAATCGCCTCGATGATGCCGCCGCTGCTCTGCAGCGCGTACTCGACAAGCCTGCCGATGCCACGCTCGGCGAACTGGCGCGTCAGCGTCTGGCGCGTGTCCTGGCTGCTCAGGACAAGGCCGATGATGCGCTGAAGCTGCTCGACGCCAAGGTAGAGGATGCCTTCCTCGCCAGCCGTGAAGAACTCAAGGGTGACCTGCTGGTACAGTTGGGTCGCAGCGATGACGCGCACGCCGCCTATCAGAAGGCCAAGGATGCGCTGGCCGAAGACGCCGCCGTTGGCGGTCTGCAGATGAAGCTGGACGACCTGGCAAAAGGGGATGCGTGACGTGATGCGTTGGAAGAATGCCGCACTGCTGGCTCTGGCCGTTCTGGCCGTGGGTTGCAGCAGCAATAGCAAGAAGGAACTGCCGCCCGCCGAGCTGACCAAGTTCGACGCCGAAGTCGAGCTGCGCACCGAATGGAGCCGCTTCGTTGGCGATGGCCAGGGCGAAACCTTCAACATGCTGGTACCGGCCATCGACGGCGAGGTGATCTATGCCGCCGATGTCGAAGGCCTGGTCATGGCCATGGACCGCACCAGCGGCAAGGTCATCTGGCGCAAGAAGCTCGACATCCCGGTTTCCGGTGCCATCGGCGTTGGTTACGGCCAGGTACTGCTGGGTACGCTCAAGGGCGAAGTAATCGCGCTGGACTCCAGCGACGGCGAAGAGCAGTGGCGTTCGCGTGTGACCAGCGAAGTGCTGGCTGCGCCGGCCACCAATGGCGATATCGTCGTGGTGCAGACCCAGGACGACCGCCTGATCGCCTTCGATGCCAGCACCGGCAGCCAGCGCTGGATCGTCGAGAACACCCCGGCCGTGCTGACCCTGCGTGGTACCGGCGCGCCGCTGGTGACCAACCGCCTGGTGGTCGCCGGTCTGTCCAGCGGCAAGGTGATTGCAGTCGACGCCCAGCGTGGTCTGCCGGTCTGGGAACAGCGCGTTGCCATTCCGCAAGGTCGCTCCGAGCTGGAGCGCGTGGTAGATATCGACGGCGGTCTGCTGCTGTCCGGCGGCACCGTCTACGCGGTGAGCTACCAGGGCCGTGTCGCGGCCATGGACCTTGAGTCCGGCCGCGTGCTGTGGCAGCGCGAAGCCTCCAGCTCGGTAGGCGTCGCTCAGGGCTTCGGCAACGTTTACGTCAGCCATGCCAGCGGTACCGTCGAAGGTATCGACGAGCGCAGCGCCTCGGCCCTGTGGACCAATGATTCGATGGCGCGCCGTCAGCTCTCGGGCCCGGCGGTGTTCTCCAGCTATGTCGCCGTGGGTGACTTCGAGGGCTATCTGCACCTGCTGAGCCAGGTCGATGGTCGCTTCGTTGGCCGTACCCGTATCGACAGCGACGGCCTGCGCGCCCAGCCGCTGGTGGTGGGTGACTGGCTGTACGTTTACGGCAATAGCGGCAAGCTGGTAGCTCTGACCATCAAGTAAGCCGACTATGCTGCCTTAACCTGGCAGCACGAAGTATCCCGGCCGCTGCCCATGCAGCGGCCTTTGCATTTTCTGAATCAACTCAAGTGGAGAGCCTGATGGTTCCCGTAATTGCCCTGGTGGGGCGGCCGAACGTCGGCAAGTCCACACTCTTCAACCGCCTGACCCGCAGCCGCGACGCCATCGTCGGCGACCTGTCCGGTCTGACCCGCGACCGCCAGTATGGCGAGGCGAAGTGGCAGGGGCGTACCTATATCGTGATCGACACCGGCGGTATTTCCGGTGACGAGGAAGGCATCGACGCGAAGATGGCCGAGCAGTCGCTGCAGGCCATCGAAGAGGCCGATGCCGTGCTGTTCCTGGTGGACGCACGTGCCGGCATGACCGCCTCCGACCAGATGATCGGCGAGCACCTGCGCCGTCGTAACAAGCAGAGTTTCCTGGTGGTGAACAAGGTCGACAACCTCGACGTCGACCTGGCCCGCGCCGAATTCAGCCCCATGGGCCTGGGCGAGCCGCTGGCGATAGCCGGTGCCCATGGTCGTGGCATCACCCAGATGCTCGAAGTGGTGCTCGGCGCCTTCCCCAAGGATGCCGACGAGCCGGAAGAGGGCGCCGAAGAGGAGGAAGTGCTGGAAGGCCAGGAAGCCAAGCGCATTCCCGGCCCCAGCGAGAAGGACGGCATCAAGCTGGCCATCATCGGCCGGCCGAACGTCGGCAAGTCCACCCTGGTCAACCGCATGCTCGGTGAAGAGCGGGTCATCGTCTATGACCAGGCCGGCACCACCCGTGACAGCATCTACATCCCCTTCGAGCGTGACGACGAGAAGTACACCCTGATCGACACCGCCGGTGTGCGCCGTCGTGGCAAGATCTTCGAGGCCGTGGAGAAGTTCTCCGTGGTCAAGACGCTGCAGGCCATTCAGGATTCCAACGTCGTGGTGTTCGTCATGGACGCCCGCGAGGGCGTGGTCGACCACGATCTCAACCTGCTTGGCTTCGTGCTGGAAAGCGGCCGCGCCCTGGTCATCGCCCTGAACAAGTGGGATGGCATGGATCAGGGGCAGAAGGACTACGTGAAGACCGAGCTGGAGCGCCGGCTGTTCTTCGTCGACTTCGCCGATATCCACTTCATCTCCGCCCTGCACGGCACGGGCGTCGGTCATCTGTACAAGTCGGTACAGGCCTCCTTCAAATCGGCCATCACCCGCTGGCCCACCAGCCGCCTGACGCAGATTCTCGAAGACGCCGTCAGTGACCACGCGCCGCCTCTGGTCAACGGTCGCCGCATCAAGCTGCGCTATGCCCATCTGGGCGGTGCCAACCCGCCACTGATCGTGATCCACGGTAACCAGGTCGACGCCGTGCCGCGCGCCTACACCCGTTACCTGGAGAACACCTTCCGCCGCGTGCTGAAACTGGTGGGTACGCCGATCCGCATCGAGTACAAGGGCGGCGAAAACCCCTACGAGGGCAACAAGAACAAGCTCACCGACCGTCAGGTGAACAAGAAGCGCCGCCTGATGAGCCACCACAAGAAGGCCGAGAAGAAGCGCAAGGACAAGAAAAGATAGCGGCAGGCTTCAAGCTCCAGGCTGCAGGCGATAAGCTGAGCGCACCTTCCTGCAGCCCGGGGCCTGAAGCCTGTAGCCATGATTGTCAGTAAGCTGCCCAACGTCGGCACCACCATCTTCACTCGCATGTCCCAGCTCGCTCTGGAGACTGGTGCGATCAATCTGTCTCAGGGCTTTCCCGACTTCGATGGGCCGCAGGCATTGCGCGAAGCCGTGGCGCGTCATGTCATGGAAGGGCGCAACCAGTACTGCCCGATGACCGGTCTGCCGAGTCTGCGCCAGCAGGTGGCGGCGAAGATCGCTCGCAGCTATGGCGTGCAGCGGGATGCCGACAGTGAGATCACCATCACCCCCGGCGCTACCGAGGCGATCTTTTGCGCGGTGCAGGCGCTGATCCGTCCGGGTGATGAAGCCATCGTGCTCGACCCTTGCTACGACAGCTACGAGCCGTCGGTGGAGCTGGCCGGCGGGCGCTGCGTGCATGTGCCGCTGGCATTGCCGGATTTCGCCGTGGACTGGCAGCGCCTGAGTGATGCCATCAGCCCGCGTACCCGCCTGATCTTTCTCAACTCGCCGCACAACCCCAGCGGCGCGCTGTTGACGCGCGCTGATCTGGACAAGCTGGCCGAGCTGATTCGTGGGCGCGATATCCACGTGATCAGTGACGAGGTCTATGAGCACCTGATCTACGACGGCGCCCGCCATGCCAGCGTGCTGGCGCACGAGGAGCTGTATCGGCGTGCCTTCGTGGTCAGCTCCTTCGGCAAGACCTATCACGTTACCGGCTGGAAAACCGGCTATGTGGTGGCGCCGTCCGCGTTGACCGCCGAATTGCGCAAGATTCACCAGTACGTCAATTTCTGTGGAGTGACGCCGCTGCAGTTCGGCCTGGCCGAGTTCATGGCCGCCTGTCCCGAGCATGTCGAGGAGTTGCCGGCTTTCTACCAGGCCAAGCGCGATCTGTTCTGCGACCTGCTGGGCGGTTCGCGTTTCACCTTCACCCGCGCGCCGGGCACCTACTTCCAGCTGGCCGACTATTCGGCGATCCGCCCGGACCTGGACGACGTGGCCATGGCCGAGTGGCTGACCCGTGAGCACGGCGTGGCCGCGATACCGGTGTCGGTGTTCTATCAATCCGCGCCCAAGGATATGCGCCTGGTGCGCTTCTGCTTCGCCAAGCGTGAGGAAACCCTGCGCCAGGCAGCCGAGAAACTCTGCGCGGTGTGATGGTACGGCGGGGTGCAACCCGCCTGTGAGGTATTGGCGGGTTTCACCCGCCCTACGGCGAGCGAGGCGTCCCCAATGAGCAACAAACCCGATCTTGAACTGGCGCTGATCCAGACCAGCCTGGCCTGGCACGACCCGGCCGCCAATCGCCTTCACTTCGAGCCCTTGCTGCAGCAGGCGCGTGGCGCCGATCTGGTGATCCTGCCGGAGATGTTTTCCACCGGCTTTTCCATGGAGTCGGCCGACCTGGCCGAGCCCGAGGACGGCCCGACCTCGCTCTGGTTGCGCGAGCAGGCGCAGGCCATCGATGCGGTGATCTGCGGCAGCCTGATCATCCAGGCGGCCGATGGCAGCTACCGCAACCGCCTGCTCTGGGCGCGCCCGGACGGTTCGCTGGCGCATTACGACAAGCGTCATCTGTTTCGCATGGCCGGCGAGCACAAGCACTACAGCGCCGGCGATCAGCAGGTGGTGCTGGAGCTCAACGGCTGGCGCGTGCGCCCGCTGATCTGCTACGACCTGCGCTTCCCGGTGTGGAGCCGCGATGCCGCCGGCACCGATCTGCTGCTGTATACCGCCAACTGGCCCAGCGCTCGCCGCCAGCACTGGAACCGTCTGCTGCCGGCGCGGGCCATCGAGAACCTGTGCTATGTCGCAGCGGTGAACCGCATCGGCGAGGACGGCAAGGGCCATGGCTATACGGGCGATTCCCAGGTGCTGGATTTCCAGGGCGAGGCGCTGCTGGCGGCTGGTGATGGCGATGGCGTATTTCGCGCGACGCTTTCGAGCCAGGCCCTGGACACCTATCGCGAGCGTTTCCCGGCGCACCTGGATGCCGATGGCTTTGCCCTGCAAGGGTAGGGCGAGCTGTGCGCACCCAGGCTCGCGGTAAACGGCCGGTGCGCATGGCGCACCCTACGAGATGGAGCGCTCGAGGCCGTAGGGTGCGCCGCGCGCACCGCTGTTAATGATGGCCGTCGGGTGCGATTCGGAAGTTGGCGCGCACGGCGCACCCTACGGTGGGGCTGAGACCGTGTGGAAATGAAAACGCCGGGCAGTGCCCGGCGTTGTGGTTTTAGTCCTGGGGAATCAGGCCGCTTGCGACTCGGCCTGGCTCAGGGCGCGGTTCAGTGCGCTGAACAGGGCGCGGAAGCTGGCTGTGGTCAGGTTCTCGTCGATGCCGATGCCATGCAGGGCGCGGCCGCCGTTGACGCGCAGCTCGATGTAGGCCGCCGCCTTGGCATTGGTGCCGGCGCCGATGGCATGCTCGCTGTAGTCCATGACCTCGACGGCAACCGGCAGACTTGCTGCAAGCGCTTCCAGCGGTCCCTTGCCGATGCCACGCCAGTGGTGTTTTTCAGCGCCTTCGATCACCTCGATATCCACCGCGCTGGTGCCGTTCTCTTCCTGCAGGCGATGGCCTTTCAGGGTGTAGGGGCTGCGCGCATGCAGGTACTCGCTTTCCAGCAACTGGTAGATCTGCGCAGCAGTCATCTCCAGGCCGAGGCGATCGGTTTCACGCTGCACCACCTGGCTGAATTCGATCTGCATGCGGCGCGGCAGGCTGATGCCGTATTCCTGCTCGAGCAGGAAGGTGATGCCGCCCTTGCCGGACTGGCTGTTCACACGAATCACCGCCTCGTAGTCGCGGCCGATATCGGCCGGATCGATCGGCAGGTAGGGTACTTCCCACAGGGCGTCTGCCTTCTGCTGGGCGAAGCCCTTGCGGATGGCATCCTGGTGCGAGCCGGAGAAGGCGGTGTGGACCAGATCGCCGACATACGGATGACGCGGGTGCACCGGAATCTGGTTGCAGTCCTCGACCACCTTGCGCACGGCATCGATATCGGAAAAGTCCAGCTGCGGATCGACGCCCTGGGTGTAGAGGTTCAACGCCAGAGTCACCAGGCAGACGTTGCCGGTGCGCTCGCCGTTGCCGAACAGGCAGCCTTCGACGCGATCGGCGCCGGCCATGACGGCCAGCTCGGACGCGGCGACGCCGGTGCCACGGTCGTTGTGGGTGTGCACGCTGATCAGCACGCTGTCGCGGCGGTCGACATGACGGCCGAACCACTCGATCTGGTCGGCATAGTTGTTCGGCGTGGCGCACTCGATGGTGGCCGGCAGGTTGAGGATCAGCTTGTTCGCCGGGGTCGGCTGGAACACATCGATTACCGCGTTGCATACCTCGACGGCGAAATCGATCTCGGTGCTGCTGAACACCTCTGGCGAGTACTCGAAGCCCCACTGGGTCTCGGGCGCGGCCTCGGCCAGGCGCTTGATGGTGGTGCCGGCGGCCACGGCGATGGCCTTGACGCCAGCCTTGTCCTGGTTGAAGACGATCTTGCGGAAGCTCGGTGCGCAGGCGTTGTAGTAGTGGACGATGGCTTTCTTGGCGCCTTTGAGCGACTCGAAGGTGCGCTCGATGAGGTCGTCACGGGCCTGGGTCAGCACCTGGATGGTGACGTCGTCGGGGATGTGGCCGCCTTCGATCAGCTCGCGGACGAAGTCGAAGTCGGTCTGCGAGGCGGACGGGAAGCCCACTTCGATTTCCTTCAGACCCACGGCCACCAGGCACTTGAAGAAGCGCATCTTCTTCTCGGCATCCATCGGCTCGATCAGCGACTGATTGCCGTCGCGCAGGTCGGTGGACAGCCAGATCGGCGCCTTGTCGATGATCTTGTCCGGCCAGGTGCGATCCGGAATCTGGATCGGGGTGAACGGGCGGTACTTCTTCGAGGGGTCTTTGAGCATGGTCATGGTGAAAATCCTTGGATCCAGACGCCTTGTCTGGAAAAACGAATAGGGCAGTCGATGGTGGCCGGAGGGGCCGCAGGGATTCAGCCCCGCAGTCGCGGGCTGACCAGGCGCAGGCAGCGGTGTTGCCGCAGGAGAATGAGGGTGTTTGCGTTGTTCATGCCGCTAACCCTACGTTCGGTAGAGAATGATGGCAATACTTTGCGATAAAACGCTGGAAATTTTCGTTTGCCAGCATCTCTTGAGGGAATATTGCGCGGTGCTGCAAAAGGGTTGCGTTGGATTGCGCAAGGATCAGGCGAGCAGGCTGAGCACCGCCTGGGGGCGCTGATTGGCCTGGGCCAGAACGCTCTGGGCGGCCTGCTGGACGATCTGTCGGGAGGTGAGGTTGGCGGTCTCCGCCGCGAAGTCGGTATCGACGATGCGCGAACGGCTCGCCGCGGTGTTCTCGGATATGTTCTGCAGATTGCTGATGGTCGCTTCCAGGCGGTTCTGCACCGCACCCATGTAGCCGCGCTGGCGATCGATATAGGCCAGCGCATCGTCGATGTCCATGACCGCCAGGCCGGGGGTCTTCTGCAGGCTCAGGCGGCTGAGGGCGAGTGCTTCGACATTGAACGAGCCGATGCCGATCTGGATGGTCTCGTAGGCCTGGGCGCCGATCTGGAACTGGGTCAGGGCGCTGCCGCCGACGGCGGTGTCGTCGAACAGGGTCGGCTCGACCAGGCGGAAACCCTGCGAACCGGGGGTGCCGGTACCCTGGTTCAGCAGTACGCTCTTGGCGGTCAGGACGGGGCCTCCGTCGGCGTCCAGCCCGCCCAGGGCACCGGTGTCTTCATTGGTCAGATCGAGGCTCGCCACGTAGCTGGCAGCGTCACTGGAGAACTGCGTCTGGAAATCGGCCAGCCCGCTGAAGGCTCCGCGGCTGCCATTGGCCAGGGCCTGGTCGAGGGTCGAGCCAGGGTTGCTCTGCAGGTAGCCCATCACATCCTTGATGCCCCTGCCGCCAGCAGCCTTGATGCTGTCGTGCATGTAGCGCACCGCCGCGTAGCCGCCGGAATAGCCAGCCGAGCCGCTGACATCGTCGGCATTGAAGGCGGCCACGATCGCCGCGGTATTGGTACCGCCAGCGGTGTCGGCTGCCAGTCGCTCGTCGGCACCCTGCACGGCTTCGGCGGTGCCTTCGATGAACCAGGAGGGCAGGCCACTGGCGAAGTTCATCGTGCGGCCCATCACCGCATGAGCCATCTCGTGGGCGATCACGCGGTCGGTGTACTGAGGGAAGCTGCCGCCGTCGGGCAGGCTGCTGGCATCGAAGTAGGCGAGGTTGACGTTGAGCACCTGGTTGAGCACGCGGCCGCTGCCGTCTGCGCCGGTGTAGGAAACCGATGCCAGTGCCTGGCTGCTGCTGTCGTTGCTGAAGGTGATTTTCAGCTCCGCCCCGTCGGCGCGTAGGCCCAGGGCATCGAATACGCGCTGTTCGCCCTCGCTGATCCAGAAGCCCTTCAGCGAGTTGAGCACCGCACGCTGGTCGAGGTCGCCCAGAGCGGAGGACTGGCCCTGATCGAAGACCTTGCGTCCGGCGAAGGTGGTGGTTTCGTTGACGCGATTGATTTCCTGCAGCAGTTGCTGCGCTTCCCGGTCGAGGGCCTGACGCTCGTTGACGCCGTTGGAACCGTTCATCGCCTGAAGGCCGAGCGCACGAATACGCTGCAGGGCATCGGTCACGCTTTGCAGCGCGCCCTCGGCCACCTGTAGCAGCGAAATGCCGTCGTTGGCGTTACGCATCGCCACGCCCAGCCCCCGTGTCTGCGAGTTCAGGCGGTTGGAAATCTGCATGCCGGCGGCATCGTCCTTGGCGCTGTTGATGCGCTGTCCGGTGGACAGGCGCTGCAGCGACGTATCGAGGCTGGTGGCGTTGCTTTCCAGTTGGCGACGTGTGTACGACGAGGCGATGTTGGTATTGACCGTCAGCACCATTCGTTCACTCGCAAATGCCAGGCAGCAGCCTGGCTCCTAAGGAAAGTCGGCCGCTTCGTTTCAGACTTGAATGAAGGGGGCTTCTTGCCGACGTACGGTAGGGGATGCCTCCCTGAGCGTCTGGAAGTCCGCCCCGCTCGGGTGCTGGAACACGCGCAGGCCGAACTCGGGGAGGATGGCCAGCAGGTGGTCGAAGATGTCCGACTGGATGCCTTCGTAGGCATTCCAGGCCGTGGTATTGGTGAAGCAGTAGATCTCCAGGGGCAGGCCATCGGCTGTCGGGCTGAGCTGGCGCACCAGCAGGGTCATGTGCTGGTGGATGTTCGGGTTGTGCCGCAGGTAATGCTCGACATAGGCGCGGAAGCTGCCGATGTTGGTGATGCGGCGGGTGTTGACCGCCTGCTTGCCGTGCTCGGCCAGCTTCTGGTTCCACTCGCGCAGCTCCCGGTCCTTGCGGTCGAGGTACTCGTCGAGCAGCATGAAGCGGCGCAGGCGGGCAATCTCCTCGTCGCTCAAAAAATGCACGCTGGTCTGGT
This sequence comes from Ectopseudomonas guguanensis, assembly GCF_900104265.1. Taxonomy (GTDB): domain Bacteria; phylum Pseudomonadota; class Gammaproteobacteria; order Pseudomonadales; family Pseudomonadaceae; genus Aquipseudomonas; species Aquipseudomonas guguanensis. The sequence goes on from NZ_FNJJ01000009.1 coordinate 113,661, forward strand.
CCAGGTACAGTGCGCGCTTGATCCGGCGGCCGCCGGATTCCTGCATGCCGCGCCAGTTCTTGAACGGGTCGGTGATGAAGCGCTTGGTCGGGATGGTGGTGATGGTCTTGTCCCAGTTCTGCACCTTGACCGTGTGCAGGGCGATATCGATCACGTCGCCATCGGCGTTGAGCTGGGGCATTTCCACCCAGTCGCCGACGCGGATGATGTCGCTGGAGGAAATCTGCACGCTGGCCACCAGCGACAGCAGGGTGTCCTGAAAAATCAGCATCAGCACGGCGGCCATGGCGCCGAGGCCCGACAGCAGAATCAGCGGTGAACGATCGATCAGCGTGGCCACGATGAGGATGGTGGCGATGGCGAAGATGGCGATCTTGACCACCTGCAGGTAGCCCTTGATCGGCTTCAGGTGGGCGTTGGGGCGGCGCTGGTAGAGGGTGTTGAGAATGTCCAGCAGGGCGGCGATAGCCAGGGCGATAGTCAGCACGATGAAGGCGCCGCAGACGTTCTGCGTAACCGTCACCACGGCTTCGGGCATACCTGGCACCACGGCCACGCCGGAGGAAAGCATCAGCGCCGGCACGATGTGGGACAGACGCTTGATGATGCCGCTTTGCTTGATCTGGCCATGGCGGCCGACCGCGGTAGCACCCACCACGCGATAGATGGCGCGGACCAGGATGCGTTTGACGATCCAGTTCGACAGCCAGGCGGCAAGGATCAGCGCGAGGGTGGCGCTGAAGGTGAGCAGTTGCGGCTGGTGTTCCAGCCACTCCATCCAGGTGTTGAGCTCATTCGGCATATCCGGCTCCGAAGCAGGCGGGGGGCGTGCCGGCGCTGCAAGGCCGGGCATCCGAGCTGCGGTACCCTAGCAAAAACGTTGCGCCAACCCAAACGGCAGTCATTGCCGGTTGCGTCTGCTCAAGGCTTGAACGCACCGATGAAGATGGCCGGGTCGACTCGCACGTCGTTGAGGCTGACGTTCCAGTGCAGGTGTGGGCCGGTGGCGCGGCCAGTGGCGCCGACCTTGCCGACATGCCCGCCGCGGGGGATTTCGTCGCCGAGCTTCACGTCGATCTCGGAGAGGTGGCAGAACATGCTGATCAGCCCCTGGCCGTGGTCGAGGAACACCGTCTTGCCATTGAAGAAGTAGTCGCCGATCAGTATCACCTTGCCTGCCGCCGGCGCCTTGATCGGCGTGCCGCGGTTCGCGGCGAAATCCAGGCCCGAGTGCGGGTTTCGTTCCTCGCCATTGAAGAAGCGGCGCAGGCCGAAGGGGCTGGACAGCGGCCCGTTGACCGGCCTGTCGAACAGCAGGTTGCTCGGCTGGCGCGTGCTGAATTGTTGGTAGGCGCGGGTCTGCTCCGCCAGTTCGCGCTCGATGCGCTTGAGGTTCTCGGCGTTGGGCGTGACCTGCTGCTGATTCTTGATGGTGATGCGCTGCTCGGCGTAGTGCTTGGCGCCGACTTGGAAGCCCAGCCTCTGGGCGCCCTCGACCTCCACCTGCTGCGTGCCCGGCTTGACGCTGAGCGGAATGCCAACGATGGCGATCCAGCGCTGGCCGTCCTCGCGCACGGTCAGCACCGGCTTGCCCTGGTAGCGCACCTTCGGCGCCTGCGTCGGGTTGCCCAGATCGACCACGGCGACGCCCCCGGGCACCGGCTTGTTCAGCAGGCGGGTGATGAAGCCTTCGGCATGGGCGGGCAGGGCAAGACAGACGGCAAGCAGAAAGATCAGTGGGCGCATAAAAGTCCTATACGAAAAGAACGCTGAACGTAAAAGCGGATCGGTGTCGCTCTTTCGTCCAGCCCTCCAGTGCTGTTCTCGTTTTGTTGAGCTGTAGGGTGGGCTTCAGCCCACCAACAGGGGGCGGGTCTTGGTGGGCTGAAGCCCACCCTACCAACTGAAGCGGAGTGCCGCCCGGCCCACCCTGGCAACTGTTAGTCCAACAGCGACAGCGTCGCCGGTTGTATGTGGTTGTCTTCGACCCGAACGTCCAGCTCGCCCACGCTCAGGCGCGCCTTCAGGCGCTGGCCTGGCTGGGTCTGCGCGGCGCTGCGTACGGCCTGGCCGCGCTCGTCGAGGAGGATGCTGTAACCGCGGCCGAGCGTGGCCAGGGGGCTGACGATCTGCAATTGCGCCGCCAGTGCGCCCAGTTGCTGGCGCTGGCTGCGCAGCTGGCCCTGCATGGCACGTGGCAGGCGCGCGGCCAGGCCATCGAGGCGCTGGCGCAGCATGGCCAGATTGCGCCCCGGATGCTGCGCGGCGAGGCGGGCGTCGAGGCGCGCCAGGCGTTCGTACTGGTTCGCCAGCCGCTGTGCGAAGGCGCGGCGCAGGCGCATGTCCAGGTCGTCAAGGCGCTGGGCCTGCTGGCGCAGGCGTTCGCCGGGGTGGCGCAGGCGCCGGCTGACGCCTTCCAGACGCAGGCGCTCGCGGGCCAGGCGGCCCTGCATGTGCAACACCAGGCGGCGCTGCAGGTTGTGCAGGCGCTGCACCAGCTCGCTGCTGTCCGGGGCCAGCAGTTCGGCGGCAGCCGACGGCGTCGGCGCACGCACGTCGGCGACGAAGTCGGCGATGGACACGTCCGTCTCGTGGCCCACGGCGCTGACGATGGGCGTGACGCAGGCCGCCACGGCGCGCGCCACGCTTTCCTCGTTGAAGCACCAGAGGTCTTCCAGCGAACCGCCGCCGCGGGCCAGGATCAATGCATCGAAACCCAGCGCATCGGCCCGTTGCAGGGCGCGCACGATCTGCGTGGTGGCTTCGCGACCCTGCACGGCGGTGGGTATCAGGTTCAGTTCCACCTGCGGCGCGCGGCGGCGGAACACGCTGATGATGTCGCGGATCACCGCGCCGGTGGGCGAGGTGACGATGCCGATGCGCCTGGGATGGGCGGGTAGGGCGATCTTGCGTTCGGTGGAGAACAGCCCTTCGGCGCCGAGTTTTTCCTTCAGCGCCTCGAACGCCAGGCGCAGGGCGCCGTCGCCGGCCGGCTCGACCGCGTCGAGAATCAGCTGGTAGTCGCCGCGCCCTTCGAACAGCGAGACCTTGCCGCGTACCTTCACCGCCAGCCCGTCGCGCAGCGCCTGGCGCACGCGTGCAGCGTTCTGCCGGAACAGCGCGCAGCGCACCTGGGCCTGGCTGTCTTTCAGGGTGAAGTAGACATGGCCGGATGCGGGGCGGGCGAGGTTGGAGATTTCCCCCTCGACCCAGATGCCGGAGAACACGTCCTCCAGCAGCAGGCGGGCGCGGTTGTTGAGCTGGCTTACGCTGAGTACCTCGCGGTCGAGGTTCAGGCGAGCAAAGGGATCGTTGATCATGGTGGCGCATGATAAGTCGAGAGGGGCGTCGACGCGACCTTCATCAAGCCTGCAGCAGGCGCTCCAGCAGCCAGGCCGCCACCGGGCCTAGTTCCAGCTGGCGCGACCACACGGCGTCCACCGTCACCCGTCGCGGCCAGCCACTGCAGCGCAGCTCCTGCAGGCCACCGAAGCCGTAGGCGTCGACCAGTTGCCGCGGCAGCTCGGCCCAGCCGAAGCCCAGGCGCGCCATCTCCAGCAGCATCAGGTAGTCCGGCGCGGCCCAGCAGCGTCCACCGCTGCCAGGCAGAACATCGGCGCTGGCGTCGTCGTTGGCGACGCTGCTCAGGCGCAGCAGGCGCCAGTGCGACAAGTCTTCCGGGCGCACCTGGGTCAGTTCGCTCAGCGGATGACCCTTGGCCGCGAACAGGCCGAATTCGCTGCTCATGTGCAGGCGGGCATGGGCGATATGCGGCGGGTAGGTCGGCTGTGCGGCGATCAGACCGAGTTGCGCGCGGCCCTGACTGACCAGGTCGAGCACGTCAGCCTGCTCCGCGATCAGGCTCTCGAACTGCAGATCGGGGAAGCGCTGATCCAGCTCCTGCAGGCGCGCCTCGTAGTGTTTCGGCTGGTAGGCATCGGACAGCGCCAGGGTCAGGCGCGGCTCCTGCCCCCTGGCCAGAGCCGCGGCATGCCGCGCCAGGCGGTCACTGGCACACAGCACTTCCTCGGCATGTGCCAGCAGGCTGGCGCCGGCCTCGGTCAGTTGCAGCTTGCGTGGACCGCGCTCGAACAGTGCCACGCCCAGGTCGATTTCCAGGCGCGCTACCGCCTCACTGACGGTCGATTGGCTTTTGCCCAGGCGTCTGGCGGCGGCGCTCAACGAGCCGCAGTTGGCGGCCTGGGCAAACGCCTGGAGGGATTCCGGTGAAATATTCATATCGGTTTTGCCGATGGCAGCTGCCTTTGGTCTGGCTGGAGTTCCGATGATCATAGCGCTGGTCGCCACCTATCACGAGGTTCTCTCCATGACTCAGCCCCTACCGCGCTCCCTGCGTGAGCGCATCGGCCACGCCCTGGCGTTCGAGACCATCGCCGTGCTCATCTGCGCGCCGGCCATGGCCTGGTTCATGGACAAGCCGCTGGTGCATCTCGGCGCGTTGACGCTGATATTCTCCACCGTGGCGATGCTGTGGAACATGCTGTTCAACTACCTGTTCGACCGTGCCCAGGGACGGCTGGGCTTCGAGCGCGGTCTGTGGGCGCGGGTCAGCCATGCGCTGCTGTTCGAGGCGGGCTTGATTCTGGTGCTGGTGCCGCTGGCCGCCTGGTGGCTGTCGATCGGCCTGCTCGAGGCGCTGCTGCTGGATATCGTGCTGATCCTGTTCTTTCTGCCCTACACCCTGGCGTTCAACTGGATCTATGACGTGCTGCGCGCGCGCTGGCTGGCGCGGCGCGAAGCGCAGGTGGGCGATGCGGTGTGCCGAGGGGCTTGATTTGCGAGCGGTAGCGCCTAAGCTGCCGCTCTTTCTTTGTCAGCCCTCCGAGCACCATGACCGCGCAATTGATCCTCGTCCCGCAGATTTCCACGCTTCCCGCTGATGAAGAGAAGGCGAGGGCCATGTTGCGCTGGCTGGTCAAGCGGGAGATCGTCGAGGCGCTGCCCACCACCTGCGGCCAGGGCGGCAACGGCATGGCCTACGCCATCGGCCCGGGCGCCCGACGTATCGCCCAGCACCCCGAGTTGCTGCCCTATGGTCAGCCGCACAATGGCCTGGAGATCATCACCCATCGCTGCATCTATGTGCCGACGCGGAATTTTCTCGAGGAGGCGGGCTGCCCCGAATGCCGCCGGGAGGTGGGCGTGCCGCTGTTCGACAGCCTGGAGGTGTGGTGGCCCGGGGAAACCGACAACTTCACCTGCCCCGAATGCGGGCATGAGGACGACATCAACGGCTTCCTGTTCCTGCAGCCCTGCGGCTTTTCCAATCTGGGCTTCATCTTCAATGGCTGGATGGATGCCGGCCTGCGTCCGGCGTTCGTCGAGGAGTTCGGCGAACGCCTGGGCTTTGCGGTGAGGCAGGTGCGGGTCGATGATCCGGCCTGAGCGACTTTTCAGTCCCTTGTGGGAGGGCCTTTAGCCGCGACTTCATATGCTTTCAGTCGCCGCTGAAGCGCCTCCCACAATGCCAAAGGTCAGAACTCGACGCTGGCCGACAGACGCACTTCACGTGGTTCGCCCACGGCCACCCGCAGATTGCCGCCGCTGGACGGATAGTAGTGCTCGTTGAACAGGTTACGTACATTCAGTTGCAGGCGCGTCTTCTCGCCTAGCAGTTGGCTGTCCCAACTGACGAAGGCATCGGCCACCGTATAGCTGTCCAGCCAGAATGTGTTGGCATTGTCGCCGGCACGTTCACCGACATAGCGGGCGCCACCACCCAGTTTCCACTGACCCAGCTCCTGGGGCAGCTGCAGGTGATGGACGAGGTAGAGACTGCCGATATTGCGCGCGGCGTTGACCAGTTCGTTGCCCTCGTTGGTCGGGTCGTCGAGGATTTCCGTATCGGTGTAGGCGTAGCTGCCGAGCAGTTCCCAGCGTTCGCTCAGGCGGCCGCTGATATCCAGCTCCACACCGCGCGAACCGACCTTGCCGGCTGCTTCCGATACGGAATTATTAGTGACCACGACGTTTTCCTTCTCGATATCGAACAGCGCGAGGTTGGCACCGATACCCTGAGGCAGGTCGAACTTCACGCCCAGCTCGTAGCTGCGACCTTCTTCGGGGTCGAATGCCTGGCCGGTATTGGCATCCGAGGCATTGGGCACGAAGGATCGGCTGTAGTTGCCGTAGAAGGCCACCTGATCGTTCAGCTGGAAGACCAGTCCACCGAACGGCAGGAAGGTGGCGTCGTGGCGATCGGTGGTCGGCGTGAACAGTGTCCCTCGACCTTGCCCGACCAATTGCTCGAAGCGCTGGTAACGACCGCCGAGAACCAGAATCCATTGCTCGTCAAGGTGCCAGTTGTCCTTCATATAAAAGGAACGTGAATGCAATTCGTCGCGGCGGTCGCTCTGCGACAGATTGAGCAGTGAAGGCGCCGCGAGATTGCCGTAGACCGGGTTGTAGATGTTGAAACCGCCGACCGCCGGGCCGCGCCAGGTGTCGCCGCGGAAGTTGTCGACGCGCTCGGTGTCGGCGCCGATCAGCAGATCATGACGCTGGCCGAACAGCTCGGCATTGCCGATCCAGTCCCAGGCCAGATATTGGGTCTGGTTGTCATGCTCGCTGCCGTCAGAGCGGCGACTCAGGGCGCCTGTGCTGGCATTCAGTGCATTGGGTCGAGCCTCTGCATAGTCGTAGCGCTCGTTGTTCCAGCCGTAGGTGAGGCGGGTAGACCAGTTCTCGGTGAGCTGGTACTCGGCAGTAGCGGTGAGCAGTTCATCGATGCCCTCGGCTTTGGCCCAGCTTTCGCCGAAACGCTCGTTATAGGAAACCTTGGCCGGCTTGCCGTTGATGATCACCGTGCCGCGATCCACCGGGGCACTGTATTCCTTGTACTCGTAGGCAAGGCTGAGACGCAGGCGCTCGCCTTCCCAGCTCAGAGAGGGGGCGATCAGGCTGTGTTCTTCCTCGCCGAAGTTGCGCCAGTAATCTTCGTGTTGGCGCTCGGCAATCAGGCGAAACGCCAGCCCACTGTCGGCAATGGGGCCGGTAACGTCTACCGCCAGGCTGCCGCCGCCGAAGCTGGAGCTGTTCGCGTCGATGCGTGTGCCCCACTGGTATTGGGGCTTCTTGCTGATCACATTGATCAGGCCGCCCGGCTCCAGTGCGCCATACAGCAGAGATGCCGGGCCCTTGAGCACTTCCACGCGTTCAGTGGTGGCGCTGAAGTTGCGCGACAAGCTGGAGCGGATGCCGTCACGCAGGATCGAGCCATCGGCGTTGCTACCAAAACCACGTTTGACGAAACCGTCCTGTGTGCCGGCCAGGGTGTTGCTCTGGGTCATGCCACTGACGAACTTCATCGCATCGTCCAGCGACTTGACCTGGAAGTCCTCGATGGTCTTGGGCGTTACCACCTGTACCGACTGCGCTTCATCCCTGAGCGCCACGGAGGATTTGCTCGCGGTGCTGGCGCGCTTGGCCTGGTAGCCGTCCTCTTCTACGTTGGGTTTGGCCAGCACTTCCTGGCTCGGCAGCTCCAGCTCCTTGGCCAGCAGTGAGCCGGCCGGCAGCAGGCAAAGGGCAAGCAGAGCGGCGCGTGGGCTGCTCAAGGGAAAACGGTTGGATTTCATCTGGTACTCAGGTGCAAGCGTTTTTGAGAATCATTATTTTATGTGTTTCAGGGAGTGGCTGCCTAGAGAACACTTTGCATTGAGTGCAGGGAGGTCGCTGGGTATAATGCCGCGCTTCTTATTTTCCCGCTCGGGAGCCCGCCCATGCTGCGCATCAGCCAAGAAGCACTCACTTTCGACGACGTCCTGCTCATCCCCGGTTACTCCGAGGTACTGCCCAAGGACGTCAGCCTGAAGACCCGCCTGACCCGCGGCATCGAACTGAACATCCCGCTGCTGTCCGCTGCCATGGACACCGTTACCGAGGCGCGTCTGGCCATCGCCATGGCGCAGGAAGGCGGCATCGGCATCATCCACAAGAACATGACCATCGAGCAGCAGGCTGCCGAAGTGCGCAAGGTCAAGAAGTTCGAGGCCGGCGTGGTCAAGGACCCGATCACCATCGAGGCCGATGCTACCGTGCGCGATCTGTTCGAGCTGACCCGTCAGCACAACATCTCCGGCGTGCCGGTGCTGTCCAACGGTGACCTGGTGGGCATCGTTACTTCCCGCGACGTACGTTTCGAGAATCGCCTGGACGCTAAAGTGCGTGAGGTGATGACGCCGAAAGAGCGCCTGGTCACCGTCAAGGAAGGTGCCGACAAGGAAACCGTGCGCGCGCTGCTGCACAAGCACCGCATCGAGAAGGTGCTGATCGTCGACGACGCCTTCAACCTCAAGGGCATGATGACCGTCAAGGACATCGAGAAGGCCAAGGCCTACCCGCTGGCCAGCAAGGACGATCAGGGTCGCCTGCGCGTCGGTGCTGCCGTGGGTACCGGTGCCGATACCGGTGACCGCGTTGCCGCGCTGGTCAATGCCGGCGTCGACGTGATCATCGTCGACACCGCCCACGGCCACTCCAAGGGCGTGATCGACCGCGTGCGCTGGGTCAAGCAGAACTTCCCCGAGGTGCAGGTGATCGGCGGCAATATCGCCACGGGCGACGCGGCCAAGGCGCTGGTCGAAGCCGGCGCCGATGGCGTCAAGGTCGGTATCGGCCCGGGCTCGATCTGCACCACCCGTATCGTTGCCGGCGTCGGCGTACCGCAGATCAGCGCCGTGGCCAATGTTGCCGCGGCCCTGGCAGGTACCGGTGTACCGCTGATCGCTGACGGTGGCATCCGTTTCTCCGGCGACCTGTCCAAGGCCATCGTCGCTGGCGCTTCCGCCGTGATGATCGGCTCCATGCTGGCCGGTACCGAAGAGGCGCCGGGCGAGGTCGAGTTGTTCCAGGGCCGTTCCTACAAGGCGTACCGCGGCATGGGCTCGCTGGGCGCCATGGCCCAGGCGCAGGGTTCCTCTGACCGTTACTTCCAGGACTCCTCGGCTGGCGCCGAGAAGCTGGTGCCGGAAGGCATCGAAGGTCGTGTGCCCTACAAGGGCGCGATGAGTGCCATCGTTCACCAGCTGATGGGCGGCCTGCGTGCTTCCATGGGCTACACCGGCTGCGCCACCATCGAAGAGATGCGCACCAAGCCGGAGTTCGTGCGCATCACCGGCGCCGGCATGGCCGAGTCGCACGTGCACGACGTGCAGATCACCAAGGAGGCGCCGAACTACCGCGTCGGCTAAAAAAATCGATTTGACGCTGCTGCGCTTGTGCATGCTGCGTTGGAGAAAAACTCAAGATGCTCATTTGCTTCAGCAAACTCCGCTCTCTCGTTTCTCTCCGCCTTGCCTGCCCGGTGCTCGCTGCGCGGCAAATCGATTTTTGCAATGTATGAATAACGGGGCTGTTCGATCAGCCCCGTGTCATTTGTGAATACCTACGAGAGACGGCCATGGCCCACGACATTCACGCCCACCGCATCCTCATTCTGGACTTCGGTTCCCAGTACACCCAGCTGATCGCCCGCCGCGTGCGCGAGATCGGCGTCTATTGCGAACTGCACCCCTGGGACATGAGCGACGAGGACATCCGCGCCTTCGCTCCGCGCGGCATCATCCTTGCCGGCGGCCCGGAGTCGGTGCACGAGGAGGGTAGCCCGCGCGCGCCGCAGGCCGTGTTCGACCTGAATGTGCCGATCCTCGGCATCTGCTACGGCATGCAGACCATGGCCGAGCAGTTGGGTGGCAAAGTTGAAGGCTCCGACCTGCGCGAGTTCGGCTACGCCCGTGTCGACGTGGTCGGCAAGAGCCAGCTGCTGGCCGGCATCGAAGACCATGTCGACGCCGATGGCGTACTTGGCCTGGACGTGTGGATGAGCCACGGCGACAAGGTCACCCGCCTGCCGGAAGGCTTCCACATCCTCGCCAGCACGCCGAGCTGCCCGATCGCCGCCATGAGCGACGACACCCGCCACTACTACGGCGTGCAGTTCCACCCCGAAGTGACCCACACCAAGCAGGGCGGCCGCATCCTGTCGCGCTTCGTGCTGGAGATCAGCGGCTGCGAGGCCCTGTGGACCCCGGCCAACATCGTCGAAGACGCCGTGGCCGCCGTGCGCGCCCAGGTCGGCGACGCCAACGTGCTGCTCGGCCTGTCCGGCGGTGTCGACTCTTCCGTGGTCGCGGCGCTGCTGCACAAGGCCATCGGCGATCAGCTCACCTGCGTGTTCGTCGACAACGGCCTGCTGCGCCTGCACGAGGGCGACCAGGTGATGGCCATGTTCGCCGAGAACATGGGCGTGAAGGTGATCCGTGCCAATGCCGAGGAGCAGTTCCTCTCCAACCTGGCCGGCGAGTCCGACCCGGAGAAGAAGCGCAAGATCATCGGCCGTACCTTCATCGACGTGTTCGATGCCGAGGCCAGCAAGCTGGACAATATCCAGTTCCTCGCCCAGGGCACCATCTATCCGGATGTGATCGAGTCGGCTGGCGCCAAGAGCGGCAAGGCCCACGTGATCAAGAGCCACCACAACGTCGGTGGCTTGCCCGAGGAGATGAACCTCAAGCTGGTCGAGCCGCTGCGTGAACTGTTCAAGGACGAAGTGCGCAAGATCGGCCTGGAGCTGGGCCTGCCCTACGACATGGTCTACCGCCACCCGTTCCCGGGCCCGGGCCTGGGCGTACGTATCCTCGGCGAAGTGAAGAAGGAGTACGCCGACCTGCTGCGCCGCGCCGACCACATCTTCATCGAAGAGCTGCGCAAGGCCGACTGGTACCACAAGACCAGCCAGGCGTTCGTGGTGTTCCAGCCGGTGAAATCGGTCGGCGTCGTCGGTGACGGCCGTCGCTACGCCTGGGTCGTCGCCCTGCGCGCCGTGGAAACCGTGGACTTCATGACCGCTCGCTGGGCGCACCTGCCCTACGAGCTGCTGGAAACCGTCAGCGGCCGCATCATCAACGAGATCGAAGGCATCTCCCGCGTCACCTACGACGTGTCGAGCAAGCCGCCAGCGACCATCGAGTGGGAATGATGCCCCTCCGAGCCTAGCTCGTGTGACGAAACCCCGGCCATGCTGCCGGGGTTTTGTTTTTCGGGGGGATGTGGCGCGTTTTCTGTCGTCCGCCGAGCGCTTTGGCTAGGGTTAGGCTTTTACCTGGCAAAAAGGAAGCGCCCATGTCCGTCAACTCGCCATCTTCCTCGTGCTCGCGCACTTTCCTGGCCGCTCTGCTGCTGGCTGTGGCTCCCTGCAGCTTGGCTCAGGATGTGATTGAGCTTTTCGGCGAGCGCCCTTACACCGGTCGAGTCGACTTCAAGGTGGCACCTCCCTCCGGCAAACCGGACAGCCATTACGGGAAGGGAAGCGTATTGCTGGAGCGCAGTGCGCCGGGTAGGGCGAGCCTGCAACTGCGGGGCGAGGTTCCGGATAGCACCACGCAGACCGAGCTCACTATTCCGGGGCTCTATGATGATGCAGGTTGGCGCAGCGAGCCGGGTGACGTGCAGGTGAGCATCAGTGCCGACGGGCGCGTCAGCGGTGGTGGTATCAGCGACGGACGCACCTTCCTCTTTTCGGGCACTTTCAGCCCGACTGACGTACGGCTGGAGGTGCGTGTCACGTCGGCGCGCGAGGAAGGCGGTGTGCCTGCCGGCACTACCCTGACTTTCGATTATCGGGTCAGCCGTGAATCCCTTGCGGCGCAGGGCGTTCAGGAGGCAGAGGGCGGTTGTCGTCTGGTCATGCGGCCCATTGCCAATTTCGGTGGCGGCATGACCATGGCTCAGGTGCCTGAGTGCGATTGAACGGAGAACTCTGCCGGGGTGGATGGCGGGCCACGAATACCTTGGTAGCTCCGTGGACAGTCAGCTCTGCAGCAATGACAGCGTCACCAGGAGGGCGAACATGCTCAGGCTTAGAAAACCGATCAGCAGCATGCGTCTGTCTTCTCGAATCTGGCTGGTGAGTATCGCTTTGCGCTGCTGCCAGTCGCAGGCGATGGTGATCCAGCGATTTTCCAGCATCTGGCACCAATCCTCATCGCTCAGCCAGCAGGCGACATGATGTGCGGGCAGATCCAGTGCGGGGAACAACTCCTCGCACGTCAGCGGGCCGAGGGATATCTGAAAGCGCTGACCATGTCGCTCGCAGTCCAGCTCGAGGCGGACTTGCGGGCGGCTGTCCTGGAAGTGAATGTCTTCCAGGTCGGGTGTGAAAACTTCATAGGATGTGATTTGCGCCGTGCCTGGACGCAGCAAGGCTCTGCGGATTTTTTCCCAGAGCAGCTGCGCCAGCTTGTAAAAGGCCCAGGCGGCAAAGGCGAATAGCAGCAGGCTGATCAGCCACAGCAGGCCGCCGAGCAGGATGAAGAGCACGATCATGATCAATACCCTGTAAGCAGCGTCGGTGCAGCTTCCCAGATGAGGTAGCCCATGATCATCAACGCCATTGCGGCGATGGGGGATGCGGCGTTTGGGGATTCGGGAGTGGCATCGGCAGGGTTCGCTTTGGGCACATAAAGCAGAAAGGTGCCGGCCTGTTCGTTGAGCTCGACATGCTCTTGGTCGAGCACGAGATGCTGCACTTCGTAGGTCCGTTGTTCGTACTCGTAACGCAGGCGATAGACGTACCTGAGGCTCACCATCGTGGTTTTGCCAGCGCTGATACGTGCTTCTACGAGTTTTTGATCGATGATCGACGCTTTCACGATATCGTGCGGCCGGCCAAGCCTGTAGCAGTCGGACCAGATCGCCTCGCCGAACGCGGCCATGAGGCCGATCCACATCAGCAGGATCAGTGGCGTGAACGCCACGATCATGATGCCCAAGGGGGCGTCGAAAAAGAAACTGTCCATGTCCTGGTGAGCGCTTCCCGTGAAATCCCTGGCGATTTTACTCCGGTAAGTGCCGTCTTTTATCAGCACTATTTCGCAGCATCGCCGCGGCAATTTGTCTTGTCATGGCGCTCGTCTGGCCATCCATGAAAATGAGAAGATACCGCAATTGAGTATGCTCACGAGTTGAGGATGAAGATGTCGTTTACCCGCAGACAGGTGCTGGCCGGTTTGGTTGGTCTGGGTGTGGCCGGGCTGGGCGCTGGCGGTGTGCGTTACTGGCTGGGGCGCCCGGAAAATATCGCCACCCACGATTACGAGCTGATCGCCGCGCCGCTGGATCTGCAGCTGGTACCGGGGCATGTGACGCCGGCCTGGGGCTATGGTGGCCAGGCACCGGGATTGGAGCTGCGTTGCCGTCAGGGTGAGCGGCTGCGGGTGCGCTTCATCAACAAGCTGGATGTACAGAGCACCATTCACTGGCATGGCATTCGCCTGCCGCTGGAGATGGATGGCGTGCCCTACGTCTCCCAGGCGCCGGTGCTGCCGGGCGAGTACTTCGACTACGACTTCATCTGCCACGATGCCGGCAGCTTCTGGTACCACCCGCATACCGCCAGCGCCGAGCAGCTGGGGCGCGGTCTGGTCGGGCCGCTGATCGTCGAGGAGCGCGAGCCGACCGGTTTCCGCCATGAGCGCACGCTGAGCCTGAAGACCTGGCATATCGACGAGCAGGGCGCCTTCAGCGAATTTCTGGTGCCGCGCCAGGCGGCGCGCGAAGGTACGCGTGGGCGACTGACCACCATCAATGGCCAGCCCAATCCGACCCTCGAACTGCCAGCGGGGCAGGTGGTGCGCCTGCGCCTGATCAATGTCGACAACACCGTCACCTACCGTCTTAACCTGCCGGGCGGCGAGGCGCGCATCTATGCCCTGGATGGCAATCCGGTGCAGCCGCGCCCGCTGGGCAAGGAGTACTGGCTGGGGCCTGGCATGCGCATCGACCTGGCGCTGAAGGTGCCATCGCCCGGCGAGGAATTGTCGCTACGCAACGGGCCGCTGCGCCTGGCCACCTTGAAGGGTGTCGCCAGTAGCGAAGTCGCAGGCGACTGGCCGCCACCCCTGCCGGCCAACCCCGTCGCCGAGCCGGATCTGGCCCGCGCCGAAACCCTGCGCTTCAACTTCGAGTGGGCTGCCGCACTGGCTTCGCCGGCCGACGAGGCCGCCGGTCGCTACAAGTATTGGCAGATCAACGGCCAGGCCTGGGACATCAATGACAAGACCTGTGCCGATCGCCCGATCGCCACGCTGAAGAAGGATGGCCACTACATCTTCGTGCTGCGCAACATGGCGCAGTATCAGCACCCGATCCATCTGCACGGGATGACTTTCAAGGTGCTGGGTTCGGATCGGCGCAAGATCATTCCGTACTTCACCGATACCTATCTGCTGGGCAAGAACGAGACGGCGCGTATTGCCTTCGTTGCCGATAATCCCGGTGTGTGGATGTTCCACTGCCACGTGATCGACCATATGGAAACGGGGCTGATGGCGGCCATCGAAGTGGTCTGAAGCTGCAGGTTTCAGGCTGCAAGCCACAGGCAGGCGCGAAAAGCTTGACGGGCTCCGATGGAAAGGCACACTGGCGCGCCTGAAGCCTGAAGCCTGAAGCCTGAAGCCTGAAGCCTGAAGCCTGAAGCCTGAAGCCTGAAGCCTGAAGCCTGAAGCCTGAAGCCTGAAGCCTGAAGCCTGAAGCCTGAAGCCTGAAGCCTGAAGCCTGAATCATGAAAAGACCGCAGATCATCGACCGCTCGCGTGACGAGCACTTCATGCGCCTGGCGCTGGCGCAGGCGCGCCTGGGCGCTGAGCAGGGTGAGGTGCCGGTCGGTGCCGTGCTGGTGCAGGACGGTGAAGTGGTGGGCGAGGGCTTCAATTGTCCGATTCTGCGTCACGACCCAAGCGCTCATGCCGAAATGGTGGCGATCCGCGCGGCGGCGCAAGGCGTACAGAACTATCGGCTGCCCGGCAGCACGCTGTACGTCACCCTGGAACCCTGCAGCATGTGCGCCGGCCTGATCGTGCATGCCCGTATCGCTCGGGTGGTATTCGCCGCCAGTGAGCCGCGCGCAGGCGTGGCGATCAGCCAGGGGCAGTTCTTCGACCAGGGCTTTCTCAATCACCGCGTGCTGGTGGAGGGCGGGTTGCTGGCCGAGGAGAGCGGGGCGCTGCTAAAAGATTTCTTCAAGGCTCGGCGTGGCTGAGCGTCCTGACAAGGAGCGATCATGAACAAGGGGATGCTGGGCCTGCTCATGCTGTTGGGCTCGCCGCTTGTTGCAGCGCAGCCTGAGGTGTACCTGGTTGCCAGCGTGCAGTTGGGCGGCTCGAATCTGGCGCAGAGCATCTTTCTCCACGAGCCTCAGATCACCACGCTGGAGGAGTGCCAGGAGGCCGTACGTGTCGGTCAGCGTGATCGCGACTGGCAGCGCTATCATCACATCTTCATGCGTGATCGCTTTCAGGGCTTTACCGGCCATCTGGACTACCGCTGCGTATTCACCACTCAGCGTTTCAGCAGCTGGAACGACCGCGCGCGTTACAACCATCCCTATCTGATCAGTATCGATGCGCAGTCCAATCTGCAGGTGGAGCGGGTAGCGAGTCAGGCGCAGTGCGCCACGCGCTTGAAAGGGCTGCCGCCGGCGCGCCAGGCCATCAGCCGCTGCGCGGTGGGGAATCAGAATTTGCTCTGACTGCTCAGAGCGGCGGGGTTTCTTCTTCGGGTTTGCGCTTGTCGATGCCGGGCAGATGAATACCGCTCTCGGCCACTTGCGTGCCTTCCAGCTGCGGTTGGGTCACCCAGGTGAGAATGTCGTAGTAGCGGCGGATGTTGCGCACGAAGTGCACCGGCTCGCCGCCGCGGGCATAGCCGTAACGGGTCTTGCTGTACCACTGCTTCTGCGCCAGGCGCGGCAGGATCTTCTGTACGTCGGCCCATTTGTTCGGGTCCAGGCCTTCTGCTTCGGTCAGCTTGCGCGCATCTTCCAGATGACCGCCGCCGACGTTGTAGGCGGCCAGGGCGAACCAGGTGCGATCCGGCTCGGCGATGCCCTCCGGCAGTTGCTGGTGAATCTGGATGAAATAACGTGCGCCGCCCTCGATGCTCTGCTTGGGGTCCAGGCGGTTGGACACACCGACCGACTGGGCGGTGCGCTGGGTCAGCATCATCAGGCCGCGCACGCCGGTCTTGGAGGTGGCATTGGGTTGCCACAGCGATTCCTGATAGCCCATGGCGGCCAGCAGGCGCCAGTCCACCTGATGGGTGTGGCCGGCCTGACGGAACATCTTTTCGTAACGCGGCAGACGCTGCTGCAGATGCTGGGCGAAGGTGTAGGCACCGACGTAGCCGAGCACGTCGACATGGCCGTAGTAGCGTTCCTTGAGACGCTGCAGGGTGCCGTTGGCCTCGGAGCGTTCGAGGAAGGCGTCGATCTCCAGCAGCAGGCTGTCATCCTCGCCGGCAGCCACCGCCCAGCGCATGGTGTTGGTGTCACCCAGGTCGAAGGCGACCCGCACGTTGGGGAAGTACACCTGGTTCATCGCCAGTTCGTTGGAGTCCACCAGGGTCAGGTCGATCTGCCCTTCATCGACCATGCGCAGCAGGTCGACCACTTCGACGGCGTCGGAGACTTCGAACTCCAGCTCCGGCAGCTCCAGTTTCAGGGCTTCCAGCTGTTCGGCGTGGCTGCTGCCGGCGAGCACCAGGATGCGCTTGCCGACCAGGTCTTCAGGCTTGGTCGGGCGCGTCTCGCCCTGGCGATAGATGATCTGTGGCGTGACTTCCAGATAGGGGATCGAGAAGCGCGCCTGGCGCTGGCGTCGTGGTGTGTCGACCAGACCGGCGGCAGCCATGACCGGCCCATCGGCGCGGCCCAGGCTGGCAAACAGGCTGTCGAGGTTGTCTGCGGTTTCGATCTTCAGCTCCAGGCCGAGGTCGGTGGCGAAGCGCTTGGCCAGTTCGTACTCGAAACCGGTGGCGCCGTTGCGGTCTTGGAAGTAGGTGGCGGGGCTGTTGCGAGTGACCACGCGCAGCTCACCCTCCGCCTTTACCTGCTCGAGTACGCTGGGCTTGGGTTCTTCGCCACAGCCAGCGAGCATCAGGAGGGTTCCAATCGCCAACAGCCCTGTGGCGCAACGCATGCGTATCGCAGGTCGTGCAAACATCGGCGCAGTATACGCAAAGCGCAGGCAGCGCCATATCTCGACAGCGCTTCGCTTCTCTGCTAGTGCGTTCGTCCTTTAAGCGCCTGGCTACAGCTGCCGCAGGCCGCCACTTTAGGGTAGAATGCCCGGCCTCCAGCACACCCCTTCCCAGAGGCTGTTCCGACGATGTTGATCCTGCGCGGCGCTCCCGCCCTTTCCGCTTTCCGCCATGGCAAATTGCTTGAGCAACTGACCAGCAAGGTGCCGGCCGTGACCGGGCTGTACGCCGAGTTCGCGCACTTCGCCGACGTCACCGGCGTGCTCAACGCCGATGAGGAACAAGTGCTGGCGCGGCTGCTCAAGTACGGCCCGAGCGTGCCGGTGCAGGAACCCAGCGGCAAACTGTTCCTGACCATCCCGCGTTTCGGCACCATTTCGCCCTGGTCGAGCAAGGCCAGCGACATCGCCCGCAACTGCGGCCTGGCCAAGGTTCAGCGCCTGGAGCGCGGTATTGCCTATTACGTCAGCGGCGAGCTGAACGAGGCCGACAGCGCCGCGGTCGCCGCCCTGCTGCATGACCGCATGACCCAGCTGGTGCTGGGCGCCCTCGAGGATGCCGCGGCGCTGTTCAGCCATGCCCAGCCCAAGCCGCTGACCGCCGTGGACGTACTCGGCGGCGGCCGCGCCGCGCTGGAGCAGGCCAACCAGGACCTGGGCCTGGCCCTGGCCGAGGACGAAATCGACTACCTGGTGAAGAGCTTCAATGACCTGGGGCGCAACCCGCACGATATCGAACTGATGATGTTCGCCCAGGCCAACTCCGAGCACTGCCGCCACAAGATCTTCAATGCCAGCTGGGACATCGATGGCGAAAGCCAGGACAAGTCGCTGTTCGGCATGATCAAGAACACCTACCAGATGCACAGCGAAGGCGTGCTGTCCGCCTACAAGGACAACGCCTCGGTCATCGAAGGCTTCACCGCCGGGCGCTTCTTCCCCAACCCGGAAACCCGCCAGTACGGCGCGGTGCAGGAGCCGGTGCACATTCTGATGAAGGTGGAGACGCACAACCACCCGACCGCCATCGCACCGTTCCCGGGCGCCTCCACCGGCTCCGGCGGCGAGATTCGCGACGAAGGCGCCACCGGTCGTGGTGCCAAGCCCAAGGCCGGTCTGACCGGGTTCTCGGTTTCCAACCTGCGCATCCCCGACTTCCTCCAGCCCTGGGAAAAGCCCTACGGCAAGCCGGAGCGCATCGTCAGCGCCCTGGACATCATGATCGAAGGCCCGCTGGGCGGCGCCGCGTTCAACAACGAATTCGGTCGCCCCGCGCTCAACGGCTACTTCCGTACCTTCGAGCAGGCTGTCAGCAGCCCGCGTGGCGAAGAAGTGCGCGGCTACCACAAGCCGATCATGCTCGCCGGCGGCCTCGGTAACATCCGCGAGAACCACGTGCAGAAGGGCGAGATTTCGGTCGGCGCCAAGCTGATCGTGCTCGGCGGCCCGGCCATGCTTATCGGCCTGGGCGGCGGCGCCGCTTCGTCGATGGCCACCGGCGCCAGCTCGGCCGATCTGGATTTCGCCTCGGTGCAGCGCGAGAACCCGGAAATGGAGCGTCGCTGCCAGGAGGTCATCGACCGCTGCTGGCAGCTGGGCGAAGCCAACCCGATCAAGTTCATCCATGACGTCGGCGCCGGCGGTATCTCCAACGCCCTGCCGGAGCTGATCAACGACGGCGGTCGTGGCGGTCGCTTTGAGCTGCGCAAGGTGCCCAACGACGAGCCGGGCATGGCCCCGCACGAGATCTGGTGCAACGAGTCGCAGGAGCGCTACGTGCTGTCGGTCGATGCGGCCGACTTCGAGCGCTTCCAGGCCATCTGCGAACGCGAGCGTTGCCCCTTCGCCGTGGTCGGCGAGGCCACTGCCGAGCCGCACCTGACCGTCACCGACAGCCACTTCGGCAACACCCCGGTGGACATGCCGCTCAACGTGCTGCTGGGCAAGCCGCCGCGCATGCACCGCAGCGTGGCTCGCGAGGCGGAGCAGGGCGATGACTTCAACGCCGCCAGCGTCGACATCGAAGAAGCGCTGGGCCGTGTGCTGCGTCACCCGGCCGTGGCCAGCAAGAGCTTTTTGATCACCATCGGCGATCGCACCATCACCGGCCTGGTGGCCCGCGACCAGATGGTCGGCCCCTGGCAGGTGCCGGTGGCCGACTGCGCCGTCACCGCCACCAGCTTCGACGTCTATACCGGCGAAGCCATGGCCATGGGCGAGCGCACGCCGCTGGCACTGCTCGATGCGCCTGCGTCGGGCCGTATGGCCGTCGGTGAGACCATCACCAACCTGGCCGCGGCGCGTATCGGCAAGCTGTCCGACATCAAGCTGTCGGCCAACTGGATGGCCGCTGCCGGCCACCCGGGCGAAGACGCCCGCCTGTACGACACCGTCAAGGCCGTCGGCATGGAGCTGTGCCCGCAGCTTGGCATCACCATCCCGGTGGGCAAGGACTCCATGTCCATGAAGACCCGCTGGCAGGAAGAGGGTGTCGACAAGAGCGTCACCGCGCCGCTGTCGCTGGTGATCTCCGGCTTCGCCCCGGTGCAGGACATCCGCAAGACCCTGACCCCGCAACTGCGCATGGACAAGGGCGAGACCGATCTGATCCTGATCGACCTCGGCCGCGGCCAGAACCGCATGGGCGCCTCGATCCTGGCGCAGGTCTACGCGCAGATCGGCCAGCAGGTGCCGGACCTCGACGACGCCGAAGACCTCAAGGCCTTCTTCGCCGTGATCCAGGGCCTCAATGCCGATGGCCACCTGCTGGCCTACCACGACCGTTCCGATGGCGGCCTGCTGACCACCGTGCTGGAAATGGCCTTCGCCGGCCACTGCGGCCTGGCGCTGAACCTCGACGCGCTGGCCGATGACGCCTCCGAGCTGCCGGCCGTGCTGTTCAACGAGGAGCTGGGCGCGGTGATCCAGGTGCGCCAGGACGCCACCCCGGAAGTGCTGGCGCAGTTCAGCGCCGCCGGTCTCGACGACTGCGTGGCGGTGATCGGCCAGGCCGTGAACAACGGCGAGGTCAGCATCAGTTTCAACGGCGAGCCGGTGTTCGCCGGCGAGCGCCGCCTGCTGCAGCGCCAGTGGGCCGAAACCAGCTACCGCATCCAGCGTCTGCGCGACAACGCCCAGGGCGCCGACCAGGAATTCGACCTGCTGCTGGAGGAGGACAACCCCGGTCTGTCGGTCAAGCTCGGCTTCGACGTCAACCAGGACATCGCCGCCCCCTACATCAAGAAGGGCGTGCGTCCGCAGGTGGCGATCCTCCGCGAGCAGGGCGTCAACGGTCAGGTGGAAATGGCTGCCGCGTTCGACCGCGCCGGTTTCGCTGCCATCGACGTGCATATGAGCGATATCCTCGCCGGCCGCGTCAGCCTGGAACAGTTCAAGGGCCTGGTGGCTTGCGGCGGCTTCTCCTACGGCGACGTGCTCGGCGCCGGTGAGGGCTGGGCCAAGTCGATCCTGTTCAACGCCCGTGCCCGCGACGCCTTCGCCGGCTTCTTCGAGCGCAAGGACAGCTTCGCCCTCGGCGTGTGCAACGGCTGCCAGATGATGAGCAACCTGCACGAGCTGATTCCGGGCACCGAGTTCTGGCCGCACTTCGTGCGCAACCGCTCCGAGCAGTTCGAGGCGCGCGTGGCCATGGTGCAGATCCAGGAATCGGCATCGATCTTCCTGCAGGGCATGGCCGGTTCGCGCCTGCCGATCGCCATCGCCCACGGCGAAGGCCATGCCGAGTTCGAAAGCGAGGAGGCGCTGCTGGAGGCCGATCTGTCCGGCACCGTGGCCCTGCGTTACGTCGACAACCATGGCAAGGTCACCGAAGCCTACCCGGCCAACCCCAACGGTTCACCGCGCGGCATCACCGGCCTGACCAGCCGCGACGGCCGCGTGACCATCATGATGCCGCACCCGGAGCGCGTGTTCCGCGCCGTGCAGAACTCCTGGCGCCCGGATGAGTGGCAGGAAGACGGCGGCTGGATGCGCATGTTCCGCAACGCCCGCGTCTGGGTGGATTAAAAGCGGCCGCGTAGCGGCCTTCTGATGACCCTCTCCCATTTATGGGAGAGGGTGCCCGAAGGGCGGGAGAGGGAAAGCGGCCGCGTAGCTGCCTTCTGCTGTCCCTCTCCCATTTATGGGGCGAAGAGGCGCGCTTTGGAAGCACTGCTTCCTGCGTCGATGAGCGCCTGTTCGCGAAGCGATCAGGCCGGGGCGCGGAGCGGGGTGCCCGAAGGGCGGGAGAGGGCAAATACGGCCGCGCTCCGATCCAGGTTGAGCTTGTGAGTATTAGCGTCGGGCTGGAGATGGCGTTATAGCCAACACCAAACCCTCTCCCCAGCCCTCTCCACCAGGCGTGCCCCCAATAAATGGGAGAGGGGGCCGATCGTGGGATAGTCCGTAGCCCGGATGCAATCCGGGGCAGTTTCCCTCACACCACTAACCCGGATTTCATCCGGGCTACATAGGCCCGGCCATGGCCGACGATCCTCTACATATCCTCCCCGAAGTCCGCCTGGTCAAACCCGGTGAGACTCATCGCCTGTGTTGTTGCGGGCATTCGCCCGAGATGCCGAACTGCACACCCGACTGCCAGCAACCTCTGGAGCTGCGCCCCGAGCGCGAGCAGCGTCTGCTGCTGTGTCGCTGCAGCCGTTCCGCGAAGCTGCCCTACTGCGACGGTAGCCACAGCCCGCCGGCCCCCGGCCTGGCCGACAAGTGGCGACGCTTTTTCTTCGGCCGCTGAGAACGTCACGTCTATCGCCCGAGTCGAAAGCAGCGAGATGATGAATGTCACGTGCGGATTTGTGCGGGCGATCTCAAGACAACTCCATGGCAAAGTGACATCATGTTGCGGCCATAGCTTGTCTGTTGTTCGGTTGCCCATTTGCGGAGAACTTGATGTACAAACTGTGTTTCTACGTGCCGGAAGCCCATCTGGAGCCGGTGAAAAAGGCGGTGTTCGCAGCTGGCGGCGGGCGCATCGGTCGCTACGACAGCTGCTGCTGGCAGGTGCTTGGCCAGGGGCAGTTCCGCGCTCTGGAAGGTAGTCAGCCGTTTATCGGGCAGGTCGGCAGCGTCGAGCAGGTTGCCGAATGGAAGGTGGAGATGGTCGTCGCCGACGAGTTGATCCACGATGCCGTCAAGGCCCTGAAGAAGAGCCACCCTTATGAAACGCCGGCTTTCGATGTCTGGCGCCTGTCCGATCTGCAGTTCTGAATCGCTTCAGATAAGGCCTTCAACGCGGTCCTTCGTAGGAGCCCCGCCTCGGGGCGAAGCTTTTCGCCTCCCCTGCGGCACGAGCTCGCGTCGGGGCGCCGCTCCTGCAGGTTGGGTGCGTCGGCACCTGTCTCGATGTTGGTTCAGGGCCTGATTTCGATCAGCGTCCCGTCCTTTACCAGGCTCCACACCTCGCGCATGTCGTCGTTCTTCATGGCGATGCAGCCCTCGGTCCAGTCCAGGGTATGGAAGAACCACTCCGGGTATTCCTCGTCCAGGGGCGTGCCGTGGATCATGATCATGCCGCCCGGCGGTACGCCGGCTTCCGTGGCGCGCGCCAGGTCGCGGGCATTGGGGTAGGAGATGTGCAGCGACAGCTGGTACTTGTCGCTCGGCTTGCGCCAGTCGATCCAGTAGAAGCCTTCCGGCGTGCGCAGGTCGCCCTCGCGCTGCTTGGCGCCGTTGGGTTGCTTGCCCAGGGAGATGCGGTAGGACTTGATGGTCTCGCCGCGCCGCTGTAGATGCAGTTTGCGTTCGGACTTGAGCACCAGCACCTTGTCCACCGCGTGGCTACCGGTCGCTGGTATGGCGCTGGCCAGGGCGCTGAAGCTGAGGGTCAGGCAAAGCAGGGGCAACAACCAGCGCATCGGGAACGTCCGCAAGGGTCAACGGGGGGTGTAATGGGTACGCAGCGCTTCGAGTGGTTCGTTGCGTACCGGAAAGAGGTTCTGCCGACGGTCGGCGAAGAAGCATTCTAAGGTACGGCCTATGGTGGGGAAAGCCAGCTCCGACCAGGGGATTTCACTCTCCGTGAACAGCCGTACCTCCAGGCTCTCCTCGCCCACGGCAAAATCCAGATCGACCAGCTCGGCACGAAACATCATGTATACCTGGCTGATGTGCGGCAGGTCGAACAGGGTATAGAGGCTGAGGTCGCGCACCCGTGCGCAGGCTTCCTCGAGGGTTTCACGGGCGGCCGCCTGTTCGATGGTTTCGCCGTTTTCCATGAAGCCGGCCGGCAACGTCCAGTAGCCACGGCGCGGCTCTATGGCGCGGCGGCACAATAGCACCTGGTCGCGCCATACGGGCAGGCAGCCGGCGACGATGCGCGGGTTCTCGTAATGCACGGTGGCGCAGTGACCGCAGACATGGCGCATGCGGTTGTCGCCTGCCGGGATCATGCGGGTGACGGGGTTGCCGCACTGATTGCAGAATTTCATGCCCGCTCCTCCTGATTCTGGCGCTATCTTGGCGGTCCGTATGACAGTCGGCAAGCCTGCCACTGTGGTCGGTTTGTGCTGTCGCCGGGGTTGGGCGGCCGCCTGCTTTCATGCCATGATGCCTGGCAAAACAAGATGCCGAGTATGCCCATGCTGGACGAGTTGCTCCACCGCGTGCGCGGTTACAGCCCGCGCCCTCTGGAGACCGAGCGCAGCTTCCCCGAGGCGGCGGTGCTGGTCCCGATTACCCGCAGCGATGAACCGGAGCTGGTGCTGACCCTGCGTGCCAGCGGTCTGTCGACTCACAGTGGCGAGGTCGCCTTCCCCGGTGGTCGGCGTGACCCGGAGGATCGCGATCTGGTGCACACCGCCTTGCGTGAGGCCGAGGAGGAGATCGGCCTGCCGCCGGGGTTGGTGGAGGTGGTCGGACCGCTCAGCAGCCTGGTGTCACGGCACGGCATTCAGGTCACGCCCTATGTCGGGCTGGTGCCGGACTATGTCGAGTACAAGGCCAACGACGGCGAAATCGCCTCGGTGTTCTCGGTGCCGTTGGCATTCTTCCGCAGTGACCCGCGCGAGATGACCCATCGCATCGATTACCTCGGGCGCAGCTGGTACGTGCCGTCCTACACCTATGGCGAGTACCGCATCTGGGGGCTCACTGCGATCATGGTGGTGGAGCTGGTCAACCTGATCTTCGATGACGCGCAGATCGCCCTGCACCAGCCGCCCGAACACTTCATCCACCTGCGTTGAGAGTCCGTGTCATGAAATACCGTCTGGGATCGTCCCGCGTCGAACTGCACGCCGACAGCTGGGTCGCGCCAAGTGCCGACCTGATCGGCAAGGTGCGCCTGGAGGCCGGGGCCAGCGTCTGGTTCGGCGCCGTGCTGCGTGGCGACAATGAGCTGATCCATATCGGTGAGAACAGCAACGTGCAGGACGGCAGCGTCATGCACACCGACATGGGCTTTCCGCTGACCCTGGGCAAGGGCGTCACCGTCGGTCACAAGGTGATGATGCATGGCTGCACGGTGGACGATTACAGCCTGATCGGCATCAACGCGGTGATCCTCAATGGCGCGAAGATCGGCAAGTACTGCATCATCGGCGCCAACAGCCTGATCCCCGAGGGCATGGTGATTCCCGATGGCAGCCTGGTCATGGGCAGTCCGGGCAAGGTGGTACGCGAGCTGACCGAGCAGCAGAAGAAGATGCTCGAGGCCAGCGCCGCGCATTACGTCCACAACGCCCAGCGTTACGCCCGCGAGCTGGCCGTCGACGATGAATGACGACAAGCCCGTGCGCTCGCCCTGCGTGCATGTCTGTGCGCTGGACGAGCAGGACATCTGCATCGGTTGTCAGCGTACGGCCGATGAAATCACCCGCTGGGGCCGCATGGACAATGCCGAGCGCCGCGAGGTGCTGCAGCTTTGCCTGGAGCGCGCCCGCGCCTCGGGGCTGCTACTGACGCCTTCCTGATTCACTGTTCGAGGAACCCCTCATGCCCCGTATTGGAACCCCTCTGTCGCCTTCTGCGACCCGCGTACTGCTGTGCGGTTGTGGCGAGCTCGGCAAGGAAGTGGTGATCGAGCTGCAGCGCCTGGGCTGCGAAGTCATTGGCGTGGATCGCTACGCCAACGCCCCGGCCATGCAGGTGGCGCACCGCAGTCACGTGATCGACATGCTAGACGGCGCGGCCCTGCGCGCAGTGATCGAGCAGGAGCAACCGCACTACATCGTCCCGGAGATCGAGGCCATCGCCACCGCTACCCTGGTCGAATTGGAGGCCGAAGGCTTCAACGTGGTGCCCACCGCGCGCGCCGCGCAACTGACCATGAACCGCGAGGGCATTCGTCGCCTGGCGGCCGAGACGCTGGGCCTGCCCACCTCGCCGTACCATTTCTCCGATACCTTCGAGGATTATGTGGCCGCGGTGAAATCCGTCGGCTACCCCTGCGTGGTCAAGCCGATCATGAGCTCTTCCGGCAAGGGCCAGAGCGTGCTCAAGAGCGACGCTGACCTGCAGCGCGCGTGGGACTACGCCCAGGAAGGCGGTCGCGCCGGCAAGGGGCGGGTGATCGTCGAGGGCTTCATCGATTTCGATTACGAAATCACCCTGCTCACCGTGCGTCACGCAGGTGGCACCAGCTTCTGCGCGCCCATCGGCCATCGGCAGGAGAACGGTGACTACCAGGAGTCCTGGCAGCCGCAGCCGATGAGCCCGCAGGCCTTGGCCGAGTCCGAGCGCGTGGCGCTGGCAGTGACCGAGGCGCTGGGCGGGCGGGGTCTGTTCGGCGTCGAATTGTTCGTCAAGGGCGATCAGGTGTGGTTCAGCGAAGTCTCACCGCGCCCGCACGATACCGGCCTGGTGACGCTGATCTCCCAGGAGCTGTCCGAATTCGCCCTGCATGCGCGCGCCATTCTCGGCCTGCCGATTCCAGTGATCCGCCAGATGGGGCCGTCGGCTTCGGCGGTGATTCTGGTCGAGGGCAATTCGCAGCAGACCAGCTTCGCCAACCTCGGTGCTGCGCTGAGCGAGGAAGACACCGCGTTGCGCCTGTTCGGCAAGCCCGAGGTCAAGGGCCAG
Source organism: Ectopseudomonas guguanensis (assembly GCF_900104265.1). GTDB lineage: Bacteria > Pseudomonadota > Gammaproteobacteria > Pseudomonadales > Pseudomonadaceae > Aquipseudomonas > Aquipseudomonas guguanensis. Next base: position 139,748 of record NZ_FNJJ01000009.1, read on the forward strand.
CGGCGCATGGGCGTGGCGCTGGCGCGTGACCAGTCCATCGAGGCGGCGCGGGCCAAGGCGCTGCGCAGCGCACAAGCGGTTCGCGTGCAGCTGTGAGCCGGCACGCGCTGTGGTGGCTGGCGACCGTGCCATTGCTGCCATTGGCGCTGCCGCTGGCGCTGCATACCCGGCGCACCGCGCTGCGTCTGCCGATTGCCCAGGGCGAGCCGGCCGGCATTGCCGGAGCAGGCTTGCCGGGTGAGCCGCTGCGTCTGCTGCTGATCGGTGAATCCACCGTGGCAGGTGTTGGCGTCACCACCTTCGATCAGTCCCTGGCTGGTTGCCTGGCCGAAGCCCTGGCCGAGCGTCTGCAGCGACCGGTGTGCTGGCGCGCCTGTGGCGAGAACGGCATCACCGCAGCTCAGGCGCAGGAGCGTCTGTTGCCGCTGGGATTGGGCGAGCCTGCCGATCTGGCGCTGCTGGTGTTCGGCGTCAACGACACCACGCACCTTACGCCGAGCAGTCGCTGGCTGCAGGCGCTTGCTGCGATGTCCGAAGCGCTGGAAGGTCAGGGTTGCCGGGTGGCATTCAGCGCCGTGCCGCCGTTGCAGCATTTCAGCGCCTTGCCCTGGTTGTTGAGGCAGTTGATGGGCTGGCGCGCCAGCCTGCTGGATCGCGAGCTGCGGGCCCTGGCGCAACGCCTGGGAGTGCTGCATTGCGCGCTGGATCTGCCGTTCGAGCCGGCTTATCTGGCCGAGGATGGCTACCACCCCTCGGGGCAGGGCTATCGATGCTGGGCCGAGGGCCTGGCCGAGCGCCTCATTCCGTCGCTTCGGCGTCCGGCCTGACTTTTGCCACCTGCCAGACGCGTACGCTCTTCACCCGGTTTTCCGCGGCCTGGAGGATCTCCAGGCGATAGGGCCCGATCTTCAGGCAGACGCTGCTGTCAGGAATGGTTTCCAGTGCTTCGGTGATCAGGCCATTGAGGGTCTTTGGCCCGTCACTGGGCAGGTGCCAGCCGAGGGTCTTGTTCACCTCGCGAATGTAGGCGGCACCGTCGATGACCAGCGTGCCGTCTTCCTGCGGATGAATGTCGGGGCTGCGCAGGCTGTCCTGGTTGCTGAAGTCGCCGACTATCTCTTCGAGAATGTCTTCCAGGGTGACGATGCCGATCACGTCGCCATATTCGTCGACGACGATGCCAATGCGCCGCTTCTGCTTCTGGAAATTGATCAGCTGAGTCGCCAGCGGCGTGTTTTCCGGAATGAAGTAGGGCTCGTTGCAGGCTGCCAGCAAGGCGTCCTTGGTCAACTGGTTGTGACTCAGCAGGCGGGCGATCTGGCGCATGTGCACCACGCCTTCGATCTGGTTGATGTCGCCGCGGAACACCGGCAGGCGCGTGTGCGGCGTGCTGCGCAGCTGGCCGACGATGACCTCCAGGTCGTCGTCGAGATCGATACCGGCCACCTCGTTGCGCGGGATCATGATGTCGTCCACCGTAACCCGCTCCAGGTCGAGGATGCCCAGCAGCATGCTCTGGCGGTTCAGCGGCAGCTCCGAGCCGGACTCGCGCACCACGCTGCGCAGCTCCTCGGTGGACAGGCTGTCGCTGGCGCGCTGCGCCGGGTCGACACCCAGCAGGCGCAGCAGGCCGTTGCTGATCACCCCGGTGAGCCATACCACCGGATAAAGCAGGCGCTGCAGCAGGCTCAATACGCGACTGGCGGGGAAGGCCACCAGTTCCGGGCGCAATGCCGCCAGGGTCTTGGGGGTGATCTCGCCGAAGATCAGCACGATGATGGTCAGGCCGGCGGTGGCGATGGCGATGCCGGCTTCGCCCCACAGGTCCACCGCCAGCACAGTGGCGATGGAGGCGGCAAGAATGTTGACCACGTTGTTGCCGACCAGGATGGTGCCGAGCAGGCGATCCGGGCGGTCGAGCAGGCGAGTCACGCGTTTGGCGCCGCGATGCCCTTCCTTGGCCAGATGCTTGAGCCGGTAGCGGTTGAGGCTGAGCATGCCGGTCTCGGAGCTGGAGAAGAACGCCGAGCAGAGAATCAGGAAAATCAGCAGGCCGAGCAGGTAGCTCGAATGAAGGTCGTCCACGAGGGCTGCCTCAGATGTGCAGGATGAATTCGCGCACCAGCTTGCTGCCGAAGTAGGCCAGCATCAGCAGGCAGAACCCGGCCAGGGTCCAGCGAATGGCCTTGTGACCGCGCCAGCCGAGCTGATGGCGCCCCCACAGCAGCACGGCGAACACCACCCAGGCGAAGCAGGAAAGGATGGTCTTGTGCACCAGATGCTGGGCGAACAGATCATCGATGTACAGCGCGCCGGACAGCAGCGACAGCGACAGCAGCAGCCAGCCGGCGAAGAGAAAGCCGAACAGCAGGCTTTCCATGGTCTGCAGTGGCGGGAAGTTGCGAATCAGCCCGGACGGATGCTTGTGCTTGAGCTGATGGTCCTGCAGCAGCAGCAGGATCGCCTGGAACACGGCAATGGTGAGCATGCCGTAAGCCAGGATCGACAGCAGGATATGGGCGAGGATGCCGGGATGTTCGTTGATCGGGTTGATGGTGCCGCTGGGCATGAATTCGGCCGCCAGGACCGTCAGCGTGCCGAGCGGGAACAGCAACAGCAGCAGGTTCTCCACCGGAATGCGCAGGCAGGCCAGGAGAATCAGGCCGATGACCGCGCAGGCGATCAGGCTGGCGGCATTGAAGAAGTCCAGGTTGAGACCGTGCACGTCGTACAGCTGGAAAAACAGGCTGACGCCATGCAGGCACAGGGCGAGCGCGCCAAGCGACGCCAGCAGGCGTTTGTCGGGGATGCTGCGCTGCGTCAGGCGCAGACCTTGGTAAGCGGCGGCGCCGGCATAGAGGAGGGCGGCGGCGAGGCTGGGCAACAGAGGGTGCATAAATCCGTGTAAGGCGAGCCCGAAAGGCGCTGAGTGTGGCACAGAAGGACGCCAGCACGAAAGACTGCCGGCGGTGTCGGCCGCTCGGTGACTTCGCTATAATCCGCGGCCTGTCGCACACCCGACACGCCGGGTCGCCCCTCTTCGTAAGGAACGCGCATGTTCGAAAATCTTACCGATCGCCTGTCTCAGACGCTGCGTAACGTCACGGGCAAGGCCAAGCTGACCGAAGACAACATCAAGGACACGCTGCGCGAAGTGCGCATGGCCCTGCTCGAGGCTGACGTGGCCCTGCCGGTGGTCAAGGACTTCGTTGGCAAGGTCAAGGAGCGTGCCGTCGGCACCGAGGTGTCCAAGAGCCTGACGCCGGGCCAGGCCTTCGTGAAGATCGTCCGCGCCGAGCTGGAAGAGCTGATGGGCGCGGCCAACGAGGATCTGGCGCTCAATGCCGCGCCGCCGGCCGTGGTGCTGATGGCCGGCCTGCAGGGTGCGGGCAAGACCACCACCGCCGGCAAGCTGGCCAAGTTCCTCAAGGAGCGCAAGAAGAAGTCGGTACTGCTGGTATCGGCCGACGTCTATCGCCCGGCGGCGATCAAGCAGCTGGAAACCCTGGCCGGCGACCTCGGCGTCACCTTCTTCCCCTCCGATGCCAGCCAGAAGCCGGTGGACATCGCCAATGCGGCGATCCGCGAAGCCAAGCTGAAGTTCATCGACGTGGTCATCCTCGATACCGCCGGTCGTCTGGCCATCGATGCCGAGATGATGGCCGAGATCCAGGCCCTGCATGCGGCGGTCAAGCCGGTCGAAACCCTGTTCGTGGTCGACGCCATGACCGGCCAGGATGCCGCCAACACCGCCAAGGCGTTCAGCGACGCGCTGCCGCTGACCGGTGTGGTGCTGACCAAGGTCGACGGTGATGCCCGTGGCGGTGCCGCGCTGTCGGTGCGTCATATCACCGGCAAGCCGATCAAGTTCATCGGTATGGGCGAGAAGAGCGATGCGCTCGAGCCCTTCCACCCGGATCGTATCGCCTCGCGCATCCTCGGCATGGGCGACGTACTCAGCCTGATCGAGCAGGCCGAGCAGACCCTCGATCGCGAAAAGGCCGAGAAGCTCACCAAGAAGCTGAAGAAGGGCAAGGGCTTCGACCTCGAAGACTTCCGCGACCAGCTGCAGCAGATGAAGAACATGGGCGGCCTCGGCGGCCTGATGGACAAGCTGCCGTCCATCGGTGGCGTCAACCTGTCGCAGATGGGCAACGCCCAGGGCGCGGCCGAAAAGCAGTTCAAGCAGATGGAGGCGATCATCAACTCGATGACGCCGGCCGAGCGCCGCGACCCGGACATCATCAGTGGCTCGCGCAAGCGCCGTATCGCGCTGGGTTCCGGTACCCAGGTGCAGGACATTGGTCGCTTGATCAAGCAGCACAAGCAGATGCAGAAGATGATGAAGAAATTCACCGCCAAGGGCGGCATGGCCAAGATGATGCGCGGCATGGGGGGCATGTTCCCCGGCGGCGGCATGCCGAAATTCTAGAAACGTGGCGGCAGGCTGCAGGCGACAGGCCTTAGGCGGTGCCTGTGGTCTGGATTGCAATTGCCTGCAGCCTGCCGCTTGCAGCCTGCCGCATAAGCTCTTAGAATATGCGGCCTTTCGGGCCTAGGCCCATTTTTAATGTGTGCCTCAAGTTAGCACCGACTACAGGAACGATGTTCACATGGTAACCATCCGTCTTGCTCGTGGCGGCTCCAAAAAGCGCCCCTTCTACCACCTGACCGTGACCAACAGCCGCAACGCGCGCGATGGTCGTTTCGTTGAGCGTATCGGTTTCTTCAACCCGATCGCTGCCGGTGGCGAAGTGCGTCTGTCCGTCGACCAAGAGCGTGCGACCTACTGGCTGGGCCAGGGCGCTCAGCCGTCTGAGCGTGTTGCTCAGCTGCTCAAGGAAGCTGCCAAGGCTGCTGCCTAAGCATCTTCTATGAGTACGACGCCGGCCGTCGCCGAGGATCTGATCGTTCTCGGTAAGATTGTTTCGGTGCACGGCGTCAGGGGTGAAGTGAAGGTGTATTCCTTTACCGACCCCATCGATAACGTGCTCGATTACCAAAACTGGACGCTCAGGCGTGACGGTGAGGTAAAGAAAGTGGAACTGGCCAGCGGCCGCCTGCAAGGCAAGGTGCTGGTAGCCAAGTTGAAAGGTCTGGATGATCGCGAAATTGCGCGTACCTACGCCGGTTTCGAGATCTGCGTGCCGCGCAGCGAGCTGCCGGACCTGGAAGAGGGCGAGTTCTACTGGTACCAGTTGCAGGGCTTGAAGGTCATCGATCAGGCAGGGCAGTTGCTCGGCGTGGTCGACCATCTGTTCGAGACCGGTGCCAACGATGTGATGGTGGTCAAGGCATGCGCAGGCAGCCTGGATGATCGCGAGCGTCTGCTGCCCTACACGGACCAGTGCGTGCTCTCGATCGATCTGGCAGCTGGCGAAATGCGGGTCGACTGGGATGCGGATTTCTAAGGCTCATGCGCGTAGAAGTCATCACCCTGTTTCCGGAGATGTTCGCCGCCATCGGCGAGTACGGCATCACCAGTCGCGCGGTCAAGCAGGAGCTGCTCAAGCTCAATTGCTGGAACCCGCGGGACTACACGACGGATCGTCACCACACGGTGGATGACCGCCCCTTCGGCGGTGGTCCGGGGATGGTGATGAAGATCAAGCCTCTCGAGGATGCCCTGGCCAGCGCCAGGCAGGCCGCGGGGGAGACGGCGAAGGTGATCTACCTGTCGCCGCAGGGGCGCCGCCTGAATCAGGCTGCGGTCCGCGAGCTGGCGCAGGAAGATGCACTGATCCTGATCGCCGGTCGTTATGAAGGCATCGACGAGCGTTTCATCGAGACGCATGTCGATGAGGAATGGTCGATTGGCGACTACGTCCTGTCCGGCGGTGAGCTGCCGGCCATGGTGCTGATCGATGCGGTGACGCGCCTTTTGCCTGGTGCATTGGGTCATGCCGATTCGGCCGAGGAAGACTCCTTTACGGATGGCCTGCTCGACTGCCCGCACTACACCCGCCCGGAGGTGTATGCGGATAAACGTGTTCCCGAAGTGTTGCTTAGTGGCAACCACGAACACATCCGGCGCTGGCGTTTGCAGCAGTCCCTTGGTCGGACCTGGGAACGTCGCGCTGATCTTCTGGATAGCCGCTCGCTTTCTGGAGAAGAGAAGAAGCTGCTGGAGGAATACATCCGCCAGCGGGACGATAGTTAACGTATCGATGGCAGGCCGGGAGGCTTGTCTTAGGAGCGCAGCATGACCAACAAGATTATCCAGATGCTCGAAGCCGAGCAGATGAACAAAGAAATCCCGACTTTCGCCCCGGGCGACACCGTTGTCGTGCAAGTGAAAGTGAAGGAAGGCGACCGTCAGCGTCTGCAGGCCTTCGAAGGCGTCGTTATCGCCAAGCGTAACCGCGGCCTGAACAGCGCCTTCACCGTGCGCAAGATCTCCAGCGGTGTCGGCGTCGAGCGTACCTTCCAGACTTACTCGCCGCTGGTCGACAGCCTGAGCGTCAAGCGTCGCGGTGACGTGCGCAAGGCCAAGCTGTACTACCTGCGCGACCTGTCCGGCAAAGCCGCGCGCATCAAGGAAAAGCTGTCCTAAGTTCGGACGCTTCTCTGAAAAAAGCAGCCTACGGGCTGCTTTTTTCGTTTCTGGCGTCCAGTAATCATGAGTAGCAGTGGCATGACTCCAAGAGAGCAAGAAATCCAGCGGCGCATCGCGCTGTCGGAAACCCGCGTGACCAAGGCGGTGTTTCCACCGACCACCAATCACCACAACACCCTGTTCGGCGGTACGGCGCTGGCCTGGATGGACGAGGTGTCGTTCATCGCCGCAACGCGCTTCTGCCGCCTGCCGCTGGTGACGGTGTCCAGCGACCGCATCGACTTCAAGCATGCAATACCGGCCGGCTCGATCGTCGAGCTGATCGGGCGGGTGATCAAGGTCGGCAATACCAGCCTCAAGGTTGAGGTCGAGGTCTTCGTCGAGGGGTTGTACCAGGAAGGGCGCGAGCGGGCGATCAGCGGCAGTTTCAGCTTCGTTGCCGTCGATGATCAGCAAAAGCCCGTGCCGGTGCTGCCGGGCTTCGCTCAATAAGACATCTCAGGGGCGCAGGCTGACTTTCAGGCTGGCCTGCGACAGGTCGATATTGTGCAGACTCAGGTTGCCGAAGCTCTGGCCGGGCGGCGCGTCCTTGACGCGGATGTTGTCGAAGCGCAGCTCGCCGATGGAGCTGGGCAGGTTGACGTTGAACGAGCCGTCATGGTTCAGCGTCGAGCGCAGCTTGCCGGTGTCATAGCGCACGTCGCGCAGGCTGGTTTCCGCGTCCAGGTTGTCCAGTACCGGCATCACCAGCTTGGCCAGCTGCTTGACCGTGCCCAGGCCGTCACCATTTTCCGCGCGCAGCAGCAGGCCCTGCAGGGCGTCATCCAGGCCCTGGGCGCTGACCGAACTCATTTCGCTGTCGCTGAGCGATTGCATGCCGTGCGGGGTTTCGTCCTGGCTGATGGTGCTGGGCGCCTGCAGCCGCTGAATATCGGCACTGGCCATCTGGAAGGGGGTCATCAGGGCCGCCACCAGGGTGGCGGCCAGACGCAGGTTGGTCTGCTTCTTCAGCGCCTTGCTCAGTTGCTTCTGGGTCAGCAGGCCCTGCTCGACCAGTACCTCGCCGAGGCGCTTCTTGCTGGTCAGCTGGGCCTTGATGGCTGCGTCCAGTTGCGCGCCGGTAATCAGTCCCTTGTTGATCAGAATCTGGCCAAGCCGCGAATTTACATGTTGGGACATGAGGGTCTACCGGTGGGGTGATGGCATGATGAAATCATCTGCCTGTGGCTGGTCGCTGTCACCCAACCAAAGGCAGGGTTTTTCCAGGGTGCCGACTTGTGAGTCGGGGTGTTTTTTGCACAGCCCTGGCGGGGCTGTTTCTTCCATTCCCACATCGACGAGGCCAAGCGCTGTGCTGGTGTGTCGGTGGCGGGCTGTGGAACACTTGCCGCTCGTGCTACCGAAGGTCAATCGATGTCCACCCTGACTCATCCCCTTATCGAACGCTTTCTCGAGGCGTTGTGGCTGGAAAAGGGGCTCTCAGCTCACACACAGGCGGCCTACCGCAGCGATCTGGAACACTTCAATGCCTGGCTCGATGCGCGTGGCCTGGCGCTGCAGCACATCGGCCGCGATGCCATTCTCGATCACCTGGCCTGGCGCCTCGAGCAAGGTTATCAGGCGCGCTCCACGGCGCGCTTTCTTTCCGGCCTGCGGGGCTTCTACCGTTTCCTGCTGCGTGAACTGCTGATTGGCGAAGACCCGACCTTGCAGGTCGAGCTGCCGCAGATCGGTCGCCCGTTGCCCAAGTCGTTGTCCGAAGCGGATGTCGAGGCGCTGTTGCAGGCGCCGGATCTGGACGACCCCATCGGTCTGCGTGATCGCGCCATGCTGGAGGTGCTCTACGCCTGCGGGTTGCGTGTCAGCGAACTGGTCGGTCTGACGCTGGAGCAGGTCAACCTGCGCCAGGGCGTGCTGCGAGTGTTCGGCAAGGGCAGCAAGGAGCGTCTGGTGCCCCTGGGTGAGGAGGCCATCGCCTGGATCGAGCGTTACAGTCGCGAGGCGCGCCCGTTGTTGCTCGGCGGCAAACCCAGCGATGTGCTGTTTCCCAGTCTGCGTGGCGAGCAGATGACCCGCCAGACCTTCTGGCATCGCATCAAGCATCAGGCGAAAGTGGCCGGCATCAGCAAGTCCCTGTCGCCGCACACCCTGCGTCACGCCTTCGCCACCCATCTGCTCAACCATGGCGCCGATCTGCGCGTGGTGCAGATGCTGCTGGGCCACAGCGACCTGTCCACCACACAGATCTACACCCATATCGCTCGAGCCAGGTTGCAGGAGCTGCATGCCAGGCACCATCCGCGCGGCTGACTGCGCCGTCCGGTCGCCCGCCGGCTGCCTGGTGGCCATCTGTGATAGGCTGTAGCGATTTTCACTGGTCCGTCGTTCGACAGGAGTGTTCATGTCCCTGACCCGTATTTCCTTTGCCCTGGCGCTCGCGCTGGGCAGCAGCGTCACGCTGGCTGCCGACCCTGACCAGGCCATTCGCCAGTCGCTGAAGTCGCTCGACGCCAATCTGCCGATCGAGGCCATCGCCGAGAGCCCGCTGGCCGGTATCTATCAGGTGCAACTGGAAGGTGGTCGCCAGCTCTACACCAGCGCCGATGGTCAGTTCCTGCTGCAGGGCTACCTGTTCCAGGTCAAGGACGGCAAGGCCGTCAACCTCACCGAGATCGAAGAAAGCCGCGCGGTGGCCAAGCAGATCAATGCCATTCCGGCCAAGGAAATGGTGGTGTTCGCGCCCAAGGCGCCGAAGACCCATATCACCGTGTTCACCGACACCGACTGTGGCTATTGCCAGAAGCTGCACAGCGAAGTGCCCGAGCTCAACCGTCTGGGCGTGGAAGTGCGTTATGTCGCCTTCCCGCGCCAGGGGCTGAACAGCCCAGCAGCCAAGGAGCTGGTCAACGTCTGGTGCGCCAAGGATCAGCAGGAGGCCATGAACCGCGCCAAGACCCGCCAGAGCGTGGCCGATGCGACCTGTGACAATCCGGTGGCCAAGCAGTACCAGCTCGGTCAGATGATCGGGGTTAACGGCACGCCGGCCATCGTCCTTGCCAACGGCAAGATGATTCCGGGCTATCAGCCGGCGCCGCAGCTGGCCAGGATTGCTTTGGAGTCGAACGACTGAGTGTGGATTGACTAACAAACAGCCGCTTCGTAAGGTGCGGCTCTTTATCCGCGGCCGGGGCATGCTCCGGCCGTTTCGTGCAGTGCTGATGGGGAATTGAGTGTGAAGCCGGTCAAAGTGGGCATCTGTGGATTGGGCACCGTCGGTGGCGGTACGTTGAATGTACTCAAGCGCAATGCCGAGGAGATTACTCGGCGCGCCGGTCGTGGCATCGAGATTGCCCAGATCGCCATTCGTTCGCCCAAGCCGCAGTACGACACCACCGGCATTGCCATGACCAGCGATGTGTTCGAGCTGGTCAACAACCCCGAGATCGACATCGTCATCGAGCTGATCGGCGGCTACAGCCTGGCCAAGGATCTGGTGCTCCAGGCCATCGACAACGGCAAGCACGTGGTTACCGCGAACAAGGCGCTGATCGCCGTGCACGGTAACGAGATTTTCGCCAAGGCGCGCGAGAAGGGCGTGATCGTCGCCTTCGAGGCTGCCGTGGCTGGTGGTATCCCGGTGATCAAGGCGATTCGCGAGGGCCTGGCGGCCAACCGCATCAACTGGCTGGCCGGCATCATCAACGGCACCGGCAACTTCATCCTCACCGAGATGCGCGAGAAGGGCCGTGCCTTCGAGGATGTGCTCAAGGAGGCGCAGGCGCTGGGTTATGCCGAGGCCGATCCGACCTTCGACGTCGAGGGCATCGATGCCGCGCACAAGCTGACCATCCTCGCCTCCATCGCCTTCGGCATTCCGCTGCAGTTCGACAAGGCCTACACCGAGGGCATCACCCGCCTGACCACGGCTGACGTGAACTACGCCGAGGCGCTGGGCTACCGCATCAAGCACCTGGGCGTCGCTCGCCGCACCGAGAAGGGCATCGAGCTGCGCGTGCACCCGACGCTGATCCCGGCCGATCGCCTGATCGCCAACGTCAACGGCGTGATGAATGCGGTCATGGTCAATGGCGATGCCGTGGGCAGCACCCTGTACTACGGCGCCGGCGCCGGCATGGAGCCGACCGCATCGGCGGTGGTGGCCGACCTGGTGGACGTGGTGCGTGCACTGACCACCGACCCGACCAATCGCGTGCCGCACTTGGCCTTCCAGCCGGACTCGCTGTCCGACCACCCGATCCTGCCCATCGAGGCGTGCGAAAGCGCCTATTACCTGCGCATCCAGGCCAAGGATCATCCGGGCGTGCTGGCGCAGGTGGCGAGCATCCTGTCCGAGCGCGGCATCAACATCGAGTCGATCATGCAGAAGGAAGCCGAGGAGCAGGACGGCCTGGTACCGATGATCCTCGTCACCCATCGTGTGGTCGAGGCGCGTATCATCGAGGCCATCGCCGCCATGGAAGCGCTGGATGGCGTGACCTCGCCGGTCATGCGTCTGCGCGTCGAACAGCTCAATTAACTCGGGCAGCAGGCTGCAGGCTACAGGCCGCAGGCGAACTTGCCTGAAGCCTTAGGCCTGGAGCCTGAAGCCAAAACCGAAGGTTTTGAACAATGCGCTATATCAGTACCCGCGGCCAGGCGCCGGCCCTGAATTTCGAAGACGTGCTGCTGGCTGGCCTGGCCAGCGACGGCGGCCTCTACGTGCCGGAGAATCTGCCGCGCTTCACCGTCGAGGAGATCGCTTCCTGGGCTGGTTTGCCGTATCACGAGCTGGCCTTCCGGGTGATGCGCCCGTTCGTTGCCGGCTCCATCGCTGACGCCGACTTCAAGAAGATTCTCGAGGAAACCTACGGTGTGTTCGCCCACAACGCCGTGGCGCCGCTGCGTCAGCTCAACGGCAACGAATGGGTGTTGGAGCTGTTCCACGGCCCGACCCTGGCGTTCAAGGACTTCGCTCTGCAACTGCTCGGCCGTCTGCTCGACCATGTGCTGGCCAAGCGCGGCGAGCGCGTGGTGATCATGGGCGCCACCAGCGGCGATACCGGTTCGGCGGCCATCGAAGGCTGCAAGGCCTGCGACAACGTCGACATCTTCATCATGCACCCGCACAACCGCGTGTCCGAGGTGCAGCGCCGGCAGATGACCACCATCCTCGGCGACAACATCCACAACATCGCCATCGAAGGCAACTTCGACGATTGCCAGGAGATGGTCAAGGCCAGCTTCGCCGACCAGGGCTTCCTCAAGGGCACCCGCCTGGTGGCGGTCAACTCGATCAACTGGGCGCGAATCATGGCCCAGATCGTCTACTACTTCCATGCGGCGCTGCAGCTCGGTGCGCCGGCGCGTTCCATCGCCTTCTCGGTGCCGACCGGCAACTTCGGTGACATCTTCGCCGGCTACCTGGCGCGCAACATGGGCCTGCCGGTCAGCCAGCTGATCGTCGCCACCAACCGCAACGACATCCTGCACCGCTTCATGAGCGGCAATCAGTACGTCAAGGAAACCCTGCACCCGACCCTGTCGCCGTCGATGGACATCATGGTGTCGTCCAACTTCGAGCGCCTGCTGTTCGACCTGCATGGCCGCAATGGCGCTGCCATCGCCAGCCTGATGGACAGCTTCAAGCAGGGCGGCGGTTTCAGTGTCGAGGAAGACCGCTGGACCGAGGCGCGCAAGCTGTTCGATTCGCTGGCGGTGAACGACGAACAGACCTGCGAGACCATCACCGAGGTGTATCAGGAGTGCGGCGAGCTGCTCGACCCGCACACCGCCATCGGCGTGCGCGCCGCGCGTGAATGCCGCCGCAGCCTGGCCACGCCCATGGTGGTGCTGGGCACTGCGCACCCGGTCAAGTTCCCCGAGGCGGTGGAGAAGGCGGGTATCGACGCGGCTCCGGCCTTGCCGGCGCACCTGGCTGACCTGTTCCAGCGCGAGGAGCGCTGCACGGTGCTGACCAACGACCTGAAAGCCGTGCAGCAGTTCGTCGCCGCTCACGGCAACCGCGGCAAGCCGCTCTGAGGTTTGAGCTCCGATGAAAACCGGCGCCCAAGTGGCGCCGGTTTCGTTTGTGGCGGTCTCAGAGGGCGAAGATCATTGCCAGTAGCGCCATCAGGATAATCAGGATCAGCCAGATCATCGCGTTCAGGCGGCTGGCACGGACCACCCCTGCGCCGCGCAGGTGAACCGGTGGATCGTTCTCCAGGTACTGATCGATGCGGCGTTCGGCCTCCTGCTGGTCTGCTGCCAGATACTCGCTCAGCAGGTCGATGGCGGCCTGGCGTTGACCTGCATGCAGCAGCTGGCGTACCGCGGGCGGAAGTTCGTTCATGGCGCTGCCTGTTTCTCGGGTTGGCGGGTTCGGGGTCATAACTGCGACCCGGTTGGCGCTTTTTTTCGTGCGCAACGCAGATGACTGCGGTTTAATTCGACACCTCGCGAATGGAAGCGTTTTGCTCGAATCATGGATGAGTCTGGTTCTGCCTTTCTCCTTCCCTCCCTCTGTTCTTCGGCCGGTACGCCGAGGATGACTCCTGCGTGCTGATCTGACGAACGGCATCACATTTGTTACATGTAATCACTTTACGGCTTACATGTAAGGGTCTAGTCTGCGATTCATGGACAGCAAATCATCAGCTCATTACCAGCGTCTTTATCGTCAGCGCCTGCGCGAGCAAGGGCTGGTGAAGAAGGAAGTCTGGATCTTGCCCGAGCATGCGCCGCTTCTGGTCGCGTTCGAGCGCAAACTGCGCCAGCCACAGTCACTGCTGGCTTCGATGGAGAAGGAGGAGGGTATGAACATGCCTCAAGTTTGGACCGCCCAGGCGCTGTTCGACGCGCTGGCGGCAACGGAGCTGTTCCAAAGCGGTCAGGCTGGCATCGAGCTGATTCAAGGCGCCGACGCCAGCCTGCACATCACCATGCGCGAATATGGCGACCTGCCGTTGTTCGTCGCCGTGTTCGGCGAGCAGATCATCGTCGAGGCGTTGCTCTGGCCGGCCAGCGACGTGCGCGATGCGGCTGCCTTCAACGAAGAAGTGCTGCGCACCCACAAGCTGTTCCCGCTGTCGTCCATCGGCCTGGAGAAGACGGTCGACGGTCGTGATTGCTACACCATGTTCGGTGCGCTGAGTTCCTACTCGAGCCTGTCCGACGTGGTGTTCGAGATCGAGCTGCTGGCGGACAACGTGATCAAGGCCACCGAAGCCTACGAAGGCTTTCTCAAGACCGGCGCCTGAGAGGAGAGAAGACGATGAATGTCTGGAGCAAATTGCTGACGGCGCTGCGTGGCGGTGCCAATGAAATGGGCGAGGCGGTGGTCGACAGCCAGGCGCTGCGCATCCTCGATCAGGAAATCCGCGACGCCGACACCGAACTGCGCAAGTCCAAGGAAGCGCTGGCCGAGATCATGGCCAAGCACAAGCTGGCCAGCGACAAGGTAAGCAAGAGCGCGGCGAGCATCGCCGAGTACGAGCAGTACGCGCTCAAGGCGCTGGAAGCTGGCAACGAGACCCTGGCCAAGGAAGTCGCCGAGAAGATCGCCAATCTGGAAATCGAACAGGCCAGCGAGCGCGAGCAGGCCGATGGCTTCGCCGCCAGCGTGGCGCAACTGCGCAAGGCCGTGACCCAGGCCGAGGGCAACATCAAGCGCCTCAAGCAGCAAGTGGACACGGTCAAGGCTACCGAAAGCGTGCAGAAGGCGCAGATGGCCGTGGCCCAGCGTTACGGCGGCTCGCAGGCCAAGCTGCAGACCGCGGTCGAGTCGCTCGAGCGCATCAAGCAGAAGCAGGCCGAGCGCGCGGCGAAGATGGAGGCCTCGGCCGAACTGGCCGCCACCAGCGCGCCGGATGATTCGCTGGAAGCCAAGCTGCGCGAGGCCGGCATCAAGGCCGACAGCGCCAGTGCCGACAGCGTACTGGCCAGGCTGAAGGACAAGGCCAAGTCCTGAACGATGCGTAGATAACGGGGCGCTGGCGCCCCGTTTCCCTAACCCAGGGAAAAGGAAAAAATGGAACTCTTCCTGCATACAGCGCTGTCATTCCCCACTGCCATCTACAGCTTCCTGCTGTGCGTGGCGGTCATCTATTGGCTGGTGGTTGCCGCCGGCCTGCTCGAGGTCGATCTGCTCGACATCGAGGCCGACTCGATGATGGACGGCAGCGGCCAGACCGAAGGCCTTGCCGGCCTGCTCTACAAGCTCAAGCTCGACGGCGTGCCGGTCACCCTGGTGCTGACGCTGCTGTTCTTCTTCGGCTGGTTCATCTGCTACTTCGTCGAACTGTGGCTGCTGCGCCACCTGCCGCTGGGCATTCTGCGCTACCCGCTGGGGCTGGTGGTCATCGCTGGCGCCTTCGTGGTGGCAGCGCCTCTGTGCGCAGCGATCTGCCGGCCGCTACGCCCGCTGTTTCACAAGGTCGAGGCGATCAGCAGCAAATCCGTGCTGGGGCAGGTAGCGGTGGTGCGCAGCGGTCGCGTCACCGCCAGCCATGGCGAGGCAGTGCTGGAAGATGGCGGCGCCGGTTTGATCCTGCGTGTGCGCGCCGACGAGGCGCTGGGTTTCAAGCGCGGTGACCGTGTGGTGCTGCTCGAATACCTGGCGGCCGAACACGCCTACCGCATCATTACCGAAGAAGAATTTCGAGGCTCATAGTCTCTGCCGACAATCCGTACGTAACAGAGGGCGGGCAGGTTATGCCGAACCTGCCTGCACAACTAGCAAAGGAGTACAGCTGTAATGGAAAACGTCATTCCCTTCATCGTCGGGGCAGGGCTGGTCGTCCTTTTCGTGATCGCCCTGATCGCCCTGTTCAAGGCCTTCTACATCAAGGTTCCGCAGGGCACCGCGCTGATCGTCAACGACATGAGCTCGACGCCCAAGGTGCACTTCACCGGGTCCCTGGTGTACCCGGTGATCCACCTCAAGGAGTTCATGAAGATCTCCCTGATCACCCTGGAAGTGGATCGTCGTGGCAAGGACGGCCTGATCTGCCGCGACAACATGCGTGCCGACATCACCGTGGCCTTCTATCTGCGCGTCAACGAGACCCAGGAAGACGTGCTCAAGGTGGCCAAGGCCATCGGCGTGGAACGTGCCTCAGACCGCGCGGCGGTCAACGAGTTGTTCAACGCCAAGTTCTCCGAGGCGCTGAAGACCGTCGGCAAGCAGTTCGATTTCGTCCAGCTATTCGAGAATCGCCAGGAATTCCGTGATCGTATCGTCGAGGTGATCGGCAACGACCTCAACGGCTACGTGCTGGAAGACGTGGCCATCGACTACCTGGAGCAGACGGCCAAGCATTCGCTGGACCCGAGCAACATCCTCGACGCCGAAGGTATCCGCAAGATCACCGAGCTGACCGCTGCGCAGAACGTCATCACCAACGAGCTGGAGCGCAACGAAGAGCTGGCGATCAAGAAGAAGAACGTCGAAACCCGTGAGGCGACCCTGGCTCTGGAACGTCAGCAGGCCGATGCCGAGGCGCGCCAGAAGCGTGAGATCGAAACCATCCGTGCCCGTGAGGAAGCCGAGACGCTGAAGGTCAAGGAAGAAGAGCGTCTGAAGGCCGAGCAGGCACGTATCCAGACCCAGGAACAGATCGACATCCGTGAGGAGAATGCTTCTCGCGAAGTCGAAGTGGCGGAGCAGAACCGCGAGCGTGCGGTCACGATCGAGAAGGAAAAGGTCGTGCGTGCCCAGCAACTGGAAATCGTTGCCCGCGAGCGTGAAGTCGAGCTGCAGCGCATCGAGAAGGAAAAGGCGCTGGAAGAAGAGCGCAAGAACATCGCGGCGGTGATTCGCGAGCGTGTGGCGGTCGAGAAGACCGTGGCACAGGAAGAAGAGCGCATCAAGGAAGTGCGTGAAGTCTCCGAGGCCGAGCGCCTCAAGCAGGTCACCGTGCTCAATGCCCAGGCCGAAGCCGAGCAGGAGCTGGTGCGCCAGGTCAAGCAGGCCGAAGCCGACGAGACCCGTTCCAAGCACAAGGCGGTGGAAATCAACACCCTGGCCCAGGCCGAGCTGGAAGCAGCGGCCAAGAGCGCCGAGGCCAAGAAGAAGCTGGCCGAAGGGATCGAAGCTGAGCGCGCTGCGCCCGGTCTGGCCGACGCCAAGGTGCGTGAAGTCACTGCTGCGGCCAAGGAGAAGGAAGGCCTGGCCGAGGCTCGCGTGCAGGCCGAGCGCCTGATCGCCGAGGCCAAGGGCGAGCAGGAAAAAGGTCTGGCGCAGGCGCGTGTCATCGAAGCGCAAGCCGCTGCCAAGGAAAAAGACGGCCTGGCCGACGCCAAGGTGCTGGAAGAGAAGCTCGGTGCCCAGGCGCGTGGTGAAGAACAACTCGGCGCGGCCAAGGCCAAGGCCACCCAGGACCTGGGCCTGGCCGAAGCGCAGGTGCTGCTGGAGCGCCTGAATGCCGAAGCCGAAGGTCTGGGCAAGAAGTTCGGCGCGCTGGATTCGCTCAGCGACAACGCGCGAGCTCACGAAGAGTTCCGCATGCAGCTGGAGAAGAGCTTCGAGGAAGCCATGGCCGCCATCGCCGCCAACAAGGACATCGCCAAGGATCAGGCCGAAGTGCTGGCCACCGCGCTGGCCAAGGCGAAGATCGAGATCGTCGGCGGCGAGGGCGACTTCTTCAACTCCTTCGCCAAGTCGCTGTCGGTGGGCAAGGCCATCGAAGGTGTGGTGGGCAAGAGCCCGGTGGTGCAGGACGTGCTGTCGCGTCTGCTGGCTGGCAAGGCAGCAGCTGCCGCGCCGGTGGCTGCGCCGAGCGCAGGCCCCGAGCAGGCCTGAGCACCCAGCCTGTAGGGTGGGCTTCAGCCCACCAAGCAGGTAGTCGGTAGGGTGGACGACGCGCAGCTTGTCCACGTCGCCAATGGTGGACAAAAACAGCGTTGTCCACCCTACCGGTGGGAGGGGCTTTAGCCGCGAGCCTCCCGCGTTTTTTCAGAGCCCTCGCCCTGCTGAGCGGGCGAGGGTGCTCGATGCCGCCTATCCAGGAAGAACACGATGTCGGACGCACAGACACAGGACGTATTGGACAAGGCCGTCGCCGAAGGCGGCGCCTACGAGGTGCTGCAGCGGCGCCTGCAGGAGCAGGGCCAGCGCCTGCGCAGGTTGACCGAAACGCTCAACGGCCAGCGCCTGGCCGAGTTCGGCAGCAGCGCCATGGAAGCCATCGGTCGGGTACGCATCCGCACCGAGAACAACTGCATCGCCCGCGATATCGTCCAGGTCGGCGAGTGCCTGCTGTTCGGCTACAACGTGTTCCTCGGCCTGAAGAAGGAAACCAGCGTCGCCGACGTGTTCTCCCTCTACCGGCTGGTCGAGGGGCCTGAAGGCTATGAGGCCGAGCCGGTGCCGCTGGAGGGCAGCTTCCTCGCTCAGGCCAGTTTCGTTGCCGACTTCAACGAGCTGTATACCTACTACAAGAACACCCGCCTGCTGCAACTGGCCATTCGCGACGGCAAGCTGCTGGCGAGTTTCCAGATCGGTGAGCGGGTCAGTGACATCCGCGTGTTCCGCTGGTCGATCTCGGTCGATGGGCGCGAAGTGCGCTACATCGACAACCGCGGCGAGCGCGATATCGCGCTGCCGGCGCCGTTCGACTTCGAATGGCAGAAGACCTCCCGCGAGATGGTGGTCGCCGGCCGCCATCCGCACATGAACATTCTCGACACGGTGTTCGTCGAAACCGTCGGTGGTGACCTCACCATCAAGGTCGAGAACAACACCCAGGACGGCCTGGGCATCTACCGCGAGCCGGTGGTGGACAAGACCCAGTCGCTGGACGACGCGCAGATCGAATACGCCCGCCTGGGCAGCCTGATCCTGCTGAAGATCCTGCCTTACCGCGAGGAGCAGTGGCGCTACCTGGTGTTCAACAGCCTGACCAATCAGGTCGAGCGCATCGACGCCATCGGCCTGGCCTGCGTGCAGCTGCCGGAGGATCACGGCATCATCTTCCCCGGCGGCTACTACCTGCAGAGCGGGCAGTACAAGACCTTCGAGCAGCCCATGGGCGGCATGCGCTTCAAGCGCTCGGTGCGTTCGCCCAATGGCGAGGACGTGCAGTACATCTTCTACCACCCGGAAGAAGGCCGTTCGGCGCTGTTCACCTACAACATGATCAACCGACAGCTGCACAACCCGATCTTCGGCCACGGCTACGCGCGCCTGGAGGACGGGCGCATGGTGATATTCGCCGCCGAGGGCAGCGAGCCGACGCGCATCCACCCCATGCAGATCTGGCAGACACCGTTCGAAAGCGAGGATTATGCTGCCCGTCAGCCGGCGCGCAGCGGCTTCTTCGGGCGTATCGGCAATGCCGAGCTGGTGCGCGGCGTGTCCGATCTGCTCAACCTCAGCCGCGAGATCGACAGCCGCGAAGTGTCGGTGGCGCGCTACACCCAGCTGTGCCAGAACACCCGTCGCCTGTTCGACGTCTACCATTGGCTGGATGATGCCCAGTGCGCCGAGCTGGCGCCGCTGTTGCGCGAGATCGCTGCCACTGGCGAGCTGGTGCTCGACGAATTCGAGAAGGTCGAGAGCATCCGCCAACAATCGGCGCGCGCCATGGCCGAGGCCGAAACGCGGCAGAAGAGCCTGCTCTCAGGCCTGCTGGTGGACAGCTTTGACGAGGTGCAGCACTTCGTCGAGGCACTGAATGCCATCACCGCCCAGCGTGGCCAGTTGCTGACCATCCGCGACTATCGCTACATCGACGTGGCGCGCATCGATGCCATGGAGGCCGAGCTACTCGCAGCACAGGAGCGCGTGGCCACCGCCACCTCCACCTTCCTCGCCAGCGACGCCGCGCTGCAGCCCTACGTGCAGCGCCTGGGCGAGCTGGACGCGCTGGCGCAGAAGGCCGAGAGCGTCACCCAGCTCAACGAGCCGCTGTCCGAGATGCAGGCCATGGCCGGCAATCTCGACATGCTGTCGAGCCTGATGGCGTCGCTGAAGATCGACGACGCCACTCAGCGCACAGCCATCGTCGAGTCGATTTCCGAGGTCTATGCCCACCTCAACCAGGCCAAGGCGCGTGCCGAACAGAGGCGCAAGGGCCTGGGCTCGGCCGAGACCGTGGCGCAGTTCGGCGCCCAGTTCAAACTGTTCGGCCAGGGCATCACCAACGCCCTGGCGCTGGCCCAGGACCCGGAGAAGTGCGACGAGCAGCTGTCGCGTCTGCTGGTGCAGCTCGAAGAGCTGGAAAGCCAGTTCGGTGACCACGAGCAGTTCCTCAGCGACATTCTCGGCAAGCGTGAAGAGCTGCTGGAAACCTTCGAGTCGCACAAGCAGAGCCTGCTCGACGACCGCCAGCGCCGCGCCCAGGGCGTGCTCGACGCCGCCCAGCGCATCCTCGACAGCCTCGGTCGGCGCACCGCGCGCCTGACCCAGATGGAGGAGCTCAACGCCTTCTTCGCCGCCGACCCGCTGATCCTCAAGCTGCGCGAGATGGCCGAGCGCCTGCGTGAGCTGAAAGACAGCGTCAAGGCCGATGATGTCGAGGCGCGCCTGAAGGCTGCACGTGACCAGGCGGTGCGTGCCCTGCGCGACAAGAGCGAGCTGTTCGAGGAAGGCGGCAACGTCATCAAGCTCGGCCCGCGCCACCGCTTCAGCGTCAACACCCAGGAACTCGACCTGACCCTGATGCCGCGCGGTGATCAGCTCTATCTGCACCTGACCGGCACCGATTTCCTCGAACCGCTGCGCGACGAGACCCTGGAAGGTCTGCGTGATTACTGGCAGGTGTCGCTGGAGTCCGAATCGCCCTCGCTGTACCGCGCCGAATACCTCGCCGGCCTGGTGCTCGACGCCGCCGTGGCGGGCCGTGAAGGCCTCACCCTCGATCTGCTCAAGACCCACCTGGCGCAGCCGGAAACCCTGACTCGCCTGATTCGCGACTTCGCTGCACCACGCTACAAGGATGGCTTTGAAAAGGGCATCCATGACCATGACGCGGCACTGATCCTCGCCCAGTTGCTGCCGCTGCGCGAAAGCGCCGGGCTGCTGCGTTATGCACCGGCGGCGCGGGGTTTTGCCGCACTGTTCTGGAACCGCTGGGGGCAGGACATCGAGGCCGAGCTGTGGCCGGAGCGGGCGCGCAGCAGCCTGCACCTGCGCCAGTTGTTCGGCAGCGAGGACGGCGTGCAGCGCCTGCGCGAAGAGATCGATGCAGCCATGCAGCGCTTCCTCGCTCAGCATCCGTTGCCGGTGGACGCCGCACAGCGCCAGGCCGCTGCCGCCTATCTGGTGGAGGAACTGGCAGCCAAGCCGGTCGAATTCAGCTTCAGCAAGTACGCCCGGCAACTGCTCGACACCCTGCAGCAGCGCATGCAGGCCAGCCATGTCTGGGACGACTACCGCACCGCGCTGGACAACCTGCGTGGCCGCCCGGTGCAGCGCTGGTCGCTGGCGCAGACCTGGTTCGACGGCCTGTGCGCGCAGGACGCCGCCATGAATGAGCTGGCCGACTACGTGCCCGAGGCGATCGCCGTCAGCCTGCTGGATGAGGAATTTCCGCGGCGTTTCACCGAGGTCGATCTGCGTTTCACTGTCAGCGGCCTGCTCGGCGATCATCCGCGTGTGCAGGACGGCACCCTGCTGTTGGCCATCGACGATTACTTCGCCCGCCTGCAGCAACACCTGGATCACTTCGTACCGCAGCTGCAGCGTTACCAGGCACTGCGCCAAGAGGTCATCAACCGCGAGCGCGATGCGCTGCGCCTGAGCGAATTCAAGCCGCGGCCGTTGTCTTCCTTCGTGCGCAACAAGCTGATCAACGATGTGTACCTGGGCTTCATCGGCGACAACCTGGCCAAGCAGATGGGCACCGCCGGCGAGAACAAGCGCACCGACCTGATGGGCCTGTTGATGCTCATCTCGCCGCCCGGCTACGGTAAGACCACGCTGATGGAATACGTGGCGCACCGCCTCGGCCTGATCTTCATGAAGGTCAACGGTCCGGCCCTCGGTCACGAGGTGCGTTCGGTGGACCCTGCGCAGGCGCCGGACGCCACCTCGCGCCAGGAGCTGGAAAAGCTCAACCTGGCGCTGGAGATGGGCAACAACGTGATGCTCTATGTCGACGACATCCAGCACACGCACCCCGAGTTCCTGCAGAAGTTCATCTCGCTGTGCGACGGCACGCGGCGCATCGAAGGCGTGTGGAAGGGCAAGACCAAGACCTACGACATGCGCGGCAAGAAGTTCTGCGTGGTGATGAGCGGCAACCCGTACACCGAGTCCGGCGACGTGTTCAAGATTCCCGACATGCTCGCCAACCGTGCCGACATCTACAACCTCGGCGACACCCTGGGCGGCATGCAGGAAGCCTTCGCGCTGTCCTACATCGAAAACAGCCTGACTTCCAACCCGGTGCTGGCGCCGCTGGCCACCCGCGACATGGCCGACGTCTATCGCTTCGTCGCCAAGGCCGAGGGCAAGCCGTTCTCTGCCAACGAGCTGAGCCATACCTACAGCGCCGCCGAGATCAACGAGATCACCTCGACCCTGCAGCGCCTGATGCAGGTGCGCGACGTGGTCGGCCGGGTCAACCAGCAGTACATCGTCAGCGCCGCGCAGGCCGACAGTTACCGCACCGAGCCGCCGTTCAAGCTGCAGGGCAGCTACCGCAACATGAACAAGATGGCCGAGAAGATCAGCTCGGTGATGAACGATGCCGAGCTGCTGCAACTGATCGCCGACCACTATCAGGGGGAGTCGCAGCTGCTCACCGCTGGCGCCGAGGAGAACCTGCTCAAGCTCGCCGAATTGCGCGGCAACATGACGCCCGAGCAGGCCGAGCGCTGGGCGCAGATCAAGCGCGATTTCATGCGCAACAAGGCCATGGGCGGTAGCGATACGGACGTTGGCGGGCGTGTGGTGGCGCAGCTCAATGACCTGGTCGAGAGCGTGCGCGGCCTGGGCGCTGCCGGCAAGCCGACCAGCGAGGCGCCGGGCATCCCCTGGGAGCAGTTGCTGGCCGGCTTGGACAACCTCGGCAAACTGCGCCCGCAGGTGGAGGTGGTTGCGCCGCCACAGCCGGGCACGCAAAAATTGCTCGAAAGCCTGGCCGATAGCCTGGAAAACAGCTTCCTGCCGCTGATCAGGGCGATGGACAAGAAGATCGACATCGATTTGCGCACGCACAACCGCATGCTGGAAATCTCCGCCCAGCTGCGTGATCTCGGCACGCTGCTCGGCCAGGAGCGGCGCAGCGATGCCGCGGACGACGAGGCGCCGTGAGGCGAGGCTGGCTGGTCGAGTTGCGCCCGCTGATAGTGATCAGCGGCGCGATGCTGCTGGTGCAACTGGTCAATGGCGCCCTCGGCGGCGCCTTGAATCGCTGGGGCCTGGTGCCCCGGCATATCGAGGCGCTGCCGGGCATTTTCCTTGCGCCCTGGCTGCATGGCAGTTGGGCGCATCTGCTCAGCAACCTCAGCGGCCTGCTGGTGCTCGGTAGCCTGGTGCTGCTGCGCTCGCGCCGCGATTTCTTCTTCGCCAGTGCCTTCATCATCATCGGTAGCGGGATGCTGGTCTGGCTGTTCGGGCGTACCGGCCTGCACGTCGGTGCCAGCGGCTGGCTGTTCGGCTTCTGGGGGCTTCTACTGGCGCGGGCCTGGTTCGAGCGCAGCCTGCTCGACCTGTTGCTGGCGGTGCTGGTGTTCTTCCTCTACGGCGGCTGGTTCTTCGGCCTGCTGCCGCGTGCAGGCGTTTCCTTCGAATACCACCTGGCCGGCGCTTTCTGCGGTGTGCTGTACGCTGCGCTGACTCGTCGCCGCACTCAACGATGAAAAGGGACTTTTAATGGATTTCAATCGCCTCGATCAGCAACTGCGTGACAGTTTGGCCGACCTGCGTCTGAGCAACGAGGAACGCGACGAGCTGCGCCAGCTGGGCAGCGAGCTGAGTAGCGATCAGGTGCGCTTCATGCGCAACCGCGCCTTCGCCCTGGCCCGTGAGCTGATGCGTGAGCCGGCCAACATCGAACCGGTGCTGAAGTGGCTGGAGCAGGTGATCAAGACCCTCGACAGCGTCGGTAGCGCGCCCCGCGTGGAACATGCCAGCGCTCACTTCAGCCCGGGCGAGAGCTGCCGGCGCAAGATTCGCGAGCTGTGCCGCCAGGCGCGCAGCAGCGTGGATATCTGCGTCTACACCATCTCCGACGATCAGCTCAGCGAGGAAGTGCTCGCCTGTCATCAGCGCGGCATTGCCGTGCGGGTGATCACCGACAACGAAAAGCAGTTCGACGAGGGCAGCGATATCCAGTGGCTGCGCGACAAGGGCGTGCCGCTGCGCATCGATGCCGGGCCCTTCCACATGCATCACAAGTTCGCCCTGTTCGACGGGCGCCTGCTGCTCAACGGCAGCTTCAACTGGACGCGCAGCGCCACCACCAGCAACGAGGAAAACCTCCTGGTGATCGATCATCCGCAGCTGGTCGCGGCCTATGGCCGTGAATTCGACGCGCTCTGGGCGCGCTACGCAGGCAACTGATGGATCACCCTCACGCCCGCCAGCTGCTCGGCTTCTATCGCAGCTGCTACCTGGCCGATAGCCGCGACCTGGATCTGGACAACCTGAGCAAGCTGCCCGCCAATCGCTGGGCCTGGCTCGATGGGCGTGAGGAACTGGCCAGCGGAGGCTTGCCGCTGCTGCCATTGGCGGCCGAACTGGGCCGCAGCCTGGCCGAGGCGCAGGCGCTGTATCAACGCGAGCTGCAACTGGTTTACGGCGTGTTGCCGATCTGTGGCCGGCTGCAACTGGAAACCGGTGCCGCGCAGACGATTTGCGGCCCGCTGTTCTATTACGAGGCCAGCCTGCAGGCGACGGCCGACGGGCAGAGCCAGATGCTTGCCATCGACCTGCAGCGCGCCCATGGCAATTGGCGGCTGCTGCGCCGTCTGTACGATGAGAGCGGCAACGCTAGTCTCGATGATCTGCCGCTGCCGACCGGCATGCTGGACGCTGCGTCCCTGGGGCAGCTGCTGGCCTGGGTAGAGCGCAATACGCAGGTGGGCGAGGTCAGCGAAGCCGCAGGCTTCCCGCTGTTGGCAGAGGCCGATACCTTGGCCAAGGCTCAGCGCCGCCGCAGCCTGTCGCTGCAGTCCGGTGCCTTCGTCGCCCTGGTGCCGCGCGGCAGTGGCAGCCGTGGTATCGCTCATGAGCTGCAGCTGCTGCAGGACGCCGAGCGGCTGTCGCCTGCCTTGCTGCAATTGCTCGGTGAGAGGCCGCCCATGCAGACGGCAGGCTCGGCCAGTACGCCGCAGCGCCTGCCGGCGCAGCTCAGCGCGGCCCAGTGCCAGGCGCTGGCCAATGCCGCGCGCCATCCGCTGAGCCAGATTTCCGGGCCGCCCGGTACCGGCAAGAGCTACAGCCTGGCGGCCCTGGCCCTGGATCGCTACCTGCAGGGCGAGAGCGTGCTGCTGGTCAGTCGCAGCGCCCAGGCTGTGCAAGTGATCGCGCACAAGCTGCGCGAGGATTTCGGCCTGCGCGACGGCGTGCTGGAGGGCGATGGCCAGAGCCTGCGCCAGGTCCTGCGCGAGCGCCTGGAACGGTTGCTGCAGGGCGAATTCGAGTGGGTGTCGGAGCAGGCCGAAGAGCGCCAGCGCAGCGAGCTCCAGGTGCTGACCCAGGCCGAACAGCGGCTGTCGGTGGATTTTCGCCAACGCTGCGAGCAGGCCGTGCGCTGGAGTCGTCTGCTGCTGCGGGCCGAGCGCGGCAGCCTGGCGTTCTGGCAGCGCTGGCTGCAGGTGCCCTGGGTGCGCAAGCGTATCGGCACCAGCGTGCGCCCCTGGGCATTGCTGGACGAATTGCGCGATTGTCAGCGGCGCCGGCAGCAGCTCAGTCGCGAGCATCTCAACAGTCATCGCGCCCTGAACCTCAAGCGTCTGCTGGTCAGCGACCGCGCGCTGTTCGTGCGCTACAACCAGGCCATCCGCGCGCGCAGTTCGCAACGCCAACTGGCCCTGTTCGAGGACATCGACCCGGCACGCCTGCTGGCCGCCTTCCCGATCTGGGTGGTGACCCTGGACGAACTGCATCGGCTGCTGCCGCTGCGCCCGCAACTGTTCGACGTGATGGTGATGGACGAAGCGACCCAGTGCGACATCGCCTCGGCGCTACCGGCCTTCCAGCGCTGCAAGCGTGCTGTCGTCACTGGCGACGCGCGTCAGCTGCGGCATATCTCCTTTCTCTCCCGCGTGCGGGAGACGCAGCTGTTGCAACGCGCCGGTCTGCAGGCCGAGGAGCGCGAGGCCTGGAGCTACCGCGACAACAGCGTGCTGGATCTGGTCGGCTTGCAACTGGCCAGCCAGGAGGCGGTGGTCTTTCTCGACGAACACTTTCGCAGCCGCCCGGCGCTGATCCGCTTCAGCAACGAGCTGTTCTACGACCAGCGCCTGCGGGTGATGAAGGAGCGACCCGGCTTCGATGCCTGCGACAGCCTGCAACTGCTGCGCATCGAGGGCCAGCGTGGGCGCAACGGTGCCAACGAGGCGGAAGTGGAGCGGGTGCTGGAGCTGATCGCGGCGCATCTGGCCGAGTATCGCGGCAGCCCGCTCAAGCCCAGCATCGGCGTGCTGTCACCGTTTCGCGATCAGGTCGAGCACATCCGCGCGCGTATCGGCGAAACCCTGCCGCTGGAGCAGCTGCGCGAGTTTCGCCTGCTGGTGGATACGCCTTATGGTTTTCAGGGCGAGGAGCGCGACCTGATGATCCTCAGCTTCGCCATCGATAGAGCCTCGAGCCAGGCTGCGGCCTACCTGAATCGTGCCGACCTGTTCAACGTCGCCATCACCCGCGCCCGCGAGCGCCAGGTGCTGCTGTTCAGTGGCGACGAGCGCCAGTTGCCGGCCACTCACCTGTTACGCCGTTATCTGGAGTACCTCGAGAAGCCCGGCGCCGTCTGGCAGCCCGGCGCCACCGATGCGGCGCGGCAGAGCCTGTGCGAGGCGCTGCAGGCTCAGGGTGTCAGCGTGTGGAACCACTATCCGCTGGCCGGCCAGTTACTGGACCTGTTCTGTCGCCGTGGCGACAAATGCCTGGCCATCGACCTGATCGGCTTTCCGGGGGAGGGCGAAGGCTTCCTCGAGCTGGAGCGCTATCTGGTGCTGACACGCGCCGGTCTGGAAACCCTGCCGCTGAGCTACGGCCTCTGGCGCGAGGCGCCGGAGCAGGCGCTGCAGGCGGTGCTGGCGCGGCTTTGACGGTGGTTCAGGCCGCAGCCGGTTGCGGCCAGAAGTCGTCGCGGGTGAGTTTGTCGAGCAGCTTCTGATTCAGCTCGATGGCCACCTCGTCCTCGCTGTCATGCAGCTTCGCCAGCAACTTGTCGAGTGTCTGTTCTGGGTCGAAAAGGTTCGTGTAGCTCAGGTTTTCCACGGCATGATCGAGGTGGTCGTGTTCGACCAGGACCTGCTGCCATTCGGAGGCGGCACTGATGTCCGTCTCGATCTGGGCATGCAGCGAGCGGGCCTGCTCAAATTGGTCGAGCCGCACATAGGCGATGGCCAGCCCTTCCTGCAGCAGCGCCAGGTCGAACTCATCCAGGTCTTCATCGGGCTGGGCGCTGCGCAGCTTGAGTTGCAGGTCGTCCAGCAACTGCAGCGCGTCGTCCATGCGCCCCAGTCGTTTCAGCAGCATGGCGCGCTGCTGGAGGTTGAGCACCCGGTTGTAAAACGGCTGGCGGTCGCTGATGCGCTGCATTTCCTCCAGAGCCTGACGTATTTCATAGCTGTTGCGTTGGCGCTCGGGCAGGTGGGTCTGCATCTCCAGCTGCAACTCGATCATGAATAGGCGCAACTGATCGCGTTCTTCACCTGCGGGCAGCGCCTCGAGCTTGCGGTCGGCCTGGGCGAGCAAGGTACCAGCGATATCGGGATGGCTCTGTTCATAGAGCCTACCCAGTGACAGGCTCAGGTCGATGCGCAGCGCCTCATGCCTGGCCAGACGCTGGATATCCTGTTCCACGTTCTCGGTCTGGCCATGGTCGACTCGCCATCTGAGCAGGCTGAGGAGTAAACGGCCATGCAGGCTTTCGTCCGCCGCGGCGATGAGCGCTTCGGCCTGCTGCAGATGGCCGCGCTGAAGCAGCGTATCGAGCAGTTGCTCGCAGGGCGTGCCCCGCCACAGGGGGTCGAGGCGTTCGATCTGTTCGATGGCCTGCTCGCAGAGGCCGGCTTCGATCAGTGGGGCGATGAATGGGTTCTCACGCTCCAGCTCGAGCAGCGAGGCTCTTTCCAGCAGACGCTCGATATCGCCCAGGCGAGCCAGTTCGCGTGCATACATGTCCATGCCGAGCAGCGCCTGTGGCTCGGAGCCTTGGCTGAGTGTCCAGAACTGTTCCAGGCTATGGCGGGCCGCATCGGCATCGCCCTGCTCGCGTTGCAGGCGTGCCAACTCCAGCCACTGCAGTTCGGAGAGGCGTTCACCGCGTAGCAGGTGTTCCAGTTCACTGCGGGCGTCCTCGGGTTTGCCCTGGGCGGCCAGCAGTGCCGAGCGCAGCAGCGGCTCCTCGGGTAGCGCCTCGCCTAGGCGCTCCAGTAGCGCCGCAGCCTCATCGTCCTTCTCTGCGTCGACCAGTTCCTTGAGCAGCGTGACCAATGCCTGATGGCTGTGATGAGGGTCCAGGCGCGAACGCA
Source organism: Ectopseudomonas guguanensis (assembly GCF_900104265.1). Taxonomy (GTDB): domain Bacteria; phylum Pseudomonadota; class Gammaproteobacteria; order Pseudomonadales; family Pseudomonadaceae; genus Aquipseudomonas; species Aquipseudomonas guguanensis. The sequence continues at coordinate 167,952 of NZ_FNJJ01000009.1, forward strand.
GTGCCTGTGCTTCATCCAGCCGGCCGCGCTGCCAGAGCGTCGCATACAGAGGGGCATTGGCGACTTGCCAGGCATCACCTTCCAGGCGCGCGGCCAGCTGCAGCGCGAGTTCAGGGGAGAGCAGGCGCAACATGGCGATGCGATTGACCTGAGCGACCTCGGTCAGTGTCAGGCGGGCCGGTGTTCCGGCAACGGCCAGGCGAGGCTCCGGGCCTCCCCCCGAGGGCGAGATCAGCACCGAGACCACCAAGGCCATGACGGCTGCCGCGACTAACAGAATGAAGATGGTCTCCATGATACCTCCTTGTAAAAACGCTTCCCTGAGGGCCATCGATCATCAATGACCCGGCGTGGCGCTTTATACGGATCAGCGTGCGGGCTGACAACCGCGTGCTCGGTCATTTGCCAACCCGTTCATCCCCATGCGTCGGCACCGGGATGGCAATTCGCGCTAGACTTGCCGCCTTCCCGACCAGCCAAGAAGCCCGCCATGGCCCTGCCATCGACCACCTACAAGATCGAACTGAACCTCACCGACATGGACCGCAGCGTTTATGAAAACCTGCGTTTCACCGTCGCCCGGCATCCCTCGGAGACCGAGGAGCGTCTGGCGGCGCGGCTGATCGCCTATGCGCTGTTCTATCACGAGCAACTGGCGTTCGGCCGCGGCCTGTCGGATGTCGACGAGCCGGCGCTGTGGGAGAAGAGCCTGGACGATCGCGTGCTGCACTGGATTGAAGTGGGCCAGCCGGACAGCGAGCGCATCACCTGGTGCTCGCGGCGTACCGAGAAGTTTAGCCTGGTGGCCTACGGCAACCTGCGTGTATGGCAGGGCAAGTGCCTCGATCCGGTGCGCAGCCTGAAGAACATCAATGTGGTCGCCCTCGGCCAGGAAGCGCTGGCCGACCTGGCCCTGGACCTGCCGCGCTCGCTGACCTGGAGCGTGATGATCAGCGATGGCGAATTGTTCGTCACGGACGAGCGCGGCCAGCACGAAATCCCGCTGGAGTGGCTGGCCGGCGAGCGCGGCTGAGGCGGCTCGCCGGGGCGATTCTCAGGATTGCCAGAACTGCAGCAGCGCGTTGAACGACAGGCCCACGCCCACCGCCGTGGCGACGATGGCCAGCACGCCAAAGGCCAGCATCCAGTTCGGGTGGCGGTAGTCGCTGCCGACGATGCTCGGCTTCTTCGCGGCCCACAGGATGCAGCCCAGCGCCAGCGGCAGCACCAGGGCATTGAGCGCGCCCGCCACCACCAGCACCTTCACCGGCTGCCCGACCAGGCTGTAGATCAGCGTGGAGCAGGCGATGAAGGCGATCACCACGCGCTGATTGTGCGTGCGGATGCTCGGGTGCAGTGAATACATGAAGCTGACGCTGGTATAGGCGGCGCCGATCACCGAGGACAGCGACGCCGCCAGCAGCACCACGCCGAACACCTTGTAGCCGACCGTGCCCATGGCGTGGGCGAACACCGATGCTGCCGGGTTGCTCGGGTCCAGCGTCAGGCCCTGGCTGACCACGCCCAGCGCGGCGAGGAACAGGCAGATGCGCACCACGCCGGTGGTGAGGATGCCGGTGACGGCGGCGCGGGTGACCACACCGACGTTCTCCACGCCGGTGATGCCGGCCTCGACCAGGCGATGGCCGCCGGAGAAGGAGATGTAGCCGCCGACGGTACCGCCGACCAGGGTGACGATCGGTAGTAGCAGGATCAGCGGGTCGTCCGGCTGAATGCTGCGCAGCAGCACGTCCTGCAGCGGCGGATTGGACTGCAGCATGGCGTAGCCGATCATGCACAGCATCACCAGACCGAACAGCTGCATCAGCCCGTCCATGATCCGCTTGGCGTTGCGCAGCATGAAGATGGCGATGATCAGCACGGCGGCGATCAGCGAGCTGAGAATCGGCGGTATACCGAAGATCACGTTCATGGCCAGCCCTGCGCCACCGATGTTGCCGATGTTGAAGGCGATGCCGCCGAGCACGATGAAGGCCGAGATCAGATGGCCGATACCCGGCAGCACGCGGTTGGCGACGTCCTGGCCGCGGAGGTTGGCGACGGTGATCACCCGCCAGATATTGAGCTGGGCGCCGATATCGATCAGTAGCGAGATGAGGATGGCGAAGGCGAAGCTGGCCAGGTACTTCTCGGTGAACAGCGATGTCTGGGTCAGAAAGGCCGGGCCGATGGACGAGGTGGCCATGATGAATATGGCGCCGCGAAGGACGTTGCGTTGGCTGCCCGGCGTATGGCCGGCAAGGGGCTGGGTGGGTTGCATGGAATTACCTTCTCACTGTTGTTCTTGATGTATGGGGCAGGTAGTTGAAGCGCCCGCAGTGCGGGCGTGAGTGGTGTTTCTTGTCGTTGTTGTGCCGACCCGTCGTCGGGCCGGATGTTTTTCTCGGTGAATCAGGGCGTCTGCCACTGTGCGAGCAGTTCGCGTTGCTGGCGTTGCGCCGCTTCCAGAGCGACAGGGCGCAGGCGTACCCGGTCGCCCGGCAGGCACTGCGCCAGACGCGCCACCGCCAGCGGGGTGAGCGCGCCGAGGCGCGGGTAACCGCCGATGGTCTGGCGGTCGTTGAGCAGCACGATGGGCTGGCCATCGCTGGGTACCTGGATCGCCCCCAGCGGCACACCTTCGGAGACCATCGACTGGCGTGCGCACTGCAGTACCGGGCCGCACAGACGAATGCCCATGCGGTCGGCGCGCTGGTCGACCCGCCACTCGCAGTTGAAGGCATCGAACAGGCTCTGGCCGCTGAAATCGCCGATCTGCGCGCCCAGCACTACCGGCAGCTCGGTGTTGCCGCCTGTCTCCGGAATCGGCGCGGTGCGGCGGATGTGTGGCTCGACCTGTTGCCCGTGCAAACGATCGCCGACCGCCAGCAGGCGGCCGTCGCCCTGCAGGCCGCCGAGCGCTTCGCGCGGCACCGTGGCGCAGCTGCCGAGTGTGGCCGGGGCACGAAAACCGCCAGGTGCCGCCAGATAGGCTCGTACCCCCCGATGCGGCTGGGCGAAGCGCAGACGCTGCCCCTTGGCGATGGGGAAGCTGCAGCCCGGCGCCAGCGCCTGTCCGTCGAGGCTGGCGCCGAGGTCGGCTCCGGTGAGGGCGAGATAGCCGTCATGCTCGGCGAGCAGCTCGAAGTTGCCCAGAACGATTTCGATCACCGGCGCCGTCAGTGGGTTGCCCAGCAGCCAGTTGGCCCAGTAGTGCGAGCACCAGTCGGCGCTGCCGCCCTGGGTCACACCGAGGTGGCGCACGCCGAAGCGACCGCCGTCCTGCAGGCTGGCGAGGGCGCCGCTGCGTTCCACCAGAAGGCTCATGGCGTCACCTCGAAGGGCGTGTCGTCGCCACCCAGGCGCACGAACTCGTCGCGCTCGATGGGCACGAAGCGCACCCTGTCGCCTGGCCGCAGCAGGCTGTAGCCATCCAGCTGGCGGTCGAAGAGTTGGCTGGGGCTGCGTCCGATGAGGTTCCAGCCGCCGGGGGAGACCAGCGGGTAGATGGCGGTCTGGCGGTCGGCGATGCCGAGGCTGCCGGCGGCGACGCGTTGCCGAGGCGTGCTCAGGCGCGGACTGGCCAGGCACTCGTCGACCAGGCCCATGAAGGCGAAGCCGGGCGCGAAACCGAGGGCGAAGACCTGATAGCTGCGTGCGCTGTGGCGCTCGATCACGCCGTCGCTGCCCAGCCCGCTGCGCTGGCCGAGCAGCGCCAGCTCGGGACCGACGCTGGGGTGATACCACACCGGTATTTGCAGCTCGCGACCGCTGCTCTCGGCCTGCGGAGAGAGATTGTCGAAGGCCTGGGCGATCAGCGCGCGGGCCTGGCGGTCGTCCAGCTGCTGCAGGTCATAGTGCAGCAGCAGGGTGGTGTAGGACGGCACCAGATCGACCAGCGCCGGGCCGAAGACGGTCCGCAGGCGCTCGCTGGCTGCCAGCAGCCAGGGCATGTTGCTTTCCTCGATCTGCTCGAACAGGCGCAGGATCAGACTGTCGATGCCCACCACCTCGATGCGCGGGGTCATGTCGGCAGGCTCTGCAGGGCGGCGCGGATACGCTGCACCGCCGCCACCGAGGCGGCGTTGTCGCCGTGCACGCAGAGGGTATCGGCGCGCAGATAAAGGGCGCTGCCGTCACTGGCGCTCAACGCCTCGCCGCGCGCCAGGGCCATGGCCTGGGCGACGATGGTTTCCGCGCCATGGTGCACCGCGCCGGGCAGGCTGCGCGCCAGCAGCATGCCATTGGCGTCGTAGGCGCGGTCGGCGAATGCCTCGAACCACAGCTGCAGGCCCAACTCGTCCGCCATCGCCTGCGGCGCCCGGTCGTCGCGGGTGGCCATCAGCATCAGCGGCAGGCCGCGGTCATAGGCGGCAACGGCGCGCATCACCGCACGCAGCTTGGCCGGTTCGCGCATCATGTCGTTGTACAGCGCGCCGTGCGGTTTGACGTAGCTGACCCGCGTGCCTTGGGCGCGGCAGATGCCGTCGAGCGCGCCGATCTGATAGAGCAGCATGGCTTCGATCTCGTCCGGGCTGCAGGCCATCGAGCGGCGGCCGAAACCGGCCAGATCGGGGTAGGCGGGGTGGGCACCGATGCGCACGCCATGCTCGACCGCCAGCGCCACGGTGCGGCGCATGGTCAGCGGCTCCGAGGCATGAAAGCCGCAGGCGATGTTGGCGCAGTCGATGAAGGGCATCACTTCGGCATCCAGACCCATGGTCCAGGCGCCATAGCTTTCGCCGATATCGCAGTTCAGGAGCAGGCGGCTCATCGGAATCCTCTGGTTGTTTTTGACGTGGCCCGAAGGTTCGGGTTGGGAATCTCGTTGGCATAACGATGATAAAATATCGATAAAACATCAATATGTTTTTGAAAATATCCCGAGCGGTCCTGGTCCGTGGTCCCTGTGCTTTGCTGTATGCTTGCCAGTCAACTTTCACCTGCGGCCCGCGCGGCCGTTCGCAGTCATGGATCGCACGATGGTTGATGCCAAATCCACCCGTTCTCCGCGTTCGCCCATCGTGGCGTCGGCCCACCTGGCCGAGCAGTCGCAGGAGCTCTCCGAACTCGAGTTCGCCATCATCATCTCCAGCAACGCCTTTCTGCGCTGGATGGAGCGCTGCATGCGCGCGGCCGGCGAAGTGGAGATGAACGCCCTCGACGTGATGGTCCTGCACAGCCTGACCAGCCGCGATCGCGCCAAGCGCCAGGCGGACATCTGCCTGCTGCTGAACATCGAAGACACCCATACCGTTACCTACGCGCTGAAGAAACTGGCCAAGCTGGCGCTGGTGGAGGGCGAGAAGCAGGGCAAGGAGATGTTCTACCGCACCACCGAAAAGGGCCGTGCCCTGTGCCAGGAGTACGCCGACATCCGCCGCGAATGCCTGATCGCCTCGTTCGAGAACCTCAACATCGACCCCGAGGAAATCCATCGCCTGGCCGGCATGCTCAGGGCCATGTCCGGCCTCTACGACCAGGCCGCCCGCGCCGCCACTTCGCTTTGACTCAAGCACTGGGCGTCGGCTGACGCGCAGCGCCATACGGAATACCCATGCGCATCGATCTACGTCCCCTACCCGCAAGCCTGCCCGACCTGGGCAACCTGCCGCCGCTGCTCACCCGCCTCTACGCCGCCCGTGGCGTGCAGTCCGCCGAGGAGCTGGACAAGGGCCTGGCGCGGCTGATTCCGTACCAGCAGCTCAAGGGCATAGACGCGGCCGTCGAACTGCTGGTCGAGGCATTGGCGCGGCGCCAGCGCATTCTCATCGTCGGCGACTTCGATGCCGACGGCGCCACTGCCAGTTCGGTCGGCGTGCTTGGCCTGCGCCTGCTCGGCGCCGCGCACGTGGATTACCTGGTGCCGAACCGCTTCGAGTACGGCTACGGCCTGACCCCTGAAATCGTCGCCGTGGCGCTGCAGCGCCAGCCCGATCTGCTGCTGACCGTGGACAACGGCATCTCCAGCGTCGATGGCGTGGCCGCGGCCAAGGCCGCCGGGCTCAAGGTGCTGGTCACCGACCACCACCTGCCGGGCCCGGAACTGCCGGCCGCCGATGCCATCGTCAACCCCAACCAGCCGGGCTGCGACTTCCCGAGCAAGGCCATGGCCGGTGTCGGGGTGATGTTCTACGTGCTGCTGGCGCTGCGCGCGCGCCTGCGCGAGCTGGGCTGGTTCGCCAGCCGCCAGGAGCCGAACCTGGGCGAGCTGCTCGACCTCGTAGCGCTGGGCAGCGTCGCCGACGTGGTACCGCTGGATGCCAACAACCGCATCCTGGTGCACCAGGGGCTGGCGCGTATTCGTGCCGGTCGGGCGCGGCCCGGGCTGCGCGCGATACTCGAAGTGGCCGGGCGCGACCACCGGCGCATCACTTCCACCGACCTCGGTTTCATCCTCGGCCCGCGGCTGAATGCGGCCGGGCGCCTGGACGACATGAGCTTAGGGATAGAATGCCTGCTCTGCGACGACGAGGCGCTGGCCCGCGACATGGCGGTGCAGCTCGATCAGCTCAACCAGGATCGCAAGGCCATCGAGCAGGGCATGCAGCGCGAGGCGCTGGCCCAGCTCAAGGACCTGCCGCTTGAGGACATGCCGTTCGGCCTGTGCCTGTTCGAGCCGGACTGGCACCAGGGGGTGATCGGCATCCTCGCCTCGCGTCTGAAGGAGCGTTATCACCGCCCGGCCATCGCCTTCGCCGATGCCGGTGAGGGCATGCTCAAGGGCTCGGCACGCTCGGTGCCGGGGCTGCATATCCGCGATGCACTGGACGCCGTGGCGGCGCGCCATCCGGGGCTGATCAGCAAGTTCGGCGGGCATGCCATGGCCGCCGGCCTGTCGCTGCCGCAAGCCAACTTCGGCGCCTTCGCCGCCGCCTTCGATGCCGAGGTGCGTCGCCAGCTGTGCGAGGACGACCTGACCGGCCGCCTGCTGTCCGACGGCCAGCTCGACGCCACCGAGTTCCATCTGGAACTGGCTCGCGCCCTGCGTAACGCCGGGCCCTGGGGTCAGCATTTCCCCGAGCCGCTGTTCCATGGCGTGTTCCAGATCGTGGGCCAGCGCATCGTCGGCGAGCGGCACCTGAAACTGGTGCTCAAGACCGAGTGCGGCAGCGTGCAGCTCGACGGCATCGCCTTCAACATCGACCGCGAGGTCTGGCCCAACCCGACGCTGCGCTGGGCCGAAGTGGCGTACAAGCTCGACCTCAACGAGTTTCGCGGCAACGAGAGCGTGCAGCTGATGGTGGCGCATATCGCCCCGCGTTGATTGCGGCGGCGATGAAATCCGGCGTTACCAATATGCCGGGCTGGTAGCGGCGAACTCTGCTAGAAACTTTCGTCACCTCGACCGCTGCCGGTTGGGGCATCCGGAATTTCCCTGGGCTATCCAGGGTCGGATGCTCCGGTGCCCATTTCTCAGGAGAGTCCGCGATGAATACCCGCAATCTGCTCGATCAACTGCTCAAATCCGGCCAGGACCTGCTGCAACAGAAAGGTGCTGGTGGCGCCTCGTCCGGGCTCGGCGGCGCGCTGGGTGGCCTGCTCGGCGGCGGTGCAGGCAAAAGCGGTGGCAGTGACCTCGGCTCGATGCTCAAGGGCGCCGGCGGTGGTGCTGCGTTGGCCATGCTGCTGGGCAACAAGCGGGTGCGCAAGGTCGGTGGCAAGGTGGCGGTCTATGGCGGCCTGGCCGCGCTGGGCGTGCTGGCCTACAAGGCCTACGGCAACTGGCAGGCGCAACAGCCCCAGCAGGGTGGCGCGCAGCCAGTCGAGCCGCAGACGCTCGATCGTCTGCCGGCGCCGCAGGCCGAGCAACACAGCCACGCCATCCTCAAGGCTCTGGTGGCGGCGGCCAAGGCCGATGGCCATGTCGACGAGCGCGAGCGTCAACTGATCGAGGAAGAGCTGGGCAAGCTGGCGCAGGATGCCGAGCTGCAAGCCTGGCTGCACGCCGAGCTGAACAAGCCGCTGGACCCGGCCGATGTGGCGCGCGCTGCCAGCACACCGGAAATGGCCGCGGAAATGTACCTGGCCAGCGTGCTGATGGTGGACGAGGAACACTTCATGGAGCGCGCCTACCTCGAAGAGCTGGCGCGCCAGCTGCGGTTGCCGCCGGCGCTGAAGAGCGAGCTGGAGGCCCAGGTGCGTCTGGAGGCGGCGCGCGTCTGAGCCTGCCCTCAGTCGGCGTGCCAGCTCCGGCCTTGTGGTGGCGCCTCGCCGGACCAGTCGATGCCGTGGTCGGCCAGATAGGCATCGACGGCGGCACCCACCGTGGGCTGGATGCGTTGCTCGCCGTGCTCGCGCAGCAGGCCGAAGCGGCGCAGCTTGTCCTTGACCGGGCCCTTGACCTCGGCGAAATGCAGCTCGATGCCGGCATCGGCCAGCATCTGCTCCAGCTCGGCGAGCATGTCGGCGGAGGTCACGTCGATGCTGGTCACCGGTTCGGCCGTCACCACCAGGCGGCGCACCGGCGTCGGTGACTGGGCGATGGCCTTGAGTACGCACTGCTGAAACTGTTCGGCATTGGCGAAGAACAGCGGTGCGTCCCAGCGAAACAACACCAGGCCGGGCACCAGGCGGGCTTCGGGGTGACGCTCGATATCGTGGAAGCCGCGAATGCCGTCGACCTGGCCAAGCACCGCATAGTAGGGGCGCCAGCCGTCCCAGAGAAATTCTATCACCGCCAGCAGCACGGCGATGCCGATGCCGGGGATGGCGCCGAAGGTGGCCACGCCGGCGAAACAGGCCATCGACAGCCAGAACTCCCACTGCTGCACGCGGAAGATGCGCTTGAGGTCGGCGATCTCGAACAGGCCGATCACCGCGGCGATCACCACGGCTGCCAGGGCGCTGGCAGGCAGGTACTGCATCAGGTTCGGGGCGGCGATCAGCAGTCCGGCCACTGCCAGGGCACCGACCACGCCGGTCAGCTGCGTCTGCGCCCCTGCGGCCTCGGCCACCGGTGTACGCGAGGCGCTGCTGCTGACGGGAAAACCCTGGAAGAAGCCGCCAATCAGATTGGCTGCGCCCAGGCCGACCATTTCCTGGTTGGGGTCGACATAGCGCCCGCTGCGCGCGGCATAGGTGCGCGACAGCACGCTGGTGTCGGCGAAGGCCACCAGGGCTGCCGTCACGCCGCCCAGTACCACGCTGGCCAGATCGACGCCGCTGAGCCAGGGCAGGGTGAAGCTCGGCAGACCCTGCGGCAGCTCGCCCAGTGTCGCGACACCGTGCTGGCCGAGGTCCAGCAGGTCCACCGCCAGCGTCGCGAGCGTGACCGCGATGAGGATTCCGGGCAATCGCCTGAAGCGCCTGAGTGCGAGGATCAGCGCCAGGGTGCCGCCACCGACGATGAAGCTGGGCCAGTTGACCAGGCCCGCCAACAGGGCGTTGGCGATGGCCCAGATGTCCTGCACCGGCCCCTGGCTGTCGATGGAAAAGCCGAACAGCTTGGGTGTCTGGCTGATCACCACGCTCAGGGCGATGCCGTTCATGTAGCCGTAGCGGATCGGCTTGGACAGCAGTTCGGTGATGAAGCCCAGGCGCAGCAGGCCCGCGACGATGCAGGTGAGCCCGGCCACCACCGCCATCATGCTGGCCAGGATCACCGCGCGCATCGGCTCGCCGGCCGACAGGGGCAGCACCACGGCGAGAATCACGGCGGTGAGCGCCGAGTCCGGTCCGAGCACCAGAATCCGGCTCGGGCCGAACAGGGCGTAGGCCAGCAGCGGCACCATGGTCGCGTACAGGCCGTAGATGCCCGGCACCCCGGAGGCTTCGGCGTAGGCGATGCCCACCGGCACCAGCATGGCAGTCAGCACCAGCCCGGCGGCAAGGTCCTTGGGCAGCCAGGCCATCTGGTAGTGCCTGAGTACCTGCAGGCCGGGCAGCCAGCGCTGCCAGCCGCGCGGCTGTTCGACGACGGGGAGCGGCTTGGGTGGCGTGGACGGCATCGCAGCGGGCTCTGGAGGGACATCCCTAGTGTAACGACAAGGCCGAGCGGTTGGATCGCCCGCGCCGTGGCGATCATGCACGCGTCATTCATGGCCCTTATGTCCGACCAAAAGATCATTCTGCCTTCGCATGTCGCCGGCTAGTCTCTGAGTCTGGATACCCGAGCCTTGCGAGGATGCTCATGGCGCAGACGCCCCTGGACAGTTATGACTACCTGATCGTCGGTGCCGGCCCGGCCGGCTGCCTGCTGGCCAATCGGCTGTCTGCCGACCCTGGCGTCAGCGTACTGCTGATCGAGGCCGGTGGGCGCGACAACTACCCCTGGATCCATATTCCCGTCGGTTACCTCTATTGCATCGGCAACCCGCGCACCGACTGGTGCTACAACACCGAGGCCGACCCCGGCCTGCACGGGCGCGCGCTGAAGTACCCGCGCGGCAGGGTGCTCGGCGGCTGTTCGTCGATCAACGGCATGATCTACATGCGTGGCCAGGCGGCCGATTACGACGGTTGGGCGGCGGCCGGCAATCCCGGTTGGGCCTGGCGTGACGTGCTGCCGCTGTTCAAGCGATCGGAACATCACTTTGCCGGCGCCAGCGACCTGCATGGTGGCGATGGCGAGTGGCGGGTCGAGCGCCAGCGCCTGTCCTGGGACATTCTCGAAGCCTTCCGTGAGGCGGCGGCGCAGAGCGGCATCGCCCGCATCGATGACTTCAATGGCGGCGACAACGAGGGCTGCAGCTACTTTCAGGTCAACCAGAAACGCGGCGTGCGCTGGAACGCCTCCAAGGCCTTTCTCCGCGATATTCGCCAGCGTCCCAACCTGCGGGTGCTGACCGGCGCCGAAGCCGAGCGCCTGGAGCTGGAGGGCGGCCGCGCCAGTGCGCTGTGGCTGCGCTGGCAGGGGCGGGCGCTACGGGTGGCGGCGCGCCGCGAGATCGTTCTCTGCGCCGGCGCCATCGGCTCGCCGGCCTTGCTGCAGCGTTCCGGTATCGGCCCGCGGCCGCTGCTCGAGCGCCTGGGCATCGGCGTGAAGCATGAGCTGCCGGGCGTCGGCGAGAACCTGCAGGATCACCTGCAATTGCGCCTGATCTACCGCGTCGAGGGGGTGAAGACGCTCAATCGCATCGTCGCCACGCCCTGGGGCAAGCTGGGCATGGGCCTGGAATACCTGCTCAAGCGCAGTGGGCCGCTGTCCATGGCGCCCAGTCAGTTGGGCGCCTTCGCCAAATCCGACCCCGGCCAGGCGCGTGCCAACCTGCAGTATCACGTGCAGCCGCTGTCGCTGGAGCGCTTTGGCGAGCCCTTGCACGATTTCCCGGCCTTTACCGCCTCGGTGTGCAACCTGCGCCCGCATAGTCGTGGGCGTGTCGCCATCACCTCTGTTGACGCAGCCGTCGCGCCATCGATCCAGCCCAACTACCTGAGTGACGAGCGCGATCTGCAGGTGGCGGCCGACGCCATTCGCCTGACCCGGCGCATCGTCGCCGCGCCTGCGCTGGCTGGCTACCGGCCCGAGGAGTACAAGCCCGGGCCGCAGTACCAGAGTCAGGCAGACCTGCAGCGCGCGGCCGGCGAGATCGGCACCACCATCTTCCATCCGGTGGGCACCTGCGCGATGGGACAGGGGCAGGGCGCGGTGGTCGATGCTCGCCTGCGCGTGCATGGTATCGGCGGCTTGCGGGTCGTCGATGCGTCGATCATGCCGAGCATCGTCTCGGGCAATACCTGCTCGCCGGTGCTGATGATCGCGGAGAAGGCCGCGCAGATGATCAAGGAGGACGCGCTGCGTCCTGTGCTGCCGGCCGTGCAATTGCAGGTTCGCGGCGAGGCGCCGCTCCTACGGGAGGCGTGAGCTGCGTTGTGTAGGAGCCCCGCCTCGGGGCGAAGCTGTTGGCTTTGTGCTGTCCTTTGCGCGGGGGCGTGCCAAGAACTGCGCCGTTGATCCAGAGACCGCTGATTGGTCAGTCGGAACGGGCTGCCAGCCCGTGTCGGCTCGGGTATAATCGCCGGCTTTTCCGTCCGATTTGCCGCGAGCGCCGACTACCATGGAAATCAATCCGATCCTCAACGCCATCAAGGACCTGTCCGAGCGAACCCAGTCAATTCGGGGGTATCTTTGACTACGATCACAAGCATGATCGTCTGGTCGAAGTAAACCGCGAACTGGAAGACGCCAGCGTCTGGAACAAGCCCGAGTATGCCCAGGCCCTGGGCCGTGAGCGCGCCATGCTGGCGCAGATCGTCGAAACCATCGACGACCTTACCGGCAGCCTGGCCGATTCCCGCGACCTGCTGGAAATGGCCGCCGAAGAAAACGACGAAGGTGCAGTGAACGACATCGTCGCCGAAGTCGAGCGCCTGCGCGAAATCCTCGAGCAGCTGGAGTTCCGCCGCATGTTCAGCGGCGAGATGGACGCCAACAACTGCTACCTGGACATCCAGGCCGGCTCCGGCGGCACCGAGGCGCAGGACTGGGCCAACATCCTGCTGCGCATGTACCTGCGCTGGGCCGACAAGCGCGGCTTCAGTGCCGAGATCGTCGAGCTGTCCGAGGGTGAAGTCGCCGGCATCAAGGGCGCCACCGTACATATCAAGGGCGAGTACGCCTTCGGCTGGCTGCGCACCGAGATCGGCGTGCACCGCCTGGTGCGCAAGAGCCCGTTCGACTCCGGCGCCCGTCGCCACACCTCGTTCTCGGCGGTGTTCGTGTCCCCCGAGATCGACGACAAGGTGGAGATCGAGATCAACCCGGCCGACCTGCGCATCGATACCTACCGCTCCTCCGGTGCCGGTGGTCAGCACGTCAACACCACCGACTCGGCGGTGCGTATCACCCACGTGCCGACCAACACCGTGGTGGCCTGCCAGAACGAACGTTCCCAGCACGCCAACAAGGACACCGCGATGAAGATGCTGCGGGCCAAGCTGTACGAACTGGAGATGCAGAAGCGCAACGCCGCCTCGCAGGCCCTGGAAGACAGCAAGTCGGACATCGGCTGGGGCCATCAGATCCGCTCCTACGTGCTCGATGATTCGCGCATCAAGGACCTGCGTACCGGTGTCGAGCGTAGCGACTGCCAGAAGGTGCTCGACGGCGACCTCGACGGCTACCTCGAGGCCAGCCTCAAGCAGGGGCTCTAAAGCAGCCGCAAGCTTCAAGCCATAAGCTGCAAGCTGAAGCGGATGCGCCTCCAGATGGAGGCCCCCGCTCGAGCTGTGCAGCGACCTTTCAAGAACGATGATTTGACCGGGACGACCCGCCATGAGCGACCAACAACTCGACCAGCCCAGCCTCAGCCACGAAGAGCGCCAGCACGAAGAAAACAAGCTGATTGCCCAGCGCAAGGAAAAGCTTGCCGCCGTGCGTGAGCAGGGCATTGCCTTCCCCAACGATTTCCGTCGCGACAGCCTGTGTGGCGAGCTGCAGAAACAGTACGAGGGCAAGAGCAAGGAAGAGCTGGAGGCCGCTGCCATTCCGGTCAAGATCGCCGGTCGCATCATGCTCAACCGCGGCGCCTTCATGGTGCTGCAGGACACCTCCGGGCGCCTGCAGGTCTATGTCGACCGCAAGGGCCTGCCGGCCGAGACCCTGGAAGCGATCAAGACCTGGGACCTGGGCGACATCATCGCCGCCGAAGGCACCCTGGCGCGTTCCGGCAAGGGCGACCTGTACGTGAACATGACCAGCGTGCGTCTGCTGACCAAGTCGCTGCGCCCGCTGCCGGACAAGCACCACGGCCTGACCGACACCGAGCAGCGCTACCGCCAGCGCTACGTCGACCTGATCGTCAACGAGGAAACCCGCCACACTTTCCGCGTACGCTCGCAGGTGATCGCACACATCCGCCGTTTCCTCAACGAGCGCGGCTTCCTCGAGGTGGAAACCCCGATGCTGCAGACCATCCCGGGTGGCGCGGCGGCCAAGCCGTTCGAGACTCACCATAACGCCCTGGACATGGCCATGTTCCTGCGCATCGCCCCGGAGCTGTACCTCAAGCGTCTGGTGGTCGGCGGTTTCGAGAAAGTGTTCGAGATCAACCGCAACTTCCGTAACGAAGGCGTTTCGACCCGGCACAACCCCGAGTTCACCATGCTCGAGTTCTACCAGGCCTACGCCGACTACCGCGACAACATGGACCTGACCGAGGAGCTGTTCCGCGAGCTGGCTCTGGCGGTGCTGGGCACTACCGACGTGCCGTACGGCGACAAGGTGTTCCATTTCGGTGAGCCGTTCGTGCGCCTGTCGGTGTACGACTCGATCCTCAAGTACAACCCGGATATCAGCGAAGCCGATCTGAACGACGTCGACAAGGCTCGCGCCATCGCCAAGAAGGCCGGTGCCAAGGTGCTCGGCCACGAAGGCCTGGGAAAACTGCAGGTGATGATTTTCGAGGAGCTGGTGGAGAGCAAGCTGGAGCAGCCGCACTTCATCACCGAGTATCCGTTCGAGGTTTCGCCGCTGGCCCGCCGCAACGACCAGAATCCCAACGTCACCGACCGCTTCGAGCTGTTCATCGGTGGCCGCGAGATCGCCAACGCCTACTCCGAGCTCAACGACGCCGAGGATCAGGCCGAGCGCTTCCTCGCCCAGGTGGCCGAGAAGGACGCCGGTGACGACGAGGCCATGCACTACGACGCCGACTTCGTCCGCGCCCTGGAGTACGGCATGCCGCCCACCGCCGGTGAAGGCATCGGCATCGACCGCCTGGTGATGCTGCTGACCAACTCGCCGTCGATCCGCGACGTCATCCTGTTCCCGCACATGCGTCCGCAGGCCTGATGGCAGAACACGAAGCCGCCCTCGGGCGGCTTTTTGCTACCTGTCGTTCCACCTTTCGCGGCGTTTTCGCCGGGCGCTGTGCCTGCAAGCGAAACGGAGCCTTTTGGTTGCCCGCCCAACCCATTACTCTCCTTGCCATGACCCGAGCGTAGAGGAACCATCGTGAGCTCCGTACCTGCGTCCCCGAATGCCACCCAGGCGGCCAACGCCGTCGCCGAAAGCGTCCAGTACCAGGGCCGCAAGGCCAGTCGCCAGGGCAGCGAGCAACGCCGCCAGGCGATTCTCGATGCCGCCATGCGCATCGTCGTGCGCGAAGGCGTGCGCGCCGTGCGCCATCGTGCGGTAGCCGCCGAGGCGCAGGTGCCGTTGTCGGCCACGACCTACTACTTCAAGGACATCGACGACCTGATCACCGACACCTTCGCCCAGTTCGTCGAGCGCAGCGCCGCTCACATGGCGGCGTTCTGGGCCAGTACCCAGGGTACGCTGGAGGAGATGGTCGGGCGTCTGGATGGCAGTGAGCAGGCACGTCGGCAACTGGCAGAGGAGATCGCCGAACTGGCCGTGCAGTACGTGCAGCACCAGTTGCGCGAGCGTCGTGACCATCTGATCGCCGAGCAGGCATTCCAGCAGGAGGCGTTGCTCAATCCGCGTCTGCGTGAGCTGGTGCGTGCCCACCGGCAGATCCTGCAGCAGGGCGTGACCCACTTCTTCGAGGTGCTCGGTTCGCGCCAGCCCGAACAGGATGCCGTGCTGTTGACGGCCACCATCGTGCGGATGGAGTATCAGGGCCTGCTGGACGGCGTGGATCATCTGGACAGCCAGGGAATGCTGGCCATCCTTAAACGCTATATGAATCTGGTTCTGGGGTTGTAACCATCAGGTCGAACGGCCTGCACAAGGAGAGCGTAATGAAAGCCTGGCGCGCACTGGTCGCCCTGTCGTTCCTGCTGTTGAGTGGTTGCCTGGTCACCTTCAAGGACCCGATCCCGGCCAACGAAGCCGCGCCGATTCCGCTGCTGGGCGAATGGACCCGGCAGGACGAGTGGGGCGAGCAGCTGTATCTGGAAATCACCCGCGCCGGCTCCAACCTCTATGAGGCGCGTATCTACGAAGGCAGCCCGGATAACCTGGGCAGCCTCGAAGAGTTCGGCTTTACTGTCGCCCATCACGGGCGCCGCTGGTATCTCTCGGCCGGCCTGCCGAAAAGCCTGGGCGCCAACTTCGCCATCGCCGGTTTCGAATTGACCCGTGACAACGAGCTGGTGGTGTACAACCTCGATACCGAGCGCATCCTGCAGGACATGGACAAGGGCCTGCTGGAGGGGCAGACCGTCGCCATGCCCGAGGCTGACGGGGCACTGATCACCAGCCCGCTGGACAAGGTGTTCGCCTACCTCGACGACCCGGCCAATGCCGATCTGTTCGTCGAGGTGGCGCGTTACCAGCGGGTGGCCGAATAGGAATCGCAATGAACAGCCAGCAAAAACTGGACGACTATCAACTCTGCATTCGCGCCCTCAGCGACCGTATCGTCGAGGCGCAGACCCCCATCCGCGTGCTCGATGCGGTGAAGTGGGACGACGGCATCCGCGATGGCTTTCTCAAGGCCAAGGGCAAGCAGCCGCCGGCTGTGGATCGCGACTATTACCTGAGCCGGCCGCTGGCCTTCGATGCCGCGGCGAAGAAGCTGGAATTCCAGAACATCGAGCGCGACATCACTCGCCAGCTCGGCCAGTTCAACCCGGTCGGGCAGATCATGCGGCGCATGTGCAAGGAATACCGCATGGTCATCCGCATGCTCGAAGCACGCGGCACCGAGGATTTCGGCCTGATCAGCCAGGAGCTCTATGGCGCGGCTTCCGATGCCTTCCACGCCGGTGATCCGACCCTGGCCGACCTGGGTCTGATGCTCTCGGACTACCTCAACAACATCGCCGCCCGCGGCGATCTGGAAGACGAGCCCAAGGTGCTTGGCGCCAGCGATGCGGTGAATATCCTGCAGCAGCGCCTGGCGGGCGTGTTCGGCGACGATACCATCCGCGTGTTCGAGTCCGACGGCATCCTCGCCGACGCCGCAGCCGGTGCCGACTACATCAAGATTCGCAGCGATGCGCGCTTCAATGAACGCGACGTCAAGGCGCTGGAAGTGCACGAGGGTCTGGTGCACGTGGGTACCACGCTCAATGGTCTGAACCAGCCGATCTGCACCTTCCTGGCCAAGGGTCCACCGTCGTCCACCGTGACCCAGGAAGGCCTGGCGATCCTCATGGAGGTGATCGCCTTCGCCTCGTACCCGACGCGCCTGCGCAAGCTCACCAACCGCACCCGTGCCATCCACATGGCCGAGGAGGGCGCGGATTTTCTCGAGGTATTCGAGTTCTTCCGCGAACAGGGCTACGGCCTGGAAGGCGGCTACAGCAATGCCAGCCGGGTGTTCCGCGGCTCCGTGCCGAACGGCCTGCCGTTCACCAAGGACCTGTCGTACCTGAAGGGTTTCATCCTGATCTACAACTACATCCAGCTGGCGGTGCGCAAGGGCAAGCTGGAGCAGATCCCGCTGCTGTTCTGCGGCAAGACCACCCTGGAAGACATGCGTACCCTGCGCAAACTGGTGGACGAGGGCCTGGTGCTGCCGCCCAAGTACCTGCCGCCGCAGTTCCAGGACATGAACGCGCTATCGGCCTGGATGTGCTTCTCCAACTTCCTCAACCACCTGAGCCTGGACCGCATCGAGGCGGACTACGCCAACATCCTCTGATCGGCGCCGCTCTGGCACCCGAATACTTCTATAAAAGGACTTATCTCATGGAACACTGGGTTTTCGAGCGACAAGGACAGCTCACGGATCGGCTGATCAGCCCGGCTGTCTACAATCTGGTCATTGGCCTGGCACTGCTCTGGGGCTTCATGTGCAACTGGTGGATGGTGGGTAACATCAGCACCGATTGGATACGCAGCCTCAATCCTTGGTTGTTTTATGGCGGCTATTTCGCCTCGTGTATGACCGGCGTCTATCTGTTCGCGCGCTCCAGCAATCCGTTGGTGAGTTTCGTCGGTTACAACCTGGTGGTGGTCCCGTTCGGCCTGGTCGTCAATCTGGTGGTCAGCCGCTACGACCCGCAACTAGTGCATGAGGCAATCCGCATCACTGCGTTGGTGACGGTGGGGATGATGATTCTGGGCACGCTATTTCCAGCATTCTTCAGGCGCATTGCCTCGGCGTTGACCGTGGCCTTGCTGCTGGTGATCGTCGTGGAATTGGTGGAAATCTTCGTGTTCCGTACCCATCACAGCATCATTGATTGGGCCGTTGTGCTGATCTTCTGTGGTTACATCGGCTACGACTGGGGCCGCGCCAACCAGATTCCCAAGACGCTGGACAATGCGGTCGACAGCGCGGCGGCGTTGTACATGGACATCATCAACCTGTTCCTACGTATCCTGCGCATACTCGGCCGCAAATGATTGGCTGATCCTGTGGTCTGTTTGCAGGTTCGGGAAACCGTTCCGACCGTATGAGCGTTGCGTCCCAATCGATCTAGGAGATGCGTCCGTGGCAAGCCATCAACTCGAATACGAAATCCTCGGTGCATCGGCGCAATCGGTGGAGATCATCCTCGACCCCGGCGAGACGGTGATCGCCGAGGCCGGCGCGATGAACTACATGACCGACGGCGTGCGCTTTGAAACGCGCATGGGCGACGGCTCCTCCAGCGGCCTGCTGGGCAAGCTGTGGAGCGCCGGCAAGCGCATGCTCACCGGCGAGTCGCTGTTCATGACCCACTTCAGCAATGGCGGGAAGACCCAGGCGCGGGTCGCCTTCGCCGCGCCATATCCCGGCACCGTGGTGCCCATCGACCTGACCCAGATCGGCGGCCGCCTGATCTGCCAGAAGGATGCCTTTCTCTGTGCGGCTCATGGCACCCGCATCGGCATCAGCTTCGCCAAGCGTCTGGGTGCCGGCTTCTTCGGGGGCGAGGGCTTCATCCTGCAGAAGCTCGAAGGCGACGGCCTGGCCTTCGTGCATGCCGGCGGCACGGTGATCCGCAAGGAGCTGAACAACGAAACCCTGCGCCTGGACACCGGCTGCCTGGTGGCCTTCAGCAGCGGCATCGACTACGACATCGCGCTGGCCGGCGGCCTCAAGAGTATGCTCTTCGGTGGCGAAGGGATCCTGCTGACGACGCTCAAGGGCACCGGCACGGTCTGGATTCAGAGCCTGCCGTTCTCGCGCCTGGCCGAGCGCGTCTATGCGGCGACCGTGCAGGCCCGCGAAGAGGTGCGTGCCGGTGGCAAGTAGCCTGCGGGCGCTGGCATCTTTGCTGGCCAGCCTGTGGCTTGCTGGTTGCAGCGCTCTGCTGTTCTATCCCGAGCCGGGGCTGCCGATCACGCCCGAACGTGCCGGTCTGGAGTACCGCGACATCGAACTGCGCGCCGCCGATGGCACACGCCTGCACGCCTGGTGGCTGCCGGCCAAGGCCGGTGTCGAGGTCAGGGGCACGGTGTTGCACCTGCATGGCAATGGCGGCAACCTGGCCTGGCACCTGGGCGGCGTGCACTGGCTGCCGGAGCGGGGCTACCAGGTGCTGATGCTGGATTACCGTGGCTATGGCCTGTCCGAGGGCAAGCCACGTTTGCCCGAGGTCTATCAGGATATCGACGCGGCCTTCACCTGGCTCGACCAGGCGCCGCAGGTCAGGGGCAAGCCGCTGTTCCTGCTGGGGCAGAGCCTCGGCGGTGCCCTCGGTGTGCATTACCTGGCGCAGCAACCCGAGCGCCAGTCGAGCTTGCAGGCCATCGCACTGGATGGTGTGCCGGCCAGCTACCGCGATGTCGGTCGTCATGCCCTGAGCAGATCCTGGCTGACCTGGCCGTTGCAGGTGCCGCTGTCCTGGCTGGTGCCGGATGGCGACAGCGCGATTCACAGCATCGATCGAATCCAGGGCACGCCCTTGCTGATCTATCACAGTGTTGACGATACGATCGTGCCGCTTTCCAATGGCCAGCGTTTGTATCAAGCTGCGCGCCCGCCACGTGCCTTTCAGGCGACCCGTGGGCCGCACGTGCAAACCTTTGCCGAGCCCGCCTGGCGTCAATCGCTGCTGGCGTTCTTCGCGCAGCCGCAGGCTTACGTCGAACGGCTGGGGCCGGCTACCGAATCCGCAACAGAGAGTCCGCAATGACCGAACGCAATCCCATCCCTCTGATCCTCACGGGTGTCGCCAGCATCGTCGGCACCATCGGCGTGCTCTGGTACTACGGCTACGTGCATTTCGCCAAACCGGAAGATGCCCTGCTGCTGTCCGATTTCACCATGCTCAAGACCATCCCCGGCGAGGACTACAAGATTTCGCTGAAGCCGGCCAATCAGGTGGCGCAGTGCATCGACGGCGTGCTGGTGCTGTTCGACCTGCAGCAGAAGGGGCTGACCGGCGTGCTGGTGGACAACAAGAAGCAGGCCGTGCGCTGCATGGGGCAAGAGACTCCGGCGCTGGAGCAGTAAGACAAGGGCACTTACGTAGGGTGCGCCACGCGCACCGATGACACTCGCCTCTGCACACCCTACGAGCGCCAGCCAAAAAGAAACCCGCCATCAGGCGGGTTTCTTCATGTGCGGCAGCGCGTTCAGGCACCGACAGACGAGCGTGGCGCCACCGGCTGGTTGTCGTTGGAGATGGTCACCTCCACACGACGATTCTGCGCGCGGCCGGAGTCGGTGGAGTTATCCGCAACCGGATACTCCTTGCCGTAGCCCTGGGCGACGATACGAGTCGGCTCCACGCCGGCACGAATCAGCGCGCGGCGCACGGACTCGGCGCGGCGCTCGGACAGGCCCTGGTTGTAGCTGGCCGAGCCGACGCTGTCGGTGTAGCCCTCGACGATCACCTGGCGCTCCGGGTTTTCCTGGAGGAAGCGCGCCAGCTGGGTGATGTTGGGCAGCGCACTGCTCTTGAGTTCGGCCTTGTTGAAGTCGAACAGCACGTCACCGAAGGTCACCAGGGTGCCGCGTTCGGTCTGCTTGGCGTTGAGGCTGTCCTGCAGTTTGCGGATCTGCGCATCACGCGCATCGAGCAGGGCCTGGGCGCGTTGCGCCGAGGTGTTCTTCAGCTCGGCTTCGGCGGTGCGCAGGGCGATGGTCTGCTTGGCCACCTCGACGCGTTTGTTGGTCAGGTAAGCCAGTTGGTCGACCTTCTTCTCGTCTTCCTTGTCCAGGTAGGCCTTGTCGGCCTTGTTCAGCCACTCTTGGGCTTCCTTGGTCTCCAGCGCGGCGACCTTGCTCGCCTGCGGATCGCTCTGCAGCGAGGAGAAGTTGCTACGCGCCGACTCCAGGTTGGCGTTGGGCTGGTGCGAGCAGGCGGCAAGGCCGACGCTCAGGGCCAGCAGGGCGGGGATCATCACGTGTTTACGCATGGCGTTCATCCTTTGATCTGTCAGCGAATGGGTGGGTGGCATGCCGCTCACTGAGCGTTGCGCATGCCTTCCTCACGCAGTTCCTGAACACCCTGACGGGCGTCCTGCAGCGCTTGTTCGGCCTTGGCGGCCTGGGCCTTGCGCTCGGCGAGTCGGGCATCCCATTCGGCCTGTTCAGCCAGGCGACGGGCTTTCTCGTATTCCTTGTCATGCATGGCCAGCTCGGCCTCCTTGAGCTTGTCCTGCGCCGACTTCATTTCCACGGCGGCGAACTCGGTACCACCGGCGCTGATCGCCGCATTCACGGCAGATTGCGTCACGGCATATTGCTCGGTCGGCGGATTACCGGCGCAGCCAGCGAGCACCAGGCTACTGCCCAGTACCAGGGCAGCGAGTTTAATCCCCGGCAGGCGGCGCGGGGCTTTCTCGATACGGGTCTTCATGGCGGCTAACTCCATTTGAAACACTCCTATGAATGACGATATCCGTGACAACTGGTCCCAGCGTCTTGCCCGTTCACCAGAGGCCTGGCGACGTCGGCTTGCCACGAGGGACCTGCAGTTGGGACCGGAAGCTTTTTGAAATGGTTCAGAAAAAAAGACAGCCTGCTCATGATTTTTCTGATGACCGGTCAGTCAGGTTATTTGCCTGCCGGCTCTTCGCCGAAGGCTCTCGATCAGGCCGCGCGAGGCGTTTTATCTACAGGATCCATAAGATTTGGCGAGGCATTTCGAGGCGATAAGCGACTGTGGCGAGTCTCCCTACAGGCGCGGGAGTGTCGCCATTGTCGCCACCGAAAGCGCTTCAGAGGGAGCGCTGGCTTATGCCGGGCGCACGAAATTGAACGATATATCGAACGAGCGCCACGGCGGCATCAGTGATTCGTGCCCTCGGCCGACTCACTGAACTGGCGCAGATACTTGCGTGACAGCGCCAGAAAGCGCGGCGTCGGCCCGACGTCTTCGTACAGCGGGTCGCCCTGCTCATCCAGGGCCACGACCCTGTTGCCTTTGACGTAGGGCAGGCTGGCCTCCAGTTCTTCCAGGGCGGCGCCGATCAGCTCACCCAGCAGCTCTTCACTGTGATGCTTGGGATACATTTCGGTGAGCGCCGCCAGGCGCGCGGCCGACTCGACATCCAGATGGATGTGATAGCGGGTCGGGGTCAGCTGCCCTTTGGCATTCTGCTCCCAGTGTCTTGCCAGTTCGCGAATTCTCATGTCGTTGCTCCTTACGGGGCGCAGGCGATGCCGGCTGGCGAATCCGCTGCGCCTTTCAACAAGCCTAGACCCGGCACGCCAGGCAACCTCGAGGTGCGTCGCACCCTTGTAAGAACTTGGCGCGCTGGGCACTCTGTTGACCATGGTCAGAAGAAGGAGTGCGACATGGCGGAAATAGATGCGCGCCTGCGTGAAGAGGTGCACCTGCTCGGCGAACTGCTCGGGCATACCATCTGCACCCAGTTGGGCGACGAGTTTCTCGACAAGATCGAACGCATACGCAAGGCGGCCAAGGCCGGTCGCAGCGGCTCTGCCGCGGGTACCGAGCAGTTGACCAGCACCCTGGGCGACCTCGACGACGATGAGTTGTTACCCGTGGCACGCGCCTTCAACCAGTTCCTCAACCTGGCCAATATCGCCGAGCAGCAACACCGCGTACGTCGCCGCCGCGCGGACGAGCCCGAGCCGTTCGAGCTGCGCGTGCTGGACGAACTGCTCCAGCGCCTGCTCGCCGAGGGGCATAGCCGCGATGAACTGGCGCGCCAGCTTGGGCGCCTGGACATCGAGCTGGTGCTGACCGCACATCCCACCGAAGTGGCGCGGCGTACCCTGATCCAGAAATACGATGCCATCGCCGCGCAACTGACTGCGCTGGATCATAGCGACCTGTTGCCGGCTGAACGTGAGCGCATCATCGAGCGCCTGCAAAGGCTTATCGCCGAGGCCTGGCACACCGAGGAGATTCGCCGCAGCCGGCCCAGCCCGGTGGACGAGGCGAAATGGGGCTTTGCCGTCATCGAGCACTCGCTGTGGCAGGCCGTGCCGCAGTTCTTGCGGCGTGCCGATCAGAGCCTGCAGGCCGCCACAGGGTTGCGCCTGCCACTGGAGGCCGCGCCCATTCGTTTCGCCTCGTGGATGGGCGGCGACCGTGACGGCAACCCCAACGTCACCGCGCGGGTGACGCGCGAGGTGTTGCTGCTGGCGCGCTGGATGGCGGCCGACCTGTACCTGCGCGATGTCGACCATCTGGCTGCCGAGCTGTCGATGCAGCAGGCCAGTGACGAGCTGCGTGCACAGGTGGGCGACAGCGCCGAGCCCTACCGCGCGCTGCTCAAGCAACTGCGCGAACGCCTGCGTGAGACGCGCAGCTGGGCGCAGCAGGCGCTGACGGCCGATATCGCCGCGGGGCCTGCGGTGCTGCAGGACAATCGCGATCTGCTGGCGCCGCTGCAGCTCTGCTATCAGTCGCTGCACACCTGCGGCATGGGCGTGATCGCCGACGGCCCGCTGCTCGATTGCCTGCGCCGGGCGGCGACCTTCGGCCTGTTCCTGGTGCGTCTCGACGTGCGTCAGGACTCCACCCGGCATGCTGCAGCGCTGTCGGAAATCACCGATTACCTCGGCCTTGGCCGTTACGCCGAGTGGGACGAGGAGCAGCGCCTGGCGTTCCTGCAGCGCGAACTGGACAGCCGCCGGCCACTGCTGCCAAGCGACTATCGCCCCTCGGCCGATACCGCCGAGGTGCTTGCCACCTGCCGCGAGGTGGCCGCCGCTCCTGCTGCCTCGCTGGGCTCCTACGTGATCTCCATGGCCGGTGCCGCTTCCGATGTGCTGGCGGTGCAACTGCTGCTCAAGGAGGCCGGGTTGCGCCGGCCGATGCGCGTGGTGCCACTGTTCGAAACCCTGGCCGACCTCGATCACGCCGGCCCGGTGATGGATCGCCTGCTGGGCTTGCCCGGTTATCGCGCGCGTCTGCATGGCCCGCAGGAGGTGATGATCGGCTATTCCGATTCGGCCAAGGATGCCGGTACCACCGCCGCTGCCTGGGCGCAGTACCGCGCCCAGGAGGAGCTGGTGCGTCTGTGCCACGAGCATCAGGTCGAGCTGCTGCTGTTCCATGGTCGCGGTGGCACCGTCGGGCGCGGTGGCGGCCCGGCTCACGCGGCCATCCTGTCGCAACCGCCGGGATCTGTGGCGGGACGTTTCCGCACCACCGAGCAGGGCGAGATGATCCGCTTCAAGTTCGGCCTGCCGGATATTGCCGAGCAGAACCTCAACCTGTATCTCGCTGCTGTGCTGGAAGCCACCTTGCTGCCGCCGCCGGCTCCGCAGCCGAGCTGGCGGGCGATGATGGATCGGCTTGCCGACGTCGGTGTGAAGGCCTATCGCGGCGTGGTGCGCGAGCATCCGCAGTTCGTCGAATACTTCCGCCAGGCCACGCCGGAGCAGGAACTGGGCCGGCTGCCGCTGGGCAGTCGCCCGGCCAAGCGCCGCCAGGGCGGCGTGGAGAGCCTGCGCGCGATCCCGTGGATCTTCGCCTGGACGCAGACGCGGCTGATGCTGCCGGCCTGGCTCGGCTGGGAGCAGGCGCTGGGGCAGGCCTTGGCCGGTGGCGACGCCGAACTGCTGAAGGACATGCGCGAGCACTGGCCGTTCTTCCGCACCCGCATCGACATGCTGGAAATGGTGCTGGCCAAGGCCGATGCCAGCATTGCCGCCCTGTATGACGAGCGTCTGGTCGAGCCGGCGCTGCAGCCGCTGGGTGCGCAGTTACGCGACCTATTGTCGCAGGCCTGCACGGCCGTGCTGGAACTGACCGGCCAGTCGCGCCTGCTCGCGCACAATCCGGAAACCCTGGAATCGATCAGCGTGCGCAATACCTATCTCGACCCGCTGCATCTGCTGCAGGCCGAGTTGCTGGCACGTTGCCGGCAACGCGAACAGGCGCCCGAGAGCCCTCTGGAGCAGGCCCTGCTGGTCAGCGTGGCGGGTATCGCGGCGGGTTTGCGCAATACGGGTTGAGGGCTGCGAAGGTCGGCAGGGCAGGTGGCATGCCGGCCCTGCCGAGCCTGAACAGCGGGCCGAGCGAAGGGGTTTTATCCGACTTTTGGCGGCTTGTGCGCCTGGGGTGCGCTGTGTATCTTGAGCAGCCTTTTGGCCGCTACGGCTGCCGCACCACCTAAGAGATTGGCCCCACGAGGCGAGTCCGACCGATTACTACATAACTCTTGAGGAGCACATCGATGCGCGTGATTCTGCTGGGGGCGCCCGGTGCCGGCAAAGGTACCCAGGCTCGCTACATCACCGAGAAATTCGGCATTCCGCAAATCTCCACCGGCGACATGCTGCGCGCAGCGGTCAAGGCTGGCACCGAGCTCGGCCTGAAGGCCAAGAGCGTGATGGACGCTGGCGGTCTGGTCTCCGACGACCTGATCATCAACCTGGTCAAGGAGCGCATCGCTCAGGACGATTGCGCCAACGGCTTTCTGTTCGACGGTTTCCCGCGCACCATCCCGCAAGCCGAAGCGCTGCGCGATGCCGGCGTAGCCCTGGATCACGTGGTGGAAATCGCCGTCGACGACGAGGAAATCGTCAAGCGTCTGTCCGGCCGTCGCGTACACCCGGCTTCCGGCCGTGTCTACCACACCGAGTACAACCCGCCGAAGGTCGCCGGCAAGGACGATCTGACCGGTGAGGAGCTGGTGCAGCGCGAAGACGACAAGGAAGAAACCGTGCGTCATCGTCTGTCCGTCTACCATTCGCAGACCAAGCCGCTGGTGGACTTCTACCAGAAGCTTTCCGCAGCGACCGGCACGCCGAAGTACACCCACATTCCGGGCGTCGGCAGCGTCGAAGAAATCACCGCCAAGACCCTGGCCGCGCTGGACTGAGTCCAGGCTTCCAGCTGTCTCCGAAAAAGGCCCCGCAAGGGGCCTTTTTCGTATACGTAAGCGGAACACGGATACGTTCGGGTCGCTCTCAAGCATGGCCGCGCAAGGCGTGCCGGCTAGTATCGACGATGCAAGCCTCCGGCCTGCGCCGGGGCGCGTCGCTAACCTATAAGGAAGAGGGCATTACATGACCGAGAAACGCATCTGGCTGGGCCTTGCGCTATCACTGCTGAGCGCTCCGCTGGCATTCGCCGAGAGCGCGGCGCAGGGCAAGGCCGAGTGTTCCGTTGCCGAATTCACCATGGGCCTGCGCTTTCAGCAGCAGTCGGCGGAAATCCAGGCGCTGCAGTTGCAGGCCTACAACATCGCCACCGAGAAGCTCGACAAGGCCGTGGCCGCAGCCAAGGACCCATCCAGGCTGGCCATCGTCACCGACCTCGACGAAACCGTGATCGACAACAGCGCGCTGCTGGCGCGCGATCTGGCCAACTGTCACCAGTACGATGCCTGGGACACCTGGCTGCCCTGGGAGCGCGACGGCATGCCCAGGCTGATTCCAGGGGCGAAGCAGTTTCTCGAGCATGCCGACAAGCTTGGCGTGACCATCCGCTACATCTCCGACCGCGCCGACCAGCAGAAGAAATACACCCTGGCCACCCTGAGCAAGCTGGGCCTGCCGCAGGTGTCGGAGGAGAGCGTTCTGCTGCTCGGGCCACCCAAGGTGGAGCGCCGCGCCATCGTCAGTGCCGATCACCAGATCGTCATGCTGCTGGGCGACACGCTGCATGACTTCGATGCGCGCTTTCGCAAGACGCCGCTCGATGCGCAGCGCAAGACCGTTGCCGAAGAGGCCGACAAGTGGGGCGTGGAGTGGATCGTGTTCCCCAACGCCAGTTACGGCACCTGGTCCAAGGCGCCGCTCGAAGGTTGGCAGGCCGAGCCGGTAGTCGAGCCCTGGTAAGGCTGTGCTGACCCCGTCGGTCGCTCGGCGCAAGCCGGGCGCCGTCATGAGGCTGGAAAAAAACGCGTCGAGCCGGTCTAATGCCGGCTCTTTTTCTTCAGCCGTTCGAACCGATGACCACTCTCCTGGCCCTGGATACCGCCACCGAAGCCTGTTCCGTCGCCCTGCTGCATGGCGGTCGCGTACTCAGCCACTATGAAGTCGCTCCGCGGCTGCATGCTCAGCGTCTGCTGCCGATGATCCAGCAACTGCTGGGCGAGGCCGGTATCACCGCCTCGGCGCTGGACGCCATCGCCTTCGGTCGTGGCCCCGGTGCCTTCACCGGCGTGCGCATCGCCATCGGTGTGGTGCAGGGCCTGGCCTTCGCCCTGGATCGACCGGTGCTGCCGGTTTCCAACCTGGCCGTGCTGGCCCAGCGTGCGCTGCGCGAGCGAGGCGCAATCCAGGTCGCCGCCGCGATCGATGCGCGCATGGATGAAGTCTACTGGGGCTGCTATCGCGCCGAAGCTGGCGAAATGCGTCTGCTCGGCCAGGAAGCGGTGCTGCCGCCGGAGCAGGCCCAGGCGCCGCGTGGCAGTGACGGCGACTGGTTCGGTGCTGGCACTGGTTGGGGCGCCTACGCCGAGCGTATCGCCCTCAAACCTGTGGGCATGGCGGGCGACCTGCTGCCGCATGCCGCAGACCTGCTGGACCTGGCCGGTTATGCCTGGGGCCGTGGCGAGGCCGTACCGGCCGATCAGGCGCAGCCGGTGTACCTGCGTGACCAGGTCGCCACGCCGAAAGCAGCGCCGGTATGACGCTTGGTCGGATGTTTGACGTCAAGATCACCCAGGCATTTGCCAAGAGCGATGCCCGCCGCTACATTGCCAGCACTGCCCACGCTTAGCCGAGCCCATCGAGCAATCCTGAATGCGGATCGACGGTTACCTACCTTCCTACTCGCCAGATCGCGGCCCCCGTTCGGGGACTGCGGTCACGCCCTATCGCGAGGCGCAGCGGGAAGTCGAGGTTCAGCGTGAACAGCCGGCAGCTCCGGCCAGCAGCCAGGGGCTCGAGCAGGCCCCGCAGATTCGTCGCGTGCAGGCCAGCAGCAGTAATAGCGACAGCCTGCCGACCCGCGCACAGGATCTGGGCTACCAGCAGCCCGCGCTGAGCAACCGCGCGGCCCAGGCCTTGGCCAGCTACAGCACCACCGCCGCCTACGCCAACGAATCCGATGCGCAGGAAGTGCTCGGCCTCGACCTTTACGCGTAACTCCGTTTCACGGCGTGCATCACGCCCTCAGCCTGGTCAGTTGCCTGGATCGATGAGCGCTGCGCTTCCCTATTTCCTCGGTTGTCCATCCTGGAGCGAAGCGGCCTGGCGCGCCACGCTCTATCCGCAGGACACGCGCCCTGCGGATTTTCTTGGCCGCTACACCGAGGTATTCAACGCGGTGGAGGGCAACACTACCTTCTACGCCCGGCCCAGCGAGCAGACGGTTGCCCGCTGGGCATCGGCGATGCCGGCGCACTTTCGTTTCTGCGCCAAGCTGCCGCGCGATATCAGCCACAGCGAGGATCTTTGCCAGCAGCTCGATGAGGTCGCGCAATTCCGCCAACTGCTGGCGCCGCTCGGGGCTCGTGTCGCGCCTTACTGGCTGCAGCTGCCGGCTGCCTTCGGCCCTTCGCGGTTGGCCGAGCTGGCCGCGTTCATCGAGCAGTGGGGCAACTGGCCACTGGCGATCGAGGTGCGCCACCCCGAGTTCTTCGCCAAGGGCGATGCCGAGCGCATGCTCAATCGCCTGTTGCACGAGCGTGGCATCGAACGCATCTGCCTGGACTCGCGCGCGCTGTTCAGTTGCGACTCGCAGGAGCCGGCCGTGCTCCATGCGCAGGCCAAGAAACCACGCCTGCCGACTCGGCCCACAGCCTTCAGCCAGAGCCCGCAGCTGCGTTTTATCGGCCATCCCGAACTGCTGGCCAACGACCCCTTCATGCAGCCCTGGCTGGACAAGGTCGCCGGCTGGATCGAACAGGGGCTCGTGCCCTACGTCTTCGCGCATACCTCCGATAATCGTCTGGCGCCCGAGCTGGCACGGCGTTTTCACCAGCAGCTGATGCAGCGCCTGCCGGGCCTGCCTGAATTGCCGGTGTTGCAGACGGAACCGGAACTGGAGCAGCTCGGCCTGCTCTGATGAAAGATGGATATGCTGATACGGATAATCGGCCGTTTGCTGTTTCTCTCTCTGCTGATGTGTGCAGCGCTGCTGGTATCGCTGTGGCGTGGCTGGGTCGAGGTGGCGCCGCGCTTCAACCCCTGGGCGCCGCTGGACGTGCGAGAAACGCCGAACCTGCTGACCTCATTCAAACTGTGGCGCCTGAGCCAGGATCGCGAGCTGTGTGACCTGGCCCTGGCGACTTCCGAGCTGCGCTTCACGCGCCTTCCCGACAGCACGCCGCATCCCGGCTGCCCGATTGAAAATGCCGTGCGTATCCAGGGCGCCAACGTCGGCCTGAGCAGCAGTTTCATGGCCACCTGTCCGCTGGCAGTGAGCTTCGCCCTGTTCGAGCGCCATGGCCTGCAGCCCGCCGCCCAGGCGGTGTTCGGCCAGCCGGTCAGCCGCATCGAACACGTCGGCAGCTTCGCCTGTCGCAGCATCGCCGGTAGCCAGCGACCCAGCCAGCATTCCTATGCCAACGCGCTGGACATGGTCGGTTTTCGCCTGCGCGATGGCCAGCATGTCAGCGTATTGCGAGACTGGCCTGGACAGGGCGACAAGGCGCGCTTCCTGCGTCTGGTACAGGAGGCGGCCTGCGACAGTTTCAACGTGACCCTGGGGCCTGAGTACAACGCCGCCCACCGCGATCATTTTCACGTGGACATGGGCATGTGGCGGATGTGCCGCTGAGGCGCTTGCGGTCCGTAGGGCGGCTTCACGTAGGGTGTGCCGTGCGCACCTGGCAAGCACTGCGTTGTTCCCGGTGCGCACGGCGCACCCTACCCGAATGCCGACGCGGCGCGATCAGCGTTTGGCCAACAGCAGGTCGGCCGCCTGTCCGCTGCGCCCATCGGTGAACTCGAATCGGCCCAGCTGGGCGATCTGGTCGTAAGCACCCAGGGCGATGCTGACGTCGCGGGCGCGCAGGTCGATGGCGCTGACGCCTGCTTCGCCGAGTGTCTGCAACCGCTGGCGGCCCTGGGCATCGAAACGCAGCAGGCGCAGCTTGTCGAACACGGCATCGGCGGCATCGATACGGCCGTCGCCGTTGTCGTCGAAGCGCGCCAGTTCGGCGAAGCCATTGGCAGCGCCATGCTGATCGCCGAACAGCTCGCGGCCATCGTCGATGCGCCCGTTGCCGTTGCGATCCAGCGCCAGTAGCGCGTCGTCAGCTGTGGGTACACTGATCGAGTCCATGCGTCCGTCGGCATCCAGATCGAAGCGCACCGCACGGCCAAGACCGCTGGTGGTGAAGCCGTTACCAGCCATATCCAGTACCAGCGGGTCGACCTGCTGGGGCGTCTGGCCCACGCTGACATTCAGCTCCAGGCCGCGCTGATCGATTACCGCCTGGCTGACGACCGCGGCGCTGCTGGACACGGCAGGTGGCTCGGCGGTTTCCCGCAGTTCACGAGCGACCTCACCGGGTTTCTGCTCGTCTTCGATACCCAGGGTGCGGCGCAGAATCTGATAGTTGATGGATTCGCGCGCCGCACGGTCGAGCTCGTCGTCTTGCGGACGGGGGCTGGCAGGGCTGCTACCTGGACGTGGGGCGGAGAGGGCGTCGAACATGTTCACTCTCGATGCGGCTGTCGGCGGCCGGGTCTGGCAGAATGCCGCTTCTTCGATATCGGCCGTGCGGCCGGTGCTTTGAGTGATTTTTGAGCAGAACGAGCCCATGACCGACGAGCGGCACAACGCCAGCATCCGTATCCAAGCCCTCCACCCCCAGTACGCCGAAGAGGCCGCCCAATGGGCGTCGCGCCTGGGCTTGAGGCAAGACGGCGAGGCCGATTTCGCCCTGCAGCTGGGCGATGGCGGGCTGCAGCTGGTCGAACTGGGCGACAAGGCGCCCGGCCCGGTGCGGGTGGATTTCGTCGAGGGCGCGGCGGCGCATCGGCGGCAGTTCGGCGGTGGCAGCGGGCAGATGATCGCCAAGGCCGTGGGGGTGCAGTCGGGCATTCGCCCGCGCATTCTCGATGCAACGGCAGGGCTGGGGCGCGACGCCTTCGTGCTGGCCAGTCTGGGCTGCGACATGACCCTGATCGAGCGCCAGCCGCTGGTCGCCGCACTGCTGGAGGACGGCCTGCAGCGTGCCGCGCTGGACCTGGAGGTAGCGCCGATTGCCGCGCGCATGCGCCTGCTCACCGGCAATGCCATCGAACTGATGCGCGCCTGGCAGGGTGAGGCGCCGCAGGTGATCTACCTCGACCCGATGTTCCCGCATCGTGACAAGAGTGCGCTGGTGAAAAAGGAGATGCGCCTGTTCCGTCCCTTCGTCGGCGACGACCTGGACGCGCCGGCACTGCTCGAAGCGGCGCTCGCGCTGGCCACCCACCGTGTGGTGGTCAAGCGCCCACGCAAGGCGCCGGCCATCGATGGGGCGAAACCCGGCTACGTGCTGGAGGGCAAGTCCAGCCGTTACGACGTCTACCCGAAGAAGAAGCTGGAAGGCGCGTAGGGTGCGCCGCGCGCATCACAGCATATCTGCGCCATCAGCGGTGCGCACAGCGCACCCTGCGCTGGTTCAGCGCCGGTAGGCGCGCAGAAACAGGCCGACGGCGCCGCGCACGTGCCGCTCGGCGGTCTCACCTTCGAGCATTGGGCAGCAACCGATCAGCAGGCGGAAATGCGCGCCACCCTTGACCAGGCTGAAGAACTGGTCGGCGGCCATCAGCGGGTCGTCGATCTGCAGCAGGCCGCCCTGGTCGGCCTTGCGCAGCAGCGCCTCCATCCCCTGCAACACACGCTGCGGTCCGGCCTGATAGAACATCAGCGCCAGCTTGGGATCCTGGCTGGCCAGGCTGACCATCATCCGGTGTAGCTCCACCGACTCGCGGCTGCTGATCAGCGCATGAAAGCCGCGGCCGATGTTCAGCAGCACGGCCTCGATCGGCGCCCCGGCCGGCAGTTCGAACAGCAGCTCCGGCAACTGCTCCTCGCACTTGGCCTTCACCGCGGCGGAGAACAGCGTCTCCTTGTCGGTGAAATGGCTGTACACGGTGAGCTTGGAAACCCCGGCCTCGGCGGCGATGGCGTCCATGCTGCTGCCGTCGTAACCGTTGCGCAGGAACAGGCTCTTGGCCGCCTCGAGGATGGCACGGCGTTTGGCGGGGTCCTTCGGACGGCCGGGGCCGGAAGGTTGTAACAACTTGTCAGGCATTGGCGAATTTTAATACTGGACTGGCGAGTTTGCTATTTTTACTATACCCGGCAGTACAAATATTCCAAACCTTCTCCGAAAGGTCGCCATCATGTCCCGCCATGTGCTCCCGCTAGTTGCGTCTCTGGGTCTTGTCTTTCTTCTGTCTGCCTGCGGCAACGGCGAGCAGCCCGAACAGCCGGTTCGCCCGGCGATGGTGGTGCAGCCGCAGCCGGCCGCCGCCCTGGTCGACAGCTATCCGGGCGAGGTGCGCGCACGCTACGAGCCGGAACTGGCCTTTCGCATCGCCGGCAAGGTGAGCAAGCGCCTGGTTGAGGTCGGTGACCGGGTGAAGAAGGATCAGGCGCTGGCCGAGCTTGACCCGCAGGACGTACGCCTGCAGCTGGAGGCTACCCGCGCACAGATGGCGGCGGCAGAAGCCAACCTGCAGACCGTGCGTGCCGAGCGTGATCGCTACAAGGCGCTGCTCGGGCGCAACCTGGTCAGCCGCTCGCAGTTCGACAATGTCGAGAATCAGTATCGCGCCGGCGAAGCCCGTCTGAAACAGATCCGGGCCGAGTACGACGTGGCTCGCAACCAGACCGACTACGCCGTGCTGCGTGCCTCGCAGGATGGCGTGATCGCTCGTCGCGCGGTCGAGGTCGGGCAGGTGGTGGCGGCCGGGCAGACGGTCTTCACCCTGGCCGCCGATGGCGAGCGCGAGGTGTCCATCAGCCTGCCGGAGCAGAGTTTCGGCCGTTTCCAGATCGGTCAGGCGGTCGAGGTGGAACTCTGGTCGCAGCCTGACCAGCGTTTCCCCGGACGCATTCGCGAAATGGCGCCGGCGGCCGATCCGCAGTCGCGTACCTTCGCCGCTCGTGTCGCTTTCACTGAGGGCAAGGTACCGGCCGAACTGGGGCAGAGCGCGCGCGTATTCATCGCCAGCAACGGCGAGGTGCCGCTGGCCGTGCCGCTGTCGGCACTGAGCGCCGAGCAGGGCCAGACCTTCGTCTGGGTCATCGACCCCAGCGAGCACACCGTGCAGCGTCGACCGGTCCGCGTGGGCGCCTATGGTGACGACCGCGTGCCGGTGCTGGAGGGGCTTTCCGCTTCGGACTGGGTGGTGGCCGCTGGCGTTCAGATACTGCGTGAAGGGCTGAAGGTGCGCCCGGTTGATCGCGACAATCGCAATGTCGAACTGGCAGTCAAGGAGTAAGCCGGCATGAGCTTCAACCTGTCTGCCTGGGCGCTGCGCAATCGCCAGATCGTCCTCTACATCATGCTGCTGCTGGCCGTGGTCGGGGCGCTGTCCTACACCAAGCTGGGGCAGAGCGAAGACCCCCCCTTCACCTTCAAGGCCATGGTGATTCGTACCAACTGGCCGGGCGCCAGCGCCGAAGAGGTTTCGCGCCAGGTCACCGAGCGCATCGAGAAGAAGCTGATGGAAACCGGCGAGTACGACCGCATCACCAGCTTCTCCCGTCCCGGCGAGTCGCAGGTGACCTTCATGGCGCGCGATTCCATGCGCAGTTCGGAGATTCCCGAGCTGTGGTACCAGGTGCGCAAGAAGGTCAGCGACATCCGCCACACCTTGCCGCCCGGCATCCAGGGGCCGTTCTTCAACGACGAGTTCGGCACCACCTTCGGCAACATCTATGCTTTGACCGGCAAGGGTTTCGACTACGCGGTGCTCAAGGACTACGCCGACCGCCTGCAGCTGCAACTGCAGCGGGTCAAGGACGTCGGCAAGGTCGAACTGGTGGGGCTGCAGGACGAGAAGATCTGGATCGAACTGTCCAACACCAAGCTGGCGACCCTCGGCCTGCCGCTGTCTGCGGTGCAGCAGGCGCTGGAGGCGCAGAATGCGGTGGCCGCTGCCGGCTTCTTCGAGACGTCCAGCGAGCGCATTCAATTGCGCGTGACCGGTCGCTTCGAGTCGGTGGAGGAAATTCGCGATTTTCCGATTCGGGTCGCCGATCGCACCTTCCGCATCGCCGACGTGGCCGAGGTCAAGCGCGGTTTCAACGATCCACCCGCGCCGCGTATGCGCTTCATGGGCGAGGATGCCATCGGTATCGCGGTGTCGATGAAGGCCGGTGGCGACATTCTGGTACTGGGCAAGGCACTAGAGGGCGAGTTCGCCCGCCTGCAGCAGACCCTGCCGCTGGGCATGGAACTGCGCAAGGTGTCGGACCAGCCGGCAGCGGTGAAGACCGGCGTCGGTGAGTTCGTCAAGGTGCTGGTCGAGGCGCTGGTGATCGTGCTGGCGGTCAGCTTCTTCTCCCTCGGGCTGCGCACCGGTCTGGTGGTGGCCCTGGTCATCCCGCTGGTGCTGGCGATGACCTTCGCCGCCATGTACTACCTCGGCATCGGCCTGCACAAGATTTCCCTCGGCGCCCTGGTGCTCGGCCTCGGCTTGCTGGTGGACGACGCGATCATTGCGGTGGAGATGATGGCGATCAAGATGGAGCAGGGCTATGACCGCTTCAAGGCCGCCAGCTTCGCCTGGACCAGCACCGCGTTTCCCATGCTCACCGGCACCCTGATCACCGCCGCGGGCTTTCTGCCCATCGCCACCGCGCAGTCCGGCACGGGCGAGTACACGCGGTCGATCTTCCAGGTGGTGGCCATCTCGCTGATCGCCTCGTGGATCGCGGCGGTGATGTTCGTGCCCTATCTGGGCGACAAGCTGCTACCCGACCTGGCCAAGCTGCATGCGGCCAAACACGGCGGCAGCGACGCGGGCCACGACCCTTACTCGACGCCGTTCTACCGCCGCGTGCGCGCCACGGTTGAGTGGTGCGTGCGCCGTCGCGGCCTCGTCATTCTGTTGACCATCGGCCTGTTCATCGCCTCGGTGCTGCTGTTCCGTTTCGTGCCACAGCAGTTCTTCCCGGCCTCCGGGCGCCTGGAGCTGATGGTCGACATCAAGCTGGAGGAGGGCGCCTCGCTCAGCGCCACCGAGGCCGAGGTGCGTCGCCTGGAGCAACTGCTCAAGGAGCAGCCCGGCATCGACAACTACGTGGCCTATGTCGGCACCGGTTCGCCGCGCTTCTACCTGCCGCTGGATCAGCAGCTGCCGGCGGCAAGCTTCGCCCAGTTCGTCGTGCTGGCCACCAGTATCGAGGAGCGCGAGCGCCTGCGCACCTGGCTGATTCAGGTGATGAACGACGAGTTTCCGGCGCTGCGCAGCCGCGTCAGCCGTCTGGAAAACGGCCCACCCGTGGGCTATCCGATCCAGTTCCGCGTCAGTGGCGAGCATATCGACGAGGTGCGCGCGCTGGCCCGCCAGGTGGCGGACAAGGTGCGCGAGAATCCGCATGTGGTGAACGTGCACCTGGACTGGGAAGAGCCGAGCAAGGTGGTGATCCTCAATGTCGATCAGGATCGTGCGCGGGCCCTGGGAGTCAACACCGCCGAGCTGTCGCGCTTCCTGCAGGGCTCGCTGTCCGGCACCAGCGTCAGCCAGTACCGCGAGGGCAATGAGCTGATCGAGATCCTGCAGCGCGGTACCGCCCAGGAGCGCAAGGCCCTGAGCCTGCTGCCCAGTCTGGCGGTACCGACGGACAGCGGCCGCAGCGTGGCCCTGTCGCAGGTGGCGACGCTGGAATACGGTTTCGAGGAAGGCATCATCTGGCATCGCAATCGTCTGCCCAACGTCACCGTGCGTGCCGACGTGTATGGCGGTCAGCAGCCTGCCAGCCTGACCCAGCAGATCCTGCCGACGCTGGAGCCGATCCGCGCCGAGCTGCCTGATGGCTATCTGCTGGAGGTAGGCGGTACGGTCGAGGATTCGGCCCGCGGGCAGAAGTCGGTGAACGCCGGGGTGCCGCTGTTCATCGTGGTGGTGCTGACGTTGCTGATGCTGCAGCTGAAAAGCTTCTCGCGTTCGGCCATGGTGTTTCTCACCGCGCCGCTGGGGCTGATCGGCGTGACCCTGTTCCTGCTGATCTTCCGCCAGCCGTTCGGTTTCGTCGCCATGCTCGGCACCATCGCCCTGGCCGGGATGATCATGCGCAACTCGGTGATTCTGGTTGATCAGATCGAGCAGGACATCAGCCACGGCCTGGATCGCTGGCACGCCATCATCGAAGCGACGGTACGACGCTTCCGCCCCATCGTGCTGACCGCACTGGCGGCCGTGCTGGCGATGATCCCGCTGTCACGCAGCGTGTTCTTCGGGCCGATGGCCGTGGCCATCATGGGCGGTCTGGTGGTCGCCACGGCGCTGACCCTGCTGTTCCTGCCGGCGCTGTATGCGGCCTGGTTCCGGGTCAAGGAAAGCGAAGCGCGGTGAGTCGTGGGAGGCGCTTCAGCGGCGACTTGCTATCGCGGCTTGCGCCCCTTCCACGAGATTCGTGATAGCAATAAAAAACGGGAGCCATTGGCTCCCGTTTTTTATGTAGCGCGTAAGGATTATTCGTCCATCTGCGACTGCAGGTAATTCTGCAGGCCGACGGCTTCTATCAGGCTCAGCTGAGTTTCCAGCCAGTCGATGTGATCCTCCTCGGAGCAGAGGATATCTTCGAGCAGTTCGCGGCTGGCGTAGTCGCCGATGCTCTCGCAGTAGGCGATGGCAGCCTTGAGGTCGGCATGTGCCTTGTGCTCGATCTTCAGGTCGCACTCGAGCATTTCCTTGGTGTTTTCACCGATCAGGATCTTGCCCAGATCCTGCAGGTTGGGAATGCCTTCGAGGAAGAGAATGCGCTTGATCAGCTTGTCGGCGTGCTTCATCTCGTCGATGGACTCGTGGTACTCGTGCTCGCCGAGTTTTTTCAGGCCCCAGTCTTCGTACATGCGCGCATGCAGGAAGTACTGGTTGATGGCGACCAGTTCGTTACCAAGAATCTTGTTCAGGTGTTGAATGACCTTCTTGTCGCCTTTCATGACCGCTCCTGCTGTTTCAATGACCGTGATGGCCTTGAATTTTCTGCCGGGTTCTTTCTGCTGTCAAACCTAAGTTCTTGAAAGATAAGTAAAAATAAAACTGAATACGAATGTTTTCATTCCGCAACTTGGTGCCAAGTTATTGAATTGGCAAAATAAAAAAGTTGTTGAAAGTTCTGTTGCCGCTGCGGCGCCCGGTGCGGTGAATGTTTTTATTTTGTTGCGGCCAGAAAAAAGCCCCGCGAAGCGGGGCATGGGGCACGCAGAATGTCAGGCGGCATGGGCCGAATGCGGGTCGCGCGTGTGCAGATAGTCCTGCAGACGCGCCTGTTGCGCGGGTGTCATGAACAGCCCCAGTTTGCTGCGCCGCCAGAGAATGTCGGCGCTGCTGCGAGCCCACTCCTCACGGCGCAGATAATCCACCTCGCGGGTATAGAGGCCGGCGCCGAGGTGTTCACCGAGGTCGGTCAGGTTGTGCACACCTTCGAGCATGCGCCAGGTGCGGCTGCCGTAGGTCGTGGCCCAGCGTCTGGCCAGGCTGGCCGGCAGCCAGCCGTGACGTTCGCAGAGGGCTTCGACCAGCGCACCCTGGTCTTGCATGTCCTCGCCGCCAGGTAGTGGCGCACTGGCCGTCCAGCTCGGACCGAGTTTGCCGAAGTAGGGCGCCAGTTGCTGCATGGCCGACTCGGCCAGCTTGCGGTAGGTGGTCAGCTTGCCACCGAATACCGAGAGCAGCGGCGCTTCGCCCGGTGCGCCGGAAAGTGACAGGGTGTAATCGCGGGTGATGGCCGAAGGCTCGTCGGATTCGTCGTCGCACAGCGGGCGTACGCCGGCGAAGCTGTGCAGCACGTCCGCGCGGCTCAGCTGCTGCTTGAAGTGATCATTGACCACCTTGAGCAGGTAGTCGGTTTCCTCGGCGGTGATCGCCACCTGAGCGGGGTCGCCCTGGTATTCGCGGTCGGTAGTGCCGATCAGGGTGAAGCGTTCCAGATAGGGAATGGCGAAGACGATGCGGCGGTCTTCGTTCTGCAGGATGTAGGCCTGTTCGCCGTCGTACAGTCGCGGTACGACGATGTGGCTGCCCTGAATCAGGCGGATGCCGTAGGGCGAGTCCTGCTTGAGGTCTTCACGAATGAAGCGCGCGACCCAGGGACCCGCTGCATTGACCAGTGCGCGAGCACGAATCGACAGCAGGCTGCCGTCGCTGCGCTCCAGGTGGATATGCCACAACCCCTTGCTGCGCCGGGCGCTGACGCAGCGCGTACGCGGGTGTATATGCGCGCCCTTTTCCCGGGCTGCCATGGCGTTGAGCACCACCAGGCGGGCATCGTCCACCCAGCAGTCGGAGTATTCGAAGCCGCGGCTGATTTCCGCTTTCAGCGGGCTGCCGGCGCCAAAGCGCAGGCCACGCGAGGCGGGCAGACGTTCACGTTTGCCCAGATGATCGTAGAGGAACAGGCCGGCGCGGATCATCCAGGCCGGACGCAGATGCGGGCGGTGCGGCAGGACGAAGCGCATCGGTTTGACGATGTGCGGTGCCTTGGCCAGCAGCACCTCGCGCTCGGCCAGGGCCTCGCGCACCAGGCGGAACTCGTGGTGCTCCAGATAGCGCAGGCCGCCGTGGATCAGCTTGCTGCTGGCAGAGGAGGTGTGGCTGGCGAGGTCGTCCTTTTCGCAAAGGAACACGGACAGGCCACGACCGGCTGCATCGGCTGCGATGCCCACGCCATTGATACCGCCTCCAACGACGGCGAGGTCATAGACTTCCGCAACGGGGCTGGTGAAGGGATCGTGGGGCATAGGGCACGCTCGGCTATTGGATTCGAATGTGTTTATGTTCACTTTCGAAAATATGCTAGTCGAAGATGCGCAACTTCGCTACCCCGGCGCGCGATTGTGCGCCGAGCGGTCGTGAAAGGAGTTTGGGCTTCGTTCGCGGGGCATTTGTGGGGCGGGTGTAACCCCGCCATGAGCAGGCTGGCGGGTTTCACCCGACCTGCATGAGTACCTGCCAACCGCGCTGATCAGACCAGGTCGAGCTGGACCTTGTGGCTGTGCAGCAGCCGGGTGATGGCGGCCGACGGCGCGCTATCGGTGAACACGCGGTCGACCAGGGCGATGGAGCCCAGACGCACCACGGCGTTGCGGCCGAACTTGCTGGAATCGGCAGCGAGGAAAACCTGGCGGGCATTGTCGATGATGGCCTGGGAGACGCGTACTTCCTGATAGTCGAAGTCGAGCAGGCTGCCGTCCTCGTCGATGCCGCTGATACCGACGATGGCGTAGTCGACCTTGAACTGCTGGATGAAATCCACCGCCGCCTGGCCGACGATACCGCCGTCGCTGCGCACCGTGCCGCCGGCCACCAGCACCTCGAAGTCGGCCTTGGCGCTGAGCTGCGCGGCCACGTGCAGGTTGTTGGTGATGATCTTCAGGCCCCGGTGGTTCTGCAGCTCGCGGGCAATGGCCTCGGTGGTGGTGCCGATGTTGATGAACAGCGAGGCGTGATCGGGAATCTGCGCGGCCACGGCCTCGGCGATGCGCTGCTTCTCCTCGCGCATCTGCCCGGCGCGCATGCCGTAGGCGGTGTTCTGGATGCTCGAGGCCTCGCAGGCAGCGCCGCCGTGGGTGCGGCGCAGCAGGCCGTGCTCGGCCAGCTGATTGATGTCGCGGCGGATGGTCTGCGGGGTGACGGCGAACGCCTGGGCCAGTTCGTCGATGCTGACGTAGCCGCGTTCACGGGCGAGATTGAGGATGTCGTGCTGGCGGGGAGCGAGATTCATGAGCGCTTCCTGTGATGGTCACCCATTATAAGCTGTAGATGCGGAGGTTTTCGGCCTGTTAATGTAGACCATCCTTCACTGCGTTTTCACATTCGAACATGACGCCTGCAATCGATCTGTTGAAAAAGGCCAAGGCCGAACACCGGGTGCACAGTTACCAGCACGACCCCAAGGCGCCGTCCTACGGGTTGGAGGCGGCAGAAAAGCTGGGCCTGGCGTCCGAGCGCGTATTCAAGACGCTGCTCGCTGCCACCGAGAAGGGTGAGCTGCTGGTGGCCGTGGTGCCGGTGGCCGGCAGTCTCGATCTCAAGGCGCTGGCGGCGGCGGCCGGGGCGAAGAAGGCCGATATGGCCGACCCGAGCGCTGCGCAGCGTGCCACCGGTTATCTGGTCGGCGGCATCAGCCCGCTGGGGCAGAAGAAGCGCCTGCGCACCTTCATCGACGAGTCGGCGCGCCTGCATCCGACCATCCACGTCAGCGGCGGCCGGCGCGGGCTGGAGTTGGAGCTCTCGGCCGATACCCTGGCGCAACACACCCAGGGACACTTCGCCGCTATCGGCAAAGCCTGAGCTGGGCAGTATGCTGCCAGCAAAATAAGCCAGTCTGCAGTCAACTGCAGTGAACGCTACCGATAACAACAAGGAATCTTGCATGTCCCAATACCTGCTAGCCATCGACCAGGGCACCACCAGTTCCCGTGCCATCATCTTCAGTGCCCAGGGCTTGCCGGTGGCGCGTGCTCAGCAGGAGTTCAAGCAGTACTTCCCGCAGGATGGCTGGGTCGAGCACGACGGCCAGGAAATCTGGCTGTCCACGCTCAAGGTCTGCCGCGATGCCATCGCCAGCAGTGGCCTGCAGCCCGAGTCGATCGCCTCCATCGGCATCACCAACCAGCGCGAAACCACGCTGGTCTGGGATGCGGCCACTGGCACGCCGATTCATCCGGCCATCGTCTGGCAGGATCGTCGCACCGCCGACTACTGCGCCGGACTCAAGGAGCAAGGCCACGAAGCGATGGTCTCGGCCAGGACCGGTCTGCTGATCGACCCGTATTTCTCTGCCACCAAGCTGCGCTGGATTCTGCACAACGTGCCGGGCGCACAGGAGCGGGCAGAGCGCGGCGAGCTGCGTTTCGGTACGGTCGACAGCTTCCTGCTGTGGCGTCTGACCGATGGCAAGGTGCACCGTACCGATGCCAGCAACGCCTCGCGTACGCTGATGTTCAACATCCATACCCAGCAGTGGGACGAGGAACTGCTAAAGCTGTTCGGCATCCCTGCCAGCCTGCTGCCTGAGGTGCTCGACTGCGCCGCCGAGTTCGGCCATACCGAAGCCGAGCTGCTCGGCGCCAGCATCCCGGTGCTGGGCATGGCCGGTGACCAGCAGGCGGCGCTGATCGGCCAGGCGTGCTTCGAACCGGGCATGGTCAAGAGCACCTATGGCACCGGCTGCTTCATGATCCAGAACACCGGCGGGCAGCCGGTGAGTTCGAAGAATCGCCTGCTGACCACGGTGGGTTACCGCCTCGACGGCAAGGTCACCTACGCGGTGGAGGGCAGCATCTTCGTTGCCGGTGCGGCGGTACAGTGGCTGCGTGACGGCATCAAGCTGATCAGTCATGCGCGCGAAAGCGAGGCCCTGGCCGAAGCCACGGGAGAGGCCTGCGGGGTGTTTTTGGTGCCGGCCTTCACCGGTCTGGGTGCGCCCTACTGGGACCCGAAGGCGCGTGGCGCCATCTTCGGCCTGACCCGCGATACCGGGATCAAGGAGATCGTCACCGCCGGCCTGCAGTCGGTGTGCTACCAGACCCGCGACCTGCTCGAGGCCATGCGCCAGGATGGCGCGGCGGCGCCCAGTGCGCTGCGTGTGGATGGCGGCATGGTGGAGAACAACTGGGTCATGCAGTTTCTCGCCGACATCCTCGGCGTCAGCGTCGAGCGTCCCGAGGTCACCGAGACCACTGCGCTCGGCGTCGCCTATCTGGCGGGGCTGAAGCTCGGGCTGTATCGCGACCTCGATGCCATCGCCAGCCACTGGCATCGCCAGCAACGTTTCGAACCGCGGATGAACGACGCGCATCGCGAGCGCCTCTACGCCGGCTGGCTGGACGCGGTGAAGCGCGTGCGCAGCGAGCCCTGAACCTCTGCAGGGCCGTAGGAGCGGGACGCTTGGCGTCGATGATCAGCACCGACTGGCGCGGCACGTTCTGGTGCATGCCGCGATTGCCAATGGGGATCTGGGCGATCTTGTCGACCACCTCCATGCCACGGGTCACCTTGCCGAACACCGCGTAGCCGAAGGCTCGTAGCCCGGATGCACTCCGGGGGGTGTATTGCAATCCCCGGATTTCATCCGGGCTACACCTGCAGGGCGGTAGGAGCGGCTTCAGCCGCGACGCTCTCGGCTATCTGGAAAACAGCAACTGTATCTGTTGCAGGTTACCTGGCGCAGGCATGCTGGCCGTTCTCATCCGGCCAGGTACTCAGCATGCCGCTCGAATTTCATCAAGTTGACGCCTTTACCGACCAACCTTTCGCCGGCAATCCGGCCATGGTCTATCGCCTCGATGCCTGGCTCGACGAGCCGCTGATGCAGCGTATCGCTGCCGAGCACAACCTGGCCGAGACGGCCTTCGTGGTGAAGGAGGGGGAGGCCTGGCATATCCGCTGGTTCACCCCGACCAGCGAGGTGCCGCTGTGTGGCCACGCGACCCTGGCCAGCGCCAAGGTCTTGTTCGATCTCTATCACGAGGCGGGCGAGGTGTTGCAGTTCACCTGCCTGTCCGGCGCGTTGCGCGTGACTCGCCAGGGGCAGCGGCTGGAGCTGGATTTTCCGCTGCGTCCAGTGGTGCCGGTAGCGGCGTCGCTGCAAGCCGAGGTCGAGCGCGCCTTGGATCAGCCCGCGCATCAGGTGCTGGCCCTGCTCGATGCCGATGGCAGCGTGCAGGAGTTGATGGTGGTGCTCGCCAGCGAGGCGCAGGTGCGGGGCTTCGCTCCCAACCTGCCGGCGCTGGCCGAGCTGCCGGGGCTTGGCGTGCTGATCACGGCGCCCGGCGAGCGGCATGATTTCGTCTCGCGCTATTTCGCACCGAGCATCGGCATCGATGAGGACCCGGTGACCGGCTCGACGCACTGCATGCTGGCGCCTTACTGGGCCGAGCGCCTGGGGCGCAGCGAGCTCAGCGCCTTTCAGTGCTCGGCGCGTGGTGGTGAGCTGCTTTGTCGCCTCGATGGCGCGCGGGTGAAGATCGCCGGCCACGCGCGGCATATTGCTTCGGGCCGGCTGATGCTCTGATTCAGTTACTGCTGACCCGGCGCACGCCGCCGGAGTCGGTCAGTTGCAATTGCGCT
Source organism: Ectopseudomonas guguanensis (assembly GCF_900104265.1). GTDB lineage: Bacteria > Pseudomonadota > Gammaproteobacteria > Pseudomonadales > Pseudomonadaceae > Aquipseudomonas > Aquipseudomonas guguanensis. The sequence continues at coordinate 211,313 of NZ_FNJJ01000009.1, forward strand.
GCCACGCTGCCCAACGCAGGGAAGGCCACCAGGTGATCGGCGGCGATGCGGATGCCCACTTCGTCGCCCGGCAGATGATCGGCATGGCTGGGGAAGATCGATTCCAGTTGGCTGCCGGTTGGCAGTTGCAGGCGATACAGGGTGGCGGCGCCGAGGAAGGTCTTGCCGACGATGCGCGCCTTCAGATCGCTGCTCTCATCCGGGACGATGTCGTCCGGACGCAGCAGCACGTCTACCGCGCTGCCCTGTGCCCAGGTATAGGCACGGTTGCCGCGAATCACGCCCAGCTCGGTCTGCACCGTATCCGGGCTGAGCAGCTGGCCGCGAATGAAGTAGCCCTGGCCGATGAAACTGGCGACGAAGGGCGTGAGCGGCTCGTGGTAGAGATTGAACGGTGTGTCCCACTGCTCCAGGCGGCCCTGGTTGAACACGCCGACATGATCGCTGACGGCGAAGGCCTCTTCCTGATCGTGGGTGACCAGAATGGCGCTGGTGCCGCGCGCCTTGAGAATCTCGCGCACCTCATGGCTGAGGCGTCGACGCAACTCGCCATCGAGGTTGGAGAAGGGCTCGTCGAGCAGCAGCAGTTTCGGTTCCGGCGCCAGGGCGCGGGCCAGGGCGACACGCTGCTGCTGCCCGCCGGACAGCTCGTGCGGATAGCGCTGGGCCAGATGGCCGAGCTTGACCAGCTCCAGCAGCTCCCGGGTGACACGCTCGGCATTGGCTTGCTTGCGAATGCCGAAGGCGACGTTGTCGGCGACGCTGAGATGGGGGAACAGGGCATAGTCCTGAAACACCATGCCGATGTGGCGCTTTTCCGGGGCCAGAGTGAAGCCGGCACGGGAGATCACCTCACCTGCCAGTTCGATCTCGCCTTCGAGCACCGGCTCGAAGCCGGCGATGGCGCGCAGCGTGGTGGTCTTGCCGCAGCCGGAGGGGCCGAGCAGGCAGCCGATGTCGCCAGCGTTCAGATGCAGGTCGAGGTCCTGCACCACCTTGTGCGCGTGATAGCCGCAATTCAGCCCGCGCAGTTGCAGCAACGGCTCGCTCATGCGTGGTGGTACGCCGGCTCGACCAACATTTCCAGCAGCGCCTTCTGCGCGTGCAGGCGGTTTTCGGCCTGATCCCAGGCTACCGAGCGCGGGTCGTCGAGCAGATCGACGCTGATCTCCTCGCCGCGGTGGGCCGGCAGGCAATGCATGAACAGCACGTCCGACGCGGCATTGTCGAGCAGCGCAGGAGTGACCTGGTAAGGACGGAACAGCGCCATGCGCTGCTCGGCTTCGTCTTCCTGGCCCATGGAGGCCCATACGTCGGTGCTCACCAGGTGAGCGCCAGCCACCGCCTCGCGCGGGTCACGAACGACCTGCACGCGATCGCCGGCCTGGGCGAGGAAGCGTGCGTCCGGCTCGTAACCTGCGGGGCAGGCGACCTTGAGCTGGAAGTCGAACTGGATCGCCGCCTCGATGTAGGAGTTGCACATGTTGTTGCCGTCGCCGATCCAGGCCACCGTCTTGCCGGCGATGCTGCCGCGGTGTTCGAGGAAGGTCTGCATGTCGGCCAGCAACTGGCAGGGGTGCAGGTCGTCGGACAGGCCATTGATCACCGGCACCTTCGACTTGGCGGCGAATTCGGTGAGGTTGCTGTGGGCGAAGGTACGGATCATCACGGCGTCGAGCATGCTCGACATGACGATGGCGGCGTCGCCGATCGGTTCGCCACGGCCCAGCTGGGTGTCGCGCGGCGAGAGGAAGATGGCCTGGCCACCGAGCTGGATCATACCGGCTTCGAACGACAGGCGGGTGCGGGTCGAGGCCTTCTCGAAGATCATGCCCAGCACGCGATTCTTCAGCGGTTCGAACAGCACGCCGCGATTGCGCAGGTCCTTCAGCTCGATGCCTCGGCGGATCAGCCCCACCAGTTCGTCCGGTGTGTAATCCATCATCGAGAGAAAGTGTCTGACGCTCATCGTTAACTACCTTTATCACTACAGTTCGCAAGCCCGAGGCGAATGCAAAAAAACGGGAAAACGGCAGGGCTTGCGGCAGAGGCCGCAGGGTGCGACGAAACAGGGGAAGGCGCGATCTTATAAGGAAATGACGAGAAGGCGCAAATTGCCCCTCTGGAACTGGCAAATGGATGTTTTGTAAGCCTTTTCGCAAAGCGGCGTGCGAGATGTCACAAAACTGACATCATCGCTTGCGCCGCTCTGGAACGGGCCTCTAGGATGCCGCCGCCTTTTCGAGGCAATGCATTGCCCCCGCAATGGGGACATCCATGGAATATATGTGCAAAGGAGTTTTGCATGAAACACGTAGCCTACGCCGCCGCTTTCTCCGCTCTCGCCCTGCTGACTGGCTGTGCCAGCCAGAACGTTAGCCAGCCGACCGTTCCGCTGAACGGTACCGTGCAGACCAACCTGAAGGCCGACGTGAAAGTGGGCGAGCCCATCTCCGGTCAATCTTCGGTGAACATCCTGTTCGGTGTGTTCAAGCTGGGTGGTGATACCCAGTTCGCCGATGGCGTGACCTACGGTGGTGGCGAAGGTGGTTTCGCGCTGGGTCTCGACCCGGTCGCTTCCGCCAAGTCCGCAGCTGCCTACAAGGCAGTCAAGGCCTCCAGTGCCGACGTGATCGTCGCACCGCGTTACGAAGTGAACGTCCAGGATTACTTCGTGTACAAGACCGTTAGCGTCAGCGTTACCGGCAACAAGGGCACCGTGACCTCCATCCGTTGATTCGGACCGTTGCGACCCTGAATCGGCAGGCATGATGCCTGCCGATTCATGAGACGAACGCTGCTGGCGTCGTCCCTTCGCCCGGCCCATAGTTCGAAGTCTGCGACCTGACCGGTCGTCTCGGATCAGAACAAGAGGCCAGGCCATGACCAAGTCCCTTCATTACCGTGCATGCCACCTGTGCGAAGCCATCTGCGGCCTCGCCATCGAAACCGAAACCCTGGCAGACGGCGAAACGCAGATCCGCTCGATCAAGGGCGACCCCCAGGACAGCTTCAGCCGTGGCCATATCTGCCCCAAGGCGGTGGCGCTGCAGGACATCCAGAACGACCCTGACCGCATCCGCCAGCCCCTGCGCCGCATCGGCCAGCAGTGGCAGGCCATTGCCTGGGACGAGGCCTTCGAACTGGTTGCCGAGCGCCTGAGCGCGATCCAGGCCGAGCATGGGCAGAACGCCGTGGCCGTGTACCAGGGCAACCCCAGCGTGCACAACTACGGGTTGATGACCCACAGCAACTACTTCCTTGGCCAGTTGAAGACGCGCAACCGCTACTCCGCCACCTCGGTCGACCAGTTGCCGCACCACCTGACCAGCCACCTGATGTACGGCCACGGCCTGCTGATCCCGATTCCGGACATCGACCACACCGACTTCATGCTGATTCTCGGCGGCAACCCGCTGGCCTCCAACGGCAGCATCATGACCGTGCCGGATGTGGAGAAGCGCCTGAAGGCCATCCAGGCCCGCGGCGGCAAGCTGGTGGTGGTCGACCCGCGGCGCAGCGAGACCGCGGCCATCGCCGATCAGCACCTGTTCGTGCGTCCCGGCAGCGATGCCGCGCTGCTGCTGGCGCTACTCAATACCCTGTTCGAGGAGGGCCTGACGCGCGCCAGCCATCTGCCGGTGGAGGGGCTGGAGCAGGTGCGCGCGGCCATTGCCGAATTTACCGCCGAAGCCATGAGCGCCCGCTGCGGCGTCCCGGCCGCCAGCATTCGCCAGCTGGCGCGGGACTTCGCCGCGGCGGACAAGGCGGTGTGCTACGGGCGCATGGGGGTATCCACCCAGGCCTTCGGCACCCTCTGCCAATGGCTGGTGCAACTGATCAACCTGGTTACCGGCAATCTCGACCGGGCTGGCGGGGCGCTTTGCACCACGCCTGCGGTGGACCTGGTGGCGAGCACTTCCGGTGGGCATTTCAATCGCTGGCAGAGCCGGGTGTCCGGGTTGCCGGAATACGGCGGCGAGCTACCGGTCTCGGCACTGGCCGAAGAGATGCTTACCCCCGGCGAGGGGCAGATTCGCGCGCTGGTCACGGTGGCCGGCAATCCGGTGCTGTCCACCCCCAATGGTCGCCAGCTGGAGCGGGCACTGGACGGCCTGGACTTCATGCTCTCGGTGGATTTCTACATCAACGAGACCACCCGTTACGCCGACCTGATCCTGCCGCCCACCGCGCCACTGGAACACGATCACTACGACACCACCTTCAATGTCTTCGCCGTGCGCAACGTCACCCGCTTCAACGAGGCGATCCTGGCCAAGCCGGAGGGGGCGCTGCACGACTGGGAAATCTTCGTCGGCCTGGCCAAGGCCTTCGCCGCGCGCAATGGCCTGGAGTTGAAGCCGACTGTGGCGCCGGAGCAGATGATCGACATGGGGCTGCGTTTCGGCCCCTATGGCGATCGCAGCGAACACAAGCTCAGCCTGGCAGCGCTGCGCGACCACCCGCACGGGCTCGACCTGGGCCCCTTGCAGCCGAACCTGGCGGCGCGCCTGAAAACGCCGAGCAAGACGGTACAGGCGGCGCCCGAGCAGCTGCTGGCGGACCTGGCGCGCTTTGCCGGGCAGGAACAGCCGGCAGCCCATGAACTGCTGCTGATCGGCCGGCGCCACGTGCGCAGCAACAATTCCTGGATGCACAACTACCACCGCCTGGTGAAGGGCAAGCCTCGTCATCAGTTGCTGATGAACCCGGCGGACCTGGCCAGCCGTGGCCTGGTCGACGGCCAGCGCGTGCAGGTGCGCTCGCGGGTCGGCAGCATCGAGGTGGAGGTGGCGGCCAGCGACGAGGTGATGGCCGGCGTGGTCAGCCTGCCGCACGGCTGGGGGCATGCCCGCCCCGGCGTGCAACTGGATATCGCACGGGCCCAGCCCGGGGCCAGTGCCAACGACCTGACCGACGAGCGCCGTCTCGATGCGTTGTCCGGCAATGCGGTGCTCAATGGTGTGCCGGTGGAGGTGGTGGCTGCGTAGGCGGGTGCCTCTCCCGAGTGGGTGGTAGGCGCCGCGCCTCGCGGAGAAGGGCGGCCGTCACGCGATGTTGGGTAAACACCCAGGAGCTTCGCCCCGAGGCGGGGCTCCTACGGGGCATCGCATATCACGGAATGGATGCTCGGCAAGGCCGAGCATTATGCTCGGCTTTTCGTTACAATCGCGCCACCGTGGCGACCGTCGGGTCGCGAAGTCTATGCTGAGGTGCCCCATGGATATCATCGAAACCATCAAAGAGCAGATCGCCAACAACACCGTTCTGCTTTACATGAAAGGCTCGCCCAACGCGCCGCAGTGTGGCTTCTCCGCCCGTGCCGCCCAGGTAGTGATGGGTTGCGGCGAGAAGTTCGCCTACGTCGACATCCTGCAGAATCCGGAAATCCGCGCCAACCTGCCGAAGTACGCCAACTGGCCGACCTTCCCGCAGCTGTGGGTGGCTGGCGAACTGGTCGGCGGCAGCGACATCCTCACCGAGATGTACGAGAAGGGCGAACTGCAGACCCTGATCAAGGATGCCGTGAGCAAAGCCGGCGCCTGATCGCTGCCTTCGTAAAAAAAGAACCCGCCTAGGCGGGTTCTTTCGTTTCTGCGGGTCATAAAACCGACGGGCGCCGGTGCGTACGGCCTGGGCGGCCCCGCGACACCCTACGTCACTTCTGCAGCCACTGGCCATTGAGCTGGATGAACTGCCCCTTCGGCGTGCGCTCGATGGCCTTCTTGCCGGCGATGGCTTCCACGTCGCTCAGGCTGATGCCGTTGTCCTGCGCCACCTTCTGGTATTCGGCGCGGCGCGCCTGGTTGATCAGGCGGGCGATTTCCTCGGCCTGGCCACCGGGCTTGACCACGCCAAGGTAGCCGTTGGGTTGCTCGCCCAGCTGGCCGCTGCTCTTGGCCTCGCCGAGTGCGCTCATGGCCTGGTTGAGGTTCAGTGCGTAGGCCGGCAGGCTCAGGCTCAATGCCAGCAACAGGGTCGAAATGTAACGGATCATCGCCTTTCTCCTTAGAACAGGCCGCTGCCTTCGCTGAATACACTGTCCAGAGCCTTGTCCACCTTGATGTAGATTTCGTGCTCGACCTTGACGTTGAGGTTGATGTTGATCGGCTCGTTGGGCATGGCCAGTTGTACCGTCGGGGTACAGGCCAGGCACAGCAGCCCCAGGCTCAGGACTGCGAGGAGGCGGTACGTGCGCATGGCGCTACTCCTTTGCTTCTTGGGGGACACGCTGGCGCATCCATTGCTGAATCCGTTGCTGGATGATGCCACTGACCTTGTCGGTCAGCTGCAGACTGGCCAGCAGGGCCGGAACGTCTTCTTCCAGGTTGATGTTGAAGTGGATGGGCCGGCCTTTCTCGATGGCCGGGTTCTGTCCATGTAGACGCATACCGAGGCGCAGTGTGCCGGACTGATCATAGTCGACGCTACTGCTGAGCAGATCGTAGTGGAAGTCTTCCAGCGCGTCGGTGACCAGTTTCATGCCGGGGTTGGCCTGGCCCATGGCACGGATGCGTGGCGACTGAAAGCGCAGTTGCCCTCCCGGCGGCCTGGCTTCGATCAGACCCTGCTCGATACTGATGGCCTCACCCAGGCGCAGCGGCAGGGTGCCGTCGATCAGTCCGTTGCCGGACAGGCCTTCGGCCGGATAGACGCGAAACAGCTGTTGCAGGTCCAGGCCGCTGAGCTTCAGCGGTAGCAACTGGCTGGGCTCCTGCAGTGCCCAGGTCGCCGGCGCCAGGCTCAGGCTGCCACCCAGCACGCCCAGCTCGGCGCGCTGGTGCGTCAGGCTGCCGGCCAGCGGTCGCCGCAGGCTGGCCTGGTAGCTGGCCTGCAGATGCAACGGGCCGAGTTCGATGCCGGGGTCGAGCTGACGGGCACTCAGCTGCGGCAGGTCGAGACGCAGCCGATCGCCGTCCAGCTGCAGTTGCAGCTCGGCGTCGATACCGCTGAGGGTGCTGCGGTCGTAGATCCCGGCCAGGCCTTTGCCATTGAGGCGTGCCGCCAGTTGCAGGGGCCTGTTGGCGGGCAGGCGCAACGTGGCGTCGCCCTGCATGCGGCCGTTGTCCAGGGTCAGCAGCGGTGGCCAGTTGGTCAGTGTCTGCGGCAGCGGATTGCCGGCGCGCAGGAAGATTTCATCGAGCCTGGCGTTCAGTTCCAGCCCGTCAGCCGCATGGTTCAGGCCCAGTGCCAGGCTCAGGCCTGAGTCGGCCAGCAGGGCGCCATCGAGTTTCTGCTGGGTCGCGTTGGCCTCCAGCCGGCCCTGCCACTGCCAGGCCTGTGTCAGCAGCTGCGGCTGCTGCAGGCTCTGCACGCGCAGCGCCAGCGGGCCGGACAGGGTCGGGGCCTGTGGCGCGCCGGCCAGGACGAGGCCGGCGAGGCTCAAGCGGGCTTGCTGCACTATCACCTCGGCGCTACGCAGGCGCTGGATCTCCAGGTGCGAGTTGCCGGCCATTGTCAGTTGCAGCTGCTGCGCCGTGGCCTGGCCGCCAAGCGCGAGATTCAGACGCAAGCCATCGGCGCGACTGTCGCTCAGGTCCACGCGCTTGCTGCGGGCATCGAGCTGCAGCTGACGGACCTGCAGCGCCCAGTCGCGCGTCTGCTTCAGGCCAAGCTCGGCACGGGCCTGCACCTCGAGCGCCCCCTCTGCGGCGAGCTGCAGTTGCAGGGCCAGCTCGTCATCCGCGCTGCTCGCCAGTGGCAGCAATTGCAGCTGCAGACGGTGCGCGCGCACACCGGCCGGCAGTGCCGCCAGCCAGGGGGCGTCCTGGGTATCGAGCTGCAGGTTGCCGTGCAGCTTGCGCGCCTGCCAGGCGCCCGTCGCGTTGCGCAGGTCGAGCTGCAGTTCGCCGCTGATCAGGCCGACGCCGGGCAGCGGCCAGGGTTGCGGCAGCTGGGCGTCGACACGCAGCCAACCGGGTGCACCCAGCAGATCGCCGAATGGGCGGGTGGCCTGCGGCAGCTGCAACTGCCACTGGGCGATGACGCCGGCCTGCTGCGGCGTTACCGGCAGGCTGGCAGCATCGAGTGGCGTCCATTCGCCCAGCCAGGCGGCGACCCAGGCGATCTCCTGTAACGGTGCCAGCAGCAGGTCACCTTGCCATTGCAGTGCATCGTCTTGCGCAACCAGATCGCTGCGCAGCTCCATCTGCTGCTGATCGTCGAGGTGCAGCGTCATCTGCAGCTGGCGCGCGCTGTCCAGGGCGCCGTCGAGTCCCTGCAGGTGCGCCTGCAGGATGGCGCTGTGGCGTTCGCGCAGCAGTCGCACGTGCAGCTGCAGGGCATCGCCCACACGCTGCAGGTCGAGGTCGCCGGCGAGCGCGCAACGGCCGCGGGCGCAGGGCAGCTGCGCCTGGACGTCACGTAGCTCGACCCGCCGCGGCAGCCAGGGCAGGGCAGCCGATACTGTCTGAAGGGGGGTGTCGAGGTCGCTGGTGGTCGGGTTTTCTGCCTTTGTCGGCGCCGGCTGCCAGTCCACCCGCAGCCCCTGTGCGACCAGGCGATAGCGCGGCGCTTCGCTGGCCAGCCACTGGAGTTGCAACTGCTCGGCACGGGCGTACAGTTCGCCATCCTGGCGCCGCACCAGGCTCACTTCGCGCAGCTGCAGGCCTCGCCAGCTGAGGCTCGAACCCTGCCAGTGGAGCTCGACATCGTGCTCGTCGAGCAACTGCTGCACGCGATAGGTGGCGTAGCAGGCTAGCAGCGATAACAGCACCGCAAGCGCCACGCAGATGCCCAGCCAGAAACGCCGGCGGCTCATGAGTTCTCCTTGCCAGGTGCCGTTGCGGGACGGTACCCCATGCTCCAGAGAGTGCCAAGCCGATGCGCGCCTCTGGCCGTCGCCCGCGCTCGACCTTGCGGGCGAGCTGCCTGAACAAGCGGATCGACGAAGGCCGTTTCGCTGAGCGCAGTTTGTGGTGCAGGGGGAGGTCATCGCAGCCCCGCATGAGGGCTGCATGGGGCGTTTGAATGCCCCGAAACAGAGCGCTGCGCGGATATGTCGCAGCGAGTTGTGCACAATGCTGAAGCAGGCTGTTACATCACTGTCAGAAACGTTGCTAAACGTTTGATTTTTCGTGCTTGATTTTTAAGTCAATGAAAAATATGCATTTTTTTCGTTGGTGAAAAAATCGACAGTTTGTCTCGGAGCCCCGAGGCATCGGGCCTGGCAGCCCTTTCGCGCAAGTTGTTCACGGAGTTATCCACAGCTTCTGTGGATTGTGGCGGAACTCTTTTGTGGAACGAAAATCCGTCTGCCAGGCAAGACTTTACCTTCGGTAAAAAAGGAGTAGAGTGGCGCGCCCCGGCAGCCATCCCCCGTTATCTATGCCTCGCGTTTTACCTTCTTCGGCCCCTGCACCTCGTTCCGCCTCTGCTCGTCTGCCCATGCGCGTTGCGCTCTGGCTGCTCGACAGTCCACGTCTGGGACAAACTCCCAGCGTCAAGCGTATCGCCGGCAACCTGCTCAAGCAGCCCGCGCGCAAAGGCTGCGTGCAGGCGCAAAGCCGCCTGGGTCGGTTGCTCTGCCGCGACTGCGGCAATACTCGCGATCGTCGTATCGGCCTCGAGCTGCTGCGCCAGGCGGCTCGTGCCGGCGATCGTTGCGCCCAGCTGGAGCTGGAGCGCCTGTCGCGCTGACTGCGTGCTGGCCCCGTGTAGAGCCCTGGCTGGGTATACTGCTCGGCGGTCAAGCACGGAGCGTCTATGCCAATCGATCCCCTTTCTCTCGCCATCGGCGCCGTCGTCGCGCTGGTTCCGCTGTTGGCTACGCTCTGGTCGCTGCAGCGCCGACTGGCCCGCGAGCAGGGCGAGCAGGCGCTGCTGCAGGAGCGCCTGGAGCACGCGCAACTGAGCCAGGCCGGTCTGCTGGCGCAACTCGATGCCTGCCGTGCCGAGCTGGCCGAGGTCAGCGAGATCAAGGTCGAGCAGCAGACCGAGCTGGCCGGCCTGCGCCGGGAAAACGAGCTGCTGCAGCAGGAGCGGCAGATCGCCCGCGAGGCCGCGCAATCCTGGAGTCAGCAGCGTGACCGCAACGAAGCCGAGCTGCGCCGGCTGACCGCAGAATGTGCGGCGCTGGCGGCCGAGCTGCAGGAAAACCGGGATAACCAGCAGCAGCGCCTCGACGACCTGCAGGGCGCGCGCAACGAGCTGCGCGCCCAGTTCGCCGAGCTGGCGACGAAGATCTTCGACGAGCGCGAGCAGCGTTTCGCCGAAACCAGCCAGCAGCGCCTCGGCCAGTTGCTCGACCCACTCAAGGAACGCATCCAGGCGTTCGAGAAGCGCGTCGACGAGAGTTATCAACAAGAGGCCCGCGAACGCTTTTCCCTGAGCAAGGAGCTGGAGCGCCTGCAGCAGCTCAACCAGCGCCTGGGCGACGAAGCGACCAACCTGACCCGCGCGCTCAAGGGACAGAAGACCCAGGGCAACTGGGGCGAGTTGGTGCTCGAGCGCGTACTGGAGCATGCCGGCCTGGAGAAGGGCCGCGAATACCAGACCCAGGTCGGCCTCAAGGGCGCCGGCGGCGAGCGTTTCCAGCCTGACGTGCTGATCCGTCTGCCCGGTGACAGGCAGGTGATCGTCGATGCCAAGGTCAGCCTCAGCGCCTACCAGCAGTATGTCGCGGCGGTGGACGAGCCAATCCGCCAGCAAGCGCTCAAGCAGCACCTGATCTCGCTGCGCAGCCACCTCAAGGGGCTTTCCGGCAAGGATTACCAGCGCCTCGAAGGCCTGCACAGCCTGGATTTCGTCCTGCTCTTCGTACCTATCGAGGCAGCGTTCGCGGCGGCGCTGCAGGCCGAGCCCGGGCTGTTCCAGGAAGCCTTCGAGCAGCAGGTGGTGATCGTCAGCCCGACCACCTTGCTGGCGACCCTGCGGGTGATCGACAGCCTCTGGCGTCAGGAGCGCCAGGGGCAGAACGCACGCGAGATCGCCGAGCGCGCCGGCCAGCTGTACGACAAGTTCGTCGCCTTCGTTGCCGATCTGGACGAGATGGGCAGCCGTCTGCAACAGCTGGACAAGGCCTACGCCAGCGCGCGCAACAAGCTGGTGGACGGTCGCGGCAACCTCGTCGGCCGTGTGGAAAACCTCAGGCTGCTGGGCGCCCGCGCCAGCAAGAGCCTGCCGGGCGAACTGCTCGAGCGCGCCGCCGACCTGCCGGCCCTCGACGAACTGGGCGAGTGAGCCACGTGCCGGCGCGTCGAGGCGCCGGCCGCTTGCACCTGCCTTGCAGGTGCGTGTCGTTCACGACCCTTCAGTCGCGCTTGCCGGCCCGATCAGTTGATTGGCGCCGTTCCAGTCCGTTCACGTAGTCGCGCAGCCAGCCGGCCAGGGCGCCGGGCTCGGCGAGCAATTGCCAATGACCGGCGCGAACTTCTCGGCGAGTCAGCAGTGGCGCCCAGCGCTGCAGGTCCGCGAATAATTGCGGGCGCACGAAGCGGTCGTTCAGCGGCACGATCAGTTGCACCGGCAGGCGGGTGCTGCGCGAGCGCGGTTTGCACAGGCTGCGCATGAAGTTGGCGCGATACAGCTTCACGCCGCGCATGCCATCGCTGCGCTGCGTCGGATTGGGCGGCAGGTTGCGCACGCCTTCGAGACGCCGCAGCAGCTTCGGCCAGGCGCGATCCAGGCCCAGGCGCCAGCCCAGTTCCGGCAGCAGGGGGAGGTGGAAGAAGGCGATGTACCAGGAACTGAGCAACTGCCCCAGCGCCTGCAGCAGCGCATCGGGGCGACGCAGGCTCAGGCGCTCGCGCAGCCAGTGGCCGACATGGTCGAGGCAGGGGCCGGAGATGCTGGTGTAGGACGCCAGCAGCGGCTGGATGCGCGGCTCGGTCACGGCCTCCCAGCTCTGGATCGAGCCCCAGTCATGCGCCACCAGATGCACCGGCCGACCCGCGCTGGTGGCCAGCAGCACCGCTTCGAGATCGCGCGCCAGCCGCTCCAGACGGTAGTCGCGCAGGTGCTGCGGCGCCGCGGATGCACCGCAACCGCGCACATCGTAGGCGACGATCCGATAGTCGGCGGCCAGCTCGCGGATCAGCGGCTGCCAGATCTCGTGGTTGTCGGGATAGCCATGCACCAGCAGCAGGGTCGGGACGCCGGCCTTGTCCCAGAGATAGGCCTGCAGGCGCACGCCGTCACCCTGGATGGACAGCCGCTGCGGCTGCAGCGCGTGGCGTTGCAGCGGCGCGTTCATAAGGCGGCTTGGCGCCGAGCGGACGGCGAGGTGGCGGCGGGCATGGCAGGCTCCGGCGGATGAGAATGACAGCGCTGGCCATTGTTGGCGGCCGATGCGCGCCTGCCTAGCCGATCCGCGGTCGGGAGCGGCAAGTCCAACCCTTGGATGGGGGGCGCACCGAACGGAATCCGTAGGGCGGGTGCAACCCGCCATCAGTGCTTTGGCGAGCCGCACTAGCCGCGCAACACCAGATGACAGCTGAGCAGGGCGCGCAGGGCCGCCGGCTTGACCGGTTTGGGCAGGTAGTCGAGCCCATGCCGCATGCACCTCGGCCACCAACTCCGGGCGGCCGTCGGCGCTGATCACCACGCCGGGCACCGGCTCGCCCAGGCGCGTGACGTCCAGCGCGAGGCATGGGCTCTTCGATAACGGATATGGTTGCAGGCATTGTGAAACTTCGCTTCGTCACGGGCTCGAACCCCGGGGGGGCTGGCGTTCGTGCTCTTCCTGTTCGCGCAGACTTTTCGGCGTGTAATGCTTCATCAACGCGTAAGGCGCCACGTCTTGCGCCTCTCCCCAGGGCAGGGGCATACAGAGCAGGACGGCATGCTGGCGAATCTGAGGCGGCTGCTGGGGAATGTGCCGGGAGTCGTAGGCTGTCGCCGCGTAGGTGTCAGAGGTATTGCACATGCTGGGCCATCAGGTTGGGGCGGCTGAAGGTGTCGATCTGGGGAATGCGTTCGTTCAGTTCGCGCTCTTTGGCCTTGAAGGTTTCATCGTCCATATCGCGCCAATAGCGCGGTTCGCGGCCGGTTTGGCGGTCGTGCTCGGCGGTGGTGGGGTCGAGATGACGGAAGGCTTCCAGCTCTGGGGTGTCCGGCAGAGGCTTGCTGATGTCCATATAGTTCTGCAGGTAGTCCCAGAGCGCGCACGGCTCGGAGGTGCTGCTACTGGCGGCTACGAAGTTGCCCATGTTGATCCAGATGTCCCGGTAGCGATGAACGATGCACAGCACATTATTGGGCAGCCCCTGGCGATCCGGTGTGACGGTGATATAGGCATCGAACTCGCAGAAGGGCGCGACCTTTTCGCCGATGGTGCCGTTCTTTTTGTATTCACCGTTATTGTCGTAGTCGAAGACAGTGACCAACCCGGTGCGGCGATTGAACTCCCAGAGTGGGCCTCTGGAGGGTTTTATCCAGAGCTTGGGAAAGTGGTAGATAACAAGCGAGCCTCCCCCCATATAATTAGAAGAGGAGCAAATACAAAGGCAGACAGAATAAGGAAGGTGTTTGTTAGCTCGCTTGGCCAGTTAGGATGACTGTAGTCTTCAGTTATCAAGAATGAAAAGAGTATGAGGGGAATAGTTATACATGAGAAGCCTTTTCCGATCATCTGCATGTATATCCAAAATTTGGAGCTGGCTGGAAACTGTGCGTGTCTGATCCGCTCGTTATCCAGCCGATCATGAAGGTCAATATGCTCGAATGGCTTAGGTTTATATTCGCCACGGCTCTTTTGTTCATCCCTGAGCCTGTCCATCTCCTCCTGACGGCGCAAACTGGTTGGTTTGATACTGGTCAGTACGCTGGCCGGGAAGATGTCCTGGGTATTGCCCCAAGGCAAGCGCATGCTGCCGAAGCGGCGCAACCAGGGCTGTTTCTCAGCTGGCGGCTGGTCGGGTATGCGCTCGGGGTGGTAGGCCTGGGGGCTGTAGAACGAATCAGGATTCGGCATGGGTCTTCTCATCGGCCCAGAAGGGTTCGTTGGTCTTGTTGAAGTTGGCGGCTGGTGCCTTGGCAGGATCGGCCTTGCCGCTTCTGATCGGCGGGGCGGGGAAGAGCCAGACGAGCGCGCCGGGGCGGCAGTCTTTTTCGCCGGTATCCAGTGCCAGGCGCAATTGTGCGCGCACCCGCCATTCATGATGCAGGCTGCTGTCGCGCAGATTCCCCGTCCATTGTCTTGCCAGTGGTGTGTTCATATACAGTTCGCGGCGATCGGGCAGTATGCGCTGAACTACTGGGGCGGGGTTGTGCACGGTCACTGTCGGAGGAAAGGGTTCGCCGTTGCCGCGATAGCGTATTTCACTGCTGCGCAGCCGCGTTTCAGAATGAATGCTGACATCGCCCATATGGGCCAGCAGGCCGGGCAGGTTGCTGCTGATTGGGGCTGGCCAGTGTGCGTAGCTCGGCATCCTCTTTTCTGTCCAGCTTGGCGTAATGCCTCCATATAAGCTGTATCGAACAGGCCTTGCTTGTCGCGAATCGAGGACGCAGGCAGTGCACTGCCGCGATAGGCCGCGGGGTCATAGGGTTCTGCGGTCATACGTTGAATCCACAGGCCAGTAAAGGGCAGGGTCAACCTTGGCGTTCAGCATTGACTTCACGCCGATGGACGTTATCGAAGTCATCGCTCCTGGGTGTGGCCTGAATTCCTCTGGCTTCCTGGCTACGATAGTAGGCCTCGATGCTCAGGTCGGTGTCGATTCTGGCGCGCAGGGTGCAGGGTTGCTGCTGCCAGGGATGGCTGGCCAGGTTCTCTCTCAGTTTTTTGGGGGCGGAGCTGCGCTTCCATCCGTCGAGAGTGCGGTCGCGCCAGTAGCGCTCGGGGCGACCGGTGGCGGCGTCGTGGGCGGCGGTGACGGGATCCAGATGACGGCTCTGCTCCAGCACGGGCAGGTCGGGTAGCGGCTGCTCGACGTCCATGTAGCGTTGCAGGGTGTCCCAGAAGGCATGGATATTGGCCTTGTCGAGACCCAGGCTGTGCATCTTCATGCCCAGGCAGACCTTGTTGTCGGTGTAGCGGTGATGCAGCCAGAGCACATAGTCATGCCCGCCATGGGGAGTGACCTGCAACTGCATCACGGGATCGAACTCGTAGAAGGGGGCGACAAAGGGGGGGCGGAAACGCCTGCCGATCCGCACCATGCCGTCGCGCCGATTGAAACCGCTGCCGTCGTGGGTATAGATCAGGGAATAGAGGCCGATCAACAGGTCGACGCCGATAATCGCCATAAAGAGCAGAATCGCGCCGAACCAGAAGGCGGTTTGTTCCCCCCAATAACCCCAGAGCGCGCCTTGGTCCCAAGCAATGGTTCCGGCGGTAATTATTCCGAATACTCCGCCAAATATATAAGCCAGCCAGGGCCTCGATGAACTGTAAATCACGAGGCAGGCGATCATAATGAAGAGACCTAGTGTTGTGACCAAGAAGTTGCTATTAAAAATATCTGCCAGCTTTAGTGTCCATGGGAAAAAAATGACATTAAGCAGCAAAGCTTTAATATGAATAAAAAGTGCAATAGCTTGCCGCTATTTTCAAAATTCCAGCGCTCCGCATCGCAATAAATTTGCTGTTTGCGTTTTTGCTTGGTTTGCCGCTCATAGGCCAGATGAGCCTCACCCATAAGCTGGCCTTCGATTTCGGATATCGAATCCAGGTTGGCGTAATGCCCCCATTTCAAGGCGGTATCGAACAAACCTTGCTTGTCGCGAATCGGTGGCGGTAGTGCGGGCACTGCTTGGCTGCGATAGGCGGCAGGGCCGTAGGTTTCAGTCGTCATACCTTGAATTTCAGGGTTTCGATTTGCCGGGGCGCCGCGTCAACTTGGCCGTTCGGCGCCGAACGGCCGGTGGACGTCATCGAAGTCATCGCCTTTGGGCGTGGCGTGGATGCCCCTGGCTTCCTGGCTACGGTAGTAGGCCTCGATGCTCAGGCCGGGGTCGATTCTGGAGCGCAGGGTGCAGGGTTGCTGCTGCCAGGGATGGCTGGCCAGGTTCTCTCTCAGTTTTTTGGGGGCGGAGCTGCGCTTCCATCCGTCGAGAGTGCGGTCGCGCCAGTAGCGCTCGGGGCGGCCGGTGGCGGCGTCGTGGGCGGCGGTGACGGGATCCAGATGACGGCTCTGCTCCAGCACGGGCAGGTCGGGCAGCGGCTGCTCGACGTCCATATAGCGTTGCAGAGTGTCCCAGAAGGCGTAGATATTGGCTTTATCGAGGCCCAGGCTGTGCATCTTCATGCCCAGGCAGACCTTGGTGTCGGTGTAGCGGTGATGCAGCCAGAGCACGTAGTCATGGCCGCCATGGGGGGTGATCTGCAGCTGCATTACCGGGTCGAATTCGTAGAACGGGGCGACGAAGGGCGAGCGGAAGCGCCTGCCAATACGCAACATGCCGTCGCGTCGGTTGAAGCCGCTGCCGTCGTGGGTGTAGATCACGGAATAGAGGCCGATCAGCAGGTCGACGCCGATAACCGCCATAAATAGTACTACTGCACCGAACCAGAAGGCGGTTTGTTCTCCCCAATAGCCCCAGAGAGCGCCTTGGTCCCAGGCAATGATTCCGGCGGTGATTATTCCAAGAGCCCCGCCCAATATATAAGCCAGCCAAGGTCTTGACGTGCTATAGAGCATTATACTGGCGAACATGGCTATAACTCCAAGCGCCGGAACAGCGAGGGGAGACTTGAATATTATTGCCAGCTTTGTGCCCCATATAACTGGAAACGACATTAAGCAGCAAAGCTTTAATATAAATAAAAAATGCAATAGCTTGCCGCTGTTTTCGAAGTTCCAGCGCTCAGCATCGCAATAAATCTGCTGTTTGCGTTTTTCCTTGGTTTGCCGCTCATAGGCCAGATGAGCCTCACCCATAAGCTGGCCTTCGATCTCCGATATCGAATCCAGGTTGGCGTAATGCCCCCATTTCAAGGCGGTATCGAACAAACCTTGCTTGTCGCGAATCGGTGGCGGTAGTGCGGGCACTGCTTGGCCGCGATAGGCGGCAGGGCCGTAGGTTTCAGACGTCATACCTTGAATTCCAGGGTTTCGATCTGCCAGTAAGGAACTTCGTCAGTTCTGGCATTTAGCGCCGGCGGCTTGGCGAAGGCGGCTTGATAAGGTTGCCAGGTTTTCGGGCTGGGTTGTGGCAGCACCAGTTCGTCGGAGCGGTCGGCCTCCTTGGCGAGGCGGAACTGGCCGAAGACCTTGAGACGCTGGGTGACCTTCTGTCCATGGCGTTGTAACGGGGTAAGCGTCATCACGGGAAATTGCTTTGGCAGTATATAGAGTACCGAAGCACTATCCAGGGGCTGAGCGGCAAGCTTGGCCTCGTCAATCGGGCGCCGCTCGGTGCGCTCCGCATTGAAGGCTCCCGAGAGAGGGAGCACTCCCAGTTCTTCCCTGGCAAAGAACTGAAAGTGCTGGGCCTCGAACAGGCCCAACAGGGGCGAGTGGATACGCACCGCCCAGTCGTCGCGCTCGAAGGGCTGGGCCGAGGTGCGACGGCATTCCAGGGCCGCGTTCAGCGGGGCACGCTGCCGGTTGAGGTCGCTGAGGCCTGCCCGCACGCCCGGCGGTGCCTGGTCCAGCCAGTCGCCCAAGCGGCTGACCTGGATCATGGGCCGGCCGAGAATGCCGAGCAGTTGCTGGTAGGCGATATGCGGGTCGCTAAGGTGAGCGAAGCGCTGGTCGTCACCGAATAGCCTGTCGATCACACTGGTCTGGCCATGATCCTTGCCGAAAGGCCCGTTCTTCATCAGCGCCTCGACGTCGCTGTCGACCAGCCAGCCGGCCAGGATGCTGCCGCCGATAAACAGCGTGGCCCCGGCAATCAGTACCACCGGGTTGATGCACATGCCCAAGGCATAGGCCGTCCAAGCCGCCCCGCCCGCCGCTGCCGCGCCATAGGCCAGGGCGGCATCGCGGTCGCCCTGGTGCCAGGCGCGCTTGGCGTCCCAGACGGTAATCGCTGTCGTAAAAAGCATGGCCCCGCCTGAAAGAGCGCGCAGTACTGGCAGACGCGGATTGCCCGTTTGCTCGGCCAGATTCATGGCCCAGCGGGTGGAGATTCTGGAAACGTCGAGGCGAGGCTTATTGAGGAAGGTTACGAGCCGGTGTTCGCCGCCAAGAATAAATTTGGACAGGTTGCCCGAAGCTACACCGAGATCAGCCAGAGCAGATGCATTACCCAAGTAATAGCGTGCCTCACCATCCCCCGCCTCCCCTTGCAAAGCCTTCATCCCCTCAACCTGCGCACTCAGGTTGTACATGGCACAGGCCACTGCAACCACGGGCAGGGAGGGCGACTGTGCGGCAGTGTCGAGTTTGCTGGCGACCGCATGCTTCCAGACGCTGTACTTGATCACCTCAGGATGGTCGGATGGGGCTGCGATGATGACTCCCGCCCCATGATTGGGCAGCCCCCGGCCCACCTGGCGCGGGCTGGTGGAACCGATGACCTGACCCTCCGGGTTAGTGATATTCATGTAGCGGTAGTTCTTGCGGGTGAGGTCCGCCCGCTCGGTGGTGGTCAGGCCATATCTCAGCCCCTCCCCTTGAACACCCAGAATCCGTAGGTTCGAGGCCTCGGCCTGTGCTTCGCTGACCAGTTGTATGCCGCGCCAGCTGGGTGAAAGCTTCTCGAGCACGCCGTGGGTCGGTGCGAACAGGCGACGGAACTCGATGGCCACCTTCACGTTGGCATCGTTCAGGCGCTGCACCTGGGTCAGTACGGCTATGGAGAAGGTATCCATGAAGTCGCCGATCAGGGCGTGCAGGTTCTTGTAGACCAAGCCCTTGTCCATGTCCTGCGGGTCGATGTCGGCTATGTGCAGCAGGCTGTTCATGCCCATGCGTTGCGGATCGGGTTCGCGCTTTTTCGCGGCCAGGGCGACAAGCCGTTTTACGGCCTCGGGTAGGTTGCCATCCGCCTGCGCCAGGAACGGCTTGCTAATGGGGTGGTGGCCTGTCAGGAGGCGTTCGCTCAGCTGGGCGGTGCGAGCGCGTAACGAGTCGCTGGCGCTGGCCTGAGACAAGGCGTCGATATGCTCGGGTAGTTTGCCCAAGGTGCCGAGTATCTCGCTGAGCAACTGGTAGGGTTCCAGCAGGCGCTCGTCGTGGGTGTATTGCCAATCCCACAGCGCTGCCGCTAGCGATACGTCCGATAGAAGGTTGACCAGGCGTTGCAGCTGGGACGACAGGGCGGTCCTTACCAGCTTGCGTTCTCCGTCGAATACGGCGTCGTGAAGTTGCTCGAGGTGCAGGTGCTTCCTGAACTTGCCCAGAGGGCTGCTCGGGCTCTGCATGACCGAGCTGTACAGCGCATGGGCGTAGCGACCATTGGGGCGATGCGGCACCAGCGCGTTGAGGGTGAGCAGGTAGGATTCCGCCAGACGCGCTTGCGCACAAGCATGCCTGAGCGCGAACAAGGGGTCGTCGAGCATCAGCCCTACCAGCTTCGGATAGGCCCGCATATTGCGTTCAGCAAGCACATCCGCGCCGGCCGCCAAGGTGGGCAGCGGTTGCGGGGGAGCGCTTCGGGTGGCGGCTGCCAGCTCTTCCAGGCGCATCTGCATGCGACTGCTCATTTCGCCGGCGGGCAGCGCGCTCAGGCCAGGCGTGAACAGGGACGGATCGCCCAGCAGGCTTTCGATGCTGAAATCGCGTGCTCGAAAGCCGTCCGCCTGCGCACTGATCACCACCGCCGGCATGGCCTGCGTCGGCCGCCATTGGCTTGCCCCCACGACGGCCGCCGACCAGGCGAACGCGACGATCTGCGCGCGGCATTTGATGCGATTTGGGTCTGCCTCCAGCCAGCGGATATATTCCCAAGTCCAGGGTTTTTCGCTGTAGGCCATCAGGTAGTTGTTGGCGACGGACTGGCCCTGCACGAGAATGGGGATCAACAAGACTTGCTGCTGCTTGCCGACGGATTGCCGATCATCGGCGTCTGCCCCGTTCTCGGCCTGCTTGCGCCAGTGGGCGAGATCGACATCCTTCATGTTGCCTTTGCCGTCGCACAAGACCTCGCGCCAAAGCTTGCCGTTCTGGAATACGTAGATGCGCCCCGGGCGTGGCAGCGCTCCCCGGGGCGCCTCGTTGTAGGCGTCATGTCCTGGCAGCCTGGCCAGCGGCATGATAGCCAGGAAGGTGTTCTGCTGAATGGTCTCTTCTTCGTCATGGCTGCGCATGTCGACCGCGATGGGCAGGGACAGTTTTCCGCCATCCTCTCGGTCGACACTCAGCACGAGCCTCTTGCGTTGAGCGTTATCGTACTCGGCACGCTTGCGAACGCCTTGCTCAATGGGTTGATCCTTCAACTCGCTCATGCGTCTTCCTCCGGGTCGAGCAATTCAACTTGCCCGCCTTGTTCTGGGTCACCCCAGACGTCCACGATCAATTGTTGCGGCCCCGTAGCCCCTTTTTCAGTTGGAGCCGGCAACTGGTTGAGATTGGCCGTGCCGGTTTTTTCCCCTACCGGCGCGGTATCTGCTGGCTTGGGCAGCTCAGGTGAGATGGGCGCCGCCCCCGAACCATTGCCCGGCGCTCCGCCGGAGTTGATCTTGATCACCGGCCCGACCAGGGTCACGCCGCCGCCGTCGAGTTTGATAAAGCTGCCGCCACCCTTGAGGGTCAGTTCGCTGCCGGCTTCGAGCACGATCTTGAGGCCGCTGGAAAGGTGGATTTCCTGGCCGGCCTGGATGAACTGGCCGTTGCCCAGCTTGATGTGCTGGCTGTCGCCGACGGTAAGGTGGTCGTTGGCCTTGATTTCGGTCTTGCGGTCGGCGTGGGTGGTACGGTGTTCTTCGGCCTTGAAGTGGCTGTAGGCGTTGGCCTCGACGGTGTCGTGGCGCTCGTTACCGACGCGGATCTTCTGGTCGTGCTCGATGTTCTCGTCCCAGTCGCGCTGGGCGTGGATGTAGATCTGCTCGGCGCCCTTGCGGTCCTCGATGCGCAGTTCGTTGTAGCCACCGCCGCCAGGGCTGCTCAGGGTCTTGAACACGCTGCGGGTCTTGTTCGCCGGCAGGTCATAGGGCACCACATGTTCGGCGTGGTACAGGCAGCCGGTGACCAGCGGCTGGTCGGGGTCGCCTTCGAGGAAGGTGACCAGCACTTCCATGCCGATGCGCGGGATGGTGATGGCGCCGTAGCGATCGCCGGCCAAGCTGGAGCTGACGCGCAGCCAGCAGCTGGTTTTCTCGTCCGCCTGGCCCTCGCGATCCCAGAAGAATTGCACCTTCACTCGGCCGTATTGGTCGCAGTGGATTTCCTCACCGGCAGGGCCTGTGACCACGGCGCTCTGGCTGCCGAGGATGCGCGGTTTGGGGTGGGCCAACTGGGGGCGGAAGGGTACGTCCCAGGGGGTGGCGGTAAAGCGGTTGCGGTAGCCTTGGTGGAAGTCGGTGTTGTCAGCTTTACCCTCTCCCCCGGCCCCTCTCCCGGGGGGAGAGGGGAGGTTCAACACCGACTCTTCCAGCACCTGCGGCTGCTTGCCTTCGTGCAGCACTTCGGTCAGCAGCCAGAGCTGGTTCCAGGCCTCGCGCGGGTGCTCGGTCAGGTCGAGGAAGTGGCCGCTGACCAGGGTCGGCGAATCG
>NZ_FNJJ01000007.1:0-61890 GCF_900104265.1 Ectopseudomonas guguanensis
CACCGCTTGCTCCAGCCTCGGATCGCTGCGCCCTGGGCTGCTCAGGGGACGCCGGGACCGGTCCTGCAAACCGGCATCGCCATGCTCACGGTACCGATCCAGCCATTTGTAGCCAGTTCTAGGACTGATGCCATATCTCCGACAGAGCTCCCGCACATTACTTTCGGGCTGCCCCGCCAACAGAACAAACTCTCGCCTTATCGACATAGTGCTGCGCTCCGGCCACGGCATCTCTCGATCTCCCGATTCGATGAACACCGGTAGCCTAAATGCGTTACCTATGTCTCCCGACACCCGTTACCTATGTCTCCCGGCTGAACACCGCGCGCACCATCGATCAGTTCCCACGAATCAGCTGGCGCAGCATGAAGCGATTGGGGTGGCAGGCTTCGGCCACCTCACGCGGCAGCGGCAGTGGTTCGTCCTCCAGCCAGGCGGCGATCAGCTCGCCCGACAGCGGCGCGGTGATCAGCCCGCGTGAGCCATGGCCGCTGTTGATGTACAGGCCAGCCAGCCAGGGGCAGGGCGTTTCCGGCACCTGGCGGGCGTCCTTGGCCAGCACGGCGTACGCCTCGGTGAAGGCTTGACCAGCGGCCAGCGGGCCCACCAGCGGCAGGTAGTCCGGGCTGGTGCAGCGAAACGCGGCGCGGCCCTGCAGCGTCGCCGGATCGAGCGTCTGCGTATCCAGGCGCTCGGCCAGGTCCTGAGAAATCTCCCGTAGCAGCTCGAGGTTGCCGGCGTGCTCGGCCACGCTGGGCGTCAGATCGTCGCTGTGGAAATCGAAGCTGGCGCCCAGGGTGTGTTCGTCGTCGCGCGCAGGGGCGACGTAGCCTTCGGCGCAGACCACGGTACGTAGCGCGGCGCTCGCTTCGCTGGCCGGCAGGCGGCTGATCTGTCCGCGGATGCGCTTGAGCGGCAAGTTCGCATGTGGCAATAGGCGGCCGATCTCGGCGGCGCAGGCCAGGATCAGCACCGGCGCTTCGGCCAGCACGCCACTCTGTCCTTCGATGCACCAGCGCTCTTGCTGACGACTGAGGCTCAGCGCCTCCTGATAGGGACGCAATTCGATCAGCGGGTGCTGCACCAGTTGCCGGCACAGCGCTGGCGGGTGCACCCAGCCGGCATCTGGGTAGAACAGGCCGCCGGCTGGCAGGCCGATGCCGGCACGAGCTTCGGCTTCGGTCTGGGGCAACGCGTGCAGCAGGTCGCTGGGAAAGGCCGCGGCCAGTTTGTTCTGACGCTCGGCTTCCTTGGCGTCGAAGGCCAGTTGCAGCACGCCGCAGGCATCCCAGTCGCTGCCGCGCTGCAGGCGCTCGAGCAGGCGGCGGGTATGGCCGAAACCGGCGACGATCAGTCTCGACAGCGCCGTGCCATGGGCCGACAGCTTCAGGTAGAGCACGCCCTGGGGGTTGCCCGACGCTTCGCGGGCGACATCGTCATGGCGCTCCAGCAGGGTCACGCGCCAGCCGCGTGCGGCCAGGCTGGCGGCCGTGGCGCAACCGGCCAGGCCGGCGCCGATCACCACGGCCTGGCGATCGTCTGTCGTCAATGTCGGGCGGGCGAACCAGGGCACCGTGCGCTGCATCGGCTGCGCCTGGAAGGGGCCGGCCAGCATCTCGCGCTTGTGGCCGAAACCCTTGACTCGCACCACGGAAAAACCCGCCGCGATCAGCCCGCGACGAACGAAGCCGGCGCTGGTGAAGGTGGCCAGCGTGGCGCTGGGCGCCGACAGCCTGGCCAGTTCGGTGAACAGACTGTCCGTCCACATCTCCGGGTTCTTCGCCGGGGCGAAACCGTCGAGGAACCAGGCATCGACGCGGGCCTCCAACTGCGGCAGGCATTCGAGCACATCGCCGATCATCAGCGTCAGCACCACGCGGCCGCCGTCGAGCAGCAGGCGCTGAAAGCCGGGATGGATGGCGCGGTACTGCGCCAGCAATTGCTCGGCGTAGGACGCCAGCTCGGGCCACAGGGCCAGGGCGCGCTGCAGGTCCGTCTGGGTCAGGGGGAATTTCTCGACGCTGACGAAGTGCAGCCGCGCATCGCGCGGGGCGTGTTCGGCGAAGGCTTGCCAGGCGCAGAGAAAATTGAGCCCGGTGCCGAAGCCGGTTTCGCCGATCACCAGGCGCCCGCCGGCCGGCAGGGCCTGGCAGCGCTCGATGATCCGGTTGTGAGCGAGGAAGACGTGACGGGTTTCTTCCAGGCCGTTGGCGCGGGAGAAGTACACGTCGCCATAGCTGCGCGACAGCGGCTGGCCGTGTTCGTCCCAGTCGAGCTGGGCGTTGTGGGCATCGGACATGGTGGAGTTCCGGGTAAAACAGGCGGCGATTCTAACCGCTGCGCACGCGGTTTACCCGGCGCAGGTCAATCCGCGGTGAGCCGCTGCCAGGCAAAGTCGCGGCCGATCCATTACGCTTTAACGATCATTCCAGGGAGGTTTTCTGCATGTTCGAATCCGCCGAAATCGGCAGCAGCATTGACAAGGCCACCTTCGAGGCCGAGGAGCCGGCGCTGCGCGAGGCGTTGCTGGAGGCGCAGTACGAGCTCAAGCAACAGGCGCGCTTTCCGGTGATCGTGCTGATCGACGGCATCGAAGGCGCCGGTAAGGGCGAAACGGTCAAGCTGCTCAACGAGTGGATGGATCCTCGGCTGATCCAAGTCAGCACCTTCGATGTGCAAACCGACGAGGAGCTGGCGCGGCCGCCGGTCTGGCGCTACTGGCGCCAGCTGCCGCCGAAGGGGCGCATCGGCGTGTTCTTCGGCAACTGGTACAGCCAGATGCTGCAGGGGCGCGTGCATGGCCGTTTCAAGGACGCCGTGCTGGACCAGGCCATCGACGGCGCCGAGCGCCTGGAGCGCATGCTCTGCGACGAGGGCGCGCTGATCTTCAAGTTCTGGTTCCACCTGTCCAAGAAGCACATGAAGGCGCGGCTCGAAGCGCTCAAGGACGATCCGCTGCACAGCTGGCGCATCAGCCCGCTGGACTGGCAGCAGTCGAAGACCTACGACAAGTTCGTCCACTACGGCGAGCGCGTGCTGCGCCGCACCAGCCGCGACTATGCGCCCTGGTACGTGGTCGAGGGCGTCGATCACTATTACCGCAGCCTCACGGTCGGACGCATCCTGCTCGAAGGGATGCAGGCGGCGCTGGCCAATCCGCAGCGCTCGAAGCTGCAGCCGCACTCGGCGCCGCTGGTTTCCAGCCTGGACAATCGCGGCCTGCTGGCCAGCCTGGACATGACCCAGGCACTGGACAAGGACGACTACAAGGAGCAACTGGCCACCGAGCAGGCGCGCCTGTCCGGCCTGATGCGCGACAAGCGCATGCGCAAGCACGCGCTGCTTGCGGTGTTCGAAGGTAACGACGCGGCCGGCAAGGGCGGGGCCATTCGCCGCGTCACTGGTGCGCTGGACCCGCGCCAGTACCGCATCGTGCCGGTAGCGGCGCCGACCGAGGAAGAACGTGCGCAACCTTATCTGTGGCGCTTCTGGCGGCATATCCCGGCGCGCGGGCATTTCACCATCTTCGATCGCAGCTGGTACGGCCGCGTATTGGTAGAGCGGGTCGAGAGCTTCTGCAGCCAGGCCGACTGGCTGCGTGCCTACGGTGAGATCAACGACTTCGAGGAACAGTTGACCAATGCCGGGGTTATTCTGGTGAAGTTCTGGCTGGCCATCGACCAGCAGACGCAGCTGGAGCGCTTCAAGGAGCGCGAGCAGATCCCGTTCAAGCGCTTCAAGATCACCGAAGAAGACTGGCGCAATCGCGACAAGTGGGACGACTACGCCGATGCGGTGGGCGATATGGTCGACCGCACTAGCACCGAGATCGCGCCCTGGACGCTGATCGAGGCCAACGACAAGCGCTTCGCCCGGGTCAAGGTGCTGCGCACCATCAATGAGGCCATCGAGGCGGCGTTCGCCAGGGATTGAAGCGCTAATCGCGGCTGAAGCCGCTCCCACGGTGAAGTGAATACCGTAGGAGCGGCTTCAGCCGCGATGCTTTTGTGTCGTTCCCGATGGCCCGGATTGCATCCGGGCTACGTCTCTGCATCGACCCGTATACGCCAGATCAATGATGGTCGCGCCCAGGCATGGGCTGGATTTATCTTCCCGCCATTCGCCATCCAATAACAACGAGGTGCGTCATGCGTGAAGTGGTGATCGTCGACAGCGTGCGGACTGGCCTGGCCAAGTCCTTCCGCGGCAAGTTCAATATGACCCGGCCGGACGACATGGCCGCCCACTGCGTCGATGCGCTGCTGGCGCGCAACGGCATCGATCCGGCGCTGGTGGACGACTGCATCGTCGGCGCCGGCTCCAACGAGGGCGCGCAGGGCATGAACATCGGCCGCAACGTCGCCGTGCTGTCGCGCCTGGGCAATCCGGTGGCGGGCATGACGCTGAACCGCTTCTGCTCCTCGGGCCTGCAGGCCATCGCCATCGCCGCCAACCAGGTGGCATCCGGCTGCAGCGACATCATCGTCGCCGGCGGCGTCGAGTCCATCACCATGACCCTGAAAAGCATGAACATGGACAACCTGTTCAACCCGCTGCTGCAGCAGGACAACCCCGGCATCTACTACCCCATGGGCAAGACCGCCGAGATCGTCGCCAACCGCTACGGCATCGGCCGCGAGGCCCAGGACGCCTACGCCCTGCAGAGCCAGCAGCGCACCGCGCGGGCCCAGGCCGAAGGCCTGTTCGCCGACGAGATCGTGCCGATGGCGGTGAAGTATCAGGTGGAAGACAAGGCCACCGGCGAGAAGAAGATTCTCGACGGCGTGGTCGAGGCCGACGACTGCAACCGCCCGGATACCACCCTCGAATCCCTGGCCAAGCTGCAGCCGGCGTTCGACCCGGCCGGTAGCGTCACCGCCGGCAACGCCTCGCAGCTGTCCGACGGCGCCTCCATGACCCTGGTGATGAGCCTGGAAAAGGCGCTGGAGCTGGGCCTCAAGCCCAAGGCGTACTTCCGCGGTTTCACCGTGGCCGGCTGCGAGCCGGATGAAATGGGCATCGGCCCGGTGTTCTCGGTGCCCAAGCTGCTCAAGGCCAAGGGCCTGTCGGTCGACGATATCGACCTGTGGGAGCTCAACGAGGCCTTCGCCTCGCAGTGCCTGTACTGCCGCGACAAGCTCGAGATCGACAACGAGAAATACAACGTCAACGGCGGCTCCATCTCCATCGGCCACCCGTTCGGCATGACCGGCTCGCGCCAGGTCGGCCATCTGGTGCGCGAACTGCAGCGCCGCGAGCTGCGCTACGGCATCGTCACCATGTGCGTCGGCGGCGGCATGGGCGCCACCGGCTTGTTCGAGGCCTATCGCGAATAAACGTAGGGTGCGCTGTGCGCACCGGGTGGTTTCCCGGTTGTTGGCGGTGCGCACGGCGTACCCTACGGTTTGAACGATGCGCTGTTTATACTCGCGCTCTGCCCTGGATGGACGGAGCGCCTGCCGATGCCCTTTGCCGAAAACCTTATCGCCTTCACCCTGGCGGCCACCTTGCTGACCCTTACCCCAGGCATCGACACCGCGCTGGTGCTGCGCACCGCGGCGGTCGAAGGCCGGCGACAGGCGTTTCGCGCGGCGCTGGGCATCAATGCCGGCTGCCTGATCTGGGGCGTTGCCGTGGCCTTCGGCCTGGGCGCGCTGCTGGCGGTGTCCGAGTTCGGCTACAACCTGCTCAAGTACTGCGGCGCAGCTTATCTGGCCTGGCTCGGGCTGAACATGCTGCTGCGCCCGCGTACCTCCCTGGCGCCGGCGCAGGCCGGCGGCCAGCCCGGTGCCAACTGGTTCCTGCGCGGCCTGCTGGGCAACGTGCTCAATCCCAAGGTGGGCATTTTCTACCTGTCCTTTCTGCCGCAGTTCATCCCGCAGGGGCAGCCGCTGATCCCCTGGACCTTCGGCCTGGTGGGCATCCATGTGGCGCTCAGCCTGGTCTGGGCGGCGCTGCTGATCGGCGCCACCCAGCCGCTCGGTCACTGGTTGCGGCGCGAGGCGGTGATCAGGTGGATGGATCGCAGCACGGGGCTGATCTTCCTGCTGTTCGCCGCGCGCCTGGCATTGAGCAGGCGCTGAGGCATTATCCTGTGCCCTTGCGGCAACGAAACGGGCGGTGACGATGGATCGGTTTCAGGAAATGAAGGTGCTGCTGGCCGTGACCGAGGCCGAGAGCTTCGCCGGCGGTGCCAAGCTGCTGGGCATCTCGCCGCCCAGCGTGACCCGCGCCGTCGCGGCGCTGGAGGCACGCCTCGGCACGCTGCTGCTGGCGCGCAATACCCGCAGCCTGCGCCTGACCGAAGCCGGCCAGCGTTATGTCGAGGACTGCCGGCGCATTCTACTGGAGCTGGAGGAAGCCGAGGAGCTGGCTGCCGGTGGCAGCGTGCGCCCGCGTGGTCGGCTCACCGTGACCGCGCCGGTGATGTTCGGCGAGCTGTTCCTGATTCCGCGCATCACCCAGTACCTCGACAGCTATCCGGACGTGGAGATCAATGCGCTGCTGGTCGACCGCGTGGTGAACATGATGGAGGAGGGCATCGACGTTGCCGTGCGCATCGGTTCGCTGCCCGAAGGTGATCACCAGGCGTTGCAGGTCGGGCAGATTCGCCCGGTGGTCTGCGCCGCGCCGGCCTTCCTCGACCGCGTCGGGCGGCCACAGCATCCGCATGAGGTGCGCGATGCGCCCATCGCCATGTCCAGCGCCAGCGGCCTGCTCAGCCATTGGCAGTTCGTCGGCGCCGACGGCGTGTTCGGCTTCACCCCTACGCCGCGCTTGACCGTCAGCTCCAACCAGGCGGCAATCGGCGCCGCGCGCCTGGGCTGGGGCTATACCCGCGTGCTGTCCTACCAGGTGGCTGCCGCAGTGGCGCGCGGCGAGCTCGAGTTGGTGCTCGAAGCCTTCGAACCGCCGGCCTTGCCGGTGCATATCATTCATCAGGGCGGTCGCCAGGTTTCGGCCAAGGTGCGTACCTTCGTCGATCACTGCGCCACGAGCTTTCGTGCCGACCCGGCGCTGCGCGCGGCTGGCGCACCGTCCACGCCATGAGCCAGCACCGCGAAATGCAGGTGTTCCTCGCCGTGGCACAGGCGCGCAGCCTGGCGGCGGCTGCCAGGACGCTACAGCTGTCGCAGGCCACGGTGATGCGCACCATCGCCAGCCTGGAGCAGCGTCTGGACTGCACCCTGCTGCTGCGCGGGCCTCGCGGCGTGGGCCTGAGCCCGGCTGGGGCGCGTTTCGCCGACAGCTGTCAGCGCATCCTGCAGCGGCTGGACGAGGCCGAGCAGTCGGTGACGGGGCTGCATGCCAGCCCGGCCGGGCAGTTGACCCTGGCCCTGCCGCTGTTGATGACGCATCAGGTGCTGGCGCCCATCGCCGTCGACTACCTGGCGGCCTTTCCCGAGGTGAGCCTGGCTACCCTGGCGCGCGAGGAGCTACCGAGGCTGCTGGAGGAGGGCATCGACCTGGCGCTGGTGGTCGGTCACCTGCCCAGTTCGTCCGGTTTCGCCGTACCGCTGGGGCAGGTGCGCCCGCTGATCTGTGCGGCACCGGCCTATCTGCAGCGCTGGGGCCGACCGGCCAGCCCGGACGCCTTGGCGGCGCACCGCACCATTGCCACCTCCTCGACCGGCCATGCCGGGGAATGGCGCTTTGCCGACAGGGTGGTGAAGCTTGCGCCACAGCTGACCTGCAGCACGCCGCAGGCGTCCATTCGCGCGGCGCTCGCCGGCTTCGGGCTGACTCGCTGCCTGAGTTACGAAGCCCATCATGAGTTGCAGGCGGGGCAACTGCTGGCCGTGCTCGAGGATTTCGCCGCGCCGGCCTTGCCGGTGCAGCTGTATTACCGCGAAGGGCGCCGGGCGGCCGCGCGGGTACGCAGCTTCCTCGACTTTGCCGTGCCGCGGCTGCGCGCCCACTCGGCCTTTCAGGTCTGAGGTCATTGCAGAAAGTGAAATAGTGGATTGCCTTGGGTGGGGATTCTTCTCCAGGTTGGATGGGGCGAACATGGCGCCATCGTCGCGAAGGCAAGTCGTCTCGCGGAGACCTAAGCCCACCTCGAAGGAGTCATCGCCATGTCCCGTCCCGCCATCAAGCTGTACAACTTTCCCCGTTCCGGCCATGCCCACCGCGCCGAGCTGATGCTGTCGCTGCTGCAGCTGCCCACCGAGCTGATCTTCGTCGATCTGGCCAAGGGCGCGCACAAGACCCCGGAGTTCCTCGCCCTCAACCCCTTCGGCCAGGTGCCGGTGATCGATGACGGCGGCACCGTCGTCGCCGACTCCAACGCCATCCTCGTCTACCTGGCCAAGCGCTACGGCAATGACGACTGGCTGCCGCAGGAGCCGGCCGCTGCCGCCCGTGTGCAGCGCTGGTTGTCCGTGGCGGCCGGTCCGGTGGCCTTCGGCCCTTCCGCCGCGCGTCTGGTTACCGTATTCGGCTACTCGTTCAACACCGAAGAAGTGATCAACCGCGCCCATGCGCTGTTCACCGTGATGGAGGGCGAGCTGAGCGACACCCCGTTCCTCACCGGCGACAAGCCGAGCATCGCCGACGTCGCCAACTACTCGTACATCGCCCATGCGCCGGAGGGCAACGTGTCGCTGGAGCCCTACCCGAACATCCGCGCCTGGCTGGCTCGCATCGAGGCGCTGCCGGGTTTCGTGCCGATGCCGCGTACCGCTGCCGGTCTGCAAGCCTGAGTCGCTGACCGCTGCCGGGATCGACCGGCGGCCGCTTTCGTGGAGGGCAGAACATGCAACAGCTTCCCAGCCATCGGCACTCGCCCTGGCATGCCGGTGAAAAGCAACTGCAGGAAAAGGTCGGCGTCGCCGAACGCATGGAAGTGCTCGGACAGAAGGTGATCCGCGACTACATGCCGGATCAGCATCGCGACTTCTACCGGCAACTGCCCTTCATGATCGCCGGCGCCGTGGATGCTGCCGGCCAGCCCTGGGCCACTCTGATCGAAGGCGAGGAGGGCTTCGTTACCTCACCCGACCCGCGTCAGTTGTCGTTCGACCTGGCCGCCATGGCGCTCGATCCGCTCGACCCGGCCACCAGTGGACTGCATGCGGGCGATGCCATCGGCCTACTCGGCATCGAGCTGCACACGCGGCGGCGCAATCGCATCAACGGGCATATCCGCCAGGCCTCGGCGCAGCGCCTGGACATCGATGTGGAGCATTCCTTCGGCAACTGCCCGCAGTACATCCAGCTGCGCCAGTACCGCCGTGTGCACCAGCGTGGCGTCGAGCGCCTGGACGCGACCGAGCTGGATGTGCGCAGCGCCGAGATGATCGGCAGCGCCGATACCTTTTTCGTCGCCAGCTACGTCGAGCACGACGATGGCCGCCGTTCGGTAGACGTCTCGCACCGTGGCGGGCGCGCCGGTTTCGTACGGGTGCAGGGCAATCGCCTGACCATTCCCGACTACGCCGGCAACCTGCACTTCAATACCCTGGGCAACCTCAGCGTCAATCCGCGTGCCGGGCTGCTGTTCGTCGACTTCGCCACGGGCGACGTGCTGCAACTGGCCGGCCGCGCCGAGATCATCCTCGACAGCCCGCTGATCAATGCCTTCGAAGGCGCCGAGCGGCTGTGGACCTTCGACGTCGAGCAGGTGGTGCTGCGCCCGGCGGCGGCTTCGCTGCGCTGGGCCTTCGAAGAATATGCACCGACCAGCCTGATGACCGGCACCTGGGCCGAAACCGATGCGCGCCTGCGCGAGCGTGAGCAGCGCAACCAGTGGCAGCGCTGGCGTGTGCAGAGTGTTCAGCAGGAAAGCAGCGATATCCGCTCCTTCGTGCTGGTGCCTGAGGCGGGCAAGGCACCGAGTTTCGCCGCCGGTCAGCACCTGCCGATTCGCATCACCACCGCCAGCGGTGAGACCCTGCTGCGCACCTACAGCCTCTCCAGCGCGCCGTCGGATGGTGTCCTGCGTATCAGCGTCAAGGCGCAGGGCGTGGTATCGCGGCATCTGCACGAACAGGTTCGGGGGGGCGATGTGCTGGAGGTGCGTGCGCCGCTGGGCAGCTTCACCCTGAACAGCGAAAGCCGCCGGCCGCTGGTGCTGATCGGCGCCGGCGTCGGTATCACGCCGCTGCTGTCGATGCTGCGTGAACAGGTGGCGCTGGGGCAGGGCAAACGCATCCATTTCTTCCAGGGTGCGCGCACGCTGCGTGATCTGCCGTTCCAGGCCGAGCTGCGCGAGCTGGTGCAGCGCGCGGGCGGTCTGCTGCAGGTGCACCGCGCCCTCAGCGCGCCGGAGGCGGACGCTGTAGTGGGCCGCGACTACGAGCAGCAGGGGCGTATCGACCTGGCGCAGATCAAGGCGGCGCTGTCGTTCGATGACTACGACTTCTACCTGTGTGGCCCGGCCGCCTTTACCCAGGCGATCTACGATGGCCTGCGCGACCTCAATATCGCCGACGCGCGCATCCACGCCGAGGCGTTCGGCCCCTCGACACTGACGCGCCGTACCGATGGCCAGGTGACGACCCTCGTGCAGCCGTCCGCCGCGAGCGAACCGGTGCCGGTGTACTTCAGCGCTTCGAGCAAGGAGGCGCGCTGGACGCCGGACAGCGGCAGCTTGCTGGAACTGGCGGAAAGCCGTGGCCTGACGCCCGAGTTCAGTTGCCGCGGCGGTTCCTGCGGCACCTGCAAGACGCGCCTGGTCAGCGGCCAGGTGCACTACCCCAATCCGCCGGCCGAGCTGCCGGATGATGGCGGCGTGCTGATCTGCTGCGCGGTGCCGGCAAAAGGCGAAGAAGGCGTACAACCCGTGGTGCTGGATCTGTGAGAGAGGGCTGGGCAATGAGCGTTCAACTCTTCATCCATGACGCCTGGCCTGATGCCGAATCGAGCCATGATGGCGGTGTCTGTGATGTTTACCTGCAGGCGGAAGTCGAATCGGGCTATCTGGCGACGCAGCTTCTGCCAGGACGTGAGGTGCCGGTGGCAGGTTCAGGCGGCGGTGGGCTTTGGCGTTGGCTTGGCAACTGCGCAGCTGAGGTTGGCGTATTGGCGGGAGCGATGCCAGGGACGCGTCGAGCGTTCTGATTCAGCCCTCTCCCCCAGCCCCTCTCCCATAAACGGGAGAGGGGAGCTGAACCTTGAGTGACTAGCGGCAGGCGCTGTGAAGCTGTTGCCGTTTCGGTCGAAACGGCAACAGCCTCGGCTTATCCTTGCGCTTGTGTCTCTTCCAGCTCCTTGCGGTAGGCGTCGGCTTCGTCCTGGGTCGGGAAGATGCCGACCAGCTCGCCATTCTGGATCACGTCCCAGACCACGATGCCCATGGCGCGGGCTTCACGGGAAAGATGTTCGTTGTCACGCTCATGCACGATCACGTTCATGCCTGTCTCCTCGAAATGCGGGTGCGGCGAAAGGTCGCATTTCGTTTATACGCCTCGTTAGCAAGCTAATTAACCGCCGCTTCGGCAAAGGACTGTTGCGCCAATGCAACGAGCGAAACGGCTTGCCGATTGTCGGTGGCGTGACGCGACGTCTGGCTACTGCAGCGCGCGCCGCGCCATCCGGCGTCGGTACTGGCGGGTGCGCAGGGCATCGCTCAACTGCTGGCGCAGCAGCGCCCAGAGCGGCGACACCCCGGGCTGGGTTGGCCGGCCCTGGCTCAGCTTGCGCAGCTGATACTTCACCACCGCCATGTTGGCCAGCGAAGCCAGCACTTTGTTGTCCCAGGTGATCGGCGGCAGTTGCGGGGCGCTGTTCTGGCCGCGCTGCCAGTCGCGCGGCAGGTTCGGCTCGATGGACAGGGCGGTGCCGATGCCGACCATCTCGATGCCGCTGGCCAGCACCTGCTCGGCAACGGGCGCACGGCGGATGCCGCCGGTGACCATCAGCGGCATGCTCGCCACCGCGCGAACCTCGCGGGCGAACTCCAGGAAATAGGCCTCGCGCGCCAGGGTCCGGCCATCGCGCGCCTGGCCCTGCATGGCCGGCGCCTCGTAGCTGCCACCGGACAGCTCGACCAGATCGACCTTCAGCCCACCGAGCAGGCGCACCACCTGCTGGGCGTCATCGGCGCTGAAACCGCCGCGCTGGAAATCCGCAGAATTCAGCTTGACCGCCACGGCGAAGCCGGGCGCCACCGCGGCACGCACCGCCTTGACGATCTCCAGCAGCAGGCGCGCGCGGTTTTCCAGCGAGCCGCCCCACTGGTCGCTGCGCTGGTTGGTCAGCGGCGAGAGGAACTGGCTGAGCAGGTAGCCATGTGCAGCGTGGATCTGCACCCCGCTGAAACCGGCCTGTTCACCCAGGCGAGCGGTCTGCGTGAAGCGGGCGATGACCTCGTCGATCATCGCCGGGGTCATCGCCTGCGGCGTGGCGAAACGCTTGGACAGATTGCCCAGCTCCAGCGCTACCGCCGAGGGCGCCCAGGTCGGCTGGCCCAGGTTGGCCTGCATCTGCCGGCCGGGATGGTTGATCTGTAACCAGAACTGCGCGCCCTGGGCGCGGCCGATACGGGCCCAGCGCTGGAACCGGGCCAGCTGCGCGGTGTCTTCCAGCACCACGCCACCGGGACCGGTCATGGCACGGCTGTCGACCATCACGTTGCCGGAGATCAGCAGGCCGGCACCACCCTCGGCCCAGGCCTGATAGAGGCGCATCAGATGCTCGGACGGCGCATGCTCGGCGTCCGCCATGTTCTCCTCCATCGCCGCCTTGGCGATGCGGTTGGGGATGATCGAGCCATTGGGCAGGACAAGGGGATCGAACAGGGTCATTGCGCTTCCTCGACTGAAGATGTGCCGACCTTAACTTTAAAGTTCACTTTAATGTCAATGGTCGTGTCCGCTGGTCAGCACCTGAGCGCGTGCGGCCATCATCGAAGTGGCGTACGCAGTGCCCGCGGGGCGAAACGGGATCAGGCGCGACTGCGGGTCTTGCCGGCGCGGTCAGTGGCGGGGGATGGCCCGTCCAGATACATTTTCGCCAGCACCCGCTTGGCATTGGCGGCGCAGTCGAGGTCGTCCGGCTTGCTCTCGATCTCGTCGATCAGCGCGCGCAGACGCGTCTTGCTCTGCGCCAGGCGCAGCTCCAGCGCCTCGATGTCGCGCACCTTGGCGTGCAGGGTGTCGAGCAGCTTGCCATGTTGCCACTGCGTCAGATCCTGCGGCAGCAGTGTGCGCAGTTCGTCCAGGCTGAAGCCGGCCTGCTGCGCGGTGGTGATCAGGTTCAGCACCAGCACCGCTTCCTCCGGATAGCTGCGATAACCATTGGCCTGGCGCTGCACCAGCCTGAGCAGGCCGATGCTCTCGTAGAATCGGATGCGCGAGGCCGCCAGGCCCGTGCGCTGCGCCAGTTCGCCGATCTTCATTGCGGGTGTGCCTCTTGCGACGGATGAGCAGGGGTGCGCCGACACTTTAAGCCTCGTACGTGGCCGTGCAAGCGCTTCGATTTCCTCATGCATCGCCAGTGCGATACAGGTGGCAGCGGCTATGATTGCCTGACCTTTCGAATCATCAGGCAGGATGCGTGAAGCCTTCGATACTCTCCCTGGCACTGCTCGTTCTGCTGCACGACGTCCTGGCCAGGGCCACGCCGTACCAGGTGGTCACCGAAGAGTGGGCGCCCTACAACTATCAGGACGAGGGCCAGGTTGCCGGCATGGCCACTGAGATCGTGCGGGCCATCATGGCGCTTACCGGAGACGACTTCAGCATCCGGCTGACGCCGAGCATGCGCGCCACCCAGGTGTTGCGCAACCAGCCCAGAACCATCATGTATTCGCTGTTTCGCACGCCCGAGCGCGAAGACCAGTTCAAGTGGGTCGGTCCCATCGCCGAGGAGTCCATCTATCCCTATCAGCTGGCCAGTGCAGCCCAGCCGGTGCATACCCTCGAGCAACTGCTGCACGCACCGCGAATCACCACCCGGCATGCCGGCCTGATGCCGGCCCTGCTGCAGTCGCTAGGGTTCAACAACCTCGACAGGAGCGCAACGGAGAGCCAGCAGCTCTACCGTATGCTGCTGGCCGGGCGCACCGAGATCATCATCGGCGACAGCGACGCGGGCGTGGCCTATTACAGCCGCCAACTGGGCATAGCGCCCGGCACCCTGCGGCGCATTCCCATCGAGCTGTATCGCTCCTCGCTGTACATCGCCTTCAGCCATGACAGCGACGACGCCCTGGTCGCCGCCTGGAGCGCTGCCCTGGAGCAGTTGCGCAGCTCCGGCGAGCTGCAGCGCATCCAGCGGCGCTACCGGGAGCCGGGCGTTCAATGGCCGGCAGAGACCCGCTGATCGATGGCCATGTCCGCGCCGGTGATCGAGCGCGCGCCGGGCTGGCAAAGGAAGAACTCCAGTTCTGCCACTTCCTCCGGCTGAATGAAGCGTGCCTGCTCGTTCGTCATCAACTGCCGGCCACTCGGCCTGGGTGCGCGACGCTACCTGGAATTGATATGTCGGCGCCTGGCAGGGCAACCGGCGCGCCGCTAGGGCGTGCGGGTATCGCCGCGACCGGGTTGGCCGGTCGCGGCGGCGCCGATCAGATCGCCTGACCGCCCGATACCTCGATGCGCTGGGCGTTGACCCAGCGATTCTGCTCGCCGAGCAGGCTGGCAATCATCGGGCCGATGTCGTCCGCCACACCGACCCGACCCAGCGCGGTCATGTCCGCGAACACCTTGTTCAGGTCCGGCATGTCGCGCACGGCGCCGCCCAGGAAATCGGTCTCGATGGCGCCGGGCGCCACGGTATTGACCGCGATCCCCCGGCTGCCCAGCTCCTTGGCCAGGTACAGGCTCAGCACCTCCACCGCGCCCTTGACCGCCGCGTAGGCGGAGAAGCCGGGATAGGACACGCGGGTCAGCCCGGACGAGATGTTGACGATACGACCGCCGTCGGCCATCAGCGGCAGCAGCGCCTGGGTAAGGAAGAACACGCCTTTGAAGTGCACGTTCACCAATGCATCGAACTGCGTTTGCGTGGTGTCGGCAATCGATGCCATGTCGCCGTGGCCGGCGTTGTTGATCAGGTGATCGAAGCGCTCGCGCTGCCAGGTCTCGCCCAGTGCCTGGCGCAGGCGTTGCACGAAGGCCGGGAAGGTGCTGACGTCGCCGGCATCGAGTTGCAGAGCGACGGCCTTGCGCCCCAGGGCCTGGATTTCGGCGACCACGGCCAGCGCAGCGTCGGCCTGGCTGTGATAGGTCACGATGACGTCGCTGCCCTGGCGAGCGATGCTCAGCGCGGTATTGCGGCCCAGGCCACGGCTGGAGCCGGTTACGATGGCGATCCTGGTCATGATAAAAATCCTCTTGTGGGTGAAGGGGATTTCATTGTGTGGTTCGTGGTGCAACCCCGTCCTTACCGAAACCTCGACGCTTTTTGCCTATTTCTCCAAGGGGCAACGACATGCCCGTGACCAGTATCGGGAGCCCGGTATGAGTGCAGCGCTGCTGGCGGTTGTCCGCGATTACCTGGGCCGGCATGCAGACCTCGGTGGGCTTGCCCAAACGCCCATCCCCGGGTTGACCGTGATTCGCACGTCGCAACCCAGCGGGCTGGACTACGCCATCACCCGACCTCTGGCCTGCCTGGTCTTGCAGGGCAGCAAGCAGGTGATGATGGGGACCCGCAGCTTCACCTTCCGCGCCGTTGATTCGCTGCTGATCACCGCCGATGTCCCGACCGTCAGCCAGATCGTTCAGGCGAGCCACGAGACGCCGTACATCTCGCTGGTGATCGATCTCGATCCTGCTCTGCTCACCGAGTTGATGGAGGAGATCAAGGCGGTGCCGAGTGCAGAGGCAGAGCCCATCCGCATCGAGCCGACCGATAGCGAAGTGGCCGAAGCGGCCCTGCGTCTGATGCGCCTGCTCGATGCTCCAGCCTCGGCCAGGGTGCTGCGCGCTTCGCGTGTGCGCGAACTGCATTACTGGCTGCTGGCTGGTCGGCATGGCCCGGCGATCAGTCGTCTGGGCTGGCCGGACGGCCACGCGCAACGCATCGCGCGGGCGGTGAAGGTACTGCGCAGCGAGTTCACCCGGCCACTTCCGGTGGAGCGCCTGGCGTCAGTGGCCGGCATGAGCCTGTCGTCCTTCCACCATCACTTTCGCAACCAGACCTCGCTGACGCCGCTGCAGTTTCAGAAGCAGCTGCGGCTGATCGAGGCGCGTCGCCTGATGACCGGGGAGGGCGCCAGCGCCAGCAGCGCGGCATTCGCGGTGGGTTACGAAAGCGTGTCGCAGTTCAGCCGAGAGTACCGCCGGCTGTTCGGTCTGCCGCCTGCAAAAGACGCCAGTGTCGCCTGTTGAAACACCAGTGCACGGCTGTGCAGGTTGCCTCAGTTGGCTGCGAGCGTTTCGGCGGCGCTCCAGTCCCCTCCCAGCGCCTTGAAGGCGGCCACGCCAGCGCGGGCCGACTCGGTTTGCGCCTGGGCCCTGGCGTCGGTTGCGCGCAACAGGTTGTCGTCCGCCTGTAGCACCCCGATCAGGCTGACGATGCCCTGCTGGTAGGCCTCGAAGGCCGCCTGCCGCGCACGCCCGAGCGAGTTCACGCCCTGCTCCAGCACGGCGGCCTGCTGCTCGCGCTTGACCAGTGCGGTGAAGGCATTTTCCACATCCTCGGTGGCGCGCAGCACGGCGAGGCGATAGGTCGCCAGTTGCTCGGCTTCCTGTCCCCTGGCCCGCTCGATCTGGGCATCGATGCGGCCGAAGTCGAACAGGCGCCAGCGTAGCCCCAGCATGCCACTCATCTGGCTGGCGCCGCTGCCGAACAGGTTGCCGCCGGATACCGACGTCGCACTGCCGACCAGCCCACTCAGCGAAAACTTCGGGTAGTACTCGGCAATGGCCGCACCAATGCGGGCGTTCGAAGCAGCCAGGCGGCGTTCGGCGACGATCAGGTCGGGCCGGCGGCGCAGCAGGTCGCCAGGCGTGCCACTCGCCGCGATCGGTGGTGTCACCGGGATGGCCTCAAGGGCCGTCAGCTCGGCGCGATACGTGCCGGGTTGCGCGCCCAGCAGCACGTCGAGTGCGTTCATCGCCGCCTCCAGCCCCGTTTCCAGCACTGGCACCGAGGCGCGTACCTGGGCGAGGGCGCCACGGGCCTGGTGCACCTGCAACTCGGCCGCCAGTCCCTGGCCTTGCAGCAACTCGATGGTCGTCAGCAACTTCTGTTGCGTCTGCACCTGGCGCTGCGCGATGGCGATGCGGGTTTGCAGCCCGCGAATGCTGATATAGATATCAGCGGCCTGCGCCGCGACGGCAAGCCGGATGGCGGCAACGCCTGCCTGCGAGGCCTGATACTCCGCCAGCGCCGCCTCGCGGCCACGACGCAGGCCACCGAACACATCCAGCTCCCAGCTGGCGCTCAGATTGGCTTCGTAGCTGCTGCCGTAGCGGTCGAAGCCCGGCGTGGCATCGAGTATCTGGCCCAGCGGCGTCTCCACCGACTGATAGGCACGCGCCGTCTGGCCGTTGACCGAACCCGAGGGCAACAGCGCCGCATCGGCAGCGCCCAGGCCGGCACGCGCCTGGACGATGCGTGCGCTGGCCTGAGCCAGATCCAGATTCTGCTGTAGCGCGAGCGTCACGAAGCGAGTCAATTGCGGGTCGGCAAAACCTGCCCATCCGTCCACCACGTTGCTGTTGGAACCCTCCGGACGCTTCTCGACAGCGGCTTGGCCCAGGAAGCGCTCGGACAGTGAGATCTCCGGACGCTGGTAGTCGGGGCCGACCGCGCAACCTGCCACCAGGCCGGTGCTGATCAGTACAACGAGGGTGCGCTTGGGCGGCATGGGATGTTCTTCCAAGGATAGGGATGGGATGATTTTTTGTGACCATAATACATTTTGGTCACTTGTTGTCCATCACCCTGGCGCTCTGTAGGCTATGCCTCCATGAACAAGACACCCTCTCCCAACGTTGCTGCCCGTGGTCCGGTGGATCACGAGGTGCGTGATCAGATCGTGGCGGCGGCCACCGAACACTTCCGTCTGTACGGTTACGAGAAGACCACGGTTTCCGACCTGGCCAAGGCCATCGGCTTTTCCAAGGCCTATATCTACAAGTTCTTCGAGTCCAAGCAGGCTATCGGCGAGATGATCTGCTCGAACTGCCTGCAGCAGATACAGACCGAGGTAAGGGCCGCCATCGATGAGGTGGACAGCCCGCCCGAGAAGCTGCGACGCATGCTCAAGGCGCTGCTGGAAGCCTGCCTGCGGCTGTTCTTCCAGGATCGCAAACTCTACGAGATCGCCGCTTCCGCGGCCTCCGGGCGCTGGCCGGCGACCCTGGTCTACGAAGGTTTCATCGAGCAGACCCTGCGCGAAATCCTGCTGCTGGGCCGGCACAGCGGCGACTTCGAGCGCAAGACGCCGCTGGACGAAACCACCCGGGCGATCCACCTGATCATGCGGCCCTATTTCAATCCGTTGCTGCTTCAGTACGGGCTCGATACCACCGATGAAGCGCCGGCCCTGCTGTCCAGCCTGATACTGCGCAGCCTGTCGCCCTGATTTGTGACTATTGACTAAATTGGTCACAAGAATCAAAGTGAGGTTCCCTACGACTTCGCAACGGGTTTCTCATGCGCCGGCGCAATCTCCTTCTGTCCACTCTGGTCGGCGTGATGCCGCTCGTGCTGGTCGCCTGTAGCGACCAGACGCCCCCCGATCCCCGCACGGATGCGCCACTGGTGCGCATTGCCACCATCCAGTCGGCAACCTCCACGTCACGCGCCTTCACCGGCATCGTCGCCGCCCGGGTGCAGAGCGACCTGGGTTTCCGCGTTTCCGGCAAGGTGTTGCAGCGCCTGGTCGATACCGGGCAGAGCGTCACGCGCGGCCAGGTACTGCTGCGCCTCGATCCGGTCGATCTGCAACTCGCCGCCCATGCCCAGCGCGAGGCGGTGGCCGCAGCGCGGGCACGGGCGCAGCAGGCGAGCGACGACGAGGTGCGCTACCGCGCCCTGCGCGGCACCGGTGCGGTATCGGCCTCCGCCTACGATCAGTACAAGGCAGCGGCGGATGCGGCCCGTGCGCAACTCAGTGCAGCCGAGGCCCAGGCCAAGGTTGCCGGCAATGCGACCCGCTATGCCGAGCTGCTGGCCGATGCCGACGGTATCGTCATGGAAACCCTGGCCGAGCCCGGCCAGGTGGTCAGCGCCGGCCAGGCCGTGGTACGGCTTGCGCATGCCGGCCCACGCGAAGCGCTGGTGCAGTTGCCGGAAACCCTGCGCCCGGCAGTCGGCTCCAGCGCGCAGGCCAGCCTCTTCGGCAGGCACGACGTCAGCGTCACCACCCAGTTGCGTCAGCTGTCGGACGTTGCCGATCGCCTGACTCGCACCTTCGAGGCACGCTACGTGCTCGACGGCGAGTTGGCCGATGCGCCGCTGGGCACCACCATCACAGTGCAGATCAGTGATCCGCAGACCGCCTCGCAGAGCGAAGTGCAGGTGCCCCTCGCCGCGCTGCACGACGCGGGCAAGGGGCCTGGCATCTGGCTGATTCGTGGCGAGCCGGCGCAGGTGGCGTGGACACCCGTCAGTGTCCAAGGGCTGGGTGACGAGAGCGCCCGCATCGCTGGCGCAATCAGGCCGGGCGACAGGATCGTCGCTCTGGGCGTGCACCTGCTGCGCGACGGCCAGCCCGTGCGCCTGGCCGAGCCGGCCACGGTCGCGGCAGTCGAGGAAGGCAGGCCATGAGCGAAGGTCGTTTCAACCTCTCCGCACTCGCCGTACGCGAGCGCTCCATCACCCTGTTCCTGGTCTGCCTGATCTCCCTGGCGGGGCTGGTCGCCTTCTTCAAGCTGGGGCGCGCCGAAGACCCGGCGTTCACCATCAAGGTGATGACCATCGTCACCGCCTGGCCGGGCGCCACCGCTCAGGAAATGCAGGATCAGGTCGCCGAGAAGATCGAAAAGCGCTTGCAGGAACTGCGCTGGTACGACCGCAGTGAAACCTACACACGCCCGGGGCTGGCCTTCACCACGCTGTCGCTGCTCGACACCACGCCGCCCTCGGAGGTACCGGAGGAGTTCTACCAGGCGCGCAAGAAGATCAGCGACGAGGCCAAGGCCCTGCCTGTCGGGGTTATCGGCCCGCTGGTCAACGACGAGTACTCGGACGTCACCTTCGCCCTGTTCGCGCTCAAGGCCAGGAGTGAGCCGCAGCGCCTGCTGGTGCGCGATGCCGAGACGCTGCGCCAGCGCCTGCTGCATGTACCGGGCGTGAAGAAGGTCAACATCATCGGTGAGCAGGCCGAGCGCATCTTCGTCGAGTTCTCCCACGAGCGCCTGGCCACCCTGGGCATCGGTCCGCAAGAGGTGTTCGCCGCGCTCAACGGGCAGAACGCCCTGACCCCGGCCGGCTCCGTGGAAACCCGTGGCCCGGACGTGTTCCTGCGTCTCGACGGCGCCTTCGATGAGCTGCAGAAAATCCGCGACACCCCGGTGATCGCCCAGGGCCGCACCCTGACGCTTTCCGACGTCGCCACGGTCAGGCGCGGCTACGAAGACCCGGCGACCTTTCTGATCCGCAACGGCGGCGAACCGGCCCTGCTGCTCGGCATCATCATGCGTGAAGGCTGGAACGGCCTGGACCTGGGCAAGGCGTTGAACGACGAGGTGCAGCAGATCAACGCCGAGCTGCCGCTGGGCATGAGCCTGAGCAAGGCCACCGACCAGGCCGTCAATATCAGCGCGTCCGTCGACGAGTTCATGATCAAGTTCTTCGTCGCGCTGCTGGTGGTCATGCTGGTGTGCTTCGTCAGCATGGGCTGGCGCGTCGGCGTGGTGGTCGCGGTGGCGGTACCGCTGACCCTGGCGATGGTCTTCGTGGTGATGGCCGCCACTGGCAAGAACTTCGACCGCATCACCCTGGGTTCGCTGATCCTCGCCCTCGGCCTGCTGGTGGACGATGCCATCATTGCCATCGAGATGATGGTGGTGAAGATGGAGGAGGGCTACGACCGCATCCAGGCCTCCGCCTATGCCTGGAGCCATACGGCGGCGCCTATGCTCTCCGGCACTCTGGTCACCGCCGTCGGCTTCATGCCCAACGGCTTCGCCCGCTCCACGGCTGGCGAATACACCAGCAACATGTTCTGGATCGTCGGCATCGCGCTGATCGCCTCCTGGCTGGTCGCGGTGATCTTCACGCCTTACTTCGGCGTCAAGCTGCTGCCCGAGATCAAGAAGGTCGAAGGCGGTCACGACGCCATCTACGACACCCCGCGCTACAACCGCTTTCGCCAGCTGCTGGGCCGGGTTATCACCCACAAGTGGCTGGTGGCGGGCTCGGTGGTCGGGCTGTTCGTGACGGCCGTGCTGGGCATGGCGCTGGTCAAGAAACAGTTCTTCCCCATCTCCGACCGCCCCGAAGTCCTGGTCGAGGTACAGATGCCCTATGGCACCTCGATCGTCCAGACCAGCGCTGCCGCGGAAAAGGTCGAGGCCTGGCTGGCGCAGCAGGCAGAGGCGAAGATCGTCACGGCCTATATCGGCCAGGGTGCACCGCGCTTCTTCATGGCCATGAGCCCGGAACTGCCGGATCCGTCGTTCGCCAAGATCGTCGTACGCACCGATAACCCGGATGAACGCGAGGTATTGAAGCATCGCCTGCGCAAGGCAATTGC
Organism: Ectopseudomonas guguanensis; assembly: GCF_900104265.1. Taxonomy (GTDB): domain Bacteria; phylum Pseudomonadota; class Gammaproteobacteria; order Pseudomonadales; family Pseudomonadaceae; genus Aquipseudomonas; species Aquipseudomonas guguanensis. The sequence continues at coordinate 21,599 of NZ_FNJJ01000007.1, forward strand.
CGAGGCTGGCCAGCGAAGCGCAGGTGCGTGTCAGTCAACTGGTGTTCGGCCCGTACTCGCCATATCCGGTGGCCTACCGGGTCACCGGCCCGGATCCGCAGCGCCTGCGTGAAATCGCCGCCGAGGTGCGGCAGGTGATGGACGCCAGCCCGCTGATGCGCACGGTCAATACCGACTGGGGCACCCGCGTCCCCACGCTGCACTTCAATCTGCAGCAGGATCGTCTGCAGGCGGTGGGACTGACCTCCAGCGTCGTCGCGCAGCAGCTGCAATTTCTGCTCAGCGGCGTGCCGGTCACTGCCGTGCGTGAGGATATCCGCACGGTGCAGGTCATGGCCCGCGCCGCCGGCGACATTCGCTTCGACCCGGCGCGGGTGATGGACTTCACCCTGGCCGGCGCCAATGGTCAGCGTATTCCGCTGTCGCAGGTCGGCGAGGTCGAGGTGCGCATGGAGGAGCCGATCATGCGCTGGCGCGACCGCGTGCCGACCATCACCGTGCGCGGCGATATCGCCGAAGGCCTGCAGCCGCCGGACGTCTCGACCGCCATCAGCCAGCAACTGCAGCCCATCATCAAGCGCTTGCCGAGCGGCTATCGCATCGAGCAGGCAGGCTCCATCGAGGAGTCGGGCAAGGCCAGCAAGGCCATGCTGCCGCTGTTCCCGATCATGCTGGCCGTCACGCTGATCATCATCATCCTGCAGGTGCGTTCGATCGCCGCCATGATCATGGTCTTTCTCACCAGCCCGCTAGGGCTGATCGGCGTGGTGCCGACGCTGATCCTGTTCCAGCAGCCGTTCGGCATCAACGCGCTGGTCGGGCTGATCGCCCTGTCCGGCATCCTGATGCGCAACACGTTGATCCTGATCGGGCAGATTCGCCAGAACGAGGCGGCCGGCCTCGATCCGTTCCACGCCGTGGTCGAGGCCACCGTGCAGCGCGCCCGGCCGGTGATCCTCACCGCGCTGGCGGCCATCCTGGCGTTTATCCCGCTGACCCATTCGGTGTTCTGGGGCACGCTCGCCTACACCCTGATCGGCGGCACCTTCGCCGGCACCGTGCTGACTCTGGTGTTCCTGCCGGCCATGTACGCCATCTGGTTCGGCATCCGCCCCATGCACCGTGAGCCACTCGCGCAGGCACAGCCTGCATGAGCCCTCCACTCCCTCGATTGAGAGTAACCACCATGTCCAGCCCCACAGTGGTCGTCATTACCGGCGTGTCATCAGGCATCGGTCGCGCGGCAGCCGAACAGTTCGTCCGACGTGGTTGCCGCGTGTTCGGTAGCGTGCGCAATCCAGCCAGCGCTCAGGCCATCCCCGGCGTCGAGCTGATGCAGCTGGATATCCGTGATGAAGCGTCAATCCACCAGGGTATCGAGCAGGTCATCGCCAAGGCCGGATGCATCGACATACTGGTCAACAATGCCGGCGTCACGCTGCTCGGGGCGACGGAGGAAACCGCCATCGGCGAGGCCCAGGCGCTGTTCGACACCAACGTCTTCGGCATCCTGCGCGTCACCCAGGCGGTACTGCCGCATATGCGCAAGCAGGGCATTGGGCGCATCGTCAACGTCAGCTCGGTGCTCGGCTTCCTGCCGGCGCCCTACATGGGCCTGTACTCGGCCTCCAAACATGCCGTGGAAGGTTTGTCCGAGACCCTGGATCACGAGGTGCGGCGCTTCGGCATTCGCGTCGCGCTGGTCGAACCTTCGTTCACGAAAACCAGCCTCGACCTCAATGCACCACAGACCGCCCTGCGTATCCCCGCCTACGACGGCGAGCGGGCAACCGTCTCCCAGGCCATCCAGATGAACGTGCAGAAGGCGCCTTTGCCCGATGCGGTCGCCGCGACCATCGTCGAGGCTGCCCTGGGCGCGTGGAAAATGCGCCATACGCCCAAAGGCGAGGCCACCCTGCTCAGACGCCTGCGCCGCTTCATGCCGGCGGGGCCAGTCGACTCGGGCCTGCGCAAGACATTCGGCCTCGGCTGATTCATCTCTTCAACCTACGAGGCAACGCCATGCATAGAGAGCACCACACACGAATCGTCGTCACCGGCCTGGGTATCGTCAGCCCTCTGGGCTGTGGCATCGAGACGGTATGGACGCGCCTGCTGGCCGGCCACTCGGGCATTCGTACGTTGCCGGTCGAGCTGAGCGAAGGCACCGGCAGCGCGGTTGGCGGGCAGGTGCCCGGCATTGCTGACGATCCCCAGGCCGGCTTCGATCCTGAGCGCTACATCTCCGTCAAGGAGCGCAAGAAGATGGATCGCTTCATCGAGTTCGCCCTGGTCGCTGCCGAGGAAGCCCTGGCACAGGCCGGCTGGCGGCCGACGGACGAAGCGAAGCGCCAGCGCACCGCGACCATTATTGCGTCAGGAGTCGGCGGCTTCGGCGCCATTGCAGAGGCCGTGCGGATCACCGATCAACGCGGCCCTCGGCGCCTGTCCCCCTTCACTGCACCGTCGTTCCTGGCCAACATGGCAGCCGGCCAGGTTTCCATCCGCCATGGTTTCAAAGGCCCGCTTGGAGCACCGGTGACCGCTTGCGCGGCCGGCGCACAGGCTATCGGCGACGCAGCGCGGCTGATCCGCAGTGGTGAGGCCGATATCGCCTTGTGCGGCGGTACCGAAGCTGCCATCGATCGCGTCACGCTCGGAAGCTTCGCCGCAGCACGTGCGCTGTCCAGTGGCTACAACGATCGCCCCCAGGAAGCCTCTCGCCCGTTCGATCGTGCCCGCGACGGCTTCGTCATGGCCGAGGGCGCTGGCCTGCTGGTGATCGAGTCGCTGGAGCACGCCCTGGCAAGGGGAGCACGACCTCTGGCCGAGCTGGTCGGCTACGGCACCAGCGCCGATGCCTATCACCTCACCGCCGGCCCCGAGGATGGCGACGGCGCCTGCCGCGCCATGCAACTGGCATTGCGCCAGGCCGGCATCGACCCTGTTGAAGTACAACATATCAACGCCCACGCCACCTCAACGCCAGTGGGCGACCGTGGCGAGCTGTCTGCCATCCGCTCCGTGTTCGGCAGTGGCTCGGGCGTGGCGATTACCTCGACCAAATCCAGCACAGGACACCTGCTCGGGGCTGCCGGTGGCGTCGAGGCCATCTTCACCGTACTGGCCCTGCGTGATCAGGTCGTCCCGCCGACTCTGAACCTCACCACTGCCGACGAGGCGTCAGTAGGGCTGGACCTGGTCGCCCAGAATGCCCGGCACATGCCGCTGGAGCATGCGCTGTCGAATGGTTTCGGCTTCGGTGGTGTCAATGCCAGCCTGCTGTTCAGGCGCTGGAAGCCCTGAATATGAACCAGCCGACGACCAGAGACTCGCGCCGGGACAAGCGCCGAAGAGCGATGCTGCTCGCTGCGAGCGAGTTGTTCACGGCGCTCGGCTTCGAGATGGCGAACATGCAAGCCATCGCCGCTTCGGCTGGTGTGACCAAGGCAACGCTCTATGCCTACTTCGGCGACAAGGAACAGCTGTTTCGAGCCGTCATCGACTACTGGCTGGAGCAACTGCCGGAACCGAAACTGCCCTCCCAGCCTTGTGGCGCATTGCGCAGTTGCCTGGAGCGTGCCGCCACCTCGCTGCAGCAACTGGGCGAGCATCCAGCTTCGTATGCGCTCACTCATATCCTGTTGCGTACCCAGCGCATTCCCCACAAGCGCTGGCGGCAGCGCTACCGGCCTTATCAGAACTACCTCGAGGCCGTCCTTGTGCGTGCCGTCCGCTGCGCCCACCCGGCGCAGGCTGCCGGCCAGTTCCTGCTGCTGGCGGTGGGCCGCATCGACAGCAGCCCGCTGACGCCCAGCGAACCGCGTCTGATGGCAGCTGTCGATCTGTTCGTTCAGGCGTATGGCTGATGCGCTTGCGGCGGTGTCCCGGGCCGAGCTCGGCCACGGCGTGCTCTTGCCTTGGCAAATTCAGCCGCAGGCCATAACCAAGACTGCATACAATGGGCACCTCACCACTGCACGCCACGCTCATGGCCCATCGCACGAGGACTCGCCCCATGGCCTCCCCTGAAAAACAGAAGAAGCGCGCCCAGCGGGCCAAGACCAAGGCCAAGCAGAACCGCATGGGCAAGCCCAGGCCGCAAGCCAATCTGATTCATCCGATTCTGGCCAATCCGCTGATCGACGAGCCGTTCGATGATGTCGAGATCGACCTGAGTACCTTCGATTTTCAGGACATCGAAGAGAACGGCTTCGATCCGGCGCATTTCGATGACCTGTTCCAGGCGATGAATGCCGCGGAACGCACCGGTCTGCTCGGCCTGTGCCTGGTGTTCCTGCAATACCCGGTGCTGGAACTGGTGGTCGCCGAGGAGTCGGAAGACGCCGCAACCGATTTCATGATGGGCCTTTTGATCGTCTATCGCGCCATCTTCCATGGGGAAGACGAAGATGCTGCCGTGGCCTGGATCAGCAGCGAGGCCTTCCAGAGCGCCTATAACGAGGCCTCGGACATCCTGCAGAAGAAGAACGCGCGCGGTCGCTAGGCCAGACCGCCTCGCGCTCCCGCCTGCAAGATGAGCCTGGCCGCGGCACTGGCAGCACGTCCGGCGACCTGCCGTGCCGCATCCGCTCAGGGAAGATCGAGCCGTCGGGTTAGAAATAGCCTTCGATCTTCTTCTTCTCCATGGAGCCGTCCTGGTCATGGTCGATGACCCGGCCCTGGCGCTCGCTGGTTCTGGTCAGCAGCATCTCCTGAATGATATCCGGCAACGACTGCGCCCTGGACTCCACGGCGCCGGTCAGCGGATAGCAGCCCAGGGTGCGAAAACGCACCCAACGCTCATGGATGCCGACGCGCTGCTGAGGGTTGAGATGCGCCAGCAGGCGCTCGTCGTCCACGCAGATCAGCGTGCCGTGAAGTTCGACCACGGGGCGTGGCGCCGCGCGGTAAAGATCGACGATCTCGATCTTCTCCAGGTGGATGTATTGCCAGATATCCAGCTCGGTCCAGTTGGACAACGGGAAGACCCGCAGGCTCTCTCCCGCGTTTATGCGCGTGTTGTACAGCTGCCACAACTCCGGCCTCTGCTGTTTCGGGTCCCAGCGCTGGTGAGGGTCGCGGAACGAGCAGACGCGCTCCTTGGCGCGCGATTTTTCCTCGTCGCGCCGAGCACCGCCAAAACAGGCGTCGAAGCCGTACTTCGCCAGCGCCTGCTTGAGTGCCTCGGTCTTCATGATGTCGGTGTACTTGGCCGAACCCACCGAGAAGGGCGTGACGTTCAGGCGCTCGCCGTCCGGGTTGATGTGCACGCGCATGTCCAGGTTCAGGCGCTTGGCCAGGCGGTCGCGGAACTGGCCCATCTCGCGAAACTCCCAGCCAGTGTCTACGTGCAGCAGCGGGAAGGGCACCGGCCCCGGAAAGAACGCCTTGCGCGCCAGATGCAACAGCACCGTCGAGTCCTTGCCGATCGAGTAGAACAGGCAGGGGCTGCGAACCAGCGCCACGACTTCGCGCAATATGTGGATGGCCTCTGCCTCGAGCTGGCGCAGGTGGGACAGGCGAGCGAAGCCCGGGGCTGGCAGGGTCATGGGTTGCAGTGCTCGCAGTCGCCGGGGTTGGCGAGCCGCGTCACCGTGCTGCGCTCCTGATGTCTGCAGGCCGGGCATTCACGGATATGCGCCGTTGCCAGGGGTGTGCTCAGGCCGCAGCTGGAGCACAACAGGCCCGGCTCGCTGCGCACCACGACGAAGCCCGGCGCCTGGCAGCTCGGGCAGCAGCTTTTCAGGTGCTTGGCCAACTGCTCGGCCGCTTCGCGGATCACCCCCTGGCGCAGCGGGTTGAGATGGGCGCGCATGTCGGTTTCCAGCCAGACCTTTGGCTGGCGTGCCAGCAGCCACTGCAACTGCTCGCGCAGCCAGTCGGGGTCGCGGATGCCCTTGCGGAACCAGGGCTCGGCTGGGCGTCCCAGAATCAGCGCGTGCTCCGGAAAACGAACGCGCTGCATGAAGGCATCGGCGGCTTGCAGGTTATCGACCTCGGCCTGTGCGTAGTTGGTTGCGCCTGAGCCGGCCACCGCGAATATCGGGTACTGCAGGTGGTCATCCCACAGGCAGAGAATTTCATAATCCCAGGGCATCCAGCCCAGGTGCGGGTCGCGTCCGAAGCTGCCTTCACTGCCCAGGCCATAGCGCGCGCCGCCCAGCGAGCAGGCCAGCCGGGCCTTTTCCAGCGCGGTGTCGTGAGCGCTGCCGCGGCGTTCCACTTCGCGGCTGAAGGTGCCGAAATGGTCGGTGTCGTAACTGCTGATCGCGTCTACCTAGAAACCCAGGGGGGCGAGTGCCTCGGTGACCAGCCGTACCTTGTCGTGACAGGTGAGGAAGGCGACACGTTGCTCCCGGGGCAAAACCTCGATGTGCTGATGGTGGGTGCTGTAGGCGGACATGAGGGCATCTCCTGCAGATCGCGATGCAGGCATTTTCGCCATCAATTGATATAGTCAAAAATAGATTATCAGCGAAGAAAGCATAGGGTTTTGGCAATGAAAAGGCAGCGCTTTCACACGCGTCAAACGACCTTCCGCCAACTGGAAACCTTTCTTGCGGTGGCGGAGCGCCTGAGTGTCACCGAAGCAGCCCGTGCCCTGCATCTGGCCCAGCCTTCGGTGTCGACGCAGATCGCCAAGCTGGAGCAGGCGCTGGGCATGCACCTGTTCGAGCAATTGGGCAAACGCCTGCATCTGACCGATGCCGGGCGCCAGGTGCAGGCCGGTGCACGGCAGATTTTCGACGCCCTCGACCAGCTGGAAATGCGCCTGGCGCAGCTCAACGGCCTGACCATCGGGCAGCTGCGCCTGGGCGCCGTGACTACCGCCAAGTACCTGGTTCCCCGGCTGCTCGGCCCCTTCTGTCGGCAGTATCCCCAGGTCGAAGTGGAGTTGAACATTGCCAACCGTTCGGAGGTGATCCGCCGTCTGGAAGACAACCGCGACGATCTCTACGTGTTCAGCCAGCCACCGCGGCATCTGGACCTGGAGGTGGTCGCACTGGCGGACAATCCCCTGGTGGTCATCGCCCCGGCCGGGCATCGTCTGGCTGGCCAGCGTCTGCGCTGGGAGCAGTTGGCGGCCGAACCCTTCCTCAGTCGTGAGCCGGGTTCGGGTACGCGTCTGGCAATCGAAGAACACTTTTCCCGATTCGGCTGGACCCTGAAAACGCAGATGACCATCGAAAGCAACGAGGCGATCAAGGAGTCCGTGGCCGCAGGCCTGGGGATCGCCATCCTGTCGCGGCACACCCTGATCCATACGGCGCCGGGCAATCTGGTGGAGCTGGACGTGGAAGGCTTTCCCATCCCCAACCGCTGGTATCTGGTGCGCTGGCGCACCAAGAATCCGTCACCGGCCGCGCAGGCCTTCAGCCGATTCGCCGAAGTCCCGCTGGACACGCCCATGCTTTCAGGCTGAGCCTTCAGTCCAGGCGCTGGCTGGCGCGGGCCAGGCGGTCGTGCACCGCGGCCCACGCGTCGTGCTGCGGCGGCAGCTGGATGTACAGGCGCTCCAGGCCCAGGGCGTCGAGTTGATAGAGCGCCGCGTACAGCCGCGCAGCATAGGCCTGCGGTTGATCGCCGAGGTCTATCGCCGGGCCTGCGCTGTGCTGCGCCTGGCCGCACCAGATCCAGCCATGACGCGGCGACGCCAGTGCCTCGTTCGGCACCTGCACGAAGGCCAGCGTCGTGGTACCGGGCGCGTAGTGGCGATGGTGCTGGCCGGGGGCGCGCACGCCGCCATCCCGGTTCTCCAGCGGTTGGCCCAGGGCCGCTTCGAGGTCGCTCTGGCTCAGCATGCCGCGGCGCAGCAGACGCGGGCTGTCGCCCGGCAGCAGACTGACGATGCTGGATTCCAGACCCACCTGACAGGCCCCGCCATCGAGAATCCACAGGTCGCTGTCGGGGAACTGCTGCGCCACATGCGCCGCGCTGGTCGGGCTGATCGACATGTAACGGTTGGCGGACGGCGCGACCAGCCCGCCACCGAAGGCCGCCAGCAGGGCCTGCGCCTGGGGATGCGCGGGTACCCGCAGCGCCACGCTGTCCTGCCCGGCGGTGACGATGCGCGAGACATCGTCCCGGGCCGGCAGCACCAGCGTCAGCGGGCCTGGCCAGAAGGTGGCCATCAGGCGCTGGGCCGCAGCCGGTATGTCTGCGGCCCACTGACTGGCCTGAGCGGCGCTCTGCAGATGGACGATCAGCGGATTGCTGCTCGGTCGCCCCTTGAGTGCGAACACCTGCTGCACCGCGGCATCCTGGCGTGCATCGGCTGCCAGGCCGTAAACGGTTTCGGTGGGCAGGGCGACCAGAAGGCCGGCGCGCAAACGGTCGGCACACTGGGGAACGTTGTCGGTGATATAGGGCATGCGCAACAGGAGGCTTGTGGTTGATCGTCAGGGCACGGCTGGCGGCAATTCTGCGGTTAATTGTCCGCGATTGCCATGCCCTTGGTGGTCGATCTGGGCCACTCGCTCCGCTCGGCGCGGGGGGGCAGGTCGGTCAGACGGGCGCTCAGCTCACCCAGCGCTGCCGTGCCCAGCCACTCAAGGCATCCACTGCCAGCACCAGCAGGAGCATGGCCAGGATCACCGTGGCCGCCTGGGCTTCCTGGAACAGGCTGAGCGACACGTAGAGCATCTGCCCCAGGCCGCCGGCGCCGACGAAGCCGAGCACGCTGGCCATACGGATGTTGTTCTCCCAGCGGTACAGGGTGTAGGCCACCAGTTGCGGCCAGACGCCGGGCAGGGTGCCGTAGCAGAAGGCGAGCATGCGTCCGCCGCCGCTTTCGCGGATGGCGTCGGCGGGTTCGCGCGGGGTGTTTTCCAGCGCTTCGGCGAACAGGCGGCCGAGCACGCCGGCGGTGTGCAGGGCCAGGGCCAGGGTGCCGGCGTTGGGGCCCAGGCCTGCAGCCAGCACCATCAGCGCCGCCCAGACCAGCTCGGGGATGGCGCGCAGGGCATTGAGCAGCAGGCGTGTGGCGTGCAGGGCAATAGCGCCGAAGCGCCCGGCGGCCGGTAGCGCCAGGGCCAGGCCGAGCAGAGCGGCGAGCAGGGTGCCGATGGCGGACATGGCCAGGGTTTCCAGCGCACCTCGGCCGATGGCCTGAAGGTGCGCGGCGGAGACGTCCGGTTGCAGGAAGCCGCTGGCGTACTGGCCCATCTGCGCCAGGCTGTCGCCAGCGACCAGGGCGCCGAGGTCGATGCCCAGGTAGAGGAACGAGGCGATCACCGCGGCGAGGAGGGCGGCGAACAGGACCAGATTGCCGACTCTCATGTCAGCCTCGCGCGCAGCAGGCGGCTGAACTGGTCGGCCAGCAGCACCAGCAGCAGGAAGGTGAGCAGCATGCTGGCCACTTCGCCGCCGGCGAACATGCGCAGCGACAGGTCGATCTGCTGGCCCAGGCCGCCGGCACCGACGAAGCCCATCACCACCGAGGCGCGGATGGCGCACTCCCAGCGGTACACGGTGTAGGAGAGCATTTCCCCGGCGGCATTGGGCAGCACGCCGTAGGCGAAGGCGGTCAACCGGCTGCCGCCGGCGCCCAATAGGGCGCGGGTGGGGCGGGCGTCGACCGATTCGAAGATTTCCGCATACACCTTGCCGAGCATGCCGGCGTAGGTGATGGCGATGGCCAGTACCCCGGCCGTGGGGCCGAGGCCGACGGCGCGGACGAACAGCAGCGCCCAGACGATTTCCGGCACGCTGCGCAGGAAGATCAGCAAGCCGCGCACCGGCCAGCGCGCCAGGTTCGCCCACCAGGCCGGGTGGCCGCCACGGTGCACGGCCGACAGCGACAGCGCACGGCTTGCCAGCAGCGCGGCGGGGATGGCAATCAGCAGTGCCAGGCTCATGCCGGCGGTGGCGATGGCCAGAGTTTCCAGGGTGGCGCGGCCGAGCAGGGTGAGAAACTCGGCTTCATGCGCAGGCGGCCAGAAACCGGCGAGGAAGTTGCCCATGGCGCGAGTGTTGTCGCCATCGACCAGCACGGCCAGGTCCAGCTCGCTCAGGCTCAGGCCCGGCCACAACAACAACAGCGCCAGTACGGTGATAAGCAGACGCGGCAGTGCGGCGGGGTCGCGTGGGGCAGTGCTCAGCATCGCGGTATATACACCGGTTGCGGCTGTACGGACGAGCTGGGCGTGGCCTGCAGCTGCTCGTTGGCGTACAGGGCTTGCAGTTGGGCGGGCTGCACCTGCTCGGTGGGCAGGTCGAAGGCGATGCGCCCGTCGCGAATGCCGATCACCCTAGGGAAGTGCGCCAGCGCCAGATCGACGGCGTGCAGGCTGGCCAGCAGGGTCATGCCGCGCTCGGCGGCCTCGCGATTGAGCACGGCCAGGGTGTGGCCGGCCAGCACCGGGTCCATGGCCGAGACCGGTTCGTCGGCGAGGATCAGTTCCGGCGCCTGGTACAGCACGCGGGCGATGCCGACGCGCTGCAACTGACCGCCGGAAAGCTGGTCGCAGCGCTGGTAGAGTTTGTCGGCGATATCCAGACGCGCCAGGGCGGCCTGGGCACCGCCGGCATCCAGCGGATGCAGCAGGTTGAGCAGGCCCTTGGCCAATGACCACTGGCCAAGCTTGCCGGCCAGCACGGCAGTGACCACGCGCTGGCGCGGCGGCAGCGGCGGCGCCTGGTGGATCAGGCCGATACGCGCACGCAGACGCTGGCGCTGGCGGGCAGCCAGACGCCAGGGGTTGTGCTGCAGCAGGTCGAGCTCGCCGCGTGTGGGTTGCAGGCTGGTGGCCAGCAGGCGCAGCAGGGTGGTCTTGCCGGCGCCCGAGGGGCCGATGATGGCCACCCGTTCGCCGGGACTGACCTCGAGATCGATGTTTTCCAGCGCAACCTTACCGTTGGCGTGGGCCAGGCCCACGCCACGCAGGGCGATGCTCACTTGAGCAGGCCGGCGGCGCGAGCGGCTTCTTCGATGCCTTGGTAGTTTTCAGGCTTGGTCTCGATGAAGCGGCTGGCGGCCTGCAGGTCGAGAATCTCCTTGTGCTCGGACTTGGCCGGGTCGAGGGCGAGGAAGGCGCTCTTGATCTTCGCCTGCAGGTCGGCGTCGAGGTTGCCGCGCACGGTCCAGTTGTAGTCGTAGTAGGTCGGGGTGGTGGCGAAGACCTTGACCTTGTCGGTATCGACCTTGCCGGCGTCCACCAGCTTCTGCCAGACCGAGGCGTTGAGCACGCCGCCGTCGGCCTTGCCGGCCTGCACCCAGGCTGCGGTGGCGTCGTGGGCGCCGGAGTAGGCCACGCGGCTGAAGAAGTCTTCCGGCTTGATGCCGTCCTGCAGCATGAAGTAGCGCGGCATCAGGCTGCCGGAGGTGGAGGACACCGAGCCGAAGGCGAAGGTCTTGCCCTTGAGATCCTGCAGCGATTTCACCGCCGGGTCGGAGGTGATGAACTTGCTGGTGAATTCGGCGTCCTGCTCGCGCTGTACCAGGGGCAAGGCGTTGCCGGTTTTCAGGCGCGCCTGGACGAAGGTGAAGCCGCCCAGCCAGGCCATGTCGATACGGTCGGCGGCCAGCGCCTCGACCACGGCAGCGTAGTCGGCCACCGGCACGAACTCCACCTTCATGCCCATTTCCTGCTCCAGATAGGCGCCCAGCGGCTTGAATTTGCGCAGCAGTTCGGTGGGGGCTTCGTCGGGGATGGCCGAGACCTTGAGGACGTCGGCGGCTTGCGCGAATACAGCGGATACGGACAGGGCGATGCCGGCGGCGAGCGCCAGGGTGTTCTTGAACATGTCGGATTCTCCGGTTCAATAGCGGGGAAGGCGCGCGGAGTATAGTGGCCCGGCGCTGCCGATGCAGCCCCGGCAGCATACAACTGACTCCGGGGTTAAGATGCGCGCTGAAGACGAACTGCTGGAGTTGATCGATGACTGCAACGCTGCCTGCCCTGGCCTTTGCCGGGATTGGTCTGATGGGCCTGCCGATGACCCGCCGCCTGCTCGCCGCAGGCTATCCGCTGACCCTCTGGAACCGCACGCCGGACAAGTGCGCGCCGCTGCTGGAGCTGGGTGCGCATCGCGTGCAGAACCCCGCCGAACTGTGCCGCGATGCCAGCGTGGTGATGCTCTGCCTGGCCAATACCGAGGTAGTGCGCGAGGTGGTGTTCGGCCCGGGCGGCATCGTCGAGGGTGCGCGGGCGGGGCAGTTGCTGGTGGATTTCTCCAGCCTGGAACCGGCGGCTACCCGTGAAATGGCCGCCGAACTGGAGGCGCGTACCGGCATGCGCTGGGTGGATGCACCGGTGTCCGGTGGCACGCCCGGCGCCGAGGCTGGCACGCTGGCGATCATGGCCGGCGGCCGCGAAGAGGACGTGGAGCGTGTGCGCCCGGTGCTGGCGCATCTGGGCCAGCGCCTGACGCGCATGGGCGAGGTGGGCGCCGGGCAGGTGACCAAGGTGTGCAACCAGATGATCGTGGCCTGCAACGCCCTGGTGATCGCCGAGGTGGTGGCGCTGGCCGAGCGCTCCGGCGTCGATGCCAGCCTGATCGCGCAGGCTTTGGCCGGAGGCTTCGCCGATTCCAAGCCGCTGCAGATTCTCGCCCCGCAGATGGCCGCCAGCCAGTTCGAGCCGATCAAGTGGCACGTGCGCACGCTGCTCAAGGACCTCGACACCGCGGTGAAGCTGTCGCGCGAGCAGGGCAGCGCCACGCCCATGAGCGGCCTGGCCGCGCAACTGATGCGCCTGCACGGCAGCCAGGGCAACTTGGAGCGCGACCCCGCCACGCTGGTGGAACTGCTGCGCGAGCAATGCCCATGAAGATCGCCGCCAACCTGTCCATGCTGTTCACCGAACTGCCGCTGCGCGAGCGTGTGCTGGCTGCGATGCGCGCGGGGTTCGATGGCGTGGAAATCCAGTTTCCCTACGAACTGCCGGCCATCGCCCTGAAGGAAACACTCGAGCTTAGCGGCCTGCCGCTGGTGCTGATCAACGTGCCGGCGGGCGACCTGATGAGCGGCGGGCCCGGCCTGGCCAGTGTGCCGGCGCGCCAGGCCGAGTTCGACGCTGCCCTGCAGGAGGCATTGACCTACGCCGCCATGGTGCGCCCGGCCTGCATCAACGTGCTGCCGGGGCGCCTGGCCGAAGGCGTGAGCCGCGAGCAGGCGCTGGATTGCCTGGTCGCCAACCTGCGCAAGAGCGCCGAGGCCTTCGCCACACTGGGCATCCGTGTATTGCTGGAGGCGATCAACCCCATCGACATGCCGGGCTTTGTGATCAACACGCCGGAGCATCTCGATGAGCTGCTGCGTGTGGTTGATCACCCGAATCTGGCGGCGCAATACGACCTCTATCACATGGCGCGCCAGGAACTGGACGTGGCCGCCGGCACGCGCCTGCTGGCCGGGCGTATCGGTCATGTGCAGTTCGCCGATGTGCCGGGGCGTGGCGCCCCGGGCAGCGGTGAGCTGGATTTTGCGCCGTTGCTCGAAGCTTTGCGCGAGAGCGGCTACGACGGCTGGCTGGGCGCCGAATACAAGCCCGGCGAGGCGGGCACCCAGGCGAGCCTGGGCTGGTTGGCGCAGTGGCAGCAACACTCGTAGGGTGCGCCGCGCGCACCGGGAGTTCTGGCGGGACGTCGGTGGTAGGCATCGGTGGTGTTGCAGCTGGTGCGCATGGCGCATCCTACGGGGCGGCGTCAAGATCGGGCGGCCGCCGAGCGTCGTAGGGTGCGCCGCGCGCACCAACAGGCGTTCTGCAGGCCTCAGGGCACCAGCAGAATCTTGCCGTCGCGCTCGCCGCTGGCAGCGGCCGCCACGGCATCCTTGATGTGTTCCAGGTCGTAGGTAGCCGCGACGCGGGTCTTCAGCTTGCCGCTGGCGATCAGCTGCACCAGCTCGCCGAACACCTTCATCTGCTGCGCCGGGCTGGCCTGCTGGAACCACTTGGCCAGCCAGAAGCCGCGCAGGGTGACGTCGCGGAACACGAAGGAGGCGGGGGAAACCTGGCAGGCCTCGCCGCTCATCATGCCGTAGTTCACCAGCACACCACCGTTGGCCAGGGTCGCGGCGATGTGATCGGTGCTGGCACCGCCCACGGCGTCGATGCCAAGACGCACTTCCGCGCCGCCGGTGGCCGCGCGCACGCGCTTGGCCAGATCCGGGCCATCCACCAGCACCAGGTCACCGCCTTCGGCCTCGACGCCGGCCACGGCCGATTCGCGGCGCACCACGTTGATGGTCTTGAAGCCGCGCAGCTTGGCCAGCTGGATCAGGTAACTGCCGACGCCCGAATTGGCGGCGTTCTGGATCACCCAGTCGCCCGGCTTGAGGTCGACGAACTCGCTGAGCAGCAGCGAGGCAGTCGGCGGGTTGACGGTGAGCATGGCCAGTTGCAGCGGGTCGGCATCCGGCAGCGCGATGAGCTTGTCCGCAGGAGCATTCAGAGCGCTGACCCAGGTGCCGCAACCCACCGGCAGCAGCACGGTCTGGCCGACCTTGAAGTTGCCGACGCCTTCGCCGAGCGCCTCGACTCTGCCCACCCCCTCGTTGCCGCCGATGGCCGGCAGCGGCGGCAGCATACCGTAGGCACCGGTGAGGGTTAGCACGTCGGACGGGTTGATCGGCGCGGCCAGCACCTTGACCCGCACCTGCCCGGCGGCGGGCTCCGGCAGTTGCAGGGGCACGGCGCTGATCACGTCCTGTGGCACCGGGCCGCGATGCTGATATTCGGCTTTGAGCATGGTCTGATCTCCTGAAGGCAGGCGCAAGGATAGGTGCAGCCAGTCTAGTCGCGTTGGGGCAAAGCGGAATGAATCGGCCGGCATCCACTCTGGTGATGAAGGCTGTGGGCCGTCTATGCTCTGGCTGTTGCGATAGCGGAGCAGGCGATGTTCAGATGGTGGCTGGGCTTGATCTTGGCATGCCTGAGTACGGCGGCCGTGGCAGAGGTACTGCATGTCGGCTTCGGCACGCACAAGCCACCTTATGTGTACGAAGGGGAGCCGCGTGGCCTGGAGTACGAGCTGGTCGAGCGTGCCGCGCGCAACGCCGGCTTTCAGGTGACCGCCTACTACGCGCCGATGGAGCGCCTGCATCTGATGCTGCGCCGCGGCGAGATCGATGCCATCGCCACCACCCATGAGCGCAGTGGTGTGGAGGCCTTCTATTCGGACGTCTACATCCACTACCACAATGTCGCGGTGGCGCTGGCCAGGCGGGGCTATCGCATCGAACGCATCGCCGATCTCGGCAACTATGCCGTCAGCGCCTTCCAGCGTGCACGCCTGCTGCTCGGCCCGGAGTTCGAGCGCATGGCCATGAACAATCCGCGCTATCGCGAAGAGGCGCTGCAGATCAACCGCAATCGCCTGCTCTACAGCGGCCGTATCGATGTGATAGTGGGCGACAAGCGCATCATCCGTTACTTCAATCGCGAGGTTGGCGACCAGGTCGACGTGACCCAGCCGCTGGCCTGGTTCGAGATTTTCCCGCCCACGCCCTACCGCGTCGGCTTTCGCCTGGACGAGCAACGCCTGCGTTTCAATCAAGGCTTGCGCAGGCTGCACGAGTCCGGCGAATACCGGCGCATCGAACAGCGTTACCTGATGGACTGAAACCTGAGGAAACTTTTCCAGGGCTGCCGCGGTTGCGAGGCTGTTGCACTATGCCGGCTTGTCTGACGACTGGAGACGCCACGATGCCGCGCCTGAAACCCCTCGCAGCCCTCGGCCTGATCGCCCTGTTCGGTTACCAGTACAGCTTCGCCGAAGACCGGCAACTGAGTTCGGAGCTGGGGCCGCTCAAGGTCCACACCGTCGCCGAAGGCCTGGTCAATCCGTGGGCCGTGGCCTTTTTGCCGGACGCTCAGGGTTATCTGGTCAGCGAGCGACCGGGGGCGTTGCGCCGGGTAAGCGCCGAGGGCGAGATTTCCGCGCCGCTGCGCGGGGTACCGGAAGTCTTCGCCGTCGGCCAGGGCGGTTTGCTCGACGTGGTCCTGTCACCTGATTTCGCCGAGGACCGCCTGGTCTATCTGTCCTACGCCGAGGCCGGCGACGGCGCTGCCGGCACGGCGGTCGGGCGCGGCAAGCTGTCGGCCGATGCTTCGGCACTGGAGAATTTCGAGGTGATCTTCCGCCAGCAGCCGAAGCTGTCGAGCGGTACGCACTTCGGTTCGCGCCTGGTATTCGACCGTGACGGTCACCTGTTCATCGCCCTGGGCGACAACAACGATCGCCCCACCGCGCAGGATCTCGACAAGCTGCAGGGCAAGCTGGTGCGCATCTTCCCGGATGGGCGCATTCCCGAGGACAACCCCTTCGTTTCCCGCGACGATGCGCGGGACGAGATCTGGTCCTACGGCCATCGCAACCAGCAGGGCGCCGCGCTCAACCCCTGGAGCGGCCGCCTGTGGACCCACGAGCATGGCCCGCGCGGCGGCGACGAGATCAACATTCCCGAGGCCGGCAAGAACTACGGCTGGCCGCTGGCCACCCACGGCATCAACTACTCGATGCTGGCGATCCCCGAGGCCAAGGGCAAAACGGTCGAAGGTACCGAGGCGCCACACCATGTCTGGGAAAAATCACCGGCCATCAGCGGCATGGCCTTTTACGATGCCGAGCGCTTCCCGGCCTGGCAGCAGAACCTGTTCATCGGTGCGCTGGCCGGCCAGGCGCTCATCCGCCTGCAGCTCGACGGCGACCGGATCGTGCATGAGGAGCGTCTGCTGGAGTCGCTCAAGGCGCGGGTCCGCGACGTGCGGCAGGGGCCGGACGGCTATGTTTACGTACTGACGGATGCGCCCAAGGGGCGGTTGCTGCGCCTGGGGCTGGCGAGCGAGTAAAGGGTGCCTCTAAAAACGTAGACGAGGCAGTCAGCGCAAGGCGAAAAGCAGGCGAAAAAGCGCAGTTCACAAGTTGTAAATGAGCATTTTGATCGGACTCGCGCACGAGCCTGTCTTTAACGCAGCGATGACAACGCAGGTAGTTTTAAGAGGTGCCCTGAGCGGGGGGCTGGGTGCGCGACGCGCACCCGAGGCGATCACTTCTTGCTGATGGTGATCTGGCGGGTGCCGCCGTAGGTCTGGCCGCTGACGCCCTTGGCGATTTGCTGGATCTCGCCACCGTTCTGCAGGAAGGCAGCGATCTGCGCCTCGATGGACTCGCGGGTTTCCACGGCAGGGGCGGGTTTGCTGACTTTGCTGGAGGAAGACTTCACGCGCAGGGTGGCCATGACCTTGATCTCTTTCGGATGGGCGGCCGGCCATTATGCCCCAAGCTGCCTCTCGTTGCTTGGTCAATTGCCCCGATGCTTGCGACAACGCCGCGCATGCGCGGCTTTTCGCAGCCATTTATGGCTTGTTTTCCAACCACTTGCCTTATCGATCGACCGGCTGTCGATTGATCATGCAGCCAGCCCGGACACCCCTGATCTCGGGTAGAATCCCTGGCTGTTTTGGCGAGGTGGAACACGATGGCCGTTATCGGGCGGATGAATTCTTTGCAGGTGGTCAAGCACACCGACTTCGGTCTGTATCTTGACGGTGGCGCGGATGGCGAAATCCTCCTGCCCAAGCGCTACATCCCCAAGGACACGCCGAGCGAGGTCGATGACTGGCTCAACGTGTTCATCTATCTCGACAGCGAAGACAAGCTGATCGCCACCACCCTGAAACCGAAGATCCAGCTCGGCGAGTTCGCCAGCCTCAAGGTGGTGGATATCAACCGCGTCGGCCTGTTCTTCGACTGGGGCCTGCCCAAGGACCTGCTGCTGCCGCATTCCGAGGAGAAGCGCCCGCTGCAGATCGGCGACTACTGCGTGGTCTACCTCTATCTGGACAAACGCACCCGTCGCCTCACCGCCACCGCGCGCCTGGATCGCCATCTCGACCAGGTGCCGGCCAGCTATCAGGTCGGCCAGGAAGTCGATCTGCTGGTGGTCGAGCGCACCGATCTCGGCTTCAAGGCCATCATCAACGGCAAGCACTGGGGCCTGATCCACAAGAACGAACTGTTCAAGTTCATCCGCAGCGGCATGCGCGAGAAGGGCTACATCAAGGAGTTGCGCGCCGACGGCAAGATCAGCCTGAGCCTGCAGCCCATCGGCCGTGAAGCTGCCGGCGGCCTGGCCGAACAGATTCTCCAACGCCTGCGCGCGCAGGGCGGGGTACTGGCCCTGGGCGACAAGAGCCCGCCGGAGGCGATCGCCGAACAGTTCCGCGTCAGCAAGGGCAACTTCAAGAAGGCCATCGGCGGCCTCTACAAGCAGGGCCTGATCCGCATCCACGACGATCGTATCGAGCTGCTCGACGACTGAGGCGACAGTGACTTGAGCGCCGGCGCGGCAACTCGCATAATGCCGGCGTTTTCCCGCCGGTGTAGCTCAGTCGGTAGAGCAGCGCACTCGTAACGCGAAGGTCGCAGGTTCGATTCCTGTCTCCGGCACCATGAACATCAAAGGGTTAGCTTCGGCTAGCCCTTTGTCGTATGGGGCCCTCAGATGTTGCAACATTCCCACTCCGTGCTGTCGAAGCTAATGTGCATCCTGGCTTGGCTGCAGGCCGAGCCTTCTGGGAGTTGCCTATGTTGATCCGTTCGATCCTGATGATGCTGGCTGTATCCGTCGCCGCTGCCGCGTTTGCCGATCAGCCGCAGACCATTCGCGTCATTCCCAAAACTTACGTCAGCCCCGGCGCCAGCGGCAGCGTTTCCGGCTCTTCGAGCTACGAGCAGCATAACCTCTATGGCGGTCAGCGCCTGCCGCAGGGCAGCGTGCGCCAGGAGAGCCGCTACGGCAGCCAGTCCAGCGAGACGCGCGGCGGCATTCGGCAGAGCATCGAGTATCCGGGCGGGCTGATCATCGAACGTCAGCCGGGTAGCGGCAGTTACCAGCAGCAGCGCAGCCGCTGAGCACTCAGTGACGGGCGGCTGAGGTGGCAGGGCTGCCCTGTTCGTCGGCGATCACCGCACGGTTGCGTCCCTCGCTCTTGGCGCGATACAGGCTCTCGTCGGCGCGCTGTAGCCAGCTTTCCCAATGCTCGCCGCTATGCAGCACGGCGCCTCCGATGGAGACGGTGACCGCACCGCCCGGGCTGTGCAGTTCCTTGCCGACCCTGCTCAGCAGGTTCTGCGCAGCGGCGCGCAGGCCTTGTGCCTCGGTGTTGGGCAGCAACAGCAGAAATTCCTCACCGCCGAAGCGGAACAGGCGGTCTTCCTTGCGGCAGCAGCGCCTGATCAGCTCGACGAAAGCCACCAGTACCTGATCGCCGACGTGATGACCGAAGCGGTCGTTGATCTGTTTGAAATGGTCCAGATCCATCACCAGCAGGCCGTAGCTGTCGCTGTGGCGGCGATGGCTGGCCATGGCTATCTTCAGTTCCTCGTTCATCGCCCGGCGGTTGCGTGCGCCGGTGAGCGGGTCGTGGGTCGCCAGCAACTGCAGCTGGTCGCGCTGGGTACGGGTGCGGAAGGCGAAGATGAAGCTGAGCACGCTGGCCATCATGCAGGTGACCAGAAAGGAGACCATCTGATAATCGCTCTCGAACACGCTGCCCGGCACCAGCAGGGCATGGCTGACCAGGCTGACCAGCACCAGTGCGGTGGCCAGCAGGGCCTTGCCGGGCGTGACCATGAAGAAGTTGAAGAGGATCAGCGGATAGATCCAGAACAGGCCGTTGACCCCCAGGTTGATGGCGATCAGCGTGGCCCCGACCGAGAACACCGCGGCCAGGTAGATGCCGGGTTTGACCGTGTCGCGCGTGACCCAGGCGTAGAGCACGGCGAACAGCGTGGACAGCACGATGATGGTGTCGGCGATGCCGACCAGATAGTTGCCGTGCAGCAGGCGATAGACGGCATAGGGCGAGATGCTGACGATGCCGAAAAAACCCATCAGGGTGATGATCGACAGCTGAAAGTCGTTGCGCAGGCGCTTGAGCAGGCGAGCGGTCTGGGTAGCCATAGCGTTTCTTTTCATTGTTATGAGGCAAGCATGCAGAGCTTTGACCTGCAATGGCAAGGGGCATTTCCGGGCAAAATGCCAGTATTTTGCCCAGGCGATGGGGTTCAGTGAGCGCGCAGGGCGATCAGCGACTTGCTGCGCTGGTAGCGGGCCAGCCGTTCGGCAAGCGTCTGCGGCAGACCGGGGCAGTCCGCGAAGCCCATGCGCCGATACAACGGACCGAGATCGGGATGGCAGAACAGCCACACGGGGTCCGGGTGCACGGCCAGGCTGCCCTGCACCAGCCTGGTTGCCAGGCCCTGGCCGCGCTCGTTGGGCGCGACGAACAGGCCGGTCAGCCATTGCCCGTCCGCCAGCGGGCGCAGGCCGAGGGCGGCGATGATCTCGCTGCCGCGCTCGGCCACCCACAGTTCGTCGCCGGCCTGGCTGCGCATGGGCGAGCGGTGGCCGCGGTAGAACTTGTCGATCAGCGGTCGCAGCGGCGGAGGGAGACGGCGAATGCGGGGGGCGGTCATGGCTGTCGGGAGTCGGGACGAGTGATCCATTAAACCACCGCATTTGGTTAACGGCTGCGCATTTGCGGCCTCGCGGGCGGTGACAGCCCGGTCGCATCGCCGCATCATCAGGCAATTCGCCGTTCGCTCAAGGATTCGCCGCGTGTCCCAGCCTTCCCCTGTCTCCGTGGTCTTCGCCGCGCAAAGCGTGGCCGGTAGGGTCCGCACGCACAACGAGGATGCCCTGATCTGCCGTCCCGACCTGGGCCTGTGGGCCCTGGCCGATGGCATGGGCGGGCACGAGCGCGGCGAGGTGGCCAGTGCCCTGGCGCTGGATGTGCTGGTCGAGGCGTTGCTCAGCGGTGCGCAACTGGTGGCAGCGGTGCAGGCCGCACATCAGGCGGTAGTGGCAGCGGCGCAGCCCGGCGTCGGCGAGGCTGGCATGGGCAGCACCCTGGTTGCCGCGCGCCTGGAGGGCGACGAGTTCGAGCTGGCCTGGGTCGGCGACAGCCGCGCCTACCGCATCGGCAGCGAGCATATCGAGCAGCTCAGTCACGATCACAGCTGGGTCCAGGCCATGGTCGACGCCGGCCGGATGAGCGCCGAGGAAGCCCGCGAGCATCCGCGGCGTAACCTGATTCTGCAGTGCCTGGGTCAGGCCGGGCAGGCACCGGATGTGGGCCTGCTGCGTGTGCGGCTGGCCTCCGATGAGCTGCTGCTGCTGTGCAGCGACGGGCTGACCGGCGAGCTGGACGACGCCGCCATTCAGCGCTGCTGCGCCGAAGCGGTCACCCTGGAGGCGATGGTCGAGCAACTGGTGGGGCTGGCCAATAGCCATGGCGGCAGAGACAATATCAGCTGCATCGTCCTGGGCCTCGCCCCGGCTGCCGAACCCCGCGAAGCGCCGTCCCCCGGCCTGCTGCGCAAGTTGTTCAAATCCCTTCAATCCTGAGCGCCAGTCGAGCCGCATGAGCCAGCCCTCCATCAGCGTACCCGGTTACAGCATTCATCATCGCCTGGGCAAAGGCGGCATGGCCGAGGTCTATCTGGCGACCGAGCAGGCGCTGCAGCGCCAGGTGGCGCTCAAGGTGCTGCTGCATCGCGAAGACGCAGCCTTCACCCAGCGTTTCATCAAGGAAGGCCATACCGTCGCCTCCCTGCAGCACCCCTCGATCATCACCATCTACCGCATCGACCAGCTGGACGACGGTCGCCACTTTCTCGCCATGGAATACCTGGCGGGCGGCGATCTGGCCCGGTTCAAGGGCCAGCACCTGGAGCCGGCGCGCGCGCTGCGCATCGTCCGGCAGATCGCCAGTGCCCTGGCGCTGGTGCACGACAAGGGGCTGGTGCACCGCGACATCAAGCCCGGCAACATCCTGTTCCGCGACGACGGCACCGCGGTGCTGACCGATTTCGGCGTGGCCAAGCAGCTGCAGCTCGACAGCGAGCTGACCCAGTCCGGCATCGCCGTCGGCAGTCCGGCCTACAGCAGCCCCGAGCAGGCGCAGTGTCAGGCGCTGGACGCGCGCAGTGACATCTACAGCCTGGGCGTGATCCTGCTGGAGATGCTCACCGGGCATAACCCCTTCCGCGGCGCCAACTACACCCAGACCCTGATGAACCAGCTACAGCTAGAGGCGCCGCCGCTGCCGGAGCCGCTGGGCGAACTGCAGTGGCTGCTCGACCGCATGCTGGCCAAGGACCCCGACGATCGCTTCGCCGACTGCCACGTATTGCTGGCCAGCCTGGATGAGCTGCAGGACGCCGATCAGGACCAGACCCGTCTGAGCCCGGCCGTCAGCCTGCCGCCGCGCCCCGCCCGGCGACGCTGGCTGCCCTGGGCCGTACTCGGCCTGTTGCTGCTCGGCCTGGGCAGCGCTGGCGGCTACTACTGGCAGCTGCAGCAGCGCATCAGCGGCTTGCTCGCGCTGGCGGAAACGCGCCTGAGCGAGGGTCGTCTGCTCGAACCGGCGCAGGACAACGCCGACTACTATTTCCGCCAGGCCCTGGCCCTGGACGAAGGCAATGCCCAGGCCAGCGACGGCCTGCAGCGCGTGCTGCAGGCGCGTATCCAGCAGTATCTCGACCTGGCCGAACAGCGCCTGGACGAGGGCTTGCTGGTTCTGCCCGAGGACGACAGCGCGGTGCATTACTTCCGTCAGGTGCTTGGCTGGGAGCCGGACAACCTGCTGGCCCTGGCCGGCATCAACCGGGTGGCGCAGCGTTTCATCGAACAGAGCGAGGCCGCCTATGCGCGGCGCGAATACAACCTGGCGCTGCAACAGATCAGGCAGGGCCTCGAGGCCGAGCCCGACAACGAACGGCTGCTGGCCCTCCATGACGGCCATGCCCAGCGCGTGCGCAACAGCCAGGCGGCGAACCGCCCGCGCAGCGCGCAGCCGGCCCAGCAGAACCCGATCAAGCGCTTGCTGAACAACCTATTCGACTGACCCGAGGCGACCACGATGCTCCGACTGCAGTTCCTGGATAACCGCCAAGCGCCGGTCTGGCTGACCGACGAGCGCCTGACCATCGGCCAGGACAGCCGTAACCAGCTGGTGCTCGGCGATGCCGGGATCGCCAGCTTCCACGCCGAGATCCGCCAGGATCACGGCTACTACTACCTCAGCGATACCGGTCAGGGCTCCACCTGGGTCAATGAGCAGCGCGTCGGTACGCGCTTTCAGCTGCGCGACGGGGATCGCCTGCGCCTGGGTGCCGTCGAGCTGCTGCTGGTCGACCCGTCGAAAAGCGCGGCCAGGCCGGAAGCCGCCGCGCCGCGCTGGTTTCTCCAGGTGATCCAGGGCGAACACCAGGGGCGCAAGTTCCATGTCCACGGCTCGATGACCTTTGGCCGCTCGAGCAAGTGCGAGCTGTGCTTCAGCGATCTGGAGCTGTCGCGCCGGCATTGCGAGTTCTTTCTCAAGGACGACGTACTGGAGGTCAAGGATCTCGCCTCGGCCAACGGCGTGATGGTCAACCAGCAGAAGGTCAGGACCGCCGTGCTGCAACCGGGCGATCAGCTGAAGATGGGCTCGGTGACGCTGCTGGTGATCGGGCCGAAGGTGAGCGTGAGCGAGGCGCCCGACGAGGATGCCACCCAGTTCATGCGCGTGAGCGACCTGCCGCCTGCGTTGGCCGCCAAAGCCGCTGGTAGCGCCCCGCAGAGCGCGCCGGTGCCGCAGGCGCGCGTCAACGTCAAGGCCGCGCCGGCGGCGGCCAATCCGTTGCGCGCTGCGGCCCAGGCCAAGGCTACCCCCGTTGCCGCGTCATCCGCCGGCAGGCTGTGGCTCGGCGGTTTCGTATTGCTGCTGATCGGCGTGGGCCTCGGTGCCGTTTCGATGCGGTTATTGGGTTGAGTCGGGGCCGGTGCAATCCGCCAGAACCGGGGTGGCGGGTTGCACCCGCCCTACGGGATCGCGGTCGTGTCGTAGGGCGGGGGCACCCCGCCGTTGCCGTACCGCGGGTGGTGCGCACGGCACACCCTTCGGGCGGTTGCCGTACGGCGCGACTCTGCCGTAGGGTGCGCCGTGCGCACCGAATGCCCCGAGCCACGCCACCTCTCAAGCCGGCGTCACACGCCTGCGCTCCGCACGGATCTCCGGCAAATCGCTGCGGCGCAGGTAGACGCGCAAGGGTTCGCTGAGGTTGACCCGGTCGTCGATGCGTTGCTCCTGCAGCCAGGCCAGGCGCTGGCGATCCAGGCGCATCAGCTCGCCTTCGTCGGCATGCCAGACGTATTCGCAGGTGGGGGTGATGGTCTCGGCCGGCACGTCGAGGCCGAAGCTGTCTTCGGAAAAACGCAGCAGGTACTGGCCGGTCTTGGCGTTTAAGCCGACGAAGCCCTGCAGCTGGTCGGCGGCCTGGCAGATCTGGGCGGACGTGATACTCATGGCAAACCTCGTTTCCTGTGGGGTTTGCAGGCAAGGCGAATGGTTCTGTTTATCGGCGCAGCCTAATGCCTGAACGGCTGACGGCGCGTTGCCGTGGATCAAGGAAGCCGTTTCAGGGTCGGCAATACCTGTTCGCGAAGCAGCGGCGCCAGGTCATCCGGCAGGGGCAGGGCGGTATCGAGCCAGCGCAGCTCTTCCAGCTCGGCGGCCGGCTGCACGGCGTGGGGCAGGGCGGCGCGATAGATGTCGGCCTGCACCCAGGTGTCGGCCTCGTTGGCGGCGGGCGCCTGGAACTGGCCGAGCGGTCGCAGCGCGCCGGCGTCCAGATGCAGGTTGAGCTCCTCGAGCAGTTCGCGTTCCAGTGCCGACAGGGCGTCTTCGCCCGGCTCGCGTTTGCCGCCAGGCAGCATGAAGAAACGGGTATTGCGCTTGCGCACCAGCAGCAGACGGCCTCGTTCGTCGAGCAGGCAGGCGGCGGCGATATGCAGGGTGGTGTTCATGGGACAGGCACAGAACTGGTGGCGTCTCTGGCGAAACCGCACAACGCAAGTTGCAAAGCTTCGCCCCGGGGCGGGGCTCCTACAGGGAAGCTTGGACGCCTTGTCAGATAGGGCGCCCCGTTCGGGGCGCCCGCCAGGCGTCAGCCGGCCAGGCCAACGTAGACGTTCTGCACGTCGTCGTGACCGTCGATGGCTTCGAGGAAGGCCTCGACTTCTTCCATCTGCTCCGGGGTCAGGCTGGTCACTGGGTTCTTCGGGCGGTAGCCGAGCTTGGCCGAGTTGACGGTGAAGCCCTGCTCCGGCAGCGCCTTGCACACGGCGTCGAGGTCGGTCGGATCGGTGATGAACAGGGTCGCGCCCTCGTCATCGGGGACGAAGTCCTGGGCGCCGGCCTCGATGGCGGCCAGTTCCGGATCGGCGCCGCTGTCGCTGCTGGCCTCGATCAGGCCGACATGGTCGAAGTCCCAGCTGACCGAGCCGGACGCACCGAGCTGGCCCTTGCGGAACAGCACGCGAATCTCGGCCACGGTGCGGTTGACGTTGTCGGTCAGGCACTCGACGATCAGCGGCACCTGATGCGGGGCGAAGCCTTCGTAGAGAGTGCGCTCATAGTTGATCACCTCGCCGGACAGGCCGGCGCCTTTCTTGATGGCGCGCTCCAGGGTGTCCTTGGGCATCGAAGCCTTCTTGGCCTGGTGCACGGCCAGGCGCAGCTTGGGGTTCATGTCCGGGTCGGCGCCGTTGCGCGCGGCGATCATGATTTCCTTCACCAGCTTGCCGAAGATCTTGCCTCGGGCATTGGCGGCGGCTTCTTTGGGTTTGGCTTTCCACTGGGCGCCCATCTGGGGTCTCCTGGCCGATAGGTGAGACGGCGTCGCGGCGCGCGAACGGCGGCCGGACGATCGGTTAGGCTGCGGATTCTAGTGCGTTGCGGCGCCGGCGGCACGCGCAATTTCCGCCCGGCATGATCGCTGGGAAGGCGCCGGCGCAGAGGGGCGCGCCGGCGGGGTGGTTCAGAGGTCGGGCGAGTGGCTGCCGAGCAGGGTTTGCCCGTGCTTTCGGGTGCGCTTGGCCAGGCGTTTCTCCTGGGCGGTCTTCAGCGGCTTTTTCTTGTGTTCCTTGTGCGAATCCAGACTCTTGCTCATGGCGGTATCTCCGGTAAAGGCATCATCGATTGGGGAAAAGAGTTCTCGGCACTTTCACCTCCTCGGCTCCCGGAGCCCGCTGTCATCTTGCATTGCCATCTGAGCATAGCTGCTGGCCATGAATCGGGTGGGAAACGCGACGGGTAACATGCGGTAGCGAATCGGCCGCGGGCGTGGCGGCAGGCTTTTCTATGCTTGCCCTTTTCACGCTGCTCAAGGAGGCCGTCATGTCCCGCCTTTTTCATCGTCTCGCCGGCGCCGCGCTGGCCTTGCTCATGCTGCTGGGGGGCGGCCTGGCCTCGGCGCAGCAGGAAAGCCTGCGTATCGGCATCATCGGCACCGGCAACATCGGTAGCGCACTGGCCCGGCTATGGGTCGAGGCCGGGCATGAAGTGATGATCTCTTCCCGCCACCCCGAACGTTTGCAGCCGCTGGCCGACGAGCTGGGGGAGCGTGCGCGCGTCGGCACGCCGCGTGAGGCCGCCGCCTTTGGCGAAGTGATCCTGCTGGCGGTACCCTATGCCGCCACCCCGCAGGTCGGCCGCGACTATGCCGCCGAACTGGCCGGCAAGGTGCTGCTCGATGCCGGCAACCCCCGGCCGGAGCGCGACGGGCCGATGGCCGAGCAGGCCGTCGAACTGGGTGCCGGGCTGGCTTCGCAGCAGTTCCTGCCAGGCGTGCGCCTGGTGCGCGCGTTCAATGCGATCTCCGCACACAACCTGCGCAGCCAGGCCCATCGCCCGGGCGAGAAGCTGGCCATCCCGCTGGCCGCGGACGACCAGGCCGCCCTGCAGGTGGCGGCGCGTCTGGTGAGCGACGCCGGCTTCGATCCGGTGATAGTCGGGCCGCTTTCCAGCGCCAAGTCGTTCGATTTCAACAGCGGCGTCTCGGCGCGCATGCCGACGGCGCGGCAGCTGCGCGAAATGCTGGGCTTGTGAGGCCAAGCCCCGGACATCCGTGGCCGAGGGCCTACAGATTGCGCCAGATCAGTTGCAGCCCGGCCAGCAGGATGCCCAACCGGGCGATGCGGTAGAACCACTGGTGGTTGACCCGCGATTGCAGCCACAACCCGCTCCATACCCCCAGCGGCACGATGGGAGCGAGCATCAGGCTGAGCAGCAGGTTGTCCCGGCTGAACTGACCCAGGGCGGCGTAGGGGAATAGCTTTGCCGCGTTGGTCAGCAGGAAGAACAGGTTGATGGTGGCGACGAAGCGCAGCTTGTCCAGCTGCTGCGGCAGCAGGTGCATCATCACCGGTGGGCCGCCGGCGTGGGCGACGAAGCTGGTGAAGCCGGCCAGGCTCGACAGCAGCAGGCCACGGCCCTTGTGCAGCGGCCTCGGCGCCTGGTTGGTGAGCAGCAGGCCGAGGCCGACGAAGCTCACGGCAATGACCCCGATCAGCAGGCCGATGGCGCGTTCATCGAAGAAGCCGAAGGTCAGCGACCCGATGGCGATGCCGATCACCGCGCCCGGCAGCATGACCTTGAGGTTGGCCGTATCCCATCTGCCCCAGTAGGCCTTCAGCCCGACCACATCGGCCAGGCAGAGAATCGGCAGCATCACCGCCACGGCCTGCTTCGGCGAGGTGGCCAATGCCAGCAGCGGCACGGCGATGCCGCCCAGGGCGCCGCCAAAACCACCCTTGGACAGGCCGGTGAGAAACACCGCCGGCAGGGCGAACAGAAGGAAATCGTGCAGGGTCATGGGCTTGGATCAACGGCGCAGGAGCGCGCAGGTTAGCAGCCGCATGGCGCTGTGTGGCTTTTTTCCCCGGCCTCTGTGTCTGTCTGCGTCGAGGCGCGGCTGTTCTAATGCCGGTTCACTCGACGCGAGGTTGATGGCCATGACGCCCAAGGATCTGCTGCTGGCACTGCTGGTGATCGTCGTCTGGGGCCTGAACTTCGTGGTGATCAAGGTCGGCCTGCACGGCATGCCGCCGATGCTGATGGGCGCCCTGCGGTTTCTGCTCGCGGCCTTTCCGGCGATTTTCTTCGTGCGCCGGCCGCAGGTACCGCTGCGCTGGATGCTGGCCTATGGCATGACCATTTCGCTGGGACAGTTCGCCTTCCTCTTCTACGCCATGTACGTTGGCATGCCGGCGGGCCTGGCGTCGCTGGTGCTGCAATCGCAGGCGTTCTTCACCCTGTTCTTCGCCGCCCTGTTGCTCGGTGAGCGACTGCGCGGCAGCAACCTGTTCGGCTTGCTGGTGGCGGCCAGCGGCCTGGTACTGATCGGTTTGCAGGGCGGGCAGGCGATGACCCTGGCCGGCTTCGCCCTGACCATCGCGGCGGCGTCGATGTGGGCGCTGGGCAACGTGGTGACGCGCAAGCTGGGCAAGGTCAATCTGGTCGGTCTGGTGGTCTGGGGCAGTCTGATCCCGCCCTTGCCGTTCCTGGCCCTGTCGCTGTGGCTGGAAGGCCCGGAGTTGATCGGCCATTCGCTGCGCACGCTCGGCGTGGACTCGCTGCTGGTGCTGGCCTACCTGGCATTCGGCGCCACCATTCTCGGCTACGGCCTGTGGAGCCGCCTGCTGTCGCGCTACCCGGCCAGCCAGGTGGCGCCGTTCTCCCTGCTGGTGCCGGTGGTGGGCATCAGCTCCTCGGCGCTGTTGCTGGGCGAGCGCCTTGGCACCCTGCAGATGATGGGGGCGGCGCTGGTGATGGCCGGGCTGCTGATCAACGTCTGGGGCGGACGTCTGCTCGACAGCTGGCGCCAGCGCGCAGCGGGCACCGTTTGACGCCATGGCTCAGGGCTCGGAGCGTCTTTCCGGCAGGCGCTCGAGGATCTGATCCAGGCGTTGCAGGATCTTCTGATCGATCTTTTCGTGCAGGCGCATGATTTCCAGCTCCGCACGCAGGTTCACCTCGAAGTCCAGTCGCGCTGCCAGGCGATCCTTCGCCGCCTGGCGGTTCTGGCTCATCATGATGATCGGCGCCTGGATCGCCGCCAGGGTCGACAGCATCAGGTTGAGGAAGATATAGGGGTAGGGATCGAAAGCCAGGCCGAAGTGCGACAGCACGTCGGTGTTGAGCAGCATCCAGCCGAGCATGGTCAGTGAAAAGCAGATGATGAAGGTCCACGAGCCGCCGACCGCAGCGACGGTATCCGAGAGCCTTTCGCCGAAGGTCGACTCTTCATCCGAGGCATCGGCCGCATCACGGCTGATGGGCCGGCGCTGGCGAATCTGCTCGAGAACGTGGGTTTCTTCCGGCTCCAGCTCGTGAAGCGATTTGCCGAGCAGGTTCTGGGCGAGTTGTTGCAGGGGGTGCGATGTATTCATCTGGGCCGCTCGCTGGGGGAGATGGCCAGATGCTGAACCGGATCAGCGTCACTGTCACGGGGGCATGCAGGGAAACCGAAGAGCGACCGCAGGCGCTCTTCGGTCGGGGCGGTCAGTCCTGGCGGCTGGTGACTTCCAGCAGGTGGTAGCCGAACTGGGTCTTCACCGGACCCTGCACCACGCCAACCGGCGCGCTGAACACCACGGTGTCGAATTCCTTGACCATCTGGCCCGGGCCGAAGGAGCCCAGATCGCCGCCGCTACGGCCGGATGGGCAGGTGGAGTTGTCACGGGCCAGCTGGGCGAAGTCGGCACCGCCCTCGATGGCGGCTTTCAGTTCGTTGCACTTGTCTTCGCTGGCAACCAGGATGTGGCGGGCAGTGGCGCGGGCCATGGGAGTACCTCCTATCGAAATGAGGTGCAGAGCCTAGCGCAATCGTCTCGCCAAGCAAACGCCAAGCCGTTCGTCCACTGCTCGGGCAGGCATCGCCGTCTCGCTTATCCTGATTGTTGCGTGTGGCTAATTGCCCTCAACTCGGGAGCCAGCAGATGAATACCCTGAGCATCGACGGTTGGCGCAAAGCCGACAACAACAGCAAGTCCGTCCCCATCGGCACCTTGCAGTTCCATGTCAGCGAGGCCGAGCACCTGCGGCTGGAACAGGCCGAGGAGGAGCTGCAGCGCAGCGGCGCCAGGGACACGATGATCGACGCCGACATGCAGACGCTGGAGCTGGTCATGCCCGCTGGCTTCGGTCCGCTGAACGAATGCAAGTGGCGGGTATACCTGGGTGGCGAAGAGGGGCGCGGCCAGTTTCACCTGGTCGGCTACGGCGCCGAGGACGGCAGCCTGTTCTACAGCAACGCGGTGATGGTCGACCTGCTGGGGTGACGGGTGCAGGCAAGGCCTTGCCCCGGCAGGCAAGGCGTTGCCGCTGGGAACGACTCAGCCCCCCGATAACTGCGGGCTTGCTGCCGCTGGCCCGGAATCTGCTTCGCATGTGCCGAACGCTTTTGTCGGAGGCACCATGACCAGCATCAACAACAGCACGCCTGCCATGCTCAGTTACTACGGCAGCCAGCTGAACAATCGTTCCGCCGCCGCCAGCGGTGACAACGACAGCCAGGCCGGGCAGGACCCGCTGGCAGATCTGCGGCGTTTCGCCAAGCAGATGGTGGCACGCAGTGAGGGGGGGCTGCTGCGGGCGATCAATGGCGGCGCGGCGGCGGCCGGCAATGCCGTGCAGCGCAGTGCCGGCAGTCAGGCAGCTGCACCTTCGGTGATTAAGTTGCCGGACGTGACCCAACTGGACCGCGACG
Organism: Ectopseudomonas guguanensis; assembly: GCF_900104265.1. Lineage (GTDB taxonomy): Bacteria > Pseudomonadota > Gammaproteobacteria > Pseudomonadales > Pseudomonadaceae > Aquipseudomonas > Aquipseudomonas guguanensis. The sequence continues at coordinate 52,145 of NZ_FNJJ01000007.1, forward strand.
ATGCCGCCAAGCTGCTGCAGCAGGTTCAGAAGATGGTCGACGCCGGCCTCGACGGCAGCGTGCGCATCGCCGGGCGCAACGGCGACAAGCAGACCGACTCGCTGGAAACCTACCGCCAGTGGCTGCAGGAGCAGGGCGGGATCAGCGTCTACGCCTGATCAGCCCGGGGCCGGGCTGGTCTCCCCCAGGTCTTCGCGGCTGATCACCCGGTTGCGGCCGGCGCGTTTGGCCGCGTAGGTACGCCGGTCGGCCGCCAGCATCAGCTCGTCCAGGGATTGCCCGTCCACCCTGAAGCTCGACACCCCGGCGCTCAGCGTCATCGACAGGGCGTCGCCATCCACCCGCAGCGGCTCCGCCGCCAGGCGCGCGCGCAGGCTGTCGGCGATGTCCCGGGCCTGGCCCGCTGTGCTGCCTGGCAGCAGCACGGCAAACTCCTCGCCACCGAGGCGGCAGAACAGATCATTGAAGCGCAGGCGTTGCGCCAGCACCGTGGCGAAGTGAGTCAGGGCGCGGTCGCCGACTTCATGGCCGAAGCGGTCGTTGATCTGCTTGAAGTGATCGATATCGAGAAATACCAGCGCCAGCGGCGTGCCGCTGCGCAACGCGTGGGCGCGCTCGCGCTCGAACACTTCGGTCAGTTTCAGCCGGTTCGGCAGGCCGGTCAGGGCGTCGGTGGTGGCCTGCTCGGTGAGGCGCCTTTCGTTGAGAATGCGGCTGCGCTCGTAGATATGCGCGAAGATCATCACCGCCAGGCTGGCCAGACCGAGATTGGCGATGATCTCAACGTTCTGCAGCAGGCTCTCTGAGGAAAATCGTCGGCTGAAGACGAACAGGCCGATGCCGACGAACAGTATCGAGCCGTACATGCCCAGGCGCAGCCCCAGAAGCATGTAGCAGATGATGGGAATCGACTGTATCCAGGCGAATACCGCGAAGGTGGTGTGGGTCTGACCCAGCGCCACCATCATGATGCTGAAGAACGGCAGCAGGTAAACCGCGGTCAATAGCTGCAGGTCGCGGGTTCGCTCGATGATGGTCAGCAGGTACAGCGATACGGCGGCATAGGCGATCTCCAGAGCGGCCAGCAGCCAGTTATCGTGCAGCAGGTTGACCACGGAGAAGAACAAACCGCCGCTCAGGGTGATCCATAGCAGGGCTTTGAGGACCAGGCGGCGATGTTGTTCGTTCTTGGCGAAATAACCGGGCATCGGTGTCCTCGAGCGGGTGAGGCAGGTGCGTTGTGCGATCACGGCAGATGGCATCATGCAGGAACCCTGCCGATCGCTGGCCAGTCCAGTGTTCGTGGGCGTTCGACGGGACGAGCAAACCGGTGGTGATGCTGCGACGGGAAATGCGTCAGAATCACGACGTTAGTTGGGAGAGGGCGGTATGACAACAACGATGGACAAATGGGGATGGCGACGCTGCCTGCTGGCGTTGCTGTTGATGGGGCTTCTGGGCTCGGTTCAGGCCAGCGAGGATCTGGCGCTGATCGAGACCATCAACGCCTATCGCAGCGAAGTGCAGCGTTGCGGCGTGCAGGCCTCGGAACCGCTGCCACCGTTGACCAACGACCCGCGCCTGATCCTGCCTGCCAATGGCACCGCGGATCTGCAGGACTCACTGAGCGCAGCCGGTTATCCGCTGGTCAACGTCCAGGCCATCACGCTCTCCGGCCCGCGCAATGCGCAGGCGGCCATGCAGGCGTTGAGCGAGAGCTTCTGCCGCGTGGTGCTCGACCCACAGTTCATCGACATCGGCGTCAGCCAGCAGGATCGCGACTGGCGCATCGTGCTGGCACGGCCGCTGCTCAGCGGGCGCCTGCAAACCTGGCAGACCGAGGGGGAAAGCCTGCTGCTGCTGATCAACTCCGCGCGTGCCGAGGCGCGTCAGTGCGGCGACCAGGCGTTTGCCGCGGCTGCGCCTCTGGTGTGGAGCGCCGAGCTGGGCAGCGCCGCCGAGAGCCACAGCCGGGCCATGGCCAACGGCAATTTCTTCGCCCACCAGGGGCGTGACGGCCTGACTCCGGGAGATCGCGCCGAGCTGGCAGGTTACGGCGGGACCCGGATCGGTGAGAACATTGCCGCGGCACTGGATACCACCGCCAAGGTGGTGGCGGGCTGGCTAGCCAGCCCCGGGCATTGCGCCAACATCATGAATCCGGAGTTCAGCGAGCTGGGCGCTGCTTACGCCAACGACCCGCAGAGCGACGCCGGCATCTACTGGACGGCATTGTTCGGCGGGCAATGAGCGAACGGCGTCAGGCGACGCCGAACACCCTGGCCAGGTGCTGCTCGTAGCGAGCCACGTCGCGCTCGATGTTCGGCACCTTCATCACGTCGTTGCAGATGAAAGTGGGCAGGGCGCTCATGCCGAGGAACTCGTTGGCCTTGTGGAAGGGGAAGTACACCGCGTCCACGCCCTTGCCTTCGAAGAAGTCGCTTGGGTCCTCGAAGGCCTGCACCGGGGCGTTCCAGGTCAGCGACAGCATGTACTGCTTGCCCTGGATCAGCCCGCCGCTGCCGTACTTCTGCGAAGCGTCGGAGCGGGTGCGGCCATCGTTGGCATAGAGGCTGCCGTGACCGGCGGTGAATACCTCGTCCAGATACTTCTTCACCGTCCAGGGCGCGCCCATCCACCAGCCGGGCATCTGGTAGATCACCACGTCGGCCCAGAGGATTTTCTGCACTTCCTCGTCGGCATCGTAGCCGCCGTCGATGAAGGTGGTCTTGAGGTCGAAACCGGCGCGGTCGAGAAAGGCCACGGCGGCGTCGTGCAGGGTGGCGTTGTACTGGCCGTCGGAATGGGCGAACTGCTTGCCGCCGTTGAGCAGGAGGATCTTTTTCATCGGGGTTCTCCAGAAAATGTGGCGGCAGGTTAGCGAGCCCTGCGCGCGTGAAATACCCCGAGGCGGTCAAATGATTATTGACTGAAAGTCATGAAACTCTATTCGAGGCGTGCGTTATGGTGAGGCGGTACCCGTTATCCGGAGCTTTCCCGATGTATGCCTTCATCCTCCACGCCCATACCCGACCCGAACAGGCCGAAGCCTTCGAGCGACTCTTTCGCGCCTATGTCGAACCCAGCCGCGCCGAGCCCGGTTGCCTCGAATACCACATGTTGCGCGACGCGCAGGACCCGACCCTGTTCATCTTCTACGAGGTGTGGGCATCACGGGAGGCGCTGGCCGAGCACACGGCCCTGCCGCATATGCGCGAGTTTCATGAACGGCGTATGGACTACCTGCGCCGCGATTTCGAGATTCGCGAGGTCGAGGTGCTTGGCCCGGCGGGTTGAGGGAGCGACGCAACCCGGTGCGCGCAGCGCACCCTACGTGAGCGTCAATTCGTAGGGGGCGCCGCGCGCACCAAAAACCAGGGCAATGGCGTGATGTGAAACGAGCCTCGGGTGCATTGCGCGCTCCGGAATCGCCGGTGCGCGCAGCGCACCCTACGAACTTGGCCCGGCGGGTTGAGGGAGCGACGTAACCCGGTGCGCACAGCGCACCCTACGTGGGCGTCAATTCGTAGGGTGCGCCGCGCGCACCGGGGCGAAGGCGAAGCGGATTTAGTGGCTATAACCCGGCTTCTGGCGAATGGTCTTGAGCAGGTCGTCCGGGCTGATGTGGCCGACTACCTGGGCGGCGGCGCTGCCCGGTTGTGGCAGGTCGAGGATATGGCCCTTCATCTTGCCGACCACGTGCATCTCGCACGGCTTGCAGTCGAACTTCAGGGTCAACACTTCATCGCCATGCACCAGCTGCATCGGCGCTACCTTGGTGCGTACGCCGGTCACGCCCTTGGCCTGTTTCGGGCACAGGTTGAAGGAAAAACGCAGGCAGTGCTTGGTGATCATCACCGGCACTTCGCCGGTTTCCTCGTGGGCCTCGTAGGCCGCATCGATCAGTTGCACGCCGTGACGGTGGTAGAAGTCGCGGGCCTTCTGGTTGTAGACGTTGTAGAGGAAGCTCAGGTGCGATTCCGGATACACCGGCGCTGGGTCGGTTTCGGCCTTGCGGCTGCCGCGCGGATGGGCAGCGACGCGCGCTTCGGTGAGTTTGTCGATGGCCTCGCGGCGTAGCGCCTTGAGCTGCGAGTTGGGCACGAAGAAGGCCTGCGGGGCATCCAGGGTGACGCTCTGCGCGTGGTAGATGGTGGTGCCGAGCTGGGTGAGCAGATCGCGCAGGCCATCGAGCGCCTGTTCCGGTTTGTTGGCGACGCCGAACGGGCCGGGCAGGGCGACGTCGACGCTGATGCCTTCTTCACTGGTGGCGGTGAGCTTGAGCGCATCTTCGCGCAGCTCGGCCTTCCAGCTGACGCCGATACGGCGTTCGGCGCTGGTGCGTTGCAGCGCCTGCTGCCAGTTGTGGTCGAGGTTGCGGCTCAGCGGATGATTCGGGCGCAGACGGAACAGGCCCTCGGGCATTTCGTTGGGCTCGACGCGGTAGCGATAGCGCTTCTCGCCGTCTTCCTCGAACTCACCCTTGAGTTCGCAGATGTTGGCGCGAAAGCCCACCACTTCACGCTTGACCAGCACGTTGAGGCCGTCGCCGTTGGACAGCGGCTCATGGGTGACGGCGATCAGGTCGCGCTTGTTGACCTTCTCCACCTGGCCGACAGGCAGGCCGGTGAAGGTCGGCGAGTCGAAGGCGCCGATGTCCACCTTGCGCTCGGTGACGAAGTAATCGGTGCTGCCACGGTGGAAGGTCTTGTCCGGATCGGGCACGAAGAAGTGCGCGGTACGGCCGCTGGAGGCGCGGGCCAGGTCCGGGCGATCTTCGAGGATGGCGTCGAGTTCGCGGCGGTAGTGGGCGGTGATGTTCTTCACGTAGGCCACATCCTTGTAGCGGCCCTCGATCTTGAACGAGCGCACGCCGGCCTCGACCAGGGCGCGCAGGTTGGCGCTCTGGTTGTTGTCCTTCATCGACAGCAGGTGTTTTTCGTAGGCGATCACGCCGCCTTTCTCGTCCTTGAGGGTGTAAGGCAGGCGGCAGGCCTGCGAGCAGTCGCCGCGGTTGGCGCTGCGCCCGGTCTGCGCATGGGAGATGTTGCACTGGCCGGAGAAGGCCACGCACAGCGCGCCGTGGATGAAGAACTCGATGGTCGCGTCCGTGGCATCGGCAATCTGGCGGATTTCCTGCAGGTTCAGCTCGCGCGCCAGCACCAGCTGGGAGAACCCGGCCTGGTCGAGAAACTTGGCCCGCGCCAGGGTGCGGATATCGGTCTGGGTACTGGCATGCAGCTCGATGGGCGGAATATCCAGCTCCATCACGCCCATGTCCTGCACGATCAGCGCATCCACGCCCGCGTCGTAGAGCTGGTGGATCAGCGTGCGCACCTGCTCCAGTTCGTCGTCGTGGAAAATGGTGTTGAGCGTGGTGAACACCCGCGCATGGTAGCGCCGGGCAAATTCCACCAGCCTGGCGATATCGCTCACTTCGTTGCAGGCGTTGTGCCGTGCGCCGAAGCTCGGGCCGCCGATATAGACGGCGTCGGCGCCATGCAGAATGGCCTCGCGGGCGATCTCGACATCACGCGCAGGGCTGAGCAGTTCCAGGTGGTGTTTGGGCAGGGACATGGTGGTTTCTTTATCAGGCTGGCACACGGGCAAGGCGCGCATTGTACCGGGCCTGGGTGATCGCGGCACCCGCCACGTGCCGGACGGCGGCTCGGGCTGTTTGCGGCGCCTGATCTATGGGACAGTAGCGCCTTTTTTTCACGGCGAGGCGCGGCGATGGACAACAGGGGATTGGAGAAGCTCGATCAGTGGCTGCTCAAGTACGGCAACGATGACTCGATCCTCTCTGCCAGCGAGCTGGACGGCTACTTCGCCGCCATCGTCTCCGCTCCGCGCCAGGTTGCGCCGGCGGTCTGGTACTCGGCGATCTGGGCCGACCAGCCGCCGCAGTGGCCAAGCGACAAGGATGGCGAACGCTTCATGAAGCTGGCGGTGGAGCTGATGAGCGAGGCCACCTACATGCTCAGCGAGGAGCCGGACGATTACGAGGCGATCTTCCTCGCCGATGACAATGGCAAGGGCGAGAAGCTGATCGTCTCCGAGTGGTGCGCGGGCTACCTGCGCGGTGCGGCAGTCGCCGGCTGGCTGGAGGAGGCATTGCCCGATTCGGCATCGGCGGCGCTGAAGCTGATCACCCTGCACGGCGACGAAAGCGGCACCGAGACGCTCAAGGCCATGTCCGACGCCGAGTACGACGCCAGCACGGCGCTGATCGAGCCCGCCGCGGTCGAACTCTACGAATACTGGCAGCAGAACCTGCAGCCCGTGCTGCCGGTGCGCCGCGAGGAGGCCAAGGTGGGGCGCAACGATCCCTGCACCTGTGGCAGTGGCAAGAAGTACAAGCAGTGCTGCATGAAGTGAGGGCGGCGCAGGCCTCAAGCGAAGCAGTCGCTGCTGCTCAGTGGCCTTGAGGTTGTTCGTTCAGGCCCAGGAGTTCCGGTCTGCTGCCGAACAGCTGCATCACGTCGTTCACCGACATCCACCAGTCGTCATGCCACTTGAGCACGCGCAGGCGCTTGTCTGCCGTGTTCAGCTGTCGGTAGCTGGGCAGGTTGGCGCTGCTGAACAGGTGGGGCAACAGCGCCTGGCACAGCCATTCGCGCAGGCGTTCCGCTCGTGAGCTGGTGCTTTGCAGGCTCAGACGCAGCAGGTTTTCCAGGTCGATCATGGCCTGTGGCGTTTCTTCGTTGCCGAACAGTATGCCTTCCGGGCGGCAGTGACTCAGCAGCGCCGCGTGCTCGTCGTCCAGCTCCAGGGCCTGGCACACCGGGTGCGCCGCGAACCAGAAACGACCGTCCGCGGCGCGTTGCACGGTCACGCGAATATCTTCGAAGCAGGAATTGAGCGGAGTGATCATGGCGCCTCCTTGTGCGTGAAATATCACCTGGCATGCTGCGATGAAATCATGAATTTCATTTAGAATACAACCGAATGTTCAATCAAGCATGGAAGCGGAATTTAACGTCCGCGTCCATGACCGAGAAAACCGAATTCGCCCAGCGCCTGCGCAGCGCCATGATCGCGGCTGGCTATCCTGACCGCCCCGCCATACTCGAGCGCGAGTTCAACTCGCGTTATTGGGGGCGCTCCGTGACCTTCCAGGCGGTTTCGCGCTGGCTGCGTGGTGAGGCGATTCCCTCCCAGGACAAGCTGCAGGTGCTGGCCGAATGGCTGCGTGTCGAGCCGCAGCTGTTGCGTTTTGGCGAGCGTGCGGGCGCCGCGGTGCGTGAGCAGCGTGGGCGCTGGGAAGATCCGAAGTTCTATCAGGAACGCGAGGTCATCGAGGCCTTTCTTGGCTTGCCGGCGCCACAGCGCAAGGTCGTGCGGGAGGTGGTCATGGCCCTGGCCATTGCGGCCAAGGCCGGTAGCGACAAGCAGTCCGGCTAACTGCGACTGGCCTGCGCCGGTCTCGCCAGGGCACTGAGCGACGTGCCTGGCGAGTTTAGGTCAGGCTGCGCGGCTTATCCCAGCAGTTCGGCAAACGCCTTGTCTGCTTCCAGCACCGCCGGCAGCGCCTCGAACAGCTTGTCCAGATCGACCTCTTCGAACAGCGGCCCTTGCAGATTCTGCCGAGCATGCTCGCTGACGCCGTCCTGCTCGATGCACTGCGCCACGGCCACTGCCTGGGCGACCAGGCGCGCATAGCGATTGTCGCCGGGCGCCTGGGTCGGGCGCGCCTGGAAGGCGATGGCGTGCTGGATCAATTCCGGCAACTGCCAGCGACGCGCCAGCTCGGCCCCCACTTCCGGATAACCGAAACCCAGCTGCAGGGTTTCCTCGGCGGCGTGGGCGGCCGCCTCGCGTTTCGGGGAGCGGTTCATGCGCCGGGCGAAATCCGGGGCGCCGGTCTGGATCAGCAGCTCGCCGATGTTGTGCATCATGCCGCAGGTGAAGGCCGCGTCGGTGTCCAGCTTCAGCTGCTTGGCCAGGCCGCGGGCGATACTGGCGACGCGGAAGCTGCCAATCCAGAAGCCCTTGAGGTCGAAGCCGGTATCGACCTTGAACGCGCCGGTCATGGCCGAGGCCAGTACCAGGGTGCGCAGGGTATTGAAGCCCAGGCGCATGGCGGCGTCCTCGACGCTGACCGCCTCGCGGGAGCCGCGAAAGCGTGGCGAGTTGGCCAGTCGCAATACCTTGGCGGCGATGACCGGGTCGCGCTCGATGTTGCGCGCCACGCTTTCCAGGCTGGAAGAAGGGTTGTCGAACTGTTGGATCAGCTCCTGCGCGACTTTCGGAATGCTGGGCAGGGCATGCAGTTGAGCGAACAGGCTTTCTATATCCATGGCAACTCCGGTAGAGGCGGGCGCCGCAGGGGCGCTCGGTGAAAAAGGGCTTTCTCAGCATAGCTGCGCCTAGCGCCTCAGCCAGTGCCGTGACCGCCAGCCAGAGCCCTTTTCACCCCTGTTGCCAGGCTTGGCCCCTGTACTTGAGCAGAGGCCGGTGCCCGCGAGCAGACGCTACCGACGCGGCGCCACGCTGCTCTGGCCTGCCGCCGACCAGATGCGATAGCGCACTTCGATATCCTTCGGCGCGTAGATCACCAGCGGCAGCTTGCTGTTGTAGCGCACCAGTTGCGGCTCGCCGCCGACGCGCACGAAGGCCTGCTTGCGGCTGCCATCCGGGCAGGCCATCAGCGTGCTCATCGCCGGGCCGACCTGGCTCAGCTCGTAATAGCTGTAGCCCCAGCCTTCGACGGTCTTCTCCTGCCACTGGCCGCCCAGGCGCTGCTGGTTGCAATCCACTTCCAGGGTCTTGCCGGCGATGATCTCCACCTTGTGCTCGGCTTCGTTGGCCTGCGCCGGCAGCTCGATCACATGGCGGTTGTAGCCGTCGGCGGCGGCGGGGTAGGGCTTGAGCGCTTCCGGGGTGGCGGCGCAGGCGACCAGCGGCAGCGCGCAGGCGAGGGAGAGAAGTGGCAGTTTGAGGCGAGTCATGATGATTCCTTGCTGAAGGGCCTTGTGGACCGTCCGTTATGGGGAGCCGCCGGGTGGGCGGAGCAGCACAGACCGTTCTGGATAGGCCAGGTTCCCGTAACTTTCAAGCAAGTTCAGCGATACGGCGGCAGCGGTTGCGGGCCAGCTGCCGCTGCCGGCGCACCGGCTTCAGGCGAACACGAAGTACTTGCGCACCGTCTCCACCACTTCCCAGGTGCCCTTCATGCCGGGTTCGACCACGAAGATGTCACCGGCCTTGAGGTGAATCGGCGCCATGCCGTCCGGGGTGATGATGCAGTAGCCTTCCTGGAAGTGGCAGTACTCCCACTTCACGTACTCCACGCGCCACTTGCCAGGCGTGCAGATCCAGGTGCCCATGATCTTGCTGCCGTCTTCGGAGGTGTAGGCGTTGAGGTTGACGGTATGCGGGTCACCTTCGATGCGCTCCCACTTGCAGGCATCGACGACGGGCATCGGCTGGGTGTCGCGCAGAACGGTAATCGGTTTGTTGGCCATGGGGCGCTCCGGTGAATGATAAAAGGGGCGTTCACCATAGAGCGGGGGCGGGGCGGTCGATTGCCTGGGGTCGACACGGGGGTATTCATTCGCGCAGCGCGCGCGTGGCTTTCCAGCCCTGCAAACAACAAGGCCGGCTTATCAGGCCGGCCTTGGGGGGCTGCGCTTGGCATCGAGTCATACGGCGTTCTCGATCAGTTCATCAGGAAGGTTTCAGGCGGTGCGGCTTTCGATCAGGCGATCGGAGCCACCTTCGGCGACGCGGTTCTCGATCAGACG
>NZ_FNJJ01000007.1:62130-291442 GCF_900104265.1 Ectopseudomonas guguanensis
TTCTCGATCAGACGATCGGAGCCACCTTCGGCGACGCGGTTTTCGATCAGACGGTCGGAGCCACCTTCGGCGACTACAGGTTGGGCGGAGGAAGCGGCGAATACGTTGGCTGCCAGTACGGAGAAAGCGAAGCTGAGGATGAGTTGGCGTTTCATGATTTTGGTGCTCCAGGGGGGGGTGGTTGGGTCTGGAGCAGATGTTACGCACTGGATTTTCTGGGAGAACTTCATTGGCTTGATGGTGAAAATCGATGCGCCTGATAGCTGGCGAAAGCCCCACGGTAGAGGGCTTCCCGCTGTTTGAAGAGGCGCACCGTCAACGTTGCACAGGCTGCGCCGGACGTGATCGGACCACCGGCACATCGACGGCAGCGATAGTGATTCTGCCCCCGCGCGGCCTGAGCTATGATGCGCGCCCCTCGACTCCCCTTGGCGGGTCATCATGTCCGGCAACGCCCTCTATACCGATCTTTCAGGCTATTACGACCTGATGTGTGCGGACATCGACTACGCCGCGCAGAGCCACTGCGTGCACCGCCTGCAGCAACTGTTCGGCAACGGCGGCAAGCGCCATCTCGACCTAGCCTGCGGCACCGGTCCGCACGTGCGCCATTTTCTCGATGCCGGCTACGCCAGCAGCGGCCTGGACATCAACCAGCCCATGCTCGACCGCGCCGCCCAGCGCTGCCCCGAGGCACGCTTCGCCCGGCAGGACATGTGCGGTTTTCAGGTCGACGAGCCGCTGGATCTGATCACCTGTTTTCTCTACTCCATCCACTACAGCGCCAGCATCGAGCGGCTCAAGGCCTGTATCGCCAGCGTGCATCGTGCCCTGGTGCCGGGCGGGGTGTTCTGCTTCAACGCCGTGGACAAGCAGCGCATCGACAACGCTTCGTTCGTATCCCACAGCGCGCAGCATGGCGAAGGGCACTTCCGCTTCAGCTCCGGCTGGTACTACCGCGGTGACGGCGAACAGCAGGCGCTGCGCCTGCGCATCGAACGCACCCTGGGCGAGCAGAGCGAGATCTGGCACGACGAGCATCCGATGGTGGCGGTGAGCTTCGCCGAGTTGCAGACCCTGCTGGCGCCGTACTTCGAAGTGCAGGTGCTGGAGCACGACTATCAGCGCTTGGCGCAGTGGGATGCCAGCTCCGGCAACGCGCTGTTCGCCTGCAGCAAACGCTGAGCCGGATGCGGCTGTGCTGGCTAACGCTGTGCTGGCAAAAGGTGCGTTTAAGTAACTATTCTCATTTGCCAAAGCATCATTCTTGCTTATCATTCCGCCACTTTTGCCGGGGGAGGCTGGAGTGATGCAAGAGCTGTCGCTGGCAGCTAATCCATTGACCGAGCTGCTGGCCGTCGTGATCAGGCAGTTTCAGGGGCTTTTCGACCTCAACGGGCGTATCGGCCTGGTCTTCATCCTGCTTTCCTACAGCGTGGCCTATCTGCTTTATCGCCGGCGTCGCGTGAGCAGCGGTATTGCATCGTTCTGGCAGTTCATCGGTGGGCGCCAGGTGCTGCTGCATCCCTCGGCGCTGCTCGACTACCGCTACTACTTCGTCCGTGCACTGCTGCGCGTGCTGCTGATCGTGCCGGTTATCGGCCTGGTCGACCCCTACTTGCTGCATTCGGCCGACTACATGGCTTTCTTCACCAACCTCTGGGGCGCCCGGCCGCAACTGGGTGAGAACCTTGGCCTGAGCCTGCTCTACGGCCTGGGCGTGTTCCTGATCAACGACTTCGCCAGCTACTGGACGCACCGCGCCTTCCACTCGCGCTGGCTGTGGGAGTTCCACAAGGTTCACCACGTCGCACCCGTACTGGTGCCGCTTACCGCCAGTCGTGTGCATGTCGTGGAAAAACTCGCCGACAGCCTGCTGACGCTGGTACTGCTGGGCGCCTACTCCGGGACGTTCTGGTACCTGTGCGGCGGCGAGATCAGCCGCTACACGCTGTTCGGCGTGACCTACCTGGTGTTCATCTTCAACTGCCTGGCGGCCAACCTGCGCCACACGCACATCTGGCTCTCCTTCGGGCCCAGGCTGGAACACCTGCTCAACAGTCCGGCGCAGCATCAGATCCACCACAGTGATGCCCCGCACCACTTCCACAAGAACTTCGGCACCAACCTGTCGATCTGGGACTGGATGTTCGGCACCCTCTACACCACCACGCACACCCCGGAGCCGCTCAGCTTCGGCACCGCCGAACGCGATGCGCATCGCTACCAGAGCCTGTACAGCCTGATCGTGCTGCCTTTCATCGACACTGCGCGCAAGGCGCTACAGAGCATCGAAGGGCGAAGCCTGCGCCGCAGGGCGTAACGCGGGTGGCGCCGCGGCCATCCACGCGAAGCCCTCGCATCGTCACGCCGGCTGTGCGACGCGTTCGGCCTGCACGGAGCGTTGCAGTTCTGCCACCAGCGCATCGACCTTGCTCAGCCCCTGCCTGACCGACTCGGCAAGCAGTTCGCCGCCGACTTCCTGACCTTCGATGGCGATCTGGTGCACGCGGGTGAGCCCGATGAAACCGAGCGCGGTGATCAGATTCGGCTCCAGATGGTTCATGTGCGCCATCTCGCCACCGGCATCGAAGCCGACACCGCCGCGCGCCGTGAGGATCACCACATGGCGTGGCCGGTCGGCCAGCTTGGGCACATAGGGATCGAGCGGGTTGCTGTCGTCCATCTCCACGGTGCGGCCGGGGCGCACCACCTGATCGATCCACGCCTTGAGCGCGGCGGGCATGCCGAAGTTGTACAGCGGCGTGCCGATCACCAGCACGTCGGCGGCGATCAGTTCGTCCACCAGGCGATCACTCTCGGCCAGGGTGTCGCGCATCCAGGCCTCACGCTGCGGCTCGGGGGTAAAGGACGAGGCGATCCAGTCATGGCTGATGATCGATGGCGGGTTCTGGCCGATGTCGCGATAGGTGACGACGTCCTGCGGACGGCGTGCCTGCCACTGGCTGACGAAGCGATGGCTGAGGTTGCGGCTGTGCGAGCCGTGTTCATCCTTGCCGGCAAGGCCGGGGCGGGCGCTGGCATCGAGATGCAGAATATGGGTCATGGCGAGTCTCCTGCTTGAATTTCTATTCATCTGTGAAAAGCTGCAGGGACAGGCTAAGTTCGCCCATATGTGACGACAAACGATCAATATTTTCTTAAACAGATGAGGAAAATTCAGCTATGAGCCGGCGCAGACTACCCCCGCTATCTGCCTTGCGCGCCTTTGAGGCGGCGGCTCGTCATGAGAGCGCCAAGCAGGCCGCGGAGGAACTCTCCGTCACCGCCACGGCGATCAGCCACCAGATCCGTGCGCTGGAAGAATCCCTCGGCGTCGCACTGTTTCTACGCAAACCCCGCAAGCTGGAACTGACCCTGGCCGGGCGCGAACTGCAGCAGGTGCTGGAAAGCGCCTTCGACAGCATCGGCGCTGCGGTCGATCGGCTCAGCGCCGCACCGCGCCGGCATGCGGTCACCCTCAGCACCACGCCCGCAGTGGCAGTGCGCTGGCTGCTGTCCTGGGTCTGCCTGCTGCGCGATTCCCACCCGGATATCGACCTGCGCATTCATGCCTCGCACGAGCCGGTGGCGCTCGACGGCGTCACCGCCGATATCGCCATTCGCTACGGCGATGGCCGTTGGCCCGGGCTGGTGGCGGAAAAACTCTTCGACAACACCTTCATTCCGGCCTGCAGCCCGCTGCTGGGGCTGCACGATGCCGCCGACTTGCCCCGGCACACGCTGATTCACTTTCGCAACCAGGCAGTGATTTCCTCACCCCTCGATTGGGCCGTCTGGCAGAAGCAGGCCCAGGTGCCGGGGCTGGATGTCGCTGCCGGGTTGGTCTTCTCTGACGAGACCCACGCCGTCTCGGCCGCCGTCGGCGCTCAGGGCGTGGCGCTGATGAGCCGGCAACTGATCGAGGACGAGCTGACGGCGGGGCGTTTGGTTCAGCCTTTCGGGCCTGAGCTGGAGGGCAAACCGTTCTTTCTGGTGTACCCGGAAAGCCGGCGCAATGACCCGAGCATTCAGGCCGTGCGCGAGTGGATTCTGACGGTGCCGGGTGGGATGTGTTCGGTGTGACGACTGTTCAAGGGGCCATAGCCATGGCACCTGCTAAGCATCCGTGCCAAGATTTGCCGGTAAACAAGCGAGAGGTGAGGCCATGGATCTGCAGAAGATCGAGGATGAAGCCCTGCATCTTTCAAAAAAGGAGCGGGCACAGCCGATCCAGCGTCTGGTCTTGAGTCTGGATGCCCCTTCGGAAGACGAACTGCGCTCAGACTGGTTGCTTGAAGCACAGCGGCGTGCACAAGAACTTGATAGTGGCTCGATTCAGGCGGTGTCGGGCGACGAGGTCATGAAGAAGGCCAGAGCCCTGATTCGATGAAGTATTTTTTCCACCCGGCAGCGGAAGCCGAGTTTCTGGAGTCAGTCGGTTATTACGAATCGAAGGTTCCAGGATTAGGTGGGGCATTAATCAATGAGTTTCAGGCCTTGGCTACATTGATTGATAAATCACCCCAGCGCCTGGCAGGTTGAACTTGAGCCAGATATTCGCAGCGTCTCCCTTCAACGTTTTCCGCTATCGATCATCTACCGGCCAAAGCCTGACGGCTTCCAGGTGTTGGCCGTTGCCCATCACCGTCGGCGCCCGCAGTACTGGCTTGGCAGACTTTGATGCGTCCTTTGGCTGACCGATGCGGCCCATCGCATCGGTTTCGTTGATGCGCGCGTGGGTTTTGGCTGTCACAGAGCCACGGCGAGTGCTTCTGACGATGCGTGAGGGGCGGCAGCCAGGATGGATTGTCTCGTTCAGCATTTGGCGCAGCGGTTATTCGCTATGGAGCTGGCCTGCACGATAGTAGGCATCCCACAGCTTGTTGCGGAATTTGTTGCTTGGGTCGACGCGCCTTTTCAGCGCGAAGAACGCTTCGGCGCGCGGATAGGCTGCGAGGAACTGCTCACGGCTGGCGTGGATTTGATACGGCAGGTAGTAGCTGCCCTGGTGGGCGATGGCGAGGTCGATAAGCTGCCTTGTCCAGTTGGCCACGGCGGCGCGCTCGCCGGGCGAGACGCCCTGGCGGTAGGTGAGAGAGGGGGAACATTCGGGGAAAGCTCCGCGGGGCTGGGTGTGGAGCAGAATTGTAACCTGCGGCCGTGTTCACCCGCCTGCATGCGTGTCAGCGCGACACCGCCTGCATTGATCAGGAAGAAATCACAGCACCGTTGTCGTAGTTCGTATGCAGCCAACTTGAAAAAGGACAACAGTGATGGATGGGATGTTTTTCGATAACGGGCAGGTACTCATCAGAACAGTGACGGTGGGGCTGCTGGCCTATATCTGCCTGGTTGCCTTCCTGCGCCTTTCGGGCAGGCGCACTCTCTCCAAGATGAATGCCTTCGATCTGGTCGTGACCGTCGCCCTCGGCTCGACCTTCGCCACTATCTTGCTCAACAAGGATGTTTCCCTGGCTCAGGGCGCGCTGGCTATGGCTTTGCTGATCGGCCTGCAGTTTATCGTCACCTGGACCAGTGTTCGGGTCGGCTGGGTTCGCCGCCTGGTCACCGGGGAGCCGGCGCTGTTGTTTCACCATGGTCAGTTCCTGCGTAGCGCCATGCGGGCTGCCCGCGTTACCGAGGACGAGGTGCGGTCGGCTATTCGCGCTGCGGGAATCGAAACGGTCGCCAATGTGGCCGCGGTCGTCCTGGAGACCGATGGCTCGTTCAGTGTGGTGAGGGAAGAGCGCAGCGAAGGCGAGTCGAGCCTGGCGCGTGTTGGCAGGCCGGATGCGCCCTAGACGGGAAACACCCTACCGAGAGCCAGGCCTGGCTCAGGTAGGCTCTGAGCCTGTAGGCATGCGGCGGATCGGCGGCCGAGTCGTCGTGAGTAAAGTTAACCGGGTTTTGCACGTTGCCATGCTCCGCTAGAGACCGCAGCCGCTGACACTCTGCGCCACGAGCGCCAGCGCCGCTCCATCAACCTGGCCTCGGCCTGTAGTGCCTCGGGTAACATGGCGTCGCAGCGCATACCGAGCCAGAGGAGCCTTATGTCATCGCCGAAACGAAAACACGCAGGCATCGAGCGCGAGCTGATCCGCACCCTGACCTTTGCCTGCGAAACGGCGAAAAGCGAAATCGTCGGCTTCCAGTGGCTGACCCATGAGGTGGACTACGAGCGTTTTCCACAGAGCCTGCTCGTGACCTGGATGTTCGACAGCGAGGCGAGCAGGGCGCGCTCACTCGCCAGTTCGGACAAGGCGAGAATGCTGGAACTGACGCTGGCCGCTTTCGATGAAGTGGGCATCAGCGTTTCCAGCATCGCTGAACACGTGGCGTTCTCGGTCGAGCGACCGGCAAGGGGCAAGCGTGGCCAAGGACATTGAGAGCCCCTGCGTGTCGCTGTGTCAGCTCAACGGCGAGTTGTGCGTCAGCTGTGGACGCACGCGCGAGGAAATCCGCAAATGGCGGGGCATGAAACGGCCCGAGAAGATGGCCACCGTGCAGAAGGCCGCGGCGCGGATGAAGGCGATTGCCAGGAAGAAAGGTAAAGGTTAGTAGGGTGGATGGCGCTTCTTTCATCCACCATCGGGTCGCTCACTCACCATAACCACCCTCGACCTGCTCCGGCACCCCACACCAATCTGCTGGGTAAATGCCTTGCGCCACTGCCCGATGGAATAGGGCCAATCCGCCAGCCGTGCCACATGGCCGTGTTTGAGCGGGTTGTAGTGGATGTAATCGAAGTGGCGCTGGTAATCGCGTTCGTCACGGATCAGATGTTCCCAGTAGCGCCTTTGCCAAATACCACGCTCACGCCTGTTCTGTTGGTTGGCGCTTAGCATTTCGGTGGCGGGTAGGCGTTTGCTGAAAGCGAACTTGATGACCTTCCAGCGCAGGGCGAAGTCGGCGTCGCCAGACGGAAGTGTCCACAGGCAATGCATGTGCTCGGGCAGCACCACCCAGGCATCGATATGGAAGGGGTGACGGGTTTTGGTGGCGCGCACCGTCTCGCGCAGCAAGTCGATTTCGCGGATCAGCAGATCGCTGGTGCGATCGCGCAGGTTGACGGCGAAGAAGTAGGTGGCGCCAGCCACGCGGGCGCGTCGGTAATTGGGCATTGCGGCTCGTCCTTGAGCGATGGTTGTATCTGAACCATGGTGGACAAGCTTCGCGTTGTCCACCCTACACCCGGTATATCGGCGATCCGTAGGGTGGATGACGCTCTTTTCATCCACCGTCAGCGGTCGTCCGGGCTACTCGCTCCGTGGCTGAATTCGGGGAACGTTGGTCTGTCGGTAGTGGGCCAGACGTCAACCATGTCATGGATATCAACCACTACAACGCGCGGGATATGTTTTGTAACCCCATGGCGGAAGGACTATCTGCTGAGGATTACATCTTCGAATCCGTTGTGAGCTACATGAGGCGGTAGGATGTTCAGGTTCTTTCTGATTGGTCTGGTACTTCTGGGTAGCGGTTGTGCCAAGGGGCATGGCAAGCCGATTGCTGCTTTGCATTACGATTCGATTAGCGCTCAAGCAGACGCTCGCTTCTATGATTTGCGGTTCCGCTCGGATGTCGATCTGCTCAATTTGTTTGGCCCTGGAGAGGGCTTCGTAGGCGGAATGATGTACTGCGCCCTGGACGATGATGTGGATTTCTCGGTCGGGCACTTCATGAAGACGTTGGCCTCTGGTTTCGTCGAGCGCGATACCCGGCATGAAGGCGGGGATGGCTTTGCATTTGTGGCTGCCTTGTCTTTCAACGAGACCCTCGATGAAGGCACAACTACGCGAGCATTGGGTGACGAAGCGATTCGTTCGCTGATCGCTAACAAGGGCTCCATTCCCTGCCAGTACGTGGCGACCGTCTATGGCGCCAAACCCTATCACTCTGGAGCCTTTCAGGTACCCAGCGCCGATATCCGGCGCGAGCTGGACAAGTAGCACGTAAGGTGGATGACCTTCTGACCATCCACCCTCTGAGTGGCGCTGGTTACGCAGGCCGGTAAGGTATCCAGGTATCGCCTTGCCAATGCAGAAGCGACAGCCCCTGACGGTTCTCGCGCCTCGGGCGTCGCTCGGTAGCCTGTTCGGCTTCGCGCAGCATCGGCACCACGTCGGCGGTGATCCAGCGGCGGATGCAGCGGTTTTCCGGGTGGTAGTAGTGGATCAGCGCGGCATAGACGCCGGATTCGCTGATCAGCCTTGTCGTCTCCGGTTGGCCGTGGGTGTTTAGCACCACGGCATCGAGTAGTTGGTCAGCGTCGAGTGTGCGCGTGGCGCGTTCGTCCAGATGCGGTTGGCCGATCAGCCGACCAAGATCCGTTGCGCAGAACCAGCATTGCTGTTCGAGCAGCAGGGCGCGTAGTTGCCTGCGGTGGCGGGTGAAGGTTTGCGGGATCAGGATTTCGCCCGCAAGGGCGGGTATAGCGGGGGATGCGGATTGGGTAGGCATATCCATTACCTCAATGGAATACACCGCTGCTTTCGGGAGCAGTTTTGCCGCTGCGTGAAGCGTTTCTTAGGCGCTGTGGCTCAGGGTAGAGGTGTGATTGTGGGTGGTCAATGGCGTACGGGGCGTAGGGTGGATGGCGCTTTTCATCCACCATCAGCGGTTGTACGGGTTACTTGCTGCTAGTTGCTAACGACAACATGCCCTATCCACATACGTTTTATTGCCGTTCCGATTGATGTAATAGCAGCCTCCCTTAGGGCCTTGCTGCAGTGAGGCTCCCGCCGGGCCGCAGCCTTTCGCGTACGATTGTTGAGGCAGTGACAACATCGCCACACCTAAAAGTAAAGCCATGACTAGTGGTAGTGTAGATGCGGGAGCCAGTAATCTTGCGAACTGACCTAGCGAAATCTTCATTCTTTTCCAATCCTTTGTTGTCTCAGCTGACGGCTAGTTGCAGCCGAGTTTGTATCGGCTGCATTGCTTTGATCATGAGTCAAGTGGTCTGTAGCGCATAGCGTTACGCAGGTATTCCTGCGAGCATTGATCAATCAATCTTGGGCGTCCGTATTGGTTGCGGAGGGGAGCAATGTCTCTATCCGATAATCCTTGAGAGGATATACCGATGCTTTTTCGCCAAGGTAGAGTGCGATGCGTTCGCTTGAAGAGTCGATCAGAAAGCCTCGGGCGATTTCGCTTTCTCCATCCATAAGGCGGACGCAATATTCGCTACGTTTTTTTACGTGCTCGCATCCAGTCCTGAACTTCAAGACGCTTCTCTCGATTGATATCTGAGCTGCTTTATATCCGGTGTAGGCGGGTGCAATCAAAAAGATGTTAGCTGCTAGAGGTATGGCTAGGATTATTGTTGTTATGCCGGCTGAAATTGCAGGGATAGATATGGCGAGCGCCAGTGACTTGTTCTTGGGTTTGGTGGTGTTGGACTTGTTGGGACGCGAAAGCCAGGATAGGATGAAGATATAAGCTACAAGCAGGGTTGTTGTAATTAGAAGGAATGAAACTATTTTTAAGTCAGTTATGATGTTCACCCAGTTGCTGCATATTTGCAAGAGTGCTATGTAGGCATAGGTAAAGTAATCTGCTGTTGATTTTTCAAATAGCCCTGAGCCAATGTTGAAATGTCCTGCCCATGTTTGATGGTACGTTACACCTATCAAGTAAGTTGTAGAGTAAATAAGTGCGCCAAGGGTTGGCGTCAAGAATATCCAGAAAGCTTTCGTGAAAACTGACTCAGAATTGGTCGGGGAATCTATATTGGTTTTATCCATTAATCACTGCTCCTTTTTTCCATCGTTCGATATGGCGGTCTCTGATAATGCGTGAATCCTCCACTAATGTGGTGATTTTCACACCGGTTCCGCTCTTACAGCGGCTCACTTTTGGCAAAAGCCCCAAAAGTAAGCAAAAGGTCTTTGCCCCTACCATCCGGCCCGACTTCGTCGGGTTCCCTCGCTCCATCGTTGCTCCAGGGGCACGCCGCGAAGGGCCATCCCTGGCCCATCGCGGCTCTCGCGGCATCCATGCCGCTCAACCCCTTGACTCGCTTCGCTCGCCCTCCGGGCCAGCCTGCGGCTGTTACTTCGCTGCGCTTCGTTTCACAACGATTCCACTCGGCCTCCTGACGGGGCGTTTGGCGTCGCCTATGCGATTGGTGTTCCCAAAACATTAAAGAGCCAGAGCATCGCGGCAACGCCGCGATGCTCTGGCTCTTTAAGCTCTGCTCTTGTTTGTTGCTTTGCCTTTCACAAAACGCTCATGCACCGCGATCCCGAATCCCGTCAGGAGGCCGAGTGGAGGTGCTGTGGAGAGGGGCGTTTGGCATGGATGCCAAACGAGGAGTGATGGGCCAGGGATGGCCCTTCGCGACGACCCTCGGAACAGCGCCGGAGCGAGGGGAGTTTCGCGCAGCGAAACCCGGATGTCGGGCGCGCTTTCTCTTTGGTTACTTTCTGCGCGAGCAAAGAGAAACGGAGCGCAGCGGAGTAACAGCCGAAGGCTGGCCCGAAGGGCGAGCGAAGTGAGTCAAGTGACTCGCCGTAAGGGCGAAAAGGGTCATGGACGGCGCCGGTTAATCGTGGTCTGTCCTCGATTATCCGTATCCCGATTATCCGATAATTCTTACTTCCACGAGTTGGTAGGTATTCTTATTGTGAAAGTTGTCCAATGGCCTTGTCTTTCTTTTAGATGCGCGTCTTGTTCGACTTCAATAATTGTTCCAATACGCTTTGCTATTAGCTGTGAAATATAAAGGCCGTAGCCAGCACCTTCTTCTTGTGTTTTGATTGCATCTTTAGCACGTTTGAAAGGTTGGAATATTAGCTCTCTCTCGTTATCTAGTATTCTTGGGCCGTATGATCCTACCGAAAAAAGAATATGGTCTAGCTCGTCGGAAATGTATATTTCTACTTTACCTGATTTCTTTGAGTATTTTTGAGCGTTATCGAGAAAAGTTTGAATTATTACTGATATGGCCTCAGGGTTAGCTAGTATATTTTTATGACTGGTTCCGCTAACTGTAGGTAATATGCCTTTTTTTCTAAAGGTGTCGTTATAAAGTTTTATGTACTTTAAGGCGAGTCCGTGGAATCTGAATAAGCTTGTCTCACTTTCTCTTGTTATCCAGTCTGGATTAAGGAGATATTTGGCAACATTGAGCTTTTCTTGTAAGAATTTGCTTGCCCAGTAAATTGCTTGTTCTTGTTGTGTTGCGTGTTGTATTTTTTGCTCTAGGTCTTGTCCGGGGTATCGTGTCTCTATTATTACGTTTATATTTTGAGATATTGTGGCATTTATTTGTTTGTAATCATGGACGAAGGAAAGTCCTTTTAAGATATCTTGTTTGATTTCGTTGATGAATTCGTCTTTAAAGGATTCATTGTTTAGGAATTCGTCTCGTGCTGAGTTTTTTTGTTCTTGTTGGGTTACTGAGAGCTTCGTGGATTTATATCTTAATGTGGCTGCCTGGCTAGTGACTAGATGAAGACTAATTGTTTGGTTTTTTTCATTTCTTAGATTTTTTGACTTTGCTTTGGATGAGGATGAATGGTCTGTGCAAATAAAGCCTGCCAATGTGATGTCGTTTACAGTTAAAAAATTGTACCCATAAGAACAAAGCATGATGGCACTATTCTTTTCCTGGCACTCATTTGTTTTGCAGTCTTTGCACTTTTGCGGCCATCTTATAAGCTGGCCGTCATGCTTGACTTTATGGATTATGTGAGGCAGTGCTAGTTCTGTCATAGTGAGGCTATTGCTACTGCGGTTTGTATGATGGCTAGTATGAATTGACCATCTTCTTTGGATAGGCCTTTCAATGCGTTATTAGAAAGCTCAATCTTGCCGCTGATTATAGAGCTTCTGGCTGCTTGAATTATTTTTTGTTTTTCTGTGGGGTTCAATCCCTTGATTCTTTCAATTTTTTCAATATAAAAATTTGGATTAAATCTCTGGATTAGTAGGTTGTCTACAATACGTTTAAATTCTACGTAGTCTTGGCTTTTTGCTAGCTTGCTATCTGCTAAGTCAAAGAATCCTTGGTATTTTAACGACCAGTCAGCGTTCGAAAATGCAATAACAATTTGAGCGGGTGATTTTTCTCTGATGTGCTTTAGTATTCCAAAACCCTCTTCCTCCGACTCATTTTGTCCTACGCCTTGAATGTCAAGAAGTATTAAATCGAAGTAATTATTTTCGAGTTGTTCTAGATTTTCTACATCATCCCACTTCTCAATTGTGTATCCATCCCTTTTGAAAAGAGGGGCATAAGCAAATTCGCTGTCGTCTATTACTAAGATCTTAGCCCGCTTTTTTATTTCCTCTAGGGAAGGTTGGGTATAGGTCTTTTGTTTTTTAAAAGGCCAGAACATGAAAACTCCAAAAATAAGAAGCCCCGCACTAGGCGGGGCTTTTTATTTAAGCTTCAAGCCCAACATCCATGGCAGGTGTAGGGTCAATCTACTCTGATGTCAGCGAGCCATCAATCCCAGCTCAACGCCCCACCAGTCTGATACTCGATCACGCGGGTTTCGAAGAAGTTCTTCTCCTTCTTCAGGTCCATGATCTCGCTCATCCACGGGAAGGGGTTGGTGGTGCCCGGGTACTCTTCCTTCAGGCCGATCTGGGTCAGGCGGCGGTTGGCGATGAACTTGAGGTAGTCCTCCATCATCGCTGCGTTCATGCCCAGTACGCCGCGCGGCATGGTGTCACGCGCGTATTCGATCTCCAGCTGGGTGCCCTGCAGGATCATCTGGGTCGCTTCGTCCTTCATCTGGGCGTCCCACAGGTGCGGGTTCTCGATCTTGATCTGGTTGATCACGTCGATGCCGAAGTTCAGGTGCATGGACTCGTCACGCAGGATGTACTGGAACTGCTCGGCGGTGCCGGTCATCTTGTTGCGGCGGCCCATGGAGAGGATCTGGGTGAAGCCGCAGTAGAAGAAGATGCCTTCCAGTACGCAGTAGTAGGCGATCAGGTTCTTGAGGAACTGACGGTCGGTTTCCGGGGTGCCGGTGTTGAAGTTCGGGTCGGAGATCGAGCGGGTGTACTTCAGGCCC
Source organism: Ectopseudomonas guguanensis (assembly GCF_900104265.1). Classification (GTDB taxonomy): domain Bacteria; phylum Pseudomonadota; class Gammaproteobacteria; order Pseudomonadales; family Pseudomonadaceae; genus Aquipseudomonas; species Aquipseudomonas guguanensis. The sequence goes on from NZ_FNJJ01000007.1 coordinate 75,165, forward strand.
CAGGAGGCCTTCTTCGCGACGCTCGGGATCTCGTGGTACATGTTGAAGATCTCGCCTTCATCCATGCCGAGGGACTCGATGCAGTACTGGTAGGCGTGGGTGTGGATCGCTTCCTCGAAGGCCTGGCGCAGGATGTACTGGCGGCACTCGGGGTTGGTGATCAGGCGGTACACGGCCAGTACCAGGTTGTTGGCCACCAGGCTGTCGGCGGTGGAGAAGAAGCCGAGGTTGCGCATGACGATGCGGCGCTCGTCTTCGGAGAGACCGTCGGTGCTCTTCCACAGCGCGATGTCGGCGTTCATGTTCACTTCCTGCGGCATCCAGTGGTTGGCGCAACCATCCAGATACTTCTGCCAGGCCCAGTCGTACTTGAAGGGTACGAGCTGGTTGAGGTCGGCGCGGGCGTTGATCATCTGCTTGTCGCCGACCTGTACGCGCGCGGCGGCGCCTTCGAGGTCGTCCAGGCCTTCCTGGATGTCGAGGTCGTTCAGGGCTTTCTTGGCGCGGGCGACGGCGTCGGAGTCGCTGGCGTCGACGGCGCGGGCCTGCTCGACCGAGCCGGCAGCTTCGCTGTCGAGCTTGTCGAAGTTGGTGCCGGCGCTCTGTGCGTTGGCTTTGCTTGCGGCGACTGCTTCTGCGCCGTCTTCCTTGTCGAATTCATCCCAGCTCAGCATGGCTTGGCTCCTGCGTGAGGGCCGGTTAACGAACCGGCCTGTATGGATATACAGATAATTTGAATTATGTTCCGTTGCGTGATGCGCGCAAGGGTAAACGGGTACCACTGGTCAGCAGGCGGTGGATTGCTGGCTGACCTTTGCCACTCGACCCGGAGGAGGAGGGGCGGGAATTGGTGAGAGGGGTAGGGCTCGGGTAGGAGCGGATTTATCCGCGAGCTTCGCGGTTGAAGCCGCTCCTACAAAAGCCTTGCCCTCTCCCTAGCCCTCTCCCGCAAGCGGGAGAGGGGACTGATCAGTGTGTTGCTCTAGCTTTCTATCCAACCCTTCGAGCGTGTAGCTGAGCGAGTAGTCGCAAGGCACCTGCTGGAGTGGAGCCCCTGAGCGTACGCATGTACGTGATGGGGGCCGCTCTAGCAGGTAACGCCGCGAATGCCGCTCAGATCCACGCGAAAGCCTTACTGACAAGCCTCGCAGTCGGGCTCATCGATGGCGCAGGCTTTCGGTACGGGCGCCGGGGCCGAAGCAGCCTGCTGGGCAGGGGCCTGGGCCTTGGCCGAGAAGCCTTCGTCGCCACCGGCGGAAACCGCGTTGAGCTTGCCGGTGTTGATGGTGGACTTCTCGGTGCTGGTGGCAGCCAGGGCACGGAGGTAGTAGGTGGTTTTCAGGCCACGGTACCAGGCCATGCGGTAGGTCACGTCCAGCTTCTTGCCCGAGGCGCCGGCGATGTACAGGTTCAGCGACTGAGCCTGGTCGATCCACTTCTGGCGACGGCTGGCAGCGTCGACGATCCACTTGGTTTCCACTTCGAAGGCGGTGGCGTACAGGTCTTTCAGGTCCTGCGGGATGCGCTCGATCTGCTGCACGGAGCCGTCGTAGTACTTCAGGTCGTTGACCATGACCGGGTCCCACAGGCCGCGGTTCTTCAGGTCGCGAACCAGGTAGGGGTTGATCACGGTGAATTCGCCGGAGAGGTTCGATTTCACGTACAGGTTCTGGTAGGTCGGCTCGATGGACTGCGACACGCCAATGATGTTGGAGATGGTCGCGGTCGGCGCGATGGCCATGATGTTCGAGTTACGAATACCTTTCTTCACGCGCTCGCGGATCGGCGCCCAGTCCAGCGACTCGGACAGGTCGACGTCGATGTACTTCTGGCCACGGGCTTCGATCAGGATCTGCTGCGAGTCCAGCGGCAGGATGCCCTTGCTCCACAGCGAACCTTCGAAGGTTGAGTAGCTGCCACGCTCTTCGGCCAGGTCGCAGGAAGCCTGGATGGCGTAGTAGCTGATGGCTTCCATCGACTTGTCGGCGAACTCGACGGCGGCGTCGGAGCCATAGGGGATGTGCTGCAGGTACAGGGCGTCCTGGAAGCCCATCAGGCCGAGGCCGACCGGACGGTGCTTGAAGTTGGAGTTACGCGCCTGGTCGACGCTGTAGTAGTTGATGTCGATGACGTTATCGAGCATGCGCACGGCGGTCTTCACGGTGCGGCCGAGTTTCTCGATGTCCAGCTTGCCATCGACGATGTGGTTGACCAGGTTGACAGAACCCAGGTTGCAGACGGCGATCTCGTCCTTGTTGGTGTTCAGGGTGATCTCGGTGCACAGGTTGGAGCTGTGTACCACGCCCACGTGCTGCTGCGGGCTGCGCAGGTTGCACGGATCCTTGAAGGTCAGCCAGGGGTGGCCGGTCTCGAACAGCATCGAGAGCATCTTGCGCCACAGGTCCTTGGCCTGGATGGTCTTGTACAGCTTGATCTTGCCGTACTCGATCAGGGCTTCGTAGTACTCGTAGCGTTCTTCGAAGGCCTTGCCGGTCAGGTCGTGCAGGTCCGGCACTTCGGACGGGCTGAACAGGGTCCACTTGCCGTCTTCGAAGACGCGCTTCATGAACAGGTCCGGAATCCAGTTGGCGGTGTTCATGTCGTGGGTACGGCGACGGTCGTCACCGGTGTTCTTGCGCAGCTCGAGGAATTCCTCGATGTCCATGTGCCAGGTTTCCAGGTAGGCGCAGACCGCGCCCTTGCGCTTGCCGCCCTGGTTGACCGCCACGGCGGTGTCGTTAACCACTTTGAGGAAGGGCACGACGCCCTGGGATTTGCCGTTGGTGCCCTTGATGTAGGAGCCCAGCGCGCGCACCGGAGTCCAGTCGTTGCCCAGGCCGCCGGCAAACTTGGACAGCATGGCGTTGTCGTGGATGGCGTTGTAGATGCCCGACAGGTCGTCCGGTACGGTGGTCAGGTAGCAGGAGGACAGCTGCGGACGCAGGGTGCCGGCGTTGAACAGGGTCGGGGTCGACGCCATGTAGTCGAACGAGGACAGCAGGTTGTAGAACTCGATGGCGCGGTCTTCGCGGTTCTTCGGCTCTTCGATGGCCAGGCCCATGGCCACGCGCATGAAGAATACCTGCGGCAGTTCGAAGCGGATGCCGTCCTTGTGGATGAAGTAGCGGTCGTACAGGGTCTGCAGGCCCAGGTAGGTGAACTGCTGGTCGCGCTCGTGATCGATGGCGCGGCCCAGTTTCTCCAGGTCGAAGGTCTTCAGCTTGGCGTCCAGCAGCTCGAACTCCACGCCTTTTTCGACGTAGGCGGGCAGGGCCTTGGCGTACAGCTCGGCCATCTCGTGGTGAGTGGCGCTGCCAGCGATGTTGAGGAAGGTCAGGGCCTCGGCGCGGATGTTGTCCATCAGCAGGCGGGCGGTGACGTAGCTGTAGTTCGGCTCACGCTCGACCAGGGTACGGGCGGTCATCACCAGGGCGGTGTTGACGTCCTTCTCGGCCACGCCGTCGTAAAGGTTCTTCAGGGTTTCGCGCTCGATTAGCGAACCATCGACCTCGGCCAGGCCTTCGCAGGCTTCCTTGATGATGGTTTGCAGGCGGCCCATGTCCAGCGGCTGCAGCTCGCCGGCGGCGGTGGTGATGCGGATGCTCGGGTGCGGCTGGGCGATTTCACTGCCGGCACCGGCGCTCTTGCGCTTGGCGGCCTGGGCTTCTCGGTAGATCACGTAGTCGCGGGCGACTTTCTGCTCGCCGGCGCGCATCAGGGCCAGTTCGACCTGGTCCTGAATCTCTTCGATGTGGATGGTGCCGCCGGAGGGCATACGGCGCTTGAAGGTGGCGGTGACCTGCTCGGTCAGGCGCGCGACGGTGTCGTGGATACGCGACGAGGCGGCAGCGGTACCGCCTTCTACTGCGAGGAAGGCCTTGGTGATGGCGACGGTGATCTTGTCATCGGTGTAGGGGACGACAGTGCCGTTGCGCTTGATCACACGCAGCTGGCCGGGTGCGGTGGCAGCCAGATCCTGGGAGGATTCGGCGGCCTGCGGCGCGGCGGCCTGCGGGTTCTCGCGAGTAGTGTCGGTATGCATGGAGATCTCCGTGTTCTGTAATTTTTGGTTGGACGTCACGATTGGAAATCGTGCCCTGTCCGCCGTTCATTCCATTAACAACTCAAGCCGCACGCGGCAGCGGGGCCGGGCACGGGGTGTCGCAAGAGCGGGCAGGTGGGCACGACTTCAAGTGCCGTCCTGGCGCATAAGTCACAGCGGGGTATTACCACACCCCGCCTACTACATATAGTGGTCGACAGGCGGACAAGACCGCTGTCTGACCGGCTCACGCGCAGCGCCTGGCGTTGCGACGTGGCTGTAACCCAGGCCAGGCCTGGGTTAGGGTGAAACGGTTGCTCGGAACATCTGGAAAACCCTGTGAAAAGGGCTTGCGCGATTCATTCTTTTTGTGTCCGGTTTTTTGTGGCAACCCAATATCTGGTAGGTGCCGCGCGATGGGGATACAAGATAGTGCGCTGTTGGAGGCATTGCAAGGCGCTAGAAAAATAACAACCTGTGGATAAGGTGTGGGTGCCTTGTGGGTCTGAACAGCCTAGCCCGCGTGTTTTCTGGCTCTGGCTGAAGATGACCGTTCGTCGCCCCTGAAGGAAGCTTTTCCGCCTGTTGGCGAAGCCGTTCGGCGGCGCACAGACTACCACTATATATAGTGCTTTTGGCATGTGCTGTGCTTGACTTGGCGCGCCGGTTTGCCGCTCGCGCCCGGAGGCGCAGAGCCCCTAGAATGGCTGCCGTATTTGCGGCTTGCCGGTATGCAAAGGGGAGAGGGTGTGGAACAAGAAGCGTGGCAGATTCTGATCGTCGAGGATGACCAGCGCCTGGCGCAGTTGACCCGCGAGTATCTGGAGGGCAACGGCCTGCGCGTGGCCATCGAGGCCGATGGTGCCCGCGCCGCAGCGCGGATTCTCACCGAGCAGCCGGACCTGGTGATGCTCGACCTGATGCTGCCGGGCGAGGACGGCCTGAGCATCTGTCGCAAGGTGCGTGGCGGCTACAAGGGGCCGATCCTGATGCTCACTGCGCGTACCGACGACATGGATCAGGTGCTGGGCCTGGAGATGGGGGCCGATGATTACGTGTGCAAGCCGGTGCGCCCACGCGTGCTGCTGGCGCGCATCCGCGCGCTGCTGCGCCGCCGCGAGGGTGGCGAGAGCGAGCGTGACGAGGGCCAGCCGCGGCGCCTGCAGTTCGGTGCGCTGGCTATCGACAGTGCCATGCGCGAGGCCTGGCTGGGCGAGCAGGGCATCGAGCTGACCAGCGCCGAGTTCGACCTGCTGTGGCTGCTGGCGGTCAACGCCGGGCGCATCCTGTCGCGAGAGGAAATCTTCAATTCCCTGCGCGGCATCGAGTACGACGGTCAGGACCGCTCCATCGACGTGCGCATCTCGCGTATCCGACCGAAGATCGGTGATGACCCGATGCATCCGCGGATGATCAAGACGGTGCGCAGCAAGGGCTACCTGTTCGTCGCCGAGGCCGCCGAGGCGCTGCCGTTCGCTGATGCGCCGCCGCTGTTGCGCGATTGATCGGGCGGCCATGAACTCGATCTTCCTGCGCATCTATGGCGGCATGCTCGCCGCGCTGGTACTAGTGGCGCTGCTGGGCGTCGGCACGCTGCACCTGGTCAACGAGGTGCGCGGCGACCAGTACCGCGAAGGCCTGGCGCGCGGCACCTTCCGTCTGATGGCGGACAACCTGCTGCCGATGAACGAGGTGGAGCGCAAGCGCGCCCTGGTGGTGTGGTCGCGCCTGCTCGGCATCCCGCTGGAGCTGCAGGCCCTGAGCGACGTGGCGCTGGACAGCAGCGAGCGCAATCGCCTGCAGCGCGGCCACGTGCTGGTGCGCCAGACCGGCCCGCATTCGGCCAAGGTCTATGGCCTGCTCGACGGCAAGCAGCCGCTGCTGCTGACGGGCGAGATCCAGCAGATCAGCGAGCAACTGGCGCGGGCCACCAACTACCTGCTGATCGACGAGCTGATCCGCTACCCGGTGAGCGAGCAGCCACGGCGTCTGGACGAACTGAAGGCGGCCAAGCAGTTCGGTTTCGACCTGCGGCTGGTGCGGCTCGCGGATGCCACCCTCGACCTCGACCAGCGCCGGCGTATCGACGAGGGCGATACGGTGATGGCGCTGGGCAAGGGCGGCGACTCCATCTACGTGTTCTCCGGCATCGTCGATACGCCCTGGGTGCTGGAGATCGGCCCGCTGTACCAGATGAACCCCTATCCGCCGCAGCTGCTGGTGCTGATCGGTGCGCTGGGCCTGAGCCTGATCGGGCTGATCGTCTATCTGCTGGTGCGCTCGCTGGAGCAGCGCCTGCGTGCCCTGGAAAGTGCCGCCACGCATATCGCCAGTGGCCGCCTGGATGCCCGCGTGCCGACGCGCGGTGCCGACTCGGTGGGGCGCCTGGCCAGCAGCTTCAACGCCATGGCCGAACACCTGCAGACCTCCCTGAACACGCAGCGCGAGCTGGTACGGGCCGTGTCCCACGAGCTGCGCACGCCTGTGGCGCGCCTGCGCTTCGGCCTGGAAATGATCGCCGATGCACCGAACGACAGTGCTCGACGCAAATACATGGAAGGCATGGACAGCGATATCCAGGACCTCGACAAGCTGGTCGACGAGATGCTGACCTATGCGCGCCTGGAGCAGGGCTCGCCGGCGCTGAACTTCCAGCAGGTGGAGCTCAAGGGGCTGATCGATCAGGTGATCGACGAGCTGGCGCCGCTGAGCAACAAGGTGCGCGTGGAGTGTGGCGCGGTGCTCAGCGTGCAGGCCGACGGCGCCTGCTGGGTCGAAGCCGAGCCGCGCTATCTGCACCGGGCGCTGCAGAATCTGGTGAACAACGCCATGCGCTACGCCGAAGGGCGGGTGCTGATCAGCTGTCAGGTCGGTTACAAGCGCTGCCGTATCGATGTCGAGGACGACGGGCCGGGCGTGCCTGAAGAGGCCTGGGAGCGGTTGTTCAGCCCCTTCCTGCGCCTTGACGACAGCCGCACGCGGGCATCCGGCGGGCACGGGCTGGGCCTGTCGATCGTGCGCAGGATCATCTACTGGCACGGCGGTCGCGCGCAGATCGGCCGCAGCGAAAGCCTCGGCGGCGCGCGTTTCAGCCTGGTATGGCCGCGGCGGCAGGGCGATTAGGCTCGATGCGCATGGTGCACCCCGCCCCGTAGGGTGCGCCGCGCGCACCGGATTATCCGCGTATGGCGGGGTGTAGGATCACGCCGCCACCGCCACCAGGCTGAGTCTGGGGCGCCTGACTGCAATCCGGGGCTGGCCGGCTACCTGTTCCCGGATTTCCGGGCTACGCCGCGACCGCCGCCTGCATCGTAGGGTGCGCCGCGCGCACCGGATTATCCACGCATGCCGGGATGTAGGGTTACGCCGCCACCGCTACCAGGCTGAGCACCTTGCCGTCGAACAGCCCGAACTGACCGTCCAGTTCTTGCCAGTGCTGTGGCCCGACTGCAATCCAGGGCTGGCCGGCCACCTGTTCCCGGATTTCATCCGGGCTACGCCGCGACCGCCGCATGCATCGTAGGGTGCGCCGCGCGCACCGGGTTATCCGCGTATGGCGGGGTGTTGCATGATCACGCCGCCACGGCCACCAGGCTCAGCACCTTGCCCTCGAACAGCACGAACTGACCGTCCAGCTCGGCGCCTGAGCGCCAGTGCGTGTTGAGGTCGATCAGCAGGCGCAGGCGCGCGCTGTCCTGATCGAACTCCAGTAGCTCGGCGTCGTGGAAATAGAAGCGCGTCAGGGTCAGCGGATAGAGCGCCTTGAACAGGCTTTCCTTGAGCGAGAAGGTCAGGCTGATACGCGCTGCGCGGGCTTCGTCATCCAGCGCCTGCAGCCGTTGCACTTCGGCGGGGGTGAGGATCTCGTCCTGCAGACGCAGGGCGCGGGCGGCGGGCAGCAGGCGTTCGACGTCCATGCCCAGAGCGCGCCATCGAGTGTCAGGCGCGACCAGCGCTGCGGCCCAGTTGTCGCCATGGGTGATGGAGCCGACCACGCCAGACGGCCACTGCGGCGCGCGGTCCGCGCCGACTGCCGGCACGCCGGGCTGGCCGGTCACGCGGCGCAGCGCTTCGCGCGCACACAGGCGCCCGGCCAGGTATTCGGCCTGACGCTTGGCCACGCCACGCACCGGAGCGATGGCGCAGCGAGCGAAGTCATCCTCCATGAGCAGCGCCGGATCGAAGCGCGTGCTGATCAGCTGCGCGCCGGCCAGGGGGCGCGGTAGCGGGTCGTGATCGTCGAGGGGGCTGCAGCAGGCGGGGTGGTAGGCGTTCATGGGCGTGATTGTGCCGCGGCCGGGACCGCCTGGTCACCCGGCGTTTACATTTCTTTGCAGGCAGTTAACAAAGCTAAACGGACGCTGCCCCTGGCTTTTGTCAGACTGCTAGGGCATTCCCTAGGGAATGCAGGTGAGGTTGTAGCCGGTGCGAGGCACTGGCGTTTTCTCCGAGTTCGAGAACGGTAGCCCGATTGGGCTGCCGTTTTTTTTGCGCTGCGGAATGTGTGGGGGCGTGCCGGGAGCGTGGATTTTCCAGCATGACCAGGCTGCGTAGGGTGCGCCGTGCGCACCAGGGATTCGGCGGGGGCTTGGTGCGCGCGGCGCACCCTACGGGGTCGAGGTCGTCGGACGTGGGAGACGCTTCAGCGGCGAGCTTTTTGCGGTTGCTGTCGCGGCTGAAGCTCCTCCCACGAAGGGGGGAACCGCCAAGACGTTCGCATTTGCCCTGTGGCTTTCGGCGGGGCAATTGCAGTCAAATGCCTGTGCGGGCAAACCCGACCCCGCGAGGACCATGGACGATGACCCAACAATCGCAATTCGCCCTGCTCGGCAAGAAGCGCTTTCTGCCGTTTTTCGTGACGCAATTGCTTGGCGCCTTCAATGACAACATCTTCAAGCAGTCGCTGATTCTCGCCATCCTGTTCAAGCTCAACACCGGCGTCGACCGCGATCTGCTGGTCAATCTCTGCGCGCTGCTGTTCATCCTGCCGTTCTTTCTGTTCTCTGCTCTCGGTGGGCAGTTCGGCGAGAAATTCGCCAAGGACGCGCTGATCCGCAAGATCAAGCTGGCCGAGGTGTTCATCATGCTCGCCGGCGCCGCCGGGGTGTTGCTCGACAGCCTGCCGCTGATGCTCGCCGTGCTGTTCGCCATGGGCACGCAGTCGGCGCTGTTCGGCCCAGTGAAGTACTCGATCCTGCCGCAGCATCTGAAGGACGAGGAACTGGTCGGCGGCAACGCCCTGGTGGAGATGGGCACCTTCCTGGCGATTCTGGCCGGCACCATCGGCGCCGGGATCATGATGGCCAGCAGCAGTTACGCGCCCATCGTTGCCGGCTCGGTGGTCGGTGTGGCGCTGCTCGGCTACCTGGCCAGCCATGGCATTCCGCGCGCGGCGGCGGCGATGCCGACGCTGCCGCTGGACTGGAACATCTTCCGTCAGTCCTGGGTGATCATGAAGCTTGGCCTGGGCCAGCGTCCGGCGGTGTCGCGCTCGCTGGTGGGCAACTCCTGGTTCTGGTTCCTTGGCGCGATCTACCTGACGCAGATTCCGGCCTATGCCAAGGAATGGCTGCATGGCGACGAGAGCGTGGTGACGCTGATCCTCACCGTGTTCTCGCTCGGCATCGGCCTTGGGTCGATGCTCTGCGAGCGCATGAGCGGGCACAAGGTGGAGATCGGCCTGGTGCCGTTCGGCTCCATCGGCCTGACCCTGTTCGGCATGCTGCTTTGGTGGTTCTCCGGCGGCTTCCCGCAGGGCGCCACGCCGCATGACTGGCTGGCGCTGCTGGGCCATGGCCAGGCCTGGTGGATTCTCGGCTGCATTCTCGGCATCGGTCTGTTCGGCGGCTTCTACATCGTGCCGCTGTATGCGCTGATCCAGTCGCGCACCGCCGAGCACGAGCGGGCGCGGGTGATCGCCGCCAACAACATCCTCAACGCGCTGTTCATGGTCGCCTCGGCCATCGTCGCGATCCTCTTTCTCAGCGTCGCCGGGCTGTCGATTCCGCAGCTGTTTTTGGCCATCTCGCTGATGAACGTGGCGGTCAACAGCTACATCTTCAAGATCGTCCCCGAATTCAGCATGCGCTTTCTCATCTGGCTGCTGGGGCATTCGATGTACCGGGTGGAGCACAAGGGGCTCGATGCCATTCCCGACGAGGGTGCGGCGGTGCTGGTGTGCAATCACGTGTCCTTCGTCGATGCGCTGCTGATCGGCGGGGCGATACGGCGGCCGGTGCGCTTCGTCATGTATTACAAGATCTACGATCTGCCGGTGCTCAATTTCGTCTTCCGCACTGCCGGTACGGTGCCGATCGCCGGGCGCAGCGAGGACCTGCTGATCTACGACGCGGCGTTCAAGAAGATCGCCGAGTACCTGCGCAACGGCGAGCTGGTGTGCATCTTCCCTGAGGGCAAGCTGACCGGCGATGGCGAGATCGACGAGTTCAAGGCTGGTGTCGAGCGCATCCTCGAGGAGAACCCGGTGCCGGTGATCCCCATGGCGCTGCAGGGCCTGTGGGGCAGCTTCTTCAGCCGCGATCCGCACAAGGGTCTGTTCAAGCGCTTCTGGTCGCGGGTGTGCCTGGTAGCCGGAACGCCGGTAGCGCCGGAGCAGGCCAAGCGCGAGGCGTTGCAGGCGCAGGTGGCGGAGTTGCGCGGCGACTGGCGATAGCGAACGGTCGTGTGGGAGGGGCTTCAGCCGCGATTCGCCGCTGAAGCGCCTCCCACCAAGCTGGTTTCCGTCTTTCTTAGTGGCTCAACTTGAGCCCAATCAGCCCGCAGACGATCAGCGCCACGCTGGCCAGGCGCAGCAGCGCCATGGATTCACCGAACAGGATGATGCCAGCGATCACCGTGCCCACCGCGCCTACGCCGGTCCAGATGGCGTAGGCGGTGCCCAGCGGCAGTTCCTTCATGGCCAGGCCGAGCAGGGCCAGGCTGACCAGCATGGCGCAGACGGTGAGCAGGGTGGGCAGCGGGCGGGTAAAGCCTTCGGTGTATTTCAGGCCGATGGCCCAGCCGACCTCGAACAGGCCGGCGAGCAGCAGAATGATCCAGGACATGATGACCTCCAGTGCTGACTGAAGGGGCCGTCCCCGGATGCTTCATCGCCGTTGCGGCGATGCGGAGGTCGTCCTCGCGTGGCGCCTATTCTGCACATGAATGGGGCCGCGGCAAGTTGCCCGGATAGGCGGAAGCTGTTGATTCAGCTAGAGCTTTTCGAAATATCCTGACCAAGCCGACGATACAGCGTGGCCAGCAGCGGGCCGGACAGGTTGTGCCAGACGCTGAACAGCGCGCTGGGCACCGCCGCCAGCGGGCTGAAGTGGGCGCTGGCCAGGGCGGCGCCGAGGCCGGAGTTCTGCATGCCGACTTCGATGGACAGCGTCTTGCGCTGCGCCAGCGACATGCCGAACAGGCGCCCGGCCAGATAGCCCAGACCCAGGCCGATGCCGTTGTGCAGGATCACCACCGCCATGATCAGCAGGCCGGACTCGGCGATCCTGCCCTGGCTGGCGGCCACCACGGCGGCGACGATGGCAACGATGCTCAGCACCGAGATCAGCGGCAGCACCTCGACGGCGGTCTTCACCCGCGCGCCGAGCAGGCGCTGGGCGATCAGGCCGAGGACGATCGGCAGCAGCACCATCTTGAGGATGGACATGAACATGGCGCTGAACGACACCGGCAGCCATTCCGAGGCCAGCAGCCAGATCAGCGCCGGGGTGACCAGTGGGGCGAGCAGGGTGGTGACGGCGGTGATCGATACCGACAGCGCCAGGTCGCCACGGGCGAACCAGGTGATCACGTTGGAGGCGGTGCCGCCCGGGCAGCAGCCGACCAGAATCACGCCGACGGCGATTTCCGCGGGCAGGGCGAACACCTGGCACAGGCCCCAGGCCAGCAGCGGCATGATGCTGAACTGCGCCAGCACGCCGAGCAGCACCGCCAGCGGGCGACGGGCGACTTCCTGGAAGTCCGTGGCCTTGAGGGTCAGGCCCATGCCGAACATGATCAGCCCGAGCAGCGGGACGATCCAGGCGCTCAGCGGCAGGAACCAGTCGGGCTGGAAGAAGGCCAGTACGGCGAACAGCAACACCCAGACGGCGAAGGTGTTGCCAATGAAACGGCTGAGGGCGATCAGTGCGTGCATGGAAGGGCCTGGGCTTTGTGGAAAGCCGCGAAGCCTATCAGAAGCGACTTGATTTGCGCCGGACCTCAGGAGCGCAACCTATGCCGGGATGCCTTGTCCGATTTTCTAGAGCGACTCTTCATCCGCCGGATAGCGGCTGGCAGTCAGGCTTTCCTTGATCTTGCGCAGATGCGGCTGGAAGTCCACGCCGCGGCGCAGGGTGACGCCGGTGGCGAGTACGTCGAGCACGGTGAGCTGGATGATGCGCGAGGTCATCGGCATGTAGATGTCGGTGTCCTCCGGCAGCGGAATGTCCAGGCTCAGGGTGCTGGCCCTGGCCAGCGGCGAGCCGGCGGCGGTGAGGCCGAGTACCGAGGCGCCGTTTTCCCGCGCCAGGCGCGCCACCTCCACCAGTTCGCGGGTGCGCCCGGTGTAGGAAATGATCACGAACAGATCGCCGGTGTGCGCCACCGAGGCGATCATGCGCTGCATCAGCACGTCGGAATGGGCCGACACGGCGAGGTTGAAGCGGAAGAACTTGTGCTGCGCGTCCAGTGCCACCGAAGCCGAGGCGCCGAGGCCGAAGAAGTGAATCTGCCGCGCCTGGATCAGCAGGTCGACGGCGCGGCTGACGTGCTGCGGGTCGAGGCTCTGGCAGGCGCTGTCCAGCGAGGCGATGGTGCTGCCGAAGATCTTGCGCGTGTAGGTCTCGGGGCCGTCGTCGGCCGACACCGCGCGGCTGACGTATGCGGCGCCGCTGGCCAGGCTCTGCGCCAGCTGCATCTTCAGTTCGGGGTAGCCGTTGGCACCGAACGAGCGGCAGAAGCGGTTGACCGTCGGCTCGCTGACCGCTGCGGCCTGGGCCAGCGCGGCGATGCTGAAGCGGGTGGCCTGCTGCGGGTCGTGCAGGATCACCTCGGCCACCTTGCGCTCGGCCTTGTTCAGGTCGTCCAGGCGGCTCTGGATCTGTTCCAGCAGATTGCGCACGCGGTCCATAAGGGCTCCTAACAGACAGATGATCAGGCTTGGCGCCGTCGGCGGGCAGTGGCGACAGCCGGCCTATCCTACTGATGACGCCCGACGGCCACCACTGGTTATCAGGGAAATGAAGAAATGTTGTTTTTATTACAATATTTTCACTTGATTAGCCGCCTGCTACAGGGTATTTCTAGTGTATCTTGATAAAAGAACAAACATCATGGCCGCGATAAAGCTCGAATCCTGTACCTTTGCCCTGTTCGGCGCCCTCGGCGATCTGGCTCTGCGCAAGCTTTTCCCTGCGCTTTACCAGCTCGATCGCGCCGGTTTGCTGCACGACGACACCCGCATCCTCGCCCTGGCCCGCGAAGCCGGCGAACCTCAGCGCTATCTCGGCAGCATCGAGCAGGCCCTGCGCCTGCACGTGCCGGCCAAGGAACTGGAGGAGGCTGCCCTGGCGCGTTTCCAGGCGCGCCTGCATTACCTGACCATGGATTTCCTGCAGGCTGACGACTACCAGGCGCTGGCCGAAGTGGCCGGCCATGACCAGCTGATCGCCTATTTCGCCACGCCTGCCTCGGTGTACGGCGGTATCTGCACCAACCTGGCGGCAGTGGGCCTGGCCGAGCGTTGCCGGGTGGTGCTGGAGAAGCCCATCGGTCACGACCTGGCTTCTTCGCGAGCGGTGAACGACGCGGTGGCGCAGGTGTTCGCGGAGAACCGCGTCTATCGCATCGACCATTACCTGGGCAAGGAGACGGTGCAGAACCTGATCGCCCTGCGCTTCGCCAACAGCCTGTTCGAAACCCAGTGGAACCAGAACTACATCTCCCACGTGGAAATCACCGTGGCCGAGAAGGTCGGCATCGAGGGGCGCTGGGGCTACTTCGACCAGGCCGGCCAGCTGCGCGACATGATCCAGAACCACCTGCTGCAGCTGCTCTGCCTGATCGCCATGGACCCGCCCAGTGATCTGTCCGCCGACAGCATCCGCGACGAGAAGGTCAAGGTGCTCAAGGCGCTGGAGCCGATCAGCGCCGAGCAGCTCGGCCAGCGCGTGGTGCGCGGCCAGTACGTGGCCGGCAGCAGCGATGGGCGCACGGTGCCCGGTTATCTGGAAGAAGAGAATTCCAACACCCAGAGCGACACCGAAACCTTCGTTGCCCTGCGTGCCGACATCCGCAACTGGCGCTGGGCCGGCGTGCCCTTCTACCTGCGCACCGGCAAGCGCATGCCGCAGAAGCTGTCGCAGATCGTCATCCACTTCAAGGCGCCGCCGCACTACATCTTCGCCCCGGAGCAGCGCCAGCTGATCGGCAACAAGCTGATCATCCGCCTGCAGCCGGACGAGGGCATCGCCCTGCAGGTGCTGACCAAGGACCAGGGCCTGGACAAGGGCATGCAGCTGCGCAGTGGTCCGCTGCAGCTGAGCTTCTCCGATACCTACCGCAGCGCGCGCATCCCCGATGCCTACGAACGTCTGCTGCTGGAAGTGATGCGTGGCAACCAGAACCTGTTCGTGCGCAAGGACGAAATCGAATACGCCTGGCAGTGGTGCGACCAGCTGATCGCCGGCTGGAAGCAGCTCGGCGAGGCGCCGAAACCCTATACCGCCGGTAGCTGGGGCCCGATGGCCTCGGTGGCGCTGATCACTCGTGACGGGAGGAGCTGGTATGGCGATCTCTGACCTTGAACTGCCCACGGGCGTCGTTGCCCGTAGCGATGCCAGCGCAGAGGCGCATGCCGATGCCCTGGCCCTGCGCGTGGCCGACGCCCTGCGCCAGGCCATCGACAACCGCGGCAGCGCTACCCTGGTGGTGTCCGGCGGACGCAGCCCGGTGGCCTTCTTCGACGCCCTGGCGCAGCAGCCGCTGGACTGGCGCCAGGTGCTGGTGAGCCTGGCCGACGAGCGCTGGGTGCCGGTTAATCACGCCAGCAGCAACGAGGCGCTGGTGCGCCGTCACCTGCTGCGCGGCGCCGCCTCCGAGGCGAAGTTCCTCGGCCTGTACCGGGTCGCCGGCAGCCTGGAGCAGGCGGCCGAGCTGGCCGATGCGGCCTTTGCCGAGTTGCCGCCGATCGACGTGCTGGTGCTTGGCATGGGCGACGACGGCCACACCGCCTCGCTGTTCCCGGACAGCCCCAATCTCGACCAGGCGCTGCGCGCCGACTGCCCGCGCCGGGTGCTGCCGATGCAGGCGCCGAGCCAGCCGACCCAGCGCCTGACCCTGACCCTGCCGCTGCTGGCCGGCGCGCGCCTGCCGCTGCTGGCGATCCAGGGCCAGGCCAAGCTGGCCACCCTGGCCGAGGCGCTGGCGCCCGGCGAGATGGCGAGCATGCCGATCCGCGCCTTCCTGCATTCCCCTCTCGAAATCTATTGGTGCCCCTGACATGACCAGCCCCAACGAAAGCCAGCGCGCGCGCATGGCCGAACACATCGCCGAGATCGACCGCATCTGCGCCCAGGCGCGGATCATGCCGGTGATCACCATCGCCCGCGAGGCGGACATCCTGCCGCTGGCCGACGCCCTGGCCAACGGTGGCCTGCGCGTGCTGGAGGTGACTCTGCGTTCCGAGCACGGCCTGGAGGCGATCCGTCGCCTGCGCGCCGAGCGTCCCGAACTGTGCGTCGGCGCCGGCACCGTGCTCGACGAGCAGATGCTGGCCGCCGCCATCGAAGCCGGCGCCCAGTTCATCGTCACCCCGGGCAGCACCCGCGAGCTGCTGCTGGCCGCTCTGGACAGCCCGGTGCCGCTGCTGCCGGGCGTGAGCAGCGCCTCCGAGCTGATGATTGGCTACGCCCTCGGCTATCGCCGCTTCAAGCTGTTCCCGGCCGAGGTCTGCGGCGGCATCGCTGCGCTCAAGGCGCTGGCCGGGCCGTTCGGTGGCGTGCGTTTCTGTCCCACCGGCGGCATCACGCCGGACAACCTGCAGCGCTACATGGCCCAGCCCAACGTCATGTGCGTTGGCGGCACCTGGATGTTCCAGCGCGAGTGGGTCGAGCAGGGCGACTGGGCGCGCATCCAGCAGTGCAGCACCGAGGCCTTGCAGCTGTTGGGCTGAAATCTTTGATCGGCCTGGTGGTGCGCACAGCGCACCCTACGATTCGTCACCATCCCGTAGGGTGTCGCGGGGCCGCCCAGGTCGTGCGCATCACCCGTTATCTGGAATCCTCTTATGACCGCATTTCCGATCCGGCAGCCCCTGCTGCTGGGCATGATGCGCCTGCTCGAATGCGCCGAGCTGGCCACACCGCAGGCGCTGCTCGGCTTTATCGAGCGCAGCGTCGAGCGTGGCCTCAATGGTTTCGACCACGCCGACATCTACGGCCTTGGCGAATGCGAAGCGCGTTTCGGTGCGGCGCTGCGTCTGCGCCCGCAACTGCGAGCGCAACTGCAACTGATCAGCAAGGCCGATATCGTACCGGCGGCGCAGGACGTTTCGCGCTGGCGGGTCAAGCACTACGACACAACGGCGAGCTACCTGAGCCGCGCAGTGGACGCCTCGCTGCAGCGCCTGGGCGTCGAGCGGCTGGACGGCTTTCTGCTGCATCGTCCCGACCCGCTGCTGCAGGTCGAGGAAGTGACCCGCGCCCTGCAGGCGCTGGTGGCGGCGGGCAAGGTCGGTTGGCTCGGCCTGTCCAACGCCGAGCCGCTGCACTGGCAGGTGCTCGGCCGCGAGCTGGAGCTGCGCTGCAACCAGATCGAGCTGTCGCTCGGCGCCCAGCAGGCGGCCTGGGATGGCCGTCTGCAGGCATTGCAGGCCGATGGCATGCAGGTGCTGGCCTGGTCGCCGCTGGCCGGCGGGCGTTTCGCCCCGGCGCTGCAGCAGGCGCTGGAGGAGGTGGCCGCGGCGCTGCAGGCAACGCCGCTGCAGGTTGCCCTGGCCTGGCTGCGCCGTCTGCCGGGACGCCCGGTGCCGATTCTCGGCAGCCTGCGCGAGGCCCGTATCGAGGAGGCCCTGGCTGGCGCCGAGCTGCAGCTGGACGCGCCGACCTGGTTCTACCTCAGCGAGGCCGCGCGCGGCGAACGCGCGCCCTGAGTAGCCGGCCCCTCGGCGAACGGGCCGCCGTTTGTGAATCGATGCCGCAAAATTTTCCCTACCTATGTGCCTGGAGCGGCGCGCGGAGCGTCAGCACAGGCCTTGTGCTGGCTCTACAAAAACAATTCTCCAGCTAAACCCGAACTGCCTGTCATCCGAACAGTTGGAGAATTGTCATGAACACCTGGTTTGCCAACCTCAGTGTCACCCGCAAGCTTGCGCTCGGCTTCGGCCTGGTGCTGGCTCTCACCCTGGCCCTGGCCTGGACCGCCTGGAGCGGCCTGGGCAGCGTCATCCAGCGCAGTGCCTGGATGAGCGAGATCTCCCACCTCAACACCACCCTGACCAACCTGCGCATCGCCCGCCTGCAGTTCATGCTGGCCAGGGGCGACGTGCCCAGCAGCGAGCGCCTGCTGACCAACCTCGACCTCTATCTGCAGCAGCAGAAGAAGCTGCTCGGCACCTTCACCAACCCGGTTAACGTCAAGCTGCTGCAGGAGCAGGACCGCTACAACCAGGACTACCAGCGTTCGCTGGCCGGCATGCGTGCCGCCTATGCGGCGGCCGACGAGGCGCGGCGCAAGGTGCTGGCCGAAGATCAGCAGCTCGGTGACCTGCTCGCCGCCATGCTGCGCAGCGTGCAGCTGCTGCCAGAGTACGATGGTGGTCGTTTCCCCCAACTGCAGGCACTGACCGATACCCGTGCCGAGCTGCTGCGTCTGCGCTACCTGCTCGAGCGTTACGACAGCACGCCCGACGCCCAGACCGAGCAGGCCCTGGCCGAGCGTATCGCCTCCGCCAGCGCCAGCCTCGACGCGCTGCAGCAGGCCTTCGGGAGTGCCCAGCGCGACGCGGTGCAGCGCATTGCCGCGGCGTTGGGCCAGTTCGAGCAAGCCGTGCAGGCATTCAAGAGCGCTACTGCCGACATCACCCGTACCCGTCAGGAAATGACCGACCAGCAGGGCGAGATCGTCCGAATCAGCGAGGCGCTGTACAAGTTCCAGATGGAGCGCATGGCCATCGAGAGCGCCAAGGCGCGCAGCCTGCAGATCGGTGCCACGCTGCTGGCCATGCTCTTCGGCGTACTGGCCGCGTGGATCATCACCCGCCAGATCACCCGTCCGCTGCAGGACACCCTGGGTGCGGTGCAGCGCATCGCCGACGGTGACCTGACCGCCAGCGTGCGGGTCGACCGTCGTGACGAGATGGGCCAGCTGCAGCAGGGCATCCAGCACATGGCCACGACCCTGCGCGAGCTGATCGGCGGCATCCGCGACAGCGTCACCCAGATCGCCAGTGCCGCCGAGGAGCTGTCGGCCGTCACCGAGCAGACCAGCGCCGGCGCCAACAGCCAGAAGAGCGAAACCGACCAGGTGGCCACCGCCATGCACGAGATGTCAGCCACTGTGCAGGAAGTGGCACGCAACGCCGAGCAGGCCTCGCAGGCGGCCAACGACGCCGACGGCCAGGCACGCCTGGGCGATCAGGTGGTGGCCGAGGTGATCGTGCAGATCGAACGCCTGGCCGCCGAGGTCAGCCGCTCCAGCGAGGCGATGCACGGCCTGCAGCAGGAGAGCGACAAGATCGGCAGCGTGATGGACGTGATCAAGTCGGTGGCCGAGCAGACCAACCTGCTGGCGCTCAACGCGGCCATCGAGGC
This sequence comes from Ectopseudomonas guguanensis, assembly GCF_900104265.1. Taxonomy (GTDB): domain Bacteria; phylum Pseudomonadota; class Gammaproteobacteria; order Pseudomonadales; family Pseudomonadaceae; genus Aquipseudomonas; species Aquipseudomonas guguanensis. Next base: position 94,017 of record NZ_FNJJ01000007.1, read on the forward strand.
GGCGCGTGCCGGCGAGGCGGGACGCGGTTTCGCCGTGGTCGCCGACGAGGTGCGCGGCCTGGCGCAGCGCACGCAGAAATCCACCGAGGAGATCGAGGCGCTGATCGCCGGGCTGCAGAGCGGTACCCAGCAGGTGGCGGCGGTGATGCGCAACAGCCGCAACCTCACCGACAGCAGCGTCGAGCTGACACGCAAGGCCGGCGACTCGCTGGGCAGCATCACCCAGGCGGTGTCCAACATCCAGTCGATGAACCAGCAGATCGCCGCCGCCGCCGAGGAGCAGAGCGCGGTGGCCGAGGAGATCAGCCGCAGCATCCTCAGCGTGCGCGACGTCTCCGAACAGACCGCCACCGCCAGCGACGAGACGGCCAAGTCTTCGGCCGAGCTGGCGCGTCTGGGCGGGCAGCTGCAGGCGCTGGTCAGCCGCTTCCGCGTGTAGAGCAGGAATCTTGCGCATGGCGTAGGGTGCGCCGTGCGCACCGGGAACGTAGTGGGCTCCGGCGCGAAGCGGGGAGCTAACCACAGCAACAGTCAACGCGCCATAGCCCATCCAGGTGGTCTATCGACACACCGCCATGGCGGGTTACGTGGCGTTTGAGTCGCGTGGAGATGCCCATAGCCTGACCCTGCGCTGCCCACCCTGCCCAAGCTGGACCATCGCCAAGAAAGAGGTTCTTCGCGTTCTCGCGGGGAAGATGCGCTTGACACCGGACTGGCAATTACGTGTTAGCTGTCGATGACTTGGCACTATCCGTTAGCGTGTCGCCTGATCTGACGGGTTTCGCCCCTTACGGGCGACTCACTTTCTTTGCTTGTGCAAAGAAAGTAAGCAAAGAAACACACCCCTGCATACGGCCCCGGCTACGCCGGGGTTCCCTCGCTCCATCACCACTCCAGGGGCACGCCACGAAGGGCCATCCCTGGCCCATCGTGGCTCTCGCGACATCCATGTCGCTCAACCCCTTCCGCGGCGATTCCACTCGGCCTCCTGAAGGGGGACTTGGGCGTCGTCTGTACCATCGCAGTTGAAGAGCAAAGGCAAAAGCCAGACGCCGCCAATTTCAACTTCGCAAAGATCATGCAAGCTCGCGACCCGGCTCCCGGAGCAGCGCCGGAGCGAGGAAACGCAGCGAAGAGGAGTAACAGCCGCAGGCTGGCCCGAACGCTCGGCGCACTCGGCAATGGATAGTGCTAAGTCAGCAAGCGATACGCACACAACCTTGCCAGTCCGGTGCCAACCCGCACTTTCCCCCAAAATATGCGAAGAACCAAAAAAGAAGGCGGCCGAGGCCGCCCGAATTTCCCTGGAGGGGACTGGAGAGTGGGGCCGCTCAGCGCGGCCCCGCCGTGACCTCAGCGGATCTGGATGCGTTCGAGCAGATAGGCCTTGGCACTGGCGTCGCCGACCCGCGCGGCTTCGTCGGCCAGGCGCAGGGCGCGTTCGAGGTCCCTGTTCGCCAGCGCGGCATCGATGCCCTGGCGGTAGTAGGCCTGGGTTTCCGGCAGTACCGCCGGGGCCGGCACGCTGGGCAGCTGGTTGCCCATCTCGCGACCGATGCTGAACGGCGGCACATAGGTGTTGGCCTGCTGGCCGGCCACCTTGTCCTCGATCAGCACCATCTTGATCACCCCTACCGGCGCGTGCCTGGCCACCGGGTCGGGGATGTTCGGCGCCTCGTTGCCGAGGGCGCGGGCGAAGGCCTTGGCCGGGTGTTCGATGACGGTCTGGCCGCGCATCTGCGCCTCGCTGGTGTAGAGCACCAGGTAGTGTTCGTTGCCCGGGTTGTCCGGATACAGGCGGTCGACGCGCAGGCGTGCGTCCAGGCTGTCGCCCTTGAAGCCGGAGGCGGGGGCGTAGACGAAGTCCTCGGCGCCGAGCAGGCGGGTGACGCGGAACTGGCTGTCGAGCAGCATGGCGTTGGGGGCCAGCACCGTGTCGCCGGCCTGGCTGTACAGGCGAATCTCGAACGACTTGCTGGCGGCCGGCAGCTGGAAGGCACGGAAAAAACTCTTGCCGCTGTCGAAGGCGAACGCCGGGGCGCTGGCGTCGATGCGCACCTCGCCGCTGAAGTTCACCGGGACCGGCTGGTAGGGCAGCTCGCGCAGCGAGGCGCAGCAGGAGGGCGCGGTGGCCAGGGCCTGTTCGGCGCTGTCGGCGGAGGTCTGCAGGGGCGCCGGGCTGGCGCTCAGGGCATCGATGCGGCGTAGCGGTTCGCTGGCGCAGCCGGTTAACAGAACGGTGAGCAGCGCGAGGCTGGCGATCTTGAACGGTGGCATGGGTTATTCCTCTTTTTATGTCACGCCTGGTAAAAGGCCCCGGCCTATTGCAGAACCGGGGCAAGGACCACAGGAGCAGCGTTACGGTATTGCCGGGCAGCCGGATGCAACGGATGCCCGACCGCTTACCACCAGGCTTCGGCCTGGACGCCAAAGGTGAGGCCGTTGTCGTCGCCGGCATCGATGGATTCGCTGGCGGCGTTGTACTTGCCGCCGTCCCACATGGCGTAGGTGGCGAACACACGGATCTGCGGACGTGCCCAGAAGCTGCGGCCGGCCGACCACTGCTGGGCCAGGGTGACCTTCTTCAGGTCGCGGGACTTCTCGCCCTTGGCCTGCGGGTCGATATGGTCGTAGCCGAACTCCAGCGCGGTGCTCATGGTGTTGGTCCACTTGTACACCGGGCGCACGCCGAACGAGGTCCAGGTCTGCCCCGAGTCGTTGTCGAAGTCCTTATCCTCGTAGATCTGCACGTACATCATCTCGATGTCGTCGGAGAGGCCGACAACGCCCTGGTTGACCAGGCGCAGCATCTTGCCGTCGCTGTTGCCGGTGCTGTTGCGCCCGGTGCTGCCGATGATGCCGTCGGTGCCGTACTGCAGGGCGAGCTTGTTGAAGCCGCCGAACCAGTTGCCCTGGATGTGCTGTACGGTGACCAGATGACCCTTCTGGTTGGTGTAGCCGGGGTCCTTCTCCTGGAGGTCGCTCAGGTTGGCCTTGCCATAGTCGTAGCCGAGCTCCAGCTTGGCGTCGGTGTTGAAGTCGATGTCGGTCAGGCGCAGGTCGAGGGTGTCGTTGGCCACGTTGGTACCGGTGCCGGTGCCTTCGTAGACGTAGTCGCCATCGTTGTTGCGCATCCAGGCCACGTGCGCCTTGGCGAAGCCCAGGTCGATGTCCTCGATACCGGCGCCGGGGCCGGAGACGTCCCAGTAGTAGTAATCGTTGATGTGCACGTCGTTGCGCTTGTAGTAGCGCTTGCCGGCCCACAGGGTGGCGCCGGGCAGGGCCGGCAGGAAGTTCTTGGCCTGCACGTTGAACTGGCGGATCGAGCTGGTGCCGTTGTTGAAGGCACTGCCGCCGTCGCTGTCGGTGGCTTCCCAGTCGTTAGCCTGGTCCGACTTGTAGGCAATCATGCTGTCGAGATAGAAGCTCTGCTCGCCTTCCTTCCATACCTCATGGCCGAGACCGATCTCGGCATAGGTCTCGCATTCGTTGCCGAGGCGGTACTTGGCCGGTGCGCCGGCCGCCTGGAAGCAGGCCTGGTCGCCGCCGCCGGCGGTGGCACCGATGCCGGAACGCATGTAGCCATGGAAATCCAGTGCCAGGGCCGGGGTGGCCAGCAGCATGGCGGCGAACAGGGCGCCGGGACGCAGCAGCAGGGCGGGGTGCATGGTGTTCATCGTGGGGTCCTTTTTTCTTGTTGGATTCGCAGTCGGACTTGCTTGGCGGCGCGACCGGGCCGGGCAGTGGGTCCCGGTGGCGACTGCGGGCAAGAGTCGGGTAGCCCTGGCGCCGCCACATCCTCCCTTGCCGGATTTTTTCGAGGCGGAGCGGCGAGGCGTAGCGAAGCGGCAGGGGGGATGGCGTGCGGGGCGCATTTCTACGCCTGCGTCCTACGCCGGGAAAAACCTTGCCGGGGAGGTTTGGCCGCGCCTGCCCGGGCGGCAGGCTGGCGTCATCGGTGCGCCCGCGCGGGCGGCCGATCAGTCCATCCGGGGGCAGCCCCCGTAGTCGGATGCTCACGACAATGACAAGAACGGAGCTTTAAGATGAACCGATACCTGCGACTGGCCGCGCTGACCCTGGCCCTGGCGCCGCTGGCCTACCCCTGGGGCAACCTGGTGCGCGCCGCCGACGCGCCGGGCAAGACCGTCAGCGGCGTGCGCTATCACGGCGGCGATGAAATCATCCTCCAGGGCTTTCACTGGAACACCGTGCGGACCTCGAGCAACTGGTACGCGACCCTGGCCAGCATGGCGCCGACCCTGGCCGCCGATGGCTTCAGTGCGATCTGGATGCCGGTGCCCTGGCGCGACTTCTCCAGCTGGAGCGACCCCGGCAACGGCACCTCGGGCGGTGGCGAAGGCTACTTCTGGCACGACTTCAACAAGAACGGCCGCTATGGCAGCGACAGCCTGCTCAGACAGGCCGCCGGCGCGCTCAATGCGGCCGGGGTCAAACCCATCTACGACGTGGTGCCCAACCACATGAACCGCGGCTACCCGGACAAGGAAATCAACCTGCCGGCCGGCCAGGGGCTGTGGCGCCACGACTGCACTGACCCGGGCAATTACGCCAACGACTGCGACGACGGCGACCGTTTCATGGGCGGCGACGCCGACCTCAATACCGGCCACCCGCAGAACTACGCGATGTTCCGCGACGAGTTCGCCAGGCTGCGCAGCCAGTATGGCGCCGGGGGCTTTCGCTTCGACTTCGTCCGCGGCTACGCCGGCGAGCGGGTCGCCAGCTGGATGAGCGATGCCCACGACAACGGCTTCTGCCTCGGCGAGCTGTGGAAGGCGCCGGGCGAGTACCCGAGCTGGGACTGGCGCAACGGCGCCAGCTGGCAGCAGATCCTCAAGGACTGGTCCGATCGCGCCAAGTGCACGGTGTTCGACTTCGCCCTCAAGGAGCGCATGCAGAACGGTGGCATCGCCGACTGGCGCCACGGCCTCAACGGCAACCCCGATGCGCGCTGGCGCGAGGTGGCGGTGACCTTCGTCGACAACCACGACACCGGCTACTCGCCCGGCCCGCACGGCGGCCAGCACCACTGGCCGCTGCCGGACGCGCGGCTGAAGCAGGCCTACGCCTACATCCTCAGCAGCCCGGGTACGCCGGTGGTGTACTGGCCGCACATGTACGACTGGGGCCATGGCGACTTCATCCGCCAGTTGATCCAGATCCGCCGTGCGGCGGGGGTCAAGGCGGCCTCGGCTATCCAGTTCCACTCGGGGTTCTCCGGCCTGGTGGCGACCATCAGCGGCAGCCAGCAGCAACTGCTGATCGCCCTGGACTCCAACCTGTCCTCGCCCGGCCAGGTGGCCAGCGGCGACTTCACCCAGGCGCTCAGCACTGACAACGGCGCGATCCGTATTTGGCGCAGCGGTCAGAGTGACGATGAGGAGCAGGGCGATCTGGTCAGCGTCAACTTCCGCTGTGACAACGGCGTGACCCAGTGGGGCGACAGCGTCTACGCGGTGGGCAACGTCGCCCAGCTGGGCAACTGGAGCCCGGCCGGCGCCGTGCGCCTGACCGACACCAGCGCCTATCCAACCTGGAAGGGCAGCATTGCCCTGCCGGCCGGTCAGCAGGTGCAGTGGAAGTGCATCGTGCGCAGCGAAAGCAACCCGACCCAGGTCAAGACCTGGCAGCCGGGCGGCAACAACAGCGTGACGGTGGCGGCAGGAGCCAGTACCGCGGGGAGTTTCTAGTTCGCGCGTTGGTGCGCACGGTACACCCTACGACGACGCCGAACCGTAGGGTGCGCCGTGCGCACCGATCTCCTTTTGAACAGGGTGTGCCCCGTGCGCACCAATCCATCGAACCCGCCGCAACACCGCCATCACCGGCTATTCTGAACAGGCGAAAGCGTTCAGGAGACAGGGAATGTCCGACTACCGCCGCGCCCGGGAGCAGGGCGCCTGCTATTTCTTCACCCTGGTCAGCCACCAGCGCCGGCCGCTGCTCACCGAAGCGCCGGTGCGCGCCGCATTGCGCGGCGCCATCGAGCAGGTGCGCCAGAGCTATCCATTCATCATCAAGGGCTGGGTGCTGCTGCCCGATCACCTGCACTGCCTGTGGCAACTGCCACCGGGTGATGCCGAGTTCGGCCTGCGCTGGTCGATGATCAAGCGCCTGACCAGCCAGGCCCTGCCGCAGCCCGAGGGCGTCAGCCTGAGCCGGCGCCTGCGCCGTGAAGCGGGCTTGTGGCAAAGGCGCTTCTGGGAACACCGCATCCGCGACCAACAGGACCTGCACCGGCACCTGGATTACCTGCATTGGAATCCGGTGCGCCATGGCCTGGTGCGGCAGGTGGCGGACTGGCCCTGGTCGAGCTTCCATCGCCTGGTGCGCGAGGGCGTGTACCCGGCGGATTGGGGCGGGGTAGCGGAGGATGAGGGGGCGTTTGGCGAGTGAACGCGCGAATTCGGCGGTAGCCGCGGTGCGCACGGCGCACCCTACGGTTGGGCGTCCCAGGCTCGTAGGGTGCGCCGCGCGCACCGGGGATGAACGCTGATCTGCCAGGTCGGCGCCTGTTCCCACACCCCGTCGAGCTGCAGCCGCAGGGCGGTGTACAGGCGGAGAACCGCGGTAGCCGCGGTGCGCATGGCGCACCCTACGGTTGGGCGTTGCAGGCTCGTAGGGTGCGCCGCGCGCACCGGGGATGAACGCCGATCTGCCGGATTGGCGCCTGTTCTCACACCCGTCGAGCTGTCGTCGCGGGGCTGGGTATAGGCGGAGAACCGCGGTAGCCGCGGTGCGCATGGCGCACCCTACGGTTGGGCGTCTCAGGCTCGTAGGGTGCGCCGCGCGCACCGGGGATGAATGCCGATCTGTCGGATCGGCGCCTGTTCCCACACCCATCGAGCTGCCGCCGCAGGGCGGGGTATAGGCGGAGAACGGCGGTAGCCGCGGTGCGCATGGCGCACCCTACGGTTGGGCGTCCCAGGCTCGTAGGGTGCGCCGCGCGCACCGGGGATGAACGCCGATCTGCCAGGTCGGCGCATTCCCACAACCCGTCGAGTTGCCGCCGCGGGGCGGGGTATTGGGGAGAGCCGCGGTAGCCGCGGTGCGCACGGCGCACCCTACGGAGGCGCCGTGCGCACCAGGCCGCCAATCTCGCCGCCTAACCACCTACCTGCCACTGATGCGCTTTCACCAGCGCCTGCTCGAGTTCGGCGCGCCAGGCGTCCGGGGTGCGTCCTGCGAGCAGTTCCAGGCGCTGCAGCTGGGCGCCGCATTCCTGCAGGCACTGTTGCAGCCAGCCGATGCGCTGCAGGGTCAGCGGTGTGCAGGTCTGGCCGCCGAGATCGTCCTCCAGGTCGCTCAGGTGCGAGCGCCAGGCCTCGCGCAGGTACAGGCCGTCCAGCCCGCCGCGCAGCGCCGTGTGCCACTGGCCGATGATGTTGCCCAGCCAGCCCAGCACCGAGGCGCTGGCGCCGCGCTTGATCAGCCGGCTGCGCAGGCGCTGGTAGCACTCCAGGGCGATGCGCTTTTCCAGCTCCAGCGCGGCCAGGGCGGCGCCCTGCCCGCGCTCTTGCTCCAGGCGCAGCAGGTAGGCGTAGTAGCAGCGCGTTTCGAAACGCTCGGCGCCGTGGTGCTGCGGGGTCAGCAACCCGTTGCTGTTGCAGTCGCGCAGCGGGTCGAAGCGGTACATGTAGCCGAAGTCGAACAGGCGGATGCGGCCGTCGTCGAGCAGGTTGCCCGGGCACAGGTCCCACTCGAAGAAGCCCAGTTGCAGCAGCGCCAGCAGGGTGTCGAACAGCTGCAGCAGGCGTCGTTCGTCCCATTCGGCGATCGCTTCGCCGGCGATCCAGGGCGACAGCAGCAGGCCTTGGCGGTAGCTGGCGTAGCGGGTGTCGACGATGCCGGCCAGGGCCTCGTGCCAGTCCGCCTGGCGCTTGAGTGCCTGCAGTTCGCCGCGGCGCTGCACTTCGTTGAGAAAGGAGGTCTGGCCGTCGGGGTTCTGCACCTTGCACGGGTGGCGGGCGCGCTTGAGCGTCCACAGGCGGCCGCTGGCCTCCAGCTGGTAGACGTCGGCGGTCAGCCCGCCGGCGAAGTGGCGGCGTACCCAGGGACTGCCGGGGCGGGTGGCCAGCAGCTGTTCGAGGGGCAGCGGGCAACCTGCGAGCGAGCCCACTTCCAGTTCGGCGCGGCTGGCGGCGAAGGCCAGCTGGCTTTGGCGGCGTTGTTGTTCCGGTGTCATGTCGATTCCTGTCGGTGTGCGCGGCGCAGATGGCCGCGCGTTACCCTGCGCTGCGGCGTTGCATGGATGTGGCGCACCCGGCGCCACGGCGGTTGGCGCAGTACACCCGCAGCGCGCCGCCTGCAACAGGCGCAGAAGGGGCAGGGGCGCATGCTTTTTCCCCGGAATCGCTGGCAGACTACGCCCCCGCCTCTACGCCCTCGCCAGCGTAGTCGGGGAGGATGTGGCGCTTGCGCTTTCGGCCGAGGATGACCGAGCTGGCAGAGCGCTCACCGGCTCGCCGCAGATGTGGATCAAAAACAAGAAGCCACGAGGACAACTAGACATGAACAAGACGCTGCTCAGCGCAGTCGCCATCGGCCTTGCCGCCACCCTGAGCCATTCCCTGCCGGCGCAGGCCGCCATCGAGGAAGGCAAGCTGGTCATCTGGATCAACGGCGACAAGGGCTACAAGGGCCTGGCCAAGGTCGGCGAGCGCTTCACCGCCGACACCGGTATCGCCGTGGAGGTGGCCCACCCGGACAGCGCCACCGACAAGTTCCAGCAGGCCGCCGCCACCGGCAACGGCCCGGACATCTTCATCTGGGCCCACGACCGCCTCGGCGAATGGGCGCAGAGTGGGCTGATCTCACCGATCACCCCCAGTGCCAAGACCCAGGGCGAGATCGAGGATTTCGCCTGGGACGCGGTGACCTACGGCGGCAAGCTGTGGGGCTACCCGATGGCGGTCGAGTCCATCGGCCTGCTCTACAACAAGGCGCTGGTACCGACGCCGCCGACCACATTCGACGAGGTGCTGAAACTCAACGCCGAGCTGGCCAAGTCCGGCAAGCGCGCCATCCTCTGGGATTACAACAACACCTACTTCACCTGGCCGCTGCTGGCTGCCAACGGTGGCTACGTGTTCGCCGACACCGACGGCGGCTATGACACCAGCCGCACCGGGGTCAACAGCGACGGCGCCAAGCTGGGCGCGCAGACCCTCAAGGCGCTGATCGACGCCGGGGTGATGCCCAAGGGCGCCGACTACAGCGTCGCCGAGGCGGCCTTCAACAGGGCCGAGTCGGCCATGTTCATCAGTGGCCCCTGGGCCTGGGCCAACGCCAGGAAGAGCGGCATCGACTTCGGCGTGGCGCCCATTCCCGCCGTGGGCGATGCCCCCAGCCGACCCTTCAGCGGGGTGATGGCTGCCGCGCTGAACGCCGCCAGCCCCAACCAGGCGCTGGCCGTGGAGTTCCTCGAGAACTACCTGCTGCAGGTCGAAGGCCTCAAGACCGTGAGCGCCGACGTGCCGCTCGGCGCGGTGCCGAACAAGGCGTACATGGCCGAACTGGCCAGCGACCCGCTGATCAAGGCCACCTTCGACAACGCCCAGCTCGGCCGGCCGATGCCCAACGTGCCGGAAATGGGCGCCTTCTGGTCGGCCATGGGGCCGGCGCTGACCAACATCACCTCCGGTCGCCAGACCGTGGACGCCGCGCTGGACGACGCTGCCAAGCGCATCGCCAAGTGAAATCCGGCCGCTGACCGGCGCCTGGCGTCGGCAGCGGCCTCGCTCCGAGGCTATAACCCTGATGTCCGTCGTGAATCTTCCCGCCGCCGTGGCCAGTACGCCCATGAAACTGTTTTCCCTGCCGTCGCTACGTGCCGGCCTGCGCTGGAGCCTGTGGGGCCTGTTCAATGCTCTGGCGCTGTACCTGGTGCTGGCGCTCTATGCCCAGCAGCAACTGGCCTTCGCCCTGCTCGGCCTGGTGGTCACCGGCATCGCCAGCTACGTGTTCATCAGCCGCCGCGCCTACGCCCATCGCTACATCTACCCGGCGTTGGCGGGCATGCTGGTGTTCGTCATCTTTCCGCTGCTGTACACCGTGGGCATCGGCTTCACCAACTACAGCGGCAGCAACCTGCTGAGCTTCGAACAGGTGCAGCGCTACCACCTGCGCCAGACCTACCTGGCCGGCGAGCGCTACGGCTTCAGCCTGCATCGCGGCGAGGATGAAGAGCTGCGCCTGCGCGTCGACAAGGGCGAGCGCGGCGTGTTCGTCTCGCCGCCGCTGACTGGCGATGCGGGCGGCGAGCCGCTGGCGCTGAGGGCCGAACGCGAACCCGGCGAGCTGGGCGAGGCACTGGCGCTGCGCGAGGTGATCCAGCGCCGCACCGAGCTGGAGCAGTGGGTGCTGCGCAGCACCGACGGCGAGCTGCTGCGTCTCTACGGTCTGCGCGAGGTGGCGGCGGTCAAGCCGTTGTACCGTCTGCTGGAGGGGGGCGATCTGCTCAACACCCGCAGCAACGAGCGCCTGGTAGCCGACCATGGCATCGGCTTCTACGTCGACAGCCACGGCAACAAGGTGGCGCCGGGCTTCACCGTGTTCGCCGGCACCAGCAACTTCACCCGGGTACTGACCGACCCGAGCATTCGTGGCCCGTTCCTGGAGATCTTCGTCTGGACCGTGGCCTTCGCCGGCCTCACCGTACTCTTCACCCTGGCCGTGGGCCTGGTGCTGGCCAGCCTGCTGCAGTGGGATCTGGTACGCGGCAAGGCGTTCTACCGGCTGATGCTGATCCTGCCTTACGCGGTGCCGGCGTTCATTTCCATCCTGGTGTTCCGCGGCCTGTTCAACCAGAACTTCGGTGAGATCAACCTGTTGCTCAACGGCCTGTTCGGCATCCGCCCGGACTGGTTCAGCGACCCGACCCTGGCCCGCTCGATGATCCTCATCGTCAACACCTGGCTGGGTTACCCCTACATGCTGCTGCTGTGCATGGGTCTGCTGCAGGCCATTCCGCGCGACCTCTACGAGGCCTCGGCGATGGATGGCGCCACGCCCCTGGACAACCTGCTGAAGATCACCCTGCCGCTTCTGATCAAGCCGCTGGCGCCGCTTTTGATCGCCAGCTTCGCCTTCAACTTCAACAACTTCGTGCTGATCACCCTGCTGACCCGCGGCGGCCCGGACATCATCGGCGCCACTACCCCGGCCGGCACCACCGATCTCTTGGTGAGCTACACCTACCGCATCGCCTTCCAGGACTCCGGGCAGAACTTCGCCCTGGCGGCGGCCATCGCCACGCTGATTTTCCTGGTGGTGGGCGCACTGGCCTGGCTCAACCTGAAACTGTCGAAAGTCAAAGTCTAAGGAACCCGCCATGGCGATGGTGCAACCGAAATCCGTGAAATACCGCCTGTGGCTGACCCATGCCGGTCTGCTCGGCTTCATCGCGCTGATCGTCTTCCCGCTGCTGATGGTGGTGTCGATCAGCTTCCGCGAAGGCAACTTCGCCACCGGCAGCCTGCTGCCGGACAACCCGACCCTGGAGCACTGGTCGCTGGCCCTCGGCATTCCCTACCAGCATGCCGACGGCTCGATGACCCAGCCGCCGTTCCCGGTGCTGACCTGGCTGTGGAACTCGGTGAAGATCGCCTTCATCAGCTCGGCGCTGATCCTGCTGCTGTCGACTACCAGCGCCTATGCCTTCGCCCGTATGCGCTTCGCCGGCAAGGGGCCGATCCTCAAGGGCATGCTGATCTTCCAGATGTTCCCGCCGGTGCTGTCGCTGGTGGCCATCTACGCCCTGTTCGACCAGCTCGGCAAGCACGCCGGCTGGCTCGGGGTGAACAGCCACGGGGCGGTGATCGTCGCCTCGCTCGGCGGCATGGCCCTGCATATCTGGACCATCAAGGGCTACTTCGAGAGCATCGACGCCTCGCTGGAGGAGGCCGCCATCGTCGACGGCGCCACCACCTGGCAGGCTTTCGTGCACATCCTGCTGCCGATGAGCGTGCCGATCCTTGCCGTGGTGTTCATCCTCGCCTTTATCACCAGCATCACCGAATACCCCATCGCCTCGGTGCTGCTGCTGGACGTGGACAAGCTGACCCTGTCGGTCGGCGCCCAGCAGTACCTGTACGAGCAGAACTACCTGTGGGGCGACTTCGCCGCCGCCGCCGTGCTCTCCGGCCTGCCGATCACCCTGGTATTCCTCTATTGCCAGAAGTGGATAGTCGGTGGGCTGACCGCGGGCGGGGTGAAGGGGTAGCCGCGTTTTGGTGCGCACGGCCTAGGCGGCCGACACCCTACGGACGGGGTAGGGCGGGTGAAACCCGCCGCTGCCGATCTGGCGGGTTGCACCCGCCCTACGTTCGTGCGCATCGATCTACCTTCGTTGGTGCACATGGCATACCGAGGTGGGCGGTGAAACCCGCCACCCGATACCGATGTAAGATTCGCCAAAACCCGGACAACGATAAAAAACGGGAGAGGATCATGACCACAGCGGCCCGCCCGCCACTGCCCCTGATACCGGCCAAGCTGGCCGCGCCGTCCATTCATCCCGGCCTGCTGCCACGGCCGCGCTTCGACGAGTGGCTGCAGCGTCTGCCCCAGGTGCGCCTGGCCGTGCTGCAGGCGCCCAGCGGCTTCGGCAAGACCGTGCTGGCCAGCCAGTGGGCCGCGGCCTTCGCCGGCGCCGTGGCCTGGCTCAATCTCGATGGCAACGACAACAGCCCGCGGCAGTTCGGCCGCTACCTGCTCAATGCCCTGCATCGCCAGCTCGAGGGCGGTTGTCCGCAGTGCGTCAATCGCGCCGAGCAGGGCGACGACGGCCTCGACGGTCTGCTCACCCGCCTGCTCGCCGAACTGCCGGCCGAGCACCCGCCGCTGTTGCTGGTGCTCGACGAGTTCGAGGCGCTGCGCAACCGCGAGGTGATCGCCGCGCTGCGCTTCTTCCTGCGCAACACGCCGCCCTGGCTGACCCTGCTGGTGTGCAGCCGCGGCCTGCCGGACCTGGGCGTGGCCGAGCTGCGGGTCAAGCGTCAGCTGCTGGCGCTGGACGCCAGCCACCTGGCCTTCGAGCTGGACGAGGTGCAGGCGCTGCTCGAACTGGGCCTGCCGATCGCCATCAACCGCGAGCAGGTCGAGCGCCTCAACCGGCGCATCGGCGGCTGGCCCTGCGCGCTGCAGCTGACCCTGCAGGAGGTGCAGACCGGGCGCGGCATGGACCTGTTTCTCGAGGCGCTGCAACTCGGTCATCCCTACGTGCGCGACTATTTCCGCGAGCAGGTGCTCTACGGCCTGGACGGCGCTACCCAGGATTTTCTGCAGTCCACCTGTCTGCTCGAGCGCTTCAGCGCGCCGCTGGCCGACCGCCTCACCGATAGCTGCAACGGCCGCGAGATGCTGGAAAACCTCGAGCGCAGCGGCCTGTTCATCCAGGCGGTGGACCCGCTGCGTCAGTGGTTCGCCTACCACCCGCTGTTCGCCAGCTTCCTGCGCAACGAGCTGTCCACCCATCATCCGCAGCGCATGGGCGAACTGCACCTGCGCGCCGCCGAGGCGCTGCTCGAGGAGAAGATGGCCGAGGAGGCCGCCCGCCATGCGCTGCTGGCGCATGATCCGCAGCGAGTGGCGCAGATTCTCGAAACCCACGGCCGTCACTTCTATCGCCAGGGGCGTCTGGAGCTGCTGCAGCGCTGCCTGGCCGTGCTGCCGGAGAGCCGTGTGGCCGAGTCGCCGCTGTTCACCCTGCTGCAGGCCTGGGCCTCGCAGAACCAGTACCAGAGCGATCAGGTCGAGCGCTGGCTGCAGGCCGGCGAGGCGGTGCAGCGCGAGCAGTTCAGTGCCGAGCAGTGGCAGCGCATCGAGGCCGAATACCAGGCCGTGCGCGCCCAGGTGGCGATCAACCAGGGCGACCAGCAGCGTGCCATGGCCTTTGCCCGCCAGGCGCTGGCGCTCGAGCCGCTGACCATGCGCACCTCTCGGGTGGCGGCGCTGTCGGTGCTGGCCGAGTCGCACTTCGTCCAGGGCGAACTGGCCAAGGCTCAGCAGCAACACGAGGAAAACGTGCGCCGCGCGCAGCAGATCAACGCCTCGCACCCGGTGCTGTGGAGCCTCGGCCAGCTGTCGGAGATCGCCGTCGCCCAGGGCCACCTGCAGAAGGCCTACAACCTGCAGGAGCGGGCACTGCAGTACATCGAGCAGGAGAAGTTGCCGGTCACCCCGATCATGGAATTCATCCACCGCGTGCGCGGCCAGGTGCTGCTCGAATGGCACCACCTCGATGCGGCGGAGCAATGCGCCCTGCAGGGGCTGGAGATACTCGATACGGTGGGCGACCACTGGTTCCTGCAGTGCTACGTGCTGCTCGCCCGCGTCGCCCATGCGCGCGGCCAGCAGAGCCAGTGCGCCGACTACATCGGCCGGCTCAAGACGCTGCTGGCCGGCGACGACTACCACATCGACTGGCAGGCCAACGCCCACGCGGTGATGCTCACCTACTGGGACTCGACCCAGGACAAGGACAGCATCCGCCAGTGGCTTGCCACCGCGCCGCCGCTCAAGCCGGGGGCCAACCACTTCGCCCAGGGCAACGCGCGCAACCATGTGCGCGCCTACCTGGCGCTGAACCAGGGCGACCGCGCGCTGCCGATCCTGCGTCAGCTGCAGCTCGATGCCGAGCGCCACCAGCTGGTGATGGACCAGAATCGCAACCATATCCTCCAGGCGCTGGCCTACTGGCAGCGCGAGGAACGCCAGAGCAGCCTCGACCATCTGCACCAGGCGCTGACCCTGGCCAGCGGTACCGGCGCCATCGGCAGCTTCCTGCGCCTGGGCAAGCCGCTGATCGCCATGCTCAAGGCGCTGCAGCACGAGCGTCGCCTCGACGAGCTGGAGCACCAGCGCGCCGAGCGCCTGATCCAGCTGGCCCAGCAGCAGCGCGACTTCAGCCGGGCGATCCGCATCACCCTGGACGAGGCGGTGATTCAGGACATCATCAACCGTCCCGACGTACCCGAACTGATCCGCCATTCGCCGCTGACCCGGCGCGAATGGCAGGTGCTCAGCCTGATTCACGCCGGGCTGTCCAACGAGCAGATCTCCGAACACCTCAACGTCGCCCCGACCACCATCAAGACGCACATCCGCAGCCTCTACCAGAAGCTCGCCATCACCCAGCGCAGCGAAGCGGTGCAGCTGGCGCGCAGCCTGTTGAGCAAGATCCAGGGCGAGTAGGGGGATACCCAACCGTAGGGGGCGCCGTGCGCACCGCTGCGGGGTCGGGTGTCTGACGAATATGTTGATGCCTCGATAGGTGCGGGTTGGTGCGCACAGCGCACCCTACGGCCCGGCTTCGCGCGCACGATCTCCACCCCCAAAACTCCTCCCCATACCCGCCACCAGCTACGCCGTCGAAAACCCCGCCGGGGAGGATGTGACGCCTTGCCCCCTTGCCTAGAGTGGAGCTGTCATCACGAACAACAAAAGGCTTGCTGTATGGCTGTTATTCGCAAGGACTGGTGGCGCGGCGGCGTCATCTACCAGGTCTACCCACGCAGTTTTCTCGACAGCAACGACGACGGCATCGGAGATCTGCCCGGCGTAATCGCCAAGCTCGACTACATCGCCAGCCTCAACGTCGACGCCATCTGGCTGTCGCCGTTCTTCACCTCGCCGATGAAGGATTTCGGCTACGACGTTTCCGACTACCGCGGCGTCGACCCGATCTTCGGCACCCTCGACGATTTCCGCACGCTGGTCGCGGCCGCCCACGAGCGCGGCCTGCGCATCATCATCGACCAGGTGCTCAACCACTGCTCCGACCAGCATCCCTGGTTCGCCGAGAGCCGTACCAGCCGCAGCAACGACAAGGCCGACTGGTTCGTCTGGGCCGACCCCAACCCGGACGGCACGCCGCCGAACAACTGGCTGTCGGTATTCGGCGGTTCGGCCTGGACCTGGGAGGGCCGGCGCAAGCAGTACTACCTGCACAACTTCCTGGCCAGCCAGCCGGACCTCAACTTCCACTGCGAGGCGGTGCAGCAGCAGTTGCTCGACGACATGGAGTTCTGGCTGCAGCTGGGCGTCGACGGCTTTCGCCTGGACGCTGCCAACTTCTACTTCCACGACCAGGCGCTGCGCAACAACCCGCCGAACCTGGACATCCGCGAGGGCGGCATCGGCGTGCGCGTCGACAACCCCTACGCCTACCAGCGCCACCTCTACGACAAGACCCAGCCGCAGAACCTCGACTTCCTGCGCCGCCTGCGTGCGCTGCTGGAGCGCTACCCCGGCACCGCCACGGTGGCGGAGATCGGCTGTGACGATTCGCTGCGCACCATGGCCGCCTACACCAGCGGCGGCGATACCCTGCACATGGCCTATTCCTTCGACCTGCTCACCGCGCAGTGCAGCCCGGCCTACATCCGCAGCACCATCGAAGCCATCGAGGGCGAGCTCGGCGACGGCTGGCCCTGCTGGTCGGTAGGCAACCACGACGTGGTGCGGGTGATGAGCCGCTGGGCCCACGAGGGCGACGCCACCCCGGAGCGCGGCCGTCTGCTGATGTCGCTGCTGCTGTCGCTGCGCGGCAGCGTCTGCCTGTACCAAGGCGAGGAGCTCGGCCTGCCCGAGGCGGAACTGGCCTTCGAGGATCTGGTCGACCCCTACGGCATCACCTTCTGGCCCGAGTTCAAGGGGCGCGACGGCTGCCGCACGCCGATGCCCTGGGTACGCGACGGCGTTCATGCCGGTTTCTCCAGCCAGCAACCCTGGCTGCCGCTGGACGAACGCCACCGCGCCCTGGCCGTGGACGTGCAGGAGGACGACAGCGCCTCGATGCTCAACAGCTATCGGCGCTTTCTCGCCTGGCGCCGGGAGCAGCCGCTGCTGATCGACGGCGATATCCAGGTGCGCTACCACGACGACGACCTGCTGGTGTTCGAACGGCGTCTGGGCGAGCAGGCCTGGCTGTGCCTGTTCAACCTGGGCGACCGCGAGCGCCGCTACGACCTGCCGCTGATGGTCGAGCCGCTGGAGGGCGTGCCGTCCAGCACGGCCGAGTTCCTCGGCAGTTGGGTACACTTGCCGGCCCATGGGTTCGGCTTCGCCCGGCTGCTGGGCTAGTGCCGCGACATGCATGAAGTGTTGGTTGATCGCGGTCTTACCCAGCTACTGCGATCCCCCGTAGGGTGGGTTAGCCGCATACCGCCATTAACCGGCATCAGCGCATGAGTGACGCGGCGTAACCCGCCATCGGCGCAACGCGGTCAATCGCTTGGTGGGTTACGCGGCGCGCCACCCTGGGAGTGTCCGAGCGTTCGGCGGTTGGCGCCGCTAACCCACCCTACAGCGATCGACATCTCATGGTTGTCGCGACACTAGGCCCCTTGCGTTTGCAGGAGCCTGTCCGGCTCCTGCAGGTTCTTAAGCTTTCCGGCCGGGCCGAATCCATCGGTTCCCGGCCCCGTTCGAGAGGCATCCCATGGCCAGCGTTACCCTGCGCAACATCTGCAAGCACTACGACGGCACCGCCATCACCCGCAACATCGACCTGGACATCGAGGACGGCGAATTCGTGGTCTTCGTCGGCCCGTCCGGCTGCGGCAAGTCCACCCTGCTGCGGCTGATCGCCGGGCTGGAGGACATCAGCTCCGGCGAGCTGCTGATCGACGGTCAGCGGGTCAACGACCTGCCGCCCAAGGATCGCTCGGTGGGCATGGTGTTCCAGTCCTACGCCCTCTACCCGCACATGACGGTGGCGGAGAACATGGCCTTCGGCCTCAAGCTGGCGAAGATCGGCAAGGCGCAGGTCCGCAGCAAGGTGGAGGAGGTCTCGCGCATCCTGCAGCTCGATGCGCTGCTCGAACGCAAGCCCAAGGACCTTTCCGGCGGCCAGCGTCAGCGTGTGGCCATCGGCCGTACCCTGGTGCGTGAGCCCAAGGTATTCCTGTTCGACGAGCCGCTGTCGAACCTCGATGCCTTCCTGCGCGTGCAGATGCGCATCGAGATCTCGCGCCTGCACCAGCGCCTGAAGTCCACCATGATCTACGTCACCCACGACCAGGTCGAAGCCATGACCATGGCCGACAAGATCGTCGTGCTCGAGGCCGGGCGCATCGCCCAGGTCGGCGCGCCGCTGGAGCTCTACCACTACCCGCGCAACCGCTTCGTCGCCGGCTTCCTCGGCTCGCCGCAGATGAACTTCCTCCAGGTACGCGCGCTCAGCGCCAGCAGCGAGGCGGTGGAGATCGAGATGCCCGGCGGCTACCGCATGCGAGTGCTGGTCGACGGCACCGGCGTCGAGCCCGGCGAGGAGTTGACCCTGGGCGTGCGCCCGGAGCACTTCGTCGCCGCCGAGCAGGCCGACTTCGCCTTCTACGGGCAGATCAGCGTGGCCGAGCGCCTGGGCGACCACAACCTGATCTACCTGAGCCTGGAAGGGGTGGAGCACATCATCACCCTGCGCAGCGATGGTGACCGCCGCGTGGCAGTGGGCGAAACCTTCGCCGCGGGCCTGATGGCCAACAAGTGCCACCTGTTCCGCGCCGATGGCCAGGCCTGCCCGCGGCATTACCGCGAGCCGGCGATCTACGGCTGATCACGGCGCCGTGTGGCTGCCCGAGGCATCGTTGGCGGCTGCCTCTACGCTGGCCTGCCAAAATAGGTGGCACTTCGACGATACGCCGGACCTCGAAAGAGACAGGTTCATGTCTCATCGGAGTCCTTATGCCTCATCTGCCATCACGCACCTGGATCCGCGCCCTGGTCGGTATCGCCGTCGCGCTCGGCACCTTCGAAGCCACGCGTCGCTATCGGCAACTGGCGAGCGCGCCGGCGCTGAGCGACACCAGTCGCGCCCTGGGCATCGACGGTCATCATGTTCAGGCCGGCCCCTGGCGGCTATTCACCCGCAGTGTCGGCGCTGCCGATGCACCGGTGGTGGTGCTGGTGCACGGGCTGGTCATTTCCAGTCGCTACATGGAGCCGCTGGCCAGGGCGCTGGCCGATAACGGCTACCGCGTGCTGGCGCCGGACCTGCCGGGCTACGGCGAGAGCGCGACGGGCACGCCACGGCGCGTGCTGAGCGTCGAGCAACTGGCCGATGTGCTCGACCTCTGGCTCAGCGCCTGCGCCATCGACAAGGCCACCTTCATCGGCAATTCCTACGGCTGCCAGATCCTCACGGCGCTGGCGGTGCGCCACCCCCAGCGGGTGGAGCGTCTGGTGCTGCAGGGACCGACCGTCGACCCGGCGGCGCGCAGCCTGTTGCCCCAGCTCTGGCGTGCCGTGCGCAATGGCCGTCGCGAACGCCAGCGCTCCAGTGCCGCCATCGGCCGCATCGATTACGCCAAGGCCGGCGTCTGGCGGGTGCTGGGCAGCATCAGGCATCTGCTGCACTACCGCATCGAGGATCATCTCGCCGCCATCGAGGCTCCATGCCTGGTCGTGCAGGGCAGCCGCGACCCGGTGGCGCCGCCGCACTGGGGCGAGGCAGTAGCCGCGCGCCTGCCCAAGGGGCGCCTGCGCCTCGTCGAGGGCGCGACCCACACCATGAACTACGTGCATCCGCACAGCTTCGCGCAGCTCATCGACGATTTTCTGCGCGAGGGTCGCGACGCCTCGGAGGTGGTCCGATGAGCCAGCCACCGCAGGGCATCGCCCGTTTCGATTCGGCAGCCGGCATGGTCCAGGCCCTTGCGCTGGCGCTACGCGGGCGCCCGTACACCAGCCCGAGCGAGTCGCCGTTGCTCGACAGCCTGATGCCGGCCATCAACCGCCTGCCGTGCAAGCTGCGCGAGCAGGTCTATGCCTTTGGCGGTATGACCGAAGGCATCGGCCCGTCACAGGTCGCGCGGGTGGACGTCGAGGCGATCGCCGAGTGGATGGCCGGCCTGTATCCGCAGCGGCGCTATCCGGCGGCCTTCATCGGGTCGTCCAACGGCGCGCTGATGCACCTGGCGGCGGCCATGGGCGTGCCCTGGCTGCCGCAGACCTTTCTCTGCCCGGTGCGCGCGCTGGGCAACGACCCGGACGATGCCCGCCGCGCGCTGGAGCAGGGCCTGCCGATCGTCCACGCCTTGCTCGGCGCGGATGCGCGCATCGCCGTGCACCATATGCACGATCCCAATCAGGATCGGCTGATGCTGCAGCACATGGCCTACTACCGCCTCAAGTATCGGCGCCTGCCACTGGCCTACCGCGAGTTTCTCCTGCGCAGCCTGGCGCCGGGGGCGACGCTCTACGTCAGCGCCTGCAATCGCCAGTGGCCGGTCACACGCACCTCCTCGCGCTCGGTGTTCCAGTTCGGCGCCACTGGTGGGGCGAGTGAGAGCGAATACTTCGAAGGCTCGCCGCGGGTGCGCCAGTACCTGTCACGCTACGGTATCGCCCGGCCGCGCTGGGATCCGCCACCTGCCGACGACATGGCACCCGAGGCCGAGTGGGGCTTCGACCCGGCGCTGCTGGACGACCTGCAGGAGCTGGCAGAGGCGCGGCAATGGCGGCTGATCCGCATCGACCATGCCGAGCCCGAATCGCTCAGCGCGCTGACGGCCGACACCTACGCCGACTGGTACGCCGAGCAGGGCGAACCCTCGCGTCGCCTGCTGGTGGACAGCTTTCTGCTCAGCGATCCGCTGACTACCCTGCGCCTGCGGGCGATCCCTTACTGGTCGCTGTTCGGCGTCGAGCCTTCGGCACGCCTGCTGGAGCAGTATCTGCAGCGGCATCCGGGTTTCGAGGAGATCGACATGCTGCTGTTCTCCCACGGTACCGAAGGCGTCGGTCTGGCCCCCATCGAGCGTTGGCAGCAGTTGCTCGGCTGGGCGCGGGTAGAGGGGCGGCTGGTCGGTGTGGACCCTTCGCGCTATCCCCGCGATTTCGCCACCTTTACCCGGTTCGCCGAGGACCTTGCGCGCCTGGGACCGAGGTGGGACCTGCCTGAGCCGATGTCGATCGCCTTCTTCGAGGAAGCACTGCAACGCCACGGCGCGAACGCCGATGTCGCGCTCAGTCGTCTGCAGGATGGTCTTGGTTGAAGCGCTTTGCGTCTGGCAATGGCTAGCGCTTTTCTCGAAAAAAGTTTCCCCGCGCTGTCGATTCGTCCATCGCCCGTTCGACTAGTCTTCAGAACCCCTGCCATGGGTTCAGTGTCAGCCGTAGGGAGACCCCTGCGCTATTTCGACTCGAACAAGGAGAAAGGCGATGCGTTTCATGGTGATGGTCAAGGCGACTGCAGATTCCGAAGCCGGTGTGATGCCCAGCGAGGAGCTGCTGGCGGCCATGGGCCGCTACAACGAGGAACTGGTGGAGGCCGGGGTGATGCTCGCCGGCGAGGGCCTGCAGCCCAGCAGCAAGGGTGCACGGGTACGGTTCTCCGGCAGCCAGCGCACGGTGATCGACGGCCCGTTCATGGAAACCAAGGAGCTGGTCGCCGGTTTCTGGATCTTCCAGGTGGCCTCGCTCGAGGAATGCATCGAGTGGGTCAAGCGCTGTCCCAACCCCATGCCCGGCGACTCCGATATCGAAATTCGCCAGATCTTCGAAGCCGAGGATTTCGGCGCCGAGTTCACCCCCGAGTTGCGCGAGCAGGAAGAACGCATTCGCGCGCGCATCAGCAGTGAAAACTAAGGAGAGTGTTGCGATGAAGATTCATGCCTATCTGATGTTCGATGGCCAGTGCGAGGAAGCCTTCAACCGCTATGCGGAAATTTTTGGCGGGCAGCTGGAGCTGATGCGCTACGCCGATAGCCCGGAGGAGGTGCCGATTGCGGACGAGTACAAGCAGCGCGTCATGCATGTGTGCCTGACGGTCGGCGACCAGCTGCTGATGGCGTCCGACAGCGCTCCCGAATGCGGGCCGCCCCATGAGGGCATCAAGGGTTGCTCGATCTCCCTGCAGGTGGACAACGTACCGGAGGCTGAGCGTCTGTACGAGGCGCTGTCGGAAGGCGGGTCGGTGCAGATGGAGCTGCAGGCCACCTTCTGGGCGACCCGCTTCGCCATGCTCACCGACCGCTTCGGCGTGCCGTGGATGATCAACTGCACGGTGGACAGCCAGATGGGCTGAGCCGCGTAGTGCCAGGGCGCATGCCTGCCTGGGTGCGCACGGCGCACCCTACCGCTTGGAGTACGCGGTGCGTACCGCGTAGCCCGGATGCAATCCGGGGGCTTTGCCTGGTTACGAAAGCAATTCTGGCGGCGAATCTAGCCCGCCAGCTCCAGCACCTCATCGTCCTGTGCCGGCTCGACGCCGGCCAGGAAGTCCTCGCCCCAGCGGCGAATATCGTTGAAGCAGACGATATCGAACAGCTCGCGCAGACGCGCCTTGGCCTCGCTCGCCGGCATGTTCAGCGCCAGGTAGCAGGTCTGCGCCAGGTCGGCGGGGTCGTGCGGGTTGGTCAGCAACGCACCCTTGAGTTCGGCAGCGGTGCCGGCGAATTCCGATAGCACCAGCACACCGCGTCCGCCGAGCAGACCTTGCGCGGCGACGAACTCCTTGGCCACCAGGTTGAGGCCGTCGCGCAGCGGGGTGATCCACATCACGTCGGCCATGGCATACCAGGCGCTGACTTCCTCGAACGGCAGGCTGCGGAAGAAGAACTGCAGTGGCGTCCAGCCAATACGGGCGAAACGGCCGTTGATGCGGCCCACGGCCTGCTCGATCTGCGTCTGCAGCTCGTCGTAGATGGTCATCTCGCGGGCCGCGGGCACGCACACGCTGACCAGGGTGACCTTGCCGATCAGCTCGGGGTTGTCGTCGAGCAGGCGCTCGTAAGCGTTTAGCTTTTCCAGAATGCCTTTGGTGTAGTCGAGGCGTTCCACCGAGAGAATCAGCTTCACGCCCTGCATCTCCTCGCGCAGCTGTGCCATCAATTCCTTGATCTTCGGCGCCTCCAGGGCGCTGCGTACGCGGTCGATATCCAGCCCGACCGGGTGCGCGCCGAGCCTGACCCGGCGGCTGCCGGTATCCAGCTCGGTGGTCATGCGCTCCAGGCCTACGGCGCAGCCGTAGGTGATGAAGCGCGGCGCGCAGCTCTGTCTTTCCAGCGCCTTGAGCGGGAATACACCACGGGCGACGTCGACGAAGTTCTCCACCTGGCGCGGGATGTGGAAGCCGATGTAGTCGCATTGCAGCAGGCTGCCGACGATCTGCCGGCGCCAGGGCAGCACGTTGAACAGGTCGGCCGAGGGGAAGTAGGTGTGGTGGAAGAAGGCGATGCGCAGGTCCGGGCGCAGCTCGCGCAGGTAGGCCGGCACCATCCACAGGTTGTAGTCGTGCAGCCAGACGATGGCGCCCTCGGCGGCCTCCAGCGCGGTGCGCTCGGCGAAGGCGCGGTTGACCTTGAGGTACACCTGCCAGTCGTCCTCGTTGAAGGTGGCGCGCTCCCAGAAGGTGTGCAGGGTCGGCCAGAAGGCCTCCTTGGAGAAGCGCTTGTAGAAGATGTCCACTTCGTCCTTGCTCAGCTTGACCCGCGCGGCGGTGAGCTTGGGGTAGCGCTCGGCGTCCACCGTGGTGTGGCTGTCGAACGGCTCGTCACCCTCGTGCACCGCCCAGGCTACCCAGGAGCCCTTGCGCCCGTCTCCAAAGAAGCTCAGCAGGGTGGGGATGATGCCGTTGGGCGAGGTGGGTCGGCGGCGCTGCAGCTTGCCGGCGGCGTTGCGGTATTCCTCATAGGGCAGACGGTGGTAGACCATCACCAGTTCGGCCTTGCCCGGCTGCGCGGCCTGGCGGCGTTCGGCAGCGATGCCATGCTCGCCGAGAAAACCGAAATGAGCGAAGGCTTCGAGAATCCCGCCACAGCCTGGGCGGCTGGCGTGCAGGGTACGCGAGTGGTTGGCGGTGGCCTCCAGCAGCGCGCTTTCCGACTGGCCGACGCAGACGCCGTGGAAGCTGGCACTGAGCATGGACAGGTCATTGAGCGTATCGCCGGCCGCCAGCACCTGGGCGTGGTCGAGCTCCAGCCAGTCGGCCAGGGCCTGCAGGCTGCTGCCCTTGTTCACGCCTTTGGGCAAAAAATCCAGGTACAGCTCGGCCGAGTAGAGCAGGTCGCAGCCCAGCTCATCGGCGACCTTGCGCAGCTGTGGGTTGGCCGCTTGTTCGGGCGTGCAGAAGTAGGAGCAGCGCCGCGCCTGCGGCACGTCCTGGCGCTCCAGGCCAAACGGCTCGATGGCGCTGGCCACCTGGGTTTCCCCGGGCCAGCGGGCATCGACCACGCTTTGCAGCGGCTGGATCGGCTGCAGGCTGTCGCCATGCACCAGGGTCGCGCCGACGTCGGCGATGATGAAATCCGGCTGCGGCAGCGTCGGGTCGGCCAGCAGCGGCAGCACCGCCTCCAGGCTACGCCCGGTAACGTAGGCGAGCTTGATCTCGGGGTGGGCGGCGATGGTCTGATAGAGGCTCAGGCGGTCTTCGGGATCGCCGGCGAGAAAGGTTCCATCCAGGTCGGTGGCAAGTAGCATCGTTGTTTCTCCAGAAGTGGCGCCGGGCGCCGGTGTTCTGGCTGCTTGGGATAGGCTCGGGGCCTTGCCGAAGCAGCCGGCGGTGCATCCTCAGGATGCGTGAGTCGGGCTTTCCTCCGTGTCGCAAGGTTCGGGGGGCGGGGCGTCGGGCATCAGCTCCAGCACGGTGGGGCTGGTGCGCAGCATGGGCACGAAGTGTGCGGCGTCGCCACTGACCAGGTCGCTGACGTGGCGCAGGCGGTAGAAGGTGTAGGCCGCCAGCAAACCAAGGGTGCAGGCGAAGTACAGCGGCAGCGCGCTGGCGCCCAGATGTTCCATCAGCATGCCGGCCAGTAGCGGCCCGCACACCGAGCCGATACCGTTGACCATCAGCAGGCTGGCGGAGCCGGAAAGGATCTCGTCGGCGTGCAGCTGGTCGATCAGTTGCGCCACGGCGATGGGGTAGATGGCGAAGGCCAGGCCGCCCCAGATGAAGATGGCGCCGAGCAGCAGCGGGCCGGCGGGCAGCAGGCTCATGATCAGCGCCAGGGCGACCGCCAGTATCACCACCCAGAGCAGTACCTGGCGCCGGTCGTGACGATCCGAATAGATACCGATGGGCCATTGCAGCAGGGCGCCGCCGAGAATGGTGGCGGTCATCAGCAGGCCGACGCCAGGCGTATCGAAGCCGGCCAGGCTGGCATAGACCGGCGCCATGCCCCAGAAACCGCCCATCGCCAGGCCGGACAGGCCCGCGGCGATGATCGCCAGTGGTGCGATCCGCCAAAGCTGGCGCAGGTTGGTCGGCGGCGTTTCCGGCAGGCTTGGTTGTGCCTGGCGGGTGAGGGTGATGGGCATCAGCGCCGCGCTGATGAGGATGGCGGCGATGGCGAACAGGGTGAACTGTACCGGGTCGGCCAGGTGCAGCAGTTGCTGGGCCAGCGCCAGGGCGCCGAGGTTGACGGCCATGTACACGGCGAATACCTGGCCGCGTTTCTCGTTGGGCGCCTGGGCGTTGAGCCAGCTCTCGATGACCATGTACAGCGTCACCAGTCCCAGGCCGTAGAGCACGCGCAGGCACAGCCAGACCCAGGGATCGATCAGCAGCAGATGGAGCAGGGCGGCGATGGCGGCGAGCGCGGCACAGCAGGCGAACGCGCGAATGTGCCCGATGCGTCTGACCAGCGGTGTCGCCAGCCAGGTACCGAGGAGGAACCCGACGAAGTACCCGGACATGATCAGGCCGAGCATCGTGGTGGAGTAGCCTTCGGCGACGCCACGCAGGGTCAGGAGGGTATTGAGCAGCCCATTGCCGAGCAGGAGAAGTGCCACTCCGCTCAGCAGCGAGCTGATGGGGGCAATCAGGGACCACATGGCGATCTACCCTAGGCCAGTACGCCCATGGGTGCAAGCAGGGAACGGGCCAGGTGGTCTTTGGCTGGTTTGTAACTGTTTGAAATTTAAGCAGAAATAAAAAATGCGAAAAAATATGCAGCGCATCTCGCCGCTTGTTGCACCGCCACGGGGCAACGCCAGCCGTCCGTTGGATCAGGTAGGGTGCACCGCGCGCACCGAAAATGTCGATCAGCAGCCGGTGCCAGGGCAGCACTGGTGCGCATGGCGCACCGACAATGGTAGGCGGCAGCCGGTACCAAGGCAGCATTGGTGCGCATGGCGCACCCTACGCCGTCAGGACCTATCCGCGCGTGGGGCGATACGACGTAGGGTGCGCCGCGCGCACCGAAAATCGAGCTAGCCGCAAACTCGCGCGATGGCGGCAGCCAGCTGCTCCAGGCGGGTGGCGTCCAACCCGGCGACGTTGGCGCGGCCACTGCCGACCATGTACACGCTGAATTCCTCACGCAGGCGCTGCACCTGCACGGGCGTCAGGCCGGTGTAGGAGAACATGCCGCGCTGCTCGGCGATATGCGCGAAACGCTCACTCAAACCGTGCGGTGCCAGCGCCTCGACCAGGCCGCGACGCAGGCTGGCGACGCGCAGGCGCATGCTCTCCAGTTCGTCCTGCCACAGCTTCCTGAGCTCGGCGTCGCCGAGAATCTCGGCCACCACTGCGGCGCCGTGGGCCGGCGGCGTCGACCACTGGTTGCGGGCGAGGTAGGCCAGTTGGCTGCGGATGTCGACGAGCTTGTCGGCATCGCCGGCGCAGACGATCAGCGCGCCGGTGCGCTCGCGATACAGGCCGAAGTTCTTCGAGCAGGAGCTGGTGATCAGCAGCTCCGGCAGTTCGGCGGCGAACAGGCGCACCGCCCAGGCGTCCTGCTCCAGGCCGTCGCCGAAGCCCTGGTAGGCGAAGTCGATCAGCGGCAGCAGCTCGCGCGCTTTGACCACCTCGAGCACACGCTTGAAGTCGCGCGGGCTGAGGTCGAAGCCGGTGGGGTTGTGGCAGCAGGCGTGCAGCAGCACCACATCGCCCTTGGGCAGGTGGGCCAGCGCCGCGATCATCGCCTCTACGTCGAGGCGGTTGTCAGCGCCGACGTAGGGGTAGTGGCCGACCTTGAGGCCGGCCTCGGCGAAAAGCGTCTCGTGGATCGGCCAGGTCGGGGCGCTGAGCCAGATGCCGCGTCCTGGCAGACAGTGGCGGATGAAATCGCCCGCCAGACGCAATGCACCGGTACCACCCGGTGTTTGCGTTGCGCCGGCGCGCTGCTCGGTCAGCAGCGGCGAGTTGGCCCCCAGCACCAACTGGCTCAGGCGCTCGCCGAACGCCGCATCGCCATGGCCGCCGACGTAGGTCTTGGTCAGTTCGCTGTCGAGCAGGCGCTGCTCGGCCAGCTTCACTGCGTGAGGAATTGGCGTCAGGCCCTGGGCGTCCTTGTACACGCCGACGCCCAGGTCCAGCTTGGCCGCGTTGCGGTCCTGGCGATAGGCTTCCATCAGGCTCAGGATCGGGTCGCCCGGCACCCGGACGAGGCTGGCGAAATGGCTCACTTGCGACCCTCGGCGGCGGCGGCGAGCACATCGGTGCGCGCGGCCATGATGAAGTCGTTGCGGTGCAGGCCGCGCATCTCGTGGCTCCACCAGGTGACGGTGACCTTGCCCCATTCGGTGAGCAGGGCCGGGTGATGGCCGACTTCCTCGGCGATGGCGCCAACGGCGTTGGTGAAGGCCAGGGCGTGGCGGAAGTTCTTGAACAGGTAAACGCGCTCCAGCTCCATATGGTCGCCGCGCACCTCGATGTTCCAGTCCGGAATCTCGCGGATCAGTTCGGCCAGTTCTTCATCGGACACCTTCGGCGCGTCGGCGCGGCAGGCTTCGCATTGGGCTTGGGCAAGGCTCATGAGGATTCTCCTGATTGTTCGTAGCCCGGATGAAATCCGGGACCGAGTCTACGGGCGATCCCGGATTTCATCCGGGCTACTCGCTGAATAGATTTTCGTAGGGTGGAAAACCGCGAAGCGTTTTCCACCGCAATGGTCAAAGGGAAGATAGCGTGAACCACCTGCCCTCTCGCCCGACCCCTCTCCCATAAATGGGCGAGAGGGACTTGTAGGGCTACGCGGCTTTCGGCGGAAATTTCGGTGCGTGCAGGCCCATCTGCATGGCCTGGTGCACCAGCGCCATGATGTCTTCGTGGGCCAGCTCGAACAGGCGCTTGAGTTCGGGCAGAACGAAATACACCGGCTGCAGGATGTCGATGCGGTACGGCGTGCGCATCGCCTCCAGCGGGTCGAAGGCCTGGTGCTCGGGCACGTCGGACAGAGCGTAGAGGGTCTCCTTCGGCGAGGAGAGGATGCCGCCGCCGTAGATGCGCCTGCCGGCCGGGGTGTCGAGCAGGCCGAATTCGATGGTCAGCCAGTACAGCCGCGCCAGGTAGACGCGCTCTTCCTTGCTCGCCTTGAGGCCGAGCTTGCCGTAGGTGTGGGTGAATTCGGCGAACCAGGGGTTGGTCAGCAGCGGGCAGTGGCCAAAGATCTCGTGGAAGATGTCCGGTTCCTGCAGGTAGTCCAGTTCTTCCGGGGTGCGGATGAAGGTGGCCACGGGGAATTGCTTGCTGGCCAGCAGCTCGAAGAAGGTCTGGAACGGGATCAGCGCCGGCACCCGCGCCACGCGCCAGCCGGTGCTGGCCTCGAGCACGCGGTTGATCTCGCCGAGCTGGGGAATGCGCTCGTGCGGCAGGCCGAGCTGTTCGATACCGTCCAGGTATTCCTGGCAGGCGCGATTCTCGATCACCTTCAGCTGTCGGGTGATCAGGGTGTTCCACACCTGATGCTCGGCTTCGGGGTAGTGGATAAAGCCGCTGTCGTCCGGTTCCCGGGCCAGGTACTGCGTAGTCTTCATCGATGCCTCCTTGAGGGGGCTGTTGTTCTTGTCTTGGACACAGGTTTAACCCGCCTGCGCGGGCGACGGCAGGCTGGGCGGCGAGGGCTTTGGGGTGTGAAAAGGGCAAAACTGTAAAGTTTGGGTTACGCGTTTGCCTGAATCGCCAGATATCGGCTTGCTGCTCGGTCATGCTGTCACATATTCTTGACGGAAATTACGCCGCTCAGTCGATTTTCCGAGGCGGCCCATAACAAGACCAAGAGCCTGAGCCATGCGTATCAAGGTCCATTGCCAGAACCGTGTCGGCATTCTGCGTGACATCCTCAACCTGCTGGTCGACTACGGCATCAACGTCGCCCGGGGCGAAGTCGGGGGCGAGCAGGGCAACGCCATCTACCTGCATTGCCCGAATCTGATCAATCTGCAATTCCAGTCGCTGCGGCCGAAGTTCGAGGCCATTGCCGGTGTGTTCGGCGTCAAGCGTGTCGGTCTGATGCCCAGCGAGCGGCGTCACCTGGAACTCAATGCGTTGCTCGGCGCGCTGGACTTTCCGGTGCTGTCCATCGACATGGCCGGCAGTATCGTCGCGGCCAACCGCAGCGCCGCGCAGTTGCTCGGCGTGCGCGTGGACGAGGTGCCGGGCATGGCCCTGTCGCGTTATGCCGAAGATTTCGATCTGCCCGAACTGGTGCGCGCCAACAAGACGCGGATCAACGGCCTGCGGGTGAAGATCAAGGGCGACGTGTTCCTCGCCGACATTGCCCCGCTGCAGAACGAGCACGACGACAGCGAGGCACTGGCCGGCGCCGTGCTGACCCTGCACCGCGCCGATCGGGTGGGTGAGCGCATCTACCACGTGCGCAAGCAGGAACTGCGCGGCTTCGACTCGATCTTCCAGAGCTCCAAGGTCATGGCGGCGGTGGTCAGGGAGGCGCGGCGCATGGCGCCGCTGGATGCGCCGCTGCTGATCGAGGGCGAGACCGGCACCGGCAAGGAATTGCTGGCGCGCGCCTGCCACCTGGCCAGCCCGCGCGGGCAGTCGCCGTTCATGGCGCTCAATTGCGCGGGGTTGCCCGAGTCCATGGCCGAGACCGAGCTGTTCGGTTACGGCCCCGGCGCCTTCGAGGGCGCGCGTCCGGAAGGCAAGCTCGGTCTGCTGGAGCTGACTGCAGGCGGCACGCTGTTTCTCGATGGCGTCGGCGAGATGAGCCCGCGTCTGCAGGCCAAGCTGCTGCGCTTTCTGCAGGACGGCTGCTTCCGCCGCGTCGGCAGCGACGAGGAGGTGTACCTGGACGTGCGGGTGATCTGCGCCACTCAGGTCGATCTGTCCGAGCTGTGCGCCCGAGGCGAGTTTCGTCAGGATCTCTATCACCGCCTCAACGTGCTCAGCTTGCATATTCCGCCACTGCGCGAGTGCCTCGACGGGCTGGAGCCGCTGGTCGAGCACTTTCTCGACTCGGCCAGTCGGCAGATCGGTTGTGCGCTGCCGAAGCTGGCGCCGCAGGCCTTCGAGCGCATGGCCCATTACCATTGGCCGGGCAACGTGCGGCAGCTGGAGAACGTGCTGTTTCAGGCGGTTTCGCTATGCGACGGCGGCACGGTGAAGGCCGAGCACATCCGCCTGCCGGACTACGGCGCGCCGCAGCCGCTCGGCGAGTTCTCGGTGGAAGGCAGCCTTGACGACATCCTCGGCCGCTTCGAAAAGGCGGTGCTGGAGCGGCTGTACCACGACCACCCCAGCAGCCGCCAGTTGGGCAAGCGCCTCGGCGTGTCGCACACCACCATCGCCAACAAGCTGCGCCAGCATGGCCTGGGCAAGGAGTAGGGTGCGCCATGCGCACCAAGGCTTTTCTGGTGCCGGTGATGCCCGTAATTTTCGGTGCGCGCGGCGCACCCTACCTTATCGGCTCGCTGCGCAGGTGGGGGCTGCGGCGTAGGGTGCGCCATGCGCACCAAAGCTTCGCTGGTGCCGGTGATGCCCGCCATTCTCGGTGCGCACGGCGCACCCTACGGGATCGTGGCAGTATCCCAATGGTCCGGCTGAGCCCACGGCTTTGGTGCGCACGGCGCACCCTACGGATCGCGATACCTGTCAATCCGCCTTGCCGCCGCGCCAGGCGGCGATCACGCGCTCGCGCATCGCCTGCCTGTCCTGCAGGCGGTCGATCATCCGCTCGG
Source organism: Ectopseudomonas guguanensis (assembly GCF_900104265.1). GTDB lineage: Bacteria > Pseudomonadota > Gammaproteobacteria > Pseudomonadales > Pseudomonadaceae > Aquipseudomonas > Aquipseudomonas guguanensis. Next base: position 124,902 of record NZ_FNJJ01000007.1, read on the forward strand.
CCAGGTCGATCCAGTAGGGATCGGCCTTGGCCTGAGCCACCGACAGTTGCGATGCGAGATTGGCCCAGGCCCGCGGCAGGCGCGGCGGCCGAGCGGCGAAGCCGCCATCTCTGTCGCGCGCCAGATAGCGCACGCGACGGATGCCAGCCAGCAGGATACGGCCGTAGCACATCAGGCAGGGCTCCAGGCTGACATAGAGCGCCAGGCCGCTGCGGTCGAGTTGCGGATACTCGGCTTCCAGCTGATCGAGCACCTGCATCTCGGCATGCGCGGCGCTGGCATAGGGCCCGGCGAACACCTGATTGCGGCTGCTGCACAGCAGTTCACCGGCCTCGTCGACCAGTACGGCGCCGACCGCGTAACAGCCTTCCTCGATTGCGAGCAGGGCCTGTTCACAACACAACCTGGCCCAGGTGTCATCGACCTGGGTGCTGGCCGGTGCCTGCTGCAGCAGGCTGAGGTGCTCGGGCTTCATACGGGCTCCTGCACGGGCTGGAAGGACATTATGGTCGCCCCTGTGGCCGCTGCTGCCGTACGACCTTGGTGCAATAGGCGCGGACACCGCACTGCGGCGACACTTCTCTCACCCGATCATCCTGCGTGATAAGGGTGCAAGCGTTTCCGCATTTCTTCCGAGGAATGCCTTGAATGGGCGGGCGACCAATTGGTCGCCCTTTTTTTCATTTTGGCGCGCTGCAGCCTGTGAGACGTGCGCACCGGTGTGGCCATATGCAGCCGCCGCTTGTGGCGGGTGCGTTCAGCGGCTTCAGAGGCCGGCGTCCTGCATCCACTTCGGCTTGGGATAGCGGCGATCCGCTTTGCCGGCCTTGAGGATGGCGCCTGGCACGTCGTGGCCGATCAGCTCGGGCAGGGTGGCAGCGGCGTCGAGCAGGGCGTCGAGGTTCACGCCGGTGTCCAGGCCCATGCGCTGGAACATGTGCACCAGGTCCTCGGTGCAGATATTGCCGCTGGCACCCGGCGCGTAGGGGCAACCGCCAAGGCCGCCGAGCGAGGCGTCGAAGCGGTCGATGCCGGCATTCAGCGCCGCCAGGGCGTTGGCCAGGCCCATGCCGCGGGTGTTGTGAAAATGCGCGGTGAACACCGCCTCGGGCCAGCGTTGCAGCGACTCGCGGCAGATGCGCTCGACCTGCGCCGGGTCGGCCATGCCGGTGGTGTCGCACAGGGTCACGCCCTGTACGCCGATCTCCAGCAATCGCTCGGTCAGCTCATGCACGCGGGCCTCGGGCACCTCGCCCTCGAAAGGGCAGCCGAAGGTGGTCGACAGCGAGGCGTTGATAAATACGCCGCTGCCGCGCGTCACCTCGATGATCTCGGCGAACTGCGCCAGGGACTGCTCCGGCGTCATGCGCAGGTTGGCCAGGCCATGGGTGTCGCTGGCTGACATCACCAGGTTGATCTCATCCACCTCGCATGACAGCGCGCGCTCGCAGCCCCTCACGTTGGGCACCAGCACGGTGTACTCCACGCCTGCCACGCGCTGGATGCTGCGCATCACTTCTTCAGCATCACGCAGATTGGGAATGGCCTTGGGCGAGGTGAAGGAGGTGACCTCGATCTTGGCCAGGCCGGTGTGGGACAGGCGATCGATCAGGGCGACCTTGTCTTCGGTGGGCACGAAGGTGGCTTCGATCTGGAAGCCGTCGCGGGTGGCGACGTCCTGGATGTAGAGGCGTTTGCTCATGGTAAATCCTCAGGATGAGCGGCAAGCGACGTAGGGTGCGCTGTGCGCACCGGCTTGTATGGGGTGGTGGACAAGCTTCGCGTTGCCCACCCTACTCGGCAGCCCTTGTAGCCCGAATGCAATCCGGGGAAATACGTCGGCTATCCCCGAATTTCATCCGGGCTACGGACTGGTGCGCACGGCGCACCCTACGCGGTAGCTGTTAGATGACGCCGCGCTCGCGCAGGCCGGCGACCTGTTCGTCGCTCAGGCCAAGCCCGGCGAGGATGTCGTCGTTGTGCTCGCCCAGTTGCGGGCCGCCGCTGCCGATGCGGCCCGGCGTGCGGCTGAGCTTGGGCAGCACGCCCGGCACCTTCAGCGGGCCGACGCTGGTCTGCACCTGCTCGATCATCTGCCGCGCCAGGTAGTGCGGGTCCTGCACGATATCGGCGGCGGTGTAGGGGTAGCCGGCCGGCACGCGTGCGCCCTTGAGCGCTTCGATCACCTCGTCGCGGCCGCGCTGGGCGGTCCACTCGGCGATGGCGCCGTCGATCAGCTCGGCATGCTGGCTGCGCCCGTCGTTCTGCGCCAGGCGCGGGTCGTTGCCCAGGTCGTCGCGGCCGATCAGGCTCATCAGGCGCTTGTAAATGCTGTCGCCATTGCCGGCGATCAGCACGTAGCTGCCGTCGTTGCAGGGGTAGGAGTTGGACGGCGTGATGCCGGGCAGGGCGCTGCCGGCCGGCTCGCGGACGTAGCCGAAGGCATCGTATTCGGGGATCAGGCTTTCCATCATGGCGAATACCGACTCGTACAGCGCCACGTCGATTTCCTGGCCTTCGCCGCTGCGCGCCCGCTCCTGAAGGGCCAGCAGCACGCCGATCACGCCGTACAGCGACGACAGCGAATCACCGATGCTGATGCCCACGCGCACCGGCGCCTGGCCGGGGTAGCCGGAAAGGTGGCGCAGGCCGCCCATGGCTTCGCCGATCACGCCGAAGCCGGGCAGGTCGCGGTAGGGGCCGGTCTGCCCGTAGCCGGAGATGCGCAGCATGATCAGGCGCGGGTTGATCGCCTTCAGCGCGTCATAACCCAGGCCCCAGCCTTCCAGCGTGCCGGGGCGGAAGTTCTCCACCAGCACGTCGGCCTCGCTCACCAGCTTGCGCACGATGTCCTGGGCTTCGGCCTGTTTCAGGTCGAGGGTCAGCGAGCGCTTGTTGCGCGACTGCACGTGCCACCAGAGCGAGGTGCCGTCCTTGATCTTGCGCCACTTGCGCAGCGGGTCGCCGACGCCCGGCGGCTCGATCTTGATCACGTCGGCGCCGAATTCGCCGAGCAGCTTGCTGGCGAAGGGACCGGCGATGAGCTGGCCCATCTCGATCACCTTGAGCCCCTGCAGGGCCATGTTGCTGGTGTTGTTTTGAGTCATGGCTGCACCCGATTTGCCTGTGCGTTTCTCGTGGTGCGCAGGATGGCGCAGCGGCGCGGTGCCGACAATTGCTCAATGGCCAAGCTAGGCTTCGCGTATCGCGAAGTGGCATGCTGTAAATCAGCCTTCTGGCAGCTTCGCTTCGCCAGGCACGAAATGGAGACTCCATGCGCCGCATCGATTTCGTCACCCTCAAGTTGTTCGTGGCCATTGCCGACGAGCGCAGCCTGACCCGCGCCGCCGAGCGCGAGCACCTGGCCCTGGCGGCAGTGAGCAAGCGCGTCAGCGACCTAGAGAACCAGCTCGGCATTGCGCTGCTCTATCGCCAGCCCAAGGGCGTCGAGCTGACCCCGGCCGGCCACGCGCTGCTGCACCATGCGCGCAACATGATGGACAACCTCGAACAGCTCAACGCCGACCTCAGCGAGTTCAGCGAAGGGGTCAAGGGCCATGTGCGCATCCACGCCAACACCTCGGCGGTGATCGAGTTTCTGCCCGAGGATCTGGCCAGCTTCAGTCGCCTGCACCCGCAGGTGAAGATCGACCTGGAAGAGCGGGTCAGCAGCGAGACTATCCGTGCGGTGCGCGAGGGGCTGACCGATATCGGCATCTTCGCCGGGCATGTGCCGGCCGAGGACCTGCAGGTGTTCACTTACCGTCACGATCAGTTGGTGCTGGTCACCCCGCGCGAGCATCCCCTGGCCGAACGCGACGGCTTATTTCTGCGCGAGGCGGTGGGCTTCGATTTCATCGGCCTGCAGCAGGACGCCTCCCTGCACAGCCTGCTGCAGCATTCGGCGCACAGCCAGGGCGTGGCCTTGCGCCTGCGCATCCAGGTGCGCAGCTTCGAGGCCATCTGCCGGATGATCCACACCGGCATGGGCGTCGGCGTGCTGCCGGATCTGGCGGTACGCACCTATCTGCCGGCGCTGGATGTGCGGGTGATCCCGCTGCATGACCCCTGGGCCAGGCGCGAACTCAAGGTGGCGGTGCGTAACCAGGACAACCTTTCGCTGACCGCGAAGCAGATGCTCGATCACCTGCGTAACAGCTCATCGGCAGAGGAGCTTTCAACGCAGCCTTCGTGAATGCCGAAGGCTCGGTTGTCCAAATGTGAATTTCAGCTTGTGCAGGGGCGCAGTAGAGTCCGGGCCAATCGAAGGGGTTTCTCCCTCGACGCTCAGACAAAAACAACAGGAGCTCTCCATGAAGTTCTCATTCATCCGCCATGGCCTGGCCGGCGTGCTCGCCGGTTGCGCACTGCTTGGCGCGCTGTCGGCACACGCAGCCGAGTCGCAGCCGACCGCCCCGATCCTGATCAAGTTCTCCCATATCACCGCCGACAGCACGCCCAAGGGCCAGGGCGCGCTGCTGTTCAAGAAGCTGGTTGAGGAGCGCCTGGCTGGTAAGGTCAAGGTCGATGTCTACGCCAACTCCTCGCTGTATGGCGATGGCAAGGAAATGGAGGCGCTGTTGCTGAACGAAGTGCAGATGCTCGCGCCGGCACCTTCCAAGCTGGAGCAGTACACCAAGCAGTTGCAGTTGTTCGACATGATGTTCCTGTTCGACGACGTGGCCGCCGCGCAGCGCTTCCAGTCCTCGGAAAAAGGCAGGGCGCTGCTCAAGTCGATGGAGAGCAAGGGCATCACCGGCCTGGCCTACTGGCTCAACGGCATGCGTCAGCTCACCGCCAACAAGCCGCTGGTCGAGCCAAGCGACGCCCGTGGGCAGAAATTCCGCGTACAGCCATCCGATCTACAGGCCGCGCAGTACAGCGCCCTGCGCGCTGTGCCGCGCAAGATGAGTTTCGCCGAGATTTATCAGGGCCTGCAGACCGGCGTGGTCAACGCCCAGGACAACCCCTGGTCGAACATCTACTCGCAGAAGTACTTCGAGGTGCAGAAGTACATGACCGAGTCCAACCATGCCATCGGCAACTACCTGCTGATCACCAACACCCGGTTCTGGAACGGCCTGCCGGCGGACATCCGCAGCGCGCTGGAGCAGATCGTCGACGAGGTGACCGTCGAGGTGAACAAGCAGGCCGAGGCGCTGAACGCCGAAGCGCGCCAGGCCATCCTCGACACCGGCAAGAGCGAGATCATCACTCTGACCCCCGAGCAGCGTGCCGCCTGGCGTGACGCCGTGCGCCCGGCCTGGCAGAAGTTCGAAGCGGAGATCGGTCCTGATGTGATCGAGGCCGCGCAGGCCGCCAACCAGCCCTGAGCACCACGACCGTCCCGGGCCCACGTACCCGGGGCGGTCTTTTACCCGCCGTCGGCCCTCGTGGTAACGCCTCCCGGGACGGTCTGCGTCCGCTAGGCAGTGACGCTCACCCTATCTGCCGTCGACTCTGCGTCTACCTCTGTGCCCGGCCTTAGTGCCGTAATGCTGTTCACTTAAGGTGGTAAACGCTTCGTTCCCCTCTCCCATTTATGGGAGAGGGGTTAGGGGAGAGGGCTGAAAACACCGCGGAACTGCCATTTCCCCTCCCCGAACGCGGCCCGCCCTAACCCTCTCCCCGGAGGGGCGAGGGGACTGATCGCGGTCCACTGTTTCTTATGTGAACAGCATTACGGCCTAGTGCCGGGTTTTTGCGTCCTGTCGACATATCCCTGGCGCTGCCGAATTGGCTCGGCATGCGCCGGAAACTGTTGCAAGACCATGGTCTTAGAGTGGTAAGACCATGGTCGAATGGCCTCACGAAGGGTCGGGGGATACAAAAGGCACCATACAAAAACAACTACCCGCCGAGGTGATTCCATGAGTGCTGCGTCTCTTTACCCTGTGCGTCCCGAGGTGGCCGCACGGACCCTCACTGACGAGGCCACCTACAAGGCCATGTACCAACAGTCGGTAGTCAACCCCGAGGGTTTCTGGCGCGAGCAGGGCAAGCGCATCGACTGGATCAAGCCCTACACCAAGGTCAAGCAGACCTCCTTCGACGATCACCACGTCGATATCAAGTGGTACGCCGACGGCACCCTGAACGTCTCCTACAACTGCCTCGACCGTCATCTGGAAGAGCGCGGCGATCAGATCGCCATCATCTGGGAAGGCGACGACCCGTCCGAGCACAGGGAAATCACCTACCGTGAGCTGCACGAGCAGGTGTGCAAGTTCGCCAACGCCCTGCGTGGTCAGGACATCCACCGCGGCGACGTGGTGACCATCTACATGCCGATGATTCCCGAAGCGGCAGTGGCCATGCTGGCCTGCGCCCGTATCGGCGCTATCCACTCGGTAGTATTCGGCGGCTTCTCCCCGGAAGCCCTGGCCGGCCGCATCATCGACTGCCAGTCCAAGGTGGTGATCACCGCCGACGAGGGCGTGCGCGGCGGCAAGAAGGTGGCGCTGAAGGCCAACGTCGACGACGCGCTGACCAACCCGGAAACCCACAGCGTGCAGAAGGTCATCGTGGTCCAGCGCACCGGGTCCGAGATCAAGTGGAACCAGCATCGCGACATCTGGTACGAAGACCTGATGAAGGTCGCCGGCAGCGCCTGCGCGCCGAAGGAAATGGGCGCCGAGGAAGCCCTGTTCATCCTCTACACCTCCGGTTCCACCGGCAAGCCGAAGGGCGTGCTGCACACCACCGGCGGCTACCTGGTGTACGCCTCGCTGACCCATGAGCGCGTGTTCGACTACCGGCCGGGCGAGGTCTTCTGGTGCACCGCCGACATCGGCTGGGTCACCGGCCACACCTACCTGATCTACGGACCGCTGGCCAACGGCGCCACCACCGTGATGTTCGAAGGCGTACCGAACTACCCGGACGTCACCCGCGTGGCCAAGATCATCGACAAGCACAAGGTCAACATCCTCTATACCGCCCCGACCGCCATCCGCGCCATGATGGCCGAAGGCAAGGCTGCCGTGGCCGGCGCCGACGGCTCCAGCCTGCGCCTGCTGGGTTCGGTCGGCGAGCCGATCAACCCGGAAGCCTGGCAGTGGTATTACGAGAACGTCGGTCAGAGCCGTTGCCCGATCGTCGATACCTGGTGGCAGACCGAAACCGGTGCCTGCCTGATGACCCCGCTGCCGGGTGCCCACCCGATGAAGCCGGGCTCCGCCGCGCGTCCTTTCTTTGGCGTACAGCCGGCGCTGGTGGACAACCTGGGCAACATCATCGAGGGGCCGGCCGAAGGCAACCTGGTGATCATCGATTCCTGGCCGGGTCAGGCGCGTACCCTGTACGGCGACCACGACCGCTTCGTCGATACCTACTTCAAGACCTTCAAGGGCATGTACTTCACCGGTGACGGCGCGCGCCGCGACGAAGACGGCTACTGGTGGATCACCGGTCGCGTCGACGACGTGCTCAACGTTTCCGGCCACCGCATGGGCACTGCCGAGATCGAGAGCGCCATGGTCGCCCACCCGAAAGTGGCCGAGGCCGCAGTGGTCGGCGTACCGCACGACATCAAGGGGCAGGGCATCTATGTCTACGTCACCCTGAACGCCGGCGAGGAGTCCTCCGAGCAGCTGCGCCAGGAACTGCGCAACTGGGTGCGCAAGGAGATCGGTCCGATCGCCACGCCGGACGTGATCCAGTGGGCCCCGGGCCTGCCGAAGACCCGCTCGGGCAAGATCATGCGCCGTATCCTGCGCAAGATCGCCACCGCCGAATACGACGCACTCGGCGACATCTCCACGCTGGCCGATCCCGGCGTGGTGCAGCACCTCATCGATACGCATCGCCAGATGCAAGCCGCCTGCGCCTGATCGGCAACGGCACCGCGAAAGCCCCGCCCGGCCAAAAGCCCGGCGGGGTTTTCGTTTAGGGCGCCTGGATGTGAAAAGTTGTACATGAAAATTTATTTGTACAACTGTTGTATTGATATGCATAATGGCTTGGTGCCAGATGTGCGGTCGAATGACGCACCCCTATCCGCTCCTTGCCGAGTCAGAGGTTTCCCTCATGTTTGCCAATCTCAACATCTCCCAGAAGCTGTACTCGGGTTTCGGTGTCGTGCTGCTGATCATCCTGGTGCTGGTACTGTCGACCTGGCGTGGTTTCGGTCAGGTCGAGCGGTCGGTACGGCTGAATATCCACACCTATGACGTGATCATCGAATCGACCGATCTGCTGGCCAGCCTGATCAATATCGAAACCGGCGCGCGCGGTTTCGCGATCACCGGGCGGGACCAGTTCCTCGAGCCCCTGCGAGCTGGGCAGAAGGACTTCGAAGTACACCTGGCCGACCTGCGCCAGCTCACCCGCGACAACCCCGCTCAACAGCGCCGCTTCGCCGAACTGCAGAGCGTGTACGAGCAATGGCTGCGCGAAGACATCAACAGCCTCCTCGAGCTGCGTCGCCAGGTGGCCGCCGGCGCGCAGAGCTTCGATGCGCTGATCGAGCAGGTGGCGGCGGGTAATGCCAAGGTCAAGATGGACGCCATGCGCCGCCTGCTGGGCGAGGTGCAGGCCGAAGAACGTGGACTGCTGGAGCAGCGCACCACCTCGATGAACGACGCCAAGTCGCTGTCGCTGGTGATTCTGCTGGTAGGTGGCCTGCTCGCCACGGTACTGGCCATCAGCGTTGCCTTCCTGCTCTCGCGCAGCATCGCCGGGCGTCTGCAGCAGGTCGTCGAAGTGGCGCGCAGCGTCGCCCAAGGGCGTCTCGACTCGAATATCGAGCGGGCCGGGCGTGACGAGATCGGTGTGCTACTCGATGCCTTCGCCACCATGCAGCAACGCCTGCGCGAAATGATCGGGCAGATTCGTGCCGGTGCCGGGCAACTGGTCGAGGCGGCGCAGAACATTTCCAGCGCCTCCACCCAGCTGTCGGTGTCCACCCAGGAGCAGTCGCAGGCGGCCTCGAGCATGGCGGCGACGGTGGAGGAACTGACCGTGAGCATCAACCATGTCGCCGACAACGCCAACGAGGCGCACGGCCTGTCCAGCGACTCGGGCCGGCAGTCGGCCGAGGGCGGCGCGGTGATCCAGGAAACCCTCGGCAGCATGCAGCGCATCGCCGATACCGTGCAGGGCGCGGCGGCGCAGATCGCCGAGCTCGGTCAGCACTCGGACCAGATCTCCTCGATCGTCAACGTGATCAAGGAAATCGCCGACCAGACCAACCTGCTGGCGCTCAACGCGGCCATCGAGGCGGCGCGGGCCGGCGAGCAGGGGCGGGGGTTTGCCGTGGTGGCCGATGAAGTGCGCCTGCTGGCGCAGCGCACCGCCAACTCGACCCAGGAGATCACCGAGATGATCAAGAAGATTCAGCTGGGAACGCGCAATGCGGTAAGCAACATGGAAATCGGCGTGCAGCAGGTCAACGGTGGCGTGGAGCAGGCCAGCCAGGCTGGCGATGCCATCGTCGCCATTCGTCAGGCCTCCGGGCGCGTGGTCGACGTGGTCGATCAGATTTCCCTGGCCCTGCGCGAGCAGACCGTGGCCAGCCAGGACGTGGCGCGCAACGTCGAGCGCATCGCGCAGATGTCGATGCAGAACAGCGAGGCGGTGGCCGACACCTCGCGCACGGCGCAGGGGCTGCAGCAGCTGGCCGTGTCCCTGGAAAAACAGGTCGCCTCGTTCCGATTTTGACTAGGCTGACAGCAGGGAGGCTCCCGAGCCTTGTTCTTAAGGAAGCGCCGATGAATAGCTCAAGCATCTTTCCCCAGCCTTTCCGGGCCGTGGGCTGTGCCGAATGCCGCAATGTCGAGGCCCTGGGGTTCGATTTCACCATGGCCTTTCAGTTGATCGTCGACATCGAGGAGCGCCGGCCTTTCGCGTATGAGGCCCTGGTTCGGGGCCGCAACGGCGAGTCCGCCGCCGAAGTGCTGGGCCGGGTCAACGATGGCAACCGCTATCGTTTCGACCAGGCCTGCCGGGTCAAGGCCATCGAACAGGCGACGCAGCTCGGTCTGCTCGACCTGTCCGACTGCCTGCTCAGCATCAATTTCCTGCCCAACGCCGTCTATCGCGCCGAGACCTGCATCCGCGCCACGCTGGAGGCGGCGCAGCGCTTCGAGTTTCCGCGCGAGAGGCTGATGTTCGAGGTGACCGAGGGCGAGCAGATCCACGACGCCGAGCACCTCAAGCGGATCTTCGCCGAGTACGGCAAGCAGGGTTTCACCACCGCCATCGACGATTTCGGTGCCGGCTATTCCGGGCTCAACCTGCTGGCCGAATTCCAGCCGCACGTGCTCAAGCTGGACATGGCGCTTACCCGTGGCATCGATCAGGACCCGGTGCGCCAGGCGATCGTGGCCGGCATCGTGCTGGTGGCCAGGCGGCTGAACATCTGCATCATCGCCGAGGGCATCGAGACGGCGGGGGAGCGCGACGCCCTGCGGGAGCTGGGCATTCGCTACATGCAGGGTTTCCTGTTCGCCCGCCCGGCGCAGGACCGACTCTGCCTGCCCTGAGCCAAGAAAACGCCGCGCCGCCAGCCAGCGCGGCAGTCGTGTCACAGCGCGCCGAACACCTTCTTCGCCAGGCTGGTGGCGGCACCGGCCGGGTTCTGGCGAATGCTCGCTTCCTGTCTGGCGATCATCTCGAACAGGCCGTCGAGGGCCTGCTCGGTCACGTAGCTTTCCACCGTGCTGCTCTTGGCGTCGACCACGCCGAAGCTGGCGGCCTGGCCGGCGAAGGCGTTGTACTGCTGGGCCAGGCCGACCTGGTCGGTGGCCTGCTTGACGATGGGCAGGAACTTGGCGCGAATCTGCTCGCGGCTGCTCTTGTTCAGATACTGCGTGGCCGAGTCCTGCGGGCCGCCGAGAATCGCCTTGGCGTCGGCCACGGTCATCTTCTTCACCGCGTCGACCAGCAGCGCCTGGGCCTGCGGTACGGCCGCCTCGGCCGCCTTGTTCATGCTCGCTTCGAGCTGATCGACCTGAGCGCCCATGCCCATCATCTTCATGGTCTTGGCGGCTTTGCCGAGTTTGCCCGGCAGCTCGATGCGCACGTCCGGGTTGTTGCTGAAGCCGCCGGGCGTGCCCAGTTGCTTGACGGCCACCTGGGCGCCCTGGATCAGCGCATCCTTGAGGCCGCCGCTGGCGTCCTTCTGGCTCAGGTCGGCGAGGGACAGGGCGAAAACGTTGGCCGAGAGCAGCAGGCCAGCGGCGAACGTGGTGAGGCGCAGCATGGTGTTCATCCTTGCATCGGGGGAAAATGAGGTGAGCTTAACGGAGTCTGCCGGCCAGGCAAGCCAAGCGATGGGATGGATGGGCAGCGCACGCGGCTATGGCTATGATCAGGGCCATGAATTCACCGCTTCCCCTACGCAATCCCTGCCCGCCGGGCGCCTGCGACTGCCAGCGTGACGAGCTGCTGGAGCGGCCGGGTGCCGACACGCGTGTGCTGTTGCTGACCCGCAACGAGGAGCAGCGCCTGCTCGAACGCCTGGAGAACCTGCAGAGCCTGGAAGACCTCGAGCGCATGCAGCAACGCATGTTCGAGCAACTGGGTATTCGCCTGCAGATCGAGCCGAGCCATGGCGAGGTACGCAGCATGCGCGGCATTCATATGCACTTCGATACCCACCCGGGGCTGTGCCGCAAGACCCGGCAGAGCATTCCGGCGGCGATTCGCCGGGCCATGGAGAAGAAGCCGGAAATCGCCTGGCGCCTGCTCGATTCCTTCGATCTGTTCGGTGGGCTGTGATCAGCCCCTACCAGGGCAACTGCTGCCCATCGTAGGCATGGAAGCTGCCGCTGTGCTCGGGGCCGAGGCTGTCGATCACCCGCAGCATTTCGGCCGCCGCCTGCTCTGCCGGGCGTGCGGCCGCGGCGCCGCGAAATGGCTGCGACAGGGGTGAGATCACCGTGCCCGGATGCAGGGCGAGCAGGCGCGCCTTGGGCTTGCTGCGCGCCAGTTCGATGGCGGCGGTCCTGATCAGCATGTTCAGCGCCGCCTTGGAGGCGCGGTAGGCGTACCAGCCACCGAGGCGGTTGTCGCCGATGCTGCCGACCTTGGCCGAGAGCATGGCCATGGCGCCCTGTCTGTCGAGCAGGGGCAGGAAGTGGCGCAGCACCAGCGCCGGGCCCAGCGCGTTGACCTGAAATACCGCCTGCAGGGCATCGGCCTCGATGGCAGCCAGGCTCTTTTCCGGCGCGATGCCGGGGCGATGCAGCAGCCCGGCGGCATGCAGGATGAGTTGGTACGGGCCGTGCTCGGCCAGCGCGGTGGCGGCCGCGGCGATGCTGGTGGGGTCTTCCAGGTCCAGCGCCGGTGAGCTGGCGCGGCTCAGTTCGCGCACGCTGGAACAGCCCGCATCGGCGCGCAGCAGCTGGCAGAAGGCCTGGCCGATGGCTCCGCTGGCGCCGATCACCAGTGCCTTGTAGCCGCTGCCGAAGCTGGTCAGCGTCAGCGCTTCGCTCATGGCTGCGCCGCGCCGCGGCGGAAGAACAGGGTGACCTGGCCGAGCTCGATGCCGAACTTGCTCATGACCGAGCGGTTGATCATCGTGTCGTCGTCCATCAGGTACATCCAGTCGTCGAAGTAGACCACGTAGGTGTTGTCGTCCACCGGCAGGTTGAGGTGATAGCGCCAGCGCAAGGCATTGCCGGCCACTTCACCGACGGCCTGGCCGACCACGTCGTCGGCGGTGCCGAGCCAGCGGCCGGGGCCATCCGGGGTGAGTGTCCAGACCCGGCGCTGGCGGGTGCCGTCGCTGTACAGGAAACGCTCGTCGAGGATCAGCTTGTCGCCCTCGCGGCGGCTCTGGATATCGACATGGAAGCGTTTGATCACCTCGCCCGAGCGATCCTGGAACATGCCCCAGGCCTGCACCGGACCGGAGAAGTAGGTGGGCAGGTCCAGTACGGGTTTCTCGTTGGCGTAGCGTTCCACCGGGACCTGGCCGCAGCTGACCAGCATCAGGCTGGTCAGCAGGATCAGCAGGGCTTTCATGGCATACCTCATTGGTTAAGGCCGAGCAGCGCCGCGCGCAGTTTCGGGCTGCGGGTTTGCGGGTCGAGCCAGATGGAGAAGAAGGCGCGGGCGAACTCGGGGTCGTCGATGACGTGCTGCAGCTTGCCGTCGACGTAGAAGCGGCAACCTTCCTCGGGCAGGAACACGCCGGTGATGCGGGTGCCGTCCTTGACGTCGACGAAGGCCTGGCGCATCTGCTGCGCCCAGGTTTCCTGCTGCTCGCGGTCCAGTGGCTGGCCGTTGATTCGGCGAATCTCGTCGAGGCTGGTGTCGACCAGCGTGTCCCGGCTGATGTTGCGGCGGTAGGTCAGTTCCAGGGCGAAGGGCTGCGAGAAGTCCACCTGCTGCGCCGGGCTCCACAGCCTGGCGTTGTAGACCGAGAAGCCGAACCAGCTGAAGTCGCCGCTGCCGATCAGGCTGGCCTGTGGCAGGCGTTCCCGCCAGCCGGCCTGGCTATCGGCCTGTGCCTGGGCGCAGGCCAGCAGCAGCGCCAGCAGGAGGGTCGAACAGAGACGCGATGTCAGCGCGGCCATTGGGCATTCTCCACCGTTTGCAAAGACCGCGGCCGGTATCTGGCCGCGGGTAGCGAATAAAAAGATCCGACAACCAAAAAGGGGAGAAGGGAGTTGTCGGATTGCGCAGCTTGTCAGCGCCGCCTGCCCTCAGGCGGCGAATTCCTCGTCAGTGAAGGCCATCAGCGTCGCCTTGCCCGCCTTGATCTCGCCGAGCAGGGCGTCGGTTTCCGGCAGGATGCGAGCCATGAAGAAGTCCGCGGACTTGAGCTTGGCGCTATAGAACTGCGTTTCCGCGCTGCCGGCATCCAGCTGGCGCTGCGCCAGCTGGGCCTGTTGCGACCACAGCCAGGCCAGGCTGGTCAGCCCGAACAAGCGCAGGTAGGGCGTTGCCGCCGCGGCGGCCTGCTCCGGGTCCTTGCTGCCTTCGCTGGCCAGCCACAGGGTGGCCTGTTGCAGTTGTCTCAGCGCCTGGGTGACGGCCGCGGCGTGCGGAGCCTCGGCGTTGCTCTTGAGCCAGCCGTCGACCAGGGCGAAGAACGCACGTACCGCGCGGCCGCCGCCCAGCGACAGCTTGCGGCCCACCAGATCCAGCGCCTGGATGCCGTTGGTGCCTTCGTAGATGCGGGTGATGCGGCTGTCGCGCACCAGCTGCTCGATGCCCCAGTCTTCGGTAAAGCCCGAGCCGCCGAGCACCTGCAGGCCTTCGTTGGCGCAGGTGAAGCCTTCATCGGTGAGGAAGGCCTTGACCACTGGAGTGAGCAGCTGCACCAGGTCGTCGGCACGGGTGCGGGTTTCGGCATCCTCGGCGCCGTGGGCGATGTCCTGCTGCAGGCCGGCGAAGTAGGCGAGGGCGCGGCAGCCTTCGATCATCACCTTCTGGCGTAGCAGCATGCGGCGCACGTCCGGGTGCACGAGGATCGGGTCGGCCGGCTTGTCGGCCGCCTTGGGGCCGGAAATCGAGCGGCTCTGCAGGCGTTCGCGGGCGAAGCCCAGGGCGATCTGGTAGGCGCTTTCGGCGACGCCCAGGCCCTGCATGCCAACCATCAGGCGCGCCGAGTTCATCATGGTGAACATGCAGCTCAGGCCCTTGTTCGGTTCGCCGATCAGCCAGCCCCTGGCCCCTTCGAAGTTCATCACGCAGGTGGCCGACCCCTTGATGCCCATCTTGTGTTCCAGGCCGCCACAGAACACCGGGTTGCGGCTGCCGTCTTCCAGCACCTTGGGCACCAGGAACAGGGAGATGCCCTTCACGCTGTCCGGTGCATCCGGCAGCTTGGCCAGCACCAGGTGAACGATGTTGTCCACCAGGTCGTGCTCGCCGCCTGTGATCCAGATCTTGGTGCCGGTGATCGCGTAGCTGCCATCGGCCTGCGGCACGGCGCGGGTGCGGATCAGCCCGAGGTCGGTGCCGCACTGCGGCTCGGTCAGGCACATGGTGCCGGTCCACTCGCCGCTGATCAGGCGCGGCAGGTACTTCTCCTGCTGCTCGGGCGTGCCATGGCTGGTCAGGGCGTTGATCGCGCCATGGGTCAGGCCGGGGTACATGCCCAGCGACAGGTTGGCCGAGCAGGTCATTTCCTCCACCAGCATGTTGAGGACATGCGGCAGGCCCTGCCCGCCGAATTGCGGCGTGCAGGCCAGGGCCGTCCAGCCCCCCTCGGCGAATTGCCGGTAGGCGGCCTTGAAGCCGTCCGGGGTGCGCACCGCATGGGTGCTCGGGTCATATTGGCAGCCTTGCTTGTCGCCGGGGCCGTTGAGCGGAGCGAGGACGTTTTCGGCGAGCTTGGCTGCCTCTTCGAGGATCGCACCGCCCAGATCGGCGGTGAACTCGCGTTGGTCGGGCAGCGTCTGCAGCACGCTGTAGGCATCGAGCAGTTCTTCGAACACGAAGCGCATGTCACGCAGCGGAGCACGGTAGGACGGCATGGCGATTTACCCTAAAACTGTACAAGCGTTAATTGATGTACAGTTTTTGTATAGCTGATTGAGTCGCTTTGCAAGCCCTTTCACGTACGTTCGTGCAATGACTGCTGCGTCATGCTCCTGCTTGTGCAGCCTGTACAGGTTTTTTCGTGGCGCGAATGAAAACGCCCGGCAGAAGAATCCTGCCGGGCGTCCGAGGACGAATCTGGGTCAGCAGAGCAGAAGCTGGCCCTGCGCCTCGGCAAGCGTGCCGGCACCATCAACCCCGCCCCGGCGGCTTACGGCCATTGCATTTCCCCCTTGAGCACCTTGGCGCTGAGCTCCAGGCTGCTGTCGTCGAGCAGCTGCGGATAGCGCGCCTTCATCGCCGCGATCAGCGCCTGGGCGTCCCTGGCTTTGGCCAGCTCCACTTCCAGGGCCTGCAGGTAATCGCGGGTAAAGCGCAGGTCGCTCAGGTCCATCGCCGGCTCGCCGAGGTAGTGGCCCGGCACCAGGGTGTCCGGTTGCAGGGCTTCGAGTTCGTCCAGGGATTTGAGCCAGCTCTGCCGGGCTTCGACACTTTGTGCGTCGGCGACCCACAGGTGGATGTTGGCGCTGGTCAGCACGCCGCCGACCACGGCCCGGATGGCGGGAATCCACAGGCTGGTGTGCTGCGGGTCATGGCCGACCACTTCGATGCGCTGGCCTTCCAGCTCCAGCAGATTGCCCGCCAGCGCTTCGGGAACCAGGGTGCGCGCCGGCGCGCTGTCTTTCAGGATCGGCCCCCAGTAGGCCAGCTTGGGCGCGCGGCTCTTCTCGATGTAGGCGACAGTGGCCGGGGTGGCCAATACCTTGGCCTCGGGAAAGGCGCGGGTGAGCACGTCGAGGCCGAAATGGAAGTCCGGGTCGCCATGGCTGATGAAGATGGTGGTCAGGCGTTTGCCGCTGGCGCGGATGCGCTCGACCAGCGCCTGCGCCTCGTGGTTGGAGAACTGCGCATCCACCAGGATCGCGTCCTTCTCGCCGCTGATCAGGGTCGAGCTGACCGGGAACACCGCGGCTTCGCGCGGGTTGTAGGTGTCCAGGGTCAAGTGTTGGGCGAGGACGCTGCCGGCGGCAGCAAGCAGGCCGAGGCCGGCGATGAAACGGGTGGCGAAGGACATGGCGATCTCCAGACTGGTAGGGAGCGCGCATCTTATGCACTACCAGTCGAGCGAAAAGCCGCTTAACCTGGCCAGGTTAATTGCGTGAATCGAGCGAATATGGATCGACTGACAGCAGCACAGGTCTTCGTCGAGGTGCTGGAGCGCGGCAGCCAGACCGCAGCGGCCGAGGCCCTGGACATGTCGCGGGCGATGGTTTCGCGTTACCTCGCCGAGCTGGAAGGCTGGGCCGGCGTGCGCCTGCTGCACCGCAGCACGCGGCGCCTGAGCCTGACCGCGGCCGGTGAGCAGATGCTGCCGCAGTGCCGCGAGATGCTGGCGCTGGCCGAGCGCATGCAGGCCCTCGGCCAGGGCCTGGACGACACGCCGCGTGGCACCCTGCGTATCACCTGCAGCCAGTCCTTCGCCCAGGCCTGGCTGGTGCATGCGCTGCACGACTTCACCCGGCGCTACCCGCAGGTCAGCGTCGACCTGCTGGTGGGCAGCGAGGCCGTCAACCTGGTGGAGGCGCGCATCGACCTGGCGCTGCGCATCACCAATCAGCTCGACCCCAATCTGATCGCCCGGCGCCTGGCTGCCTGCCGCTCGGTGGTCTGCGCCAGCCCGGACTACCTGGCCCGGCACGGTACGCCACAGCGCCCGCAGGATCTGGCGCGGCACAACTGCCTGGCCTACGCCTATTTCGGTCGCAGCCTCTGGGAGTTCGAACACCAGGGCGAGCTCAGCGCGGTGTCGGTGTCCGGCAGCCTCAGCGCCAATGAGTCGATGGTGCTGCTGGAGGCCACCCTGGCGGGCGCCGGCATCAGCCTGCAGCCGCTGTATTCGGTGGACGGCCTGTTGCGCGAAGGGCGCCTGGTGCCTCTGCTGACGGACTATCGGCCGCCGCAACTGGGCATTCACGCCCTGTACGGTACGCGCAGGCAGATGCTGCCGGCCATGCGCCTGCTGCTGGACTTCATCGCCGAGCGCCTGGCCAGCGACGCCCACTGGCCGCATTGATCACCAACCGGTGAACCGCTGTTCGGCGCGCCGGGCTGGCAACGGCCCGGCAAAAGCTGCGCGGCAAACTTGCATTCGGCCAGGCAGCTTCAAGAATGAAGTGATCGAATCAGGATTTCACCATGCCATCACTCTCGACCTTCAGCAGGCGCGTTCGCCAACTCTGGCATGGTGCTGACCTTGCGCTGGTCGGCCAGCGTCGCGAGCGCCGCATGCGCATGCTGGCGAGCCTGGTCATGGTGGCGATGGGGCTGTTTTGGGGGCTGTTCTTTTCCTCGCGAGGCTACTGGGCCATCGTGGTGATGGACGTGACCATCATCTGCAGCGGTCTTGCCGTGTTCGGGCTGACCCTGCGCAACCGGGCGCGTGCCGCCAATCTGATCCTGTTCGGTGCGCTGATCCTGATTGTCGTCGCCTCGACGCTGCTGCTCGACCCGTCGACGCCTGCCGCGCCGCGGGCGACGCACCTGTACCTGCTGCCGGTGGCCGTGGGCGCGCTGATGGCCTTTCGTGACGAGCACCTGTGGCTGCGCTATGGCATGTCCCTGTTCTGCCTGCTGCTGTTCGTCGCCCTGGCTGCGTCGAACTGGCGACCAACCGATCTCTACGCGCTGCCCGATGAGGTGCGCATCACCGGCTCCTGGTTGCAGGGGCTGGTCGCCATGGCGCTGTTCTTCGTGCTCCTGCACATCCTGCAAAGCGACACCGCCGAGCGTTCGGAACTGGACCGCGACCTGCGCGCAGCGGTGCGCGAGGGGCAGTTCGTGCTGTACTACCAGCCACAGCTCGATGACAGCGGCCGGGTGACCGGTGCCGAGTTGCTGATTCGCTGGCAGCACCCGCAGCGCGGGCTGCTGTCGCCCGGCGAGTTCATCGATCACGCCGAGAACACCGGGTTGATCATCCCCATCGGCCAGTGGGTGCTGGAGCAGACGGCCGCGCGGTTGCGGCAGTGGCGCGATGACCCGCTCTATCGCGATCTGGTCCTGGCGGTGAACATCAGCCAGAAGCAGTTCGGCCAGGCCAGTTTCGTCGCCGAGATCCTCGGCCTGATCGAACGCCACGGCATCGATGCCCAGCGCCTGGAGCTGGAACTGACCGAAACCCTGATCGTCCACGATCTCGAGGACCTGACGCGCAAGATGACGGCGCTGGTCGAGCAGGGCGTGCGTTTCTCCCTGGATGATTTCGGCACCGGCTTTTCCTCCCTCAGCCACCTCAAGCGTCTGCCGCTGAGCAAGCTGAAGATCGACCGCTCGTTCATCTGCGACGTGCTCACCGATGCCAACAGCGAAACCATCGTGCGCACCGTGATCGCCCTCGGCCAGAGCATGGGCATGACGGTGATCGCCGAAGGGGTGGAAACCGAGGCGCAGCGGCGCTTTCTGGTGGACAACGGCTGCAGCCGGTTCCAGGGCTATCTGCTGGGGCGGCCGATGCCGCTGGCGGATTTCTGCACCTTCGTCGCGCGCCACAACGCCTGACTCGGCGCTCCGTCCATCAGCCTCGCCTGCTCCGAGTGAACTCGGGGCAATCGGGCAATGTCTGTCTGCTGTCGGCCCGTTCCGGCAGAAATTGATGGCTATTGGCCGTTAGTGTGGCGTCTTCGTCGCGGATTCTGCCTGGATCATGCTCGGGCACTTTCCCCGGCATCTGGCCGGCAACGTTCATCCCGTTTTGCGGGTTCGTCTGATTGCCACGTGAAGATCGCCCCATGTTTCTATTTCGTCATGCTCCCCTTCAACCCCGCATCCTCGGTGCCTGCCTGCTGCTCGGCGGCCTGCTCGGCGGCGCACAACCGGCGCTGGCCGAAGAGGCGCCGAACAACCAGCGCTGGGTCAGCGACAGCCTCAACACCTACGTGCGCAGTGGCCCTACCGACGGCTACCGCATCGTCGGCACCCTGACCTCGGGGGAGAAAGTCGAGCTGTTGCGCACCCAGGGCGACTACAGCCAGGTGCGCAGCGACAACGGCAACACGGTATGGATTCCCAGCCGCGACCTGCAATCGGTGCCCGGCCAGGCCGAGCGTCTGCCGCAACTGGAGCAGAAGGTCGCCGACCTCAGCGCCGAGCTCAAGGGCATCGACGACGCCTGGAAGGTGCGCGTGCAGGGCATGCAGGAAACCCTGGACTCGCGCAAGACACTGATCGACGAATTGCAGGCCGCCCGCGCTGCGCTGGATGCCGAGCTGACCAGTACCCGCTCGCAGCTGCGCGACGCCCAGGCGCAACTGGGAGAGGAGCAGCAACAGGTGCTGATGCGCTACATGGCCTATGGCGGCAGCATCGCCGGCGCCGGGCTGCTGCTCGGTCTGATCCTGCCGACCCTGCTGCGGGTCAAGCGCAAGCGCAACGACCAGTGGGTATGAGAGCTCAGCCTCGTGCCGTCAGATGCCGGGCGATGCCCTTTCTCAGCGGCAGCAGGCCCTGTGCCACGCGCAGCCCGGCGCCGCGCAGCAGGCGGGCGGGCAGGTGATCGCTGGTGTACAGCTCCACCAGCAGGTTGGTGGCCTGATACAGCGGCCAGGTGGCCAGTCGCAACTGGCGCTCGTAGTGCGCCAGCGGCGCGCCTGCGCCGATGTCCTGGCGCTTGCCCTGCGCGACGAGCAGCGTGTCGCTGAGCAACTGCACGCCGGTCAGGCCGAAGTTGAAGCCATGCGCGGTGACCGGATGCATGCCGACCGCGGCATCGCCGAGCAGGGCGCAGCGGTTGCCGACCATGCGCCGCGCGTAGGCACCTACCAGCGGATAGGCGTGGTGGCTGCTGACCAGCTGCATGGCGCCCAGGCGGCGCTCGAAGCGCCGTTCCATCTCGCGGGCGAAGATCGCTGCGTCCAGTTGCTGCAGGCGTTCGATCTCGCGCGGCGGCAGGGTCAGCACCACCGAGGATTGCCGGCCATTGAGCGGCAGCAGGGCCAGGGTCTGGCCGTAGCCGAACCATTCCCAGGCCACCTGCTGGTGGTCGTGCTCGTGCTGCATGCGGCACACCAGCATGGTCTTGCCGAAGTCCTTGAGCTGCGCGCCGATGCCGAGCTGGCGGCGGGTTTCGGAGAAGCGGCTGTCGGCGGCCACCAGCAGGCGCGGTTGCAGCACCTGGCCATCCTGAAGCACCAGCTTCATCTCGCCCTGGTTTTGCTCGATGGCGCGCACGCCGGTTTCACACAGCAACTGCACGTCGGCGCATTCGCTTGCGGCCTGGTAGGCGGCGCGGCGAATGGCCTGGTTGGCCACCAGATGGCCGAGGCGCTCGGCGCCGGCCTGCTCGGCACGGATCTTCAGGGCGAACAGCGAGGGGCCGTTGAACACCTGAGCGTCGCGCAGCACGGCGACATCCTCGGTGGGCAGGCGCTGCCACAGGCCGAGGCGTTCGAGCAGGGCCTGCGAGCCATGGGTGAGGGCGATCTCGCGGCCGTCGAACGCCGGTTCGGCCAGGGCCTGCTCGGCCTGACGCTCCAGCACGACGATGGACAGACCGTGCCCGGACAGGGCGCGGGCCAGGCACAGGCCGGCCGGCCCTGCGCCGACGATGACGATATCGGGTGACATGCTGCAGCTCTCCGTGCGGATGACCAATGGGGCAGGTGAAATTCGCCAGGTGCCCATGCAAAGTGCGAGTCTAGGTCGCAGCCGGGCTGCAGATATTGTCCGGGGTCATGGCGAAGGCTGAACGGAGCGTCGCCGAGGTGGCGACTGCCTGTGCCATTGTGCGGTGAAATATTGTTGTTATTACTACTTTGCTCCGGTTGATGGGCGTAATTTTCGGGTTTATTGTGGTGCGCGTTGTCTTAACTACAAAAATAATTCGGGTTTGGAGTCGATAGCATGCCCCCTCTCTCTTCTGTGACAGCCGTTGCGCGATGCCCTCTCGCCATGGAGGCGTCGACGTGAAACTGGCTCTGGTCGGCGACATCGGTGGTACCAACGCACGCTTCGCCCTGTGGCGTGACGATCAGCTGGAGGCGGTGCAGGTCCTGGCGACCGCCGATTTCCCTGGGCCGGAGCAGGCCATCATCGCCTATCTGCAGGCCCAGGGCCTGCCGCTGGGGGCCATAGGCTCGGTATGCCTGGCCTGTGCCGGGCCGGTCAGCGGCGATCTGTTCCGCTTCACCAACAACCATTGGCGCATCGATCGGGCGGCCTTCTGCGCGGCGCTGCAGACCGACGAGCTGCTGATGATCAACGATTTCTCCGCCATGGCCCTGGGCATGACGCGCCTGGCCGAGCACGAGCGGATGCCGGTGTGTGCGGGGCAGGCGCAGGCAGAGCGGCCGGTGCTGGTGATCGGGGCCGGCACCGGTCTGGGCGTCGGCACGCTGCTGGAACGTCCGGATGGTCGCTGGCTGGTGCTGCCAGGCGAGGGCGGGCATGTCGACCTGCCCATCGGCAGCCCGCGCGAGGCAGAGCTGTGGCAGATCCTCTATCGACAACTGGGTCACGTGCGGGCCGAAGACGTGCTCAGCGGCAATGGCCTTCTGGTCCTGTACCGGGCCATGTGCGAGCTGGACGGCCAGCCGCTGCAGCACGCGACGCCGGCGGCGATCACCGCTGCCGGCCTGGCCGGCGATCCGGTCGCTGCCGAGGTGCTGGAGCAGTTCAGCGTGTGGCTCGGGCGCGTTGCCGGCAACAATGTGCTGACCCTCGGCGCGCGGGGCGGTGTGTACATCGTCGGCGGCGTGGTGCCGCGTTTTGCCGAGCGCTTTCTCGCCAGCGGTTTTGCCAAGAGCTTCAGCGACAAGGGCTGCATGAGCCATTACCTTGACGGCGTCCCGGTGTGGTTGGTGACGGCCGAGTATCCCGGTCTGACGGGTGCCGGCGTGGCCTTGCAACAGAGGGCCGAGGCCGGTTAGAACCTGCACCGATCCAGGCCCGCATTGCGGCATGAATACAACAAGGACGGCGGACCATGAGCCAGCCCGGCAAATCGATTCTGCTGGTCGATGACGACCAGGAAATACGTGAACTGCTCGAGACCTACCTGAGCCGCGTCGGCTTTCAGGTGCGTGCCGTGGCCGACGGCGCCGCCTTTCGCCAGAGCCTGTGTGCGGAGTCGGCCGACCTGGTGATCCTCGATGTCATGCTGCCCGACGAGGACGGCTTCAGCCTGTGCCGCTGGGTGCGCGAACACCAGCGTTTCGCCCAGGTGCCGGTGATCATGCTCACCGCCAGCTCCGACGAGGCCGACCGGGTGATTGGCCTGGAGCTGGGCGCCGATGACTACCTCGGCAAGCCGTTCAGCCCGCGCGAGCTGCTGGCGCGGATCAAGGCGCTGCTGCGCCGCGCGCAGTTCAGCCAGGAGCGCAGCGGCGAGGTGCTGGTATTCGATGACTGGCGCCTGGACATGATCAGCCACCGCCTGTTCCACCGCGACGGCGAGGAGGTGATCCTGTCCGGTGCCGACTTCGCCCTGCTCAAGCTGTTTCTCGATCATCCGCAGCAGATACTCGACCGCGACACCATCGGCAATGCCACCCGTGGCCGCGAGGTGATGCCGCTGGAGCGCATCGTCGACATGGCGGTAAGCCGCCTGCGCCAGCGCCTGCGCGATACCGACAAGCCGCCGCGGCTGATCCGCACCGTGCGTGGCAGCGGCTACCAGCTGGCGACAACCGTCAGCGTGCAGGCCGGCGATGGCCGCTGAACGGCGGCGCTGGTTGCCGCTGCCGCGCTCGCTGCTCGGGCGCATGCTGCTGCTCACCCTGCTGGCGATACTCGCGGCGCAGACGCTGTCCAGTGTGATCTGGCTGTCGCAGTTGCGCGCCACCCAGCTCGAAGGCCTGGTGACCACGGCGCGCAGCCTGGCCCATTCGATGTCCGCCAGCGTGCGCTACTTCCGCTCCCTGCCGGTGAACTACCGGCCGCTGGTGCTCGACCAGCTGCGCAGCATGGGCGGCACGCGCTTCGTGGTCAGCGTCAACGACCGCCCGCTGCAGATGAAGCTGCTGCCGCCCACGCCGCGCAAGCAGGCGGTGACCGAGACGGTCACCGAGGTGCTGCGGCAGGCCCTGGGCAGCGCCGCAGACATCTCGGTGACCTTCGTCAGGCCGGACGATCTGCTGATCTTCAACGGCGGCCTGAAGCTCGACGAGCTGCCGCGCTCCTGGGCGCACTACGCGCTGACCCTGGAGCCACTGAACCCGCCGGTGCTGGTGACGCAGATTCAGCTGGCGCCGGGTGAATGGCTGTACATCGCCTCGCTGCTGCCCGAGCCCTACACTGGCCTGGAGGAGCCCATCCTGCCCACCCAGCAGCTGTGGTTCATCCTCCTGACCAGTGCCTTTTTGCTGCTGTTCATCGGTCTGCTGGTGCACCTGCAGAGCCGTCCGCTCAAGCGCCTGGCGCGCACTGCGCGGCACCTGTCGCTGGGCGCGGAAGTGGAGCCGGTGGCCGAAGGCGGTGGCCGCGAGGTGGTGGAAGTGGCGCGTGCCTTCAACGCCATGCGCGAGCGCATCAGCCGCTACCTGACCGAGCGCAGCCAGTTGTTCAGCGCCATTTCCCACGACCTGCGCACGCCGATCACGCGCCTGCGCCTGCGCGTCGAGCTGCTCGACGACGAGAGCCTGCAGGCCAAGTTCGGCCGCGATCTGGACGATCTCGAGCTGCTGGTCAAGGGCGCGCTGCAGTGCGTGAAGGACACCGACATTCACGAGAACATCGAGCCGGTCGACCTCAATTACCTGCTGCACGGGCTGATCGAACCCTACCTCGGCTCGGGCCGCGTCACCCTCGATGGTGCCGCGCGTGATCTTTATCCCGGCAAGCCGCTGGCCTTGCGCCGTTGCATCGGCAATCTGCTGGACAACGCGCTGAAGTATGGCGAGCGCGCGCACCTGCACATCGAGGATGACGCCGAGGCATTCGTCCTGCATGTCGATGACGAGGGGCCGGGTGTGCCCGAGCAGAAGCTCGAGCAGGTGTTCGAGCCGCACTTTCGCCTGGCCAGCCAGCAGCAGGGCTACGGCATGGGCCTGGGCATCGCACGCAACCTGGCGCACAGCCACGGCGGCGAGCTGAGCCTGCGCAACCTGCGTGACGGCGGGCTGCGCGTCACCCTCTGGCTACCGCGCCAATCCCGTTGAATTTGCGCTCGTGAGCCCTCGCGTCGAACCGCAGAATGCGCGGCGTGCAGCCTCATGTAACGTGCCGGAGCCACTTTGTAACGGCCTGGTGACTTTCCAATACCCTTTGTTACCCCTGCCACATTGGGGGCTGGGTAGACTCGTTCGCAATGCAAGCACCACGACTTGCTCGCGAATAACAACAACAAGGTGTCTCATCCCATGAAAGCGATCTCTCGCCTGTCCTGTGCCATCTCCCTCGCAGTCCTGCTGCCCCTGTCCGCCACTGCCGGTGAAGTCGAAGTGCTGCACTGGTGGACCTCCGGTGGTGAAAAACGCGCTGCCGATACCCTGCAGAAACTGGTCGAAGCCCAGGGCCACAAATGGAAGGATTTCGCCGTTGCCGGCGGCGGTGGCGAAGCGGCCATGACCGTGTTGAAAACTCGCGCCGTGTCCGGCAACCCGCCTGCGGCCGCACAGATCAAGGGCCCGGATATCCAGGAATGGGGTGAGCTGGGCCTGCTCGCCGATCTCAACGATGTCGCCGCCGAGCAAAAGTGGGATGACCTGCTGCCGCCACAGGTGGTGGACGTGATGAAGTACCAGGGCGATTACGTGGCGGTGCCGGTCAACGTGCACCGGGTCAACTGGTTGTGGATCAACCCACAGGTATTCGAGAAGGCGGGCGCCACGCCGCCGACCACCCTCGACGAATTCTTCGCCGCCGCCGACAAGCTCAAGGCGGCCGGCTTCATCGCCATCGCCCACGGCGGCCAGCCCTGGCAGGACGGCACCGTGTTCGAAGACCTGGCCTTCAGCATTCTCGGCCCCGAGGGCTTTCGCAAGGCCTTCGTCGAGCAGGACCGCGCGACCCTGACCGGCGACAAGATGGTCGAGGTGTTCGCCGCCCTGCAGAAGCTGCGCGGCTACATCGACGCCGACGCCGCCGGGCGCGACTGGAACAGCGCCACCGGCATGGTGATCGACGGCAAGGCCGGCATGCAGATCATGGGCGACTGGGCCAAGAGCGAGTGGACCGCCGCCGGCAAGGTGGCTGGCAAGGACTACGAATGCCTGGCCTTCCCCGGCACCCAGGGCAGCTTCGCCTTCAACATCGACTCGCTGGCCATGTTCAAGCTGAGCAACGCCGACAACCGCAAGGCCCAGGAAGACCTGGCGCGCACGGTGATGGGCAACGAGTTCCAGGAGTTCTTCAACCAGAACAAGGGCTCGATCCCGGTGCGCATGGACCAGGACATGAGCAGCTTCGACGCCTGCGCGCAGAAGTCCATGGCCGACTTCAAGGACGCCGCCGCCGGTGGCGGTCTGCAGCCGAGCCTGGCCCACGGCATGGCCGCGTCCAGCTACGTGCAGGGCGCGGTGTTCGACGTGGTGACCAACTTCTTCAACGACCCCAAGGCCGACCCCAAGCGTGCCGCCCAGCAGTTGGCGGCGGCGATCCAGGCGGTGCAGTGAGGGGCTGGGCCGCCTAGCCGGCCCTTGCCGTAGGGCGGGTGCAACCCGCCGGTTTCTCTGACTGACCCAGGTGCGTGCCCCCGGTACGCGCCACGGGATCGGCCGCGCCGCGTTCCGCAGCGCTGTCTTTCGCACTGGCGGCGGATGGCGGGTTACACCCGCCCTACGGGCTGCGCAAGAAGTTCGCAATACGGAGTTCATCTACATGAGTTCAAACGCAGTCATCACCAAAGCCTCACCGCTGGATGCCCTGCAGCGCTGGCTGCCCAAGCTGGTGCTGGCGCCGAGCATGGTCATCGTGCTGGTGGGCTTCTACGGCTACATCGGCTGGACCTTCCTGCTGTCGTTCACCAATTCGCGCTTCATGCCCAGCTACAACTTCGTCGGGCTGCAGCAGTACGCGCGGCTGTGGGACAACGACCGCTGGTGGGTGGCGAGCCAGAATCTGCTGGTGTTCGGTGGGCTGTTCATCGCCATCAGCCTGGCCATCGGCGTGCTGCTGGCGGTGCTGCTGGACCAGCGCATCCGCCGCGAAGGCTTCATTCGCACCATCTTTCTCTACCCCATGGCGCTGTCGATGATCGTCACCGGCACCGCCTGGAAGTGGCTGCTCAACCCCGGCCTGGGCCTGGACAAGCTGCTGCGTGACTGGGGCTGGGAGGGCTTTCGCTTCGACTGGCTGGTGGACCCGGATCGCGTCGTCTACTGCCTGGTGATGGCCGCCGTGTGGCAGTCATCGGGCTTCGTCATGGCGCTGTTTCTCGCCGGCCTGCGCAGCGTCGATCAGTCGATCATCCGCGCCGCCCAGGTCGACGGCGCCAGCCTGCCGAGCATCTACCTGCGCATCGTGCTGCCGAGCCTGGGCCCGGTGTTCTTCAGCGCGCTGATGATCCTCGCGCATATCGCCATCAAGAGTTTCGACCTCGTCGCCTCGATGACCGCCGGCGGCCCCGGCTATGCCTCCGACCTGCCGGCGATGTTCATGTACGCCCACACCTTCACCCGCGGCCAGATGGGCCTCGGCGCCGCCAGCGCGATGCTGATGCTCGGCGCGGTGCTGGCGATCCTGGTGCCGTATCTGTATTCCGAACTGCGAGGTAAACGCCATGACTAATGCGAGCGTCGCGCAGCGACGATCTTCTGATGTCCTTCTCCCCCCGGGAGAAGGTGGCGCGAAGCGCCGGATGAGGGCAGTTAGCCTCAGCCGCCTGGCCATCCACGCCACCCTGATCCTGGCCTGCGCGGTGTACCTGGTACCGTTGCTGGTGATGCTGCTGACCAGCTTCAAGACCCCCGACGACATCCGCAGCGGCAACCTGCTGTCGATCCCGGACGTGTTCACCGTGATCGGCTGGGTCAAGGCCTGGGACGGCGTCGGCGGCTACTTCTGGAACTCGGTGAAGATCACCATCCCGGCGGTGCTGATCTCCACGCTGCTCGGCGCACTGAACGGCTACGTGCTGGCCATGTGGCGCTTTCGCGGCTCGCAGCTGTTCTTCGGCCTGCTGCTGTTCGGCTGCTTCCTGCCGTTCCAGGTGATCCTGCTGCCGGCGTCCTTCACCCTCGGCCAGCTCGGCCTGGCCAACACCACCGAAGGCCTGGTGCTGGTGCATGTGGTCTACGGCCTGGCCTTCACCACGCTGTTCTTCCGCAACTTCTACGTGAGCATTCCCGAGGCGCTGGTGCGCGCCGCGCGCCTCGACGGCGCCGGCTTCTTCACCATCTTCGGGCGCATCCTGCTGCCGATGTCGGTGCCGACCATCATGGTCTGCCTGATCTGGCAGTTCACCCAGATCTGGAACGACTTCCTGTTCGGCGTGGTGTTCGCCAGCGGCGACACCCAGCCGATCACCGTGGCGCTGAACAACCTGGTCAACACCAGCACCGGGGCCAAGGAATACAACGTCGACATGGCCGCGGCGATGATCGCCGGGCTGCCCACTCTGCTGGTCTACATCCTGGCCGGTAAATATTTCCTGCGCGGCCTAACCGCCGGCGCGGTGAAAGGCTGACGCCTTCAAGATTGGAGAAATGACATGGCTACCCTCGAACTGCGCAACGTCAACAAATCCTACGGCAGCGGCCTGGCGGACACCCTGAAGAACATTGAACTGGCCATCGACTCCGGCGAGTTCCTGATCCTGGTCGGCCCCTCCGGCTGCGGCAAATCCACCCTGATGAACTGCATCGCCGGCCTGGAGGACATCAGCGGCGGGGCGATTCTGGTCGACGGCGCCGACATCAGCGGCATGAGCCCCAAGGATCGCGACATCGCCATGGTGTTCCAGTCCTATGCGCTGTACCCGACCATGACGGTGAAGGACAACATCGCCTTCGGCCTGAAGATGCGCAAGCTGCCGCCAGCCGAGATCGAGGCCGAGGTAGCGCGCGTGGCCAAGCTGCTGCAGATCGAGCACCTGCTGTCACGCAAGCCTGGCCAGCTCTCCGGCGGCCAGCAGCAGCGCGTGGCCATGGGCCGGGCGCTGGCGCGGCGGCCGAAGATCTACCTGTTCGACGAACCTTTGTCGAACCTCGACGCCAAGCTGCGAGTCGAAATGCGCACCGAGATCAAGCTGATGCACCAGCGTCTGAAGACCACCACGGTGTACGTCACTCACGACCAGATCGAGGCCATGACCCTGGGCGACAAGGTGGCGGTAATGAAGGACGGCATCATCCAGCAGTTCGGTACCCCGCAGGAAATCTACAACGACCCGGCCAACCAGTTCGTCGCCAGCTTCATCGGTTCGCCGCCGATGAACTTCATCCCGCTGCGCACGCAGGTGCGCGATGGCCAGTGCCTTGGTCTGCTCGACTCCGGGCAGGCGCGCTGCGAGCTGTCACTGGGCGCGGCGGGGGAGCTGGAAGGGCGCGAGCTGATCCTCGGCGTGCGTCCCGAGCAGATCCAGCTGGCCGGTGCGGCTGCCACGCTGCCGAGCCTGCGCGCCGAGGTCGAGGTGGTCGAGCCGACCGGTCCGGACACCCTGGTGTTCGTCAGCCTCAACCAGACCAAGGTGTGCTGCCGCCTGGCGCCGGATGCCGCACCGCAGGCTGGCACCAGCCTGGACCTGCAGTTCGAGCCGGCGCGCGTGCTGCTGTTCGACGCGGCCAGCGGCGAGCGCCTGCGCCCGGGAAAGCGTCAAGCCACTGACAACAAGGTGGCGCAGTTGAAGAGAGGTTAGTGCGCGTCGTAACTGCGGTGCGCACGGCGCACCCTACGAGCCAGCGCGTATGGCGTATCACCTAGGGTGCGCCGTGCGCAGCAAGGAAACGAAAAAAAACCGGCGCTGCGGCGGCTATCCGCAGCATTCGCTCAATAAAAACAATCAGGAGCAACGATGAAGACCACACAGCAAACTGCCCCCAAACTCCTTGGTGCGCGCAGCGCACCCTACCTACTGGCCGTGGCTTTGGCCACACCGCAGGCACAGGCTGTCGAATTCAGCGGCTACCTGCGCAGCGGTGTCGGCGGCGCGGATACCGGCGGCACGCAGCAGTGCTTCCAGTTGCCGGGGGCGCAATCGAAGTACCGCCTGGGCAACGAGTGCGAGCAGTACATCGAACTGGACCTGCGCCAGGACCTGTTTCGCCTGGATGACGGCTCGGTGATCAGCGTCGAGGGCATGGCGCAGCTCTACAACCAGTACGGCCACACGCCGAAATTCACCGGCGACTACGGCTTCGCGCGGATGAACCAGATGTACGCCGAGTGGAGCAACATGCCGGCGCTGGGTGGCGGTTCGCTGTGGGCCGGGCGCCGCTTCTACAAGCGTAACGACATCCACATCACCGACTTCTACTACTGGAACCAGAGCGCCACCGGTTTCGGCATCGACGAGATGAAGATCGGCGACCTCAAGTACAGCTACGTGTTCTCGCGCAAGGACAGCTACTTCCAGGAACCCTACATCAACCGTCACGACTTCAACGTCGGCGGCTTCCAGGTCAACCCGGGCGGTGAACTGGAAGTGGGCGTCAGCTATATCGACAAGCCCGACAGCACCGATGCCAACAGCGGCTGGGCGGTCACCGCGCAGCACAAGCAGCAGGACTTCCTCGGTGGGGTCAATACCGTCGCCCTGCAATACGGCCGTGGCCCCGGCACCGGCCTGGGTTATACCGGTGACCCGACCCTCGACCGCAGCAACCGCAGCTGGCGCCTGGTGGAATTCTTCGACTTCCAGATGACCCCGCGTCTCGGTGGTCAGGTGCAGCTGGTCTACCAGAAGGACAAGCGCCCGGACGGCGTCGATCAGAACTGGCTGTCCGTCGGTGGCCGCACCAGCTACGCCTTCACCGAGCAGTTCAAGCTGGTCGGCGAGATCGGCCGCGATCAGGTCGAGGCGCCCGGCGGCACGCGCAAGCTGACCAAGTTCACCATCGCCCCGACCTGGTCGCCCGCTGGTCCGGGCTTCTGGGAACGTCCGGAAATCCGCCTGTACTACACCTATGCGAGCTGGAACCGCGCCGCGCAACAGGCCGCCAACCTGCTGGCCGATGGCTCGGCCTTGTCCGAAAACGGCGCCTTCGGCAGCGCGCGCAACGGCTCGAACTTCGGCGTGCAGGTCGAGTACTGGTGGAAATAGCCTGAAGGTAGGCTGCGCCGTGCGCACCAGGACCGTAGCCCGGATGCAATCCGGGGCGATCCTTGCTCCGGCTCCCGGATTTCATCCGGGCTACAACAACCTGTAGGGTGCGCCGTGCGCACGACAGCGTCATGCAACGGAGGGAGCGGGTGCTCATGAGGCGGTGCGCTCGGCGCACCCCAGGTGATCTGCGGGGGTATCCGTAGGGTGCGCCGTGCGCACCAGGACCGTAGGTTGCAATCCGGGGCGATTCCTGCTCCGGCTCCCGGATTTCATCCGGGCTACAACAACCTGTAGGGTGCGCCGTGCGCACCGGAGCGGACGCGCGGTGCACTCCAGGCGTCAGAGCAGTCCCGCCACCAGGCGCCCGAGCACTTCCATGGCCTGCTCGCTGCGCGGGCTCCACGGGTGGCCGTAGTTCAGCCGCGCGCAGTGGCGAAAGCCCTGGCTGGCGGAGAAGATCGGCCCCGGCGCCAGGCTGATGCCCTGGGCCAGCGCCAGGCGCAGCAGTTGCAGCGAATCCAGGTGTTCGGGAAATTCGAACCAGAGGAAGTAGCCGCCTGCCGGCCGCGTGACTCGCGTGCTGGCGGGAAAGTGCCGGGCGGCAGAGGCGAGCATGGCGCTCTGCTGCATCTCCAGGGCATGGCGCAGCTTGCGCAGGTGACGGTCGTAGCCGCCGTGCTGCAGGTAGTCGGCCAGCGCCGCCTGGGCCGGCACCGACGGCGAGAGGGTGGTCATCAGCTTGAGTCGGGTGATCTGCTCGGCATAACGTCCGCCGGCCACCCAGCCGATGCGATAGCCCGGCGCCAGGCTCTTGGAGAAGGAGCTGCAGTGCATCACCAGCCCCTCGCGGTCAAAGCTCTTCACCGGTTTGGGCGGGTGGCTGCCGAAGTACAGTTCGGCGTAAACATCGTCCTCGATCAACGGCACCTGATGCTCGACCAGCAACTCATACAACGCCTGTTTCTTCGCCTCGCTCATGCTCGCACCCAGCGGGTTCTGCAGGCTGCTCATGAACCAGCAGGCCTTGATCGGCAGTTGCCTGAGGCTGTCAGCCAGGGCGTCCAGGTCGATGCCCTCGCGCGGGTGCACGGGGATTTCCACAGCCCTGAGCTGCAGCCGCTCCAGCACCTGCAGGCAGGCGTAGAAGGTCGGCGATTCTATGGCCACCAGGTCGCCTGGCTGAGTCACGCACTGCAGGCACAGGTTGAGCGCCTCCATGGCACCGTTGCTGATCACCAGTTCTTCCATCGGCAGCATCACGCCACTGACCATGTAGCGCAGGGCGATCTGCCGACGCAGGTCGGCGTTGCCGGCGGTCATGTCGGCGATGATCTCGTGCGGCGATAGCCTGCGCAGCGCGTGCGCCATGCTCTTGGCCAGACGCGGCAGGGGGAACAGGTCGGGGCTGGGGAAGGCCGAGCCGAAGGGCACGGTGTGCGGGTCCTTGAGCGAGGCGAGCACGGAGAACACCAGCTCGCTGACGCCCACCTCGGTGGTCTGCGCGGCGTGGGCGGTCAGCTGCGGCTCGTGCAGCGGGCGTTTGGCGTGCTCGCGAACGAAGTAGCCCGAGCGTGCCCGCGCCTGGATCAGGCCGCGATCTTCCAGCAGGTAATAGGCCTGGAACACGGTGGAGGGGCTGACGCCATAGGTGCGGCTGGCATGGCGTACCGAGGGCACCTTCTCGCCGGGGCCGAGCACGCCGGTACGGATCAGCTCGGCGATCTCGTCGGCGAATTTTTCGTAGCGTTTCATCCTGTCCTGGTTCACCGCCGCAAAGGGTACGGGCGAACACTTTACGGGGTGAGCGGCGGACATGGCAGTGCCTCGTGAAGGGGAGGGCATACATCGGATGTAGGAGCGGATTTATCCGCGATCGATGCAGCTCGATGGTTCCGCGGCTGAAACGGAATGCCGCCCAGCCGCTCCTATAAGGCTCGTGGCGCAATCCGGGGACGTCTCGAACCGCCCCGGATTTCATCCGGGCTACGACGCTTGCTCCCCTCTCCCTAACCCTCTCCCCGGAGGGGAGAGGGGATTGATCGCATTCACCTTTCGTTAAGTAGCACGGTTAGCAACCGTAGCCCGGATGCAATCCGGGGCGGACTCTGGTTGCCCATTCGCCGCGGGGCGGGGCTCCTACACGGATATCTGTAGGAGCCCCGCCTCGGGGCGAAACGCTAGCGCAGCGGCGCGAGGAAGGTGCTCCGGGTGCTCACATGGCTCTGCGAATCGGCCTGGTCACGCACCTCGAAGCGGACGGTTTGCGGCCCGGCACCGTTGCTCGTGGCCGTCAGCGCGACGCTTACCGGCAGGTCGCGAATCTCGCCCGGCGCCAGGTTCAGCGTGCTAGGGCCGTGCAGCTCGAAGTCACCGGGCTCGACCAGCGCGATGGCGTAGCTGCGCGCTTGTTGGGTCTTGTTGATGATCTTCAGGCTGTAGATGTTCTCGATCTGGCCCAGCGAGTTCTCGCGGAACAGGCCGCGGTCGCGGGTCACGTCGAGGGAGATCAGCGGGCGCTCGGCCAGCGCCCAGGCGAAGGCGCCGATCATCACCGCCAGCATCGCCGCGTAGCCAACCAGGCGTGGGCGCAGCCAGTGGGTCTTGCCGCCGGCCAGCTCGTTCTCGGAGCTGTAGCGCACCAGGCCGCGGGCATAGCCAAGCTTGTCCATCACGCTGTCGCAGGCGTCGATGCAGGCGCCGCAGCCGATGCATTCCAGCTGCAGGCCGTCGCGGATATCGATGCCGGTGGGGCAGACCTGCACGCACATCGTGCAGTCGATGCAATCGCCCAGGCCTTCGGCCTTGTGGTCGGCACCCTTGCGGCGCGGGCCACGGGTTTCGCCGCGGGCGGCGTCGTAGGAGATGACCAGCGTATCGCTGTCGAACATCACGCTCTGAAAGCGCGAGTAGGGGCACATGTCGCGGCACACCTTCTCGCGCAGCCAGCCGGCGTTGACATAGGTGGCGGCGGTGAAGAACAGCACCCAGAACGCCGTGGTGGCGCCGACTTCGAAGGTCGCCAGGTCGAGCGTCAACTGGCGCACCGGGGTGAAATAGCCGACGAAGGCCAGGGCTGTGATCAGGCTAACCGCCAGCCACAGGCCGTGCTTGGCGCTGCGCCGGGCCAGTTTCTGCAGCGACCAGGGCGCGGCATCGAGCTTGATGCGCTGGCCGCGGTCGCCCTCGGTGAACTGCTCGACACGCATGAAGATCCAGGTCCACACGCTCTGCGGGCAGGCGTAGCCGCACCACACCCGGCCGGCCAGCACGGTGATGAAGAACAGGCCGAAGGCGGCGATGATCAGGATCGCCGAGAGCAGGATGAAATCCTGTGGCCAGAAGGTCGCGCCGAAGATATGGAACTGGCGGTTCTCCAGGTCCCAGAGCACGGCCTGACGGCCATTCCAGTCGATCCAGGCGGTGCCGAAGAACAGCAGGAACAGCAGGCCGGCACCGAGCAGGCGCAGGTTGCGAAAGCGCCCGGTGAAACTGCGCGTGTGGATCGGGCCGCCGGCCTGGGCCGGTGTCAGGCGGATGGGTTTGGCGGTATCGAGACTCCGCACGGGGATCAGATCGGTCATGTCGTTGCCCTCATCAGGCGTTTGTCAGGCTGGCGCCATGATCCGGGGGCAACTGTTTGCCAAACAGACTCAGGTTTTCCCTAAAAAAGCGGATCAGATGCTGCACCAGCCTACCGGCTGGAACCTTCGCCAGATCGCCGAGCCGCATGCTGCCTGAGGTCTGGAGCAGCCATGACCCACGCAGCGAATAACGCCCTGCGACATCGCGCCGCGCCCGTCATCACCTTGCGCCGAGCGCTGCCGTCTTCATCTGATCCGGTTTTTCGAGGCTTTTCTGCCGCTGTTTTCGCTACAGGTCGGGCAGGCATAGTCGATGCGCCTGGCGGCATGCGTGCAGGAGCGAAGGGCTCGGCGTGTCGCAGGGGCGTTCGGTTGTCGAGTGGCGACTGCGGTATCGTCGTCGACGCCATAACAAGAGGAGTCGAGATCATGATGGTGCGTGGCCTGTTCTGGCTGGTGGTGCTGCAGTTGTGCGGCGTGGCCCTCAACCGCTGGGCGTTGCCGATGCTGCCGGCCTCGATCATCGGCCTGTTGCTGCTTTCGGCCTGGCTGATGTGGCGCGGCGCTGTACCCGACCCGCTGCAGCAGGCTGCCGGTGGTTTGCTGCCATATCTGCCGTTGCTGCTGGCCGTACCGGCCTCGGGGATCATGACCAGCAGCGATTTGCTGCTTGGTGAACTGCCTGTGATCGCCACGGCGCTGGTGCTGTCGTTGCTGGTGACCGTACCGTTCTGCGGCTGGCTGCTGCAGACCTTGATTCGCCGTCAGGAGCGCAAGGGATGACGCCGCTGACTCATCATCCGTTGTTCTCCATCGCCCTGACCCTGGCCGCCTTCCTGATCGCCGCCTGGCTCTACAGGCGCAGCGGCTGGCTGCTGCTGCAGCCGGTGCTGGTATCGGTGACGCTGATCGTCGCCATCTTGCTGCTGTGCGGCGTGGACTACGCCACCTACCGCGCCGGTGCCGAGCCCGTCGCCTGGCTGCTG
This sequence comes from Ectopseudomonas guguanensis, assembly GCF_900104265.1. Lineage (GTDB taxonomy): Bacteria > Pseudomonadota > Gammaproteobacteria > Pseudomonadales > Pseudomonadaceae > Aquipseudomonas > Aquipseudomonas guguanensis. Next base: position 160,160 of record NZ_FNJJ01000007.1, read on the forward strand.
GGGCCGGCCACCGTGGCCCTGGCGGTGCCGCTGCAGCACAACATCAAGCGCATCCGCCAGTTGTTCTGGCCGGTGCTGATCACCCTCACGGCGGGCGGCGTGCTGTCGGTGGCACTGACCCTGGCCATCGGCTGGGCGTTGGGCGCCGACTGGAGCGTGGTGATGAGCCTGGCGCCGAAATTCGTGACCATGCCGATTGCCATGCCGGTGGCCGAGCAGATCGGCGGCGTCGCTTCGCTGGCGGCGGTGATGGTCATGCTCACCGGCGTGATCGGTACCGCGATGGGACCGCTGCTGCTGCGCTGGGCTGGCGTCGAGCACCCGGCGGCACGTGGCCTGAGCTACGGCATCAATGCCCATGCCATCGGCACTGCCCATGCCCTGCAGGAAGGCGAGGAGTGCGGCGCCTTCGCCGCTCTGGCGATGAGCCTGCTGGGCATCGGCACCGCCTTGCTGCTGCCATTGCTGCTGGCCTGAGGCGGGCGGGATTCCGCCACTTCCTCCGGCCCGTTCGCCGCCATCTGGCGAGTTCCCGCCAGGCTGGCGCCTGCCTGTGTGGCACAAAGCCGCAGTGGGGCTGCTGAATCCTTTCAGCGGCACGCATATTGCTCCTGCCCGCGGCGCGATCGGAATACGCCCGCCAAGAGGCCTGGAACACCCTTCCTCCCGCCGCGCCGCAGATCTGCGGCTATCGCCCATAGGCGGCCCAAACGGTCGCTACCCGAAACCTTGCCTGCGCGGCACTCGTTGTCGTGCGACGAACTGGACTGTCCCATGAAGAAAATCCTGCTGACGCTGCTTTGTCTCAGCGTGATCGGTTGCTCCAAACCCCGCGAGCCCGAGAAAACCGTCGATGTGCTGCTGATCGGCGCTGGCGTGATGAGCGCCACCCTCGGCACCTACCTCCACGAGCTGCAGCCGGACTGGAGCATCGAAATCTACGAGCGCCTCGACCAGGTAGCCGCCGAAAGCTCCAACGGCTGGAACAATGCCGGCACCGGCCACTCGGCCTTCTGCGAGCTGAACTACACCCCGGAAACCGCCGACGGTGGCATCGACATCAGCAAAGCCGTGGCGATCAACGAATCCTTCGAGATTTCCAAGCAGTTCTGGGCCACCCAGGTCGAGCGTGAAGTGCTGAGCGAGCCCAGGAGCTTCATCAACATCACGCCGCACATGAGCTTCGTCTGGGGCGACGACAACGTCGAGTACCTGCGCAAGCGCCACGCCGCGCTGCAGCACAGCAACCTGTTCCGCGGCATGGAGTTCACCGAGGATCACGCGCAGATCGCACAGTGGGTGCCGCTGATCATGCAGGGTCGCGATCCGCAGCAGAAGGTCGCCGCCACCCGCATGGCCATCGGCACCGACGTCAACTTCGGCGAAATCACCCGCCAGCTGATCGACTCGCTGATCGCCAAGGAGCAGGCCAGCCTGCACCTGCAGCATGAAGTGCGCGACCTCAAGCGCAACGAAGACGGTACCTGGCGCGTTACCGTGGCCGACCTGGCCAAGGGCGGCGAAGAGCAGAGCATCGATGCGCGCTTCGTCTTTATCGGCGCCGGTGGTGGCGCGCTCAAGCTGCTGCAGAAGTCCGGCATCGAAGAAGCCAAGGGCTACGCCGGCTTCCCGGTCGGTGGTCAGTTCCTGATGACGCGCAACCAGGACGTGGTCGCCCAGCACCTGGCCAAGGTCTATGGCAAGGCGTCGGTCGGCTCGCCGCCCATGTCCGTACCGCACCTGGACACCCGCGTGATCGATGGTGAAAACGTGCTGCTGTTCGGCCCGTTCGCCACCTTCTCCACCAAGTACCTGAAGAACGGCTCGCTGCTCGACATGTTCAGCAGCATGACCACCGACAACTTCATGCCGATGGTCAATGCCGGCATGGACAACTGGTCGCTGAGCACCTACCTGATGGGCCAGCTGATGCTCAGCCAGGACGAGCGCATGGCTTCGCTGCGTGAGTACTTCCCCGAGGCGCAGGACGCCGACTGGGAGCTGATCAATGCCGGCCAGCGCGTACAGATCATCAAGAAGGATGCCGAGAAGGGCGGCGTGCTGCAGTTCGGTACCGAAGTGGTGACCTCTGCCGATGGCAGCATCAGCGCACTGCTGGGCGCCTCGCCGGGTGCCTCTACTGCCGCACCGATCATGCTGCACCTGATTGAGAAGGCCTTCGCCGACAAGGTCGCCACCCCTGAGTGGCAAGAGCGCCTGAAGGGCATCATTCCGTCCTACGGGCAGAAGCTCAACGACGACCTGGAACTGACCAACCGCATTCGCCAGTGGAGCAGCGAGCGTCTCGAACTGCTGCACGTCGAAGTGGCGCCGGATGTAGAACTGGCCGCCGAGCCTGAGCCGGCAGCAGTGACCCTGTAAGGCGTAAACCGCTGTAAAAGAACCCGCCCTGCTTGATGCGCACGGCGGGTTTTTTCTTGGGCGGCCGCTCGTATTTCGTGGCGAGTAGCCCGGATGAAATCCGGGGACTGTTCGCATCGATGGCCAGACTGATCGCGGCTGAAGCCGCTCCTACAGGTATTCACCCGTACCGTAGGAGCGGCTTCAGCCGCGATGTTCTGGTCCGCCCCCGGCATCCATATTTCGTAGCCCGGATGCAATCCGGGGGCTGTTTGAACACCTGACAACGCTGTCGCGGCTAAAGCCTCTCCCACCAGCACGATGGGTTCTGTGGGAGGGGCTTTAGCCGCGACTGGACATGGCCTGGTACCCCGGATTGCATCCGGGCTACGGTCACTCCGTCAGCGTCATCAGAATATCGGCGTACCAGGTGCAGTTCAGGCCCAGGGCTTCGTCCTGATCCTCGTCGCGCTCGCCGAGCAGCCGGGTGGAGTGGATGCCCAGCAGGTGCCAGGGCAGCTCGCCGTCGACGCTGGCGCGCTTGACCACCGGCGCGCCGCTGATGCCGCGATGGGTGCGGCCATCGGTGAGGAAATAGCCCAGCCCCTGGAAACGCAGGCCGAAGGACGAGGCCAGCCCGGCATGGCGCGCCACCGGCATGCGGTGCAGGTTGTCCTGAAAGCCTAGGGGGAAGCCCACTACCAGAAGGGGCGAGCCGATTTCCACATGCTCGTCGGCCTGTAGCAGGTGTTGCTCGCTGAAGGCCTGATAAACGCAGCCGGGCGGTAGCGCAGCGCGATCCAGCTCGATCGCCGCCACGTCGATCTCGCCGGCACCATCGATACCCTGGCGCCACAGGCGCTCCTCGCCCTGGTAGAGGGCAAGGGTGAAATCCGCGGTGCTGGCCAGGTTCTCGGCGTCGGTGTGCAGCTCGATCTGCAGGCTATCGGGTCGATGGCCGCTGGGCGCGTCGAACACCACATGGCGACTGGTGACCAGGAACAGCCGATCGTCGCGCTGGAAGAAGAAACCGCTGGCGTTGGTCAGCACCTGCTCGGCCGCCAGGGTGGAAATGCGTGTCGCGCTCAGCATCAGGGAGTCGATCATGGCCGGGGCCTCCTGCCGGTGTGGTCTATCGACTGACTGCCAAACCCATGACAGGTTCGGCTGGTTGCGTCGAACCTGCGATCTGGTGGATGCAAAAAAGCGAAATCCACCCCAGGAGCTGACGTGACACGTAGGGTGCGCCGTGCGCACCGGTGCTACGGTGATTCGGAGGCGCACACGACCTGGCTGGCCGCGCGCGACCCTACGATTACGGCGCCGCCGGCCCGTCCTCGTTGCGATCCAGCGCCACCTGGCGGATCGACAGGCGAATCTCGGCTGGCAGCACGCGCTTGGCGGCGCCTTCGGCCAGCTCGCTGAGCAGCGGGTGATGGCTGAGCTTGCCGGCTTCGTCCTGGCGCAGCACGCCCTGGTCCAGCAGGCTCTGGATGAAGTGGCGGAATAGGCTCTTGTCGAAGAACTCCGGCGCGTTCAGGCCGTGCAGGATCGACAGGCGCTGGGCCATGACCGTGCACAGGTCTTCCAGCTCTTCGGCGCTGATCGCGTTCTGCCCGGCGTTGAGCAGCAGGGCGATGGCCATGTAGAAGCGCTGCAGGGTCTGCGCCACAGAACGCGACAGCAGCGTCAGCAGCACGAACTGGCGCGAGCTCGGCGCCGGGCGCACGTACACGTCGCCCTCGACCTTGAGCAGGCCCTGCTCGACGAAGGCCGCCAGCCACTGGTCGATCACGCCTTCCAGCTCGCTCTGTTCCCAGCGGATGAACAGCTCGGACTGCAGATAGGGATACAGCGCGCCGGCGTAGCGCAGGATCTGCTCGCGGCTGATCCGTGCGCTGCTCTGGAAGAAGCTCGCCAGCAGCGCCGGCAGGGCGAAGATGTGCAGCACGTTGTTGCGGTAGTAGGTCATCAGGACGGCGTTCTGCTCGTCCAGGTAGAGAATCTTGCCCAGCGCATCCTTCTGCTCGGCCAGCAAATCCATGCCCTTGACGTGCTCGATCAGCGCCGCGCCGTCACCGTCCGGCAAGGTGGTGTGCGGCGAGTAGGGCACCGCGCGCAGCAGCGCCAGATACAGGTCGAGCACGCGCGCCAGGGCGCGGTCGTCCAGGGCCAGCTTGCTGGTGGACAGCAGCGCCAGGGCCACCAGGTTGACCGGGTTGATCGAGGCCGCCTCGTTGAGGTGACGCGCCACGCGCTCGCCCAGGCGGTTGGTGGTTTCATTGAGCCAGGCCGGGCGGTACTGCGGGCCCAGCTCCTGCTGGCGCCAGCCGGGTTGCTGCTGATCGAGGAACTCGGCCAGCTTGATCGGCTCGCCGAAGTTCACCGAGACCTGGCCGAAGCGCTGTTTGAGCGCGCCGAGTACCTTGAACAGGTCGAAGATCGACTCCTTCTTCTTGCTCGCACCGCGCAGTTCGCCGAGGTAGGTGCGGCCCTCCAGCACGCGCTCGTAACCGATGTATACCGGCACGAAGACGATGGGCAGGCGATGCGAGCGCAGGAAGCTGCGCAGGGTGATGGCCAGCATGCCGGTCTTCGGCTGCAGCATGCGCCCGGTGCGCGAGCGCCCGCCCTCGACGAAGTACTCCACCGGGAAACCCTTGCTGAACAGGGTGTGCAGGTATTCGTTGAATACCGCGGTGTACAGCGGGTTGCCCTTGAAGGTGCGGCGCATGAAGAAGGCGCCGCCACGGCGCAGCAGGCCGCCGATCACCGGCATGTTGAGGTTGATGCCGGCAGCGATGTGCGGCGGCGTGAGGCCGTTGCGGAACAGCAGGTAGGACAGCAGCAGGTAGTCGATGTGGCTGCGGTGGCAGGGCACGTAGATCACCTCGTGACCCTGGGCTATGTCGCGCACGCCTTCGACGTTGTGCACCTTGATGCCGTCGTAGATCTTGTTCCAGAACCAGGAAAGCACCAGCTCGAGGAAGCGGATCACCGTGTAGGTGTAGTCCGAGGCGATCTCGTTGCCGTAGCGCAGCGCCTGGGCTTCGGCTTTCTCCAGGCTGATCTTCTCGCGCTCGGCTTCCTCGGCAATTGCCTGGCGCACCAGCGGGTCGTGCACCAGGCCCTTGACCAGGTTGCGCCGGTGCGACACGTCCGGGCCGATCACCGCCGCCTTCTGGTTGCGGAAGTGCACGCGCAGGATGCGATGCACCATGCGCAGGGTGCGCTCCTGGCCCTTGTCCTGCTCGACCAGCTCGCGCAGGTGAATTGGCGTGGAGAACTGCACGCGGGTCTTGCGCCCGAGAATCAGGATGCTCACCAGCCGGCGCAGGCGCCCGGTCACGGCCCAGCTGTCGGCGAACAGCAGCTTCCAGGCGCTGGTCTCGCGGTCCGGCGACTGCCCCCAGAACACGCTCACCGGCACGATCTGCGCGTCGTCCACGGCATGCTGGCCGAGGGCGGTGACCACCCGATCGAGGGTCGGCGAGATGCCGCGCTTGTCCTGACGGCCGAACCAGTCCGGCTCCGGCGTCAGGTAGAAGAAGGCGGCGGGCTCGATGTGTTCCCCGACCGCCACCGGCAACACCGGACGCGGCAGGCCGGCCTTGGTGCACTCGCGGTCGACCACCGCCAGGTCGCTCACCGAAGGCTGCTGCAACACGTAGAACACCGGCTTGCTGCGGTCGAGCTTGAGGGTGAAGGCGGACTGGTTGATGGTTTCCGAGCGTACCCAGAGGTACAGCAGGCGGCGCAGCGCGCTAAAGGCCATGCGGCGGAAAGGGGAGCGGGTCATACGGACTCTTGAGCAGTTAAACGAGCGGATGCTCGGGAAGGGCGCTAGTGTGCCGCAAGCCCGCCTGGCCGGCAAAAAACTCGTGTGTCCAGGCGGTCAGCCCGGCCAGCATGTATGCGGCGTATGACGAAAAAACGGTCAACGACTCAGCACCCGTTGACTAACAGAACTACAAGTCGGGTCCCGGGTTCCCGAATGGAATACCAAGTCAGACTGTTGTCATCGCGTGTTTCGCCTCATGACCTGCTGGTTACGTTGTTACCAGGTAGGAGCGAGCTCTGCTCGCGAAGTTTTTGCGCCTGAGGTTCGCGAGCAGAGCTCGCTCCTACAGGTGTCCTTGCAGCCTGGGCCGGGCAGCGATCCGCTTCAGCGTTGTAGGGTGTGCTTCAGGGCAGTAGGGTGGGCTTCAGCCCACCAAGTTGTAACGTCGCAATCCAGCTGCTTCAACACGCTGCCCTCACGCCAATTTCATCACCCCCCACTCCAGCCGCGATCACCGCGCACGCCAACAGACGAATCGGCCGCAATCTTTCCTTGAGCAGTCAGGTAGGGTGGGCTTCAGCCCACCACCTACACCAACACACTCCCCTCACGCCAACTTCATCACCACCAGACCAGCCGCGATCACCACGCAGGCCAACAGACGAATCGGCCGCAATCTTTCCTTGAGCAGTCAGGTAGGGTGGGCTTCAGCCCACCACCTACACCAACAGACTCCCCTCACGCCAATTTCATCATCACCACACCAGCCGCGATCACCACGCACGCCAACAGACGAATCGGCCGCAACCTTTCCTTGAGCAGCACCACTCCCAGCAGCACGGCGAACACCACGCTGGTCTCACGCAAGGCAGAGACCAGCGCCACCGGCGCCTGGGTCATGGCCCAGATCACGATGGTGTAGGCGGCCATGGACATCGCCCCTCCGGCCACTCCTCCACGCCAGTGCGGGCCCAGCTGCAGAAAGGCGCGTGGCCCACGGCTGATGGCCAATACAGCCGCCATCACCACCCCGTTGACGGTGAACAGCCACAGCGAATAGCTCAGTGCATCGCCATTGGCGCGGGCACCCATGGCGTCGCTCAGGGTATAGCCGGCGATAAACAGTGCCGTCATCAGCGCACAGGCCAGCATCGCCCCTTGCGGCGCCTGGTGATGCCCACCGCGTATCGCCATCAGCCAGATGCCCAGCACCAGTACCAGCAGCCCCAGCAGCTGCAGGGCACCGAGCCCGTCATGCAGGAACAGCAGAGAAAGCAGGGCCACCATCAGTGGCGAGCTGCCGCGAGCGATGGGATAGACCTGACCGAGGTCGCCGTACTGGTAAGCGCGGGCAAGAAAGAAGTTGTAGCCGATGTGCAGCAGCGCCGAGAGCGCGATCCATGGCCAGGCCGAAGCCTGCGGCAGGGCCACGAATGGCAAGGCACAAAGCGCCACCAGACCTGCGCCTATCTGGATCAGCGTGGCGGTGAGGAAACGGTCGAGACCGATCTTGAGCAGGGCGTTCCAGCCGGCATGCAGGGCGGCGGCGGCGATGACGGCGAGAAAGACCGTGGTTTCCAATAAGGGCCTCTGACTAGGCAATCAGGTGGTGCTGCTCGAAGCGCAGCAGCATCGCTGACGCCTGTGACAAAAAGAAGACTACCGGCTAGTCATGGGCAGCGTCGATACAAGCGAACGTACAGTGCCGCTAGCCAGCGCGTATCAGGCCATGGCCTGTCGTCGCGCACTCAGCAGATAGAGCAGGGTGAACACGATAACCAGCACGTCCAGAACCACCGCTGCAGCCGCCTTGGCCAGATACGCCTGGCCGTGAACGATCAGCAGTGACACGAAGACGGCCTTGCTCAGCGCTGCAATCACGGCGCAGAGCGTCCGGTGTCGTGCGTTCAACGCGCCATAGATCAGCAGTACGCCCATCAGCCCGACCAGTGCCGACCAGCTGCGAATGACCAGAGATTGCAACTGCCCGTCGAAGGACGCGCCGAACATCGACTGCAGCGCCTCCTGCGGCGCGAACAGACCGTAGAACATGGTGGCGGTAAGCGCGCCGGACACCAGCATCAACCATCTGAAATGACGTGCGATAAGAGCCATGGCGGTTCCTTCCTTTGCGGTGTTGGCGGCATGCAGCTTAGCCTTGAAGCGAGTGCATCACCTGAGATGAAGCAGCAGTCGGGTCATTGCGCTTCAGGCGCCTGCACGCAGCATCCCTATATCCTTGCAAGGCTCGTCAGCGCGCCGTGGCGGCATCCCGGCACAGGTGTTCATGCATCGCTGAAATCGAAGTACAGGATGTTCGACCAGTTTCCAAGCCCGAGGCCGTAGAGGCTGGGCATCACATCATGCGCAGGGGGCGCTGGCTCGGGCGTGCGGCCGAGCAGCCTGGACAGGAGGCCGGCGGGTTTGGGTGGCGCCATGGGAGGTGGCAGTAAGGATTGCAGCGCCCGGTTCATTTCAGGCGCCAGATCGTTCAACTCCTCCAGCAGCGCCAAATTCTGCTCAAGGAGGGGCGCATCACCCATGTCGAAAATTTCACCGCACTCCAGCACCAGGTACTGATTCTGGTTCTCTGGCTTATGCAGGAACTCGAGGGCTTCGGCAATCAGCGGCTGAGCTTCAGGCAGGTGTATTTGCGAGAGGAAGCCTTCAAGGTTCTTCACGCCACTGGCGTAATCACCTATCAGGGCGATTTCCTCTGAATTGTCCCAAATCGAGGAGGGGCAGGTTCTCGGGGCGCCAGAGAGAAGAATCTTGAAAACGATGGGTATGTCGTAGTTCCACTCGGCAATACCAATCAGCTTGCGGCCGCTGGTCTTGGCGCTCGGCCCGGGAATGACATTGGTGGAGTAGAGATAGCTGCGGTTGGCCACGATGATCGTTCCGATGCTTGTGAGGTGGAGGCAGGTCGCGCCAGCAAAGGTGGCGAGCCGGTTGCCCTTCGTCATGCAACCGGGTCCGGGGCGTGTGCGGGCAGGCTCAGTGCACGGTGCTCATGCTTTGGTGCAGCTTGGCCAGATCGCTCCAGTCGCGGTCTTCGTAGAAGTTGATCTCGATGGGGTAGACCGGATGATCGATCAGCGCCTCGTTGACGTTGGCCATGAACGCTTCGCGGTCCGCGATGTAATAGACGAACTCCTTCAGACCGTTGCCGGTTGCCGCCTATCGTCTCCAACCCGTCCTCGAGCCTGATCATTTCCTTGTTGATCTGCGCTGACGGCAAACCGTTGTTTTCCGATGCCTCGTACTTCCAGGAGATGACCGTCAGCCAGGGCATCTTTTGCTGGATGTTCAGGGGCGGAGCGTCGGCGATGAATTTATAGATGATCGGTTTGCCTTCGACCGTTGCTTTGGCGACTGACCAGATGCGTTCTGTGGATACCATGGAAGATGCTCCCGCTAAAAAGAAACACAACAGAAAGAGGGCGATTCTCATGATGTTCGGTCATGCCATTGAAGTGAAGCGGTGGACAACTTCCTGAACTCATTGGCTATGGATATTTGAGCGTGACATTCAACTTTCTGTGGCAATCCCGCGTCTGCGGATCCTGCTCACCCAGCTGTTTGGAGAAGATGTCACAGTCGATCTGCAGATGCTCATTGGCCTGCCGGTACTGTCTGGACCGGATCATCGCCCACCCCAGGTTGCCATTGGCGATGCCGATATTCAGATGTTCGGCCGGGTAGTGCCGCTCGTCTACTTGCAGCGCTTTTCGAAGTGATTCCAGACCTTTCTGAAATTGACCATCGAAGACGTAGGCCTGGCCGAGGTACGTCCAGCGGCCACCGAGGTAGGGATCATCGGGATCTAGGCTGCGATCGACATCTAACGCAGTCTGGAAGTAGGGGATCGACGCCTTGTAATCCTGGCGTTCCAGCAAGCGCATGCCGATCTCGTGGCTCAGAAAGGCGAGCGATTGCTTGTGCAGGTAATCGTCGGTTTTCTCCAGGTTGTAGCGCTCGATCATCCTGCTCAGCGCCTCATCGGCTAGAGCCCAATGGGGCAGCAGGCAGATCAGGAAAAATACCACTACGCGCATGCATCATCCTTTTGCATAGCCAAACGGTCAGCCCGCAACGGGCGGTGCGATTACCAAGCGCTGTGGGTAGGAAGCTATTCCATTTCCAGGGGCTGTGTCCACGCCGACTCGACGCCGCGTTTCAGACCCCGCTTGTCGCCCGAGCTTCCTGCGAAGTTAGATGCTCGGTACTCGAGTGTCTTGGAATCGTCGCAGTTCTCGGTTGTGGTGAATCGCGAAGCGCTCGGAACAGGCGAGTCCTGCAGCGGAACAAGGTCTTGATCGTCGTGATCGATTGAACGCTTGGCCTCCGCTGCGCGAACTACAGAATGGCCAAGACGGTAGCGCCCAGAACAGGCCGGATATACGAATGCAACCGCGCTGACGACAGGTGCAAAAGCAAAGCTTTACTCACTACTTGTGGGGAGAGTCCATATACCTATTTTTATGCGGTTGTTAAATACCGTTGGATAATGCCTGCTGGATTATTGGTGCTACTGATTCACTCGTAATTTGACGATCAATACAGTATTTTGAAAGAAGCCATTCGGATAGCTGTCTCTGCCCTTTGCTTGCATTGCATGAGTAGCAGCATAGAGCAATGTTTTCTCTGGTTATGATATTCGCGTCATTTATGATGTGTTCCCAGCTGGCGCAAGTTTTCTTCGAAGTCTTAGCGGTAGTAAAAGCAGTGCCGCAATAAACGCAACTCTTGTCCCGTGCGCGGACTTCTTTTTCAAGTCGGCTTGGAATGTTCCAACTATTTGCCATGCTGATTCTTTCCTTGTTTACGCATAACGCCTCAAGAACCGGCGCCGCTTTTGGCGTCCGGGTTGCTTGAATTGTTATGTTCTATTACTTGACCATTTGTGATAGCCTGAATCTCTCTCGCTATATCTTCGGCACTCGGTGAAGTGAGAGTAAAATAAAAGCTGATAGCTCCTACAACAAAGCTGATAATAGTTACGACGTAAGCTCTGTTTGTTTGCTTTTTTAGCTTTTCCTGTTCAGATTTTTGCTCCACATACTTGCTTAGTACGCCCAAAATAGGAGCGAGAAGATGTTTGTCGCTATCCTCATCAGAAGCCTCGGCAATTTTAGTAAGCCTTGCTAGAGAGGGTTTAACTTCATCAGGCATATCGTCGAAAGGTTCCTCTGATTCAATTTCCTGAACAAGCTTTTTAAGGCTCTCAAACGTTTCCTTGTTATCTGCTTCTCGAAAGATTTTATAAATCACTTTTCTAGACTGAAATGCGGTAAGGTCAAATGATTTCCCAATATTGACAACGTCTTTTGCTGAAAGCTGTATCCCAGAGGCCATCTTTGCATGAACATTCTTTTGCATGGCATCCGCATTTTTTCTTGTTTGGATGGTTAGCCAAGACATAAAGATCGTAAAAGCGATCATTATGAGAATATAGCTTCCAGTTACAACAATATTGAAAAAAACTAAAATCCATTAAAACTCCGATTTTTGCTCAAGAACATAACGTTTGGTTAAGGGGCGGGCTTTAGCCCGTCCCAGTGAGCGAAGCGAGCGATATGAAACACTTGTTGTACCTAAGTTTTCGCTAGGCGCTTCAGCGCTGTCATGTAGCGATAAATTTGCGATCTTTCGTCAGAATAACCATCTTGGAATTCATCCATTGAAACTCCTGAGGCTGACTCACTAAGCCCTAACCGACGCAAGTAAGTAAGAATGGCCATGCCGTCGAGTTGGCGAGTGCTTCGGCTTATACGAATGCTCTTTTGGCCTTTGTTTATGACGTAAGAGCCGCCCTTTGCATCTTTGATACTGGCGCCTGCTTGCTCACACCGCCTCAAGAAGTCTGATGTTTTCATTGAGCTAGGCCTAGGGTTGTTTGGTGTAGACCTTTCCTTAAACCATGCTGCTATTTCACTGACGATTGAGTCTGCGTTTAAGCCGTGTTCTGGCTCAGGGTATTCATCAGCTGTAACTGATACGACAAAGTCATATACGTTATCGTCTGTTACAGAGTTATCTAGCCTTCTATCATTGCGGTATAAGACTGTGAGGGCGGTGACAAGAGCTGTTCTTTTATTTCCGTTATGAAACGCATGATTTTTGGTAAGCGAATGGAAAAGTGCGGCGACTTTTTCCTCAAGGCTTTCGTACTTGTCTACACCTCCCATGCCTGTGTGTGGGCGTGAGCATGCAGATTCAAGGAGTTCGCTGGACTTTATGCCCGGTGGTGATATTGGGTCTTCTTCATGCTCAAAAATGGCAGTGAGTTGATTGTGAATGCCCGCTACATCTTCATGATCTGGCAACCAAGCCATGCGTTACTCCTTTAGGTACAACAGTGATTAGATGGAAGGCGGTACTAATCCGATAGTGGAGCCTTCCATCTAACTCCGCGCCATCGTCATAACCACCCTGGAAGACTATTTTTGAAATCATGGCATTACCAGCCAGCTCCTGATCCTTGGACGTATTCGCTTGACTTCCTCTTTTGTCTCATTCGTTACGTCTGCTCAAAAAACATCCAGAACACGCTTTATGATCCGCGCGCTAGGAGTATGAGCGCCCAAGCCATTAGCTGAGTTACCCATCGGTAATACGGCGCTTCGCATGGGGCGTTGAGCTTCGGTATGAAGCTGTCCGTTCGCTGAACGCTATATTCCTTTTACTGCTTGTTGCAACCTGCTGACTGAACTTTTCAGTTTTGCTACGGTCTTGCCCACGTCCGGGCCGGTGGTTTTTCGTGCCCGGCGTTCTTGCGGCCTGCGCTCTCGCGATGGTTTCGCTGAGCGCAGGCCATTCGCGACGGTGAGAGGCCATGATCGATATAAGAAACCTGACCAAGCGTTTTGCGCAGCACACGGCAGTCGATGACCTGTCGTTCCAGGTCCAGCCAGGGGAAGTGCTGGGCTTTCTCGGCCCCAACGGGGCCGGCAAATCCACCACCATGAAGATGCTCACCGGCTTTCTCGCGCCGACCTCAGGCACGGCGAGCATCCTCGGTTGCGATATCCAGACCCAGACCCTCGAAGCCCAGCGGCAGATCGGTTATCTGCCGGAAGGCGCGCCTTGCTATGGCGATATGACGGTGCGCGGTTTTCTCGACTTTATTGCCGAGGTGCGCGGTTTTCACGGTGCCGAGAAGAAGCTGCGCGTGCAGCGCGCGGTGGAGCAGGTGGAGCTGGAAAAGGTGCTGGAGCAGAGCATCGAGACGCTGTCCAAGGGCTTCAAGCGCCGCGTCGGCCTGGCCCAGGCGATCCTGCATGACCCGCGCGTGCTGATCCTCGACGAGCCCACCGATGGCCTCGACCCGAACCAGAAGCACCAGGTGCGCCAGCTCATTCAGGGCCTGGCGCGCGACAAGATCGTGATCATTTCCACCCACATCCTCGAAGAGGTCACGGCGCTGTGCACCCGCGCGGTGGTGATCGCCCAGGGCCGCTTGCTGGCCGATGGCACGCCGCTGGAGCTGGAAAGCCGCTCGCGCTATCACCAGGCGGTGACGCTGGTGGCCGATGAGGCACTGGATCAGGCAGCTCTTGCGGCGCTGCCGGGTGTCGCAGGTGTCGAGGAAAACGCCCGCGAACACAGCCTGAGCGTGCTGGCGCAGCCGGGCGAGGTGATCTTCCCGCAGGTCAATGCGCTGATTGCCGAACGCGGCTGGAAGGTCAAGGAACTCAACGTGGAACGCGGCCGGCTCGATGAAGTGTTCCGCACGCTGACCCGGGGAGAGCAGCCATGACCCAGTTGCCCGTGATCTTCAAGCGCGAACTGGCGAGCTACTTCGCCACGCCGCTGGCCTATGTGTTCATCGTCATCTTCCTGGTGCTGTCCGGGGTGTTCACCTTCTACCTGGGCGGCTTCTTCGAGGGCGGTCAGGCCAATCTGTCCGCCTTCTTCAACTTCCACCCCTGGCTCTATCTGTTCCTGGTTCCGGCGATTGCCATGCGCCTGTGGGCGGAGGAGCGCAAGTCCGGCTCCATCGAGCTCTTGATGACCCTGCCGATCACCCGCTTCGAGGCGGTCACCGGCAAGTTCCTCGCCGCCTGGGTGTTCGCCGGCATCGCGCTGCTGCTGACCTTTCCGATGATCATCACGGTCAACTACCTAGGTGAGCCGGACAACGGCGCCATCGTCACCGGCTATATCGGTAGCTGGCTGCTGGCCGGCGCGTATCTCGCCATCGGCTCGTGCATGTCGGCGCTGAGCAAGAACCAGGTGATTGCCTTCATCCTCGCGGTCAGCGCCTGCTTCCTGTTCATCGTCAGCGGCTTTCCCATGGTGCTCGACGCCTTCGCCTGGGCGCCGCAGTGGCTGGTGGACGCCATCGCCTCGCTGAGCTTCCTGGTGCGTTTCGACGCCATCAGCAAGGGCGTGATCGATCTGCGCGACCTGCTGTATTTCCTCTCGCTAATCGCCGCGTGGCTGACCGCCACCGCCGTGGTCATCGATCTGAAGAAAGCTGACTGAAGGAATGCGCCCATGAAAAAGCTGATCTATTCCGGCGCCGGGCTGCTGCTGATCGCGGTGGCCTTTCTCGCCTTCAACCTGCTGGCCGGCCTGGGCTTGGGCGGTGCCCGTCTGGACCTGACCGAGCAGAAGCTCTACACCATCTCAGGCGGCACCAAGCAGATCCTTGCCGAGCTGGACGAGCCGATCAACCTGTACTTCTTCTATTCGGACAAGGTGGCCAAGGACCTGCCGGCGCTGCGCACTTACGCGCAGCGTGTGGAGGAGATGCTCAAGGCCTACCAGCGTCAGGCCGGCGGCAAGATTCGCCTGCACGTGATCGACCCCGAGCCGTTCTCCGAGGACGAGGACAAGGCTGCCGAATTTGGCCTGCAGGGCATCCCGCTGCAGCAGGGCGGCGACTCGATCTACTTCGGCCTGGCCGGCACCAATGGCCTGGATGACACCCAGGTGATCCCGTTCTTCGCTCTGGATCAGGAGGAGCATCTGGAATACGAGCTGAGCCGCCTGGTGCAGACCCTGGCCAAGCCGGAACTGCCGGTGGTTGGCGTGCTCTCCGGGCTGCAGATGACCGGCGGCTTCGACATGATGGCGCGGCAGCCGACGCCGCCGTGGATGGTGCTGGAGCAGGTGCGCCAGTTGTTTCAGATCGAGCAGCTCAAGGCCGATGTCGATCAGATTCCCGAGAACGTCTCGGTGCTGTGGCTGGTGCATCCGAAGAACCTGCCCGAGCAGACCCTGTATGCCATCGACCAGTTCGTGCTGCGCGGGGGCAAGCTGATGGTGTTCGTTGACCCTTACGCCGAGGCCGATACCGGCGATATGCCAGGTGAGATGGCGGTGGACAAGTCGTCAAACATCGAGCCGCTGTTCAAGGCCTGGGGCCTGCGCCTGGTGCCGGACAAGGTGCTCGGCGATGGCTCCTACGCCATGTCGGTCAACCGTGGCCAGGGGCAGCGCCCGGTGCGCCACGCCGCCTGGCTGAGCTTGCCGCGCAAGGCGCTGGACCAGACCGATATCGCCACCGCCGGGCTGGAGAGCGTCACGGTCGCCACCGCCGGCATACTCGAGCCGGTGGAAGGGGCGAAGACGCGTTTCACCCCGCTGATGCAGAGCTCCGAATACGCCATGCCCTTCGACGCCCAGCGTTTCGCCATGCTCAGCAACCCGGAGGAGCTGATCCGTGAACTGGAGCCGACCGGCGAGCGCTACACCATCGCCGCGCGTATCGACGGTCCGGCGCAGAGCGCTTTCCCCGATGGCATCGAAGGGCGCAAGGATGGCCTCAAGCAGGCCGACAACATCAACGTCATCGCCGTGGCCGACACCGACATATTGAGCGACCGCATGTGGGTGCAGGTGCAGGACTTCTTCGGCCAGCGCATCCCGCAACCCTGGGCGGACAACGGCAGCTTCGCGATCAACGCGCTGGACAACCTGACCGGCTCCGAGGCGCTGATCAGCGTGCGTTCGCGTGGTCGCTTCAGCCGTCCGTTCGTGGTGGTCGAGGAGTTGCAGCGCGCTGCCGAACAGCGCTTCCGCGACAAGGAGCAGGCCCTGCAGGCGCGTCTGGCCGAGACCGAGCAGCAACTGGCGGCGCTGCAGCGCAATGATGATCCGAATCAGGCGCTGGAACTGACGCCGGAGCAGCAGGGCGCGCTGCAGCGGTTCATCCAGCAGAAGCTGGAGATTCGCAAGGAGCTGCGCGAGGTGCGCTACCAGCTCAACGCCGATATCGAGGCGCTGGGGCGCACGCTGAAGATCATCAACATCGCCCTGGTGCCGGCGCTGCTGACTCTCGGCGTGTTGGCGCTGTGGCTGTGGCGGCGGCGCCGTCACGCTTGATGTTCACCTGTGGGAGGGGCTGCAGCGGCGACAGTCGCGGCTAAAGCCCCCCTCCCACGAATCGCGCGTAGGGTGGATGTCGCTGTTTACATCCACCACAACGGTGGATCGGTGAAGCGTGATCCACCCTACGCCGCTTTCGAGTCATCAACAGTGAGATGGGTATGGGACGTAAAGGTCTGATCGCATTGATCGTCATCGTGCTGCTTTGTGTGCTGGGTTATCTGGCCGTGCAGCGTGGCCAGCAGCAGCGCACCGCGCAGATCGAGCAGGCGCCGTGGTTGGCGGCCGAGCAGGGCTACCTGAGCACGCTGCAGGCGCTGGAGATCGAGCAGCCGGGGCAGCCGGCGGTACGTATCGAACGCAAAGGCGAACAGTGGGTGGTGCCGGCCAAGGCCGACTATCCGGCAGCACCGCAAGCGCTGGCCGAGCTGCTGCGGGCCTTGCGTGAGGCCCGCACCGTGGAGGCCAAAACCGCCAACCCGCAGTGGCATGCGCGCCTGGGACTGGCCGAAAAGGGGGAGGGCGATGAACAGGCGCTGCGCATGAGGCTGCAGTTCGACGGTCATCCAGATCTGGGGCTGCGCCTGGGCAATCCCTCCCGGCAGGGCAGCGGGCAACTGGTGCGACGTGCCGGTGAGGACCAGGTGTGGCTGATCGATCAGCAGTTGCAGGTGCCGACCCGTGAGCTGGACTGGCTGGATCGACGCGTCACCCACATCCCCTTCACTCGCATCGCCAGTTTGGAGCTGCGCTACGCCGATGGCGAGAAACTCACGCTGAAGCGCGCCGATGCCGAGCAGTACAACTTCGCGGTCGAGGAGTTGCGCAAGGAACAGAAACTCAGCTTCGAGGGTGCAGCCAATAGCGTTGCGCTGGTGTTCTCCAACCTGCAGTTCGCCGATGCCGCGCCGCTGGCGCAGGTGGGTTTCAAGCAGTCGCCGATGCTGCAGTTCAGCCTTGCCGGTTTCGATGGACAGAGGCTCGAGGGCGCGCTCTACAAGCAGGGTGAGCAGTATTGGCTGGTGCTTGGCGAGCATGAAGGTTTCGCGGTGGGCGAGGTCAGTGCACGCAGCGACTGGGCCTACCGGCTGGAGCCCGAACAGGTTCAGCGGCTGGCGAAGAAGTTGCGCGATCTGTTGGCCAAAAGCTCGTAAAACAGGCTCTAAGCCGGGTATTTTCCGGGTTCGTGTCGCTTCTCAAAAAGTGCTTTTCAGTCACAATCCATGCTTTATACTCGGCCTTCGGCTGCTGCAAGAACGCGGATCGCTTGACCTGCTCCAAGCTCGATTGCCGGGGGTGGCGAATGCTGAGAAGAACGTTTTTACCGAGCCGTCAAAGCGCCTTCGGGACAATAAAAACATAGCGAGTTTGGAGAAGTTGGTAATGGCAGATCGTGAGACCGGAACCGTCAAATGGTTCAATGATTCCAAGGGTTACGGGTTCATTCAGCGCGAAAGCGGCCCGGACGTATTCGTTCACTACCGCGCCATCCGCGGCGAAGGCCACCGCACCCTGGTCGAAGGCCAGAAGGTCGAGTTCGGCGTGACTCAGGGCCAGAAAGGCCTGCAGGCGGAAGACGTCTCGGCGCTCTGAACGCCAAGCTCGCACTACCACGAGGCCCGTCGATGACGGGCCTTGTTGTTTGTGGGCGCTGTATTTAGTAGGGCGGGTGAAACCCGCCGAAAGGCATGGCGGGTTGCACCCGCCCTACGCTTGAAGGCGCGGTGCGCACGGCGCACCCTAGGTCGACGTAGCGGTTCTGTAGCCCGGATGCAATCCGGGGAAATGCGTGGGCCAGGCCCCGGATTTCATCCGGCTACGGACGACTACCACGAGGCCCGTCGATGACGGGCCTTGTTGTTTGTGGCGCTGTATTTAGTAGGGCGGGTGAAACCCGCCGAAATGCATGGCGGGTTGCACCCGCCCTACGCTTGAAGGCGCGGTGCGCACGGCGCACCCTAGGTCGACGTAGCGGTTCCGTAGCCCGGATGCAATCCGGGGACATGCGTCGGCCAGGCCCCGGATTTCATCCGGGCTACGGGCGAAAATGATGACCTCACGCAGCCTTGCGTAGGAGCCCCGCCTCGGGGCGAAGCTTGTTGGCCTGATTCGCGGCGGGGCGCCGCTCCTACAGATTTGGCGCTTGCGCCAAGTGGCCGCTTTTATTCAGTACGCCAGACGATCTCGGTTTCGCCATCGGCATCGACCTTGATCCAGCGGTCGGCTTCTTCTTCGCTCTCATCCTCGACCCAGGTGCCGGGGGCGCAGCGGATCTGCACGCCAAGCGCGGCATGCGCGGCGCGGGCGCAGGCCAGATCGTCGGCCCAGGGCGTGGCGTCGCTTTCCAGGTACAGGCTGTGCCATTTGCCCACGGCTTTTGGTAGCCAGGTCACCGGCACGTCACCGGCCTTGCACTTGAAGGTCTGGCCCTTTTGCTGCCATTCGCTGCACGGGCCGAGGGCTTCACCCAGCCATTGCGCCACGGCGTCGCGTTCGGCGTCTTTGAGGTAGATCTCGATGTCCGGTTGGCGCATTGGGTTCATTCCTGAGTTTTGACGATCCAATCGTAGCGGATGGCGACGGTAACTTCGAAGGGCGCGGCGATCACTGCATCGCGGCGTTCGGCGCTGGCGCGCCAGCCGTGCGGGGTCATGGCCAGCAGGTCGGCGCGGGCCTGGGCGTCGGTCAGCTGCAGCGCAAACTGCAGGGTTTCGCTATGCGCCAGGTGCATGCCCGGCGGAATCAGCGCCAGGTGCTTCTCGTCGTCGTAGTCGCGCACTTCGTCATACAGCTTCTGCCGCAGCTCCATCAGGTGCACGCGGGTCGGACCCATGCGCAGCAGGCCGCCGCCAGGGGCGAGCAGGCGCTTGGCCTCGGCCCAGTCCAGCGGGCTGAATACGCTGGCCAGCAGCTCGCAGCTGGCGTCTGCCAGCGGCACGCGGGCCATGCTCGCCACCAGCCAGCTCAGCTGCGGCGCGCGCTTGCAGGCGCGTTTGACCGCCTCGCGGGAGATGTCCAGGGCGTAACCATCGGCGTGGGGCAGGGCGCGGGCGATCTGCTCGGTGTAGTAGCCCTCGCCACAGCCGATATCCAGCCAGCGCGCCGGTTTGTACTCGGCCGCCAGTGCCGCCAGGCGCACGGCCAGCGGCGCGTAGTGACCGCCTTCGAGAAAGCGTCGGCGCGCCTCGACCATGGCGGCGTTGTCGCCGGGGTCGCGGCTGTTCTTGTGCTGCACCGGCAGCAGGTTGTAGTACCCCTGGCGTGCGCGGTCGAAGCTGTGCCGGTTGGCGCAGACCAGGCCGCTGCCGTTGGGCTCGAGCGGCGTCTGGCAGATGGGACAGATCAGGCTCATGCGAGGAGTTTTACCATCGTCTGATAGTAAACCTCGGTCAGCAGGTCCAGATCGCTGGCCAGCACGCGCTCGTTGATCTGGTGGATGGTGGCGTTGACCGGGCCGAGCTCGACCACCTGGGTGCCCAGGGTGGCGATGAAGCGACCGTCGGAGGTGCCGCCGCTGGTGGACGGCCTGGTGTCGCGACCGGTGACGTGCTTGATGCTGGCGGCGACGGCGTCGAGCAGTTCGCCCGGCTGGGTGAGGAAGGGCAGGCCGGACAGCGCCCATTCCAGGTGGTAGTCCAGGCCGTGCTTGTCGAGGATGGCGGTGACGCGCTGCTGCAGGCCCTCGACGGTGGATTCGGTGGAGAAGCGGAAGTTGAACACCGCCTTCAGTTCGCCGGGGATGACGTTGGTGGCACCGGTGCCGGCGTTGAGGTTGGACACCTGGAAGCTGGTCGGCGGGAAGTAGTCGTTGCCGTGGTCCCAGTGCTCGGCGGCCAGTTCGGCCAGGGCCGGGGCGGCCAGGTGAATCGGGTTCTTCGCCAGGTGCGGGTAGGCCACGTGGCCCTGCTTGCCGTACACGGTCAGGGTGCAGCCGAGGGAGCCGCGGCGGCCGTTCTTCACCACGTCACCGAGCAGAGTGGTGCTCGACGGTTCGCCGACGATGCACCAGTCCAGGCGCTCGCCTCGTTCGCGCAGGCGCTCGACCACGGCCTTGGTACCGTGCTGGGCCGGGCCTTCCTCGTCGCTGGTGATCAGGAAGCTGATGGCCCCCTTGTGGTTCGGGTAGTCGGCGACGAAGCGCTCCACCGCGATGATCATGCTCGCCAGGCTGCCTTTCATGTCCGCCGCGCCACGGCCGCAGAGCATGCCTTCGTCATCGACGCGTACGTCGAACGGCTGGTATTGCCAGGCTTCCAGCGGGCCGGTGGGCACCACGTCGGTGTGGCCGGCGAAGCACAGTACCGGACCGTCGCCACCGCGTTTGGCCCAGAAGTTCTCCACCTCTTCGATGCGCATGCGCTCCACCTCGAAACCGCAGGCGGCCAGGCGGCGCATCATCAGTTCCTGACAGCCTTCGTCGACCGGGGTGACGGACGGGCGGCGGATCAGGTCGAAGGCGAGTTCCAGGGTCGGGGTGAGGGTGGCGGTCATTGCGGCTCCGGTACGGCGGCTGGCGTGAAGGCTGGCCATCTTAAAGCAAAAGTCGTTACCGATCAGGTCATCAGACGCGCCGCGTGGCGCATTCACCACCATGCAGCCTGTTCTCCGGCCCGACGGCTGACCTGTATCGCAGGCTTGGGTGGGCAGGGTGCTATCTCTATAATGCGCGCCTTCCTGCAGGGGGTGAGATGAACACAGACGATCAGCGATTCGGCGGCATAGCCCGGCTTTACGGCCAGGAGGGCTATCAGCGCCTGGCTGCGGCGCACGTGGCGGTGGTCGGCATCGGCGGTGTCGGCTCCTGGGCGGCCGAGGCCCTGGCGCGCAGCGGTGTAGGCGAGATATCGCTGTTCGATCTGGATGACGTGTGCATCACCAATACCAATCGCCAGGTACACGCGGTCGAAGGGGCGGTGGGCAAGGCCAAGGTTGACGAGATGGCTGCGCGTATCCGCGCCATCAACCCGGCCTGTGTGGTGCATGCGGTGGCCGATTTCGTCACCCGCGAGACCATGGCCGAGTACATCACCGAACAGCTCGACGGCGTGATCGACTGCATCGACAGCGTGCCGGCCAAGGCCGCGCTGATCGCCTGGTGCAAGCGGCGCAAGATCCAGATCGTCACCACCGGCGGTGCCGGTGGCCAGGTCGACCCGACGCAGATTCAGGTCACCGACCTGAACAAGACCTTCAACGACCCACTGGCGGCCAAGGTGCGCTCGATGTTGCGCCGGGACTACGGCTTCTCCCGCACGCCGGGGCGCACCTACAGCGTGCCCTGCGTGTTCTCCACCGAGCAGCTGCGCTATCCCAAGCCTGACGGCACGGTGTGCCAGGCCAAGGGCTTCGTCGGTGAAGGGGTGAAGCTCGACTGCGCCGGCGGCTTCGGCGCGGTGATGATGGTCACTGCCAGCTTCGGCATGGCCGCTGCGGCCAAGCTGGTGGACAAGCTGGTAGCGGGCGCCCGTCGCCCCGCGGAGCGTCAGGCGAAAACCTGAGAAACGCCCATGCGCGCAGCATTTGACTATGCTGGGCGAAGGCAGAGGTTGCAGTAATCGACAGGGACGCGTCGAACATGATCCGTATCAGAGGTGATTTGTGTCGTACCTGTTTTTCTGCGTCTCGCTGAGAAGACGCTGGGCACGGATGCTCGCCTCCCTGACGCTGCCCGTTCTGCTGGCAGCCCTGACGCCCGCTCAGGCCGAACCGCAGACTTTGCGTATCGGTACCGGCGACTGGGCTCCCTATGTCGACACGGAACGCAGCGACGGCGGTGCTCTGGCGCGGCTGATCAGCGCGGTTTTTGCCGAAGCCGACTACCGCGTCGAGTTCATCTTCCACCCCTGGGACCGCAACGTGCGAATGCTGCAACAGGGCCAGCTGCACGCGATCATGCCCTACAGCTGCGGGCCGAGCCGGCTCAATTACGGTATCTGCAGCGACCCGCTGGTGCGCGGCGAGATCGTGCTGTTCCACCGCCGCGACCAGGCATTCGACTGGACGAAGGTCGAAGACCTGCTCAAATACCGCATCGGCACCACGCTCGGCTATTCCTACGGCCAGGCCTTCGACGAGGCGCTGCAGGCCGGCCGGCTGAATGTCGTGCAGAGCGGCAAGGAGGACACCAGCTTTCGCCTGCTGGAGCTGGGACGCATTGACCTGCACCCACAGGATCGTGCGGTGGGCTATGCCATGCTGCGGCGCCTGTTCCCGCAAGATGGCGGCAACATCGTTCACCATCCGCGGCAACTGAATACCGAGCCGCTACGCTTGCTGTTCCGCAAGAACGACCCGGAGAGCGCCAGGCTGCTGCACCTGTTCAACGCCAGGCTGCGCGATTTCGCCGAGCGTGGCGACCTGAAGCGTCTGCAGCAGGCGCTCAATTCCGGTAACGCCGATGACTGGAAACCCAGCACCTCGGCCCGTGCCGTGCGAGACTGAGCGGCATCTGCCGACCTTCTCCCTCAAGAGTTTTCCCATGCTTAATAACGATGTGCTGCGCAGCCTGCGCTATCTGCTGGATGTCGGCGATGGCACGCTGGAGGCGTTCTGCCAACTGGCGGACTATCCCGTCGAACCGGGGCTGATCTCGGCCTGCCTGCTGCGTGAGGACGAGCCCGGTTATCGCGCCTGCAGCGATGTGCTGTTGGCGCATGTACTCGAGGGCCTGGTGTTCTACAAGCGCGGCAAGGATGACAGCCGGCCACGCCTGCCGGTGGGAAGGCGCCTGAGCAACAACCTGATCCTGAAGAAGCTGCGCGTGGCCCTCGAGCTGCGTGATGAGGATATCCAGGCGATTCTGCAATCGGCCGACCTGCCGATGACCAAGACCGAACTGGGGGCCTTGTTCCGCGCGCCGGGCCACAAGCACTACCGTGAGTGTGGCGACCAGATTCTGCGCAACTTCCTGCGCGGCTTGACGCTGCGCGAGCGGGGCAAGAGCGACTAGTGGCGTGACACTGCCGAAATGGTGAGGATCGTTCGTGATCTTCGTAGGGTGGGTTAGCGGCGCCAAACCTCACACTATCAGACATCGCCATCGTCGTGCGCCGCGTAACCCACCAGAGGTCATCCCTGCGTTGTACCCATGGTGGGGTACGGCGCAGCGTGTCCTGCGGGCTTCATCTCTATCGGCAGCAGGCGCCTGACCCACCCTGCGGTGATCCGGCACTTCAGGATTCAGCCAGTTCGCGCATACGTTGCAACACGGCATTGAGGCCGTTGCTGCGAGATGGCGACAGTTGTCTCTGCAGTCCCAGTTGCTCGAACCAGTCGACCAGATCGACGCTGGCGAGCTCGGCACGAGGCAGGCCCTCCACTCGGACCAGCAGCACGGCCAGCAAGCCACGCAGCAGGCGGGCATCGCTGCCAGCGCGAAAGTGCAGACGCCCGTCGCGGCGCTCGGCAACGAGCCAGACCAGGCTTTCGCAGCCGTGCACACGGTTTTCATCTATGCGTTCGGCATCGCTCAGGGGCTCCAGGCGCTCGCCCCATTGCATCAGCAGGCGCGCACGCTGTTCCCAGCCGGAGCAGGCGGTAAAGGCTTCCAGTGCTTCCTGAGCGGCGACTGGCAGGCTCATGGCGAGAGGCTCTCGGAGCATGTAGGAGCGACTTCAGCCGCGAAGGTCCGGGCGCCGATATTCGCGGCTGAAACGGAATGCCGCCCAGCCGCTCCTACGAAGGGCCGTTGGTGGCGTTTCATCGCAACAGCTCCAGGGCGTTATCCAGGGCGCTGAAAAACCGCTGCAGATCCTCGCCATCGTTGTACAGCCCGAGCGAGACTCGAATCGCACCGCTCAGCCCCAGGCCTTTCATCAGTGGCATGGCGCAGTGGTGACCGGCCCGTACGGCGATGCCCTGTTCGGTCAGCAGGTGCGCCAGGTCGGCGTTATGCACGCCGTCGATGCAGAAGCTGGCCAGTGCCAACTGTGGTTTGCCAAGCAGACGCACGCCGTCACGTGCCAGCAGGCCGGCCAGCAGTTCGGCATGCAGGGCTGCTTCATGCCGGGCCACGGCTGCGTGATCCAGGGCGCTCAGCCAATCCAGCGCAGCGCCCAGCGCTATCACGGCGGACACGGCCGGTGTGCCGGCCTCGAAGCCCAGCGGAGCAGGGCGGAAGCGCGCTTGCTGGTAGTCGGCGTCGAGCACCATCTCGCCGCCGAATTGCCAATGCTGCAGCCGGCGCAGCACTTCGCCGCGCCCGTAAAGCAGGCCGACGCCATCGGGGCCGTAGAACTTGTGCGACGAGCACACGTAGAAGTCGCAGCCCAGCGCCTGCATGTCATGACGACCATGCACCGCACCCTGTGCCCCATCCACCACAGTGAACGCGCCTTGCGCACGGGCCAGTGCCAGCAGTTCGGCGAGCGGTTGCCAGCGCCCGAGCACGTTGGACAGCTGCGAAACCGCCAGCAGGCGAGTGCGTGGGCCGATCAGTCGGGCGGCCTGGTCCAGGTCGACCGTGCCCGCATCATTCAGCGGCAGGACCACCAGCTCCAGACCATGGCGCCTGGCCAGTTGCTGCCAGGGCAGCAGGTTGGCGTGGTGTTCCAGCGCGCTGATGACGATCTGCTCGCCCGGCTGCAGCAGGTACTCCAGGCCATAGGCCAGCAGGTTGAGTGATTCGGTGCTGCCGCGGGTGAAGATGATCTCCTCGGCGCTTGCCGCATTCAGCCACTGCGCGGCCTTGCTGCGTGTCGCCTCGAAGGCGCGGGTGGCGCGTTCGCCCGGCAGGTGCTGGGCGCGATGCACGTTGGCCACACCGCCGGCGTAGTAGCCGAGCAGGGCGTCGAGCACCGCCTGCGGTTTCTGCGCGGTGGCGGCGCTGTCCAGGTAGGTCTGGCCTTCGGCTTGGAGGGCAAGAATGCCGGGAAAGTCGGCGCGCCAGGGGGAGATCAGTGACATGAGGAGCCTATCCCGTAGGGTGCGCCATGCGCACCAGGTCGCATGGCTGAGCGGTGCGCACGGCGCACCCTACGTGGGATTAGTTGTGGGCGTGCAGGGCTTCGTTAAGCTCGATGGCCGACTTGTGGGTCTTGCATTCCACGGCGCCGGTCAGCGAGTTGCGACGGAACAGCAGGTCCGGCTGGCCAGCCAGGTCGCGCGCCTTGGCCACCTTGACCAGGGCGTTGCCCTCGTCGAGCAGGTTCACCTTGGTGCCGGCGGTGATGTACAGGCCGGCTTCGACGGTGTTGCGGTCGCCCAGCGGGATGCCGATGCCGGCGTTGGCGCCGATCAGGCAGCCTTCGCCGACGCTGATGACGATGTTGCCGCCACCGGACAGGGTGCCCATGGTCGAACAGCCGCCGCCCAGGTCCGAACCCTTGCCGACGAATACGCCCGCGGAAACGCGGCCTTCGATCATGCCCGGGCCTTCGGTGCCGCCATTGAAGTTGACGAAGCCTTCGTGCATCACCGTGGTGCCTTCACCGATGTAGGCACCCAGGCGCACGCGGGCGCTGTCAGCGATGCGCACACCGGCCGGTACCACGTAGTCGGTCATTTTCGGGAACTTGTCCACCGAGAACACTTCCAGCAGCTCGCCCTTCAGGCGCGCTTCCAGTTGGCGCTCGGCCAGCTCGGCGAGGTCGACGGCGCCCTGGCTGGTCCAGGCTACGTTGGGCAGCAGCGGGAAGATGCCGGCCAGGCTCAGGCCGTGCGGCTTGACCAGACGATGCGACAGCAGGTGCAGCTTGAGGTAGGCCTCCGGGGTGCTGGTCAGCGCGCTGTCTTCGGCCAGGAAGGTGGCGACCAGCGGATTGTGGCTTTCGGCCAGGCGGGTCAGCAGCGCCGATTGCGCGGCGTCCACGCCTTTCAGGGCTTCGGCCAGGTCGGCGGCTTGCGCGTTGGTGAAGGCGATGGCCTGGTTGCCACCCTGGTAGCCGAGTTTCTCGGCTGCCTTGGCCACGAGTTCGCTGGCCGGGTTGAGCAGCGGCAGGGCGTAGAAGACTTCCAGCCAGTTGCCCTGGCGGTTCTGGGTACCAACGCCAAAGGCGATGCTGAAGAGGGAGGTGCTCATAGATGGGTTCCTTGCAACGAAATCGGGTGAGGTGGATCAGGCCAGCGCGGCTTGGTAGTTGTCCGGTTTGAAGCCGACCAGGGTCCTGTCGCCCAGATCGAGTATCGGGCGCTTGATCATCGAGGGCTGGGCCAGCATCAGCTCGATGGCCCTGGCCTGGTCGAGATCGGCTTTCTGTGCGTCATCGAGCTTGCGGAAGGTGGTGCCGGCGCGGTTGAGAATGGTCTCCCAGCCGTGCTCGTCGCACCATTTCTGCAGGCTCGCGCGGTCGATGCCGGCCGTCTTGTAATCGTGGAAGTCGTAGGCGATGCCCTGCTCGTCAAGCCAGCTGCGGGCTTTCTTCATGGTGTCGCAGGCCTTGATGCCGTAGAGGTGGATCGCGCTCAAGTGATGCTCCGGTTCATCGGTTGTGGTCGCAGAGAAGGGCGATTATGCCACGACATTGTGCTGGGCGAGGGTTTCCCACCGAGCCGTTGCCGTCCGTCGCCGGGTAGTCAAGAAAGGCGCGCCGCTACCGTTAAGCCTGATAGTCGAATTCGCTTCGCCGGGTTGGTGGGGCGCTCTCCGTTGGCTTGCACGTTTTACCTGGATGCAAGGTGCGCAAGCTGCCTCTGGTTGTCATCAGCATGATCGATCTGAATACCTGGAATCTGACCATTCCCGAGCAAGTCCCTGCCCGCACCATCGAAACCCGCCTGGTAAAAGCCGACTATCGCAGCCCGTACTTCCAGCGTTCCGGACAGACGCTGATATTCTGGGCGCCGGTGACCGGTACCAGCACTGCCAACAGCCCCTACCCACGCACCGAGCTGCGTGAAACCTTTGCCGATGGCAAGTTGCGCAACTGGCTGTACAAGGAGGGCAGCCATCACCTGTCGGCGTCCCTGGCGGTCACCCAGGTGCCGTCCAGCGGCAAGGTGGTGATCGGCCAGGTGCATTCCAAGGACAATCCCACCCCCTTCATCAAGCTGCAGTACCAGTTCGAGCGGGGTGTCGGCTATGTGAACCTGGAGCTGCGCAGAAAGCCGGGCGACATCAAGAGCCCCGTGGTGATGACCTACCGCAGCATGCCGCTCGACACCCGCTTCAACTATGCGATCGACATTTCCCGCAACGGCGACCTGCGGGTGACGATAGACGGCCTGACCTACACGGACAGGATCGACCCGGCCTGGGCCGACAAGCGTTTCTACTTCAAGGCCGGCGTCTACACCCTGGATAACCAGGGGCCGTCCAGCGAAGGCGGCCGCGCGGTATTCCACCAGCTGCGCGCGACCCACGGCAAATAATGAGGGGGCGGCCGCTCACTCGGCCGCGTGCACTCAGGCGTTCTCGATGAAGCGGCGAATGCGCTCGGCGGCCTCGATGCATTCGCCAAGCGGCGCGACCAGCGCCATGCGCACGCGGCCAGCGCCGGGGTTGACGCCATTGACCTCGCGCGACAGGTACGAGCCCGGCACCACGGTCACGTGTTCGGCGGCGAACAGGTCGCGGGTGAACAGGGTGTCGTCACCCGGCGTACGTGCCCACAGGTAGAAGCCGCCGTCCGGGCGCTGCACGTCCATGACCGGCGCCAGAATCTTCAGCACGGCGTCGAACTTCTCGCGGTACAGATCGCGGTTGGCGCGCACGTGCGCCTCGTCGTTCCAGGCCGCGACGCTGGCCAGCTGGGTTTGTACCGGCATGGCGCAACCGTGGTAGGTGCGGTACAGCAAGAATTGCTTGAGGATCTCGGCGTCGCCGGCGACGAAGCCCGAGCGCAGGCCCGGCAGGTTGGAGCGCTTGGACAGGCTGTGGAACACCACGCAGCGTTTGAAATCGCTGCGCCCCAGCTCGGCGCAGGCGCTGAGCAGGCCGGGTGGCGGTGCGTCCTCGTCGAAGTACAGCTCGCTGTAGCACTCGTCGGCGGCGATGACGAAGTCATGCTCGTCGGCCAGGGCGATCAGCTTCTTCAGCGTTGTCACCGGGATCAGCGCGCCGGTGGGGTTGCCCGGCGAGCAGAGGAACAGGATCTGGCAGCGCTGCCAGACTTCTGCCGGCACCGCGTCGAAGTCCGGGTTGAAGCCGTGATCTTCCAGGCAGGGCAGGTAATGCGGCTCGGCACCGGCAAGGAACGCAGCACCCTCGTAGATCTGATAGAAGGGGTTGGGGCTGACCACCAGGCCCCTGGCGTTACGCTCGACCACCGTCTGGGTAAAGGCGAACAGCGCCTCGCGCGTGCCATTGACCGGCAGCACGTGGCGCGCGGCGTCCAGCCAGCCGGTCGGTACGCCGAAGCGACGCTCGCACCAGGCCGTGATGCTCTGGCGCAGCTCGGGCAGACCCAGGGTGGTTGGATACACCGCCAGCTTGTCGAGGTTGGCGGTCAGCGCCTGGCCGACGAAGTCCGGCGAGCGATGCTTGGGTTCGCCGATCGACAGGGCGATGGGCGAGCGGTCGGCGGCAGGTTGCACGCCGCCGAGCAGGGCGCGGAGTTTTTCGAACGGGTAGGGCTGCAGCTGGGCGAGGGCGTGGTTCATGATGATCCGACGGGTCCTTTGTGAGGCGGCGACAAAGCTCGCGACACTAGCACGGCAGGGCCTGCGGGGAAATTCCCTGTCCGTCCGTTTTCCATCCGTTTAGGTCGCCAAACCGATGCCGCTGCGGCTCAAGACGGCATCCTTGCAGCCGATAACCGCGGGTCACACTTTCATCCCCCTCTTTCGGCGAGCTTCCTCAATGCGCACCCTCAAGTTCAGTCACAAGATCATGCTGGCTGCTTCCCTGGTGGTCATCGCGGCTTTTGCGTCGTTCGCGCTGTACAACGATTATCTGCAGCGCAACGCGATCCGCGACAACCTGACGAACTACCTCAACGACGTCGGCCAGGTGTCCACCGGCAACATTCAGCACTGGCTCGATGGGCGCATGCAGTTGCTGGACAACCTGGCCGAGTCGGTGCAGGACGACAGTTCGGCCGAATCACTGCGCCGCAACCTGCAGCACCGCAGCATCGCCTCGGCCTTTCTCTATGCCTACTTCGGCCAGGCCGACGGCACCTATACCCAGTTTCCGCCCAGCGAGCTGCCGGCCGGCTACGATCCGCGTCAGCGCCCCTGGTACAAGAGCGCCCAGGGCAGCAGCGGTCCGGGCCTGACCGCACCCTATCTGGCGGCCGACCCACGTGACGGTCTGCTGATCACCATCACTCGACCGGTCAGCGTCGGCGGTACGCTGCGGGGCGTGGTCGGCGGCGACCTGAAGCTGCAGACGATCGACGACATTCTCAATTCCTTCGACCTCGGCGGCATGGGCTACGCCTTCCTGGTCGACGAGCAGGGCAAGGTGCTGGTGCATCCGGACAAGAGCCTGGTGCTCAAGACCCTTGCCGATCTGTTCCCCGGCGGCGCACCGCGTCTGCAGTCCGGCCTGCAGGGCGCCTCGTCCAGCGATGGCAGCGCCCGTCTGGTCACCTTCCTGCCGGTGCAGGGGCTGGCCGGGGTGCGCTGGTACGTCGGCCTGTCCGTCGACCAGGGCAAGGCCTTCGCTGCGCTGCACGAGTTTCGCGTCTCGGCGCTGATGGTCACGATCATCGGCGTGATCGCCATCCTCATCCTGCTCGGTGCGCTGATCCGCATTCTGCTGCGCCCGCTGCACCTGATGAGCCACGCCATGGGCGGCATCGCCGAAGGCGAGGGGGATCTGACCCAGCGCCTGACGATCGCTTCCGGCGACGAGTTCGGTGAGCTGGCCGGAGCCTTCAACCGCTTCGTCGAGCGTATTCACGAGTCCATCCGCGAAGTGGCCTCGGCGACCCGTGAGGTGCATGCGCGGGTGAGTACCGTGGTGCAGGCGTCCAACGCCTCCATGGGCAACTCCAGCGAACAGGCGGCGCGTACCGACAGCGTTGCGGCGGCGATCAACGAGCTCGGTGCAGCCGCCCAGGAGATCGCGCGCAATGCCGCCGATGCCTCGGTGCAGGCCAGTGACGCACGCCGCGACGCCGAGGAGGGCCAGGGCATGGTGGAGCGCACCCTGGGTTCGATGGGCGAGCTGTCGGAAAAGATTCAGGCGTCCGGCCGGCATATCGAACTGCTCAGCGAGAAGAGCAACGACATCGGCCAGATTCTCGACGTGATCAAGGGCATTTCCGAGCAGACCAACCTGCTGGCGCTCAACGCCGCCATCGAAGCCGCACGTGCCGGTGAGGCCGGGCGCGGTTTCGCCGTGGTCGCCGATGAGGTGCGCAACCTGGCTCAGCGTACGCAGAGCTCGGCGCTGGAAATTCAGCAGATGATCGAGCAGTTGCAGGCGGGCGCCCGTGACGCCGTGGCGACCATGGCCGAGAGCCGCCGCTTCAGCGATGACAGCGTGCGTATCGGTGGGCAGGCCGGCGAGAACCTGCGTGGCGTGACCCGGCGCATCGGCGAGATCGACGGCATGAACCAGTCGGTGGCCACTGCCACCGAGGAGCAGACCTCGGTGATCGAGAGCCTGAACATGGACATCATCGAAATCAACACGCTGAACCAGGACGGCGTGCGCAACCTGCAGGCCAGCCTCAGCGCTTGTACCGAGCTGGATCAGCAGGTCGGGCGCCTCAAGCAACTGGTGGACAGCTTCAGGATCTGACCCTGCCCGGGGATGCGGCGCCCGCCGCATCCTTGCGGCTCAGAAGGTGATCTGCGTCGTGCTCGGGGCGCTTGGCTCGGCGAGCTTGGCGATGATCGCCTCCTGCAGGCGGGCGCAGAACTCGGGGTCGGACAACGGTTGGCCATTGGCGTCGGTGATGAAGAACACATCTTCGACGCGCTCGCCGAGGGTGGCGATCTTGGCGTTCTGCAGCGACAGATCGTATTCGAGGAAGATGCGTCCGATGCGTGCCAGCAGGCCGGGGCGATCCGGGGCGGTCAGCTCGAGGATGGTCACCGGCCGCTGCGCGTCATTGTGAATGGTCACCTGCGGGGCGAAGGCGAAGTGCTTGAGCTGGCGCGGCACCCGGCGCTGGATGATGGTCGGGTAGTCGTCGGGGTTCTTCAGCGCTTCGATCAGGCCTTCGCGAATCTGCTGGATGCGCGCCGGGTTGTCGCCGATCGAGCCGCCGTCGGCATCCAGTACCACGTAGGTGTCCAGGGTGAACTGGCTGGTGGAGGTGATGATCCGTGCATCGTGAATGTTCAGGTTGAGCTGGCTCATCGCCGCCACTGTCACGGCGAAGAAGTCGTGCTGGTCCGGCGCATAGATGAAGATCTGCGTGCCGCCCTCGAATTCGCGCTGGGTGGTTTCCTTCATCAGCACCAGCGGGCCGCCATCGTCGGGATGCTGAAGGATGGCATCGGTGTGCCAGGCCACGTCGTTGGCGGTATGGCGCAGAAAGTAGTCGTCGCCGAGCTGGCTCCACAGCTGTTCGGCGTCGTCCGGATCGGTGCCACCGCGCACCAGGATGTCCAGTGCCGCACTCTGCGTCTGGCGAATCTGCTCTTCGCGATCCAGCGGGTTTTCCAGGCCGCGGCGCAGGGCACGCTTGGTCTCGGTGTAGAGCTGGCGCAGCAGGCTGGCACGCCAGGAGTTCCACAGGCTGGGGTTGGTGGCGTTGATGTCGGCCACGGTCAGCACGTAGAGGTAGTCCAGATGGGTCTGGTCGCCGACGAACTGGGCGAAATCGTGGATCACCTGCGGGTCGGAGAGGTCCTTGCGCTGCGCGGTGGTGGACATCACCAGGTGGTGCTGCACCAGCCAGACGATCAGCGCGCTGTCCCAGGCCGGCAACTGGTGGCGGCGGGCGAAGGCTTCGGCATCCACTGCGCCGAGCTCGGAGTGGTCGCCGCCGCGGCCCTTGCCGATGTCATGGTAGAGACCGGCGAGGTAGATCAGCTCGGGCTTGGGCAGTCTGTCGATGAGCTTGCTGGCCAGCGGGAACTTCTCGGCCAGCTCCGGCCAGCGGAACTTGCGCAGGTGCTTGATCAGGTTGAGGGTGTGCGCATCGACCGTATAGATGTGGAACAGGTCGTGCTGCATCTGCCCGACGATATGGCCGAACTCCGGCAGGTAGCGGCCGAGAATGCCGTAGCGGTTCATCCGACGCAGGTTGCGGTGGATGCCTTCCTTGCACTTGAACAGCTCGATGAACAGGCTGGTGTTGCGGATGTCCTTGCGAAAGTCATCGTCGATCAGGTGGCGGCCGTCGCGCAGCAGGCGGATGCTGTCGGCGCGCACGCCCTTGATCTCGGGGTTCTGCGCCATCAGCACGAAAACTTCGAGGAGGGCGAACGGCGTGCGCTTGAAGACGTTGGGATGGGTCACCTCGATATAGCCGTCGCGCACCTGGAAGCGGCTGTTGAGCGGCGTGGCCGGCCCGCTTTCGCCAGCGCGCAGGATGACTTCCTCGAAATGCTGGTTGATCAGGTCCGACAGCTCGGAAATGCCCATCACCACGCGGTAGTACTTCTGCATGAAGTGCTCGATGCCGCGCTTGCCGTCGCCGTCCTGATAGCCGAACAGGGCGGCGATCCTGGCCTGGTAGTCGAACAGCAGGCGGTCCTCGGCGCGTCCGGCGAGCATGTGCAGGGCGTAGCGCACCTTCCACAGGAACTCCTGGCTGGAGGAGAGCAGGGCGTACTCGCTTTCCAGCAGGAAGCCCTGGCCGACCAGGGCCTGCAGGTTGAGCGTGTCGAACTGACGGCGGGCGACCCAGAGCACGGTCTGGATGTCGCGAAGGCCGCCGGGCGAGCCCTTGACGTTGGGCTCGAGGTTGTATTCGGTGTCGTTGTACTTGGCGTGGCGCGCCCTGCGCTCCTCGCGCTTGGCTTGGTAGAAATCCTTGCTCGGCCACATGGCCTCGGTGCTGGTGACCTGCTGCATGCGCTGGCGCAGGCGTTCCGGGCCGGCGATGGTGCGGCTTTCCATCAGGTTGGTGATCACCGTCAGGTCGGCGCGTGCCTCTTCGGCGCATTCCTCGACCGAACGTACGCTCTGGCCCACTTCCAGGCCGATGTCCCAGAGCAGGGTGAGAAAGCCTTCGATGGGCTCGCGGAAGATTTCGTGATCGTCGCTGCCCAGCAGGATCAGCAGGTCGATATCCGAGTAGGGATGCAGCTCGCCGCGGCCGTAACCGCCGACGGCGAGCAGGGCGATGTCGGCGTCCTCGCTCCAGGCGAAGCGCTTCCAGGCTTCCTGCAGGATCTGGTCGACGAACCAGGCGCGATCCTCGACCAGGCGACGAATGCCGCGGCCAGCGCGAAAGCGCGCATCCAGCACCTCACGCGCGCTGCGAATGGCCTTCTTGAATGCCGCGATGGGGCTGGATTTGAGCGCCAGCTCGGCCTGGAACTGACCACGGTCAAACAGTTCGGGGTCCATCTGCGGCATTCAGTTGCCTTCCTCTTAAAGGTTCGTAGGGTGCGCCGGGCGCACCACAAGCTTCAATGGTGCGCACGGCGCACCCTGCGGAGCGCGGTCATGCCGAAGTGCGCGGCAGGGTGTCGTCGCTGCGCAGGGTCAGGATCTCGTAGCCGTCGGCGGTGACCAGCACGGTGTGTTCCCATTGCGCGGAAAGCTTGCGGTCCTTGGTGATGGCGGTCCAGCCGTCGCCGAGCAGACGGGTTTCCGGGCGGCCCTGATTGATCATCGGTTCGATGGTGAAGGTCATGCCTTCCTTGAGTTCCATGCCGGTGCCGGCCTTGCCGTAGTGCAGCACCTGCGGCTCTTCATGGAACACGGCGCCGATGCCATGGCCGCAGTATTCGCGGACCACGGAAAAGCCGTTCTTCTCGGCGTGCTTCTGAATCACCTCGCCGATGTCGCCCAGGCGGGTGCCCGGCTTGACCAGTTCGATACCTTTATACATGCACTCCTGAGTCACCTTGGCCAGGCGTTCGGCCCACTCGGCGACCTTGCCGACCATGAACATCTTGCTGGTATCGCCGTGGTAGCCGTCCTTGATCACGGTGACGTCGATGTTCAGCACGTCGCCGTCCTTGAGCGGCTTGTCGTTGGGGATGCCATGACACACCACGTGGTTGATCGAGGTGCAGATCGACTTGGGGAAGCCCTTGTAGTTGAGCGGGGCGGGAATGGCTTTCTGCACGTTGACGATATAGTCGTGGCAGATACGGTCCAGCTCGTCGGTGGTGACGCCCGGCTTGACGTGTTCGCCGATCATCTCCAGCACCTCGGCGGCCAGGCGGCCGGCGACGCGCATTTTCTCGATTTCTTCGGGGGATTTGATGGTGACGGTCATGACAGGCTCTCGCGGGCGTACAGATAAAAGGAGGCCATATTAGCAGCTACGGGCTTTGGGCTACAGGTTGCGGGCCTGGGCTCAGCTTGCAGCGTGAAGCTTGTAGCTTGCGGCCGCTTTCTGTGATATAAAACGCGCCGCTTTACGGGCACTGAGCCCGAAAGCTCAAACCCACACACGTATCGACACGGTTTCCTGGGTGCCTTTCGACAGGTTCGAGGGTTGGAAACTGGGATGCGTGGAGGCCTAACCCGACTTATCAAGGAACTATCATGTCCCAAGTCAACATGCGCGATATGCTGAAGGCCGGTGTGCACTTCGGCCACCAGACCCGTTACTGGAACCCGAAAATGGGCAAGTACATTTTCGGTGCGCGCAACAAAATTCACATCATCAACCTGGAAAAAACCCTGCCGATGTTCAACGACGCCCTGTCGTTCGTTGAAAAGCTGGCTGCTGGCAAGAACAAGATCCTGTTCGTCGGCACCAAGCGTTCCGCTGGCAAGATCGTTCGCGAAGAAGCTGCCCGTTGCGGCTCGCCGTTCGTCGATCACCGCTGGCTGGGCGGCATGCTGACCAACTACAAGACCATCCGTGCTTCGATCAAGCGCCTGCGCGAGCTGGAAACCCAGTCCCAGGACGGCACCTTCGCCAAGCTGACCAAGAAAGAAGCCCTGATGCGCTCCCGCGATCTGGAAAAACTGGATCGCAGCCTGGGCGGTATCAAGGACATGGGCGGTCTGCCGGACGCGCTGTTCGTGATCGACGTCGACCACGAGCGCATCGCCATCACCGAAGCCAACAAGCTGGGCATCCCGGTCATCGGCGTTGTCGATACCAACAGCAGCCCGGAAGGCGTTGACTACATCATCCCGGGTAACGACGACGCCATCCGCGCCATCCAGCTGTACATGGGTGCCATGGCCGACGCCGTGATCCGTGGTCGCAGCAACGCTGGCGGTGCGACTGAAGAGTTCGTCGAAGAAGCTCCGGCTGCCGAGAGCGCCGAAGGCTAAGCGGTAACGCCAAGCATTTAGCGTTATGCGCTGTGCAAGAAGGGGGCTAAGCCCCCTTTTTGCCACTCAAAGATTTGATTTGGTTGAAGACCTACCGAGAGGATTTTCAAGATGGCAGAGATTACTGCAGCCCTGGTTAAAGAACTGCGCGAGCGTACCGGCCAAGGCATGATGGAGTGCAAGAAGGCCCTGGTAGCCGCTGGTGGCGACATCGAGAAAGCCATTGATGACATGCGCGCTTCCGGTGCCATCAAGGCTGCCAAGAAGGCCGGCAACATCGCCGCCGAAGGCTCCATCGCCGTTCGCGTCGAAGGCGGCCGTGGCGTGATCATCGAAGTCAACTCGCAGACCGACTTCCTGGCCCTGCAGGACGACTTCAAGGCCTTCGTCAAGGAAAGCATCGACGAAGCCTTCGAGAAGAACCTGACCGACGCTGCTCCGCTGATCGCTTCCCGCGAGTCGGCTCGTGAAGCTCTGGTTGCCAAGTGCGGCGAGAACGTCAACATCCGTCGCCTGACCGCCGTTTCCGGCGATACCGTCGGTGCCTACCTGCACGGCCACCGCATCGGTGTTCTGGTTGTCCTGAAAGGCGGCAACGACGAACTGGCCAAGCACGTTGCCATGCACGTGGCAGCGAGCAACCCGGCCGTGGTATCGCCGGACCAGGTTTCCGAAGAGCTGGTTGCCAAGGAAAAGGAAATCTTCCTGCAGCTGAACGCCGAGAAGATCGCCGGCAAGCCGGAAAACATCGTCGAGAACATGGTCAAGGGCCGTATCGCCAAGTTCCTGGCTGAAGCCAGCCTGGTCGAGCAAGCCTTCATCATGGATCCGGAAGTCAAGGTCGGTGACCTGGTCAAGAAAGCCGGTGCTGAAGTCGTCTCCTTCGTGCGTTACGAAGTGGGCGAAGGCATCGAGAAGGTCGAGACCGACTTCGCTGCCGAAGTCGCCGCTCAGGTTGCTGCCAGCAAGCAGTAATCGGCGGTTCGGCCAGTTGTCCCCGAGAGGCTGCCCGCTTGCGCGTGCAGCCTCTTTGCCGAATAAGGGGGGCAAAAGCAGTAGCGGCCCTGCACGCAGCGGTCGTTGGCACCTTGAAAGTGCCGGATAATCGCGATGCCTGGCATCGCCACAGAATTCATATCGCCGCAGGAGAGACTTGCAATGGCTCAGCAGACGACGGGTCGCCAACCTCGCTATAAACGCATTCTGCTCAAACTTAGCGGCGAAGCCCTGATGGGTTCAGAAGATTTCGGCATCGATCCCAAGGTGCTCGATCGCATGGCGCTGGAAGTAGGCCAACTGGTCGGCATCGGCGTGCAGGTCGGCCTGGTGATCGGTGGCGGCAACCTGTTCCGTGGCGCGGCGCTGTCCGCTGCCGGCATGGATCGCGTCACCGGTGACCACATGGGCATGCTGGCCACGGTGATGAACGCCCTGGCCATGCGCGATGCGCTGGAGCGCTCGAACATCCCGGCCATCGTCATGTCGGCGATTTCCATGGTCGGCGTGACCGACCATTACGACCGCCGAAAGGCCATGCGCCACCTGAAGACGGGTGAAGTGGTGATCTTCGCCGCCGGCACCGGCAACCCGTTCTTCACCACCGATTCGGCTGCCTGCCTGCGCGCCATCGAGATCGATGCCGACGTGGTTCTGAAGGCGACCAAGGTCGATGGCGTGTACACTGCCGACCCGTTCAAGGACCCGCATGCCGAGAAATTCGAGCGGCTGACCTATGACGAAGTGCTCGATCGCAAGCTGGGCGTGATGGATCTGACCGCCATCTGCCTGTGCCGCGATCACAACATGCCGCTGCGGGTCTTCAACATGAACAAGCCCGGCGCCCTGCTGAACGTTGTAGTGGGCGGCGCTGAAGGAACTCTGATCGAGGAGGATGCACAATGATCAACGACATCAAGAAAGACGCTCAGGAACGCATGAGCAAGTCCCTGGAAGCCCTGGGGCGCAACCTGGCTTCCATTCGTACCGGTCGTGCTCATCCGAGCATTCTCGACAGCATCAAGGTCCCGGCCTGGGGCAGCGACATGCCGCTGAACCAGGTTGCCGCGATCACCGTCGAGGACGCGCGCACCCTGAAGATCGTCGCTCACGACAAGAACCTCAGTGCCGCCATCGAGAAGGCCATCCTGACTTCCGACCTGGGTCTGAATCCGTCCAGTGCCGGCACCACCATTCGTGTGCCAATGCCGGCCCTGACCGAGGAAACCCGCAAGGGCTACACCAAGCAGGCGCGTGGCGTGGCCGAAGATGCCAAGGTCGCCGTGCGCAACGTGCGTCGTGATGCCCTGGCCGAGCTGAAGAAGTTGTCCAAGGCCAAGGAAATCAGCGAGGACGAAGAGCGTCGCGCCGCTGACGAGCTGCAGAAGATCACCGACAAGTTCATTGCCGAGGTGGACAAGGCCCTCGAGGTCAAGGAAGCGGACCTGATGGCCGTTTGACGGCTGGGCGCTCATACATGGACAAGAACAAGCAGGGGGCGGTGCCGAGGCATGTCGCCATCATCATGGATGGCAACAACCGCTGGGCGAAGAAGCGCCTGTTGCCGGGTGTGGCGGGGCACAAGGCCGGGGTCGACGCGGTTCGCGCGGTGATCGAGGTCTGTGCCGAGTCGGGCGTCGAGGTGCTGACCCTGTTCGCCTTCTCCAGTGAAAACTGGCAGCGCCCGGCCGAAGAAGTCGGCGCGCTGATGGAGCTGTTCCTCGGCGCGCTGCGTCGTGAGGCGAAGAAGCTGCTGGACAACGACATCAGCCTGCGCATCATCGGTGATCGCTCGCGTTTCCACCCCGAGTTGCAGGCTGCCATGCGCGAAGCCGAGCTGCTGACCGCCGGCAGTCGCCGCTTCACCCTGCAGATCGCCGCCAATTATGGCGGTCAGTGGGATATCGCCCAGGCTGCTCAGCGCCTGGCGCGTGAGGTGCAGGCCGGGCATCTGCAGCCCGAGGACATCACCCCGCACTTGCTACAGGGTTGTCTGGCCACCGGTGATCTGCCTTTGCCCGACCTGTGCATTCGCACCGGGGGCGAGCACCGCATCAGCAATTTCCTGCTCTGGCAGTTGGCATACAGCGAACTGTACTTCTCCGACCTCTACTGGCCGGACTTCAAGCACGAGGCCATGCGCAAGGCGCTGGCCGATTTCGCTACCCGCCAGCGTCGCTTCGGCAAGACCAGCGAGCAGGTGGAAGCCGAGGCGCGTTCCTAATGCTCAAGCAACGAATCATCACGGCGCTGGTGCTGTTGCCCATCGCCCTGGGTGGGTTTTTCCTGCTCGACGGTGGCGCCTTTGCGCTGTTCATCGGTGCGGTGGTCACGCTCGGGGCCTGGGAGTGGGCGCGACTGGCCGGGTTCGAATCGCAGGCGTTGCGTGTGGCCTATGCCGCTGCCGTCGCCGCGTTGCTCGGTTTGCTGTATCTGGTTCCGGCCGTCGCGCCGGCGCTGCTGGTGGCGGCGCTGCTCTGGTGGCTGGTCGCGACCCTGCTCGTGCTCGGCTATCCCGACAGCAGTCGCTACTGGGGCGGGTTGCCCGGCAAGCTGCTGATCGGTCTGCTGATTCTTCTGCCGGCTTGGCAGGGGCTGGTGCTGCTCAAGCAATGGCCGCAGGCCAACGCGCTGATCATTGCAGTGATGGTGCTGGTCTGGGGCGCGGACATCGGTGCCTACTTCTCCGGCAAGACCTTCGGCAAGCGCAAGCTGGCGCCCAAGGTCAGCCCGGGCAAGAGCTGGGAAGGGCTGTATGGCGGCCTTGCCGCCAGTCTGCTGATCACCCTGCTGGTGGGGCTGCAGCAGGGCTGGTCGGCCTCCGGGCTGCTGCTGGCCATGGCCGGTGCGGCTGTGGTGGTGCTGATTTCCGTGGTTGGCGATCTGACCGAGAGCATGTTCAAGCGCCAGTCCGGGATCAAGGACAGCAGTAACCTGCTGCCGGGCCACGGTGGCGTGCTGGATCGCATCGACAGCCTGACGGCCGCCATTCCCGTGTTCGCCGCCTTGCTCTGGCTGTCGGGCTGGGGTTCGCTGTGAGCGCAGTGCAGCAGATCACCGTGCTGGGGGCGACCGGTTCCATAGGGCTCAGCACGCTGGATGTGATCGCTCGTCATCCAGAGCGCTACAAGGTGTTCGCCCTGACCGGTTTTTCCCGCCTGGCGCAGTTGCAGGCGTTGTGCCTGCAGCACCGGCCGCGCTTCGCGGTCGTGCCGGACGCCGACTCGGCTCGGGCGCTGCAGGGCGAGCTGCGCGCAGCCGGGCTCGCCACCGAGGTGCTGGTGGGCGAAGAGGGGTTGTGCGCGGTGTCTGCCGATGCGCAGGTCGATTGCGTGATGGCTGCCATCGTCGGGGCGGCGGGGCTCAAGCCGACGCTGGCGGCGGTGCAGGCCGGCAAGAAGGTGCTGTTGGCCAACAAGGAGGCGCTGGTGATGTCCGGCGCTCTGTTCATGCAGGCAGTCAGGCAGAGCGGGGCGCTGCTGTTGCCGATCGATAGCGAGCACAACGCCATCTTCCAGTGCCTGCCCGGCGACTACTCGCGCGGTCTGCAGGCAGTCGGCGTGCGCCGCGTGCTGCTCACCGCTTCCGGCGGTCCCTTTCGCGAAACACCGCTGGCCGAGCTGGAGCGCGTCACGCCGGAGCAGGCTTGCGCCCATCCGAACTGGTCGATGGGTCGCAAGATCTCCGTGGACTCTGCCAGCATGATGAACAAGGGCCTGGAACTGATCGAGGCCTGCTGGTTGTTCGACGCCCGTCCCGAGCAGATCGAGGTGGTCATTCACCGCCAGAGCGTGATCCATTCGCTGGTCGATTATGTCGACGGTTCGGTCCTGGCCCAAATGGGCAACCCGGACATGCGCACGCCCATCGCCCATGCCCTGGCCTGGCCGGAGCGCATCGATTCGGGAGTATCGCCCCTGGATCTGTTTGCCATCGGTCGCCTGGATTTCGAGCGCCCCGACGAGCAGCGCTTTCCCTGTCTGCGCCTGGCGCGCGAGGCCGCACAGGCCGGCGGCAGTGCACCGGCGATGCTCAACGCGGCCAATGAGGTGGCGGTCGAGGCTTTCCTGCAGCGGCGCATCCGTTTCACCGATATCGCGCGTATGATTGAGTCCGTGCTGAACGCGCTGCCGGTCCGTGCGGTCGAAGCGCTCGACACGGTATTCGAGGCGGATACGCGTGCGCGAGAGTTGGCCGGGCAGTGGCTCGCGAGCCGTTGATCAACGCTGTGCAGGGTCGTTGCGTATCGGCGCCTGAACACCTGGAGAAGTGAAATGAGTGGGCTGTACATGCTGGTTGGCACCCTGATCGCCCTGGGTGTCCTGGTGACCTTTCACGAATACGGGCATTTCTGGGTGGCCCGGCGCTGCGGCGTCAAGGTGCTGCGTTTCTCCGTCGGCTTCGGTACGCCGCTGGTGCGCTGGCATGATCGCCACGGCACCGAATTCGTCGTGGCCGCCATTCCCCTGGGTGGCTACGTCAAGATGCTCGATGAGCGCGAGGGCGATGTTCCGCCCGAGCAGCTCGAGCAGTCCTTCAATCGCAAGAGCGTGCATCAGCGTATCGCCATCGTTGCCGCAGGCCCCCTGGCCAACTTCCTTCTGGCCCTGCTGTTCTTCTGGTTCGTCGCCATGCTTGGCAGTCAGCAGGTGCGCCCGGTCATCGGCGCGGTGCAGGAAGGTAGCTTGGCCGACGTGGCGGGGCTGCGCGCGGGGCAGGAGATCGTTGCGGTCAATGGCGAGGCCACCAGTGGCTGGGCGGCGGTCAACCTGCAGCTGGTAAGGCGTCTGGGCGAGAGCGGTGTACTCGACCTGCGAGTGACCGAGCCGGGCTCCACGCTGGAAACACCCAAGCAGGTGCAACTGGACAACTGGCTGCGTGGCGTCGACGAGCCCGATCCCATCGGTTCGCTGGGTATTCGTCCCTGGCGTCCGGCTCTGGAGCCGGTGCTGGCCGAGATCGACCCCAAGGGGCCAGCTTACGCCGCAGGGCTGCGTACGGGCGACAGGCTGCTGGCGCTCGATGGCGAGTCGCTGGCCGACTGGCAGGATCTGGTCGACCGCGTGCGGGCGCTGCCGGGCGAGGCGGTCACGCTGCGCTTCGAGCGCGACGGGCAGGCGCAGGACCTGCAACTGACCCTGGCATCGCGCGGGGAGGGCGAGGCGCGCAGTGGCTATCTGGGAGCGGGCGTTCAGGGCGTCGAATGGCCGCCGGAGATGCTTCGCGAGGTGCGCTACGGGCCCATCGAAGGCATTGCCGAAGGCATGCGTCAGACCTGGGCGATGAGCCTGCTGACCCTCGATTCGCTGAAGAAAATGCTGTTCGGGGAGCTCTCGGTAAAAAACTTGAGTGGGCCGATAACCATTGCTAAAGTGGCGGGCGCTTCGGCTGAGTCAGGGCTCGGGGATTTCCTGAAATTCCTTGCATATCTGAGTATTAGCCTGGGGGTTCTCAATCTGCTGCCCATCCCCGTACTGGATGGTGGGCATCTGCTGTTTTATCTGGTCGAGTGGGTGCGTGGTCGCCCCTTGTCTGAGCGGGTTCAGGGTTGGGGGATGCAGATCGGCATCAGTCTGGTCATCGGGGTCATGTTGCTCGCCCTGGTCAACGACCTCAGCCGCCTGTGAGCATTACTGAATACGTTCTTGAGATTTTGAAGAAGTGTCGCTTGTGCGGCAGTTTTTATCGTCAGTTGGAATAAGAAAGGACTTCATGAAACGTCTGCTGCTACCTGCGGTGCTGTCCGCATTGATGATCGCCGAAGTTCACGCCGAGTCCTTCACCATCTCCGATATACGCGTCAACGGCCTGCAGCGGGTATCCGCAGGTAGCGTGTTCGGCGCGCTGCCGCTCAACGTCGGCGAACAGGTCGATGATCGCCAGCTGGTCGATGCCACTCGCTCCCTGTTCCGCACCGGCTTCTTCCAGGATATCCAGCTCGGTCGCGATGGCGACGTGCTGGTGGTTACCGTGGTCGAGCGTCCTTCCATCTCCGGCATCGAGATCGAAGGCAACAAGGCCATCACTACCGAGGATCTGCTCAAGGGCCTGAACCAGTCCGGCCTGGCCGAGGGCGAGATCTTCCAGCGTGCGACGCTCGAAGGCGTGCGCAACGAGCTGCAGCGCCAGTACGTGGCGCAGGGCCGTTACTCCGCTGAGATCCAGGCCGAGGTGATTCCCCAGCCGCGTAACCGCGTGGCGCTGAAGATCACCATCAACGAGGGTACCGTTGCTGCCATTTCCCACATCAACGTGGTGGGCAACACCGTATTCTCCGACGAAGACCTGGTCGATCTGTTCGAACTGAAGACCACCAACTGGCTGTCGTTCTTCAAGAACGACGACAAGTACGCGCGCGAAAAGCTGTCCGGCGACCTGGAGCGTCTGCGCTCCTACTATCTGGATCGCGGCTACATCAACATGGATATCAGCTCCACCCAGGTATCCATCACCCCGGACAAGAAGCACGTCTACATCACCGTCAACGTCGAAGAGGGCGAGAAGTACAGCGTTCGCGACGTGAAGCTGTCCGGTGACCTCAAGGTGCCGGAAGAAGACGTGCGTGCACTGCTGCTGGTCAAGGAAGGGCAGGTCTTCTCGCGCAAGATCATGACCACCACCAGCGAGCTGATCACTCGTCGCCTGGGTAACGAGGGCTACACCTTCGCCAACGTCAACGGCGTGCCGGAAGCGCACGACGAGGACAACACCGTATCGATCACCTTCTTCGTCGATCCGGGCAAGCGCGCCTACGTCAACCGCATCAACTTCCGCGGCAACACCAAGTCCGAAGACGAAGTGCTGCGTCGCGAGATGCGCCAGATGGAAGGCGGCTGGGCCTCGACCTATCTGATCGACCAGTCCAAGACCCGCCTCGAGCGCCTTGGCTTCTTCAAGGAAGTCAACGTCGAAACCCCGCAGGTGCCGGGCACCGATGACCAGATCGACGTCAACTACAGCGTCGAAGAGCAGCCGTCCGGCTCGATCACCGCCAGCGTCGGTTTCGCCCAGAACGCCGGCCTGATCCTGGGTGGCTCGATCAGTCAGAACAACTTCCTGGGTACCGGTAACCGCGTCAGCATCGGCCTGACCCGCAGCGAATACCAGACCCGCTACAGCTTCGGCTTCGTCGACCCCTACTGGACCGTCGATGGCGTCAGCCTGGGTTACAACGCCTTCTACCGTACCACCGACTACGACGAGCTCGATGTCGACGTATCCAGCTACTCGGTGGACAGCCTGGGTGCCGGTATCAATATCGGTTATCCGATCAGCGAGACCGCGCGCCTGACCTACGGTCTGACCGTGCAGCAGGACACCATCGATACCGGTCGCTATACCGTCGACGAGATCTTCGATTTCATCGAGGCCGAGGGTGACAACTACCTGAACTTCAAGGGCTCGATCGGCTGGTCCGAGTCGACCCTGAACCGCGGCGTGCTGGCCAACCGTGGCCATTCGCAGAGCCTGGTGCTGGAAACCACCATCCCGGGTAGCGACCTGTCGTTCTACAAGCTCGACTACCGCGGCCAGGTGTTCAAGCCGATCAGCGACAATTACACCCTGCGCTTCCATACCCAGCTGGGCTATGGCGACAGCTACGGCAGCACCGCGGAGCTGCCGTTCTACGAACACTATTACGCAGGTGGCTTCAACTCGGTACGTGGCTTCAAGGACAGCAGCCTGGGTCCGCGCAGTACGCCGAGCTCCGGCAACAAGCCGGGCACGCTCCGCGACCCGGATCAGGATCCGCTGCCGTTCGGTGGCAACGTGCT
The DNA here is from genome assembly GCF_900104265.1 of Ectopseudomonas guguanensis. GTDB lineage: Bacteria > Pseudomonadota > Gammaproteobacteria > Pseudomonadales > Pseudomonadaceae > Aquipseudomonas > Aquipseudomonas guguanensis. Next base: position 204,663 of record NZ_FNJJ01000007.1, read on the forward strand.
GGTGCAGGGCGGCGTCGAGATGCTTTTCCCGCTGCCGTTCGTCAAGGATCAGCGTTCGCTGCGTACCGCACTGTTCTGGGACGTGGGTAACGTGTTCGACACCAACTGCTCGTCCAGTCAGAAGAAGCTCAGCGACAGCTGCGACATCGATTTCAGCAACTTGGCCAGCTCCGTGGGTGTCGGCCTGACCTGGATCACCGCGCTGGGCCCGCTGAGCTTCAGCCTGGCCATGCCGATCAAGAAGCCGGATGATGCCGATACTCAGGTCTTCCAGTTCTCCCTGGGTCAGACCTTCTAAAAAGTCATTCACCGAAAGCCAACAGTTTTGTTGCAGGAGTGCATTGTGCGTAAGTTGACTCAACTGGTTCTGTTCACCGCCGCCCTGATCGCCACTCCGGCGTTCGCCGAGATGAAGGTGGCCGTGCTGAACTATCAGATGGCCCTGCTCGAGTCGGATGCGGCCAAGCGCTACGCGGTCGATGCCGAGAAGAAGTTCGGCCCGCAGCTGAACAAGCTCAAGGCCCTGGAGAGCGACGCCAAGCGCATTCAGGATCGTATGGTCAAGGAAGGCGAGAAGATGCAGCAGGCCGAGCGCGAGCGCCTCGAACTCGAATTCAAGCAGAAGGCCCGTGACTTCCAGTTCCAGTCCAAGGAGCTGAACGAAGCCAAGGCCATCGCCGACCGCGAAATGCTGGCCAAGCTCAAGCCGAACCTGGACAAGGCCGTGGAGGAAGTGATCAAGAACGGTAACTTCGACCTGGTGCTCGAGCGCGGTGCGGTGATCGATGTCAAGCCTCAGTACGACATCACCCGCCAGGTCATCGAGCGCATGAATCAGATGCGCTGAGCATGACTGCGACAATTACCCTCGGCCAGTTGGCCGAGCGCCTGGGCGCCACCTTGCGTGGCGCCGAAGCTAGGGTCATCACGGGCCTGGCCACCTTGCAGGAGGCCAGGCCCGAACAGTTGAGCTTCCTGGCCAATGCCCAGTACCGCAAGTACCTGGCCCAGACCCAGGCCGGTGCCGTGTTGCTGACCGCGGCTGATGCCGAAGGCTACGCCGGCGATGCCCTGATCGTTGCCAATCCCTACCTGGCCTACGCCCAGCTCTCGCACCTGTTCGATCGCAAGCCCAAGGCCGCAGCCGGCATTCATGCCACCGCCCAGGTGGCCGAGGATGCCTGGATCGACCCGAGCGCCAGTGTCGGCCCCTATGCCGTGATCGAAAGTGGCGCCCGTATCGGCGCCGAGGTCAGTATCGGCGCGCATTGCGTGGTCGGTGCGCGCAGCGTGATCGGTGACGGAGGCTGGCTGGCACCGCGAGTGACGCTGTACCACGACGTGCAGATCGGCAAACGCGTGGTCATTCAATCCGGCGCGGTGATCGGTGGCGAAGGCTTCGGTTTCGCCAACGAGAAGGGCGTCTGGCAGAAGATCGCGCAGATAGGCGGAGTGACCATTGGCGATGACGTCGAGATCGGCGCCAATACCACCATCGATCGGGGTGCGCTCTCCGACACCCTGATCGGCAATGGCGTGAAGCTGGACAACCAGATCATGATCGCGCACAACGTCCAGGTTGGCGACAACACCGCCATGGCCGGCTGCTGCGGGATTTCCGGCAGCACCAAGATCGGCAGGAACTGCATGATCGCCGGCGGCGTCGGCATGGTTGGCCATATCGAGGTGTGCGACAACGTGTTCGTTACCGGCATGACCATGGTGACCCGTTCGATCACCGAGCCGGGCGCCTATTCTTCCGGTACCGCCATGCAGCCGGCGGGTGAATGGAAGAAGAGCGCAGCGCGTATTCGTCAGTTGGACGAGATGGCCAGGCGTTTGCGTGAGCTGGAAAAACAGCTGGCCGCCGTGACCCAGACGGCAAACGTCTCATCTGATGCCTGAGCACGGCGTGACCGTGCTCTTTTCTTTTCTTACAGGCTTAACCGGACATGATGGACATCAACGAAATTCGTGAATATTTGCCGCACCGCTATCCTTTCCTGCTGGTGGATCGTGTGGTGGACCTGGACGTCGAAGGCAAGCAGATTCGCGCCTATAAGAATGTCAGCATCAATGAGCCGTTCTTCAACGGTCACTTCCCCGAGCATCCGATCATGCCAGGCGTGCTGATCATCGAGGCCATGGCCCAGGCCGCCGGTATCCTCGGTTTCAAGATGATGGGTGTGAAGCCGGCCGACGGCACGCTTTACTACTTCGTCGGCTCGGACAAGCTGCGTTTTCGTTCGCCGGTGCTGCCGGGCGATCAGCTAACGCTGGAAGCCAAGTACCTGAGCGACCGTCGCAGCATCTGGAAATTCGAGTGCCGCGCCACCGTCGATGGCAAGGAAGTCTGCTCCGCTGAAATCATTTGTGCGGAACGCAAACTATGAGTTCGATTGACCCCCGCGCCATCATCGACCCCAGTGCCAGATTGGCCGACGACGTTGTCGTCGGCCCGTGGAGCATTGTCGGGCCCGATGTGGAAATAGGCGAGGGTACGGTCATCGGCCCGCATGTGGTGCTCAAGGGGCCGACCGTGATCGGCAAGCACAACCGCATCTACCAGTTCTCTTCGGTAGGTGAGGACACCCCTGATCTGAAATACAAGGGCGAAGCCACGCGCCTGGTGATCGGCGATCACAACACCATTCGTGAAGGTGTCACCATCCACCGTGGTACCGTGCAGGATCGCAGCGAAACCACCATTGGTGACCACAACCTGATCATGGCCTATGCCCATATCGGCCATGACAGCGTGATCGGCAATCACTGCATTCTGGTCAACAACACGGCGCTGGCCGGGCATGTCTGGGTCGACGACTGGGCGATCCTCTCCGGTTATACCTTGGTGCATCAGTTCTGCCGCATCGGTGCGCACAGCTTTTCCGGCATGGGCACCGCCATCGGCAAGGACGTACCGGCATTCGTCACCGTGTTCGGCAACCCGGCCGAAGCACGCAGCATGAATTTCGAAGGCATGCGCCGCCGTGGCTTCTCGGCCGAGGCCATCGCCGCCTTGCGCAAGGCCTACAAGCTGGTCTATCGCCAGGGGCTGACCGTCGAGCAGGCGCTGACCGAGCTGGCCGAATCCGCTGCGCAGTTCCCGGAGGTGGCGATCTTCCGCGACTCCATCCAGGCCTCTACCCGCGGCATCACGCGCTGATCCCTATGAGCAGACCCCTTCGCGTCGCACTGGTCGCCGGTGAGGCGTCCGGTGACATTCTCGGTTCCGGCCTGATGCAGGCCATCAAGGCGCGCCATCCGGATGCCGAATTCATCGGTGTCGGCGGTGCGCGCATGGAAGCCGAAGGCCTGAAATCCTACTTCCCCATGGAGCGCCTGGCGGTCATGGGCCTGGTCGAGGTGCTCGGCCGTCTGTTCGAACTGCTCGGCCGCCGCCGGCAGCTGGCCCGCGATCTGATCGCAGCGCAGCCGGACGTGTTCATCGGTATCGATGCCCCGGATTTCAATCTGGGCCTGGAGCTCAAGCTGCGCCGCGCCGGGATCAAGACGGTGCACTACGTCAGCCCGTCGGTCTGGGCCTGGCGGCAGAAGCGCGTGCTGAAGATTCGCGAGGCCTGTGATCTGATGCTGACTCTGTTCCCTTTCGAGGCGCAGTTCTACGACGCCCATCAGGTGCCGGTGCGTTTCGTCGGCCATCCGCTGGCCGATGCCATACCGCAACAGGCCGACCGCGCCGCCGCCCGCGAAGCGCTGGACCTGCCGCAGGACGAGCCGGTGGTGGCCCTGATGCCGGGCAGCCGAGGCGGGGAGGTGGCGCGTCTCGGCGAGCTGTTTCTCGACGCGGCCATTCGCCTGCGCTCACTTCGCCCGGGTGTTCGCTTCCTCCTGCCTTGCGCCACCCCGGAACGTCGCGAGCAACTGGAGCAGATGCTGGCCGGGCGTGATCTGCCGCTGACCCTGCTCAATGGCCGCTCCCACGAGGCGCTGGCCGCCTGCGATGCGGTGCTGATCGCCTCAGGTACCGCGACCCTGGAGGCGCTGCTGTACAAGCGCCCGATGGTGGTGGCCTACCGCGTGGCGCCGCTGACTTATCGCATCCTCAAGCGCCTGGTCAAAAGCCCCTATATCTCGCTGCCCAATCTGCTGGCCGAGCGTCTGCTGGTGCCCGAGCTGATCCAGGAGGCGGCGACCGCCGAGGCCCTGGCCCAGGCCGTGGCGCCGCTGATCGACGGTGGTCAGGTACAGACCGAAGGCTTCGACGTGATTCACCGTGCGCTGCGTCGCGACGCCTCGGTGTCGGCGGCGGACGCCGTGCTCAAGCTGGCGGGGCGCGACTGATGCAGCTGGGCCTCGACTTCACCCTGGTCGAAGAGCTGGTCGCCGGCGTCGACGAAGTCGGCCGTGGCCCGCTCTGCGGCGCGGTGGTCACGGCGGCGGTGATTCTCGATCCCCTGCGGCCGATCATCGGTCTGAACGATTCGAAGAAGCTCACCGAGGCGCGTCGCGAAGTGCTGTTCGACGAAATTCGCGAGAAGGCCCTGGCCTGGTGCATCGCCCGCGCCGAGGTGGAGGAGATCGACCGCCTGAACATCCTGCATGCCACCATGCTGGCCATGCAGCGCGCTGTCGAAGGCCTGAGCGTGACGCCGAAACTGGCGCTGATCGATGGCAACCGCTGCCCCAGGCTGGCGGTACCCAGTGCACCGGTGGTCAAGGGTGACAGTCGAGTACCGGCGATCGCCGCGGCTTCGATTCTGGCCAAGGTCAGCCGCGACCGCGAGATGCTCGAGATGGATCGCCGCTATCCCGGCTACGGCATCGCCGGTCACAAGGGTTATCCGACGCCCGTTCATCTCGAGGCGCTGCAGCGCCTGGGGCCGACCCCCATCCATCGGCGCTCCTTCGCCCCGGTGCGGGCGCTGCTCGAGCCGGTAGCCGTCGATTGCATCGCCGCCACGGTCTGAACCTCTGGCCCTAAGTCAGACCCGCTTAGGCTACAATCCGCGCTTTGTCGTTTTCACCTGCAAGGCCGCCCATGACCCAAGCTTTCGTCCACCTGCGTCTGCACACCGAATACTCCCTGGTCGATGGCCTGGTGCGGGTCAAACCGCTGATCAAGGCCGTGGCCGGGGCCGGCATGCCGGCGGTTGCGGTCACCGACATGAGCAACATGTGCTCGCTGGTGAAGTTCTACAAGACGGCCATGGGCGCCGGGGTCAAGCCGATCTGCGGCGCCGATATCTGGATGGCCAGCGCCGAGGAAGACGGCCCGCTGACGCGCCTGACCCTGCTGGCGATGAACCCCAAGGGCTATCGCAACCTCACCGAGCTGATTTCCCGCGGCTGGGCCGAGGGGCAGAGCAACGACCTGGTGATCATCCAGCGTGAGTGGGTCAAGGACGCGGCCGAAGGCCTGATCGCGCTGTCCGGCGCGCGCGAAGGCGAAGTCGGCCTGGCGTTGCTGGCCGGTGACGAAGCCCTGGCGGAAACGCGCCTGCGCGAGTGGATGGCGGTGTTCCCGGATCGCTTCTATCTGGAGGTGCAGCGCACCAGCCGTGTCGGCGACGAGGAATACCTGCACGCCGCGGTGGCCCTGGCCGACCGCGTCGAGGCGCCGCTGGTGGCGACCAACGACGTGCGCTTCATCAAGCAGGACGACTTCGAGGCGCACGAAACCCGCGTCTGCATCGGCGAGGGCCGTACCCTGGATGACCCGCGCCGGCCGCGGCATTACTCCGACCAGCAGTACCTCAAGACCCCGGCGGAAATGTGGGAGCTGTTCTCCGATTTGCCGGAAGCCCTGGAAAACACCGTCGAGATCGCCAAGCGCTGCAATATCGATGTGCAGCTGGGCAAGTATTTCCTGCCGGACTTCCCCACGCCCAACGGCATGGGCATCGACGACTACCTGCGTCATGCCTCCTTCGAGGGCCTGGAGGAGCGCCTGCAGGTCCTGCTGCCCAAGGACACGCCGGATTACGAGGCGAAGAAGCAGGTCTACGTCGACCGCCTCAACTTCGAGCTGGACATCATCATCCAGATGGGTTTCCCCGGTTACTTCCTGATCGTGATGGACTTCATCCAGTGGGCCAAGAACAACGGCGTGCCGGTCGGTCCGGGCCGTGGTTCGGGTGCCGGCTCGCTGGTGGCCTATGTGCTGAAGATCACCGACCTGGATCCCCTGGCCTACGATCTGCTGTTCGAGCGTTTCCTCAACCCCGAGCGGATTTCCATGCCCGACTTCGACGTCGACTTCTGCATGGACGGCCGCGACCGGGTGATCGACTACGTGGCCGAGAAATACGGGCGTAACGCGGTCAGCCAGATCATCACCTTCGGCTCGATGGCGGCCAAGGCGGTGGTGCGCGACGTGGCGCGGGCGCAGGGCAAGTCCTACGGCCTGGCCGATCGCCTGTCGAAGATGATCCCCTTCGAAGTGGGCATGACCCTGGAGAAGGCCTACGAGATGGAGGAGCCGCTGCGCGAGTTCCTCAAGAACGACGAGGAAGCCCAGGAAATCTGGGACATGTCGCTCAAGCTCGAAGGCATCGTGCGCGGCACCGGCAAGCACGCCGGGGGCGTGGTGATCGCACCGACCAAGCTCACCGACTTCTCGCCGATCGCCTGTGACGAGGAGGGCGGCGGCCTGGTGACCCAGTTCGACAAGGACGATGTCGAGCAGGCCGGCCTGGTCAAGTTCGACTTCCTCGGCCTGCGCACCCTGACCATCATCAAGTGGGCGATGGAAACCATCCACCGCATCCAGAAGCGCGACGGCGCCTCGGACGAGGAACTGGTCAACATCGACTTCATCCCGCTGGATGACAAGAAAACCTACGACATGCTGCAGAAGGCGGAGACTACCGCGGTCTTCCAGCTCGAATCACGCGGCATGAAGGAGCTGATCAAGAAGCTCAAGCCCGACTGCCTGGAAGACATGATCGCACTGGTGGCGCTGTTCCGCCCCGGCCCGCTGCAGTCCGGCATGGTGGATGACTTCATCAACCGCAAGCACGGCCGCGCCGAGCTGTCCTATCCGCACCCGGATTACCAGTACGCCGGCCTGGAGCCGGTGCTCAAGCCCACCTATGGCGTCATCCTGTACCAGGAACAGGTGATGCAGATCGCTCAGGTGATGGCTGGCTACACCCTCGGCGGTGCGGACATGCTGCGCCGCGCCATGGGCAAGAAGAAGCCCGAGGAGATGGCCAAGCAGCGCGGCGGCTTCATCGAAGGTTGTGCCAACAACGGCATCGATGCCGACCTGGCGGGCAACATCTTCGACCTGGTGGAAAAGTTCGCCGGTTACGGTTTCAACAAGTCGCACTCCGCCGCCTACGGCCTGGTGTCCTACCAGACCGCCTGGCTCAAGGCGCATTACCCGGCGCCGTTCATGGCCGCGGTGCTGTCGGCGGATATGCACAACACCGACAAGGTGGTGATTCTGGTGGAAGAGTGCCGCAACATGAAGTTGCGCATCGATCCGCCGGACGTCAACGTCTCCGAGTTCAAGTTCACCGTCAACGACGACGGTCGCATCGTCTACGGCCTCGGCGCGGTCAAGGGAGTGGGTGAGGGTCCGGTAGAGGCCATCGTCGAGTGCAGAGCCGAAGGCGGGCCGTTCAAGGACCTGTTCGACTTCTGCAACCGCGTCGACCTCAAGCGCATCAACAAGCGTACCCTCGAAGCGCTGATCCGCAGCGGCGCGCTGGATCGCCTCGGCCCCTACTATCAGGACGAGCTCAAGGCCTACCAGGCCAGCGTGGACAAGAACCGCGCCGTGCTGCTGGCATCCATGGAGGAGGCCGTGCAGTCCGCCGAGCAGACCGCGCGCAGCGCCGAGAGCGGCCATATGGACCTGTTCGGCGGTCTGTTCGCCGAGCCCGAGGCGGACGTCTATGCCAACCACCGCAAGGCCCGCGAGCTGCCGATCAAGGAACGCCTGAAAGGCGAGAAGGACACCCTGGGCATCTACCTGTCCGGCCACCCCATCGACGAATACGAAGGCGAGATCCGCCGTTTCGCCCGCCAGCGCATCGTCGAGCTCAAGCCCGCGCGCGATACCCAGACCATCGCCGGGATGATCGTCAACCTGCGGGTGATGAAGAACAAGAAGGGCGACAAGATGGGCTTCATTACCCTCGATGACCGCTCCGGGCGCATCGAGGCCTCGTTGTTCGCCGACGCCTTCGCCAGCAACCAGGCGCTGCTGCAGAACGATGCGCTGGTGGTGGTCGAAGGTGAAGTAAGCAACGACGACTTCTCCGGCGGTTTGCGTCTGCGCGCCAAGCGCGTGATGAGCCTGGAAGAGGCGCGTACCGGCCTGGCCGACAGCCTGCGCGTGAGGGTCGCCAGCGAAGCGCTCAAGGGCGATCGCCTGCGCTGGCTGGCCGAGTTGTGCAGCAAGCACAGGGGCGCCTGCCCGGTCACCGTCGACTACAGTGGCGAGGAGGCACGCGCCCTGCTTCAATTCGGCGATGCCTGGCGAATCGACCCGGCCGACACTTTGATTCAGGCATTGCGTGACCAGTTCGGGCGCGACAACGTCTTTTTGCACTACCGCTGATGCGAGAGGGGGCTGGCCTCCCTCTTCGCGCAGCAGACTCGACCCGCAGCGCCCCATCCCTTAAGGTAGGGCGCCACATGGATAAAGCTCCCCGGCCACTTGGCCGTCGACGCAAGACGGATGACTATGAACCCGAATTTCCTCGATTTCGAACAGCCGATCGCCGACCTGCAAGCCAAGATCGAAGAGCTACGCCTGGTTGGCAATGACAACGCGCTGAATATCGGCGACGAGATCGCCCGCCTGCAGGACAAGAGCAGCGCCCTGACCGAAAGCATCTTCGGCAACCTGACCAGCTGGCAGATCGCTCAGCTCGCGCGCCATCCGCGCCGCCCCTACACCCTGGATTACATCCAGCACATCTTCACCGAATTCGACGAGCTGCATGGCGACCGTCACTTCTCCGATGACGCCGCCATCGTCGGTGGTGTCGCCCGTCTCGGCGAGCAGCCGGTGATGGTCATCGGTCACCAGAAGGGCCGCGAAGTGCGCGAGAAGGTGCGCCGCAACTTCGGCATGCCGCGCCCGGAAGGCTATCGCAAGGCCTGCCGCCTGATGGAAATGGCCGAGCGCTTCAAGATGCCGATCCTCACCTTCATCGACACCCCCGGCGCCTACCCGGGTATCGATGCCGAGGAGCGCGGCCAGAGCGAGGCCATCGCCTGGAACCTGCGCGTGATGGCGCGCCTGAAGACGCCGATCATCGCCACCGTCATTGGTGAGGGTGGCTCCGGCGGTGCGCTGGCCATCGGCGTCTGCGATCAGCTGAACATGCTGCAGTACTCCACCTATTCGGTGATCTCACCGGAAGGTTGCGCCTCCATTCTCTGGCGTACCGCCGAGAAGGCGCCGGACGCTGCCGAGGCCATGGGTATCACCGCCGAGCGCCTGAAGGACCTGGGTATCGTCGACCAGGTGATCGCCGAGCCGCTGGGCGGCGCGCACCGTGATCCGGTCGCGGCATCCGAGTCGATCCGCCAGGAACTGACCAAGCAGCTCGCCAGCCTGCAGAAGCACGATACCGATGCGCTGCTCAAGCGCCGTTACGACCGCCTGATGAGCTACGGCATCGCCTGAGTTTCTCAACGGCTGTTGTAGGGTGCGCTGTGCGCTCCAATGGCTGTAGCGCCGGTATTCCTGGTGCGCACGGCGCACCCTACGTAATTTCATCGCACACCACCACGGGCCTTCGGGCCCGTTGTTGTTTAAGCTTGGCCGATGACCGATCTCACCATTCGCCTGCGTCAGGCCATGCAGCCGTGGCGCACGGCTCCTGCCTGGCGCATTGCCTTCTCCGGTGGCCTGGATTCCAGCGTGCTGCTGCATCTGCTCGCCGCCTGGGCGAGACGCGAGGAGCTGCCTGCGCTGTCCGCCATTCATATCCATCATGGCCTGCAGCCGGCGGCCGATGCCTGGCCGGAGCATTGCGCGAAGCTTTGCGCACGGCTGGATATTCCACTGGACATCGTCAGGGTGCAGGTGGCACCGGGGGCCAGCCTGGAACAGGCCGCGCGGCGGGCGCGATATGCGGCGTTCGCTGAGCGGCTGGGCCCAGGCGAGATTTTGCTCGGCGCCCAGCATCGCGACGACCAGGCCGAAACCCTGCTGTTTCGCCTGCTGCGCGGGGCTGGCGTGCGCGGCCTGGCGGCCATGCCGGCCAGTCGGCCGCTGGGTCGCGGCACTCTGCTTCGGCCTTTGCTCGGCTGCTCGCGGGCCGAATTGCATGCCTATGCGCAGAGCCATGGGCTTGCCTGGGTCGAGGATCCGAGCAATGCCGACGAGCGCTTCAGTCGCAATTTCCTGCGCAGGCAGGTGATGCCGTTGCTGGCCGAGCGCTGGCCGCAGGTGACGGCAAGCCTTGCGCGCAGCGCCGGCTATCTTGGCGAGGCCCAGCAGCTGCTGGAAGAGCTGGCCGAGATGGACCTGCTGGCTGCTCGTGGCGTTTGCGCTTTGCCCTGGCTGCCGTTGCCTTCCCTGGATTTGTCGGGCGTGGCCGCGCTGAGCGATGCGCGTCAGTGCAATCTGCTGCGGCATTGGCTGGCGCCCCTGAGCCGAATGCCCGACAGCGGCCATTGGGCCGGTTGGTATGACCTGCGTGATGCGGCTGTGGATGCGACGCCGATCTGGAAACTGGCCGATGGCGAGCTGCGCAGGGCGGAGGGTCGGCTCTGGTGGCTCAGCGGTGACTGGCTGAAGCCGCCGCAACCGCTGGGTTTGCTCAACGCTGCCCTTACCGATTCGGTCGAGCTCCCCGGCAATGGTCGTGTGAACCTGTCTGGCGAACTGCCTCAAGGTCACTGGCATCTGCGTTACCGCGTCGGCGGCGAGTCGCTGCAGGTGCCGGGACGTGGTCGGCGTGATCTCAAACGCTTGCTGAACGAGATGCGCGTGCCTCCATTCGTGCGCTCGCGTCTGCCGCTGTTGTTCGATGGCGATGAGCTGATGGCGGTGGCGAACCTGACGCAAGCGCCAGGAATCGAGGCGAGCGGGGTGCGTCTGCACTGGTCGCCGCCTATCGGTGATCGAGGTTTGAGCTGGTAAGGCCTTTCGGGTAGACTACGCTCCCGTCTTACTACAGCTTTTGCCGACTCCCTCAGGGAGCTTGGCGAGCTTGCCATTGTGTTGTCGATGGCGCTCCTTCGCTTTCCCCGGCGGCACTGACCGCTTAAACGCAGACTTCTAGGGTTTTTCATGACGCGCTACATCTTCGTCACGGGTGGTGTTGTTTCTTCATTGGGGAAAGGCATCGCCTCGGCTTCACTGGCGGCCATCCTGGAGGCGCGGGGCCTGAAGGTCACCATGCTCAAGCTGGACCCTTACATCAACGTCGATCCGGGCACCATGAGCCCGTTCCAGCACGGTGAGGTGTTCGTCACCCACGACGGCGCCGAGACCGACCTCGATCTGGGTCATTACGAGCGCTTCATCCGCACCACGATGACCAAGAGCAACAACTTCACCACCGGCCGCGTGTACGAAGACGTGCTGCGCAAGGAGCGCCGTGGTGACTACCTTGGCGCGACCATCCAGGTGATTCCGCACATCACCGACGAAATCAAGCGTCGCATCATCAAGGGCGCCGGCGATGCCGACGTGGCCCTGGTGGAAATCGGCGGCACCGTTGGCGACATCGAGTCGCAGCCGTTTCTCGAAGCCATCCGCCAGCTGCGCGTGGAAGTGGGCGCCAAGCGCGCCATGCTGATGCACCTGACCCTGGTGCCTTACATCGCCACCGCCGGCGAGACCAAGACCAAGCCGACCCAGCATTCGGTCAAGGAGCTGCGCTCCATCGGCCTGCAGCCGGATGTGCTGGTGTGCCGCTCCGACCACCCGATCGACGTGTCCTCGCGCCGCAAGATCGCCCTGTTCACCAACGTCGAAGAGCGTGCGGTGATCAGCCTGGAAGACGTCGACACCATCTACAAGATTCCGGGCGTGCTGCACGCTCAGGGGCTGGATGACTTCGTCGTCGAGCGTTTCGGTCTGGAGTGCGGCGGTGCCGACCTGTCCGAGTGGGATCGTGTGGTCGACGCCAAGCTCCACCCGGAAAAGGAAGTCACCATCGCCATGGTCGGCAAGTACATGGAGCTGCTCGATGCGTACAAGTCGCTGATCGAAGCGATGAGCCACGCCGGCATCCAGAACCGCACCAAGGTCAACCTGCGTTATATCGATTCCGAAGACATCGAGAACCAGGGCACCGGCCTGCTCGAAGGCGCCGATGCCATCCTGGTACCGGGCGGCTTCGGTCTGCGCGGCGTGGAAGGCAAGATCAAGACCGTACAGTACGCGCGCGAGAACAAGATCCCTTACTTGGGCATCTGCCTCGGCATGCAGGTCGCGGTCATCGAATACGCACGTAACGTGGTGGGCTGGACCGATGCCAACTCCACCGAGTTCGACATGGCCAGCCAGCACCCGGTGGTCGGCCTGATCACCGAATGGCAGGACGCTGCAGGCAGCGTCGAGCAGCGCAGCGAGAACTCCGACCTGGGCGGTACCATGCGCCTGGGGGCGCAGGACTGCCAGCTGCAGCCGGGCTCGCTGGTACACGCCTGCTATGGCAAGGATGTGATCGTCGAGCGTCACCGTCACCGTTACGAAGTGAACAACAACCTGCTGCCGCAGCTGACCGAGGCTGGTCTGAAGATCACCGGTCGTTCCGGCGATGGCGCGCTGGTCGAAGTGGTCGAGGCGCCGAACCACCCCTGGTTCGTCGCCTGCCAGTTCCACCCTGAATTCACCTCCACGCCGCGTGACGGTCATCCGCTGTTCAGCGGTTTCGTCAACGCCGCGCTGGCGCAGAAAGCGAAGAAGGTCTGACCCATGGCGCAGAAGATCATCAAGGTTCGCGATATCGAGATCGCCAACGACAAGCCGTTCGTGCTGTTCGGCGGCATCAACGTGCTCGAGTCGCGCGACCTGGCCATGCAGGCCTGCGAGGAATACGTGCGTGTGACCGAGAAGCTCGGCATCCCCTACGTGTTCAAGGCCAGCTTCGACAAGGCCAACCGTTCCTCCATCACCTCCTTCCGCGGCCCGGGCCTGGAAGAGGGCATGAAGATCTTCGAAGAGGTGAAGAAGACCTTCGACGTGCCGGTGATCACCGACGTGCACGAGCCGCATCAGGCCGCGGCCGTGGCCGAAGTGTGCGACATCATCCAGCTGCCGGCCTTCCTCTCGCGGCAGACCGATCTGGTGGTGGCCATGGCCAAGACCGGTGCGGTGATCAACATCAAGAAGGCGCAGTTCCTCGCCCCGCAGGAAATGAAGCACATCCTCACCAAGTGCGAAGAGGCCGGTAACGATCAGCTGATCCTCTGCGAGCGCGGTTCCTCCTTCGGTTACAACAACCTGGTGGTGGACATGCTCGGCTTCGGCATCATGAAGCAGTTCGAGTACCCGGTGTTCTTCGACGTGACCCACGCCCTGCAGATGCCGGGTGGTCGCGCCGACTCCGCTGGTGGTCGTCGTGCCCAGGTCACCGACCTGGCCAAGGCCGGCATGAGCCAGGGTCTGGCCGGTCTGTTCCTCGAAGCGCATCCGGACCCGGAAAACGCCAAGTGCGATGGCCCGTGCGCCCTGCGCCTGAACAAGCTGGAGCCGTTCCTCAGCCAGCTCAAGCAGCTTGACGATCTGGTGAAGAGTTTTCCGCCAATCGAGACTGCCTGAAGCCGACGCAATCCGGTAAAGTGCCGCCCGAGAAAAATCCCCCTGACCCGTGAGTCAGAGTGAGCCGTCGATCTACCCTCGGGTAGCGGCGGCCCAACGCAGCCTGCTGCTGCTGTGAGAGCCGGCTAAAAGGCTGGCGAGCTAGAGGAATGCAAGGCGAAAACAGGCGAGGAAGCGGAGTTTACTGAAGTAAATGAGCATTCCGAGCCTGTTTTTAACGCAGCAAGCCCGACGCGCAGCAGACTTTTAGCCGGTTCTTAATCGTCAACCTTTGGAGCGTTAACAACAATGGCAAAGATCGTCGACATCAAGGGTCGTGAGGTTCTCGACTCCCGTGGCAACCCCACCGTGGAAGCCGATGTAATTCTGGAAGGTGGCATTGTCGGCAGCGCGTGCGCTCCGTCCGGCGCCTCCACCGGCTCGCGCGAGGCGCTGGAGCTGCGTGACGGCGACAAGAGCCGTTACCTGGGCAAGGGCGTGCTGAAAGCCGTCGCCAACATCAACGGCCCGATTCGCGACCTGCTGCTGGGCAAGGACGCGACCGATCAGCAGGCGCTGGACCGCGCGATGATCGAGCTCGATGGTACCGAGAACAAGGCCAAGCTGGGCGCCAACGCCATCCTCGCCGTGTCCCTGGCTGCCGCCAAGGCCGCTGCCCAGGCCAAGGGCGTGCCGCTGTACGCGCACATCGCCGATCTGAACGGCACCCCGGGCGTCTACTCCATGCCGGTGCCGATGATGAACATCATCAACGGCGGCGAGCATGCCGATAACAACGTCGACATCCAGGAATTCATGGTCCAGCCGGTCGGCGCCAAGAATTTCGCCGATGCCCTGCGCATGGGCGCCGAAATCTTCCATCACCTCAAAGCCGTACTGAAGGCCCGTGGCCTGAACACTGCCGTGGGTGACGAAGGCGGCTTCGCGCCGAACCTGGCCTCCAACGAAGACGCCCTGGCCGCCATCGCCGAGGCCGTGGCCAACGCCGGCTACAAGCTGGGTGACGATGTGACCCTGGCGCTGGACTGCGCTTCCAGCGAATTCTTCAAGGACGGCAAGTACGACCTGGAAGGCGAGGGCAAGGTATTCGACGCCGCCGGTTTCGCCGACTACCTGGCTGGCCTGACCCAGCGCTACCCGATCATCTCCATCGAAGACGGCATGGACGAGTCCGACTGGGCTGGCTGGAAAGTCCTGACCGACAAGATCGGCGCCAAGGTGCAGCTGGTTGGCGACGACCTGTTTGTAACGAATACCAAAATTCTCAAGCGCGGCATCGACGAGAAGATCGGCAACTCGATCCTGATCAAGTTCAATCAGATCGGCTCGCTGACCGAGACCCTGGAAGCCATCCAGATGGCCAAGGCCGCCGGCTTCACCGCGGTGATCTCGCATCGCAGCGGCGAAACCGAAGACAGCACCATCGCCGACCTGGCCGTGGGTACTGCCGCGGGTCAGATCAAGACCGGTTCGCTGTGCCGTTCCGACCGCGTTTCCAAGTACAACCAACTGCTGCGCATCGAAGAGCAGCTGGGCGGTAAGGCGCCATACAAGGGCCGTGCCGAGTTCCGCGGCTGATTACTGCGTGGTAGAAAAGGGCGACGCAAGTCGCCCTTTTTTGTGGTGGCTTAGCGCTGGTGCGGCATGTAGGAGCGGATTTATCCGCGAATTTTCGCGGCTGAAGCCGCTCCCACAAAGGCTGCGCGATTGCGAGCATGGCCTTTTTCGTGGACGCTTCGTCGATCCTTGGGAACCATTGCACGGATGCAGGTACCGAAACCCCATGTCACTCATCAGTCGGCTTCTTTTCAAGCATGAACGCAGCCCCTACCATGCCGATGACTCAATCTGCGAGCCGCTCCATGCGTAGTCCGTATTGGCTGTTCATCGTGCTGATCCTTTTGCTGGCCGGTCTGCAGTATCGACTGTGGATAGGCGATGGCAGCCTGGCTGCGGCCAGCCGTCTGCAGCAACAGATCGCCGAGCAGCAGGGCGAGAACGAGCGCCTGCTGGAGCGCAATCGCATCCTCGAGGCCGAGGTGATGGAACTCAAGCGCGGCATGGAAACCGTGGAAGAGCGGGCGCGTCATGAGCTGGGCATGCTCAAAGAGGGCGAAACCCTCTATCTGCTGACCGAATGAGCACGAAATTCTGGCTGGTGGTTCCGGCCGCCGGCGTCGGTGCGCGAATGGCCGCCGACCGGCCCAAGCAGTACCTGCAAGTCGCCGGGCGCTGCATTATCGAACACACCCTCGACTGTTTTCTCGATCATCCCGACCTGTTGGGCGCCGTGGTGTGCCTGGCTGTGGACGATCCTTACTGGCCGCAACTGGCCTTGGCCAGTGATCCGCGGGTGAGGCGCGCGCCAGGCGGGCGTGAGCGCGCCGACTCGGTGCTGGCGGGGCTCGATGCGTTGCAGGCTGCCGGCGCGGGTGAGCAAGACTGGGTGCTGGTGCACGATGCCGCGCGGCCGAATCTGGCGCGCGAAGATCTGCAGCGGTTGCTGGCCGTTCTGGCAGACGACCCGGTCGGCGGCCTGCTGGCGGTGCCGGTGCGCGACACCCTCAAGCGTGCCGGCGCGGATGGGCGGGTGGCGCAAACCGTCGATCGCAGCAAGATCTGGCAGGCCTATACACCGCAGATGTTTCGCCTTGCGGCGCTGAGCCAGGCGCTGCGCAGCGCGCTGGCGGCCGGCGTGCCAATCACCGACGAGGCCTCCGCGCTGGAGTGGTGCGGGCAATCATCGCGGCTAGTGGAGGGGCGGGCGGATAATCTCAAGATCACCCGCCCCGAGGACCTGGCCTGGTTACGCCAGGCCTGGATCGAGCGCGACCGGCAGCGCTGAAATCAGTTGGGACGCTGCTTTTCGATATTACGCTCCAGCACCGTGCCGAGCTTGTCGATGGCACCCTCCAGAGCCTGCTCCAACTGATCGGCGTTATGGCTGACCGAGACCGGGTCTCGACCCTTGAGGCGAGCCTCCAGTTGGCAGCGCTTGTCCTGGCCGCCGCTCTTGTGGCTGTTCTCATCGTTGAAATGCACTTCGATGCGGGTCAGGTGATCCTCGAAACGCTTGAGTTTGTCGGTTACGCGGCCGCGTACTCGGTCTTCCAGGGCGGCAGAACCGTGGATGTGGTTATCGCTGTTGACCATGACTTGCATGAGGCTTTCCTTCTGTTGCCAGGGTGGAAGCGGCGTCAGCCGCTGAAAGAGTCCTGCTTTCAGTATGGCCTCGCTGATACCCCGCGGTTCAACCGTTGGCTGTGACATTCTGTTGCGGGCGGTACTCGATGCGCTCGCTCAAGCCCGCCTTGAGGTGGTCGACCAGTTGACGCACTTTCGGCGAGAGATGCCGTTGCTGTGGGTAGAGTGCCCAGACCGCCGTATTCGGCGGACGGTGTTGTTGCAGCAGGGATACCAGCGCGCCGCTGGCCAGATGCTCCAGCACGTAGTAATCGGGTAGCTGGCATAGGCCGAAGCCACGCAATGCCGCATCCAGTACCGCCTGGCCACTGTTGCAGCGCCAGTTGCCCTGCACCCGCACCTGCGTCTCCCGGCCGTTATCGACGAAGCTCCAGTGATCGCTGCTGCCGATCAGGCAGTTGTGTCGGGCCAGCTCTGACAGCGAGTGTGGTCGGCCATAACGCTGCAGGTATTCGGGCGCGGCGCACAGGTACATTTCCCGAGGCGCCAGGCGTGCGGCCATCAGGCGCGAGTCCTGCAGGCGACCCAGGCGTATGGCCAGGTCCAGACCTTCGTGCAGCAGGTCGAGCTGGCGGTTGGACAGTTCGATCTCCACGCGCAGCTGCGGATGCCGCGCCATGAAGTCGTTGACCAGCGGCACGATGAAGCGCTCGCCATAGGCCACCGCGCAAGTCATGCGCAGCAGCCCCTTGGGCTCCGCCCCGAGGTCGCCGATCGCACGCAAGGCTTCCTCGCGGGCATCCTGCAGGCGCTGGCAGTGTTGCAGGAACAACTGGCCGGCCTCGGTCAGGGCTACGCGGCGCGTGCTGCGATAGAACAGGCGGCTTTGCAGGCGATCCTCCAGGCGCGCCACCTGGCGGCTGACCTGCGAGGTGGACAGCCCCAGGCGCTCGGCAGCGGCGCTGAACTGGCCGCATTCTGCGACGGCGACGAATTCGTCGAGTCCTTCCCAGCGACTCATGCTTGCTCCGGTGTCGTTGTACGGAAGGGCATATTATCCCTGTGTGGCAATAATGTTTTGATATCCGTTGAATTATCTCTGCCTTGTCTTGTTCTAGACTGCTCGGCACTTTCGCAACGCTCAGGAGAGCTTTCATGATCAAGTCCCGTGCTGCCGTCGCTTTCGCGCCCAACGAGCCGCTGAAGATCGTCGAGATCGATGTCGAGCCGCCGAAGGCCGGTGAGGTGCTGGTGCGCATCGTCGCCACCGGCGTCTGCCATACCGACGCCTACACCCTGTCCGGGCAGGACTCCGAAGGCGTATTCCCCTGCGTGCTGGGCCACGAGGGTGGTGGCATCGTCGAGGCGGTGGGCGAGGGCGTGACTTCGGTGAAGGTCGGCGACCACGTGATCCCGCTGTACACCGCCGAATGCGGCGAGTGCAAATTCTGCAAATCGCAGAAAACCAACCTGTGCAGCTCGGTGCGTGCCACCCAGGGCAAGGGTCTGATGCCGGACGGCACCACCCGTTTCAGCTACAACGGCGAGCCGATCTACCACTACATGGGCTGCTCGACCTTCTCCGAGTACACCGTACTGCCGGAAGTCTCGGTTGCGGTTATCCCCAAGGACGCTCCGCTGGACAAGGTGTGCCTGCTCGGTTGCGGCGTGACCACCGGTATCGGTGCCGTGCTCAACACCGCCAAGGTCACCGAGGGTTCCACCGTGGCCATCTTCGGCCTGGGTGGCATCGGCCTGGCGGCGATCATCGGCGCCAAGATGGCCAAGGCCTCGCGCATCATCGGTATCGACATCAACCCGGCCAAGGAGGCCGTGGCCCGCGAGCTGGGCATCACCGACTTCGTCAACCCGAAGGAGCACAGCAAGCCCATTCAGGAAGTCATCGTCGAGATGACCGACGGTGGCGTCGATTACAGCTTCGAGTGCATCGGCAACGTGCAACTGATGCGCGCTGCGCTGGAGTGCTGCCACAAGGGTTGGGGCGAGTCGACCATCATCGGCGTGGCGCCGGCCGGTGCCGAGATCAGCACCCGTCCGTTCCAGCTGGTTACCGGTCGCGTCTGGCGTGGCAGTGCCTTCGGCGGGGTCAAGGGCCGCAGCGAGCTGCCCAGCTATGTCGAGAAGTCGCAGAAGGGCGAGATCCCGCTGGACACCTTCATCACTCACAACATGGGGCTGGACGAGATCAACGAAGCCTTCGAGCTGATGCACGAGGGCAAGAGCATCCGTACCGTCATTCATTTCTGATGATGCGCCGCACGGCTGATGGTCGTGCGGATTCTTTCGTAGGGTGCGCGGGGCCGCCGAGGCTGTGCGCACCGCTAATCCTGGTGCGCACGGCGCACCCTACGGAGTGGTCATGACCCTCGAAATCGTTTCCAGCAACAAGAGCTTTGGCGGCTGGCACAAGCGCTATCGCCATCGCTCCAGCAGCCTCAACTGCGACATGGTGTTCGCCGTCTACCTGCCGCCGCAGGCCGAGCAGGGCGCCAAGCTGCCGGTGCTGTACTGGCTGAGCGGCCTGACCTGCACCGACGAGAACTTCATGCAGAAGGCCGGCGCCCAGCGCATGGCGGCCGAGCTGGGGCTGATCATCGTCGCGCCGGACACCAGCCCGCGCGGCGAGGGCGTGGCCGACGACGCCAATGGTGCCTATGACTTCGGTCTCGGCGCAGGTTTCTACGTCAATGCCACCCAGGAGCCCTTCGCGCGTCACTACCGCATGTACGACTACGTGGTGCAGGAACTGCCGGCATTGATCGAGGCCAATTTCCCGGTTTCGGACAAGCGTGGTATCGCTGGCCATTCCATGGGCGGCCACGGCGCATTGATCTGCGCGCTGAAGAACCCGGGGCGTTATCAGTCGGTATCGGCGTTCTCGCCGATCAGCAACCCGATGAACTGCCCCTGGGGCGAGAAGGCCTTTTCCCTGTACCTGGGCGAGGAGCGTTCGCGCTGGCGCGAGTGGGATGCCAGCGTGCTGATCGCCGAAGCCAGCGAGAAACTGCCGATCCTGGTCGATCAGGGTGATCGCGACGACTTCCTCGAAGGCCAGCTCAAGCCCCAGGCATTGCAGGCTGCCGCCAAGGCCGCCGGTCATCCGCTGACCCTGCGCATGCAGCCGGGCTATGACCACAGCTACTACTTCATCGCCAGTTTTATCGACGATCACCTGCGTCATCATGCCGGAGCGTTGGCGTAGGGTGCGCTGTGCGCACCGGGGGGAACTCCAGCGCTCGGTGCGCACGGCGCACCCCACAGCAACACCCGGTGTAGCGCGGATGAAATCCGGGGGTGCGAATTTCCCGGATTTCATCCGGGCTACGAGGCAATGCGGTTAGAATCACGCCCTGACTTTTTCAGGGCGTTGTTCTTTATGCGTATCGGTCATGGCTATGACGTACATCGTTTCGGCGAAGGCGATTTCATCACCCTCGGCGGCGTACGGATTCCCCATAAGTTCGGTCTTGTCGCTCACTCCGACGGTGACGTGCTGCTGCACGCGCTGAGCGATGCCCTGCTCGGTGCGGTGGCGCTGGGCGATATCGGCAAACATTTCCCCGATACCGATCCGACCTTCAAGGGCGCCGACAGCCGCGCACTGCTGCGCCATGTGATGAGCCTGGTGCAGGGCAAGGGCTACGCGGTGGGCAATGTCGACGCCACGATCATCGCCCAGGCGCCGAAGATGGCGCCGCATATCCAGAGCATGCGCGAGCGCATCGCGGAAGATCTTGGCATCGAGCTGGATCAGGTCAACGTCAAGGCTACGACCACCGAGAAGCTGGGCTTCACCGGGCGCGAGGAAGGTATCGCGGTGCACGCCGTGGCCTTGCTGGTCAAGGCATGAACGAGCTGCAGCTGCTGGGGCCGCGCGCCCATGGCGAGGCCTGCGGGCGCGCCGTGCTCAAGGCCACGGCCGAGGACTTTCAGGTCGACGAAGTACTGGACATCCCGCTCACGGGGCAGGGCGAGCACCTGTGGCTGTGGGTGGAAAAACGCGGTCTGAATACCGAGGAAGCGGCGCGGCGCATCGCCCGTGCTGCCGGCCTGCCGCTCAAGGCGGTCAGCTACGCCGGGCTCAAGGATCGTCAGGCGCTGACCCGCCAGTGGTTCAGCCTGCACCTGCCGGGCAAGGCCGATCCCGATCTTGCCGCCGCACAGGGCGACGACCTGGCCATCCTGTGCAGCCAGCGGCACAACCGCAAGCTGCAGCGTGGCGCCCATGCCGCCAACGGTTTCACCCTGCGCCTGACGGCCCTCGAAGCGGATCGTGAAGCGTTGGAGGCGCGTCTGCAGCGCATCGCCGAGCAGGGCGTGCCCAACTACTTCGGCCTGCAGCGCTTCGGTTTCGATGGCAGCAACGTCGTGCAGGCCCGTGACTTTGCCACGCGCCAGGAACTTCCGGTGCAGCGCAACCTGCGCTCGCGCCTGCTCTCGGCGGCGCGCAGTCACCTGTTCAACCAGGTACTGGCCAGGCGCGTGGCCGCCGGCACCTGGAACCAGGCACAGATCGGCGACCTGCTGGCCTTTACCGGCAGTCGCAGTTTCTTCATGGCGGGCGAGGCCGAATGCCATGACCCGCGCCTGGCCATTCTCGACCTGCATCCCACCGGGCCGCTGTGGGGCGACGGCGTGCTGCCGACCGACGGCGCTACCCGGCAGTTGGAGCAAACGGTGGCCGATGAGGCTGCGCAACTGGTGCAATGGCTGGCCAAGGCGGACATGGCGCACGAACGGCGAATTCTGCGCCTCCCCATCGGCGGCCTGTCATGGCATTATCCCGAGCCCGATATTCTGCAACTTGCATTCGTCCTGCCGGCCGGGTGTTTCGCCACCGTGGTGGTGCGCGAATTGCTCGATCTGGTGCCAGCAGGGCAGACGGATACTCCATGCGAATTCTGATTTCCAACGACGACGGGGTGAACGCGCCCGGTATCGCCGCGTTGCACCAGGCGCTGGCCGACTACGCCGAGTGCGTGGTGATCGCCCCTGCCGAAGACAGGAGCGGTGCCAGCAGTGCGCTGACCCTCGACCGTCCGCTGCATCCGATGGCCCTGACCAACGGTTACATCAGCCTCAACGGCACGCCCACCGATTGCGTGCACCTGGGGCTCAACGGCCTGCTCGAGCAGACGCCGGACATGGTCGTCTCCGGCATCAACCTGGGCGCCAATCTGGGCGATGACGTGCTCTATTCCGGTACCGTCGCTGCGGCGCTGGAAGGCCGCTTCCTGAGCAGGCCGGCGTTCGCCTTTTCGCTGCTCTCGCGTCTTCCCGACAATCTGCCGACCGCCGCCTATTTCGCCCGCAAGCTGGTCGAAGCGCACGAGCGCCTCGACTTGCCGCTGCGCACCGTGCTCAACGTCAACGTGCCGAACCTGCCGCTGGAGCATATCCGTGGCGTGCAGCTGACTCGTCTGGGCCACCGCGCGCGCGCAGCAGCGCCGGTCAAGGTGGTCAACCCGCGCGGCAAGGAAGGCTACTGGGTCGCCGCCGCCGGCGATGTCGAGGACGGCAGCCAGGGCACCGATTTCCATGCCGTGATGCAAGGCTATGTATCGATCACGCCGCTACGGCTCGATCGCACGTTCAATGAGGCTCTCGAAACTATGGATGGCTGGTTGGAGGGCATCTTCTGATGCGTGGCCAGGATGACATGCAGCGCCGCGGGATCGGCATGACCTCGCAGCGCACCCGTGAACGATTGATCCAGCGTCTCTACGAGGAAGGGCTGTCCAACGCGCGGGTGCTGGAAGTGATCCGCCGTACGCCGCGCCATCTGTTCGTCGACGAGGCACTGGCGCACCGCGCCTATGAAGATACCGCGCTGCCCATCGGCCATAACCAGACCATCTCCCAGCCCTACATGGTCGGGCGCATGACCGAGCTGTTGCTGGCCGCCGGCCCGCTGGACAAGGTGCTGGAGATCGGCACCGGCTCCGGCTACCAGACCGCCGTGCTGGCGCAGCTGGTGGAGCGGGTGTTCTCGGTCGAACGCATTCAGGTGCTGCAGGACCGCGCCAAGGAGCGCCTGGCCGAACTCAGCCTGCGCAACGTGGTCTTTCGCTGGGGAGATGGTTGGGAAGGCTGGAATGCGCTCGGCCCCTACAACGGCATCATCGTCACGGCTGCTGCCGCACAGGTGCCGCAGGCCCTGCTCGATCAACTCGCGCCCGGCGGGCGTCTGGTCATCCCGGTCGGCAGCGGCGATGTGCAGCAGTTGCTGCTGATCGTGCGTGAAGAGGATGGTTTCTCCCGTCATGTGCTCGACGCGGTGCGCTTCGTGCCGCTACTCAACGGGCCACTGGCCTGACCGCTGTATCGCTCTGGAAGGATCCATGAAGAAATATTTCCTGCTCTACGCCAAGGGCATGGCCATGGGCGCTGCCGATGTCGTGCCCGGTGTTTCCGGCGGCACCATCGCCTTCATCAGCGGCATCTATGACGAGCTGCTGCGCTCCATCGCCAGCATTCCCGAGGCGCTCATGCTGCTGTTGCACGGCCGCATCAAGGACGCCTGGCAGATGGCCAATGCGACCTTTCTGCTGGTGCTGTTCAGCGGCATAGTGACCAGCATCCTTACGCTCGCCCGCGTCATCACTTATCTGCTGCATCATCATCCGATTCCGGTTTGGTCGTTCTTCTTCGGCCTGATTCTGGTGTCCACCTATCTGGTAGGGCGCGAAATCGGGCGGTGGAACTGGAGCCGGGGGGTGAGCTTCGTGCTCGGTCTGGCCTTGGCCTACTGGATCACCGTCGCGGCACCCATGCAGTGGGGCAGCGACCTGCCGACCCTGTTCCTGGCTGGTGCCATCGCCATTTGCGCCATGATTCTGCCGGGTATCTCGGGCAGCTTCATCCTGCTGCTGCTCGGTCTGTACTCGGTGGTGCTGGGGGCGGTGAAGGACCTCAACCTGCTGGTTCTGGCTGTTTTCGCCAGCGGCTGCCTGGTCGGCCTGCTCAGCTTCGCGCGCCTGCTCAGCTGGCTGCTGTCGCGCTGGCGGGATCTCAGCCTGGCGTTTCTCTGCGGCCTGATGCTCGGCTCGCTGAACAAGGTCTGGCCCTGGAAGGAAACGCTGACCTGGCGTATCGACAGCAAGGGCGAGCAGGTGCCGCTGTTGCAGAACAACCTGCTGCCGGGGCAATTCGCCGATATCAGCGGCCAGGATCCACAACTGTTGTTTGCCGTGGTGCTGGCAATAGGCGGTATCGTTTTGGTGCTGGGCCTGGAGTGGCTGGCAGGTCGTCGGCCGGTCGATAATGGCCGAACGGAATAATTGCGCCACAATAGGCGCCGTACTCGGAATCGTTCAGGGAGCAGTTGGGTGAGTTGCACCGTCCTTCACGTGCTAGTGCGCGCAGTCGCCGTCTTTCGCCTGCCGCTCGCCATGCTTGCCGCTTCGGCGTTGGCCGGTTGCGCCAGTTCGCCGCCAGGTGGCGTGCAGGTGGTCGATCGCGGGCACAATCAGGGGCGTGCTCCGGTCGTGCAGCGTCAGCCCGTACGCGACGGTCACTATGTCGTGCAGCGCGGCGATACCCTCTATTCCATTGCCTTTCGTTTCGGCTGGGACTGGAAGGCCCTGGCTGCCCACAATGGCTTGCGCGACCCGTACATCATTCGCGTTGGCCAGACGATCCGTTTCGACAATCGCCCGATAGGCAGCAGCCAGCCGGCGGTGGCCTCTGCGCCGCCGGTGACCACTTCGCCCGTCGTTACCCAGCCGGCACAGAACCGCCCGCCAGTTGCCGTCACGGCCCCGCCTGCCACTCAGCCTGCGCGGCCACCCGTCGCCAACACGCCGGCGACCACGCCGGTGACCCCGGTAACCCGCTCTGCCACCGGTTGGTCCTGGCCCACTCAGGGCACGGTGATCAGCCGTTTTTCCTCAAACGGTAGTTTGAATAAAGGCATTGATATCGCCGGGGAATTAGGACAGCCTGTTTTAGCTGCGTCTGACGGATCAGTGGTATACGCCGGGAGTGGTTTGCGGGGCTACGGCGAGTTGATCATCATCAAACACAGCGACACCTACGTAAGTGCTTACGGTCATAACCGCAGGTTGTTGGTACGGGAGGGGCAGCAGGTCAAAGCCGGGCAAAGCATTGCCGAAATGGGTTCCACAGGGGCCGACCGGGTGAAGCTGCACTTCGAGATTCGCCGCCAAGGTAAACCTGTCGATCCGCTGCAATATCTGCCACGTCGTTGATCCGTCGCTGACCCGTTCCATCACGTAGGAGGGACGGGCTCAGGTGTGGCCAGGACGGTTCCGCCAGAGCCTGTTGTCGAACTCAGCTAAGGACAACAACAATGGCTCTCATCAAAAAAGAAGCGCCGGAGTTTGACGTCGACGATGAGCTGCTCCTGATGGAGCCTGGCATCGTTTTCGGCGAGGTTCAGGGCGATGACGTAGAGGCACCGGCCGTACGTACCAAGGCCAAGAGCGCCACACCCTCCAAGCAGCACAAATACATCGACTACACCCGGGCGCTCGACGCCACTCAGCTTTACCTCAACGAAATCGGTTTTTCCCCACTGCTGACTCCCGAAGAGGAGGTCCACTTCGCGCGCCTGGCGCAGAAGGGCGATCCTGCCGGGCGCAAGCGCATGATCGAGAGCAACCTGCGTCTGGTGGTGAAAATCGCCCGGCGTTACGTCAATCGTGGCCTTTCCCTGCTCGATCTGATCGAGGAGGGCAACCTGGGCCTGATTCGTGCCGTCGAGAAGTTCGATCCGGAGCGGGGGTTCCGTTTTTCGACTTATGCAACCTGGTGGATTCGCCAGACCATCGAACGCGCCATCATGAACCAGACGCGAACCATCCGTCTGCCGATTCATGTGGTCAAGGAACTCAACGTCTACCTGCGTGCGGCGCGTGAACTGACCCAGAAACTCGACCACGAGCCTTCCGCGGAAGAAATTGCCAACCTGCTGGAAAAACCGGTGGGTGAGGTCAAGCGCATGCTCGGCCTCAATGAACGGGTGTCCTCGGTAGACGTCTCGCTCGGCCCGGATTCGGACAAGACCCTGCTCGACACCCTGACCGACGACCGGCCGACCGATCCCTGTGAGCTGTTGCAGGACGATGACCTGTCACAGAGCATCGACCAGTGGCTGTCGGACCTGACCGATAAACAGCGCGAAGTCGTCGTGCGTCGCTTCGGCCTGCGCGGGCACGAGAGCTGTACCCTGGAGGAAGTGGGGCAGGAGATCGGCCTGACCCGCGAGCGCGTGCGGCAGATTCAGGTCGAGGCGCTCAAGCGCCTACGCGAGATCCTGGAAAAGAACGGCCTGTCCAGCGATGCCTTGTTCCAGTAGTTCGATTTCCTGATCAGCAACCCGGCTTCGGCCGGGTTTTTTATGCGCGGTCATGTAAGTCATTGCTTACAGATGCTGTCAGTGTTCGTGCTGGATGCTTGGGGGATATCCTGCTTTCTTATCCGCTTAATCTATTAAGTTTCTGTTTTTCAATGACTTTTAAAAAGTGGCAGATTGAGTGTGAACCCTTTTCGGGCAATTCACTCGGGTTGTATTGGATGCTGCAGCGGCTAATATCGATTCCGTGCTCAGGGACAAGCACAGGTCATCAGGATGATGATCAGGACTATCGCAAGACGCGATCCATCAGGACGATGAGTTGGGAAACAAAGGGATTAGGGAATAAAAGCGGGCGGCGCAAGCCGCCCCTTTTTTTGTCTGCGATTTCCGAAGGCGAGTCTTCGCGCTCGCGCAAGCGCTGAAAGATCCCCGTGCAGAAACGAAAAGACCCGCGCTTGGCGGGTCTTCGTGTTTCTGGCGAGCCTAGCGCTCCAGATACTGCAGCTTGTCCTTCACGCCGTCCCATTCTTCGGCGTCCGGCAGTGCTTCCTTCTTCTCGGTGATGTTCGGCCAGACTTCCGCCAGGTCGGCGTTGAGCTCAATGTATTCCTGCATGTCCTCCGGTACTTCATCCTCGGAGAAGATCGCCTGAGCCGGGCACTCGGGTTCGCACAGGGCGCAATCGATGCACTCGTCCGGGTGGATCACCAGGAAATTCGGGCCTTCATAGAAGCAGTCAACCGGGCAGACTTCCACGCAGTCGGTGTATTTGCATTTGACGCAGTTGTCGGTAACGACGAAGGTCATGTCTGATTCTCTCCTCGGGCGGCGGCCTGGACCCTTTCTGCGAAGGGCTGCCAGGCGCTCGGTCTATGGCCGCGGCTCAGGCTGTAAACCGGGCGGTCGTAAAATTGCGCGCGATTCTAGCAGCTTGTTGTAGTGAGCGTTAGATCTGCGTCTTCCAGGTATATAACAGCTCCAGCGCCTTGCGGGGAGTCAGATCATCCGGGTTGATCTTGTGCAATTGCTCTATCAACGGGTGCGGCACGCTGGCGAACAGGTCGCTTTGCATCGGCACCTGCGGTTGGCCAGGCGTCTGTCGCGGCAGATCGTGCGGCAGGCTGGTGGCTTCCAGGCGCGCCAAATGCTCGCGCGCCCGGCTGATCACGCTGCCCGGCACGCCTGCCAGTTGCGCCACCGCCAGGCCGTAGCTCTGGCTCGCCGGCCCGGGCTGGACGTGGTGGAGGAAAACGATGCGCTCGTTGTGCTCGGTGGCCGAGAGGTGCACGTTGGCCACCACCGGTTCGCTTTCCGGCAGCACCGTCAGTTCGAAATAGTGGGTGGCGAACAGGGTGAAGGCGCGCAGGCGCGCCAGATGCTCGGCCGCCGACCAGGCCAGTGACAGGCCGTCGAAGGTGCTGGTTCCACGACCGACTTCGTCCATCAGCACCAGGCTGCGCTCGCTGGCGTTGTGCAGGATATTGGCAGTTTCGCTCATCTCCACCATGAAGGTGGAACGGCCGCCGGCCAGGTCGTCCGAGGAACCGATACGGGTGAAGATGCGATCGACCAGCGACAGCTCGCAGGCTGCGGCCGGGACGAAACTGCCGATATGGGCCAGCAGCACGATCAGGGCGGTCTGGCGCATGTAGGTGGATTTACCGCCCATGTTCGGCCCTGTAATGATCAGCATGCGGCGGTTGTCGTCCAGGTCCAGGTCGTTGGCCACGAAGGGCGTGGTCAGCACCTGCTCGACCACCGGGTGGCGCCCCTGGTCGATGCGCATGCACGGCTCGTCGACGAAACGTGGGCGGTTCAGGTCCAGGTTCAGCGCGCGTTCGGCCAGGTTGCTCAGCACGTCCAGTTCGGCCAGGGCCGCGGCGCTGTCCTGCAACGGGGCGAGGTGACCGATCAGGCGTTCGAGCAGCTCGTCGTAGAGCATCTTCTCGCGCGCCAGGGCGCGGCTCTTGGCCGACAGCGCCTTGTCTTCGAACTCCTTCAGTTCGGGTGTGATGAAGCGCTCGGCGCCCTTGAGCGTCTGCCGGCGGATGTAGTCGGCCGGCGCCGATTCGGCCTGCTTGGTCGGCAGCTCGATGAAATAGCCGTGCACGCGGTTGTAGCCGACCTTGAGGTTGGCCAGACCGGTGCGGGCTTTCTCGCGCGCTTCCAGATCCATGAGGAACTGGCCGGCGTTTTCGCTCATTGCCTGCAGCTCGTCAAGTTCGGCGTCATAGCCGGTCTTCAACACGCCGCCGTCGCGGATCACCGCGGGCGGGTTGTCGATGATGGCGCGGGCCAGCAGGTCGGCCAGTTCCGGGTAGGTGGCGACGGTGGTGGCCAGCTGCTGCAGGTGTGGCGTGTCCAGCGTGGTCATCGCCTGCTGCAGTTCGGGCAGCGCGGCCAGGGCGTCGCGCAGGCGTGCCAGGTCGCGTGGGCGCGCATTGCGCAGGCCGATACGGGCAAGGATGCGCTCCAGATCGCCGATTTCCTTGAGCTGCGGTTGCAGTGTCTCGAAGCGATAACCGTCGAGCAGGCAGGCGATGGCGTCCTGGCGCGCCTCGAGCACCGCGCGATCGCGCAGCGGGCGGTTCAGCCAGCGACCGAGCAGACGGCTGGCCATGGCGGTCTGGCAGCGGTCCATGACCGATTGCAGGGTGTTGTCGCGGCCGCCGGAGAGGTTGATGTCCAGCTCCAGGTTGCGGCGGCTGGCGCCGTCGAGGATGACCGTATCGTCCAGGCGCTCGTGACGCAGGCTGCGCAGGTGCGGCAGGGCGGTGCGCTGGGTCTCCTTGGCGTAACCCAGCAGGCAGCCGGCGGCGCCGATGGCCAGGGTCAGGTTCTCGCAGCCGAAGCCTTTCAGGTCCTGGGTGCCGAACTGCTGGCACAGGCTCTTGAAGGCACTGTCGCGGTCGAAATCCCAGGGTGCGCGACGGCGTGAGCCCTTGCGCTTCTCGGCCGGCAGGCCCTGCGGCCAGTCGTCCGGGATCAGCAGTTCGGCGGGGTTCAGACGTTCCAGTTCGGCCAGCAGGTTTTCCCAGCCCTTGATCTCCTGCACGCTGAAACGGCCGCTGGTGATGTCCAGCACGGCCAGGCCGAACAGGCGTTCGTCACCGAGCACGGCGGCCAGCAGGTTGTCGCGGTGCTCGTCGAGCAGGGCTTCGTCGCTGATGGTGCCGGGGGTGATGATGCGCACCACCTGGCGCTCCACCGGGCCCTTGCTGGTGGCCGGGTCGCCGATCTGCTCGCAGATCACCACCGACTCGCCCAGCTTGACCAGCTTGGCCAGGTAGCCTTCGACCGAATGGAAGGGAATGCCGCACATGGGGATCGACTGGCCGGCCGACTGGCCGCGGGCGGTCAGGGTGATGTCCAGCAGCTTGGCTGCCTTCTTCGCGTCTTCGTAGAAAATCTCGTAGAAGTCACCCATGCGATAGAACATCAACTGGTCCGGGTGCTGATTCTTCAGCTTCCAGTACTGCTGCATCATCGGGGTGTGGGCGGAGAGATCGGTCATGCCGGGCCTTACGTGCGGTGGGTGTGACGAAACGGGGAATCTTCCCATACTTCGCCTATCGCGTGGACCCCGAATCGTTGGCGATATACGTCGCGGTTGCGCCGTGGGGCATGAGCATTTCCACTGCTCGCGCAAGATGTGTAGGGTGGACGACTCGATAAGGAGGCGAACATGAACAGAATCAGTCAGCTGGCCGAGCAACTTGGCCTGGCGCTGAAGGCGCAGGGCGCTCAGGTCAGCACGGCGGAATCCTGCACCGGGGGCGGCATCGCCGAGGCGATCACCCGCATACCGGGCAGCTCGGCCTGGTTCGAAGCAGGTTACGTGACCTACTCCAATGTGCAGAAAACCCGGCAGCTGGATGTGTGCGCCGATCTGTTCGACAGCGTCGGCGCGGTCAGTCGCGAGGTGGTCGAGGCCATGGTACGCGGTGCCCAGGCGCACAGTGGAGCGCGCTACGCGGTTGCCGTCAGTGGCGTGGCGGGGCCCGATGGTGGCTCGGCGGAAAAACCGGTCGGTACCGTCTGGCTGGCCTGGGGAGATGGCGAGCGTCTTTACAGTGTGCGCAGGCAGTTTTCCGGCAGCCGCGAC
Source organism: Ectopseudomonas guguanensis (assembly GCF_900104265.1). Lineage (GTDB taxonomy): Bacteria > Pseudomonadota > Gammaproteobacteria > Pseudomonadales > Pseudomonadaceae > Aquipseudomonas > Aquipseudomonas guguanensis. The sequence goes on from NZ_FNJJ01000007.1 coordinate 234,957, forward strand.
GAGGTGCGCCGACAAACGGTCGAGACCGCTCTGGCGGGCCTTCTGCGCCTGTTGGCCGAGGAAAATCCTGCGATGGGGTAGGCGGACGACTTGCCCTGTGGAATAATACTGGCTACTTATACAGTTGTTGGCGGCCGCTGAGGCCCTTGTGAATACGTGAGGATGGTAATGGACGAGAACAAGAAGCGCGCCTTGGCGGCTGCCCTGGGTCAGATCGAGAAGCAGTTCGGCAAGGGCGCCGTCATGCGCATGGGCGATCATGAGCGTCAGGCGATTCCGGCCATCTCCACCGGCTCGCTGGGTCTGGATATCGCGCTGGGTATTGGCGGCCTGCCGAAAGGCCGTATCGTCGAGATCTACGGGCCGGAATCCTCCGGTAAGACCACGCTGACCCTGTCGGTGATCGCCGAAGCGCAGAAGCATGGCGCCACCTGCGCCTTCGTCGATGCCGAGCACGCGCTGGACCCGGATTACGCCGGCAAGCTTGGCGTCAACGTCGATGACCTGCTGGTATCGCAGCCGGACACCGGCGAGCAGGCCCTGGAAATCACCGACATGCTGGTGCGTTCCAATGCCATCGACGTGATCATCGTCGACTCCGTGGCAGCTCTGGTGCCCAAGGCGGAAATCGAAGGCGAGATGGGCGACATGCACGTCGGCCTGCAGGCCCGACTGATGAGCCAGGCACTGCGCAAGATCACCGGCAACATCAAGAATGCCAACTGCCTGGTGATCTTCATCAACCAGATCCGCATGAAGATCGGCGTGATGTTCGGCAGCCCGGAAACCACCACCGGCGGTAACGCGCTGAAGTTCTACTCCTCGGTTCGTCTGGACATTCGCCGCACCGGTGCGGTGAAGGAAGGCGAGGAAGTGGTGGGCAGCGAAACCCGCGTTAAGATCGTCAAGAACAAGGTTGCCCCGCCGTTCCGTCAGGCCGAGTTCCAGATCCTCTATGGCAAGGGCATCTACCGTAACGGCGAGATCATCGACCTGGGCGTGCAGCAGGGTCTGATCGAGAAATCGGGTGCCTGGTACAGCTATCAGGGCAACAAGATCGGCCAGGGCAAGGCCAATGCCGCCAAGTTCCTTGAGGACAATCAGGAAGTGGCGCGCGAAATCGAAGGCCAGATTCGCCAGAAGCTGCTGGTCAGCGGCGCTCCGGTCAAGGCCTCCGCCGATGATCTGGCTGACGCAGAAGTCGATTTCTAAGCCCAGCGCATGACCGTCGTACTGGATAATCCGCTCGCCGTCAGGCGAGCGGCCATGGATCTGCTGGCACGACGTGAACATGGGCGCGTCGAACTGACGCGCAAGCTGCGCAAGCGCGGTGCCCCCGAAGAGCTGATCGAAGCTGCCCTGCAGCGCCTGTCGGAGGAGGGCCTGCTGTCGGAGGCCCGCTATCTGGAGAGTTTCGTCGCCTATCGGGCTCGTGCCGGTTACGGCCCGCAGCGTATCCGTGAAGAGCTTGGCCAGCGTGGCCTGGCGCGCAGCGACATCGACCAGGCGCTGCGCGAGAGCGGCATCGACTGGTTCGAGCAGTTGCGTGAAACCTGGCTGCGCAAGTTTTCCGGCCAGCTTCCCGTCGATGCACGTGAACGTGCCCAGCAGGGCAGGTTTCTGGCGTACCGTGGCTATTCGTTGGAGATGATCGGGCGCTTGTTGCGCGGTTGTGACGAATAGCTCGTCAACTCGCGCCCTCGGCTGGGACGCCCAGCTTGCGCAGATGGCCAGGTACGTCGGGCGCGCCGGCCAGGCGCAAACCTTCGCCAAGAGCGGTGGCGTCCTGGTGGCCCTTGGGCAGCAGGAGGAATTCCGGCGTGCCGGCTTTCTTCAGCAGCGACAGGCGCGCATAGGGAATGCCGTTGTCCAGCAGCAGGCCCATGAAGCCGGGATCACTCCATGCCGCCTCCGGCATGGCCAGTACGTGATAGCGACTCTGCAGATTATCCAGCCCTGCCTCGTTCAGTCGATAACGCACCAGATTGGCTGGCAGTTGCACATCCAGCCCACGCCTGCGTGCATAGGCGATGGCGCCGGCGAAAGACTCGCCTTGCGTTTCACCCGACCAGAAGGTGCGTGAACCTCGCCAGTTGGCCTGGCGTAGCTCGATCGGCTCGCCGGCGAGAAAGCGTGGCAACGCCTGGCTGATGGTTTTGACGAAATCCTTGTAGCTGATGATGCGAATCTGCTTGCAATGTTCACTCGCAGCATAGTCCTCGAAGCAGGCGTAGCCTGGCGCAGGGACAGGGCAGGCGAAGCCGTCGATCATGCGCAGGTCGAAGGCCTGCAATTGCTGCGCTTGCGCTTCCACTACCTGGGTCAGTGCCGAATGAGCCTGGGCCTTGTCTTCCTGTACCGGGCCGGAGAGCGCGCCGCGAGGCAGATTGAGCAGCAGTTGCAATTGCGGGCCGTCGTGCCAGCAGATGCTCTCGACTGCCGCGGGCAGGGGTTTGAATGGCAGGCGCAGGGCGCTGGCCCTGGCGAAGATCTGCCGCGAGCCACGACCAAGCAGGCCCATGCGTTGAGCGAGGGCTGCCAGACGGCTGCTGATGGTTGAGGATTCGGACAGGCTCATGGCCGGCAGATCGCTCCTGAAGCGTCCACTGCAGTGTGGCAGACGTGCGCGGCTGCTGCCCATAGGGCGTAGCGCGGCGCATGAGCAGCAGCGGCTGTGCAGGTCTGTGGCAATATAGCCGCATTCATTTGCGAGGGTGCCTCCATGCCCAGCTTGGTGCTGGATATTGCGTTATCGGCCGAACGTTTGCAGGCCATCTATCGTGGCCATGCCAACCGGATTATGGCGCAAAGCCGCGACGGGCGCCGCGTGAGTTTGCCTGCCCACCATCTGCGGCCTTATCTGACCCACGCCGGTATCTATGGTTCCTTCGTGCTGGAGTTCAACACCTCGGGCGAGTTGCTGAGCTTACGCCCTTTGGACTGATCTGGCGCGCCTGCCTCGCGCCGGGGCTGCCTGCGCGGCTATAATCGCCGGCCTGCCAACCCTCTACCTGTCGAGCTGAGCCTGCCCATGTACTCACTGGCCCGCGAGCTGCTGTTCAAACTGACCCCGGAAACTTCTCACGAACTGTCCATCGATCTGATCGGTGCCGGTGGGCGGCTGGGGCTCAACGGTCTGCTGACCAAGGCGCCGGCCAGCTTGCCGGTCAACGTGATGGGCTTGCAGTTCGCCAACCCGGTCGGTCTGGCGGCGGGGCTGGACAAGAACGGCGATGCCATCGACGGCTTTGCCCAGCTTGGTTTCGGTTTCGTCGAGATCGGTACCGTCACCCCCAGGCCGCAGCCGGGCAACCCCAAGCCGCGCCTGTTTCGCCTGCCCGAAGCCGAGGCGGTGATCAATCGCATGGGCTTCAACAACCACGGTGTCGATCATCTGCTGGCACGGGTCAGGGCCTCGAAGTTCAAGGGCGTGCTGGGTATCAACATCGGCAAGAACTTCGATACGCCGGTCGAGCGTGCGGTGGATGATTACCTGACCTGCCTGGACAAGGTCTATGCCCACGCCAGCTACGTCACGGTCAACGTCAGCTCGCCCAATACTCCGGGGCTGCGCAGCCTGCAATTCGGCGATTCGCTCAAGGAGCTGCTCGAGGCGCTGCGTCGCCGTCAGGAAGACCTGACCCAAGAGCATGGCAAGCGCGTGCCGCTGGCGATCAAGATCGCGCCGGACATGAGCGACGAGGAGACAGCCCTGGTCGCTTCTGCGCTACTGGGCGCGGACATGGATGCGGTGATCGCCACCAACACCACGCTCAGTCGCGAGGGTGTGGAAGGGTTGGCCCATGCTGACGAGGCCGGCGGACTGTCCGGGGCGCCGGTGCGCGACAAGAGCACGCATATCGTCAAGGTACTGGCTGGCGAGTTGTCGGGCCGTCTGCCGATCATTGCGGTCGGCGGCATCACCGAGGGCAAGCACGCAGCGGAGAAGATCGCTGCCGGGGCGAGCCTAATTCAGATCTATTCGGGGTTCATCTACAAGGGGCCGGCGCTGATTCGCGAGGCGGTGGATGCGATTGCCGCGCTGCGCAAATAAGCGGCGCCAATGAATAGGGCTCCCGAAGGAGCCCTTGGGCTTGCGCCCGCCGCCCGGAGGGGGTCGGCATGGTGAAGTCGGGTGTGATCCTGATCAGCCGACAGCGTGAAGTTCGTTGAGTCGATGAATACCGGCCGTGCCGGTCAGCCCATCCCAGTTGTCGCCACGGCCCTCACGCCAGCCATTGAGCCAGGCCTGACGAACCGAAGGCAGGGTAAAGGGGCAGAGTTCGCGGGATTTACCATTGATGCCGTATTGATAGCCGCGCAGGAAAGCTCGTTCTAACGGATCACGCTTAAGTCTTCTCATAGGGTGTTGCCCTCACTGTTGACTGTTATGTCCCGTTGGCCTTGTGGCAAGGCCGGGCAGACGGATCTGCCTACGAAAGCCCGCTGCCGGCGTGGCGGACTTTCTACGCCTTCGCCGTTGCAGCGAAAGCCTTAGGTAGTGTTCTAACGAATGCACCGGGGCCTGTGAATGATCGATTTGTCATAAGCACGTAACCTAAATGCGGGTCGTGCCATAAGAGCGCTGGGGTTATGTCCAGCCTCTTCCAGCGAAGCGCCGCCATAGCTGGCTGTGCGCATCGATGCCTTCATTGTGCTCGTGCAAATGAGAGCGCTTACTTATTCCGACGAAGGGTCGCACTGTGGCCTTTTGTCACTTATTTTGAGTCGAGGTGCGCCCGCCGCACCTCCCGATTGCCATAGGCAGTGGAACATTCATGTCTGATCGTTACGAAATCGTACTGACCTGCCCCAAGGGGCTCGAAGGCCTGCTGCTGGAAGAGGCCAAGGTCCTTGGGCTGGAGGAGGCGCGCGAGCAGACCGCCGCCGTCCGCGGGCATGCCGAGATCGAGGTGGCCTACCGCTTGTGTCTCTGGTCGCGCCTGGCCAACCGAGTGCTGCTGGTGCTGTCGCGCTTTGCCATGAACAACGCCGATGAACTGTACGAGGGCGTCAAGGCCGTTGACTGGCGTGATCATCTGGAGCCGGCAGGCAGCCTGGCGGTGGAGTTCAGCGGCAACGGTTCGGGCATCGACAACACCCACTTCGGTGCGCTCAAGGTCAAGGATGCGATCGTCGACCGGCTGCGCACCAGCGGTGGCGAGCGTCCCAGCATCGACAAGCTCAACCCCGATTTGCGCGTGCATCTGCGCCTGGATCGTGGCGAGGCAGTGCTGTCTCTGGACCTTTCCGGACACAGCCTGCACCAGCGCGGCTACCGTCTGCAGCAGGGTGCTGCGCCGCTGAAGGAAAACCTGGCTGCCGCGGTGCTGATCCGCGCCGGCTGGCCGCGTATCGCGGCCGAGGGCGGCGCGCTGGCCGACCCGATGTGCGGTGTCGGCACCTTCCTGATCGAAGCTGCGCTGATGGCCGCCGACATCGCGCCCAACCTCAAGCGCGAACGCTGGGGCTTCTCCAACTGGCTCGGCCATGTGCCGGCCATCTGGAAGAAGCTGCATGCCGAGGCCGAACAACGGGCCGCAACCGGGTTGGCCAAGCCGCCGCTGTGGATTCGCGGTTATGAAGCCGACCCACGCCTGATCCAGCCTGGGCGCAACAACGTCGAGCGTGCCGGCCTCTCCGACTGGGTGAAGATCTATCAGGGGGAACTGGGCAGTTTCGAGCCGCGACCGGACCAGAATCAGAAGGGCCTGGTGATCAGCAACCCGCCCTATGGCGAGCGCCTGGGCGACGAAGCCAGCCTGCTGTACCTCTACCAGAACCTCGGCGAGCGCCTGCGTCAGGCCTGCCTGGGCTGGGAGGCGGCGGTGTTCACCGGGGCACCGGAGCTGGGCAAGCGCATGGGGTTGCGCAGCCACAAGCAGTATTCGTTCTGGAACGGTGCGCTGGCGTGCAAGCTGCTGCTGATCAAGGTGCGGACCGAGCAGTTCGTTACCGGCGAGCGGCGCGCGCGCGAGGACGATCAACAGCCGGTGAACGAAGCACCACAGCAGGCGCGTTTGTCCGAGGGCGGGCAGATGTTCGCCAACCGCCTGCAGAAGAATCTCAAGCAGCTGGGCAAGTGGGCGCGCCGCGAAGGTGTCGAGTGCTACCGGCTGTACGATGCCGACATGCCGGAATACGCCCTGGCGGTCGATCTGTATCGTGACTGGGTGCACGTGCAGGAATACGCCGCGCCGCGTTCGGTGGACCCGGACAAGGCGCAGGCGCGTCTGCTCGATGCCCTGGCCGCGATCCCGCAGGCGCTGGGTGTGGCGCAGAGCCGGGTGGCGATCAAGCGCCGCGAGCGCCAGACCGGCACCAAGCAGTACCAGCGCCAGGCTGCCCAGGGCCAGTTCATGGAGGTGAGCGAAGGCGGCGTCAAGCTGCTGGTCAATCTCACCGACTACCTGGATACCGGCCTGTTCCTCGATCATCGTCCGCTGCGTCTGCGCATCCAGCGTGAGGCGGCCGGCAAGCGTTTCCTCAACCTGTTCTGCTATACCGCCACGGCCACCGTGCATGCGGCCAAGGGTGGGGCGCGCAGCACCACCAGCGTCGATCTGTCGAAAACCTACCTGGACTGGGCGCGGCGCAACCTGTCGCTCAACGGTTTTTCCGACAAGCACCGCCTGGAGCAGGGCGACGTGATGGCCTGGCTGGGTGACGATCGCGGCGAGTACGACCTGATCTTCATCGACCCGCCGACCTTCTCCAACTCCAAGCGTATGGAAGGTGTGTTCGACGTGCAGCGCGACCACGTTGAGTTGCTCGACCTGGCCATGGCGCGCCTGGCCCGCGGCGGCGTGCTGTATTTCTCCAACAACTTCCGCAAGTTTCAGCTCGACGAGAGTCTGGTGGCGCGTTATCAGGTCGAGGAAATCAGCGCGCAGACCCTGGATCCGGACTTCGCGCGTAATCCGAAGATCCACCGCGCCTGGCGTTTCACTGCACGCTGACTCCGTAGCCTGGATGCAATCCGGGGGCTCCGCGAACCAGGCCCCGGATTGCATCCGGGCTACACAAAATCGTCAGCGCTTGGGCTGGTTGTAGGTGTACAGCAGCACCTGATCGAGAATGGACGTGGCGCCCCAGGGTTTGGGATCGTTGAGGATGGCCACCACCGCCCAGTCATGGCCGTTGCTGTCGCGGCTGTAGCCGGCGATGGCGCGTACGTTGTTCAGTGTGCCGGTCTTGATATGTGCCTCGCCCACCAGCGGCGTACGTTGCAGGCGCCGGCGCATGGTGCCGTCCATCGCCACCAGTGGCATCGAGCTGCGGAATTCGGCGGCATAGGGGCTGCGCCAGGCTGCCTGGAGAATCAGCGCCATCTCGCGCGCGCTGATGCGTTCGGCGCGCGACAATCCGGAGCCGTTTTCCATCACCAGATGCGGCGCGGTGATGCCCTTGCGCGCCAGCCAGCTACGGATCACCCGCTGTGCGGCCATGGCGTCGTCCTGGTCGGCTTCGGTGCGGAACTGCGCGCCGATGCTGAGGAACAACTGCCGGGCCATGGTGTTGTTGCTGTACTTGTTGATGTCGCGGACGATTTCCACCACGTCGGGCGAGAAGGCGCGTACCAGCATGCGGGCTTTTTCCGGCACGGGGCCCTGGCGATCCTTGCCGAGGATCTTGCCGCCCAGTTCCTGCCAGATGCCGCGTACCGCACCGGCTGCATAGCTGGGGTGATCGAGCAGCGACAGGTAGGTCTGCGCGCTGCAGCCCTCGGCCAGTTGGCCGCTGACGATCAGAGTGGTGCCGTCGAACTGGTCCACCGCGTTGTAGCGGATGTCCGGCCACGACGGGCATTTGTCGGCCTTGAGCACGCGCACCTGGTTTTCGATGCGCACCGTGGCGATGGGCGGGTCCATGGCGATATACGCCTTACCGCCTTCGGCGCGGGTGATGAAACGCTGCGCCTTGAGATTGACCAGCAGCGAGTCGGGCTTGACCAGGAACGGCTTGTTGGCGTCCCCGCCGTCGTCGTTGAAAGCCGGCAGTTGCGGGGCGACGAAGAAACTGCGATCGAGCACCAGATCGCCCTGGACCTGGCGCACGCCATTGATGCGCAGGTCGCGCAGCAGCAGCCAGAGTTTCTCCATGTTGAGTTTCGGGTCGCCGCCACCCTTGAGGTAGAGGTTGCCGTGCAGCACGCCGTCCTTCAGCGGGCCGTCGGCATAGAACTCGGTCTTCCACTGATGGTTCGGCCCCAGCAGTTCCAGGGCTGCGTAGGTGGTCACCAGCTTCATGGTGGAGGCCGGGTTGACCGAGACATCGGCGTTGAATTGCAGGCCGCCGGTCTGTCCGCCCAGGGGCACGGTCATCACCGACAGCGAGTTGCTGGAAATCTTGTTGGCCTTCAGCGCCTGCTCCACCTTGGCAGGCAGTGCGGCGCTGGCAGCATGGCAGGAGAGGGCGAGGGGCAGAAGCACGGCGCTCAGCGCCAGTTGGCGAAACCGTTGAATCATCGACAGGAACCTTCCGCGATCGGGCGGGAGTAACGAGATAGACAAACGACCGTCTGGCTCGGGAAAAAGTTGCCCGCATTATGCCGCAAGAGCCGATCCGCAGTCGGCCCCATCCGCTCAAAAACAGGCGCTGCGAACAGCTGGCGTTCAACCTGTTCCAGGGCGCCGGGGCGACACAAAGCGGGCGCTCGGCCGGCGAAACTGCTAGAGTGCCGCGCGTTATCACCTTTGAGGATTGTTTCATGGCGACCAACCGTTCCCGCCGTCTGCGCAAGAAGCTCTGTGTCGATGAATTCCAGGAGCTGGGCTTCGAGCTGACCCTGAACTTCAAGGCCGACCTGAGCGACCAGACCCTCGACGCTTTCGTCGATCAGTTCCTCGATCAGGCCATCGCCGGCAATGGTCTGGATTATGTAGGTGGCGAAGACTACGGTCTGGTCTGCCTGGCCAAGCGTGGCTCGGTCAACGAGGAGCAGCGCGCTGCCGTCGAAGCCTGGCTGAAGGGCCGTGACGAGCTGCAGAACTACGAGATCAGCCCGCTGCTGGACGTCTGGTATCCGGAAAATCCGATCAACCAGGCTTGATCGCTTCGGCGCCGGTTTGTCCGGCGCCGTTTGCCTGGACAGGTTTCGGCCAACTCAGGCGACTCCCAGCTTGTAGGAGCGAGCTCTGCTCGCGAACCGAGGCGTTGTAAGGCCTATCGAGCGCAGTTGCTCCTACAGAACTCCCGCCTTTTCCAGCACGGCCTGCTCGTTTACCTCATCGATCTGCTCGGCCTGCATGAAGCGCTCGGCATAGCGCCGATAGATGCCGCTGCGCACGAACAGGGCGAACAGCTGCGGGTCGATGTGCGCGCCCTTGCACATGCCGACCATGATGTTCAGCGCCTCCGACAGCGTCTTGCCCTTCTTGTAGGGACGGTCCACCGCCGTCAGGGCTTCGAAGATATCGGCGATCGCCATCATCCTTGCCGGCAGGCTCATCTGCTCGCGTGTCAGGCGCTTGGGATAGCCGGTGCCATCCATCTTCTCGTGGTGTCCGCCAGCGATCTCGGTGACGTTCTGCAGGTGCTTGGGGAAGGGCAGGCGGTCGAGCATCAGGATGGTCTGCACGATGTGGTGGTTGATGATGTAGCGCTCCTCGGCGGTCAGCGTGCCGCGCGCGATGCTCAGGTTGTGCAGTTCGCCACGATTGAACTTGTGCTGCGGCACCTCGAGTTTGAAGCCCCAGCGATTGTCCGGTGCGATCAGCTCCTGCGCCGGGCGCTCGATCAGATGATCGAGGCGATCGGCCAGCAGCGGCTCTTCCACCGGCAGGCTGGCGGGCGCCGAGCGCTCCATGCGTTTGGCCTCTTCCCAGGACACCCCCAGGCGGTTGTCCAGGGTGCGCAGCCAACGGCGTTCGGCGATCTGCGCAAGGCGTGCCTGGTCGGCATCGGCCATGGCCTCGCCACCCAGGTTGATACGCGCGATGAAGGCGAACTCGTCGTCCAGATCGCCCAGCAGCTGATCGCGCAGCGCGGCCAGTGCGCTTTCTTCCCCGCCTGCGGCAAGGCCTCGCCAATAGGCGATCCAGGCATCGCGCTTGAGCACCTCGAAGCGCATGCGCACTTCGTGAATGCGGTCGTACAGGGTTTCCAGCTTGGTCGCCTTGTCCACCACGTATTCCGGCGTGGTGACCTTGCCGCAGTCGTGCAGCCAGGCGGCGATGTGCAGCGCTTCCCATTCCTCCTCGCTGGGGGCGTAGTCAGTGAACTCCGGGGCGTCGCTCTCGGCGGCAGCGCGCGCCAGCATCAGGGTGAGTTCCGGCACGCGCTGACAGTGGCCGCCGGTGTAGGGGCTCTTGGCATCGATGGCGCCGGCGATCAGCTGAATGAAGGCGTCGAGCAGCTGCTTCTGCCTGGCCAGCAGGCGCTGGCTTTCGATGCACAGGGCTGCGCTGCCCGAGACGGCGTCGACGAAGGCGACGCGGTCCGGCCTGAGCATGCTCTCGCTGTCCTCGCCGGTATCGCGTTGCAGCAGCACCAGCACGCCAACGGTATCGCCCTGACGGTTGTGCAGGCCGGCGGCGATCAGGTGCAGGCGCGGGCTGTCCATGGTCGATAGCAGCCCCTTAAACGCGCCTGCCTGATCGAAGCCGATGGAGGTGGCGGTGCTTGCGCCGCCGCTGGCCGGGCTTCGCAGCCAGGAGGGCAGGCTCGGGTCATCATGGGCCAGCGCGTGGATGCCCAGTTCGCTCAGGCTACGGCTCTGGCCGTCGATCACCAGCCCCTGCGGTTCCAGCCGGCCGCTGTCATTGTCGAGCAGATAGAGCAGCCCGCCCTGGGCTTCGCTGATCGATACCGTCGCATCCATCACCCGCTTGATCAGGGCGTCGAAATGGGTTTCCGCGGAGAGGCTGGCAGCGATGTCGAGGAAGCTCGACAGGGTATCTTTCATGCTGCTCATCGACACTGCCAACTGGTCGACTTCGAGAATCGGCGAGCGACCGCTGGCCGGGTAGCTGAAGTCGAAGCGGCGGATGGCCTGCGCCTCCTGCACCAGGCTGCGCAGGGGCTTGACCACCAGGCGCGAGGTCAGCCAGCCCAGCGGCAGGCACAGCAGCAGCGTGGTCAGGGTGATCAGCGCGCCCTGCCAGCGGATACGGTAGGCCTCGGCCAGCAACTCCTGCTCGGGCACCAGCAGGGCTAGGTGCAACCCCTGCGGGCCACCTTCCCGGATGTGCCGGTGGGCCATCACCCAGCGCTTGCGAGCCAGCTCGACGACGCCCTCGTCCTGTTCGCTCAACTGGCCGGCCAGCAGTTCACCCAGTGCCGGATCGAGCTCGCTGACCTTGACCAGCGATACCTTGCCATCGACCTCCTTGAGCAGGCGGTCGCTGTCGGGGTAGGCCACCGCGTTGCCGTCGCCGTCGGCGAGCACCACCTGGGTGTGGGGGGTGACGCGATGACCGGCCAGTGTGGCAGAGAGATCGTCGAGGGTGAGATCGGCGCCAAGCACGGTGGTCAGGCCGCTGCGTCTGGCCAAAGTGGTGCCGATTTCCTGGGTGGAGAAGAACAGATAGGGTGCGGTGGTGATCTGTCCGCCGTCGCCGCGCGCGCGCTTGAACCAGTCGCGCTGCCGCGGATCGTAGGGCTCGCTGAGGTTCTGGCGGCGGCTCAGCAGGTTGAGTGAGCCGTCATAGAACAGGTAGTCGCTGTCGGTCCCGGCGCTGCCACGGTCGATGGCCCAGACCTGGTAGGCGGCCGTGTCGGGGGCATTGAAACGCTGCTTGAGCATGTCGCTGCGCAGCGGCCTGACCATGAAGAAGTCGCCGTCTTCGTAGCCCAAGTAGATCGACGCCAGCTTGGGATTGTCGCGCAGCGCCTGGGCGAACAGCGGCAGCATTTTCAGGCGTTCATCGAGCGTGTCGGCCTGGATGGCTGGGTGCAATGCCAGCAGGCTGAGCAAGTGGCGGATGGGCCGGTAGGTGCTGTCCAGGTCACGCTGCACGTCGTGCTGGATGCGTTCGAAGAGTGTCGAGCTGCTGGTGAAGATCAGCCGGCTGGTCTGCTGATAATTGAACAAGCCCAGCACGGCGCCGGTCAGCAGCAGCAGGAGGGTGAACAGGACGCTGATATGAACGTGCAGGGGGAAACGCCGTTCACGCGGGGCGGCGGTATTGAGCATCACACTTCACTCCTTGCGGGACGCTGCAGGCATCCACAGCATAGTGAAGAGTGGGCGAATCTGCCGAAACGTTATAAGGAGCGCGGCGTACTGTTCTCGATCTTGCCCGGTTTGTTCAGTTGCAGGCGCAGGCCATGCACCAGCAGGGCGACCGTCAGGGTCAGGGCGACGCCGATCAGCGCGTTGAGCAGGCGCACCTCGGCCAGGTGCCAGTCCTGCGACAGGCTTTCGGCCAGCAGCACGAAGCACAGGCTGGTCTGCAGCACGAACAGGCCGTAGTGATTGGCCTGCAGCGCCCGGCTGAGGATGACCAGCACCAGCAGGGTCATCACCATCAGTGGCGGGCTTTGCAGGCTGTGGCCGAAGAGGATCAGCAGCCCGGAAGCGGCCAGGCTGGCGAGGCTCGCCTGCAGCGCGCGCACCAGGCTGCCCTGGAACTCCAGCTGCAGGGTGCTGATCACCGTCAGGGTCAGCCAGTAACCACGCGACAGGCCGGCCAGATTGACGATCAGGCCGGAGGCGGCGAAGGCCAGCATGCAGGCCAGCGCATGCAGGCGCCATTGCTGGCGTGGCAGGCGCTGCGCGTGGCGCTTGAGCACCTTGAGAATGGCGAGAAAGCGCGGCATGTAAGGCCACATGCGCAGGCCATGCAGGCCGCGCAGGCCGAAGGCCAGGAGCATGACCCAGAGCCCGCCGAGGATGAACAGCATGGCCACCGCGTAAGGATTGTGCAGGTTGCCGATGCCGAACTGCCCCTGGCCGAGGCACAGGCAGATGCACAGGCCGATGCCCAGCTTGCCGGCCTCGCTGCCGAAGCGCTGCAGCCAGGCCAGCAACAGGCCGAAGGCGGCGAAGATGCCCAGGCTGACCAGCGGATGACTGCCGGCCCAGAACCCCAGGCCGGCACTGCAGGCGCCAAGGCCGGTGAGCAGCAGCATGCGCAGCATGCCGAAGCGGTGCAGCGGATTGGCCTGCGCGGCCTGGAAGGCACCGGCCGAGGCCCAGAGAAAGCCGCTGTGGGCAGTGAACAGGCCGAGCAGCAACGGAAGTGCGCAGCCGAGGCCGGCGACCACCGCCGGGCCCCAGGCCGGCGGACCGGCATGCCAGGTGAAACTGCTTCGGATCAGGTTCTTCATGCGTGCTTTTCGTCAGCCCGGGTTCGAGCGGCCCGTCATTTCCCTCGCCATTTCCGTAGCGTAGCTGTCGGTCATGCCGGCGATGAAGTCGATCACCCGCATGAACGAGCGATACAGCGGCCAGCCCGGCTCGGGCGCGTAGTAGCTGAGCAGATCGAGAATGCGTCGGTGCTTGAACGACAGCGCCCGGCCGCTGTGCTGCTCCAGCGCCGCGCCGCAGAAGGCATTGAGGAGAATTTCCAGTGTGGTGTAGGCGCCGATCTCGTGCAGCGTCTTGCGCTTGTCGTGGAAGATCTTCTCCCGCGCCAGCAGCTTCGCGCTCTGCACGCAGCGCTTGGCCGCGCCGTGCATATGTTCCACCAGATCGCCCTGCAACTGGCCGGCGAGCAGGTCGCGCTGCTGCTCGACGAAGGCGCTGGCGGCCGCGTTGGTCAGGTGCTCGATGGCCTTGCCGCGCAGGATCGCCAGCTTGCGCCGACGCGAGTCCCGCGGGCCGAGCTGACGGTAGGTTTCCGGCAGATCGTCGCCAACCAGATCGAGCAGCAGCGCCTCGACCTCGGTGTAGTCGAGCAGCTCCATCTCCACGCCGTCTTCCAGGTCGATCAGGCCGTAGCAGATGTCATCCGCCGCTTCCATCAGGTAGACCAGCGGGTGGCGTGCCCAGCGTTGCGTTTCCAGCTGCGGCAGCTCGAGCTTGGCGGCGATCTGCTCGAGCAGCGGCAACTCGCTCTGGTAGCAGCCGAACTTGTGTTTCTTGTAGCCCTGGGCGTCGGCATGGCGCGCCGTCCAGGGGTACTTGAGGTAGGTGCCGAGTGTGGCGTAGGTCAGCCGCGTGCCGCCGTCGAACTGGTGGTACTCGAGCTGGGTGAGTACGCGAAAGCCCTGGGCGTTGCCTTCGAAATTAAGGAAGTCGGCGCGTTCGGCATCGCTCATCGCATCCAGCCAGCCGCGCCCGGCCGCCTGCTGGAACCAGTGGCGAATGGCGTCCTCGCCGGAATGGCCGAACGGCGGGTTGCCGATGTCGTGGGCCAGGCAGGCGGATTGTACGACCATGCCCAGATCGCTCGGCGCACACCAGTCGGGCAGCTCCTCACGCAGCATCTCGCCGACGCGCATGGCCAGCGAACGGCCGACGCAGCTGACCTCCAGCGAATGGGTCAGGCGGGTGTGGATATGGTCGTTGCTGGAAACCGGGTGCACCTGCGTCTTTCGCCCCAGACGGCGGAAGGCGCCGGAGAAGATGATGCGGTCATGATCCTTGTGAAAGGGGCTGCGGCCGAGCTCTGCCGAGCTGGGAGCGGGTTTGCCGAGACGTTCGCGGGTGAGCAGGGTGTGCCAATCCAAGGCCGATCCTCGCCAGGTTGATCCAGGCCCCTAGCTTGGGTGTTCGTGCCGCTGCCTGCAACCCCGGGCTGACTACAGATCGGCGGCATCGATGTCCACCAGCAGCAGGCGGCGGCCGTTGTCGATGAACTGGCCGGCGGTCAGGCAGTACTGGTTGCTGGTGGCGTCGCGGTAGGTGGTAGAGAGGGTCAGGCGTCGTTCTTCCCAGCCTTCGGCCAGCAGTTGATAGAAGTAGGGGCGCCACGACCAGTTGTGCCCGAGGTAGCGGTCATCGGCGTGCCAGGTCTGTTGGCGCCACTCCAGGTTCGGCGTCAGCTGGGTGCCATGACGATCGCACTGATAGATGCGCAGCAGCCAGGGGTAGCTGTCCGGTGCAGGCAGGCTGCTGGCCGGGGCGCCGCTTTCGGCCCAGGTCCGCAGTTCGCTCATCAGCTCGGTCAGCTGCTGGCGCAGGTGTACCAGGCGTGCCCGTTCGGCAAGTTTCTGCTTCACGTAACTGTCGCGCAGGCGGGCGAAACGGCCGACGAAGGCATCGCTGGCGAACAGCTCTTGCTCGGCCCTGGCGAAGAGAAAGCCCTGCACGTAGCGGGCGCCGCACTCCAGGGCGAAGTTCAGTTCGGCTTCGGTTTCCACCCCTTCGGCGATGATCCAGCAGCCGGTTTTCTCTGCCATCTGCGCCAGGGCCTTGACCACCTCACCGCTGGGGCCGCCGCGAGCGGCTTCCTGGAACAGGCGCATGTCCAGCTTGAGAATGTCCGGCTGCAGCGCCAGTACGCGGTCGAGCTGCGAGTAGCCGGCGCCGAAGTCATCGATGGCGATGCGCGCGCCGGCCTCCCGGTAGCGTGCGACCACATTCGGCAGACGCTGGCTGGCACCGCCCAGCTCGGTGATCTCGAATACGATGCGCGTCGGGTCGATACCGCTGCGCTGCAGCTGGATCAGGCTCGGCAGAGGCTGCGCCGGGCGCAGGCGGCTGATCCAGCGCGGCGAGATGTTCAGGCTGAGGAACCAGTCGGCCGGGGCCTGGTGGAAGCGCTCAAGAGCATTCTCGCGGACCTGGCGGTCGAGGCGGCGCAGGGCGGCTGGCGGCGTTTTCGGATCGGCGAACAGCGGCCCGGCGGAATGCGCCCGGCCCTCGCCATCGCGCAGCCGAGCCAAGGCTTCGACGCCCGCGATCCGGCCGGTGGCGGTGTCGATAAAGGGTTGGAAGACGGCAAACGGCAGTCCGTCGATCACCTGGGAGGTCCTTAGCGCTCAGCGGTTGAGCCACCACGAGGCGGCCGGGTGGCTCAACCTAGCAAGATCGCGGCCAGCCCGGTGCTACCTCAGCGGTGAGCGCCTGCCCGTACCCTGCTGCGTACGCCGTAGCAGAGGCATGACGATCAGGGCCAGGCGCAGCCAGCGACGCCAGCCGCTTTTTCGGCCGATCAGCCCGACCAGAGCCAGTGCGCCACCGGTGAGCAGAAATGGTGCATTGCCTCGCCGCAGGCGACGACCGTACTCGCGCACCTGCTTCAGCGGATGGCCGATCTGCAGCATTTCATGGCGCAGTTCCTGGCGGTGCATCTCCAGGCGCATGCGCAGCACGGCTTTGCGCAACTCACGGCGCGAGGCGCCTTGGGGCAGGTTCGGAGTCATGGCAGCAGTTGCTCGCGGTCACGTTGCAGTTCTTCGAGGCTGGCACTGAAGGGGGCTTCGGCATTGCGCAGGCTGGTCAGCAGCCAGGCACCGCAGCCGAACAGGCCGATACCGTAGACCAGGCACAGCCCGCCAGCGACCAGCAGGCGGTGACTCTCCCAGTAGAGGATCAGCAGCAGTGCGGACAGGCCGATCAGCAGCAGCAGGGCGAAGGCCAGGCACAGGCCCCCCAGCACCAGGGCGCGCAGTGCCTGGTTGCGCTGGTCTTCGAGTTCATGGGCCAGCAGCGCCACGTGGCCCTGCAGCAGGCCCAGGAACGCGGCGCCCAGGCGCCGTGGTGATGGTCCGTTGCTCATGGGCACTGTCAACGGCGGCTGATCAGCAGACCGAGCACCAGACCGATGGCGGCCGCCAGACCGAGCGCCTGCCAGGGATGCTTGTGCACGTATTGCTCGGTGGCATCGACGGCGATCTTGCCCTGTTCGCGCAAGGCGGCTTCGGCGTCGTGCAGGGTTTCTCGGGCGCGACCAAGGCTGCTGCGAATGTCGTCGCGCAGCGCTTCGGCCTGTTCGCCGGCGAGGCTGGCGGAGTGTTGCAGGAGCTTCTCGGTATCGCTGACCAGAGCCTGGAATTCATCCAGCAGGGCGTCCTTGGTGCTTGGAGTAGCGGCTTTGCTTGTCATGGTGAGCAGTCCTCTGCGTTGGGTATGTATGGTTTACGAGTGCTCAACGGCGTGAGGGTTCCGAAAGAAATAGTCAGGGGGAGCGGTTCGCTGTTTGGTATAGCGATTGCATTTTGCTGGTGCGCGAAAGCCGGTAAATGCCCTTTCATGGGGCTTTTCAGGTGCGGCTCAGGATGGTCTTTTTCGCGCATAACCAATTGATTAATAAGAAATTAGCATCGATCAGACGATTTTCGGTGGCGCTGTTTTAGTGCCATCTGCAGGCACTCTTCGAGGGCGCGCTTTGTAGCTTGGCTGCATTGTGGTGCGTTGTTTTGGGGCTGTGCCTTGGTTTGGTGCCTTTTCTTCTGCCCCCGGAGTTTTTCCTCGATGGAAAACATCAACAGCGCCGTGGCCACGCTGATCCACGGCTCCAATACCCTGTTCATCCTGCTGGGTGCGATCATGGTCCTGGCCATGCATGCCGGTTTTGCCTTTCTCGAAGTGGGCACGGTGCGGCAGAAGAACCAGGTCAATGCGCTCTCGAAGATCCTCTCGGATTTCGCCATCTCCGCCCTGGCGTATTTCTTCATCGGTTACTGGATCGCCTATGGCATCAACTTCCTCGAACCGGCCGCGGTACTGACCGAGAACCACGGCTATGGCCTGGTGAAGTTCTTTTTCCTGCTGACCTTCGCCGCTGCGATTCCGGCGATCATTTCCGGCGGCATAGCCGAGCGCGCCAAGTTCGGCCCGCAGCTGTGCGCCACGGCGTTGATCGTGGCGTTCGTCTATCCCTTCTTCGAAGGCATGATCTGGAACGGCAACTACGGCCTGCAGGCCTGGCTGGAGGCGCGTTTCGGCGCCGGCTTCCATGACTTCGCCGGATCGGTGGTGGTGCATGCCATGGGCGGCTGGCTGGCGTTCGGCGCCGTCGTGCTGCTCGGTCGCCGCAATGGTCGTTACCGCGACGGCAGGCTGGTGGCCATGGCGCCGTCGAACATTCCGTTCCTGGCGCTGGGTTCGTGGATCCTGATCATCGGCTGGTTCGGCTTCAACGTGATGAGTGCGCAGACGCTCGAAGGCGTCAGTGGGCTGGTGGCGGTCAATTCGTTGATGGCCATGGTCGGCGGCACCGTCGCCGCACTGCTGGTGGGGCGTAACGACCCGGGCTTCCTGCACAACGGCCCGCTGGCTGGCCTGGTGGCGATCTGCGCAGGTTCGGACCTGATGCATCCGATCGGTGCCCTGGTCACTGGCGCGATTGCCGGCGCGCTGTTCGTCTGGGCCTTCACCGCGACTCAGGTGAAGTGGAAGGTCGACGACGTGCTCGGCGTCTGGCCGTTGCATGGCTTGTGTGGCGTGTGGGGCGGTATCGCCTGCGGCATCTTCGGCCTCGAAGCCTTCGGTGGCCTGGGTGGCGTGAGCCTGGCCAGTCAGGTGATCGGCACAGCGCTGGGGGTGGTGATCGCGCTGGTCGGTGGTTTCGCGGTCTATGGCCTGCTCAAGACTTCCCTGGGCATTCGCCTGAGTCAGGAAGAGGAGTACAACGGCGCCGACCTGTCGATTCACAAGATCGGTGCGGTAAGTCAGGACTGAGTCATTGCCGGGCGCTGCCAGCCAGCGCTCGGAACAGACAATAAAAAAGGCTCTTCGCGTTCTCGTGGGGAAGATACGCTTGACATCTGATTGGCATTTACGTGTTAGCTGTTGATGGCTTGGCACTATCCATTAGCGCGCCGCCTGGTCTGATGGGTTTCGCCCCTTACGGGCGACTCACTTTCTTTGCTTGTGCAAAGAAAGTAAGCAAAGAAATACACCCCTGCATACGGCCCCGGCTGCGCCGGGGTTCCCTCATTCCATCACCACTCCAGGGGCACGCCACGAGGGGCCATCCCTGGCCCATCGTGGCTCTCGCGACATCCATGTCGCTCAACCCCTTCCGCGGTGATTCCACTCGGCCTCCTGAAGGGGGACTTGGGCGTCGTCTGTACCATCGCAGTTGAAGAGCAAAGGCAAAGGTCAGACGCCGCTAAGTTTAATTTCGCGAAGATTTCGCAAGCTCGCGACCCGCCCCACCCTTCAGGAGGCCGAGTGGAGGTGTTGCGTAGGGGGACGAGCCGCATGAATGCGGCGAGATACCGATGGCGGCCCCGCTTAATGGGCCAGGGATGGCCCATGTAAGCCGGCCCCCGGAGCAGCGCCGGAGCGAGGAAACGCAGCGCAGCGGAGTAACAGCCGCAGGCTGGCCCGAAGGCTGAGCGCAGCGAATTAAGGTGTGGCGCCCGTAAGGGGCGCAACCCGAACGCTCAGCGCACTCGGCAACGGATAGTGCTAGTCAGTAAGCGATACGCACACAAATTTGCCAGTCCGGTGTCAACCCGCACTTTCCCCAAAATATGCGAAGAACCATAAAAAAACCGGGCATTGGCCCGGTTTTTTATTCGATCGCCGATCAGTCGCGGCGGCCTTCGACCGGCTTGCCGGCGACGGTGCCTTCCTTGAGCATGATCTGGTATTCCTTGCCATCGGTTTCCACCTGATGCAGGCGCACCAGCAGGTGGCCCCAATCCTTGGCGAACCACAGCACGGTCTTGCGGGTGCTCTGCGTGGGGTCGCGCACGCGCTCGACCTTGATCGCATCGATCAGACCGGCCTTGGTACGTACCACTTCCTCGCCCAGCACGCGGAAGTCGTAGGTTTCGATCTCGTCACCGTCGACCACCTGGTAGCTCACGCTTTTCTTGCCGGCCGCGACATCCTGCTGCAGGGCGATCTGGTAGGTCGACTTGTCCAGCAGGCCGCGGTTGAGCGGAAAGCGCACCGAGTCGCCGCGGTCGCTGCCGATGACCTGCTTCTGCTCCCAGTCGAAGTCTTGCTCGACCTTCTTGCCTTTGCCCAGCCCGCTGCGGTTGAGGCGGTAGGTCAGTGGCAGCAGGGCGCCATTGTCGACGCGGAAGGTGCTTTCTTCGGTGAGGCCGGCCACCAGCATCGAGGCCTCGAAGTTGAGCGTCCAGCGCCCGTCGCCCTCGCGCTTGAGGCTGCGCGAGGCGCTGCCGCTGACCGGCAGCTGCTTCCAGTCCGCTGTGTAGCTTGCGGAGAAGGGCTCCAGGTCCTCGGCGAGGGCCGGCAGGGCGAAGAGTGTCAGAGCGAACAGCAGGGCACGACGCATAGAGTCTCCTAGGTTCGAATCAGGTGGCCGCTGGCGGGCAGCGGCTCGCCGTCCAGCATTGCGCCTTGGGCGCCAAGACGCAAGCGGCCTTCGGCAAACCAGCGTACGGCCAGCGGGTAGATCTGGTGTTCCTGCTGGTGCACGCGGCTGGCCAGGCTTTCGGCCGTGTCGTCTGCCATCACTGGCAACACAGCTTGTACGACCAGAGGGCCACCATCGAGTTCCTCGGTGACGAAGTGCACGCTGCAGCCGTGCTCGCTATCGCCGGCCTCCAGCGCTCGCTGATGGGTGTGCAGCCCCTTGTGCCTGGGCAGCAGCGAAGGGTGGATGTTGAGCAGACGCCCGGCGTAGTGCTGAACGAAGCCTGGCGTGAGAATGCGCATGAAACCGGCCAGCACCACCAGGTCGGGCTGGTGGGCCTCGATGGCCTGGATCAGGGCTGCATCGAAGGCTTCGCGGCCGTCGAACTGCTTGTGGTCAAGCAGTTCGGTGGCGATGCCGGCCTGTTTCGCCCGTTGCAGGCCGTAGGCATCGGCGCGGTTGGAGATAACCGCGCCGATGCGAGCCGGATTGCCGTCTTGGGCGACGCTGTCGATCAGCGCCTGCAGGTTGCTGCCTGACCCGGAGATCAGGACGACGACATTGCAGGGCATCAGTGGCTTTTCAGGTTGTTCAGCTGAACCTGGGCCGCGCCTGCCGCCGCCTCGGTGATCTGGCCGATGACCCAGGGCTGCTCGCCGCTGGCGCGCAGGCTGGCCAGGGCTGCTTCGACCTGATCCTGGGCGACGCAGATGACCATGCCGACGCCACAGTTCAGTACGCGGTGCATTTCATGCTCGTCGACGTTGCCTTGTTCCTGCAGCCAGTCGAACACGGCCGGGCGATTCCAGCTGGCGACGTCGATCACCGCCTGGGCGCCTTGAGGCAGTACGCGCGGGATGTTGTCCAGCAGGCCGCCACCAGTGATGTGGGCCATGGCCTTGACCGCACCGGTGTCCTTGATCAGCTTGAGCAGCGGCTTGACGTAGATGCGGGTCGGCGCCATCAGCAGGTCGGCCAGGGCCTTGCCGTCCAGTTGCACCTGCTCGATATCGGCGCCGGACACTTCGATGATCTTGCGGATCAGCGAGTAGCCGTTGGAGTGCGGGCCGGAGGAGGGCAGGGCGATCAGCGCGTCGCCGGTGACGACCTTGGAGCCGTCGATGATTTCGCTCTTTTCCACCACGCCGACGCAGAAGCCGGCCAGGTCGTAGTCTTCGCCTTCGTACATGCCCGGCATTTCGGCGGTTTCACCACCGACCAGGGAGCAGCCAGCCAGCTCACAGCCGGCACCAATGCCGGTGACCACGGTGGCCGCCACGTCGACGTTGAGCTTGCCGGTGGCGTAGTAGTCGAGGAAGAACAGCGGCTCGGCGCCACAGACCACCAGGTCGTTGACGCACATGGCGACCAGATCCTGGCCGATGCTGTCGTGCTTGTTCAGGTTCAGCGCCAGGCGCAGCTTGGTGCCCACACCGTCTGTGCCGGAGACCAGTACCGGCTGCTTGTAGCCGGCCGGAATCTCGCACAGGGCGCCGAAACCGCCCAGGCCACCCATGACTTCCGGACGGGCAGTGCGCTTGGCGACGCCTTTGATGCGCTCGACCAGGGCTTCACCGGCATCGATGTCGACGCCTGCGTCCTTGTAGCTGATGGAGGGTTGCTTGCTCATAGATCCGGGCCTTTGGATGGGAGTTCGTGTAGGCGCCGACGTGGCGCAGGCTCTTCCAAAGAGCCCGGCGCGCGTACCGGCTGGCGAAGGCGCGCGATTTTATCAGGCTTGCCCGGTAGCGGCCACTCGCGTGCATGCGCTTCGTCGCGGGCAGTGGCTCAGGTTGCCGGGGCAGGGGCGGCTGTTTAAGGTATAGGCCTTTGCGCCCGCCCCCATCCCTTTGCGAGATCCCGCCCCATGCGTCTGTCTGCCCGCCTGCTGCTGTTCTGTCTGTCGCTTCTGAGCCTGTCGGCATTGGCCGCGCCGGTTGCCGGCCTGTATCAGGTCCGTGAACCGGTGGCGGACCAGCAGCCGGAAAGCCGTGATGCAGCAATGCAGAAAGCTTTGCAGACCCTGGTGCTGCGCCTGACGGGCGATGCCAAGGCGCTGCAGAACCCGGCGCTGGAAGGGTTGCGCAAGGACCCGCAGCAGATCGTCAGCCAGTACGGTTTCGAAGGCGAGGCGCTGCTGGTCGAGTTCGATCCGGCCAGTACCGACCGACAGTTGCGCCAGGCCGGTCTGGCATTGTGGGGCGCCAATCGTCCGGCCATCCTGGCCTGGTGGCTCAACGAGTCGCCGGAGGGCAGCCAACTGGTCGGCGAGAGCCAGAGCGCTTCGGCGTCGCTGCGCGATGCCGCTCAGCATCGTGGTCTGCCGCTGCGTTTGCCATTGGCCGATCTGAGCGAGCAGGCGCTGGGCAGTGCCGATGTTTTGCTGGCCAACGATCCCCAGGCGCTGCGCGAGGCGTCCGAGCGCTATGGCGCCGATGCCCTGCTGGCGGTGCGCGCCGCCGAGAGCGGCGGCAGCTGGCAGGCGACCTGGCGCCTGTGGCTGGGGGATGAGCGTGAGCAGGGCAAGGCCGAAGGCGCGGACAGGGCCGCGCTGGCCGATGCGGTGATGCTGGCCGTGGCCGAGCGCCTGGCGCCGCGTTTCGTGGTCAAACCGGGCGCGGCGCAAAGCCTGACGCTGGTGGTCGAAGGGGCCGACCTGAGTCGTTTCGCGGCGCTGGAGCGCCTGCTCGAACCCTTCGCCGCGCGCTTGCAGGAGATCGATGGGCAACGCCTGGTCTATCAGGTCAGTGCCAGCCCGGAGCAACTGCGTGCCCAGCTTGCGTTGGCTCAGTTGCAGGAAGTCAGCGAGCCGCTCGATGCCGCTGAACCGGTGCAGAATCCGCAGGAGAGTCCCAAGGATGAGGCGCCTCAGGTGAAGCCGCGCACCGATCAGCTGCGCTTTCGCTGGTAGAATCCCACCGGTAAGACACAGCCCTGTTTCACGGCGCCTTTCAGGCGCCGTTTCGCATCGAGGACGCGAGCATGACCGATTCCACCCGCTGGCTATGGATGGCTGGGCTGTTTCTGCTTGGCTGGCTCCTGTATCTGTTGCAC
This sequence comes from Ectopseudomonas guguanensis, assembly GCF_900104265.1. Lineage (GTDB taxonomy): Bacteria > Pseudomonadota > Gammaproteobacteria > Pseudomonadales > Pseudomonadaceae > Aquipseudomonas > Aquipseudomonas guguanensis. The sequence goes on from NZ_FNJJ01000007.1 coordinate 258,179, forward strand.
CCGATTCTTTCTCCATTTCTGGTGGGCATTCTGCTGGCCTATCTGGGCGACCCTCTGGTCGACCGCCTCGAACGGCATCGTCTGTCGCGTACCGGCGGCGTGGTCGTGGTATTCGCCCTGTTCGCAATGCTGTTGCTGATTCTTCTGCTGGTGCTGGTGCCCATGCTGGGGCGGCAATTGGTGCGCCTGTATCAGCTGGCGCCGGAGATGCTCGACTGGCTGCAGGGCACCGCCTTGCCCTGGTCGCAATCGCATCTCGGCTTGCAGGATAACCTGCTGCAGCTCGATCAGCTCAAGCAGGTATTCGCCGACAACATCGGCAAGACCACCGACGTGCTCAGGGTGTTGCTGGCCCAGGCGACCTCCTCGGGGCTGGCGCTGCTGGCCTGGCTGGGCAACCTGCTGCTGATTCCGGTGGTGAGCTTCTACCTGATGCGTGACTGGGATGTGCTGGTCGAACGGGTGCGCCGTTTGCTGCCGCGTCAGCGCGAGGGCCTGGTGGTCAAGCTGGCCGGCGAATGCCATGAAGTGCTCGGTGCCTTCCTGCGCGGCCAGTTGCTGGTGATGCTGGCCTTGAGCGTGATCTACTCCGTCGGCCTGATGCTGGTGGGCCTGGAGCTGGGCCTGTTGATCGGTGTGCTGGCCGGACTGGCGAGCATCGTGCCCTACATGGGGTTCATCGTCGGTATCGGGGCAGCGCTGAGTGCGGCGCTGTTCCAGTTCGGCCTCGAGCCCTATCCGCTGATCGGCATCGGTGTGGTGTTCATGATCGGTCAGTTGCTCGAAGGCATGGTGCTGACTCCCATGCTGGTGGGCGATCGCATCGGTTTGCATCCGGTCGCGGTGATCTTCGCCATCCTCGCCGGTGGCCAGCTGTTCGGCTTTACCGGCGTGCTGCTCGCCTTGCCGGTGGCTGCGGTGATCATGGTTCTGCTGCGCCATGCTCATGATTTGTATAAACTTTCCGGCCTTTATGGAGAGACAAGCGGTTCCCACGAGCCCCCAGCATGAAACCTATCCAGCTGCCTCTGGGGGTGCGTCTGCGCGACGACGCCACCTTCGCCAACTACTACCCCGGCGCCAACGCCGCGGCCCTGGGCTATGTCGAGCGTCTGTGCGAGGCCGACGCCGGCTGGACGGAAAGCCTGATCTACCTATGGGGTGCACAAGGCGTCGGGCGCAGCCATCTGCTGCAGGCGGCCTGCCTGCGCTTCGAACAGCGTGGCGAGGCGGTGGTGTATCTGCCGCTCGGCGAGGTGGTGCAGCACGGTCCGGAGCTGCTCGACAATCTCGAATTGTGTGAGCTGGTCTGCCTCGATGATCTCGATGCGGTGGCGGGGCGCAGCGACTGGGAAGAAGGCTTGTTCCACCTGTTCAACCGTCTGCGTGACAGCGGTCGACGCCTGCTGCTGGCCGGCACCATGTCGCCGCGCGAGTTGCCGATTCAGTTGCCTGACCTCAAATCCCGGCTGACCCTGGCGCTGGTTTTCCAGCTGCACGAACTGTCCGATGAGGACAAACTGCGCGCCCTGCAATTGCGCGCCTCGCGTCGCGGTTTGCAGATGAGCGACGAAGTCGGCCGCTTCATCCTCACCCGCGGTGAGCGCAGCATGAGCGCGCTGTTCGAACTTCTCGAGCGCCTCGATCAGGCCTCGCTGCAGGCCCAGCGCAAGCTGACCATTCCCTTTCTCAAGGAAACGCTGGGCTGGTAGGGGGCTGCAAGCCTCAAGCTGCAGGCTTCAGGCTTCAGGCTTCAGGCTACAAGCAAGAGCGCAGCCGCAGCCCGAATTCAGTCCTGCGGACTTTCTAGCCCTGGATGAACTCGACGATTGCATTGGCGCAGGCCTGTGGCCGCGTCTGCAGGATGAAGTGCGGGCCATCCAGGCGTATCTGGCGGATGTCGGTGCAGGCCTTGGACAGTCGTTCTGCAGTGCTGTCGGCGACCAGGCGATCCTGCTGTGGCCAGAGGTGTAGGCAGGGTAGATCCAGGGTTTGCGTTGGTGCTTGCAGGCTGGCCAGTGTCGCCAGTCGCGTGCGCAGCAGCCTTGGATCCAGCCGGCGAATTTCTCTTTGCACCCGTTGCAGCATGTGCGCGTCTGCCGTTTTATCCAGGCACAGGGTGCGCAGCAACCAGGGCTGTGTGGCCAGTGCATTGGGGATCGGCAGATGCGCGAGCAGGGTCAGAGCAGGATTGGGCCGGCTCAGGAACGAGGCGGCGAAGATCACGCCGCGCAGCCCGGTGGGCTGGCGCAGGGCTAACTGGTAGGCCAGAGGGCCGGAAAACGATTCGCCCAGCAATGCGAAAGGAGTGGTACCCAGCTGCTCCATTAGTGCGTCGGCCAGGCTGGGATAATCCTGCGGCCCTTGTTCCGGCAGGCTCAGTGGCCAGCAGTCGATGCCCGCGAGAGTCTCGAGCAAGGGCGCGAAGAGGGCGCTGCTGCCATTGAGGCCAGGCAGCAGCACCAGGCGCATCAGGCTTCCCCGGCCTTCTTGCGGTCGTACTGAAAGCGCCAGCGGGTGTAGAGCAGGGCGCAGCAGAACAGGCCGAAGCTGATCACCGCCTCCAGGGCGCCGAACAGCGCGCGTGCCGGGTCGATGGCGGCGAGTATGCCCTGGATGAAGTAGAGGTTGACCACGAAGCAGGCCCAGGCATGAGCACGGGCGTTGCCCATGAGTATGCCGGGCGCGAGCAGGGCCAGTGGCAGCAACTGGATCGCCAGCACCACGCCGACGCGGGCGCCATGCAGGTCGGCGAAGGCCAGGTTCCATACCAGCAGCAGGGTCAGCAGGGCAATGAAGCTGAACAGGCTCAGCGCTCGGCTGAGTTTGACCCGCGGCTCCAGCCATTCGAGGCTGGGCAGGGGTTTCTTGGCTCGGGCCACGATCAGTGCTCCAGTTTGCCGGCGATCTGCGCCAGGCGTTGGCCCAGTGCTCGGCACAGGGCAACTTCATGTTCGTCCAGCGCGCGTTTGCCGTCGCCACCGGCGTGGTGGCTGGGGCCGTAGGGCGTGCCGCCGCCGCGGGTTTTGAGCAGGGCCGATTCGCTGTACGGCAGGCCGCACAGCAACATGCCGTGGTGCAGCAACGGCAGCATCATCGACAGCAGGGTGGTTTCCTGACCGCCATGCAGGCTGGCGGTGGACGTGAACACGCCGGCCGGTTTGCCTACCAGCTCGCCGGTGAGCCACAGGCTGCTGGTGCCGTCGAGGAAATACTTGAGCGGCGCTGCCATGTTGCCGAAACGGGTCGGGCTACCCAGGGCCAGGCCGGAGCAGTGCTTCAAATCGTCCAGGGTAGCGTAGATGGCGCCATCCTCGGGCACGCTGGGTGCCACGGCCTCGCATTCGCTGGATACCGCCGGCACCGTGCGCAGGCGTGCTTCCATGCCAGCCATCTCGACGCCGCGGGCGATCTGTCTGGCCATCTGCGCAGTGGCGCCATGGCGGCTGTAGTAGAGCACCAGGATATAGGGCGTTCTCATGCCAGCAGCTCCAGGACTTTCTCCGGTGGACGGCCGACCACGGCCTTGTCGCCAGCGATCAGAATCGGGCGCTCGATCAGCTTGGGATGCTGGACCATGGCTTCGATCAGTTGCGCTTCGCTCAGGCTGGTATCGCTCAGGCCCAGTGTCTTGTACTCGTCCTCACCGCTGCGCAGCAGGTCACGGGCGGTGATGCCCAGCTTGCCCAGCAGGCTCTTGAGTTCGCTGGCGCTGGGTGGCGTTTCCAGATAGCGCACTACATTCGGTTGCACGCCGCGGGCTTCCAGCAGTTCCAGCGCACCGCGAGATTTGGAGCAGCGCGGGTTGTGATAGAGGGTCAGGTCGGTCATGGTGGCTCGCATCCGGCTTGAAGTGGCGGCTATTCTAACCGCCTGATGCGCGGATGCACGCGAACCGACCGCTGCTTCGTGCGACCTTTTCACGCGGTGCGCTGTCTGTTCAGGTTTGGGGACTAAGGAGAGGTCATGCAGGTTCGTCTCAAGGACTGGCTGGGATTCTGGCTCAGTCTTTACAAGCGCTTCATGGCGAATCGCGGCGCAGGCAATGCCGCGGCGCTGACCTACACCACGCTGTTCGCCGTGGTGCCGATGATGACCGTGACCTTCGCCATGCTCTCGGCGGTTCCGGCGTTCCAGGGCGTCGGCGAAGAGATCCAGGGCTTCATCTTCCACAACTTCGTACCCTCGACCGGCGAGACGGTGCAGGAATATCTGCGCGAGTTCACCACCCAGGCGCGGCAACTGACCTGGTTCGGCGTGGGCCTGCTGGCAGTGACCGCCTTCCTCATGCTGGTGACCATCGAGAAGACTTTCAACGTGATCTGGCGGGTGCGCCAGCCGCGTCGTGGCATGTCCAGCTTCCTGCTCTACTGGGCGATTCTCAGCCTCGGCCCGTTGCTGCTCGGCGCCGGTTTCGCGGTCAGTACCTACATCGCCTCGCTGTCGCTGATCTCCGGGCCGGATGCCGTGGTCGGTGCCAAGACGCTGCTGGGTTTCACGCCGCTGCTGTCGAGCTTCGCCGCCTTCACGCTGCTCTACGCGGCGGTTCCCAATACCCGCGTGCCGCTGCGCCACGCACTGCTTGGCGGCCTGTTCAGCGCCGTGCTGTTCGAGATCGCCAAGGCGCTGTTCGGCCTCTACGTGCGGCTTTTTCCCGGCTATCACCTGATCTATGGCGCCTTCGCCACGGTGCCGCTGTTTCTGGTATGGATCTACCTGTCCTGGCTGATCGTGCTGCTCGGCGCCGAGCTGGTCTACGGCCTTTCGCAGCCACGCCACTGGCGCCGTGATCCTGTCCCCAAGGGCCTGATATTGCTGGTGGTGCTGCGTCTGCTGCTCAAGCGTCAGCAGAAGGGTGAAGCCCTGCATTACGGCGACATGCAGCGCGCGGGCTGGCGCCTGCCCGAGGATGAATGGGGACAGGTGCTGGATTTCCTCGAGCGCGAGCATCTGGCCTGCAAGGCAGGCGGTGGAGGCTGGGTGTTGTGCCGGGATCTGCATACCTTCCCTGTTCATCAGTTGCTCGAGTGCAGCCCATGGCCATTGCCGAGTCTGTCGCAGCTCCCTGCTCAGCTCGACGAGCCCTGGTATCCGGCCTTGCGCGAGGGTCTCCAGCGCCTGCAGGCCGAGCGTGAGGCACAATTCGGCACCAGCCTGGCGGACTGGCTGACCGGCAAGGGCTGACAGGAGCCCCGTGGGGCGATACTGACGTGGCGAGCATGCCAGGTGCGAGGTGACAAAAAACGTCAGTTAAGGGCCTTGTGCCGTTGCGCCGTGGCCCTGGCGCGGGGCTGGACGTCAATGAATGCGGTGCCGCGAGGGTGGCACGCTTCTGGCTATCGCAGGAGTAGTTGCTATCGAACTGCCAGCAGGGCAGGGATCGCTAAGGACGCATGCAGTAATGACAGGTAAAGACCGGGTAATCCACCTCCATCGTCGCGACCCGCAGGAAGCGCTGACGCGGCTCAACCGTATTACCGGGCTGCGTTTCGCCCGCTGGCCGGAATCGCTGCTCGAGCACGCCGTCAGCGAGAGCCTTCAACCCGAAGCGGCCGATGCGAGCTCGCAGCCTTCGCCCAGTGCAGAGGTCTCCTCTGCCTGAAAGCAAAAACCCCGCGACGCTGCGCGGGGTTTTCTCTGTCTTCCTGCCTCAGGCCATGGCCTGGCGGCTCTCGCTATTGGCCAATTCGACGGCCTGCACGAAGAATTCCTCGACTATCAGGCTTTGCGCCGGCACGGCCGAGCGCAGACGTACCTGCATGTCTTCGATCTTCTGCCGCACCGGCATGCGCGCGATGCCCGAGAGCAGGATCTTGCCGTGTGCGTTGACCTTGCCATGATCGACGCTGACTTCGCGGCGTTTGTCGCCGTCGCGATAGCTCACCAGCAGCGATACCGGCAGGTTGGCCAGGCCGGGTAGCTGCAGCCAGGTTGCTACGTTGAATTCGGCGACGCGTCCCTCGTAGGGAGTGAGCTGCAGGCGGGCATCCTCGACGATGCGCGAGGGTACGGAGCCGATCAGCTTGTCTGGCGCTTGAGACATGGCGAAATTCCAGGCTGGGTGAGACTTGAGTGCCAGGAATTATAAGCAGCCGCCCATTGGCGAAACTGTGCACTCGACAGGCAGGGCACGTGACTGGGGTCGCAGTTTCGCGTATCAGGCCAGACGCAGCGGATGACGAGTGACTGCGGAAGTCTGCAGGTTGCTTTCCGGAAGCGGCAGGATCGCCTGGTTATGCACGCTGGCGAGCTGCAGCCAGAGGTGTTCGCCTGAGGCGAACTGGCCATTGGGCAGCCATAGACCATGATGCCAGCCGTTGCCCGGTGCCGGAGTGCTCTGCAACACGCCGGGATGGGTTTGTGCATTGGGCGCGCGGCGTAGCCAGACCGGTCTTGGCAGACCTTTCAGGTAGCGCAGTCCCAGATGCAGCCCTTCGCTGCCCTGATGACGCCAACGCACCAATGCCAGTGTGGGCGTGCCATCGGTGAGCAACAGCACCAGTTGCCCTACCTGCAGTTGCCCGCCTTCGTTGATATTGCACAGCAGGCGCGCGCCGCCGGGGCTGGCATCGAGCAGTTGCGCCTCGGTACGCTGCGGCAGTTTGTCGAGCAACTGCGCATGGATGGCGGGCAGGCCGATCACCAGGCTGCAGTGGCCGTCCAGCTCGGCGCGTTCATGGCGACGCTGCTGGCGTCCCAGCCAGTGATGGCGTACCCGTTCCAGCAACTGGTGTTCCTCGGCGCTTTGCAGGGGCGCCGGTTCGTCCAGGGCGATCAGCAGCGCGCCCAGTTCGAAGCGGCGCAGATTGCCGACCTCACCCTCGACAGGCTGTTCGAAGCCCAGGCAGGCCTGGGACTGGCTGAGATCGACCAGGGGACCTTCGGCGTCGTCCTCTTCGTCCCAGGCCTGCAGCCTGGCCTGCGCAGCCAGCGGCGCGAGTGCGCTGAACAGGGTCAGGCACTCGCCCTCGTCGAGGTGGAACGGGTTGCTCAGGGCCAGCAGCAGCATCTGCTGGTACAGCCCGCGCAGGGTGCTCGCCGGTTTCGGCTCGAAGGCGGCCGCCACGGGTTCGTCCAGGCACTGCTGATGCTCGCCGATCCAGTACAGCAGGTGGCTGTCACGCCAGAGCGCCGGCGGTGGCTCCTGATACAGCTGGTAATGGCGCAGCAGCTGCTGGGCGAGGAAATGCTGGGCCATGTACAGGCACCAGGCCAGGTGCGGCATCGACGGCTGGCGGCCCTGCAGGATCTGCAGCAGCAGACGCTTGAAGCCGATCGCCAACTCGCCGCACAGGCGCACGAACAGCGTGCTGGGCGGATGCTGGCGCTTGGCGAGGCTGGCGTAGTGGCGATATTCGTCACTGAAGCTTTGCAGCGCACGCTGCCTTTCCAGTAAGGTCAGGCCGCTGCGATTGAGCGTGAACAGCAGCCCCAGCACCTGTTGCAGGCCATGCTCCGGTTCCAGCAGGCGCGCGGCTGCGAGTCGCTGGGCGATCTCCGCCGGCGCAAGGCTGTTGTCCTCGCGGATATCCGGTACTTCCAGGCGCAGTGCATTCAGCGTCATATCAACCCCGAGTGGACGAGGATCGAGTACATGGGCTTACGGCTCCGGATTGTCGGCAAGGCTGTTTTGGGTATCTGCGCCGGTCTGCTGCTGGCGGCTTGTGCCGAGGATTTCGGCCCTGATCAGCATGGACGAAAGGTAACGGCTGCCAGCCTCGATGGCCAGTGGCTGATCATTAATTATTGGGCCGAATGGTGTGCACCCTGCCGCACGGAAATACCCGAGCTCAATGCTCTGGAAGAAGCGCTGAAAAGCCGGTCGGCGCGCGTGATCGGCGTCAACTTCGATGCCCTGCAGGGCGATGACCTCAAGCGTGCGGCAGACAGCTTCGACATTCGCTTCACCGTGCTGGCGCAGGACCCGGCAGGGCGTTTCGAGCTGCCGCGCAACGATGTCCTGCCGGTGACCTATATAGTCGATGCCGACGGCAAGCTGCGCGAGCGACTGGTCGGTGAGCAGACCTCGGCGGGGCTGCAGGAGCACCTGAAGCGCCTGCGCGGTCAGTAGCAGGCGAGAAAAACCGCCGAGATGGGCAGTCGCTGCGATAGATAGCATGCTAAGCTTTTGCTCCGGCCGAACCTGCGCCGTGCTTCATGAGTCTGCCTGATGTCCGCTACCCATCTCACCCGTGGCAGCGCCGGTTATCGGCGTGCCACTCTGGCGCTGTTCTGCGCCGGCTTCGCCACCTTCGCCATGCTCTATTGCGTGCAGCCGTTGCTGCCGCTGCTGGCCGCGCACTTTCGCGTGTCGGCGGCCAGCAGCAGTCTGGCGCTGTCGCTGACCACCCTGAGTCTGGCGCTGAGCCTGCTGGTATCCGGCGCCCTGGCCGAGAGCTGGGGGCGCAAGCCGGTGATGGCCGCGGCGCTGGGGTTGGCGGCGCTGCTGGGGATTGCCTGTGCGCTGGTGGAGGAGTGGGGCACGCTGCTGATGCTGCGTGCGCTGCTAGGGTTGGCGCTGAGCGGTCTTCCGGCGCTGGCCATGGCCTATGTGGGCGAGGAGTTCGACCCCGAAGCGCTGCCTGCCGCCATGGGGCTGTACATCGGCGGTACGGCGCTGGGCGGTCTGCTCGGGCGCCTGCTGGCCGGCCTGCTCAGCGATATCGGTGGCTGGCCCTGGGCATTGGGCGGCATCGCCGGGCTCGGCTTGCTGGCGTTGGGGCTGTTCCTCTGGCTGTTGCCGCCTTCGCGGCATTTCACCGCGCAGCCATTGTCCCTGCGCGGGCTGCTGGGCAATTTCGTTCTGCACCTGAGCAATCCGCGCCTGCGCCTGCTGTTCACCCTGGCCTTTCTGCTGATGGGCGGCTTCGTGGCGCTGTTCAACTACGTCGGCTTTCGTCTGGCCGGCGCGCCGTTCAACTTGTCTGCCACGGTGATCGGCCTGCTGTTCACCGTCTATCTGCTGGGTATCTTCAGCGCCGGCTGGGCCGGGCGCCTGGTCCCGCGATTCGGTGCGCGCCAGGTGCTGCATGGCGGCATCGCGCTGATGCTGCTGGGGGTGGCCCTGTGCGCGGCGCCCTGGTTGAGCGCTGCGGTGGTCGGTCTGGCATTGTTCACCCTCGGCTTCTTCGCCGCTCACGCAGTCGCCAGCGGCCAGGTTGGTACCCATGCGCAGGGGGCCAAGGCGCAGGCCTCGGCGTTGTATCTGTGCGCCTATTACCTGGGCTCGAGCCTGGTGGGCTACGTCGGCGGTTATGTCTGGGAACATGCCGGTTGGCTGGCCTTGCTCGGCGTTCTGGCCTCGCTGTTCGTCGTCGCGATGCTGCTGGTACGTAAGATTTAGCTTGTTTGCCGCTCGTTCAGTGCAGGTTCAAGGAGGGTTCAGCGGGTATTCAGTAGTCTTCCCGCAGACTTGTTGTCGAGTTGATGAAAACCGCAACGAGAGGAATGACTCGATGAAAATCACCCTGAACCGTATCGCATTCGCTACCTGCCTGGCACTGGGCGCAACCGCTGCCCAGGCCAACGACAACTTCGTCGGCCTGACCTGGGGCCAGACCGACAACAACATCCAGAAGTCCAGCGCGCTGAACGCCAATCTCGGTAACCCCAAGCTGGACAAGGTGATCAACGGCGAGGGCACCTGGGGCATCCGTGCCGGCCAGAAGACCGCCGATGGCCGTTACTACGCGACCTACGAGAACGTCTCCGACACCTACAGTGGCTACAAGCTGCGTCAGCAGAATCTGCTCGGCAGCTACGACATGTTCGTCCCGCTGGGTGACAACAACACCAAGCTGTTCGGTGGCGTTACCGCCGGCCTGGTCAAGCTGGAGCAGGAGAGCCGCGGCTTCTCCCGCGATAGCGATATCGGATTTGCCGCGGGCCTGCAGGCCGGTATCCTTCAGGAACTGAACAGCAACACCTCGATCGAAGCGGGCTATCGTTACCTGCGTACCAACGCCAGCACGGAAATGGCGCCGCACGGCGCGGGCAAGGCAGGATCGCTGGACCTGCACAGCAGCTCGCAGCTTTACCTCGGTGCCAACTTCGCCTTCTGACGGCGGCTTAGCGTTACCAGGCCGGGCATCGCCCGGCCTTCGTTCAACTGAAAAAGGGAGAGTCTCATGAAATTGCTGGTGGTGGAGGATGAGGCGCTGCTGCGTCATCATCTGTTCACTCGCCTCAGTGAAAACGGGCACGTGGTGGATGCCGTGCGCACTGCCGAAGAGGCGTTGTATCGAGCTGAGTCCTTCAACCATGACCTGGCTCTGGTCGATCTCGGTCTGCCGGGCATGAGCGGCATCGATCTGATTCGTCAGCTGCGCAGCCAGGACAAGAACTTTCCGATCCTGATCCTCACCGCGCGCGGCAACTGGCAGGACAAGGTCGAAGGCCTCTCCTGCGGCGCTGACGACTATCTGGTCAAACCCTTCCAGTTCGAAGAATTGGAGGCGCGTTTGAATGCTCTGCTGCGGCGCTCTTCCGGCTTCACCAAGTCCACCATCGAGGCCGGCTCGCTGGTGCTGGACCTCAATCGCAAGCAGGCCATGGTGGACGAGCAGTCCCTGCAACTGACGGCCTACGAGTACCGCATCCTCGAATACCTCATGCTGCACCACCAGCAGGTGGTGGCCAAGGAGCGCCTGATGGAGCAGCTCTACCCCGGCGATGACGAGCGTGACCCGAATGTCATAGAAGTGCTGGTCGGGCGCCTGCGGCGCAAGCTGGAGGCCGTGCTGGGCGGCAAGCCGATCGAAACCGTGCGTGGCCAGGGCTACATGTTCAACGAGCGCTGCAAGTGAGGCGAGCGCGCGCCTTCCTGCGCAAGCTGCGCATCCGCTTCGGTTCCCTGCGCCTGCGCCTGATGCTCGCCAGTGCGGCGCTGGCGATGTTGTTCATGCTGCTGCTCATGCCCGTGCTGCAGGGCGTTTTCCTCATGGCCCTGGAGCAGACCGTGGAAAAGCGTCTGGCCTCCGACGCGGCTGCGCTGATCTCCGCTGCGCGCATTCAGGACGGCCAGTTGCACATGCCGGACAAGATGCCGGATGAAGAATTCGACAACCTCGATTCACACCTGCTGGGCTTCATCTTCGATCGCGAAGGCCAGATGATCTGGCGTTCGCGCTCCTCCATCGATGAGCTGGTGCGCTACCTGCCGCGCTACGACGGCCGCGGCCATGAGTTCGTGCGGATTCGTGACGACAGTGGCCAGGAATACTTCGTGTACGACATCGAAGTGGATCTGCTGCGCGGCGATCAAACCGCCCTGAGCATCGTCACCATGCAGCCGACACGCGAGTATGAGGGGCTGTTCAACGGTTTCGCCTGGCAACTGCGCCTGTGGCTGGGGATCGCACTGCTGGTGCTGCTGGGCCTGCTCTGGTTCGGCCTGACCTGGGGCTTTCGCAGCTTGCGCGGCCTCAGCGACGAGCTCGATGGCGTGGAGGCGGGCACTCGCCAGCGCCTGAGCGACGAGCATCCGCGCGAACTGCTGCGCCTGACCAATTCCCTCAACCGCCTGCTCGACAGCGAGCGGCGTCAGCGCGAGCGTTATCGCGATTCGCTGGAGGACCTCGCCCATAGCCTGAAAACACCGCTCAGTGTGCTCCAGGGCATCGGCGAAACCCTCGCCGTGCAACCGGAGAATCGTGAGCAGGCGCAGTTGATGCAGGCGCAGATCGAACGCATGAGCCAGCAGGTCGGCTATCAGTTGCAGCGCGCCAGCCTGCGCCGCAGCGGCCTGGTGCGTCATCGCGAACAGGTCTGGCCGCTGCTCGACGGCCTGTGCCGTTCGCTGGACAAGGTCTACCGCGACAAGCGCGTCGAAGCGACGCTGGAGGTACCCCAGCACAGCCAGATCACCATGGAGCGTGGCGCTCTGATGGAGCTGCTGGGCAACCTGCTGGAGAATGCCTACCGCCTCTGCCTGCAGCGCGTGCGCGTCAGGCTCAAACCGCTGGCCGACGGTTGCCTGATCACTATCGAAGACGACGGCCCCGGCGTCCCGCAGCATCAGCGTGCGCGAGTATTGCAGCGTGGTGAACGTCTCGATGTGCAGAATCCGGGGCAGGGCATCGGCCTGGCGGTGGTGGAAGACATCGTCGAAAGCTACGACGGCGAGCTGAGCCTGGAGGATTCCGAGCTCGGTGGTGCCTGTTTCAGGGTGCGCCTGTACGACTGAGTAGGGCGCTCTGCGCTAGCGGTCAAAGCTGTCAGGCCGGCTGCATCTAGAGTTGCGTCGCGAACCGCTCCACCGCGCTGACCACGTGCTTGGCGCCTTCCTGAATTTCCGCGATCACCTGGCCGGCCTGGGCGGAAAGCTCCAGGCCGCGCTCGGCCTGCGTCCTGCCACGGTCGATCAGCCCCACCGCGCGCTCGGCCAGCTCCTGATTCTGCCCGACCACCTGGGTGATTTCCTCCGTCGCTGCGCTGGTTCGCGACGCCAGCTGGCGCACTTCATCGGCCACCACGGCGAAACCACGCCCCTGCTCGCCGGCACGTGCCGCCTCGATGGCGGCATTGAGCGCCAGCAGATTGGTCTGATCGGCGATGCTGCTGATGTTCTTGACGATGGAGCCGATGACCTGCGACTGCTTGTCCAGGGCCTCTATGCCCTGCGCCGCCTGCTGCATGCGGGCCGACAGTTCACGCATGGCGTCGAGCATCTGCTGCACCACCGAGGCGCCGTTCTGGGCGCTGGCGTCGGTGCTTTTCGAGGTTTCGAAGGCGATCCCGGCCGCTTCGGCGATCGCACGCTCGCGGTTGACCTGATCAGTGATCACCGTGGCGAATTTCACCACCTTGTACAGATTGCCCTGCGCGTCGGTGACCGGGTTGTAGGAAGCTTCCAGCCAGACCTCGCGGCCGTGCGCGTCGACGCGCTTGAAGCGGCCGGCGACGAATTCGCCGCGCCGCAGCTGCTCCCAGAAGCGCTGATATTCCGGCGTGGCGGTCATGGCGGGGTCGCAGAACATGCGGTGGTGCTTGCCCTGTATCTGCGCCAGGGTGTAGCCCATGGAGTCGAGAAAGGGCTTGTTGGCGGTGAGAATCTCGCCGGCGAGGCTGAACTCGATGACCGCGGTGGAGCGCTGCAGGGCATTGACCAGATTCTCGTGCTCACGCGATGCGACGATGGTACGTGTCAGGTCGCTGGCGTAAATGGAGAAGAACTGGATCTGCCCCTGGCTGTTGCGTACCGGCTGCAGGATCGAGCGCAGCCAGGCTTCCTGACCGTCGCCGCGCTTGAGGCGAATGACACCGGCCAGATGCTCGCCGCGTTCGAGGGCGTGACGAACGCGGTGGTGGAAATCGAGGTTGCGCACCTGCTCCGGGATCAGCTCCAGCAGCGAGCGGCCGCGCAACTGTTCGGCACGGTAGTGCATTTCCGTCTCGAAGTTGGCATTGACCTTGTCGATGCGACCCTGCGGGTCGAGGGTCAGGGCGATCATTTCGTCGTCGAGGCTGGCACGCACCTGTTGGAACAGCGACAGTTCTTCGCGTAATGCCTTCACCTCTTGCTTGAGTCGGGTCGTGAACATCGGGGCAGGCCTTTGCCGGGAGTTGACGTCATCGACTTAATGTTTAGGGCATTACCGCGCAGAGCGCCAAGGCAAATGTTTCCGCATGTGGCAGCGCTCGCCATCAGCCTTCCTGCGCCCGATACGCCCCGGGTGTCAGCCCCGTCCACTTCTTGAACGCGCGGTGAAAGGCCGAGGGCTCGGAGAAGCCAAGCTGTTCGGCGATATCCTGGATCGCCAGTTCGTCGCGGCCCAGGTGGTAGATGGCCAGGTCACGGCGCAGGTGGTCCTTGAGTTCCTGGAAGCTGGTGCCTTCTTCGCGCAGGTGGCGACGCAGGGTCTGCGGGCTGGTATGCAACTGCTGGGCGACCTGTTCCAGGTCGGGCCAGGTGCGACAGTCACGGCCGAGCAGGCGACGGATCTGGCTGATCAGGCTGTCGCCGCCATCGGGGCGGGCCAGCAGGTCGGCGGGAGAGTGCTGGAGAAACTGCTTGAGCGTGCGTTCGTCCTGCAGCAGCGGCATCGCCAGGTAGCGCGCGTGGAACAGCAGGCTGGTCTGCCCGGCGGCAAAGCGCCGGTTGCAGGGGAACAGCAATTCGTATTCGGCGGCATGCGCGGGCTCGGGATAGGCGAAGGTGGCTTCTTCCAGGCGGATGCGCTGGCCGATCAGCCAACTGCCGAGGCGATGCCAGATCACCAGCAGGCTCTCCAGCAGAAAATGATCCGGGTCCCACAGCGTGCTGTCGTCCACGCTCAGCCGCGCCCAGTCGCCTTCGCGTTGCAGGCAGATGCCCGGTGCGTCGGGAAACAGGCCATAGAACATCGCCCCGCGGCTCAGGGCCTTCTCCAGACTGCGGCAGTGGATGATGGCGTGGCCCATCATGGCGAAGGTGCCGCGCTTGCTCGGCTGGCGGCCGAAGCCGAGGTATTCGTCGTCCAGCGCTTCCCACAGCAGCTGCATCAGGCGGGCGAACTGCTCCGGTGCGATGCGTGCCCGCGGCTCGATGAGCACCGCGCTCTGGATGCCGGCCTGGCGCAGGATCGCCTCGCAGGCCAGACCCTGGCGCTCGGCGCCGCGCAGGGCGGCGCGGACGAAATGGCTGGCGATGGTGCGTTCGCGCATGCTGGGTTTCCAGATCGGGGGTGGCCGATGGTAGTCAGCAGCTCTCGAGCAGAGCAAGCCAGCCGAGCGATTGGGTCAAGCGAGGCTGAGCGCATGGGTCATTGAGGGGCCGCGAGGCGGCCCTTAACCTCCGGGAGATAACAACAGCGGAGGACCCGCCCCATGCAACGCAACCATTTCGACACCGAGCACAACCTGTTCCGCGATGCCTTCGCGGCGTTTCTGGACAAGGAGGTGGTGCCCCATCAGGAGGCCTGGGAGGAGGCCGGCGTGGTGGATCGCAGCGTGTGGCGCAAGGCTGGCGAGATGGGCTTTCTGCTGCCCTGGGCGGATGAGGAATACGGCGGTGCGGGGCTCAGGGATTTTCGCTACGAGCAGATCATGTGCGAGGAGCTGGCGCGGATCAACGAACCGGGTTTCATGATCCCGCTGCACTCGGCGCTGTGCGGCCCCTATATTGCCGAGTACGGCAGCCCGGAGCAGAAGGCGCGCTGGCTGCCCGGCATCATCCGTGGCGAGACCATCCTTGCCGTGGCCATGACCGAGCCGTCTGCCGGCTCCGACCTGGCCGGCATGCGCACCACTGCGCTGGACAAGGGCGACCACTGGCTGCTCAACGGTTCCAAGGTGTTCATCTCCAATGGTTACCTGGCCGATCTGGTGATAGTCGCGGCCAAGACCGATCCGGCCAACAAGCACGCCATGGGCCTGTTCCTGGTGGAGCGCGGCATGCCCGGTTTCGAGCGCGGCAGGAAACTGAAGAAACTCGGCATGCACAGCCAGGACACCGCCGAGCTGTTCTTCAATGACGTCAAGGTGCCCAAGGAAAACCTCTTGGGCGATGCCAAGGGCGGCTTCTTCTACCTCATGAACATGCTCGCCCAGGAGCGGCTGACCAACGCCTGTGGCGCGGTGGCCGGTGCCGAGGCGGCGCTGCAGACCACCATCGACTACGTCAGGGAGCGCCAGGCCTTCGGCCGCCCGGTGGCGCACTTTCAGAACACCCGTTTCAAGCTGGCCGAGATGCGCACGCAGATCGACGTGGCGCAGGTCTTCACCGACCGCTGCGTGCTGGACCACAACCAGAAGAAGCTCACCCCGGAAGTGGCCGCCGAGGCCAAGCTGTTCACCACCGAACTGCTCGGCAAGGTGGTCGACGAGGGGGTGCAACTGCACGGCGGCTGGGGCTACATGTGGGAGTACCCGATCTGCAAGATGTACGCGAACGCGCGGATTCAGCGGATCTTCGCCGGCACTTCGGAGATCATGAAGGAGATCATCAGTCGCGGGATGAAGCTGTAAGAACCTGCAGCCCCGCGTTGAGTCAGGAGTAAGCCGGTAAGCGTCAGCCCGGAGCGCATCCGGGCGACCTCGAATAAGCCAATCTGGAGTCACCATGTCCGGACCCTTGTCATCGCTGAAGATTCTCGATTTTTCCACCCTGCTGCCGGGGCCGTTCGCCTCGCTGCTGCTGGCCGACATGGGCGCCGAGGTGCTGCGTGTTGAGTCGCCCACGCGCATGGACCTGGTGCGCGTGCTGCCGCCGCATGATGGCGGAACGTCCACCAGCCATGCCTATCTGAACC
Source organism: Ectopseudomonas guguanensis (assembly GCF_900104265.1). Lineage (GTDB taxonomy): Bacteria > Pseudomonadota > Gammaproteobacteria > Pseudomonadales > Pseudomonadaceae > Aquipseudomonas > Aquipseudomonas guguanensis. Next base: position 274,408 of record NZ_FNJJ01000007.1, read on the forward strand.
GCAACAAACGTAGCATCGCCCTGGACCTCAAACGCCCCGAGGCCGTGGAAGTGGTGAAGCAACTGGTGAGCGAGTACGACATCCTGCTCGAGCAGTTCCGCCCAGGTGTGATGGACAAGCTGGGCCTCGGCTACGAGGCGCTCAAGGCGATCAACCCGCGGCTGATCTACGTGTCGATCACCGGCTACGGCCAGAGCGGGCCTTATCGTGATCGCGCCGGGCATGACATCAACTACCTGGCGTTGGCCGGCATCGCCAGCTACACCGGGCGTCGCGACAGCGGCCCGTTGCCGCTGGGCGTACAGCTGGCCGATCTGGCCGGTGGCTCGCTGCATGGGGTGATCGGCCTGCTTGCAGCCGTTGTGCAGCGCCAGGTCAGCGGCGTGGGGCAGCAGGTCGATGTGAGCATGACCGACTGCGCCTTCAGCCTGCATGGCATGGCTGGGGCAGGTTATCTCGGCGGTGGGGTGGAGCCCGGCATGGAAAACCAGGCGCTCAATGGCGGCAGCTTCTATGACTACTACCGCACACGCGATGGTCGCTGGTTTTCCGTCGGCAGCCTGGAGCCGCAGTTCATGCAGCAGTTCTGCGCCGCCATCGGCCGGCCCGAGCTGGCGGCGCGTGGCCTGTCGCAGAAGCCCGAGGATCAGCGTGCGCTCAAGCGCGAGATCGAGATCGAATTCGAGAAACGCGATTTCGCGCAGTGGTGCGAAGTCTTTGCTGGGCTGGATGCGTGCGCCGAGCCCATGCTGCCTTTGTCCGAAGCGGTACGCCATCCGCAGATCAGGGCGCGCGAGCTGGTCGTCGAGGTGCCGCGCGAAGGCTTGCCGGCCCAGGCGCAACTGGCCTGCCCGCTGAAGTTCTCCGAGGGTTTGCCGCCGCCCCGGCATGTGGGCGTGGCAGTTGGCGCGCATACCGAACAGGTGCTGGCCGAGCTGGGTTATGACGCTGAACGGATCGCGGCCTTGAGGGCTGCAAGGGCGTTGGGTTGAATCTGGCCCCTGTCGGTGCGCACAGCGCACCCTACGGGAGTTCGAGGCGGGCGTAGGGTGCGCTGTGCGCACCACGGCGTTATGGCATGGTCCCCATCACTCCTGGCGCTGCTGGCCGGTGAACTGCAGCGTCGCCTTGCAGCGTCTGCAGTAGTAGCGGCGCCCCTTGGCCACCAGCGCATGACGCTGAGCGGAGAAGGGAAACTCGCCATCCACGCAGCGGCAGCGATAGATGAAGCGGGCCACCTTGCGCCGTTCGACCTCGTAGCTGTGGCAACGATGCGGTGGCAGCTCGTAGACGCCGCGCATGATCAGCTGCCACTCCTCGCCATGCGGCTGGATGCGCGGGCCGAACAGCTGATGGGCGATCATGTGGGCCACTTCATGGGGCACCGTCTGGCGCAGGAAGTCCTCGTGGTTGTCGCGGTACAGCTGCAGGTTGAAGCGCAGCTTGTTCTCCGTGAGATGCGCGACCCCCGCCTTCTGCCCGCGCAACTTGAAGCTGATCTCGGGGCGGGTGAAGCGTTGCTTGAAGAAGGCTTCCGCCTGCTGATAGCAGGCTTCGACGCGGGCGTGGATCTGTTCGGGCATGGACTGACGCAAGGGCGGGCTGAGGGCCGATTATGCCGCAAGCGGCCCGCCCTGCGCAGGCCTCACTCGTCTGTTGCTGGTGCCTGCATCCGCTCCTGTTGCGTACCGCGGCTCTGGTCCTGTTGCACCGTCCGCTGATAGTCGGGTTCCAGGGTGAGGGTCCAGAACAGGATGGCGCTGACCAGAATGGTCACCACCACCAGCAGACCGACGCCGATCATCGAGGAGGCGTAGAGAAAGCCCTGCTGGTTGTCGATGCGCATGAAGCGCGGCAGGCCGACATAGAACAGGTAGGAGGTATGCGCGCAGGCCGCCAGCAGAACCAGTATCGCCAGCCAGCGAGTGGGGTAGAGCCCGGCGATGCCGGCCAGAAAGAAGGGCGTGCAGGCATAGGCGATGAAACCGATGCACTGGTTGAAGGTGGGCCTGGCCTTGAATGTGCGTGACATGTAGCGCAGGAAGTAGCCCATGATGCCGACGCCGATCAGCGTCGCCACATAGATCAGCGCACTCAGTTGCAGCGCGCTGATCGCCTCCAGGCGAATGCGCTCCTGATCCACCAGGCTCCAGCCCATCCAATGGGTGCCGATGAACAGGCAGACCGCTGGCAACAGGCTGAACAGCAACAGGTAGGGCAGGTAATTGGCGCTGTTACGTTCCTCGTCCTGGCGAATTGCCGTCCAGGCGCGATCCGGGCGGGTGAGAAGGGTATAGAGGTTCGCATACATGGTCTGTCCATCCACTGACTGCCTTTATAGGTGGGGCAGTCATCGCGGCGCAGGGTTCAACTCAAATTCCCGCCAATGCGACAGACAAGAAAACGGCCGCCCGAAGGCGGCCTGTGGTTGCGATGCCCAAGGCAATCAGCTGGTATAGACCGGGCCGATCCCCATGCCCCAGAGGATCACCGAGCTGGCGATCATCGCCACCAGCACCACCAGACCCACCGCCAGCACCGAGCTGGAGAACATGAAACCCTCGTCTTCGGGAATGTTCATGAAGGTCGGTATGCCGACATAGAGCAGGTAGACGGTGTAGCAGATGGCGACCGTGCCTACGATCATGCCCAGCCACAGGTGCGGGTAGAGCGCTGCCAGACCGCCGATGAACAGCGGGGTAGCGGTATAGGCCGCGAACACGACGCACTGGGTGAAGGTCGGATTGGCGTCATAGGTACGTGCCATCCAGTGGATGAAGGCGCCCATCACGGCTACGCCAGCGAGCATCGCCAGGTAGGACATGATGGTCATCACCATCGCACTGCCCTCGGTGAGCATGACCGGCGCTCGGTCGCCGATGGCCCAGCCAACCTGGGTGGTGCCGATATAGGCCGAGATGGCGGGGATCGCCGCGAGAATCAGTACGTGGGTCAGGTACATGTGGCTGATGGTTTCTTCCTCGCCACGAATTTCTTGCCATTCTTGGTCGGGATGGGTGAAGAGCCCCCAAACGTGGTGGATCATGCCAGACACCTCCTTTTCTTATGACGGTCGCCCCCCAGCGAACGCCCGGGGCGCATGTACAGCGCCTCCGGGTGTCAGGCCAATTCGATGCGACCTTATGTCGCAGTATAGGCAGGGCCTGGAGCCGCCGTGATGCCTGGCTTTAGAGCAAATCGCTCTCTCGGCGTCAGTGGTAATAGCGGCCGAGAATTTCCATGGCCAGGTTGATCGACTGCAACCGCTCTGTGCTGCCGCCTCGGTCCGGATGATGCACGCTGACCATTTGTCGGTAGCGCTGCTTGATGCGCGGCAAGTCGAGGGCTTGCTCGTGGTGCAGCTCGAACAGCTCCAGCGCTGCCTGCTTTTCGTCGCCGCCCTGCATGCGCGTCCAGAAACTGGTCAGCAGGCGTTCCACGTCGCATTCATCGGTGTCCTGCAGCTGGCTCAGGTCCAGGTAGTAGTCGCGCAGCTCGTCGCGCTCGCTCAGCGCGCTACTGCCGTGCTGATAAGGCTGCAGACGAATGCACAGCGGGCTGATCTCGAGCAGGTACGTCTGCTCCTGCCAGAGTCGGTCGCGCAGGCGGTAGAGGGCGTTGAACAGCAGGAAATGGGTGCGAAACAGCACCAGCTTGTCGGTCAGTGGCAGGTTGGGCAGGTGGCCGCTGTGGCGGGACTTGAGCTGCTGGATCAGGGCGTATTCGGCCAGCCCGTCGGGGGCTGCCTGCAGTAGCTGCAGCACCTGGTCGGCTAGATCCTGGCTGGGGTCGAGGTCGTCGTTCATCGGCCGAGCCTAGCATTTAACCGTCGACGGGGTAGGGGCGCGGCACCTTTGTGCGTAAAATGTCGCGCTTTCGTTCCCACCCCCTCGGATTTCGACGCACCATGGGCACCCTTTCGGTCAACCAGAACAAACTGCAGAAGCGCATTCGCCGCCTGGCCGGCGAAGCCATCACCGACTTCAACATGATCGAGGATGGCGACAAGGTGATGGTCTGCCTGTCCGGCGGCAAGGACAGCTACACCATGCTCGACGTGCTGCTGTACCTGCAGAAGGTGGCACCGATCAAGTTCGAGATCGTCGCGGTGAACATGGACCAGAAGCAGCCCGGTTTCCCCGAGCACGTGCTGCCGGCCTACCTCGAATCCATCGGTGTGCAGTACCACATCATCGAGAAGGACACCTACTCGGTGGTCAAGGAGAAGATCCCCGAGGGCAAGACCACCTGCTCTTTGTGCTCGCGTCTGCGTCGCGGCACGCTGTACACCTACGCCGACGAGATCGGCGCGACCAAGATGGCGCTGGGGCACCACCGCGACGACATTCTGGAAACCTTCTTCCTCAACATGTTCTACGGCGGCACGCTCAAGGCCATGCCGCCCAAGCTGCTGTCCGACGACGGCCGCAACGTGGTGATCCGCCCGCTGGCCTATTGCGCCGAGGCCGATATCGAGGCCTACAGCCAGCTCAAGCAGTTCCCCATCATCCCGTGCAACCTCTGCGGCTCGCAGGAGAACCTGCAGCGCCAGGTGGTCAAGGAGATGCTGCAGGAGTGGGAGCGCAAGAGCCCGGGGCGCGTCGAGATCATGTTCCGCGCCCTGCAGAACGTGCACCCCTCGCAACTGGCCGACCGCAACCTGTTCGACTTCAGGAGCCTGAAGATCGACGACAGCGCCACACCGCGCTTTCTCGATGTGATGAGCCTGTAAGGCATCGCGGCTGAAGCCGCTCCCACGGTTCGTCTCGCTTGTGGGAGGGGCTTTAGCCGCGACGCTTGCCAGGCCGCAAAGGCCTGGAGTATGGTTCGGCCATCGCTTTGGAGAATTCCATGTCCGCCAGCCTCAACCTCCTGTCCTCGCTGCAAGTCGGTGCCTCGCGCGCCGCGCTGGCTCGTGCGCAGATGGCCGTGGCTGCGGCGTACCACTTCTTTGGGTATTGGTTTAGCCACAGGCGCGCCTGATACCCCACAGGCGGCCTGAGAAACCAGGGTCGCCACCAGAGACGTTTTCCAGAAAACCCCCGGTCGGCAACCCGACCGGGGGTTTTGTTTTTCCGGCCGAAAACGGCCACAGATCGAGGACTCACAGATGAACCGTTATTACCGCAACTACCGCTACGACTGGCGATTTAGCAACGTCACCACCGCCCTGACGCCTTTGCAACGAACACTCAGTTAGCGCCGCTGCGGCGCAGGCCGCACCGGTCAAGGAACCGCCAGATCATGAATGCATCCGTCTCCGCTCAACTCGCTTGCCCCGTCACCACCATCGCCCGCCGCAGCGCCCAGCCGCTGCCCAGTCCCGCCGTATTGCGCCAGCGCTTACCGCTATCCGCCGCACTTGCCAAACGTATCGCCGCCGACCGTGAGGCCATCCGCGCCGTGCTCGATGGCCGTGATTCGCGCCTGTTGGTGGTGGTCGGCCCCTGTTCCCTGCATGACCGCAGCAGCGCCCTCGAATATGCCGAGCGCCTCGCCGAGCTGGCCCCGCAGGTCGACGACCAGCTGCTGCTGGTGATGCGCGCCTACGTGGAGAAACCGCGCACCACCGTGGGCTGGAAGGGGCTGCTGTACGACCCGCATCTGGATGGCAGCGGCGACATGGCCGAAGGCCTGCGCCTGTCGCGCCAGCTGATGCTGGAAATTCTCGAGCGCGGCCTGCCGCTGGCCAGCGAGCTGCTGCAGCCGATGGCCGCCGGTTACTTCGATGATCTGCTCGGCTGGGCGGCAATTGGCGCACGCACCAGCGAGTCGCAGGTGCACCGCGAGATGGTCAGCGGCCTGGATCTGCCGGTGGGCTTCAAGAATGGCACCGACGGCAGCATCGGCATCGCCTGCGATGCCATGCGTTCGGCAGCGCACCCGCACCAGCATTTCGGCATCGACGATCTTGGCCACCCGGCGCTGCTGCATACCGCCGGCAACCCGGACACCCATCTGGTGCTGCGCGGCGGTCATGGCGCGCCGAACCATGATGCCGCCAGCGTCGCCGCCGCGCGCCAGGCGCTCGAGCGCCAGGGTATCGCGCCGCGGATCATGGTCGACTGCAGCCATGCCAACAGCGGCAAGGACCCGCTGCGCCAGCCCGCGGTGCTGGACAGCGTGATCGACCAGCGCCTGGCCGGCGACAGCAGCCTGCGCGGGGTGATGCTGGAGAGCCACCTGTTCGATGGTTGCCAGGCGCTGTCCGGCGAGCTGCGCTATGGCGTGTCGATCACCGACGGCTGCCTGGGCTGGAGCGGCACCGAGGCGGCGCTGCGCCAGGCCGCCGAGCGGTTGCGCGAGTAGGGCGGGTGCAACCCGCCGGTTCGCGATTGGCGGGTTTCACCCGCCCTACGGTTTTACAGGGCTTGCGGTGCTCGGCTTACTGGATGCAGGCTTCGTCATCCGATTCATGAAGGATTCGATTCATGCGTGATTACAAGTGGCTGCACGAGTTCTGCCTCAACCGCTTCGGCTCGGCCAAGGTGCTGGAGGCCATGCTGCCGCAGCCGCGCAGCGATGCCGAGCTGCGTGCGCTCTCCGATGACCGCTACCTGTCGCTGATCAGCCTGCGCATCTTCCGCGCCGGGCTCAAGCACAGTCTGGTGGATGCCAAGTGGCCGGCGTTCGAGGAGGTGTTCTTCGGCTTCGACCCGGAAAAGGTGGTGCTGATGGGCGCCGAACGCCTGGAGAACCTGATGCAGGATGCGCGGCTTATCCGCCACCTGGGCAAGCTCAGAAGCGTGCCGCGCAATGCCCAGTTCATTCTCGACGTGCGGGCGGGGCGTTTGTCGGGCAGTCCCTCTTCCGGCGCTGCGCGCCACCTTCTCCCAGAGGGAGAAGGCCATCAGACTCGGCCTGCGGCCGATTTTTCTTTTGGCGCCCTGATCGCCGACTGGCCGGTGAGCGACATCGTCGGTCTATGGAAGTACCTGGCCAAGCACGGCAATCAGCTCGGCGGGTTGTCGGCACCGCGCTTTCTGCGCATGGTGGGCAAGGACACCTTCGTGCCCACCGACGATATGGTCGCGGCGCTCAAGGCGCAGGGCGTCATCGACAAGGCGCCCACCAGCCAGAAGGATCTGGCTGCGGTGCAGGCCGCCTTCAACCAGTGGCAGGCCGAGAGCGGGCGGCCGCTGTGCCAGCTATCGGTGATGCTGGCGCACACGGTCAATCACTGAGGGCGTCGTTCAGGGCGTCCAGCCATTCCCTGGGCACGTCACGCTTCATCGCCAGTTGGCACTGCTGGCTGTCCGGGTCGAACACGATCACCGCCTCGCCCTTGTCCAGGGCGCGGCGTACCCGTTGCACGCGGGTTTCCAGCGGGGTCTCGTCGCCGTTGTCGGTGCCGTCGCGGGTGACGAAATCTTCGATCAGGGCGGTGAGGGTGTCGGCTTGCAGCAGGTGAGCGGGGATCAGCACGGCGAATGGACTCCGGTTGTTGGCGCCCATGATAGAGCCAGAGGGCACCACGCTGCGAGCGGGCTCAGGCGCGATTGCCGGGGCGCTTCAGAAAACGCTCCAGTGTGCTGTAGAGCAGCGTGCTGTCCAGCGGTTTACCGAGGAAATCGTCCATGCCGGCATCCAGGCCATGCTGGCGATGCTCTTCGAGGATGTGCGCCGTCAGCGCGATCACCGGCACCGCGGGGAGTTGCCGGCTGCGCTCCAGGCGGCGGATCTGCCGCGTGGCCTCGAAGCCGTCCATCACCGGCATCTCGCAGTCCATCAGGATCAACTGCACGGCTGCGGGGTCGCGCTCGTATTCATCCACGGCGGCCTGGCCGTTGGTGACCAGGCGTACGCTGTAGCCGCGTTTCTTCAGGAAACCCTGAACCACCAGCTGGTTTACCGGGTTGTCTTCCGCCACCAGGATGCAGGGGGCGTTGCTGCTGTCGCTGCGCATGTCTCTGACCAACTGATGTACCTGTGCTCTGGGTTCTTCGTACAGCCCGGTGAGGGCCTGGCGCAGCGCGTTGATCGCCACCGGCTGGGCCAGGTGTTGCAGGCGCAGGCCCTGACTCGCCGGTAGCTGCTGGCAGGCTTCGGGCGGGCAGATCAGCAGCACGCGCTGCTGTGTCTGCAGCTTTGGCCTGATCGAGTCGAGCCAGTGGTTGACGCCACCCGGCCAGGGCGCCATCAGCACCAGCAGCGGCGGCGCGGCGAAATCCTCCAGATAGTCCTGCAGGCGTTCCGGCGTCTGGCAGCGTTCGGTGCGCATGCCCCAGCGGCCGAGCAGACGGCTCATGGCGTCCAGCCCCAGGCCATCGAGCGAGGCGAGCAGGGCGGTACGACCTGCCAGCAGGTGGTTGAGCTCGTCGGTGCTGTCCTGTTCGATCAGCAGGGGGATGTCGAAGGCAAAGCGTGTGCCCTGGCCGGGGGTGCTCTGCACCTCGATACGGCCGCCCATCATCTCCACCAGCTCCTTGCTGATGGCCAGTCCCAGGCCGCTGCCGCCGTAGCGGCGCGTGGTGCTGGAGTCGCCCTGGGCGAAGGATTCGAACAGCTGGGCCAGGGCCTGCTCGCTGATGCCGATGCCACTGTCGCTGACGGCGAAGACCAGATGCGGCGCGCCATGGCTGTCGCTGCGACGGGTGACGCTGACCGCCACGTGGCCCTCGGCGGTGAACTTCAGGGCGTTGCTGAGCAGGTTCATCAGTACCTGCTTGAGCCGTGTCGGGTCGCCCTGGATGCGCCGCGGCACGCCATTTTCCAGGCTTATGTAGAGGCGCAGGCGCTTGTCCAGGGCCTGGCCGGTGAACAGGCTGAGGGTTTCGGAAATCATGTTCTCGAGATCGAACTCGATCTGCTCGAGGCTGAGCTTGCCCGATTCGATGCGGGCGTAGTCGAGGATGTCGTTGATCACCGCCATCAGCGAGCTGCCGGAGCTGGAGATGGTGTCGACATAGAAACGCTGGCTGCGGTCCAGCGGAGTTTCGCGCAGCAGCTGCAGCATGCCCAGCACGCCGTTGAGCGGGGTGCGGATCTCGTGGCTCATCTTGGCCAGGAAGCGGCTCTTGGCCTGGCTCTCGAAGGCCGCCTGCTCGGCCGCCCGACGCGACTGGAAGCCTTCTTCCTTGAGCAGGTTGATGCGGTCGGCCAGGCCGATGGACAGGGTGATCAGCTCGATGGTCACGCCGATCTTCACCACCGTGGCGCCGAACACCCCGAACACTTCCAGCCCCAGCGACCCGGTGGTGGCCTGGATGAAGGCGAACAGCAGGATGGCCCAGGCCAGGGTGTAGTAGGACCCGTAGCGCACGCCGCGACGCCAGACGTAGATGCCGGTCAGCAGCAGGATCAGCGAGACCAGGGAAACCGTGACGCTGGCCAGGATGTTCCAGGCCGAAAAGCCGATCAGCGGCACCGACAGCAGGCAGCCGAGGCAGGCCAGCATCAGCAGGCGAAGGCCTGTGTCCAGCCGTGGAAAGTACTGACGGGCATGGAGGAAATGGCGGCTGAACTGGATGGCCGTGAGGCAGTGCACGTACATCAGGATGTAGATGCTCACCGACTGGAAGGCCACGTGCTCGGGCAGCAGCTTGAACAGCATGCCGTCGAAACAGGCGGCGAGCAGGCCGACGTTGAGGTTGTAGGCCAGGTACCAGAGGTAGGCCGACTCGCGCAGCGACAGATAGAGGAACAGGTTGTAGCAGAACATGGCGAACAGCACGCCGTAGAACGCGCCGTTGAAGCCCATCAGGTTTTCCTGCGCCGCCGCGCTGGCGCCGTAGGTGGCGAAGAACAGCGGTACGAACACCGTGCTGGTGGTTTCCACCTGGATCAGCAGGGTGCTGACGCCGGGCTGCAGTTGCATGGGGAACCAGAAATTGCGCACCTGTACCGGTCGCTGGGAAAAGGCGAAGCGGTCGCCGCTTTCCTGCCGCAAACGCTCGCCGTCGGGGTTGACCAGGTAGATCTCCAGGTGATCGAGCAGCGGGTAATTCACTTCCAGGTAGCCGCCCACCTCATGCGTCAGGGCGTTGACCAGGCGCACCTTGAACCACCAGACCGATGCGTTCTTGCCGAGGTTGGCATGTTCGCCGCCGACCTCGCGGAAAGCATTGTCGTCCAGCGCCTGCACCTGCTCGACGTCGAGGCTGCCATTCGCGTCTTCGTAATAGCCGGTGTAGGGGCCCAGTGACAGGCGCAGGTCGTCGCTGTCGAGTGGTACAGGCGTGAGCGCCCAGGTCGGGCAGGCGAGCCACAACAACAGCAAAGCCAGGCAAAGACGAGGCATCCGTGAACCTCAGAAGGGGTCTGCAAACTGCTGCGTGTGGCCATCGGACGTGAAACCAGCCGGAAGATGTGCAATTGCCGCCGAACATTGCGTCTTCTCCAGCGATACCGCCTGCCTGACCTCCCTCGCTGCCTCGCCGACTCCCTCTTAGTGGGCCATGCAGCATGGCCGTCAGTCGTTCTTCAAACGTCGCGGGGCGACGTCCCTAGGGTGGCCGGCCGGAGGCAGGCCAGAAAAAGGGGAGCTGCTGCTCCCCTGTGGTTCGTTGGTCACTTTGCCCTTATGCGCCGAAGCCTTCAAGGGTCGCGATCATGTTGCCCGACCAGGCTGTCCACAGGTGGGACGCGGGTATCGCTTTCCATCTGCGCATCGTGCTCCAGCTGATGGCTGAAGCGTTCCAGCGAACCCTGCGCCGGCTGTGCGTCGCTGGCGAATACCGGCGGGCTCATCATGTAGGCGGTAAGCAGGCGACTGAGGGCCTTGAGGCTGTCGATGTGGGTGCGCTCGTAGCCGTGGGTGGCGTCGCAGCCGAAGGCCAGCAGTGCCGTACGGATATCGTGGCCGGCGGTGACGGCCGACTGCGCATCGCTGTGGTAATAGCGGAACAGGTCGCGGCGCACCGGTATTTCCTGCTCGGCGGCCAGGCGCAGCAACTGGCGTGACAGGTGATAGTCGTAAGGCCCGCCGGAGTCCTGCATGGCCACGCTCACGGCATGTTCGCTGGATTGCTGGCCCGGTGCGACCGGTGCGATGTCGATGCCGACGAACTCGCTGACATCCCAGGGCAGGGCAGCGGCAGCGCCGGAGCCGACTTCCTCGGTGATGGTAAACAGTGGGTGACAGTCGATCATCGGTTGCAGGCCCTGATCGCGAATCGCCTTGAGTGACGCCAGCAGCGCGGCGGCGCCCGCCTTGTCATCGAGGTGGCGGGCGCTGATATGACCGCTTTCGGAAAACTCCGGCAGCGGATCGAAGGCGACGAAATCACCCACGCAAACGCCGAGTGAATCGCAATCAGCACGGGTGGCACAGTAGGCGTCCAGGCGCAGCTCGACGTGATCCCAGCTGATCGGCATGGTGTCGACAGCGGTGTTGAAGGCGTGCCCCGAGGCCATCAGCGGTAGCACGCTGCCGCGAATCACGCCGTTGTCGGTGAACAGGCTGACGCGGCTGCCTTCGGCGAAACGACTCGACCAGCAGCCCACCGGCGCCAGGCCGAGACGGCCGTTGTCCTTGATCTCGCGGACGATGGCGCCAATGGTGTCGAGGTGCACGGAGACGGCACGGTCGAAACGTTCGTACTCGCTCTGACGCCCGCGCAGGGTGGCGCGGATGGTGCCGCGGCGGGTCAGCTCGAAGGGGATTTCCAGCTCTTCGAGGCGTTCGGCAACGTAGCGCACGATGGTGTCGGTGAAACCGGTAGGGCTGGGGATGGCGAGCATCTCCAGCAGCACCTTCTGCATGTAGTCCAGATCGGGTTCGGGTAACTGTTGCATGTAGGCTCCTCGCGTTCGGATTGCCCCTCTCCCGAGTGCGGGAGAGGGCCGGGGGAGAGGTTTTCAGCTTGTTGCCTGGCTCAGCGGGAACAGCAGGTCGACGAAGCGCTCGGCGGTCGGCTGCGGTTCGTGGTTGGCCAGGCCGGCACGTTCGTTGGCCTCGATGAACACGTAATCGGGCTGGTCGGCGGCAGGCACCAGCAGGTCGAGGCCGACCACCGGGATTTCCAGGGCGCGGGCAGCCTTGATGGCGGCGTCGCGCAGGGTCGGATGGAGGATCGCGGTGACGTCCTCCAGGGTCCCGCCGGTATGCAGGTTGGCGGTCTTGCGCACCGCCAGGCGCTGGCCGGCCGGCAGCACGCTGTCGTAATCGAGGCCGGCGCCGTGCAGGGTGCGCAGGGTTTCGGCGTCCTTGGGGATGCGGCTTTCGCCACCGGTGGCAGCCTGGCGACGGCGGCTCTGGGCGTCGATCAGCTCGCCGATGCTGTGCCGGCCATCGCCAATGATCTCGGCCGGACGGCGGATCGCCGCCGCCACCACCTCGTAGCCGATCACCAGGATGCGCAGGTCGTGGCCTTGGTGATAGCTCTCCAGCAATACGCGCTGGTCGAATACGCGGGCCCGCTCGATGGCCTCCTGTACTTCGCCTGGCGTGCGCAGGTCGACCGCCACGCCCTGGCCCTGTTCGCCGTCCACCGGCTTGACCACCAACGAGCCGTGCTCGGCGAGGAAGGTGGCATTGTCCTCGGCGCTGCCGGCCAGGCGCTGCGCCGGTACGCTGAGGCCGGCGCGTGACAGGGCGCGGTGGGTCAGGCGCTTGTCCTGGCACAGGGTCATGCTCACCGCGCTGGTCAGGTCGCACAGCGACTCGCGGCAGCGAATGCGGCGGCCGCCATGGCTGAGGGTGAACAGCCCGGCCTCGGCGTCGTCCACCTGCACCTCGATGCCGCGGCGCAGCGCCTCGTCGACGATGATGCGCGCGTAGGGGTTGAGTTCGGCCTGCGGGCCGGGGCCGAGGAACAGGGTCTGGTTGATGCCATTCTTGCGCTTGAGGCTGAAGGTCTGCAGCTCGCGAAAGCCGAGCTTGGCGTAGAGCTTCTTGGCCTGGCGGTTGTCGTGCAGCACCGACAGGTCGAGGTAGCTCAGGCCGCGGCTCATGCAATGTTCGATCAGGTGACGCACCAGCGCCTCGCCGACACCCGGGCGGCTGCACTGCGGCGCCACCGCCAGGCACCAGAGGCTGCTGCCGTTTTCCGGATCGCGGAAGGCGCGCTGGTGGTTCAGGCCCATGACGCTGCCGATCACCGCGCCGCTGTCCTCGTCCTCGGCCAGCCAGTAGGTGGGGCCACCTTCGTTGTAGGGGGTGAGCTTGGTCGGATCGATCGGCAGCATGTTGCGGGTCTGGTACAGGCAGTTGATGGCCTGCCAGTCGGCATCGTTCTGCGCGCGGCGGATATGGAAACCACGGAAGATGCGGCGCGCGGGGCGGTAGTCGCTGAACCACAGGCGCAGGGTGTCGGAGGGGTCGAGAAACAGCTGCTGCGGCGCATGCGCCAGCACCTGATGCGGGGCGGCCACGTACAGCGCGATATCGCGCTCGCCGGGCTGCTCGGCAAGCAGGGCTTCGGCCAGCGTCGTGGCATCGGGATAGGTGTGGCCGATCAGCAGGCGGCCCCAGCCGCAATGAATGGCCTGCGGCTGGCTCGGCTGGCTGGCATGATCCTCGGCCAGGCGCGCCTGCAGACGTTCGTAGGAGGGCGCCTGGCCGCGCAGCAGGCGTTGGTTGTAGGCAGTGGAGCGCATGAGTTGTCCTTGATCTCTACCTCCGGTCTGGGCCGGATCGAGTGTGGTGTCGTGACCACCCCGGATTCATCCGGGCTACGACCATTGATCCTGTAGGGGCGGCGCTAGGTCCGCCCCCGTTTGGTTTTACAGACCCTGCTCGCTCAGCCACAGGTTGAGCGCCGCGAGCTGCCACAGCTTGGAGCCGCGCAGGGGCGTGAGCTGGCTCTGCGGGTTGGTCAGCAACTGGTCGAGCATCTTCGGATTGAACAGGCCGCGATCCTGGCTGGGGTCGAGCAGCAGGTCGCGCACCCAGCCGAGCGTGGCGCCTTCCAGGTGCTTGAGGCCGGGAACCGGGAAGTATCCCTTGGGCCGGTCGATCACCTCGCTGGGGATGACCTTGCGCGCCGCTTCCTTGAGCACGTACTTGCCGCCTTCGGGCAGCTTGAAGCGCGCCGGAATGCGCGCCGACAGCTCGGCAACGCGGTAGTCGAGGAACGGCGTGCGCGCCTCCAGGCCCCAGGCCATGGTCATGTTGTCCACGCGCTTGACCGGGTCGTCCACCAGCATCACCGTGCTGTCCAGGCGCAGCGCCTTGTCCACTGCCGCCTCGGCACCGGGCATGGCGAAGTGCTCGCGGACGAACTCGCCGGCCATGTCGCCGGTCAGCCAGGCGGGACGCACGCAGGCGGCGTACTCGTCGTGCTCGCGGTCGAAGAAGGCCGCGCGGTAGGCAGCGAAGGCATCCTTGGCGCCGTCGACCTGCGGGTACCAGTGGTAGCCGGCGAACAGCTCGTCGGCGCCCTGGCCGCTCTGCACCACCTTGCAGTGCTTGGCCACTTCCCGCGAGAGCAGATAGAAGGCGATGCAGTCGTGGCTGACCATCGGCTCGCTCATGGCACGGAAGGCCTGCGGCAGTTGCTCGAGAATCTCGTGCTCGCCGATGCGCAACTGGTGGTGGCGGGTGGCGAAACGCTGGGCGATCAGGTCCGAATACTGGAACTCGTCGCCACGCTCGCCACCGGCATCCTGGAAGCCGATGGAGAAGGTCAAGAGGTTCTCCACGCCGGCTTCGCGCAGCAGGCCGACCAGCATGCTCGAATCGACACCGCCGGAGAGCAGCACGCCGACATCCACGGCGGCGCGCTGACGAATCTCCACCGCTTCGCGCATGGTTTCCAGCGTGCGGTCGCGCCATTCTTCCAAGCCGTAGTTCACTTCCTCGCCCTGTGGGCCGAACTGCAGTGTCCACCAGGTCTGTTGCTCGACCTCGCCTTGCGCGTCGATGCGCATCCAGGTGGCCGGTGGCAGCTTCTCGACACCTGCGAGGATGGTGCGCGGCGCCGGCACCACGGCATGGAAATTCAGGTAGTGGTTGAGCGCGATCGGATCGAGCGTTCCGGCGATGTCACCGCCCTGCAGCAGGGCCGGCAGCGAGGAGGCGAAGCGCAGGCGCTCGTCGGTGCGCGACAGGTACAGCGGCTTGACGCCGAGACGGTCGCGGGCGATGAACAGGCTTTGCTTGTCTCGCTCCCAGACGGCGAAGGCGAACATGCCGTTGAGCTTGGGCAGCAGGGCGTCGCCCCAGGCGTGATAACCCTTGAGCAGCACTTCGGTATCACCGCCGGAGAAGAAGCGATAACCCAGCGCTTCCAGTTCGCTGCGTAGCTCCGGGTAGTTGTAGATGGCGCCGTTGAACACCATCGACAGGCCGAGGTCACTGTCGATCATCGGCTGGCCCGAGGCTTCGGCGAGATCCATGATCTTCAGGCGGCGGTGGCCCAGGGCGATGGGGCCCTGACTGTGAAAGCCGTGGGCGTCGGGGCCGCGAGGGGCCAGGTGGTGGGTGATGCGCTCGACTGCCGCCAGGTCCGCGGGGCGTCGATCAAAACGTAGTTCTCCAGCTATTCCGCACATAGTTCCTTACCGGTGTTGCCGTTGGGGAGTGGCTCGTGGTCGAGCCGTTTTACACCAAAACAAGAAAATGCTTTCATGTCAAAGCTTTGGTTGTTATGAATTGGTGTTTATGAGCGCTAAAAAAGTTCCTGCTGAAATTGATTTGTCATCTGTCATGGCCTTTGAAATGCCACTATTCCAGGCGCTGCGGCGCCTGCAGCAGGCGGGCGAGGTGCATGCCAAGCGCCTGGCGCGTTTTGGTGGACTGATGCCCATGCAGTTGATGGTTCTGCAGGTGCTGGCCAGCGAGACGCGCATGACTGCCAGCGTGCTCAGCAGTCGCGTCAGCCTGACGGCGGCGACGCTCTCCGGCCTGCTCGATCGCCTCGAGGAGCGCGGCCTGCTGCAGCGCCAGCGCGACGATCGCGATCGCCGCCGGCAATGGCTGTTGATCAGCGATGCCGGGCGCGACCTGATCCAGCAGGCGCCCTCGCTGATGCCGCCGGAATTCAACCAGCGTTTCGCGGCCCTGGCCGACTGGGAGCGCCACAGCCTGACGGCGGCCTTGTTGAGAGCTGCCGAGCTGTGCGGCGAGATGGATTGAAGCGGCGTGCTTTTTTCAGAAAAAATTCAAGCAGGGTGTTGACTTAGCTTCGCCACCTGCATAAAGTGCGCGCCTCGCTAAGGCACATGGGTGGTTAGCTCAGCCGGGAGAGCATCTGCCTTACAAGCAGAGGGTCGGCGGTTCGATCCCGTCACCACCCACCATAGCGAATTCGGACGCAAGTCCGGCCGACGCGCAGCGGTAGTTCAGTCGGTTAGAATACCGGCCTGTCACGCCGGGGGTCGCGGGTTCGAGTCCCGTCCGCTGCGCCACTATTTGCCAGATCGATATCGGTTCGGTCTGAGATGGCAAAGCCCGCCAGGGCGCCATCGGACGCTACAGAGTTTCAAGAGTTCTTTGGACGCAAGTCCAGCCGACACGCAGCGGTAGTTCAGTCGGTTAGAATACCGGCCTGTCACGCCGGGGGTCGCGGGTTCGAGTCCCGTCCGCTGCGCCATATACGAAACCCGCTGATCGCAAGATCAGCGGGTTTTTTATTGGTTGTTCGCATATTTTGGGGAAAGTGCGGGTTGGCCCCGGACTGGCAGGTTTGTTTGCGTATCGCTTGCTGACTTAGCACTATCCATTACCGAGTGTACTGAGCGTTTGGGTTGCGCCCCTTACGGGCGCCACACCTTGATTCGCTGCGCTCACCCTTCGGGTCTGCCTGCGGCTTGTTACTCCGCTGCGCTACGTTTCGGCCTCCTGACGGGACCGAGGCGCGAGCTTGCATAATCTTTGCGAAGTTGAAATTGGCGGCGTCTGACCTTTGCCTTTGCTTTTGCCTTTGCCCTTGCTCTTCAACTGCGATGGAACAGACGACGCCCAAGTCCCCTTCAGGAGGCCGAGTGGAATCACCGTGGAAGGGGTTGAGCGGCATGGATGCCGCGAGAGTCGTGATGGGCCAGGGATGGCCCTTCACGGCGTGCCCCTGGAACGGTGATGGAGCGAGGGAACCCCGGCGCAGCCGGGGCCGTATGCAGGGGTGTGTTTCTTTGCTTACTTTCTTTGCACAAG